>NZ_CP172842.1:0-1334471 GCF_051201245.1 Candidatus Pelagibacter bacterium nBUS_30 | reverse complement strand
TTATGTAAAAAAATTAGGAAATTAATTTTTTTTATTTAGAAAAATAAAATTAACAATTGAATCAAACACAGATTGAATCAAACACAGATTGAATCAATGTGCATTAAGTATTTACTAAATCTAAATATAGTGATTTGACAAAACTTAATGATATATACAGTGGATACTAGTGGTTGTTTATTTGAAAAAATCTGTAACTTATCTTTAGATTGTAGAAATTTTTTTAGTTATTCTAGAAACGTTTCTTGAAGCATTTTGTTTCTTAATAATTCCTGTTTTAGCAATTTTCATCAACTCTGAATTTAATTTTGGTAAGAATTTAAGGGCTTCATCTTTTTTCTTATCTTCGATTAAAAGGTTCATTTTCTTTAAAGCATTTCTAAATTTACTCTTTCTTGCCTTGTTTACTGCTGTTTGCTTAGAAATTCTTCTAATTCTCTTAATTGCTGATTTTGTGTTTGCCATATCCGCAGGGGTATAGCTTGAGAATTTAAAGTGGTCAATAAAATAATTATTTATTTTTGACAAGAATCACAAAAAAAAGTTGATCTATTGGAGATTATCTTTTTTTTTATAAGATTAGAACATCCCAAATTTTTACATCTCTTACCTTCTTGCTGATAAACTTTAAACTCATTTTGAAATCCACCTTTAGACCCGGATATATCTTGAAAATTTCTAATGCTAGACCCACCTTTGCTAATAGCTTTTAAAAGAATTTTTTTAGAATTTGATATAATTTTTTTACATTCTTTTTTGTTTAGTAAGCTTGCTTTTTTAAATGGATTTATTTTACTAAAAAATAAAATTTCACTTGCATATATATTTCCTATTCCCGATATAAATTTCTGATCAAGTAAAAAACTTTTTATATCTTTGTTCCTACCTTTAAAAAAATTTAAAACATAAGTAAGGTTAAATGTTTTACTAAAAGGTTCTGGACCAAGATGATTAAATCTTTTATTTAATTCAAAGTTATTTTTTATAATTTGAAAAAATCCAAATCTTCTAGGATCATTATAGACAACTTTAAAATCATCAAAAATTATTTCTATATGATTATGTTTTTTTGGAAGGTAGGGCGAATTATAAAAGCTTGTATTAGTAAATTTATTAATTTTTTTTTTACCTACAATATGTATTGTTCCCGACATTCCTAAATGAATTAAACAATAACTGCCATCAGAAACGAAAATAATAAGATATTTTGAGAATCTTCCTACTTTAATTATTTTCTTGTTTTGTAAACAAAGACTAAAATCATATGGTAATTTGAATCTTAAATTTCTATTTCGAACTATTACTTTTTTAACCTTTTTTTGTTTGATCTTTTTATCAAGAGATTGTCTGACAATTTCTACTTCTGGTAATTCTGGCATTTCACACTATATTGAATATATATTTTTTTATGCAACAATATCTTCAAAATAAAAAGGGATTAGTACAAAGTGTATTTGACCAAGTCTATAATAAATATGACTTAATGAATGACTTTATGTCTCTTGGTGTTCATAGGTTTTGGAAAAAAAGTCTAATAAACATGATGAAACCATCCTTAAATAAAAAATTGATTGATGTAGCATGCGGTACAGGTGACATAGGCAAATTATATTTAGATAATACAAGTAAAAATGAAAAAATCACTTGTATTGATCCAAATGAAGGAATGATTAATCAAGGGAAAAAAAAACTTTCTAATTACGATAATATTGAGTGGATAATTTCTTCTGCTGAAAAAATACCTTTGCCAGATAATACATTTGATTTTTACACTATTAGTTTTGGTTTAAGAAATACCAAGAATTTAGATAAAGCTATTTCTGAAGCTTACAGAGTTTTAAAACCTGGTGGACGTTATTTATGTTTAGAATTTTCCAAAATCCAAAATTCAAACTTAGATTTTATTTATAGAAATTATTCAAAATTAATTCCTATTATCGGACAGTTTGTTGTTGGTGAAAAAGAACCATACGAATATCTAATTAAAAGTATTGAACAGTTTATTAATCAAGAAGAATTAATTGAATTGATGAAAAATAATAATTTTAAAAAATGTTCTTATAGAAATTTCTCTGGCGGTATTATTTCAATTCACAGCGGATGGAAATTTTAATGATAAAAAAACTCATAACCTTGTTTAGAATAGGAAGAAAAATTGCAAAGTCAGATATTTTAAATATTGCTTCAAAATTTAAAAAACCTCCTCTTGCAATAACAATATTATTTCAGCTTTTGTCATTTTCATTTTCTAAAAATGAACAAAAAGACTTAAATAAAGATGAAGGGGAAAGACTATCCAATTCTTTAGAGTCAATGGGCACAACTTTTATAAAACTTGGTCAATTTTTGGCAACAAGACCTGACATTATTGGGGAAGAGCTATCTATTAAACTTGAAAATTTACAAGATCGACTTCCACCTTTTTCTATAAATCAAGCAAAAGAAATTATTAAAGAAGACCTTGGTGAAGAGACATATAATTCAATAATTAACTTAAGCGAACCTGTTGCAGCTGCTTCAATAGCTCAAGTACATAAAGCCCAAATAAATGACAGTGGAACTATCAAAGATGTTGCAATAAAAATTCTGAGACCAAATATTAAGAAAATATTTAATGAAGAAATTGACGCAATGATGCTGTTTGCTTTTATTGTAGAGTCTTTTGTAAAAAAAACAAAAAGATTAAAACTAGTTGAAGTTGTTTTTTTATTAAAAGAGATAACTAATCTAGAAATGGATTTAAGATTTGAAGCAGCTGCAGCTAATGAATATGCAGAAAATACTAAAAATGATGCAGGTTTTCAAGTTCCTCAAATTTATTGGAATTTTACAAGTGAAAATGTAATGACATTAGACTGGATTGATGGTGTTTCTATAAGAGAGACAGAAGAATTAAAAAAAAGAGATTTAAATACTGATAAAATTGCAGAAGATATTATTCAACATTTTTTAAGACACGCAGTTAGAGATGGTTTTTTTCATGCAGATATGCATCAAGGAAATATTTTTATAGATAATAGTGGCCAAATTGCTCCAATAGATTTTGGTATAATGGGTAGACTAGATAAACTTAGCAAAAGATTTCTAGCTGAAATTTTATTTGGTTTTATTCAAAGAGATTACAGAAAAGTAGCTGAAGTTCATCTAGTTGCAGGACTAGTTCCAAACAATGTTCCAATTGATGACTTGGCCCAAGCACTTCGATCAATAGGGGAACCTATATTTGGACAGACAGTTAAAGACATATCTGGTGGAAAATTATTAAAACAATTATTTGACGTCACTGAGAAATTTAATATGCAAACCCAGCCTCAACTTTTAATGCTACAAAAAACTATGGTTGTTGTCGAGGGTGTAGCCAGAAAATTAAACCCTAATACAAATATATGGACAACTTCAAAACCAGTACTTGAAAATTGGCTAAAAGAAACAAAAGATCCCATCAATACAATCACAGACACTTTGCAAAATACTTCTGAGGTAATTAAACGATTACCTGAATTTCCTGAAATTATGGATAAAGCCAATCAGGCTTTAACGTTTTTAGCCAGTGGACAGATACCTCAAAATTCAAATTCTTATACTGCCTTAAATAATAAAAAATCAGAAATGCTAGCTTTTAGAAATCAATCTATTATTGGATTATTAGTTCTTGTAATTTTTGGACTATTGGTATTTTAATTCTTAAAATGAAAAATCTGTTAAATAAAAAAATCTTATTTATTATATGTGGAGGAATATCTGCATATAAAAGTCTTGAAATAATTAGACTTTTTAAAAAAAATGGAGCAGAAATCAAAACCATTTTAACTGCTAGTGCCAAAGAGTTCGTAACTCCTCTTTCTGTTGCTTCTCTTTCACAAGGTAAAGTTTACAGTGATTTGTTTAGTGTTGAAAATGAAACAGAAATGGATCATATAGCTCTATCAAGATGGGCAGACATAATCTTAGTTGCACCAGCAACAGCTAACTCTATATCAAAATTTGCACAAGGAACAACGGATGACTTGGCTTCAACCGTAGTGCTTGCATCAAATAAGAATATATATTTGGCTCCAGCTATGAATGTTAGGATGTGGGAACACAAATCTACAAAACAAAACTTAGAAAAATTAAAAGATTTTGGTTATAAAATAATTGGTCCAGAAATCGGTGATATGGCATGTGGTGAGTATGGGCAAGGTAAAATGTCAGATCCTGAAATAATTTCAACTGAGATAAATAATTATTTTTTAAATCTTAATAAAAATAAACGATTTAAAGCGCTTGTAACAGCAGGACCTACAAATGAATATATTGACCCTGTTAGATTTATTACAAATAAATCAAGTGGAAAACAAGGATACGAATTGGCTAAGTCTCTATCTAAAAAAGGTTTTGATACAACCTTAATTTCTGGTCCAACTAATTTAGGTGTTGATAAAAACATCAAACTTATCAAAGTTGAAACGGCAGATGAAATGCTTGTTGCAACTCAAAAAAACTTACCCACTAATGTTGCGGTGTTTTCAGCAGCTGTTGCTGATTTTAAAGTTAATAAAAAATACAAAAATAAAATTAAGAAACAAGATACACTTAGTTTAAATTTAGAAAAAAATGTAGACATCTTAAACTATGTTTCTAATCATAATTCAATGAGGCCTGATCTTGTAATTGGATTTGCAGCTGAAACTAATAATGTTGAAAATAATGCTGAAGAAAAATTAAATAATAAAAATTGTGATTGGATTGTATCCAATGATGTTTCTAACAAAAAAATTGGTTTTAATTCTGATTTTAATGAAGTGACAATTCATTATAAAAATAAAAAGAAAGAAAAACTTTTGTATAAAAAAAAATCTGAAATATCAGACGAAATAGTTGATAAAATTATTGATCAATTAAATTAATGACAAAAGTTCTTATAAAAAAATTAGATCCTGAAGTAAATTTACCTGCTTACAAAACTACTGGTGCTTCAGGGATGGATTTAATGGCATTTATAAAAAAGCCAATAAATCTTAACCCTCAAACATCTTGTTTAGTTCCAACGGGTATTTCTGTTGCATTTCCAAGTAATTTTGAAATTCAGATCAGACCAAGATCTGGTCTAGCTGCAAAAAATAACATTAGTGTATTAAATACTCCTGGAACAATCGATAGTGATTACAGAGGAGAAATTAAAGTAATACTTTTTAATCACGGGAGTGGTGATTTTTTGATAAATAATAATGATAGAATTGCACAAATGATTTTAACTCCCATTATTAAAATGAATTTAGAAGAAACAGATAGTCTGCCAGAAACTGTCAGGGGAGAGGATGGGTTTGGCTCAACAGGCAAATGAGCTCAAAAATAAGCAAAAATCAACTTGAAAGATTTTCAAGACAAATAATTTTAAAAAATATTGGAATTTTAGGGCAAAAAAAAATCGTTAATTCTAAAGTTCTTATAGTCGGCATGGGGGGGCTAGGATGCCCAGTAGCAGAATTTCTAACTAGATCTGGAATTGGAACACTGGGAATTATAGATAATGACCTAGTTAACCTTTCAAATATCCACAGACAAAGTTTATTTAATGAAAAAGATTTGAATAGATCAAAAGTTAAAGTGGCTAAAAAAAAATTAAAAGATATTAATCCAAAAACTAAAGTTAATATCTTCAATTTAAGATTAGATAAAAAAAATTCTAAAAAAATTATTAAAAATTATGATTACATAGTTGATGGCACAGATAATTTTAAAACTAAATTTCTGATTAACGATTTAAGTCTAAAACATAAAAAATTTCTTGTAACCGGTGCTATTAGTAAATTTGATGGTCATGTCTTTACCTTTAATTTTAAAAATAAAAAAGAGCCTTGTTTAAGATGTTTTTATCAAGAAGAAACTATCTCTGATGACATATTAAATTGTGAATATGAAGGAATTTTAGGGACAGTAGCAAGTACTATTGGCTCTATACAAGCAAATGAAATTTTAAAAGAAATATTAAATATAGGTCAAAATTTAAATGGCTCTATACTAATCGTAGATTTATTAAATTTAAATTTCAGAAAAGTAAAACTGACTAGAAGAAATAAATGTATATGTAATAAATGAAAAAAAATACTTATATATTAATTTTCTTAATTTTTTTATCTACATCAAACGGAGTGGCAGAAACTTTTTTATCTTTAAAAAAAAATAAAGTTAATGTTCGATATGGTCCTAGTTTTGACTCAGATATAAAATTTGTTTACAATAAAATCAATTTGCCAGTAAAACTAATAGACAAAAAAGAAAACTTTAGACGTATAATTGATTTAAAAAATAATGGTGGCTGGATACACGTTTCGCAATTGAAAAAAATTAATTCAGTTATCGCAATAAATGATAAAATTTTGTTTAAAAAACCTAATTCTTTTGCAAAACCAATTGCTCAGATAAAAAAAGGAAGGCTGTTAATGTTACAAAAATGTGAGGATGATTGGTGCAAAGTTAAATCTGATAACTTTGATGGATGGATTAAAACTAATAATACTTGGGGTCTAATTAATTAAAATCTGCTGACAAAGAATTTATATTCTCTAAACTAAGTTTAGTTGTGTGTGAATAATCTTTATGATCTATACCAAGTTCAATATCTATATTTTTTGATTTAAATTTTTGAATTTGCTCATCTGTGAGTACAAAATGTATAAATTGAACTGATGACGCTTTACCATCAGCAGAAGTTCTATCAACATCTTTCTCTGGAACTGCTTTAGTAATTTCACTACCAATTTTAATAAACACTTTTTCCTCAATTCCACCAACTTTGCTTAGGAACGCTGATCTCGAAATTGGATTATCTATTTCAAACATCAAAGTAGCAGTAAGTTCTTTTCCGTTAGGTATTAAAGGATTGTATGCTTTTAGCTCATCTTTAAGCTGCTCATCTCCTCCTTTTTCTATGTAGAGCATCTCTTGTACCTGGGCTAGCATTGTTTCATAATTTTCAAAGTAAAAAGTTGCGTAAGGACCTAAGGCAATTCTTCTATTTTTCTTAAAACTAACAATATTTTTTCTAAGCTCTTTACGATTTTTAATGTAAACATCTAATGGCATGATGTCTTGTTTATGAATTTCTCTTTTTTCTCTAGGCATAATTATAATTTATAACTTTTTGCCATTAACTCGATAGGGTGTAGTGCCTCATCATTTGAAATATTTGTATCAATTTCTAACTGCTTTAAATGCTTTCCAGCTAGAGGGCAATCTGATGCCATATATTTATTATTTTTTGTTTTAATTTGTCTTGCGACAGGTCTACCCACTTTATTTGCTAAATCATGTGTGCCTTTCATAACTCCAAAGGTACCTCCATGTCCTGCACACCTTTCAATAACATCTATTTTAATATTAGGTATTAATTTTAGCATGTCTCTTGCTTTAACTCCCATGTTCTGTGCCCTTGAATGGCAAGCATGGTGGACTGTTACACCTCCATCAATTTCTTCCAACCCTTCAACTAAGCCTTCTTTGTTTGAAATATCAACGATATATTCGTCAATATCCATAACATTTTTGGATAGCCTAGTTACATTCTCATTATTTGGTAAAAGAAGAGGCCATTCAAATTTTAACATAAGCCCACAGCTTGCTGTTAAAGTTATTACTTTATAACCTTTATCAACCCACTCTAATAAATCTTTAGATATTTTTTTTGCTTGTTCAACCACTTTAGGAAGATCTGCTTGCTCTAAGAAAGGCATCCCACAACATCCAGGGTAAGCCTCTTGAACCTCAACTCTATTCTTTTTTAAAACTTTTAAAGCTGCAACCCCTGTATTTTTTTTATTAAAATTAACAAAACAAGTTGTATAAATTACAACTTTTCTATCCTTGTTTGGAGTTTCAAAATTTATTTTGTCTTTATTTCTTTTAAAGAAGTTTGAAAATGTTTCTGAATTATATTTTGGTAATTGGACTCTTTTATCAATCCCTGCAACAATTTCTAAAATTTTTCTAAAAAGTTTATTATTAATACTAGATACCCAGTTAACTAATTTTGAAAAAATGACACCGATTTTTGAATTTCTGTCTATTTGAGCTAATTGTGATGGCACAACTGGTAATTTTCCCAATTTTTTTTGAGCTGTTCTGTATCTCAACATTAAGTGAGGAAAATCTAAATCAAAATCATGAGGAGGTACGTATGGACATTTAGTCATAAAACACATGTCACACAAGGTACATGCATCCACAACAGGTTCAAATTGTTCACTTTTTAAACTTTCAACATCCTCATTTTCTGACTCATCAATCATATCAAACAACTTTGGAAACGAGTCACATAAGTTAAAACATCTTCTGCAACCATGGCAAATATCAAATGCTCTTCTCATTTCGGCATCTAATTTTTCAGGATTTAAAAAATCAGGATGCTCGAAATTTATTGGGTGCCTTATAGGGGCATCTAAACTACCTTCTTTGCTCATAATTTTTTTGAAATTTTATTAGATATTTAGTGGGCAAATTAATGCCCACTAAAAAACTTATTAACTAATAGACTCTAAAGTTTTTTGGAATTTACCAGCGTGAGATTTTTCGGCTTTTGCTAAAGTTTCAAACCAATCTGCGATTTCCTCAAAACCTTCTTCTCTAGCTGTCTTTGCCATACCTGGGTACATGTCTGTATACTCATGTGTTTCACCTTGTACTGCTGAAGCTAGATTGGCTTTAGTTTCACCAATTGGTAAACCAGTAGCTGGATCACCTACTTCTTCTAAATATTCTAAGTGTCCATGCGCGTGGCCTGTTTCACCTTCTGCTGTTGATCTAAATACTGATGCAACATCATTGTATCCTTCGATGTCTGCTTTTTGAGCGAAATAAAGATATCTTCTGTTTGCTTGGCTTTCACCAGCAAATGCAGCTTCTAGATTTTCTTTTGTCTTAGTTCCTTTTAATGGCATTTTATTCTCCTTAATTTAATGATGGTAAACATATAATGATTCTAAATTGAAAGTCAATAGTTTAGAATAATTATAATGTATTGCTAAAATATTTGATTTAATTGAATTAATTTTGATTTTGATTATCACTCGCAACTTTAATCAAAACTTCTACAGACTTTATTTGTTTTCCAGGAATATTTTTTTTCAAATTAATAGAATCAATATCATTCTCATCACAATCGATTAGCTCGTGAGTATCCTCATCATAAAAATGATGGTGAATTGAAGTGTTAGTATCATAGTAAGTTTTATCTGAATTTATTGCTATTTCTTTTAAATGACCTTTTTTTTGGAAAGCATGAACCGTATTATAGACTGTAGCAAGGGATATTTTTTCATTCATCTCATCTGAAATTTTTTTGACAAGATCATTAATTGTAAAATGGAAGGTTTTATCCCTTAAAAATAACAATTCACAAATTTTTACCCTTTGCTTTGTTGGTCTTAGTCCAATTTCTCGTAATTTGTTGATAAAATTGCAGTCTTTTTTCATAATTTTTTATAATAATTCTAAACTAAAACTAAAATTATACTGTTTTATTATATTATATTATCATTAAATCAAGTATTAAGGGTCTTCAAATTTTATGAAAAAAAATTCTTATTCTTACGATGATCTCATAACATGTGGAAATGGAGAGCTTTTTGGCCCTGGAAACGCTAAATTACCACTTCCCCCAATGCTTATGTTTGATAGAATTACCGAAATCAACGATAACAATGGAGCTTATAATAAAGGTTCTTTAAAAGCTGAACTAGACATTAAAGACGATCTATGGTTTTTTGATTGTCATTTTAAGGGAGATCCAGTTATGCCAGGATGTTTAGGTCTTGATGCAATGTGGCAACTAGTTGGTTTTTATCTTGGGTGGCTTGGCAACCCTGGAAAAGGTAGGGCTCTTGGCGTTGGTACAGTAAAATTTACAGGTGAAGTTTTACAGAATGTTAAAAATGTAAGGTATGAAATTGATATGAAAAAAATTATGTCACCAGGAGGAACAACTGTTGGTCTTGCTAATGGGGCTGTACTTGCAGATGACAAAAAAATATATTCAGCAGAAAGTTTAAAAGTAGGGTTATTTAAATAATGAGAAGAGTTGTTGTTACAGGTTTAGGAATTGTTTCTTGTTTAGGTAATAATAAAGAAGAAGTTCATCAATCTTTATTAAATTCTAAATCAGGAATTTCATTTAATGAAGAATACAAAGAACACAATTTAAGAAGTCATATACATGGAAAACCAAATATAAACCTTTCTGACCACGTTGATAGAAAAACAATTAGATTTATGGGATCTGGTTCAGCTTATAACTATATTGCAATGAAAGAAGCTATTGCAGACTCTGGCCTTGAAGAAAAAGATGTGAGTAATATTAAAACTGGAATCGTAATGGGTTCTGGTGGACCTTCAATTGAAAATGTAGTTTTATCTGTCGACAAAACAAGAGCCAAAACTCCAAAACTTATGGGACCATTTGTTGTTCCAAGAACAATGGCAAGCACAGCATCAGCTACACTTGCCGTGCCGTTTAAAATAAAAGGTGTGAACTATACAATGAGCTCAGCATGTGCAACTAGTGGTCACTGTATTGGTCATGCTAGTGAGTTAATTCAAATGGGCAAACAAGATATTGTTTTTGCAGGTGGAAGTGAAGAACTACACTGGGCAATGACTGCTATGTTTGATGCGATGACTGCATTGTCCTCAAAATATAACGATACACCAGAAAAAGCTTCGCGTGCATATGATAAAACTAGAGATGGTTTTGTAATTGCTGGTGGTGGTGGAGTGTTAGTGCTTGAAGAATATGAACATGCTAAAGCTAGAGGTGCTCAAATATACGCGGAATTAACAGGTTATGGAGCAACGTCAGATGGCTACGATATGGTAGCCCCATCTGGTGAAGGAGCAGTGAGATGTATGAAACTGGCTCTTGCAACAGCTAAAAATAAAATTGATTATATAAACACTCATGGAACTTCTACTCCGGTAGGAGATATTACTGAACTAAGAGGTGTTGGAGAAACTTTTGGAGCTAATGTTCCAAAGATAAGTTCAACTAAATCACTGTCTGGTCATCCACTAGGTGCTGCTTCTGTTCATGAAGCGATCTATTGTTTAATCATGATGAAAAATAGTTTTATTACTGGTTCTGCAAACATAGTGGATATGGATGATGAAGCTAAAAAATTTCCAATTGTAACTAAAACTGAAACAGGTGTAACTTTAAATACAGTTATGTCTAACAGTTTTGGTTTTGGTGGAACTAACGCTGCTTTAATTTTTGAAAAGGTTTAAATTATGAGTTTGATGAAAGGTAAAAAAGGATTAATCATGGGTGTTGCCAATGAGAGATCTATCGCTTGGGGAATTTCACAAAAACTTGCTGAAGCAGGTGCTGAACTTGCATTTACTTATTTAGGTGATGCTTTAAAAAAAAGAGTAATTCCTTTAGCAGAAAAATTAAATTCAAATACTACATTTAGCTGTGACGTTGAAAAAAAAGAGGATGTAACCAAATTATTTGAAGATGTTAAATCTCAATGGGGTGAAATTGACTTTGTGGTTCATGCAATTGCATTTTCGGACAAGTCAGAGTTATCAGGAGAATATTTAAACACTACTAGAGAAAACTTTTTAAGAAGCATGTTAATTTCATGTTTTTCATTTACAGAAGTTGCAAAAGAAGCATCTAAAGTAATGAAAGAAGGTGGTAGCATGTTAACTTTGACTTACGAATCTACTAAAGCTATTCCAAACTATAACGTAATGGGTGTTTGTAAATCAGCTCTTGAGGCAAGTGTTAAGTATCTTGCAAGAGACCTTGGTGCTAAAGGCATGAGAGTAAATGCAATAAGTGCTGGGCCAATCAAAACACTAGCAGCTTCTGCTATTGGTGATGCAAAATTCCTATATAAATGGAATGAAGATCATTCTTTCCTTAAAAGAAACGTAGATATTCATGATGTTGGAAATTCAGCATTATACCTACTAAGTGACCTTGCAAAGGGTGTTACTGGTGAAATTCACTACGTAGATGCTGGATATAACAAAGTTGGGATGCCAGATCCTAAGAATATCAGCTAAAATATAGTTAAATTTAGTTAAACTTTTTTTGAATTAGCTTAAAAATACGATATCTAGAATTATGTTAAAAGTTGGGTTTTACCTTAGAGAATTAAACTTTAGAGGAATAGCTAATTCCATCTTTATTTACGCTAAAAATAATCAAGCAATATTAAAAAATAAATCAATTATATTTTATAACTCAACTGCTCTGGACAATAAGCCAGAAGCAATAAAGGAATTTAAAAGAAAATTTAAAATAATTAAAGTATCAAATCTTAATGATCTAGAAAGAATAAATAAAAATTTAAAATTAGATTATATCTATTTCCAAAGAGACGGTGTCAAAGATGAAATAATTAATAATTCTAAAAATATAATTCACGCTGTATTTCCTCAGAATATATTTCAATATCATGGATCTAACTATGCTTTTATATCAAAGTGGCTATCTAAAACTTGCTCAAATAATAAATTTCCATTTGCCCCATTGCCAGTTCAGCTTTTAACAAATAATCAGAATTTAAGAACTAAATTAAAGATCCCTAAAGATGCTAAAGTGTTTGGCTATCATGGTGGAGAAACTAGTTTTGATTTAAATTTTGTAAGAGATGTTATTAAAAAAATAGTTAGGCAAGATAAAAATATTTATTTTTTATTTATGAATATTAAAAAATTCTTTAATCATAAAAAAGTTATATTTATCAAAGGCACATTTAATCAAACTCAAAAAGTTAAATTTATAAATACTTGTAATGCAATGTTACATGCGAGATCTTTAGGAGAAAGTTTTGGCTTATCTTGTGCTGAATTTGCCATCAAAAATAAACCCATATTTACCTATGGTTTTTGTAGACAAAGAGCTCATTTTGAAATCTGTAAAAAAAATATAATTCCTTATTATTCATATGGAGATTTAAATTTAAAAATACTTAACTTCAATAAAAATAAGAAATATAATTCAAGTAATCTTAAAAAAGAATTATCTGAAAAAAATACAATTAAGATTTTTAAAAAAATTCTTTTAAATAAAAAGCAACAAAATCCATCTACAAATATAATAGATTACATAATTATTACTTTTTTCTTTTTACAAAGAAATTACTTCTATTTTAGACATAAGATTTATACTAATTTTTATAAAATCTTTTAACAAAAAAAACCCCCAGAACTCTCATTCTAGGGGTTAAGAATTTTAATTTAAGCTATTGGTTATTCAGCAGCTTGTTTCATAGAGAGTTTAACTTTACCTCTATCAAAACCAATTACTTTAACTTTAACTTCGTCACCTTCTTTGACAACGTCAGTAACTTTAGCCACTCGTTTATCTGCAAGTTCTGAGATATGAACTAGTCCATCTTGTTTTCCTAAGAAATTAACAAATGCACCGAATTCCATAATCTTCATAACTTTACCTGAATAAATTTTATTCAGTTCAGCTTTTGCTGTGATGTCTTTAATAAACTGCATAGCGATGTTTCTAGATTCTTCATCTGGAGCAGCAACTGTAACAACACCTTCATCATTTACATCAACTTTTGCACCTGATTTTTCAACAATCTCTCTGATCGTTGCACCACCTTTTCCAATCACAGCAGCGATATCTTTTTTATCAACTGTAATCTGTTCCATTTTTGGAGTGTGTTGTCCAACATCAGCTCTTGATTCACTTAGGGCTTTATTCATTTCACCTAAGATATGAATTCTTCCATCTTTAGCCTGCTTTAAAGCCTGCTCCATGATTTCAAAAGTAATACCGGTAATTTTGATATCCATTTGAAGCGAAGTTATTCCATCTTTAGTTCCAGCAACTTTAAAGTCCATATCTCCTAAGTGATCTTCATCACCTAAAATGTCTGATAGAACACTAAAATCATCACCTTCTTTAATTAAACCCATTGCAATACCCGCAACTGGCTCTTTAATTGGAACACCAGCATCCATTAATGCTAGAGATGCACCACAAACAGTAGCCATTGAAGAAGAACCATTAGATTCTGTAATCTCTGATACTATTCTAAAAGTGTATGGAAAGGCTTCTTTTAAAGGCAGTGAAGAATTGATTGCTCTCCATGCTAACTTTCCATGACCAACTTCACGTCTTCCAGTTCCAATTCTTCCTGTTTCACCAACTGAAAAAGGAGGAAAGTTGTAATGAAGCATAAATCTTTCTCTGGATTGTCCATCTAGACTTTCTATTCTTTGTTCATCATCAGAAGTACCTAAAGTAGTAACAACAATCGCTTGTGTTTCTCCTCTAGTAAATAATGCTGAACCATGAGTTCTTGGTAAAACACCAACTTCACACTCAATAGATCTCACATCAGCTAAACCTCTGCCATCAATTCTTTTTTTGTTTTTAAGAATATCAGTTCTAACAATTTTCTTTTCAAGATTTTTTAACTCATCATTAACATTAAAATCAGAGTAATTTTCATTATCAGCAAAAAGCTGTTTAGCTTTTTCAGATATCTCTGAAATTTGATTTGATCTATCTTGCTTATCTATTGTCCCAAAAGCTTTAGTTAAATCTTCAGTAAATTCACTCTCAAGTTTTTGCTTAACTTCAGATAAATCTTTTTTCTCAACAGTCCATTCTGGCTTTCTACATTCTTTAGCTAGCTCCTCAATCATTTCAATTACTGGGACAAAGCCTTCATGACCAAATTTAACTGCAGCCAACATTATTTCTTCAGATAAGCCTTTTGTTTCAGATTCAACCATAAGCACTGCATCTTTAGTACCTGCTACAACTAAATCTAAACTTGAGTTTTCTAATTCAGCTTTTGATGGGTTAAGAATGTACTTACCATCAATATAACCTACTCTAGACGCTCCTACAGGGCCCATAAATGGCATTCCTGAGATTGCTAATGCTGCTGATGATGCAGTGATTGCTAGGATGTCTGGTTGATTTTCTTTATCATATGAAATTACTGTTGGTAACAACTGCACTTCGTTTTTAAATTCACCAGGAAACAAAGGTCTGATAGGTCTATCAATTAACCTTGATATTAATTGTTCACTTTCAGTTGGTCTTGCTTCTCTCTTAAAAAATCCACCTGGAATTTTTCCACCTGCATAATACTTTTCTTGATAATTTACAGATAGAGGAAAATAATCCATATCGGGATTAACTTTTTTTGCTCCTACTACTGTTGCTAAAATAACTGTTTCACCACATGAAGCGATGATTGCTCCGTCTGCTTGTCTTGCTACTTTACCTGTTTCTAAACTTATCTTCTTTCCTGCTACTTCTATTTCTTTCTTGTATACTTTAAACATTTCATTTCCATTTCGTTTCGTTCGTTTCGTTCCATTCCGTTCTATCTATCTTGATCTTTATTTTCTTAAACCCAATTTCGACAGTACATTTTTGTAAGAATCCATTTTTGTGTTTTTTAGGTATTCTAACAATTTTTTTCTTCTATTTACCGCTCTCAACAATCCAACAGATGAGTGTTTGTCTTTTTTGAATTGCTTAATATGTGTAGAGAGAGTTTCAATTTTCTCTGTTAGCAAAGCAATCTGAACCTCTGAAGATCCAGTATCTTTATCATGCGTTGCTAATTCTTGTGCCTTTTTGTTCATGCCTCTTTTTTCCTATTTATTTGTTTGTTTTATTAAATTTTCTATTTTTTCCGCATACTCAAAAGACTCGTCTTTTCTAAAAAGTAATTTTGGTAAAAATTTCATAACCACTTTCTGTGATAATATTTTTCTAATTAAAAATGAGTATTTTTTTAAAACATTTATTGCTTCTTCAGCATTTTTACCTCCAAGTGGAAGCACATATGCTTTAGCTATTTTTAAGTCCTGACTCATTCTTACCTCTGTAACCGTTATAGTGTTAGTTTCTAAATTGGGGACTTTAGCCTCATTTTTTATAAAAATCATGCTTAAAGACTGCCTGATCATTTCTCCAACTCTTAGCTGTCTTTGGGATATTGGTTTTCCAATTCTATCACTCATTAGATCATTCTCTCAGTGGATGTTACACTAAACGCCTCTATTGTATCGTTTTTTTGGAAATCCATATAATCTTTTACCGTAATTCCACATTCTTGACCATTACTGACCTGTTTTACCTGGTTTTTTTCTCTAAATAGAGTTCCAACTTTTCCTGTATAAATGATTGCTCCATCTCTAATTATTCTAACATCTGAAGCAGTAGTGATTTCACCCTCCATCACTTTTGATCCTGCCACCTTTCCAGCTCCTGAAACTTTAAATATTTCTAAAATTTGAGCTGTACCTGTAACTGTCTCTTGAATATCGGGTGATAACAATCCTGACATTTTTTGTTTAATATAATCTAGGACTTCATAAATAATATTATATGATGAAATCTTTATTTTTTCGTTTTCTGCTAATTTTTTTGCTTCCTTACTTGGTTTAACATTAAACGCTATTAAAACTGCATTTGAAGCTTTTGCTAATGTAACATCTGTTTCAGTTACCATTCCAATATCTGCTAAAATTATTTTAGGTTTAACTTCGTCATGTTTAATTTGACTAATTGCATTCTTAATTGCTTCTGATGATCCATGAACATCTGATTTAATTATTAAATTTAATTCTTCTGCTGAACTATCTGAAAAAGCTGAGTCTTGAGTAGCAAATGTTAGTGGATTTTTAGCTTCTTTACTTTCTTGAGCTCTATTTTCACTTAAAGTTTTTGCTTCTTTTTCATTATCAACAACAATAAAATCATCTCCAGATTTAGCTGCACCGTTAATCCCTAAAATCTCAACTGGTGCTGAAGGAGGTGCTTCATTAATATTTTTTCCTTTGTCATCAATTATTGCTCTAACTTTTCCCCATTTTAAACCACTTACAAAAAAGTCACCTTTTTTTAAAGTTCCTGTGGTTACTATGATTGTTGCAACAGGCCCTCTCCCAACATCAATTTTAGATTCCAATACAATTCCTGTAGCCTTTGACTCAAAATCAGTTTTTAAATCCAATATTTCAGCTTGTAGGACGATTGCTTCAACTAGTTTATCTAAATTCTTTTTAGTAGTTGCTGAAATTTCAACCATTAAAGTATCTCCAGATAAATCTTCTGCAATTAGTTCATGTTCTAATAACTGGTTTTTTATTTTTTGTGGGTCTGCATCAGGTAAATCACATTTATTAATTGCTACAACAATTGGAACATTTGCAGCTTTTGCATGTTTTATAGACTCTACTGTTTGTGGTTTAACACCATCATCAGCCGCAACAACTAGAACAACCACATCAGTTAATTTTGATCCTCTTGCTCTCATTTCGGTAAAAGCTGCGTGACCCGGTGTATCAATAAAAGTTAGTTTATTAGATTGGCTTTCAATTTGATAAGCTCCAATGTGTTGGGTAATTCCACCAAATTCTCCTGACACAACATTCGCACTTCTTAAAACATCTAACACTGAAGTCTTGCCATGATCAACATGACCCATAACAGTTATAATTGGTGGTCTATTTTTTAAATTTTCTACTCTTGTAGCTTTAATCTTTTGAATAATTTCTTCAGCCTTTTCTTCTCTTACTGGGTTGTGTCCAAATTCTTTTACTAAGTACTCAGCAGTATCAGCAGCTAATGTTTGATTAATAGTCACTGTAACACCCATTCCAAATAAAAACTTAATAACGTTACTTGATTGTTCGGCCATTCTATTAGCAAGTTCTCTTACCGTAATAGCTTCTGGAATATTTACATCTCGTTTAACAGGTTTTAAATTTTCTTGAACCTCTTCTTTAGTTAAATTTTTATTTTCTTTTTGCCTTGCTCTCTTAACAGAAGCTTCACTTCTCGCTCTTGCCTCAATTTCATCACTTAGAGCTCTTGAGACTGTTAATTTTAATTCTCTTTTTTTGGTTCCAGCCTTTAGTGTTTTCTTATCTTTATTTTCATCCCCTTTAAGTCTTTTGGTTGCTCTTTGCTCAGCAAGTTTTCTTCGCTCAAAATCGTTTGTTATTGGGGGTGATTTAGGTGCAAATGATGGTTTTGCTGAAGCACCTCTATTAAATGTTGAGGTAGTTTTTGGCTTGAAACTTCCAGCTCTAGATGATCCACCTCTATTTGGAAATTTACTTGGTTGTTTTTCGATGACTACAGAATTTTTTCCTTGAGCTTTTGCTATCTCAATATTTTTGAACGATTTTTTGGCTGTGCCAGATATTGTTAATTTTGTTTTTTTTTCCATAGCTCATCACTCAATCTTTGTAGACAATATTTCTCGCAGACATAATCAATTCGTCTGCTTCTTCTTTTGATAAAGCAAAGTCTTCCAAGTAACCTTGGATTTTCACTCTTTCACCTTTTACAATATCGTATCCACCTGTTAGCTCATCAGATGCTAAGTCAGCAAAATCCTCTAATGTAAGAATTTTTTGTTCACCCAAAGTCATTAACATACCAGGTGTTAGTCCTTTTAAATTTATTAACAGGTCTTGAAGACCTAATTCTTTTATTCTTTCTGAAATATCTTCTTGATCCTTTTGATGAAATTCTTTTGCTCTTTCTATAAGAGCTTTTGCAGTATCTTCTTCAATACCTTCTATTTTCATCAAGCTTTCTGCCGTAGTATCTTTAATATCATCTATTGATGAAAAACCTTCAGCAACAAGTAGTTGACCCAATGTTTCGTCTAGTTCTAAATTTTTTACAAAGTTTTCTGTTTTTTCTTTAAATTCAGATTGTCTTCTTTCTGAGTCTTCTGCATCTGTCATTATATTAATTTCATAATTTAATAACTTTGTTGCAAGTCTTACGTTTTGACCTCTTCGACCAATCGCTTTACTCAAATTTTCTTCTGTTAAAATTACATCTAATTTTTTTCTTTCTGAATCAACATTTACTCTTTGAACTTCTGCTGGAGATAAAGCGTTTGAAACTAAAATTGCTGGATCCTCTGACCAGTTTACAATATCAATTTTTTCTCCTTGCAATTCATTTACAACAGCTTGAACTCTAGAGCCTCTCATTCCAACACAAGCTCCAACTGGATCAAGAGAAGTATCAACAGCTTTTACACAAATTTTTGCTCTACTACCTGGATCTCTTGATGATGATTTAATTTCAATTAACCCATCGTAAATTTCTGGTACTTCTTGAACAAAAAGTTTCTCCATAAATTTTGGGTGTGCTCTTGATAAGAAAATTTGTTGTCCTCTCGGCTCTCTTCTGACATCATAACAATAAGCTTTAATTCTATCTCCAGCCTTAATATTTTCTCTTGGTATCATTTCATTTTTTTGGATTATTGCTTCAGTACGCCCAAGATCAGCTATCACATTTCCAAATTCTAATCGTTTAACAATACCACTTAAAATTGAATCTTTTTTATCAATAAAGTCATTGTACTGTCTTTCTCTTTCGGCCTCTCTAACATTAAAACTAATTACTTGTTTTGCAGTTTGAGCTGCAATTCTACCAAAATCAAATGATGGTAATGGTTGTAATACTTCGTCTCCAATTGCTTTATCTTTGTTTATTTCATTAAGATTAATAGCATCCTCAAGTTTAATTTCTGTATTAGAATTTTCAGGATTTTCAGCAACAACTAATTTTCTAAAAATTTCTATATCTCCATTATCTCTATTGATAGCAACTTTAATTTCATTTTCTTGACCAAATTTAGATTTGGCTGCTTTTGCTATACCAGTTTCCATTGAACTAATGATTAGTTCTTTGTCGATAGATTTTTCTAAAGCAACAGCTTCAGCAATTCTTAATAATTCTAGTTTATCTGCTCTTTTATTTAACATGTTTTTGTTTGCTCCAAAAAAAAATGGGCTAATGCCCATTTTGTAAATTCAATAATGTAAGGGCAATATAGTAAAGTTTTTTTTTAATTCAACAGAAACTATTTAGAAAAATGACTTGTTTTATCTGTTTTTTCCCAAGAAAATGAACCATTGTCTTCTGGCGTTCTTCCAAAGTGGCCGTATGCAGCTGTTTTCTCATATATTGGCTTATTTAAATTTAGCATCTCTCTAATTCCTCGAGGGCTCAGATCAAAATTTTCATTTATCTTATCTACAACAAATTTATTTTTATCCAAATCATTATCAAATAAATCAACATAAATTGATAATGGTTTTGATACACCAATTGCATAAGCTAATTGAATTAAACACTTGTCAGCAATTTTTGAAGCAACAATATTTTTTGCAATATATCTTGCTGCATATGCAGCGGATCTATCCACTTTAGTTGGGTCTTTTCCAGAAAACGCACCACCACCATGAGGCGCTGCACCACCATAAGTATCTACTATAATTTTCCTTCCAGTTAATCCACAGTCTCCATCAGGACCACCAATTACAAAATTACCTGTGGGATTGACATAAAATTCATCTTCATTAAAACTTTCAAGAAAATTTGATGGAATGGATTGCAGCATATAAGGTCTCAACAAATCTCTAACTTGTGCTTGATTAACATCTTTTGAGTGTTGAGAAGATATTACTACAGATTTTACTTTTGTAGGTTTTC
Organism: Candidatus Pelagibacter bacterium nBUS_30; assembly: GCF_051201245.1. GTDB lineage: Bacteria > Pseudomonadota > Alphaproteobacteria > Pelagibacterales > Pelagibacteraceae > Pelagibacter. The sequence goes on along the minus strand of NZ_CP172842.1, from coordinate 1,313,962 downwards.
CATCTACATATTCAAAAGTAACTTGGCTTTTACTATCTGGTTCTATGTTTTTTAATTTTCCTGACTTTCTATCTTCTGCCATTAATCGTAAAATTTTATGTGAGTAATGAATAGGTGCGGGCATTAAAACATCTGTTTCATTACAAGCATAACCAAACATAATACCCTGGTCTCCAGCTCCTTCATCTTTGTTACCAGCTGAATCCACGCCCATTGCAATATCAGCGGATTGTGAATGAAGATGACTTTCTATTTTAGTTGCTTCTCTCCAGGTAAATCCCTCTTGATCATAACCAATATCTTTTATGCAATTTCTAACTTTTTCAATTAATTCATCTTGTTTTATTTCAGGTCCTCTAACTTCGCCCGCTAAAACTACTTTATTAGTTGTTGTAAGCGTTTCACACGCAACTCTTGAGAAAGGATCTCCAGAAAGGTAACTGTCTACAACCATATCTGAAATTCTATCAGAAACTTTATCTGGATGACCTTCGGATACTGACTCACTTGTGAAAAGATAATTTTTTAAATTACTCATTTTTAATTTTATTAAATGAAAAAAATATAAAAATATATAATAAAATTAAAGTTATGAAGATTTTATTTCCATATTTAGCAAATAAAGTTGGTTGTATTTTTTTAGCCTCCTTAAAATCTACATAACCTGATTTACCATATTCAACTTTTTGCTCAACAATACCTAATGGATTGATAATAGCTGCAATTCCATTATTTGCTGAGCGCAATAAATATTTACCACTTTCTATTGCTCTAAAAATGCTATGGGTAAAATGTTGCTTAGGGCCTATTGAGCTACCGAACCATCCATCTTCAGAAATATTAATTATTAGATCGAAATTTGAATTAGTAAAAATTTTACCCGAATAAATTATCTCATAACAAATCAATGGTAATATTTTTATAGAAAAACCCTCTCTATTAATCTCCATAATTTCTCTTCTATTTCCCTTTGAAAATGATTGATAATTATTTGTAATTGACCTTAAACCAAGAAATTTTAAATTACTTTCAAAAGGTAAAAATTCGCCAAAAGGGACAAGATTCACCTTATTGTAAAAATTTAATAATTCTAAATTATGATCATAAATAGATAAAGAATTAAAATAATCGATACTTTCTTTATTCGTTGTTTGATTATTAATACCGATTATTAATAAGTGATTTTTATCAAATCTCTTTTCAAATAACCATTTATATTCAAACAATTCTTTTTGGGAAATTTCTGGAAGAATTCCCTCTGGCCACACAAAAATAGTTTTTTCATTTTTTATAGGCTCACTTATTTCAATCAAATCATTTATTACTAAAGCTGGATCAATATTTGAGTAAAATCTATCAAGACTAATATTTGCACCAATAGCTCTGATTTTATAATTGTAAGAAATAACATCTGATGTATCGAATGTTTCTTTATAAGATGATCCATACATATAAAATAATAGTGGCATAATTAAAAAAGCAATACATACACTTATATCTTTTTTTGTATCCCTTAATATAAAAACTGCAGGACTAGTAAACAATGAAATACAGAATAAATTAAATCCATAGGTTCCAATAACAGAAGTGATACTTAAAATTTCTAAATGATTTGAAAAACTATAAGCTATTAAATTCCAAGGGAATCCAGTTAAAATTGATCCTCTTAAAAATTCAAAAATTCCAAAAAACAATGAAAAAGAGAAAAAAGAACTTACAGTCTTTTTAGGTTTTAAGATAATAAAACACAAGGTAAACAATCCATAAAAAATTCCCAAAAATGCTGGTATTAAAACAATGGTTATAGGAATTAAAAATTTAAAATTTTGATCAAATGTTAGTGATATCGATATCCAATACAAACTTGATAAAAAAAATCCAAATCCAAACAACCATCCATAAAAAAAGAAAATTTTTTTACTTTGGATAGTCTTAGATTTTTTTAATAGATATATAAAAAAAGCACTAAAAGTAAAAAAATTTATTATCAAATGATTATAAGGAGGCAAACTTAAAGATGAGGCTGACCCTAAAATAATTAGAAATACTATTTCAATGTAATTTTTTTTTATCAATCTAATTAATTTTTGAAATTACTGATTTATATATTTTTTCTTCTTCACTTAGCATTTTTTTATAGTCTTTATCTTTAACATGATCAAAACCAAGTAGATGAAGAAATCCATGTATAAAAGTTTTAATTAGTTTTTCTTTAAAATTTTTGATATTTTGCGATTTAGGTTTGTTAATAAAATTATAACTAATTATAATGTCTCCGATATAAGTTTTTTTGGTAATTAATTTTTTTTTAGATAAAGGAAATGACAAGATATCAGTGGACTTATTTTTGTTTCTAAAATCTTTATTTAATTTTTTAATACATTTGTTATTTGAAAGAAGTAAAGTGAGGCTAACTCTCTTGTTAGAAAATTGGTATTTTTTTGGAAACAAACCACAAATTTTTTTAAAGAAAAGTTCTTTTTTTTTAAGTTTTTTTGACCAAGCTTTCTCCTCTGAGAAAACGTCAATATTAATCATTTTTTGAGTAAGCTTTAACTATTTTAGAGACAAGTGGATGTCTAACAACATCTGAATGATCAAAATCAACTACTGATATTTCGTTTAAATGGCCCAATAACTCTTTTGATCTAACTAAACCAGACATATTCTTATTTGGTAAATCAATTTGAGTTGGGTCACCATTAACAACTATTTTAGAATTTTCTCCAATTCTAGTTAAAAACATTTTAATTTGAGTATCAGTTGCATTCTGAGATTCGTCTAAAATTGCAAATGAATTTTTAAGTGTTCTTCCTCTCATAAAAGCAAGCGGTGCAATTTCAATATCACCAATTTCAATCATTCTTTGAATTTTTTCAAAATCAAAAAGATCATACAAAGAATCGTATAAGGGTCTTAAATAAGGATCTACTTTTTCCTTCATATCACCAGGCAGAAATCCCAACCTTTCACCAGCTTCAACAGCTGGTCTAGATAAAATTATTCTTTCAATTTTCTTTTCTAACAACATTGTAAGACCAACAGCTACTGCTAAAAATGTTTTACCAGTTCCTGCTGGGCCTGCAGAAATTATAATATCACTTTGTCTTAAAGCTCTTACATAATCTTTTTGTTTTTCTGATCTTGGTATAATAGATTTTTTTGGAGTTTTAATTATATCCGTAACATTATTATTTTTAACTTTTTCATTAATCATAAAATTATCTACTGAAGAAAGTATATCTTTGTTTTCTATACTTCCATTATTAATAAATTGATTAGCTAAAAATTTAATAGCATTTTTAACTACCTCATTTTTTTCAGGATTAGATTTAATTAAAATAGAATTGCCTCTAGAGTATAAATTTGTCTCTGTAATTTTTTCTAATTCTTTTAAATTTTTATTAAATTCACCTACAACACCAATTAAAAGTTCATTATCATGAAAAATAACACTTAAAGAATTGTTGTCCGAATAAACAAACTTCAATGAAGTGTCACTATTTTTTTTTGTTAAGCTATTCAATTTTTATGCTACCTTTTTATTAGAACTAAAAACTCTTTCACCAAACAAGGTGCTTCGATTGCTTTTGTTGATTTTTACTGACACAATTTTTCCAACATCATCTTTTTTACCATTAAAAATAACTGATGTCATATATTCAGATCGACCAAAAACTTTGGTTTTATCCTCTGTTAAATTCTCAACTAAAACATTAATTGTTTTGTCTTCCAGCGATTTATTCATATGTATTTGATTATCATATAATTGACTTTGAATTTTTTCTAATCTTTCCATAGAAATTTTTTTATCTATTATTTTTAAATCTGCTGCAACTGTTCCTGGTCTTGGGCTAAAAATAAAAGAATAAGAATTTATAAACTTAATTTTTTTAATAAGCTCAAGGGTAATCTTAAAATCATCTTCTTCTTCTCCTGGGTAACCTATAATAAAATCGCTAGAAAATTGAATACTAGGGTTAATTTCTTTTAATTGATCATATATTTTATAATAATTATTAATAGTATGCTTTCTGTTCATAAGACTTAAAATTTTGTCAGATCCGCTTTGAACAGGTAAATGGACTAGTGGCATAAGTTTTTTTGATTTTTTATAAACTTCAATTAAATCATCTGTCATATCTTTTGGATGTGATGTCGTGTATCTTATTCTTTTAACTTCAGAATATTTTTCAATTTCTAATATTAAATTTGACAATCTATATCTTCCATCATTGTAAGCATTTACATTTTGACCAAGTAAAATGATTTCTTGTGTGCCAGTGTCTGCTAAATACTTTGCCTCATCCAAAATTTGTCTAAAAGGTCTTGAATATTCTGGGCCTCTTGTGTACGGCACTACACAAAAGTGACAAAACTTATCACAACCTTCTTGGATTGTTAAAAATGAAGAAACTTTACCTGAGTCATTTTTAATTTTATTAAAATATTTAAATTTTGAAATTGCATCAAATTCTGTTTCTTCTATTTTTTTCTTTTTTTCTATATGATTTAAAATTGTATCATTAATTTTGTGATAAGCTTGTGGGCCAATTACAAGATCAATGTAAGGTTCTCTTTTTAGCATTTCCTGATTTTCTGCCTGCGCAACACAACCAGCAATAATTACTAGTGGTTTTTTTTTTAATCTGAAAATTTTTTTAACTCTTCCTATTTCATGATAAACTTTTTCTTTAGCTTTATCACGTATGTGGCATGTATTTAATAAATAACAATTTGCATCTTCATAATTTTCTGTTTTTTCAAAACCAATATTTTTTACTGAATCGTATATTCTATTTGAGTCGTACTCATTCATTTGACAACCAAACGTTTTGATAAAAATTTTTTTTTTCATTTACTGAGATTTTTTCTTTATCCCATATAATTCAAGTTTATGGTCTACAAGTTTATAACCATATTTTTCCGCTACTTTTTTTTGAAGTTTTTCAATTTCCTCATCCACAAATTCAATAATTTCGCCTGACTTAATATCTATTAAATGATCATGATGTCCTTCATTTAATTCCTCATATCTTGCCTTTCCTCCTTTGAATTCATGCTTAGCCAGAATTCCCGATTCCTCAAATAATTTTACAGTTCTATAAACAGTTGCAATACTTATTCTTGAGTCAATTTTAGAAACTCTATTATACAATTCATCCACATCTGGATGGTCAGTTGATTGCGACATTACTTGCGCTATTACTTTTCTTTGGTCTGTTAATTTAACACCTTTGGATAAGCATTTATCTTCAATCGTTTCTGACATATTTAATTTTAACTTATATAAATAGGATTAATCAAATTTTTTTTAATTTTAAACTTATTACATAAATTAGGGATATTTTCATAACTTACATCATCTTCACCACTAAAATCCTTCAAACTATAGCAATAAAAATCAATTTTTTTTACAATATTAAAGGCTTTAACTATAGATAGAGAATTTCTTACTCCTGCAAAGCTTCCAGGTCCCATGTTAATATAAATTACACCTATATCAGATACTTTAAAATTTTTGGATATTAGAAAATTATTAATAATTATAGTTAATTTTTCATAATTAATTTTAGTATTCTCGCAAGTAATATTATAAATATTATCTGAAGTAATGATCATTAAAAAAATTTTTTCATTTGTAGCATCTATAATAAGTTTGTTCATTTTTAATCTATTTATAATTACAAGTTCTATTTCAGATGACAGTAGTATCAAATATTATTCTAATGATGAAGGTATTTTATCATTAATGTATCATCGTTTTAATGAGAACAAATATCCTTCTACAAACATTCAGATGAGTATTTTTAAAGAGCAAATAAAAATGATACAAAAATCAGATTATAACTTTTTTGATCCAAATAAGTTTAAAGAAAAATTTAAAACCCCAAAAAAAAATAAAGAAATTCTTGTAACGATAGATGATGCTTTTCAGTCTTTTTACTTGGAAGCTTGGCCATATTTAAAAAAAAATAAGATTCCATTTATTCTATTCGTATCAACTGAACCAGTTGGAAAAAAAGGATATATGACCTGGAGTCAAATAAAAGAAGTTGAAGCTGAAGAATTTGCATTAATAGGACATCATTCTCATGCTCATAATTATCTAATAGATGGTTCTAATGACAATTTTATTAAAGATATTGAAAAAGCTAATAATATATTTTTAACAAAACTAGGCTACGTACCAAGTTTATTTTCTTATCCTTTTGGAGAATATTCTAATTTTATTAAAAATTATATTTCTGAAAACTTTGAATTTGGTTTTGGCCAACATTCTGGTGTAATTGACGTTAACAAAAATGAGTTTGAACTTCCAAGGTTTCCCATTAATGAAAATTATGGTGATTTAAAAAGATTTAAATCTATTATAGATTTATTTCCACTTGAATATAAACAATTGTTTCCAGTAGAAAAAATATTAAATGAAGATAACAACCCCCCTCTATTTAAAGTTAAGTTTTTTAAAGAACAAAAAAATATAAAAGATATTAATTGTTATTCTAACGAATTAGGAAAATGGAAAAAATCTAATACCAACATCTCTGATCAAACATTGACTATTAAATTTAGAGGCGCCTTTCTTCCAAGAAGAGGTAGAATAAATTGCTCGCTTAATGATGACGGAAAGTGGCGATGGTTTGGGATTCAGTTTCCAATTAAAAATAACTAAATTAAACTTTCTAAATTGACACTTGAAGGCAACAATTTAGCATCATCAAAATCTTTTAATTTATTTTGAGTAATTATTTCTTTTAAAACTTTAACATATTCATTGCCAGTTTCAGCATATTTATTCAGGTATTTAGAAAGCTCTAAACTATCCAATGGTTTATCTAAATCTCTGAACTCTGCTCTAGCCTTTCTAAAATCCTTATAGGAAGAATGTGTGTTTAAGTTTCTCTGATAAGCTCTAACGGAAGCTTGAAGAACGTTAAATTTCATAACTTTATGTCCTTTTCCTTTTTCAGCATCTTTAGGTTTTAATCCCTCTCCAGACCAAGTCCATTGACCAAATAAAGCATTCCCTTCTTGAGCAAATCTTGAAGTTCCCCAACCTGTTTCTTTGGCAGCCTGTGCAATTGCTAATGACGTTGGTATTACATCCATTCTAATCTTTAATGTTGATAGATCCCTTGAGTTTACACCATATTGTTTATATTTTTTTTCAAGCCACTGCTTTTCTGCACTTGTATTATTACTTTTGTTAATAATTTTAAAAAGTGTTTTTCTATCTATCTTAATATTGTTATTTTCCTGAATTACCAAAGGTAAAATTATTTGAATAAAAAAATCTTTTCTTTTTTTTGTATTTTCAATCATTTTAATTTCTGCAGGCAGCAGAGTTAAGGCAACAGGTTTTACTAATTTTTTTTTTCTAACATCTTTAAGATTGTAACCAGTGTCGTCAAATAATTGTTTTATAGTAGAAGCACTTAATCTAACAGTGTCTGACTCTAGATTATTTAAACTAAAAATATCAAATAACACATCATTTTCATTTATAGCATCTTTTTGATTTTTTGAGTTACCACCATTAAGTGTATAAGCTAAAATTTTTTTTGAATTATTGGTAAATTCTTCATTGTTAAGATTTTTTTCAGCAAAGTTTATAAAGATTGGCATGATATAAAAAAAACAAATTAATAAAAAACTACTTAGAGCAATTCTTGATAAATTGTTCAAACTTTGTTCTTTAAAAAAATTCAAACTTTTAATTTTTTTTAACTTCATATTATAACTCTATATGGCAACAACCTCTTTAACTTCTGGTAAATAGTGGCACAAAAGGTTCTGCACACCTTGTTTTAAAGTCATTGTAGAGCTTGGACATCCTGAACAGCTTCCTTGCAATTGTACTTTTACAATACCATCTTTAAACTCTTTAAATTTAATATCTCCACCATCTTTTGCTACTGCAGGTCTTATTTTTTGATCTAAAATTTTTACTATTTTCTGCTCAATTTCATTTAAATCCGAATTTTGTTCATCTAAATTTTTATCAATTACAAACTCTTTTCCTTCAGAATAAAAATCATTAATTAATGAAATTACTATATGTTTTATTTCATCCCATTTAATGGAATCTTTTTTATTTACTGAAATAAAATCAGTTCCTAAAAAAACTCCTTCTACACCATTAATTGAAAGAATATTTCTTACTAATTCGTTTTGAATGTCGTCTTTTTTTGTGATCTCATAAGGACCACTGTTAGACACTTTTTTTCCTGGTAAAAATTTAAGTGAATTAGGGTTAGGAGTTATTTCAGTTTGAACAAACATAGAATATATATAGTTAATATTTAAAAAATTAAAACTTGATAATAAATATTATCTAAAATCCCACTATTTCTTTAATTTTTTTAATCTTTTTTGATGATATTAGGTTGGCTTTTTCAGCTCCTTCTAAGAGGATATTGTCTAAATACGATTGGTTATCAAGTAATTTTTTTATTTCCAAAGAAATTGGTTCAATTTTACCTACTAAGACTTCTGATAATTTTTCTTTGAATTCTGAAAAATTTTTACCTGCAAAAGTTTCAACTGATTTTTCTAAATTTGAATTTGTCAAACTTGCATAAATTCCAATAAGATTTTTTGCCTCTAATCTTTCATCAAGTTCTTTAACAGTTTTTGGCATTGGCAAAGGATCAGTTTTTGCTTTTTTAATTTTATTAACAATTTGATCTTTGGTGTCTGTTAAATTTATTCTACTTAAATCAGATAATTCAGATTTACTCATTTTTTTTGATCCATCTTTAAGACTCATAATTCTTGAAAATTCTTTCTGGATCAAGGGTTCTGGTACTTGTAAAAAATTTTCTATTTCAAAATCATTATTAAATTTTTGAGCTATATCTCTACATAACTCCAAATGTTGCTTTTGATCATCTCCAACAGGAACATGAGATGCATCATAAAGTAAAATATCAGCTGCCATAAGGACAGGGTACGAATATAGACCTACACTTGCTTTTTCTTTATCTTTTCCAGCTTTTTCCTTAAATTGAGTCATTCTATTAAGCCAACCCATTCGAGCAACACAACTCAATATCCATGCTCCCTCAGCATGAGCAGCTACTGCTGATTGATTAAAGATTATACTTTTTTTTGGGTCAATACCACTTGCAACAAATGTTGCTACAGTCTCTCTTATATTTTTTTTTAATTCTTTTGGATCTTGTTTTACAGTGATAGCATGCAAATCTACAACACAAAAAATACACTCATTTTCATTATCATTATTTAAATTTACAAAATTTTTTATCGCACCTAAATAATTTCCTAAGTGAAGATTTCCTGTTGGCTGCACGCCTGAAAAAATTTTTTTTCCCATTTAATTAATACTTTAGTTTAATATCACTAATTTTAAAAGCTTTGATCCAATATGAAACAATTAGATAGAATAATAGACCCAATACAACACTAAGAATTAAATAAAATGATTTTAAATTTTGATCAAAGGCTAATTTATTTTGAAAAAAACTTAGTATAAAATTAAAAAATATACCCATAAATAAAGAAGCAATTACTATTTTTACAAGTCTAACAAAAAATATTTTGTTAAAAGCAAAAAGATTTTTATTTTTTAAAAAAATTAATAATAATAGTCCATTAAACCAAGATGAAATTGTTGTAGCTATCGGGATAATAATAAAGCCTACTTCCTTAAAATAATAAATGCTTATGATAATATTTAATATTACTGATATTAATGAAAGGTAAAAAGGTATTTTTGTATTATGGTTAGCAAAGAAAAAACTAGAAAAAATTTTAATTAATGAAAAGGCTGGTAAACCAATTGCAAAAAAATAAAGTGCTTTAGCAGAATTTTGAACAGCATTTTCATTAAAAGAACCATAACCAAATAATGCTGAGATTATATATTCAGAACCAATAATTAAGGCAACAGATGCTGGTAAGCTTAAAAATAAACTTAATTCTAAAGCTTTATTTTGAATTAATAAAATTTTATCTTTTTTCTTAGACTGAATATGCTTTGAAAGCCTTGGCAATACCACTACACCAATCGCTATACCAGCTATTGCTAGATTTATTTGATAAATTCTATCTGCATAATACAAATAAGATACCGCACTTGCTTGAAATGAAGCAATTATAGTTCCAACCAAAATATTAATTTGCGTTACTCCTGAAGAAAAAATACTTGGTAGGAGTTTTTTAAAAAAAATTTTGACTTTATTACTGACTTTTATCTTAAAGTTAAATCTTAAAGAAAAATATTTTTTTACAAATTTATATAAAAATATCAATTGTAAAATTCCAGCCAATGAAACTCCATAAGACAAGTAGTACACAAGTTCATCTCCTAAAGACCTAGAGAAAAAAAGAATTCCAATTAAGACAATATTTAAGATAATAGGTGCAGCTGATGCGGCAGCAAACTTATTATGTGAATTTAAAATCGCAGAAAAAAATGAAGCCAAACTAATAAAAAATAAAAATGGAAAAGTTATTCTTGTCAAATTAATTGCAACCTCCATTTTATCAACATCATCAATAAAACCTGGTGCAATAATTGATACAAATGTAGGCATCAAAATTTGCACAACAAGAACTAAAAAAAACAAACCTAAAAATAATAAATTAAAAATATCATTAGCAAACTTATTTGCTTGATTTTTTCCTTTACCAATTTCTGAAGCATAACTTGGAACAAAAGCTGCATTAAATGTTCCCTCAGAGAATAACCTTCTAAAAGTATTTGGAATTCTAAAAGCTACAAAAAAAACATCTGCCAAAACACCTGTGCCAAGAAAGATTGCTATAAGAATATCTCTCAGGTATCCAAGTAACCTACTGATTATCGTAAAAAAACCAAATGTACCTGTTGACTTAACTAAGTTCATAAATCATATTAGTCTTAATTTTACCCAAATTGTACAATTATTATCGTGATATTTAGATCAGATATTACAAATAATAAAAAATTTAAAAAAGGGATATAATTTAAATTAAATTTAAGATAGTTGAACAAAATGAAAAAAACAAAAATTGATCATTACACTGATAAAGAAGCTCTAGATTTTCATAAAAACAAAAAGCCTGGAAAAATAGAGATTATTTCTTCAAAGAATATGACAACAAAAAGAGATCTTGCGTTAGCATATTCTCCTGGAGTAGCAGCTCCTGTAAGGATGATCAGTGAAAATCCAGAAACAGCATATGATTATACAAGTAAAGGAAATCTAGTAGCAGTAATTAGTAATGGATCTGCAATATTAGGAATGGGTAATTTGGGGGCACTTGCTTCTAAACCTGTGATGGAAGGTAAGGCAGTTTTATTTAAAAGATTTGCTGATATCGACTCAATAGATCTTGAAATTGATTCCTCTGATACAAATGAAATTATTAACTCAATTAAAAATTTTGCACCAAGTTTTGGTGGGATTAACCTAGAAGATATAGCGGCACCAGATTGTTTTATAATTGAACAAAAATTAAAAGATCTTTTAGATATTCCAGTTTTTCACGACGATCAACATGGAACTGCTATAATTACAACTGCTGCATTAATAAATGCATTAGATATTAACGGAAAATCAATTAAAGATATTAAGGTAGTTGTTAACGGTGCTGGAGCTTCAGCTCAAGCTTGTACTGAATTATTTAAAAACTCAGGAGTTCGTCAAGAAAATATAATTATGCTAGATAGAAAAGGTATAATTTATAAAGGTAGAGGTGATGGTGTAGATCAGTGGAAATCAAGATATGCTATTGATACAAAATTAAGATCACTTGAGGACGCGATAAAAGATGCCGATGTATTTTTAGGGTTATCAGCAAAAGGTGCTCTTAAAAAAGAACTGATAAAAACAATGGCCAAAAACCCTATAATCTTTGCATGTGCCAATCCTGATCCAGAGATTACACCAGAAGAAATCAATACAGTAAGAAATGATGCCATTATTGCAACTGGAAGATCTGATTATCCTAATCAAGTAAATAATTTAATAGGATTTCCATACATTTTTAGGGGCGCACTAGATGTAAGGTCAAGAACAATAAACGAGGAAATGAAAGTTGCTGCAGCTGAAGCGATTGCAAAACTTGCAAGAGAAGATGTCCCCGATGAAGTTGTTGCAGCTATGGGTGGTGATAGACCTCATTACGGAAAAAATTATATAATTCCATCAACGTTTGATCCAAGATTAATAAGTGTAATTCCAGCAGCTGTTGCAAAAGCTGCTATGGACAGCGGAGTTGCAAGAAAAAATATAGAAGATTTTGATCTTTATAAAGATCAATTAAGACAGAGGCTTGATCCGACTGTAACTATAATGCAAGGTATTAATTCTTATATTAAAAAAAATCAAAAAAGAATTGTATTTGCAGATGGAGAAGATGAAAATACATTAAAAGCTGCGATAGCTTTTAAAAATTCTAAGTTAGGGTCTCCAATTCTAATTGGAAAAGAAAAAAAAATAAAAGAGCAAATAAAAAAAATTGGTTACAATGAAAATTTTGATATTGAAATTGTAAATTCAACTGATGAAATCAAAAGAAATAAATATGTAAAACACTTGTTTCAAAAATTACAAAGAGAACAGGGTTTACTAGAAAGAGATTGTGATAGATTAGTTCGGAATGATAGGGTTATATGGGCGGCTAGCATGGTTGCTTGTGGGGATGCAGATGGCGCTGTAACAGGGAATACAAGGCGTTTTGGGGCCTCCCTAGATAAAATTAAACAAGTCGTTAATGTTAGAGATGGAGAGATTATGTTTGGACTAAACATGGTTGTACACAAAGGAAAAAACATATTTGTTGGTGACACAAGTGTTCACGAATATCCAACTTCAGAGCAATTAGCAGAAATAGCTATCTCAACATCAAGAGTAGTTAGGCTATTTGGTTTTGATCCCAAAGTTGCATTTGTTTCTCATTCTACTTTTGGCCAACCGTTAACCAGTCGAACAAAACACATTAGAAAAGCTGTGGATATTTTAAAGGAAAAAAAAGTAAATTTTGAATTTGATGGTGACATGCAACCAGATGTAGCTTTAAATTCAGAATACAAAGAACTATATCCTTTTTCAAAAATTGTCGGTAACGCAAATATTCTTATTATGCCTGGTCAACATAGTGCCGCTATATCTTACAAAATGATGAAAACTTTAGGAGACACAAAAGTGATCGGACCTTTACTTATTGGACTCGGTCTTCCTATTGAAATTGCCCCTCTCAGATCCTCAACTTCAGAAATAATTAATCTAGCTTCAATTGCAGCTTACTCAGCAGATGTTATTGATTATAAAAAATAACTATTCTTTTTGAACTCTTAAATCCTCTACAAGAATAATACTAGCAACAACATCTTTAACATCTAATATTTCTTTTGCTTCACTTATAACCAAACCTTTTTCCTCTAGTGTAATGGCGATTCCATATATGTAAATTTTTTTCTTATATGTATCTATTTGATAATTAGTCGCTTTAATATTTTTATTTAAAATTAAAGCTGTTCGAAGTTGTGAAGTTATCAAAATATCTTTTGCCGATTGTTTAAAATTAAACTCTTCTTTAATCTTAATATCATTACGAACAGAACGGGCACCTTTTGTTTCCCAGGCTAGTTTTGTAAATTGTAATTTTTCTTCTGGATTATCTACTTTTCCTGTTAGAAAAATTCTTCCATCAAGAACTTTAGATTTTATATTTAAAATATACTTCTTATCTTTAAGAAGAATTCTTGCTGCTAAATTTTTTTGCATAATAGAGTCGTCAATTTGAGTTCCAACAGTTCTTGGGTCTAGCGCTACACTAACCCCCGTTCCAAAGATTCCTTTGGAACCTACTCCAACACACCCCATTAAAATAATTCCTATTAAAATTATGAATATAAATTTAGTTTTCATTTTTTATTTTTAAACAATAATTATAAATTTCTTTTTTTGACACATCTCTGTTTTGATTAATAAATTTTGTTATTTCTTTTAAGCTAAAATTATTGATCATTTTTATTATAATACTTTTATCTGATTCATTAAGTTTTTGTGAATTATTTTCATCTTCATTTTTTTCAGAAATAACAACCGTAATTTCACCTTTTAAATCTTTTGAAAATAACTCTAAGTCATCAACATTTTTTCTAATATATTCTTCGTATAATTTTGAAATTTCTCTACAAAAGACTATTTTTCTTCCACTAAAATTTATTTTTATTTCAGGTATTACTTTATTAATTTTTCTTGGAGAAATAAAAAAAACTATTGTGCTACCAAGAGCTGATAATTTTTGAAATTCATTTATTAAATTTTTTTTTTTTCTGGAAGAAAGCCATAAAAAAAAAATTTTTCTGAAAATCCACTCATAGAGATTGCACTCGCAACGGCAGAAGGTCCTGGTATAGAAAAGATTTTAATTTTATTTTCAACACATTCATTTATTAAAATTGTACCAGGATCAGAAATGCTTGGGGTGCCAGCATCTGAAATTAAAGATATAGTTTTGCCTAATTTTAGATGATCAATTACTTTTGATATATTTTTTTTTTCATTAAATTTATGGTTTGAAATCAACTTAGATTTAATTTTATATCTATCTAATAAATTTTTTGAAACTCTAGTATCTTCACATAAAATAAAATCAGATTTTTGTAGTGTCTCAATAGCTCTATAAGTAACATCTTTTAAATTACCAATGGGCGTAGAAACTATATAAAGACCACTTTCATTAGTTTTTATTTCAGATTGTGATTTTATGATCATAATTAAGCTTAAAAAATATTATAATATCACCAAAATGAATAAATTTATTAAAATTATTTTTTTTCTTTTGCTAAGTTGTTTTTTTTTGTTCTCACAAACAGCAAAAGCTGAAGATAAAATTAAAATTGGACTTTTGGTGCCAATGTCTGGAGCAAATAAAGATATTGGTCAATCAATAATTAATGCTGTTAGATTGGCTGTAAAAGATATTGATAGCAACTTAATTGAAATTATACCAAAAGATACAGCTGCAAAACCTAATCAAGCCCTTAAATCTGCATTTGAATTAAAAGAAATGGGTGTCAGTATAGTTATTGGCCCTGTGTTCCATAAAAGTTTACCTTACTTAGGTGAAATAAAAAATTTAACATTTTTGTCTCTAACAAATAAAACGCTAGATCTTCCAAAAAATGTGATTTCAGCAGGTATTAATTCTACATCTCAACTCAATACAATAAAAAAATTTCTAGAAAAAAATAGTATTAAAAAAACTATTTTTTTAACACCAATGCAAAATTATGAATTTGAGATAAAAAAAGGAATAAAAAGTTCAAAAATAAAAATTTATAAAGAATATACATATGATAACGAACCAACAAAGTTAACCAATCAAATAGAAAAAATTACTAATTATAAAATTAGAAAACAAAATTTAGAAGATGAAATTTATAGATTAAAAAACTCAAATGAACCTAATAAAGATAAAAAAATTAGAAAATTAGAAAAAAGATACACTTTGGGTGGATTAAATTTTGATGCAGTAGTAATCGCAGATTTTAATGAAAGCTTAAAAAGTGTAACAACATCTCTTTTATACACAGATGTATCACCAAAAAATAAATATTTTATCACATTAAATCAATGGTTTGATGAAAGCTTGTTAAATGAAACAGATATCCAGCCATTATATTACCCTTCAATAAATAAAAATAATTTTGATAATTATAAAAAAAAATTTTTTAATGAATTTAATGAAAATCCTAACCATTTATCTTTATTAAGCTATGATCTTGTAGGACTTATTTACTATCTTTCATTAAAAACAGATCTTTCAGATCTAAAAAAAATATTTAAAAAGAAAAATTCATTTAAAGGTAAAATAGGTATTTTTGATATCAAAAATAATAAAATAAATCATAGGTTAAATTTTTATAAAATGGAGAATAAAAAACTTATAGAAATTTTTTAATTTTTTTAAATGCAATTGAACGATGATCTATTTTATATTTTTGTGCAGAGGCCATCTCAGAAAAAGTTTTTTTCTTATTTTTTTGTATAAAAATAGGATCATAACCAAATCCATTATTTCCCTTTGGTTCATTTGAAATATAACCTTCAACTTTCCCTATTGCAGAAACAATTTTTTTATCTAAATAAAAAATTGATAAAGCACATACAAATCTAGCTTTTATTTTTTTTTGTTGCCATTTTTTATCTGCTTTAAATAACTCACGATAAACCCTTTTAATAGCTTTATTGAAATCACCTTTTTTCCCACCCCATCTAGCGGAATATATACCTGGATTTTTGTTCAGAAGATCAATTTCAAGTCCTGAGTCATCAGCTAAACACACCAATTTGGTTTTTTTAGAGAAATATTTAGATTTAATAATTGAATTTTCCATAAAAGTTGACCCATTTTCCAGTGGACTTTTAAGCTTAAAATTAGCTGTCGAGTAAGTTTTTATAGATTTTGGTAATAAATCCTTAATTTCTCTGTATTTACCCTTATTATTTGTTCCTATAAGCAGATCTGAAATTTTTTTCATTAATACCTAGCAATTTTTAAATTTCTTACCATATATGCTCACATGGAAAAAGAAGAAAACTTTAATCAAGAGAATGAAGCAAATGAAACTTCTATAAAAAATGGAGAGGCTGAGAAGCAGTTAAATGAGGAAAAAGATAAACCTGTTTCAACAGAAGAGGAAAAAGAAATATCAGCTGAAGATAAAATAAAAGAACTGGAAGATAAATTAACAAGAACATTTGCTGAAATGGAAAACCAAAGAAGAAGGTTTGAAAAAGAAAAAGAAGATGCGTTTGATTACGGCGGTTTTTCATTTGCAAAAGAAGCTTTGAACCTAATTGACAATTTAACACGTTCAAAATTAATTTTAGAAAATGATGAAACTCTTAAAGATTCTGAGGCTTTAAAAAAAATTCTAGAACACTTAGATGTAATATACAAAGATCTAATTTCTATATTTACAAAAAATAATATTCAACAAATTGATTGTCTTAATAAAAAATTAGATCCAAATTTTCATCAAGCAATGATGGAAATTGAAGATGGTCAAAAAGAACCTGGGACTATCGTTCAAGAAGTTCAAAAGGGTTTTATGATAAAAGACAGATTGCTAAGGCCTTCTTTAGTTGGTGTATCTAAAAAGACAGAAAATAAAGATGACAAAAGTGAGGAAAATAAAGAAAATTTAGACAAATAATTACATTTGTTGAGCTTGTAGAATTAATAATAACACATATATGAAAGAGAGAATTTAAATTATGAGCAAAATTATTGGAATAGATCTTGGTACAACGAACTCATGTGTATCAATTATGGAAGGAAGCCAACCTAAAGTATTGGAAAATGCAGAGGGTGCAAGAACAACCCCTTCGGTTGTAGCTTTTACGGACGATGGAGAAAAACTAGTTGGTCAACCTGCAAAAAGACAAGCTGTAACAAATCCTGAAAATACAATTTTTGCTGTTAAAAGACTTATTGGAAGAAATTTTGAAGACCCAACAGTAAAAAAAGATATAGCTGCAGCTCCTTTTAAAATAGTTAACTCTGAAAAAGGTGACGCTTGGATTGAAGCAAAGGGAGAAAAATATTCACCTTCACAGATATCTGCTTTCATTCTTCAAAAAATGAAGGAAACAGCTGAGAAATATTTGGGTCAAGAAGTAACTAAAGCAGTAATAACAGTTCCTGCGTACTTTAATGATGCGCAAAGACAAGCAACAAAAGATGCTGGTAAAATTGCGGGCCTAGAAGTTTTAAGAATTATTAATGAACCGACTGCAGCATCACTTGCATACGGTTTAGATAAAAAACAAAATAAGAAAATTGCAGTATACGACTTAGGTGGAGGAACATTTGATGTTTCTATTCTTGAATTAGGAGATGGTGTATTTGAAGTTAAATCTACAAATGGAGATACTTTTTTGGGTGGCGAAGACTTTGACAACACAATTGTCGATTACTTAACTGCAGAGTTTAAAAAAGATAATGGTATAGATTTAACATCAGATAAACTTGCACTTCAAAGATTAAAAGAAGCTGCAGAAAAAGCAAAAATTGAACTTTCATCAGCAGAACAAACAGATATAAACTTGCCATTTATAACTGCGGACAAAACTGGTCCAAAACATATTAATTTAAAAATGACTAGAGCTAAATTGGAAGCTCTTGTTGAAGATTTAATAGCAAGAACCCTACCTCCATGCAAAACAGCTTTGAATGATGCTGGAATCTCAGCAAGTGATATAGATGAAATTGTAATGGTTGGTGGTATGACTAGAATGCCGAAAGTATTAGCTGAAGTTAAAAATTTTTTTGGTAAAGATCCAAATAAAAGTGTTAATCCAGACGAAGTTGTGGCAATGGGTGCAGCTATTCAAGCAGGTGTACTCCAAGGTGATGTAAAGGATGTTCTCTTATTAGACGTTACTCCACTTTCTTTAGGAATTGAAACACTTGGCGGTGTATCAACTAAATTAATTGAAAAAAATACAACAATACCAACAAAAAAAAGCCAAGTATTTTCTACTGCAGAAGATAATCAGCCAGCAGTTTCTATTAGAGTGCTGCAGGGTGAAAGAGAGATGGCAACTGATAACAAAATGTTAGGAAATTTTGAATTAGTTGGCATAGCCCCTGCACCAAGAGGTGTTCCACAGATTGAAGTGACTTTCGATATAGATGCAAACGGAATAGTTAGTGTATCAGCAAAAGATAAAGGAACTGGTAAAGAACAAAAAATTCAGATCCAGGCATCTGGTGGACTAAGTGAAGATGAGATTGAAAAAATGGTTAAAGATGCTGAAGCTAATAAGGAAGAGGACAAAAAGAAAAGGGAATCTGTAGATGTTAGAAATCAAGCAGATACCTTAGTTCATTCAACTGAAAAAAATCTCAAAGAACATGGTTCTAAAATCACAGATGCTGAGAAAAAAGCAATTGAAGATGCGTCTTCTAGCTTAAAAGAAGCTTTAAAAGGTACTGATAACGAGGATATTAAGAAAAAAACGGAAACTTTAGTCCAAGCTTCAATGAAATTAGGTGAGGCTATTTATAAATCTCAAGAAAAAAAACCTGATTCATCTAATGATAGCAATAATGATGAAGGAAAAAAAGACGATAATGTTGTTGATGCAGATTTTGAGGAAGTAAAAGAAGAGAATAAAGAAGAAGACAAAGAAAAAAGCGCTTAAAACCTTTATCAACGAGTATCATCTTAAAATAACTTATGGCTAAAAGAGATTTTTATGACGTCTTGGGTGTTGGCAAAAATGCAAATGCCAATGAATTAAAATCAGCCTATAGAAAACTCGCTGTAAAATATCATCCTGATAAAAATCCTGATGATAAAGCTGCTGAAGATAAATTTAAAGAAGCTAGCGAGGCCTACGGTATTCTCTCAGATAGTGAAAAAAAACAAAACTACGATAATTTTGGACATGCTGCTTTTGAAAATGGTGGAGGCAGACAAAGTGGTGGTTTTGGTGGAGCTGATTTTTCAGATATTTTTGAAGATTTTTTTGGAGATTTTGGTGGTGGTGGAAGATCAAGAAGTAATAGAAGTTCAAACAATAGAGGTTCAGATTTAAGATACGATTTATCAATTACACTTGAAGAAGCATACGAAGGCAAAAAACAAGATATAAAATTTTCTACAACTGAAAAATGTAATACATGTAAAGGAAATGGCTCTAAACCTGGACATTCTCCTGATAGATGTACCTATTGTGGAGGAAATGGAAAAATAAGATCTAACCAAGGTTTTTTTACTGTTCAGCAAACTTGTCCACAATGTAATGGTAATGGTGAGGAAATCACTAATCCATGTAGTGACTGTAACGGCCAAGGTAAAAAGCAAACTTCAAAAAAAATATCTGTAACAATACCAAAAGGGGTTGATGATGGAACAAGAATTAGGTTAGCAGGTAAAGGTGAAGCTGGAAACAGGGGTGGAGCAACGGGTGACTTATACCTGTTTATAAATGTTAATTCTCATGATTTATTTAAAAGATCTGATGAAAATTTATTCTTTGAATTTCCTTTATCTATAGCTGATGCAGCACTTGGTACAACAATTGAAATACCAACTATCGATGGTGGTAAGGCAAAAATTAAAATTCCTGATGGTACTCAAAGTGGCAAACAATTTAGATTAAAAGGCAAAGGTATGCCTTTCATGAGGAGGGGTGATTATGGAGATTTATATGTACAAGTTAATACTGAAATTCCTGTGTCTTTAAATAAACAGCAAAAAGAATTACTTGAAAAATTTAGAGAAATTGAAAATGAAAAATCAAATCCTAGCATTAAAAAATTCTTCCAAAAAGCAAAAAGTTTCTGGAAAAACTAAAAGACTAATTCAATAAAAAAGGTTAATATTTCTCTGATGAAGAAAATTAATTTAGGAATAACTGGCTGCATGGGAAGAATGGGTCAGCAGCTCATAAAATCATCTAAGACTAATCACAATTTTGCACTTAAGTCACTGACAGAAAATAGATTGATAAATAAAAAATTTAATGGAATTAAACCTGAGTTGAATACAGAAGATGCTTTTAAAAAAACTGATGTAATAATAGATTTTACTATCCCCAAATGTACACTTGAAATATTAAAGATCGCCTCAAAACTTAAAAAAAAAGTTGTAATTGGAACAACAGGTTTTACTCAAAAAGAAGAGGGTATGATTAAAAAATTTTCAAAAAAAATTTCAATATTAAAAGCTGGTAATATGAGTCTCGGTGTAAATTTATTAATGTATCTAACTGAAATAACATCAAAATCATTAACAAATGATTATTTAAGTAAAATTTATGAAGTTCACCATAAGCACAAAAAAGACTATCCCTCAGGTACTGCCTTGATGCTCGGAAAAGGTATTGCAAATGGGAAAAATAAAGAGCTCTTAAAATTAATGGGTAAGAAATTTTTAAATAAGAAATTATTTCCATATGGAGAAAAAATTAATTTTAATTCAATAAGAAAAGGTAAAATTATTGGAGAACATGAAGTAAAATTTTCAAGTGGAAAAGAAATAATCACTCTTAATCACGAGGCATTTGATAGAGCGTTATATTCAGATGGAGCTTTAACAGCAGCTAAATGGTTAATGAATAAAAAGCCTGGTCTGTATTCTATGAGAGATTTATTAAACTTTTCATAATGGATGAAAAAAAAAAATCAAAACTCATATTAAAAACTTTAAATAAAATTTACCCAGAAACACCTATTCCATTAAAACATAGAAACATATTTACACTTTTGGTTTCAGTTCTTCTGTCTGCTCAATGTACAGATCTAAATGTTAACAATGTAACAAAAGATATATATCCTAAATATAATAAGCCAGAACATTTTGTAAAATTAGGAAGAAGAAAAATAGAAAAATTAATTAATAAAATTGGCATCTTTAGAGTCAAAGCAAGAAGTATTTACCTGCTGTCTAAACAACTTTTAAAAAATCATGGTGGCAAAGTTCCAAAAACTTTTGAAGAACTTGAGAAATTACCAGGCGTAGGTCATAAAACGGCAAGTGTTGTGATGTCTCAAGGATTTGGCTATCCTGCTTTTGCGGTCGACACTCATATTCATAGATTGGCACAAAGATGGGGCTTAACTAATGGAAAAAATGTTATTCAAACAGAAGAAGATTTGAAAAGAATATTTCCAAAAAAAACTTGGAGTAAACTTCATCTCCAAATAATTTATTATGGAAGAGAGTTTTGCAAGGCTAGAGACTGTTATGGTTTAACTTGTAAAATATGCACTTCTTGTTATCCTAACAGAACAAAACCTTTAAAAACAAAAAAAGCTTAATATGAAAATTTTAGGAATTGGTAATGCAATTGTAGATGTGCTTTGTAGAGTGGATGAAGAATTTCTTATTCAAAATTCTTTAACTAAAAGCACCATGAAACTTATAGACGAAGAAGAATTTAAAAATTTAATTTCTTTATTAAATATTGAGGAAACTATATCAGGTGGTTCAGTTGCAAATTCTATAGTCGGCTTATCCCAACTAGGTAATGATGTAGGTTTTATTGGCAAAGTTAAAAATGATGATCTTGGTCAAAAATATGAAGATGGATTAAAAAAAGAAAAAGTTAATTACTTATATTCAAAAAAAGATGAACCTTTTCCTACGGGTAGTTGTTTAATCTTAATTACACCCGACTCAGAAAGAACCATGTGTACATTTCTTGGAACAGCGGGCAAAATTAATGACTCAGATATAAACGAAAATGATGTTAAAAGTGCAGAATTAACTTTCCTTGAAGGCTATCTATGGGATGAAGGTGGGCCTAAAAAGGCATTTGATAAAGCAATAATTAATTCAAATAAAACCGCTATGTCTTTATCTGATGTGTTCTGTGTTGAAAGACATAAGAGTCGATTTCTAAAATTAGTAGAGAATAAGTTGGATATTGTATTTGCTAATGAACAAGAAATATTATCATTAATAAATAGCACATCATTTGATGAAGCAATTTCTTTTTCAAAAAATTTAAAAAAAAATATTATAATTACTAGAGGCGAAAAAGGAGCTATATCAATAAAAGGCAATGAAATTTTTGAATGTCCCGCAGAAAAAAATTTAAAAATAACTGATCTTACTGGTGCTGGAGACTTATTTGCAGCAGGATACTTACATGGAGTAATCAATAAAATAAGTATCCAAGAAAGTTTAATTAAAGGGACAGAACTATCATCAAAGATTATTCAAAAAGTTGGAGCAAGAATTTAAGACTTTTTTATTCGTTTATAGCTGCCTTTGCCCTTTTTTGGTTTTACAATTTTAGGCTTAAACTTTTTTGAATAAAGTTGTTTAATTATAGGATTTTTTTTACCTAATTTCGTAGCCATTGTTTTTACTAATTATAAAATTTTTATCTTCAAAAAATTTAGAGATTTTTTTTCTGAGTCTATAAATATGAGTTTCAACTGTATGGGTTTCTATATCTGATTGATATCCCCACACATTAGTTTGAAGCTCATCAATGCTTACAGATTTGCTCATTTTCGATATGTAAAGTATTGTGTTAACCTCTTTCTCAGTAAGTTTAAGTTTTGCATTACCTAATATCATCTCTCTAGAATTAAGATTGATATTATAGTCACCAATAATAATCTGGGATTGATCATTAAATTGATATTTCAAAAATTCGACATTTAATTTTTCTATTAATTTAGAAATTTTTATTGGTAATTGACCTAAAACGAATTGATTTTTGATATTAGGTATTTCATTTTTAGTTATTACTAGATAACTTTTTAGATCATTAATTTCATTATTTAAATTTTTTTCATTAGGAATATTCTTAATTTCAAAATTTAAATTTTGATCAATTTCTTTAAGAATTTGATATAAATTTTTAAACTGATAAATAAATAAATATTGACTATTCATATAATATAAAGATATGACACTTTTTTTGAAAAATAAACATACTCTTCAAATTGATGGCTATTATCTTAAATGTTGTGTGGGGAAAAATGGAATTTCAAAAAAAAAGCTTGAGGGAGATCACAAAACACCTAAGGGAACTTTTGGTATACAGCACTTATACTATAGAAAAGATAGATGCAAAAAACCCGAAACATCCTTAAAATGTATTGAAATTAAAAAAAATATGGGTTGGTGTGACGATGTCAATTATCCAAAAAAATATAATAGGCTTGTTAACACTAAAAATAAAGTGAAGCATGAAAAACTCCAAAGAAGAGATAAGAAATATGATTTACTTATTCCCATCAAATATAATTTCATTAAACCTGTTACTGGTTTAGGTAGTTGTATTTTTATCCATTTAACAAAAAATTACAAACCTACAGCAGGATGTATAGGATTGAGAAAAAAAGATTTTTTAATAGTGTTAAAGTTGATCAAAAGGAATACTAAAATAAAAATATTTTAAGATCTAGATCCAAAGATACTAGAACCAATTCTTAAAAAAGTTGCTGAGTTTTCTGATGCTTGCATATAATCTGACGACATACCCATGCTTAATTCTGAGAAATTAAAATCTTTATTTAATAAAGACATTTTTTTAAAATAAGTTGAAGAATTAACATCTAATGGAGGAATACACATTAATCCTAAAATCTTTAAATTAATTTCTTTACAATAAGAAACTAATTTTTTCAGCTGATTTATAGCAACACCTGATTTTTGATTTTCATCACCTATATTAACTTGGATAAAAATTTTAATATGTTTGTTTATTTTTATTTGCTCATCAGATATTTTTTTTGCAAGTTTTTCACTGTCAACTGAGTGTATGTAATCAAATATTTTAACAGCATATTTAACTTTATTGGTTTGTAATTTTCCAATCATATGTAATTTAATATTTGGATTATTTACCTTAACTTTAGTCCATTTTTCAATTGCTTCTTGAACTTTGTTTTCTCCAAAATCAATATGTCCATGATTAATCAGTGGTAAAATTTGATTCATCTTAAAAGTCTTGGATACTCCAATAATTTTTGGTAATTTATTAATTGCTAAAACAGCTAAATTAGATTTAATTTTATCTTCTATATCAATTAAATTTTGAATTGTACTATGCATAACTATTTAAAAACTAAATATTACTTCATAAATAAATTCGATACAAACAATATTGACAAACAAGACAAGCAAACAATTATTATTTATAGAAATTATTTATCTAAAGTAGTTAATGTAAACGAAATTATAAAATTAAAAAAATATTGTAAAAAAAGAAATATTAAATTTTATTTATCAAATAATATTAAACTAGCAACTAAGTTAAATTTAGATGGAGCCTATATTCCCTCTTTTAATAACAATTTAAGCCACCTTAATTATTCTTATAAAAAGAAATTTAAAATTATTGGCTCTGCACACAATCTCAAAGAAATAAAAACTAAAGAAACACAAAAAGTTGATAAAATTTTTTTATCGTCTTTATTTAAAAAAAATAAGAATTATTTAGGTATAAATAGATTTAAATTACTCTCTAATTTGACAAAGAAGAAAGTTGTTATTCTTGGTGGTGTTTCAAAAAAAAATTTGAAAATTCTTAGGCTTATTAAAAATTTTGAATTTGCAGGAATATCTTATTTTGAATAAAAAAAAGGCCCCTAAAAAGGGGCCCTTTTATAATTTCAATCTAAATTAAATTAGAATGCAAATGAAGCAGATACAGTCCATCTTTCTTTGTCTGCACTTGCGTCATTTGTGTTTCCTACGTTATCAGCATTGATTTGAGCTGCTGATAAAGTCATACCACCTGATGTGTAAGAAACGTTAACACTATCAACTTCTTCGTCAATAGCAGTTCCTTCATCATCATGAGTTTCTTGTGAGTATGATACTGAAATATCATCGTTCACAGTGTATGATAATTTCCATGAAGTAACTTCTTCATCATTACTAGCTGCAATATCATCATGGTCAGTTACAACGTATGTACCTGTGAATGATCCGTAAGCGTATGAAGCTCTGATAGTTGTAGTATCAGCAGTTGCTGCTACAGTTTCAGTTTCACCCATACCGTAATCTAATGTTAAACCTTCAACACCAGCGTATGATACTGAGTAAGCCATTGCTGACCCTTTACCCGCACCACCAGCTGTGTATGAAGCTTTAAGTGTTAGATCGTCCATTACTGAAGGAAGTGTGTATACTAACATACCACCAGCACCAGCAGATGCTTCTGGAGTTGTGAATCCAAATCCGTTATCCCATAGGTCACCACCAGCTGTAGTATCTAAAGCAGCTTGTGCAGAAGCTCCACCTTCACCATGCATAGTTAAAGAACCCATAGCATCTGAAGATACAGTTACTGAGTGACTGTCAAATGGAGAAGTTGCATTGTGACCAGTACCAGTAGTAGTACTATCATCGGCTTGGTCTAATACGAAAGATATTGATACATTCATACCATTATCTAATTCACCAGCACCTGTGAAAGTTAACTGGTTACCCATAGTCCAAGATTTACCTTGGTTACCTTTGTTATTTTTAACGCCCATTGAAGCGCCACCAGCTACTGAAACAGCACCAGCGTAAGCAGATGTAACTACTAGCGAACCAGCTAAAGCAGTTAAACCTATTTTTTTAAATGTGTTCATATTAATTACTCCTTTTAAATTAATGTTAATTATTAATAATAAACATCGACTGTATATCAGTCGAAATATAATATTATGCGTAATATTCATGGTTTTTGTTAAATAATTCTGTAGGTGTTGCATTTTTGCATCACTTTTTTTGTGATTTTACTTATATTTTAGGTATTTAAAAAATATGTTGTATAAGCTATTAATTTTTAAGATATCAAAATGAATTCAATTAAATACCTTAAATTAATCATTTTATTACCATTAATCTCTTTTTTTTTAGTTGGATGTAATGGCAAATTACCAGGAGGTGATGCCAGAAAATTTCCAGACGATCCAAAAAAAAGAGTTAAGCAAAATATCAAAGAAGGTCGTGGGTTTACAATTAATGGCTCACTCCAAAATCTTAATAAGGGAGGAACTTTTGAATTTGCGAGCTCTAATGAATTATGGAGAGCATCTCTTGATATAATTGATTTTATGCCTCTTGCTTCTGTAAATTATAGTGGAGGTATTATTATAACTGATTGGTATTCAGATGATAAGAATTTAAATGAAAGTATTAAAATTTCTATAAGATTTCTTACAAACGAAGTGAGGTCGGATGCCCTAGATATAAAAGTTTTTACAAAAATCTGTGAAAAAAACTTAATGAATTGTAAAATTGTACAAACTGAAAAAGTTCTAGTGACCGAATTAAAAAAACAAATTTTAAAGAAAGCAGCTATTTACAAAGCTAAGAAAAAGGAAGAAGAAGATAATTAATACAATAAACTTTTTTTGAAACCTAAAATTCATAAACAAAAAATTAAATTTCGTGGAAAGATATAACTTTAAAGAAATTGAATCTAAATGGCAAAGCTTTTGGGAAAAGGAGAAAACATTTTCTGCTAAATTAGACAAAAATAAAAAAAAATTTTATTGTTTGGAAATGTTTCCATATCCTTCAGGAAAAATTCACATGGGACACGTAAGAAATTATACCATTGGTGATGTGCTAGCTAGATATAAGGCTTTACAAGGCTTTAATGTTCTTCATCCAATGGGTTGGGATTCCTTTGGTATGCCAGCTGAAAATGCTGCTAGACAGAATAATTTAGACCCGAAAACTTGGACTGAGTCAAACATTGCAAAAATGAAATCACAATTGAAAAAACTTGGTCTTTCAATAGATTGGGAAAGAGAAATTTCGACCTGTTCACCAGATTATTACAAGCATCAGCAAAAATTTTTTTTAGAATTATACGACAAAGGTTTGGTTTATAGAAAAGAGGAGTATGTTAATTGGGACCCAATAGATCAAACTGTTCTTGCCAATGAACAAGTAATTGATGGCAAAGGATGGCGCTCTGGGGCAATTGTTGAGAGAAAAAAATTAAATCAATGGTTCTTTAATATTAAAAAATTTTCTGAAGATCTATTGGTAAACTTAGATTCTCTAAGTCAATGGCCTAACAAAGTTAAAATAATGCAAAAAAATTGGATAGGTAAATCTTTTGGTTGTGAGATTTCTTTTAAAATAAATAATTCAAAAGATGTTTCTGAAATAAAATGTTTTACCACAAGACCAGATACTTTATTTGGATTATCATTTTTAGCTTTATCAGTTGATCACCCATTAGCAAAATTTTATGAAAGTGATCCTGAATTTATTAAATTTAAAAAAAAATGTTCCTCAACTGGTACAACAGAGGAATCTATCGCAAATGCAGAAAAAATAGGTTTTAAAACAGAATTAATTGCCATAAATCCACTTGATGACAAAATCAAAGTCCCTGTTTATTTTGCAAATTTTGTTTTAATGGATTACGGGCTAGGTGCAGTTTTTGGATGTCCCGCACACGATCAAAGAGATCTTGATTTTGCAAAAAAATATAATTTAAAAGTAAGTCCTGTTGTTACTCCGGAATTAGAAGATTCACAATTTAAGGTTAGTGATGTAGCATACACAGGTCCTGGTTATATTTTTAATTCATCTTTTTTAAATGGATTGAAATGCCCAGAAGACTCTATTGTAAAAACCATTGATTATCTTGAAGAAAATGATTTAGGGGAAAAAAAAATTAATTTTAGATTAAAAGATTGGGGAATTTCAAGACAAAGATACTGGGGTTGTCCGATACCAATTATTTATGATGAAAATAATAATCCAAAAAAAATTCCAGTTGAAATGCTACCAGTTGAATTACCTAAAATTTCAAAACTTAGTCCGACAGGTAACCCTCTTGATAATGCCAATGATTGGAAAAATGTTAAAATTGATGACAAAGAATATATACGAGAAACTGACACGCTAGATACTTTTGTTGACTCTTCCTGGTATTTTTTACGGTTTTGTTCTTCGAAAAAGAGTGACTATGGTTTTGATAATGAGGACGTTAATTATTGGATGCCCGTTGATCAGTATATAGGCGGTGTTGAACACGCTATTTTGCATTTACTATATTCAAGATTTTTTATGCAAGCACTATCATATAAAAATGAAAATTTTAATATTTTAGAACCCTTTAATGGTCTATTTACACAAGGTATGGTTTGTCACGAAACATACAAAGATCCAAATAATAATTGGGTTAGTCCTGATGAGATAGAAACTATACAAGGCAAAAAGTATCTTAAAAAGGACAGATCTACACAAGTTGTAGTTGGACCTTCAGAGTCTATGTCTAAGTCAAAAAAAAATACTATAGATCCTGAAAATATTATTGAAAATTATGGTGCAGACGCAGCAAGACTTTTTATATTATCTGACAGTCCTCCTGAAAAAGATGTTCAGTGGTCAGAAGAGGGAATTGTATCATCATATAAATTTATACAAAAATTATGGAATTTAAATTCAAAAATTTCTGAAGAAATAAAAAAAAATCATGCATTAGATACAAATGATGAAATTCAGAAATATACAAACAAATTTTTAAAAACCATAACTAATAATCTTGAAGAATTTAATTATAATAAAATTGTAGCTAATTTACATGAAATGTATTCATTTATATTCAAACAGATTAATCAAAACTACAAGAAAGATACATTGTTTGAAAACTATCAAAAAATCTTAACTGCAATTTCACCAATTATTCCTCATTTTTCAAATGAATGCTTAAGTTTAATGGAGAGTAAAAAAATTGGATGGCCTAAGTATGATGAGTCAATATTGAAAGAAGATACTGCAAAAATAGTTATTCAGATAAATGGTAAAAAAAGAGGGCTAATCCAAACAGAAATAAATATATCAAAAGAAAATATATTGGAAATAATCAATAAAGATGAAACTCTCAATAAATATTTTAATAAAGATAGTATAAAAAGAGTAATTTATATTAAAAATAAATTAATGAATATTATAATTTAAATGATTAAAAGAATTTTTTTTATTTTTATAATTGTGTTTACAGCTAATTGTGGATTTACACCGATAATCAATAATGAAAATAAAATTAATTATTCAATAAATATAATTGAAAAAAATGGTGATAAATTAATTAACAATTTATTAAGTTCTGAACTTAAAAAAATATCTAATTCAGATGCAAAAAAAATTATCAATTTAAAAATTAATACATCTTATAATAAAATAGTTATTTCAAGAGATAGCAAGGGTAACGCATCAGATTACCAAGTTACTGTTTTAACACGATTTGTAATAGAAAATGACAAAATCACCAAAAAAATTTCTTTTGAGGATAAGCAAAATTTAAATAATACATCAGATATTTTTGAACAAAAAAATTATGAGAATATAATTAGAAAAAACTTTGCAGTTTCAATAGCAAGAAAACTGAATCTAGAATTGCTCAGTCAAAAATGATTTTAAAATCATATGAAATTAAAAAATTAGATTTAGAAAAAAATAATTTAGTATTGTTTTATGGGCAAAATGAAGGTGCAAAAGAAGAAGAAATTTCAAAACTATTAGAAATTAATAATAACATAACAATAAACACATATGATGAAAAACAAATTTTAGATAATCAAGAAATATTATATAATGAGATATTATCTAAATCATTATTTGATGATAAAAAAATTATAATTATTAATAGAGCAACAGAAAAAATATTAAATACGATTGAAAATTTATTAAATAAAGATCTTTCTGATATATCAATCATAATCAATTCAAATATTCTCGATAAAAAATCTAAATTAAGATCTTTATTTGAGAAAGATAAAAAATTGACATGTGTAGCATTTTACCCTGATACACCAGAAATATTATCAAGATTTACTAATAATTTTTTAAGACAAAATAATATTACAATGTCACAGTCTCATATAAATTTGATTATTAATAAATGTAATAGTGATCGTGGTGTATTGAAAAATGAAATGCAAAAAATAAAATTTTTTTGTCTTAATAAAAAAAAACTATCATCTGAAAACTTATTAAAATTAATTAACTTAATTGAAAACTATAGTATTTCAGAACTAATAGATAATTGCTTGGCTAAAAATAAAAAAAAAACAATAGGAATTTTAAATGAAAATAACTTTTCAAATGAAGATTGTATTATTTTTACTAGAACATTATTAAATAAACTAAAAAAAATACTCAAATTATCAAAAGAATTTAAAGAAAACAAAGATATAAACAAAACGATTTCTAACGCGAAACCTCCTATATTTTGGAAAGACAAGGAATTGATAAAACAACAAATTATAAAATGGACCCCAAAAGAAATAATTAAATTAATTTATAATGTAAATGAAATGGAAATTTTAGTAAAAAAAAATTCCAACAATTCAGTTAACATTATGTCAGATTTCATTTTAAACTTGGTATCTTTAGATGTTAATAATGAGTTTTGATAATATCAATAATTTTATTAAGCTGATCTAAATCTTTATACTCGAAATAAATTTTACCTTTATTTTTTCTATCATTTTGTATAGCAACTGTAAGACCAATTTTATTAGAAATTGAAATTTCTAAATTTTTAATATTTGAATCTTTTGGCTTTTTAAATTTTCCTGTCTTATTTTTGAAAATTTTTACAAGTGCCTCTGCTTGTCTCACTGATAGTTTTTTATCAATAATTTTATTAGCTATATAATTAGCATTTTCTAAGCCTACTAATATCTTCGCATGGCCTGCAGTTAATTTTTGAGCTTCTATCAATTTTATTATATCGTTAGGAAGTGTTAAAAGTCTTAAAGAGTTAGTTATATGACTTCTGCTTTTTCCTATAAATTTAGAAACTTTTTCCTGATCATAAGAAAATTCATCAATCAATCTTTTGTAACCCTGTGCTTCTTCTAATGGATTTAAATCGTGTCTTTGAACATTTTCAACAATGGCAAATTCCAAAGATTTTAAATCATCAGCCTCTGTTATAACCACTGGTACATTATGAAGACCCGCTCTTTGTGCTGCAAGCCACCTTCTCTCTCCAGCAATTATTTCGTACTTAGATCTGTCATCATTAGATTTTCTAACAATGATTGGTTGTAAAATACCTCTTTCTTTAATTGAATTTGTGAGATCATTTAAGTTAGTTTCATCAAAAATTTTTCTAGGTTGATATTTATTAGGTATTAAGTCACTAATTGATAATTGATTTTTTTGAGTCTCTAATTTTGTTTCTCCAATTAATGATGACAGGCCCCTTCCTAATCCTTTTTTTATTTTATTTGAATCCATTATGCAGCACTCCCTGTAATTATTTCTTGATTCATAAATTCATCTGTAAAGCTAAAATATGACTTACTTCCAGGACAAGATTTATCATAAATTAAAACTGGCATACCGTGAGAAGGTGCTTCTGACAATCTAACATTTCTTGGAATTACAGTTGAGTAAACTTTTTCGTTAAAATAATCTCTTGCCTCTTTTTCTACTTGTGATGAAAGTTTATTTCTTTTGTCATACATTGTTAAAAGTATTCCTCTAATCTTTAAATCTGGGTTCAAACTAACTTTAATTCTCTCAATTGTTTTCATAAGTTGCGTAAGTCCTTCGAGTGCAAAGAATTCTGTTTGAAGAGGAACTACAAGTGAATGTGAAGATACTAATGCCATTACTGTTAATAAACTCAGTGATGGTGGACAATCAATCAAAATATAGTCATATAATGACCCAGAATCCTTTAAATAAGCCATTAATTTAAGCTTTAGGATGAATGCTCTATTTCCATCATCTGCAGTTTCGACTTCCAGTCCAGACAAGTCTACATTAGAACTAATCAGATCTAGATTTTCAAATTCAGTTTTTTTAATAACTTCAAAAATTTCTTTTGATCCATTCAAAACGCCATAAACAGTGTCTGTTGAGTTATCTGTGTTGGACAAACCAAGACCTGTAGTTGCGTTTCCTTGTGGATCTAAATCAATAACTAGAATTTTTTTACCTTGTTGAGATAAACCTGCTGCAAGATTAATCACCGTTGTTGTTTTTCCAACCCCACCCTTTTGATTAATCACAGAAATAATTTGCATCTAATTTTTTGTAATCTTTTTTTTAATATTTTTAATATTTAATAAAAATGAATCTTCACTAGTTAAACTTTTTTTTTCTACATACTCAAGATCCCAATTCTTTAAAGAATCTTTAAAAACATTTTTTCCATTCCTGCCCATAAAAAAAATTAAATTTTTATAACTTGAAAAATTTTCATAAACTAAATCCAAAACAATTGGCATTGGTTTAAATGCTCTAGACATTATTGTTCCAGTTTCTATATTTTTTAAATCAAAAACATTTTTTTGTATTATTTCTGTTTTTAATTCCAACTTTTTAGACACTTCTTTTAAAAAAGCGCTTTTATGATGACTTTTCTCATATAAATTAACTTTCATTTTATTTTTTATATTTTTTAGTATAATTGCAATTATTATGCCTGGCATACCACCACCAGATCCTAAATCTGAAGTTGTATTTTGATTTAAATCAATAAAATCAATTATTTGCGCTGAATCTATAATATGACGGTCCCTAATGATGCTATTTTTTGCTGTTTCTTGACTAATTATATTAATTTCTTTATTTTTTTCTATTATCATCGAAATAAAGGACTCAAAATCTAAATATGTTTCACGTGAAACATTTAAGCTGTTGAGTTTATTATATGTATCTAAAATTTCTTGTTCCATTAAGCTATATGCTTAATAGACTTTCTTTTGACATGTGACAACAAAATATATACTGCTGCTGGAGTAATTCCATCAATTCTGAGAGCTTGACCCATCGTTTTGGGTTTAATCTCTTTAAATTTAGCTTTAACTTCGTTTGATAGACCTGAAAGTCTATCGTAGTTAATTTGTTCTGGTATCATCAAATTTTCATCTCTTTTGAAAGCTAAAATATCAGCTTTTTGTTTCTTCAAATACCCTCTATAATGAGCATTAATCTCTATTTGTTCATCTATCTCTTTATCAAAATAGGGGATTTCAGACCATATTTCTCTAATTTTTTTCATATCAACCCCTATTTGGCTCAATATTTCATTCGAAGACCTTAAAACACCATCTTTAGCTATTTTAATACCAAAATCTTCAGCTTTTGATGGAGAAATAGTTGATTTATCCATTTTTCTCACAATGTTATCTATTTTTTTATGTTTTTCCTCATATAAATTTTTTCTATTCTCTCCAATTAAACCTATAGAAATACCTTTGTTAGTGAGCCTTTGATCGGCATTATCAGATCTAAGGCTTAACCGATATTCTGCTCTTGATGTAAACATTCTATATGGTTCAGCCACACCTTTGGTCACTAAATCATCAATCATTACTCCTATGTAAGCATCTGATCTATCGAGTATGAAAGGTTCTAATTTTTTAATAGATAGAGCGGCATTTATCCCGGCTATAAGACCCTGAGCTGCAGCTTCTTCATATCCTGTTGTGCCATTAATCTGTCCAGCAAGGTAAAGGTTACTAATCTTCTTGGTCTCAAGTGTTAAAAACAGTTCTCTTGGATCTATATAGTCATATTCTATCGCATATCCCGGTCTTATAATTAAGACATTTTCTAAACCATTGATATTATTACATATTTCTTGCTGAACGTCCGCTGGAAGTGATGTAGAGATGCCATTAGGGTAAATTGTATGGTCATTAAGCCCCTCAGGCTCTAAAAATATCTGGTGTCGACCTTTATCGGCAAATTTTACAATCTTGTCTTCTATAGATGGACAGTATCTAGGTCCAACACCTTGTATACTACCAGAGTACATAGCACTCTTAGATAAATTTTTTTCAATAATTTTATGAACCTTATCGTTAGTATAAGTCATACGACATGAAACTTGTTTGTTAATATTTTTTTTAGTTAAGAAAGAAAAAAAATAAGGATCTTCATCTGCAAACTGTTCTTCTAAATTTTTATAATTAATTGTTCTTGAGTCAAGTCGGGGAGGGGTTCCTGTTTTTAATCTTCCTATTTTAAAATTATATTTTTCTAATTGTTCAGTTAGTCCTGTTGAAGGTTTCTCATCATACCTTCCAGCTGGTGTTCTTTCATCACCTATATGTATCAAACCATTTAAAAAAGTGCCCGTTGTTAGTATTAACTTAGAACATAAAACTTTCTTGCCTTGTTTAGTTTCAAATCCAGTTATTGTATTTTTATTAAAAATAAACTTTACTACTGGATCTGGAAAAATGCTTAAATTACAGTAATTTACAAGTTTTTCTTGCATATATTTACGGTATAATGATCTATCTGATTGAGTTCTAGGTCCTCTTACTGCTGGGCCTCTACTTCTATTTAATAATCTAAATTGAATACCTGATTTGTCTGCAACCTCACCCATAACACCATCAAGGGCATCTATCTCTCGTACTAAATGTCCTTTACCCAAACCACCAATTGCTGGGTTACAAGACATCTCTCCAATAGTTTCTATCTTATGAGTGAATAGGGCAGTGTTAACTCCTAGTCGTGCAGAAGCTGCGGCTGCCTCACATCCTGCATGGCCACCACCTATTACTACAACATCGAAAAATAAATCATTTTTCATAAACTAAATTTATAACTGATTATTATATTTACAAGATGTGTATAGTTTTGCTTAAATAAGCTTCAAATATCAGCGTTTTTTGGTAAAAAAAGGCTTAAAAACAAGGAAAACAGACTATTATTTGCCTATACAGAAATCGTTGAAAATACTATCTAATATCTCCTCAACATCAACTTTTCCAACAATCATACCTAAGTGTCTTGTAGCTAATCTTAAATCTTCTGCAGCTTTGTCAAAGTCCGCAACTTCATTTTTTTTATTAAAATTTTTAAGATGCTCTAAACACTGTTCCAGATGTTGTCTATGTCGTTCTCTAGTAATTAAAATATCATCACTTGTTATAAATTTATTTTTTAAATTATTTTTTATTTTTAAAATTAATTCATCAATGTTTGAATTTTCTTTAATTGAAATTAATACATGATTTAATTTTTTAATCTCAGGGTCAATATCTCCTTTCAAAAGATCTGATTTATTTACTACTAAAATTGCGTTTTCATCCAATAAACCCTTCAAAACATCAGTAAAATCAAGATTTTTGGAATCAACAACTACCAACTTCAAATCAGCTTCTTCTGCTCTATTTAAGGATAATTTAATACCTTTCTTTTCAATTTCGTTTTTAGACTCTCTTATTCCAGCAGTGTCAGAAACAATTACCGGATAACCATCTATATTAAGATGTGTTTCAATTACATCTCTTGTTGTTCCTGCAATCTCTGAAACTATTGCAACATCTCTATTAGATAAATGATTTAGGAGACTGGATTTACCTGCATTAGTAGGTCCAAGGATTGCTATCTTAAAACCTTCTCTAATTCTTTCTCCAATTTTTTTATCATCTAAAATTTTTTCAATGTTGATTAAAACTTCATCTGAACTTTTTTTGATTCCTTTTAAAATCTCATTTGGCAAATCCTCGTCTGGGAAATCTATTTTTGCTTCAACATGAGATAATATTTTCAAAAGTTTTTCTCTTAAAAAATTAAATTGGTCAGAAGATTTGCCATTCATAATTTTTATTGCTTGCTGTCTTTGAATTTCAGTTTCAGAAGAAATTAAATCTGCGATACTCTCTGCCTTAAGTAAATTTATTTTTCCATTTTGAAATGCGAGTTTTGTAAACTCACCTGGTTCTGCTAATCGACAATTTTCAATATTTGAGATAGAGGAATGAAGAGCATCAATTACAGCCTTGCTTCCATGTACCTGTATTTCAGCCATATCCTCCCCTGTGTAGCTCTCAGGCCCAGGAAACCACAATATTATGCCTTCATCTATAAGCTCAGAAGTGTTGATTTTGTTGATTTTTCTAAGCGTTGCCACCCTTGGTTTTGGAACACTTTTGCCAGTTAGTAGCTTAATAGCTTTGGAGGTTTCTTGACCTGAAATTCTTATAATAGCAACGCCAGAAATACCTGGTCCAGATGATAAAGCGTATATTGTCATAAATATTAATTGTATTTTTTTTTATAAATATTTGTAATTAAATCAAAAAAATTTTTTCTAAAATCTATTTTATCAAATAAAGGACTTGAGATTGCTTGGTCAAATAATTTTTTTCTTGTTTCATATAATAATTCATAATTTTGAGACAACTTAAGTGCTTTTAAAATATAATCTTTATCATTAACAGCAATGAAATTATTTAAATCTATATTGGCGTTAATCGACTCTCCACATCTTGAATTAAAATTATATCCTTTCATAGTCAATACAGGTACACCCATCCAAATTGCTTCGAATGAAGTTGTAACCCCATTATACGGGAAAGTATCTAAAGCAACATCAATCTTTTGATATAAGTTCATATGATCTTCAAAATTTTTTTTGTAAGCAATAAATTCAATTGAGTCACAAACACCATGCTGTTTAAATTTATTTAATAATATTTTAGTTGAGGCACTATCTGATGCTTTCAAAATTAGTTTTGAATTTTGAATTTTTCTTAAAATTTCTGACCAAACACTTACAACATCATCGTTTATTTTTCTAAAATTATTAAAAGATCCAAAAGTTATATATTTATTTTTCAAATATGGGGGAGGGTTCTCGATTCTTTTAAAGTTAAAGCCCGAATGACAATTCCAAATATTGGGTAAAAAAACTACTTTTTCTGAATATAAATTCATTTCTTTTTTATAAACCAAGTTGGGATCAGCAATAATAAAATCCATTTGGTTTAATCCAGTTGTGTTACAATAACCACACCAGGAAATTTGCACTGGGGCTAAACGATTTTTAAACAATCCCAATCTATGATCCGAAGTAACACCCATTAAATCAAAAATGATATCAATTTCATAGCCTCTAATGATATTTATTGCTTCAATGTCGTTTTTATCAAATATATTAATTGTTTTGTCGACCAATTTTTTAAAAAAATCAAATGTTTTGTCCTCTATTTTGTTATTTGAAATTAAAAGAATATTAAATTTCTCTTTATCATAATTAGATAATAAGGTTTTTAAAAAATATGTAACTGAATGAGAGCCCCTTATATCAGCCGAAAAAAATGCAATGTTAATTTTTTTTTTTTATTAATTTTTATGTCAAATAATTTTGTGCCCGGGTAAGTTATAAATTGTTCTTCTAGCTTTTTAGAAATTTTAAAAAAATCTTCTTGTTTCCAGTCTTTTTTAAAACAATTAAAATAAATTAAGGAGGATGTTGTGTCTGGATTATTTTTATTGGAAAATAAATTTAAGTAATAAATGACACTATCAATATCAAGTCTACGTTTAAATACTCTTATTATTGCTTTACAATAATCTTCATTATTTTTAAAAAAAAATTTATTTTCCTCGAAATAAACTAAAATTTCATCTAAAATTTTTTCATTCACTAGATTGTTGTCAGATTTAAATTCAATATCAAAAAGATCCATTGAAGCATTAATAAAATTTTTTAAAGCTTCAAGGGCATTAATCGAGGTTTTTTCTTTAAGATATGCTTTTCTAAAATCTTGAATTGAATTTCGTAAATTAACTTTTGAATTACCTGATAGTAGTTTACAAACACCAGATAAATTTAATAAACCTGAATTGAGGTCTTTATTATCAATTTCATTATCGATAATGGAAATTATTTCAGAATATTTTTTATTACTAAATAATTTTTGTAGTTGAGTTACTTTCCCGTGCATTACAATGCAACATTATACTAAAATGATTTTAGAAAGAATTTAAATATTTAGGCAGGTTTATTCATTGAGTTAAAAAACTCAGCATTATTTTTAGTATCTTTTAATTTTGAATTTATAAATTCAATAGCATCCATAGTGCCCATTGGTGCTATTATTCTTCTAAGAACATTCATTTTTTGAAGGTCATTTTTATCGAATAACAGTTCTTCTCTTCTTGTTCCTGATTTTGTAATATCAATTGCTGGGTAAATCCTTTTATCAGCAATTTTTCTATCGAGAACTGTTTCACTATTTCCTGTTCCTTTGAATTCCTCAAAAATTACTTCGTCCATTCTGCTACCAGTATCAATTAAAGCTGTTGAAATAATAGTTAAAGATCCACCTTCTTCAATATTTCTTGCTGCACCAAAAAATCTTTTTGGTCTTTGAAGAGCATTCGCATCAACTCCACCTGTTAAAACTTTCCCTGAACTTGGTATCACAGCATTATAAGCTCTACCCAATCTTGTTATCGAGTCTAGTAAAATAACTACATCTTTTTTATGCTCCGTTAATCTTTTTGCTTTTTCAATAACCATCTCTGCTACAGCCACATGTCGTTGTGCAGGTTCATCAAAAGTTGAACTAATTACTTCACCTTTAACTGTTCTCTGCATGTCAGTAACTTCTTCTGGTCTTTCATCAATCAACAAAACCATTAAATAACTTTTTGGATAATTTTTAGCAATTGAATTTGCTATACTTTGTAAGATCATTGTCTTACCCGCTTTAGGTGGTGAAATAATAATTGATCTTTGACCTTTTCCTATTGGACTAACAAGGTCAATTAATCTAGGTGTTAAATCTGGTTTTTTTTCAATTTTTGTTGTCTCCACTTCCATTACCATTTGTTGATCGGGGTAAAGTGGAGTTAAATTATCAAATGCGATTTTGTGTCTTGCTTTTTCTGGTTCTTCAAAATTAATTTTACTAACTTGAAGTAAAGCAAAATATCTTTCACCTTCTTTGGGGGCTCTAACGGGTCCCTCAACTGTGTCGCCAGTTCTTAACCCAAACTTTCTAATTTGACTTGGGCTAACATAAATATCATCAGGTCCTGGTAAATAATTAGATTCCATTGCTCTTAAAAAACCAAATCCATCTTGTAATAACTGTAAAACTCCTGCTCCTGTTATTTCTTCTTTTTCTGCAACTTTTTTTAAAATAGCAAAAAGAATTTCTTGTTTTCTTAATGTGCTAGCATTTTCAATTCCAAGCTCTTCGGCTTGTGTAATAAGTTGTTCGGAGGATTTTAATTTTAATTCTTGGATATTCATGATTGGATAAATTTAGGGACTTAGTAGATTAGAGTAATATATATACTAAAAATGACATTTCAACCTTAGATTGGCTTAAAAATTACAAGAAATACTATCAAAATTAACATTATTGTGGGTATTTCATTTATTATTCTAAAAAATTTAGAAGATCTTGTGTTTGTATTGTTTTTTAATGATGTAAGGCATTTTCCTAGATAATCATTATAGGCTGATAACAAAATTATTAAAACTATTTTTATTTGCATCCATAATTGAGAAAATATTTCTATTCCGTTTAGATAAATTAAGATCAGACCGAAGATCCATGTAAAAATCATTGCTGGGCGCATAATGTAAAAAAAAAGTTTTTTTTCCATAACCTCAAATATATCAGTTGCTTCTTTTTTTTTTATTCTCTACATGATAAACAAAAATTCTTGGAAGATATAAAAGACCTGCCATCCAACTAACAACAGCTATTAAATGTAAACTTTTGATTAATAAATAACTATTCATAATTTAAACATGGACATTTTTTAAAATTATTAGGACAGTGAATTTTGGGAGGATAAAGTTTATTGTTAAAATTATATTCCTCTTTTTTAATAATTAAATCTGACATAGCTTTTATAAAATTTTCATTTGTGCCTAGTGCAGGAACCCTTGTATAATTTTTACATCCATTTTTATCAGCAAGCTCTTTATATTCTATATCCAACTCAACTAAAGTTTCAGAGTGCTCTGAAACAAAAGCAATGGGAACCAAAACAATGTGTTTACCTAATTTTGAGTTTTTAATAATAATGTCGTCTGTTGATGGACCAATCCATTTAAGTGGTCCAACACGACTTTGATAACTTAATATCCAATCTAAATTTTTAACATTTAAAGATTTTACAACTTCTTTAACTGTTTGTTCCACTTGCCATTGATAAGGGTCACCTTTTCTAACATTTTTTTCTGGCAAACCATGAGCGGAAAAAATTAATTTAAAATTTGTTAAACTATCTATTTTTTTTATTATTTCACTTCTATGGGCTAAAATAAAGTTTTTATCTGTTGGGTAACAACAAATTGTACTTGTTTTTACCTCAAAATTATTTTTTTTACACACATCTTTCCATTCTTTTATAGATGAGCCCGATGTTGCAGCAGAGTATTGTGGGTACAAAGGCATTAATATGACTTCATCTGGACCAAAATTTTTAACTTGTTTTACTACCTCTTCTGCTCTTGGGTTCCAACACCTCATAACAATAAAAGATTTGTATTCTGAATTATCATCTTCATTATTAAGCTTATGTTCAAGTGCTTTTGATTGTTCCTCTGTCAATTTCAAAATTGGAGAAGATCCACCAAGTTCTTGATAAATTTTTTTTGCAGTTGGGGCTCTCCTATTAGAGATTAATTTGGCAAGCGGGTATCTTAAAAAACCTGGTAAATTAAGAATTGCAGGATCATTAAATAAATTAAATAAAAACGGCTCCACGTTATTTAGTTTATCGGGTCCACCGAGGTTAAATAAAATAACTGCTTTTCTCATTAATAACTTTTTACAGTTTTAACCAAATAATCTACCATTTCTGGATTAGTTTCTGGTAAGACACCGTGCCCAAGGTTAAATATATATGGATGATCTTTAAATAAATCTAAATATTTAATAGCCTCTTTTTTTATTGTTTCCTTATCAGTAAGTAGAATTTTAGGGTTAAGTCCACCTTGGACTGGTATTTGAATACCATTAATAATTTTCTTTGGGTCAATATTATAGTCAATACCAATCGCATCTGGTTTAACAATTTCACAAAATTCTTTATAATTTTTAATTTCTCTAGGAAAGCAAATTACAGGAACACCTAATTTTTTTGTGAAATCTACTAAATTTAAAGTTGGTGTATAAATATAATTCGGTAAATCTTTTTCATCAAGTAATCCTGCCCAACTATCAAATATTTGTATTATATTTGCGCCATTTTCAATTTGATTTTTAATGTGTATTTTTAAAAATTTTTCTAAAATTAATAAAATTCTATTAATTAAAAATTTATCATCAAAAAAATCTTTTTTTAAATTTCTTTTAGGTGATTGTAAATTAATCATATAAACCAATAGTGTCCAAGGGGCACCTACGAAACCTATTGTGTTTTTGTTTTTAACAAGACTATTATCACTAACTTTTTTAATTGCTTTATAAACTGGGTAAATTTTTTTAACGAAATCTATTTCGTCTAACTTAGACATATTTTTAATATTTAGATTTTCTAAAATTGGTCCAAAGTTTTTTTTAAACTCAACTTTTTGATTTAAACCATATGGCAACATTAATATATCTGAAAATATTATAGCGGCGTCAAAATCAAATCTTTTTAATGGTTGCAATGTTATTTCTGCAGATAAGCTCTCGTTTAAACATAAGTTTATGAAATTTGGATTTAATCTTCTTATTTCTCTAAATTCTGGCAAGTATCTTCCAGCTTGTCGCATTATCCATATTGGATTTATTTTAGTTTTTTTATTAATTATTACTTCGTGGAGTGGTGTCATATTAAAATAATATATATAATTATTGTATTAGTATTATGTATTGTGAATAACGATGATTAATATTTATTAACATTATATTAACAGTTTAATAACATCTTAAATTTATTAATATTGTTTAAAATGTAGCTTTTTTTAACTTTATCAAGTTTAATGTATTATTTATTGGTGCTGTCTATTTTTGTTGATAAAACCCTTGTTTTACAATGATTATTAAAAAATATCTAAATTATGTAAAATTATTAAAATAATACAAAATTATTAACAAATTATTCATGAGTAATACATATCAAATTTATTTAATTTCTGACTCAACTGGTGAAACGTTAGATAGAATTTTTTTGGCTCTAAAAGCACAATTTAAAAATATTGAATATAAAGTTCATTCTTACTCTTTTACAAGAACAGAAAATCAAATTTTGAAAATTCTAGAGGACGCCAAGAATAATGCGAATGCGGTAATCCTTTATACAATTGTAGATAATAATTTAGCAAAATATTTGGCAAATGTTAGTGATGAAAAAAATATACCTTGTTTTGGTGTACTAGGAAATTTAATTTTAAATTTTTCTAAAATACTTAATCAAAAAGCATCCCATGAACCAAGCGGACAGCACGTTCTAAATGAAGAATATTATGACAGAATAGAGGCTATTCAATTTACAATGAACCATGATGATGGAAATTTAATAAATGATATAGAAAAATCAGACATTGTTCTAGTAGGAGTAAGCAGAACCAGCAAAACCCCAACATCAATTTATTTAGCCAACAAAGGATTTAAAACATCAAATATTCCATTAATAAATGAAAATTCTTTACCAGAAAAGCTTAAAAAAAACCCAAGCTTAACTTGTGTTGTTGGACTTAATACAGAGCCCCAAAGATTAGTAGATATAAGAAAAAATAGAATGAATTCATTAAAAGAAACCGAAAACAAAAATTACACAAGTATAGAAAATATTAAAAAAGAAATTGCAGACGCTAAAAAAACTTTTCAAAAATATAAGTGGCCATCAATTGATGTAACAAGAAAATCTGTTGAAGAAACCGCAGCTTCAATAATAAAAATACACGAAATATACACAAACAATGTTAAGTAAAATTATACTTGCTTCAAAAAGCAAAGTGAGAAAAGAAATATTAGATAAAAACAATATACCAAGCACTGTTAAACCGTCTAATGTTGATGAGGATGATATTAAAAAAAGTTTGATTAAAGAAAGTGCATCACCAGAGATTATTTCACAATATTTGGCAAAATTAAAAGCAAATAAAGTCAGTTCGGCAACAAAAAACGAAATTGTGTTAGGTGCCGATAGTGTTATTGATTTAGAAGGAGAATTAATTTCAAAACCAGAAAATAGAGAAGAAGCATTAATTATTTTAAAAAAACTTAATGGTAAAATGCATCACTTAATAAGCTCAGTTTGTATTTCAAAAAATGGCTCAATGATTTGGAATTATACAGATAAAGCCTCATTAACAATGAGAAATTTTACAGATAAAGATTTAATAGCATATTTATCAAAAATTACAGATGAAGCATTATATGCCTATAATGTTTATCAAATTGAAGGAAAAGGAAGAGATTTATTTCTTAAAATTACTGGAGACAAAGACACAATAATGGGTTTGCCGATTAAAAAAATTAAAGAATATTTAGAAAAAATACAATGAAAAATTATTTAGTAATTGGAAATCCTATTGAGCACTCATTATCACCCCAATTACACAATTACTGGATTAAAAATAATAATATTAATGCAATTTATGAAAAAAAAAAATTAAATGAGGATGATCTTCAAAACTTAATTTCCAAAATTAGAAAAAAAGAAATTCATGGAGTTAATGTAACTGTTCCTTTTAAAAAAATTATTATTTCGCATCTAGATGCATTAAGCATAGAAGCTGAAAGCACCCAATCAGTTAACACTATTCTTCTAAAGGATAACAAGATAATAGGACATAACACTGATATTGATGGTTTTGGGCTTGCATTACAAAAATTAGAACTAAATTTTAGAAATAAAAAAGTTTTTATATTAGGTTCGGG
The DNA here is from genome assembly GCF_051201245.1 of Candidatus Pelagibacter bacterium nBUS_30. Lineage (GTDB taxonomy): Bacteria > Pseudomonadota > Alphaproteobacteria > Pelagibacterales > Pelagibacteraceae > Pelagibacter. The sequence goes on along the minus strand of NZ_CP172842.1, from coordinate 1,269,892 downwards.
AGGAGTGGTGCCATCTATAATTTTTGCTTTAGATAAAATGAAAGTTTCTGAAATTATAATAAGCAATAGAACGAGAGAAAAAGCTGAAAATTTAAGAAATTTACATAAAAATTTAAAAATAGTAAATTGGGGTGAAATTCCTGATTTTGATATTATTGTAAATGCTACAAGTTTGGGTTTAAACCCAGAGGATAAAATAAAAATAGATCTAACCAATATTGGCGAAAACAAACTTTTTTATGACGTTATCTATAACCCCAAAGAAACTAATTTTTTAAAAACTGCTAAAGAACTTGGACACAAAACTGAAAATGGTAAAATGATGTTTATCTATCAAGCCATGGTTGCCTTTAATTTGTGGCACGGTATTAAACCAGAGATTAATGAAGAAATAATTAAACTTTTGGATCAATGATTAGAGTAGCAATTTTAGGTGATATAGGTTCTGGTAAAAGTTATGTTGCCAGAACTTTTGGTTATCCAGTATTTAATGCTGATGATGAAGTTGGTAAAATATATAAAGAAAATAAAAAAATTTTTAAAAGATTAAAAAAAATTTTGCCAAATTACTTGCACTCATTCCCAATAAGCAAAATAGAAATTTCTAACGCAATATTAGCAAATAACAAAAATTTAAAAAAAATTGTTAAAATAGTACACCCAGAAATAAAAAAAAAAATGAATATTTTTCTTAAAAAACACAATAATAAAAAAATTGTAGTTTTAGACATACCTCTTTTACTTGAAAATAAAATAAACAAAAAAGAAGACATTTTAGTTTATGTTCAGTCAAAAAAATTAGATATACTTAGAAAATTAAAAAAGAGAAAAAACTTTAACCAAAAACTTTTTAATAAATTTAAAAAAATTCAATTACCCCTCAATATGAAAAAAAAAAATCGAAATTTATAATTAAAAATAGCTTTGCTGAAAAACCTATTAAGAAAATTGTTAAGAAAATTGTTAAAAAAATTGTTAAGAAAACTTTATAAATGAAAGAGATAATTTTAGATACAGAGACAACCGGTATATCTGTCAAAGAAGGCCATAGGATAGTCGAGATTGGCTGTGTAGAGTTAGACAACTTAATTCCAACAAAAAATAGATTTCATTGTTATTTAAATCCTGAAAGAAAAGTATCAGAAAAAGCCCTAGAAGTTCATGGATACACAGATGAATTTTTGGTAAAACAAAAAAAATTTAAAGAAATTGAAGAGCAATTTTTAACTTTTATTAAAGATAAAAGACTTATTATTCATAATGCCGAATTTGACCTAGCGCATTTAAATAACGAACTTTCTATACTTGGGAAAAAAAAATTGAATAACGAAATAGTGGATACCCTGACCCTTGCTAGGGATAAATTTCCTGGGTCTCCTGTAAGCTTAGATGCGCTTTGTAAAAGATACAGGGTTGATAATTCAAAAAGAACTCAACATACTGCATTAATTGACTGTGATTTATTAGCTAAAGTTTATATTAATTTAATAGATCAAAAAGAACCAACATTAAATTTTCAAAACCATGATGATAATATTAATGAAAAAAGTAATTTTAATGTAGATTATTTTAAAAAAATTATTTTTCCAACTACTGAGGAGTTGAAGAAACATAAAGAATATTTAAAAAATAGTTTAAAGAAAAATTACTTTAGTTAAATTTTTGATTGTACAGTTCTTCGAAATCAATTTTTTTCTCAAATTTAATGTTTGGATACCCAGAGTTATGTAATAAATTTAAAAAACTTTTTGTTAATTCGTCATAAATTTCATTTTGTACGTCACATAGTATAATTTTTTGTAATTCATCTTTTTCTTTTATTTCATTTGTAACCTGAACTATTGTTGCAGAAACAATTTCAAAATGAGATTTATGTGTATTTTCTGAGGGATCTTCAAACTTTAAAGTAGTATTTATCTCAATTAATTTATTTTTAAGTGCTTTAGATGTAATATTAATATTTAATTGATAGTTAGAAATATTATCTCTTACAAATAAATAAGTTTCAACATTTGGCGTTTCACTTGATAAATCTTTTATAAATTTGGAAATAATTTTATATTTTTTTGTCATCATCGTCCTCTATATCTTTAAATTCCCCTTCTACAAAATTATTTTTTTGCTCCGCCTTATAATTAAAGTTTTTAATAAATCTATTTAATATAAATTTTCTACTAACTGGAAAAATTAAAAAAAAACCAAGCACATCAGTCGCAAAGCCCGGTAGGATCAATAGTAATGCAGCAAAAGCAATTGCTGCACCTGATATCACTTCATAAGTAGGTGTTTGATTTTTTCTCAATTGAATGAACCCAGATTTAAGAGTGTTAAGACCCTCATATTTAGCATAATAAACCCCAACAATTGCTGTTGTAAAAATTAATAAAATAGTTGTAATTGCTCCAATCTGAGATCCAATTTTAATAAAAAGATAAATTTCGATAACTGGGATTAGCAGTATTAATAATAACATTGAGTTCATTTGTCTTTAATCTAAATTGCTAGTTGAAATTAATCAACTTAGTAATTACTATATAAATATGAGTTACAGTTTTGAGTACATTGATATTATTCTTTTAGCAATGATAGCAGGGTTTATTTTTCTTAGATTGAGAGGAATACTTGGTAAAAGAACTGGATTTGAAGGTAAAACACCTCCAGAATTTAAGAAAATTTTAAAAAATGTTGAAAATAACACAGCTTATAAGCCTAATAACAAATTTGATGATGGGGCTAAAAAAGAATTTTTAAAAGGAGCTAAAATTGCTTACGAAACAATTATTACTGATTTTAGCGATGATGATAATAAATTAACAACTAGCAAACCTCTTTTAGATGATAAAATATTAAATCAATTTAATGAAGCACTTAAAGAAAGAGGTAATAGGGGTCATTTTGCCGAGATAACCTTTGTTGGTATTAATTCTGCCGAAATAAAAGAACATAAAAAAATAGGAAATGTTTTAAATGTGACAGTTAATTTTGTTGCTGAGGTAATCACTTGTATTAAAGACAAGAATAAAAATATCGTATCTGGTGATCCAGAAAAAATTAAAAAAATTTATGATACTTGGGTTTTTTCTAGAGATACAAACTCTAATAATCCAAATTGGCAATTAGTAAATACATTAACGTAATTGAGCGATAAAATTTCAGATAAAGATAAAAAAGATTGGGAAACATTTCTTTCTCAAAAAGAAAAACTTCCAAATAAGGATAAAAATTTTATTAAACAAAAAAGATTAATCGAAAGATCTATTGATTTGCATGGATATACTCTTGAGCAGGCAAATGATAGGATAAAAAATTTCATAGAGAGAGGTTATTATGATGGTGTTAATAAACTTGTTGTGGTTACTGGCAAAGGTCTACACTCTCAAAATGAAACTGATCCATTTGTATCTAAAGAATTGAGTATTTTAAAATATTCAGTACCAAATTTTATTAAAAATAATAAAGATTTAATGAAAAAAATTAATGAATTTAGAGAAGCAGATATAAGAGATGGTGGTAGTGGTGCTTTTTATATATACTTAAAGAAACTAAAATAAAATTAACATATCGCTTAATATTATGATTGTTTGGCTCGCTTCATATCCTAAAAGTGGCAATACTCTTGTCAGATCAATGCTTGCAGCATATTTTTTTTCTAAAGATGGAGTTTATAATTTTGACTTAATAAAAAATATCAAGCAATTTCCTAATATTACTTTGTTTGAGAATTTGGGTATTGATATTAGAAATGAAAAAGAGGTAATTAAAAATTATATTAAAGTTCAAGAATCCTTTAATAACAAAAATTCAGTTCAATTTTTGAAAACTCATAGTTATCTTTTTAACTTTTATGATAAATATCCTTTCACAAACTTAAATACTTCTCTTGGAGTAGTTTATATAGTTAGAGACCCAAGAAATGTTGTAACTTCGTTTGCAAAATTTTCAAATTATTCAACAGAAGAAGCGGCAAACGCAATGATCAATGAGTTGCATTTTGGTGGAAACCTTGCTGCAGAAAAAAACCTAGGAGAAAGAAGTAAAGTTTGGACAGGTACTTGGAACAGCAACTATAATAGTTGGAAGTCTTTTAAAAATCAGCAAAGATATTTATTAATTAAATATGAGGATTTAATTAATAATTCTGAAATAACTTTTTTGAAAATATTGGAATTTATATTCAAAATAAACAAGTCAAAATTTACAGTTGATCAAGCTAAATTAAATAATGTTTTAAAAACAACCACATTTGAAAATATGAAAAACTTAGAGAAAGAAAAGGGATTTATTGAGAGCAAAACAAACAAAAAAACTGGTGAAAAAATACCATTTTTTAATTTTGGTCCTCAAAATGACTGGAGACAACTTTTAGATCCTAAAATAAAAGATATTATTGAAAAAACTTTTGAAAAAGAAATGTTAGAATTAGGGTATTTATAATTTAAATACACACTTTAATTATAATGATTATTTGGTTAGCCTCATATCCTAAAAGTGGAAATACATTGTTAAGATCTATGTTGTCTGCATATTTGTATTCCAAGGATGGAAATTTTGATTTTGATCAATTAAAAAATATTAAACAATTTCCAGATAACAATGTATTTAAAAAACTAGGTGTTGATATCTCCAATGAAAATGAAGTAGTAAAAAATTATATTAGTGCACAAAAAGAAATTAATAAAAGAGATGGAAATTCAATTAGATTATTAAAAACACACAGTGCGCTTCATGATATTAATGGTCATAAATTTACAGATCTAGAAAATACATTGGGAGCGATATATGTTGTGAGAGATCCTAGAAATGTTGTTAATTCTTATCAAAATCATAGTCAAATCTCAACTGAAGAAGCAAAAAATAGATTAACAGAAAAAAGAATTATTGGTGGAGAAAATGATGTTGCAAATAAAACTACCATGCATATTGGCTCATGGTCTTCTAATTATAATTCATGGAAAGAGTTAAAAAAAGTTAACCGGTATTTATTGGTAAAATATGAAGATTTAGTAAGTGATAAAAAAAAAACTTTCATAAATATTCTAAATTTTATTTATAAATTAATGAATTTAAAATTAATAATTGATGATAAAAAAATAAATAATATTTTAAAAACAACAAGTTTTGAATATCTACAAGATTTAGAAAGAGAATTTGGTTTTTCAGAATCTGTAAATGCAAATAATAAAAAAAGAGTTACTTTTTTCAAGTTTGGTAATAAAAATGATGGTAAAAATTCTTTACCTCTAGATACAAAAAAAGAATTAGAAAATTCACTACAAGAGGAAATGAAAGAATTAGGGTATCTATAATCTTTTTAAAGAATAAATTTTGATAAATCTGTATCTTTAACTAAGTTATCTAAGTTTTTATTAATATATTCCTTGTTAATAACTATTTCTTCTCCAGAACGATCTGTTGCTGTAAAACTTATTTCATCTAAAATTTTTTCAATGATAGTATGAAGTCTTCTTGCACCTATATTTTCAACAGTTGCATTAACCTCTGAAGCTATATTTGCAATTGCATCGATACCATCATCTGAAAATACAAGTTCCACATTTTCTGTTTTTAAAAGAGCCACATATTGTTTGATCAAACTAAAATCAGGTTCTCTTAAAATCCTCTTAAAATCATCACTTGTCAATGCTTCTAGCTCAACCCTAATAGGCAATCTTCCTTGAAGCTCAGGGAGTAAATCAGAGGGTTTGGCAAGTTGAAAAGCTCCCGATGCAATAAACAAAATATGGTCTGTTTTAATAGGGCCATGTTTAGTGTTAACTGTAGTTCCTTCAATCAAAGGCAATAAATCTCTTTGAACACCTTCACGAGAAACATCTCCCCCAACTCTATCTGTTCTTGCTGAAATTTTATCAATCTCATCTAAAAATACTATTCCATTATTTTCAGTAGATATTTTTGCAGCTTTAATAATTTTATCTTGTTCAATTAATTTATCAGACTCATCATTGATTAAAATTTCATGAGACTCTTTTACTGTCATTTTTTTCTTTATCTCTTTATTTCCCATAGATTTACCAATCATCTCACCAATATTAATCATACCCACATTTGCTCCAGGCATTCCAGGGATTTCAAAGGAAGTGCTGCCTGATCCTGTATCATTAACAGCTATTTCGATTTCATTGTTATCAAGGTCTCCATTTCGAAGTCTTTTTCTAAAACTTTCTCTAGTTGCAAGGCTAGCTTTTTTACCCACTAAAGCATCCAAAACTTTTTCTTCGGCTAACTTTTGAGCTTGAGCATGAACTTCTTTTCTCATTTTTACTTTTTCCATCGAGATAGCTATTTCAATCAGGTCTCTGACTATTTGCTCTACATCTCTTCCAACATATCCAACTTCAGTAAATCTTGTAGCCTCAACTTTCACAAAAGGAGCTTCTGCAAGCTTTGAAAGTCTTCTTGAAATTTCAGTTTTCCCAACTCCAGTTGGTCCAATCATTAAAATATTTTTAGGCAGAACTTCATTTTTCATTTCACCTTCGAGAGCCTGTCTTCTCCATCTGTTCCTTAAAGCTACAGCAACAGCTTTTTTAGCTTTGTTTTGTCCAACTACAAATCTATCTAATTCAGAAACAATTTCTCTTGGTGATAATGAACTTACCAAAGAACTTTTCTCTTTATTTTTTTTATCTTTTGGAACCAAGGGGGTTACGTTTGAGTTTTCCATTATATTTTAAGAACCTTAATATTATCATTTGTGAAAACACAAATTTCTGAAGCAACTTTAATAGCTTTTTTTGCAATTTCTTCAGCACTTTTATCAGTTTCCATTAAAACTTTTCCTGCAGCTAAAGCATAGTTTCCACCAGAGCCTATTCCAATTACATCACCTTCAGGCTCTAATACATCCCCTGTTCCAGAAATTATATAGCTATTATCTTTGTCACCAATTGCCATCAGCGCTTCTAATCTTCTAAGATATTTATCTGTACGCCAGTCTTTTGCTAATTCAACAGCAGCTCTTGATAAATTACCTGCATGCTTTTCAATTTTAGCCTCTAATCTCTCAAACAATGTAAGTGCATCGGCTGTCGAACCTGCAAAGCCAGCAACTACATCTCTTTTTTCAATTTTTCTAATTTTTGAAGCGGTACTTTTAACTACAGTATTTCCCATACTTACTTGGCCATCTCCAGCTACAACTACTTCATTATTTTTTCTAACCAGTACAATTGTTGTCATGCTTAATAAATGGTAATTATTTTTGATACTTCAAGTGTTCATACTAATATTGATATAGCGTGATTATGTATGTATACCTTTGAAACATATGGCTAGAAAAGGAAAAGTATCCAGAAAAACTAAAGAAACAAGTATTAGTGTTGAGGTTAATATTGATGGAAAAGGTCTGTATAAAATTGACACTGGAATTGGTTTTTTAGACCACATGCTTGAACAACTATCAAAGCATTCTCTTATTGATTTAAAAGTTAAAGCTAAAGGAGATACTCATATTGATCTCCACCACACAACAGAAGATACAGGAATTGCTATAGGTGAAGCTTTAAAAAAAGCATTAAAAAATTATCAAGGAATCAGAAGATATGCTCACGCAATGATTCCGATGGACGAAACATTAACCAGAGTTGCAATTGATGTTTCAAATAGGCCTTACTTGATTTGGAAAGTAAAATTAAAGGTAGAAAGACTTGGAGAAATGGATACAGAACTTTTTAAAGAATGGTTCCAAGCATTTTCTCAGTCAGCAGGTATAACACTGCATATGGAAAATATTTATGGAGATAACAGTCATCATATAATTGAGTCATGTTTTAAAGCTCTTGCGAGGTCTTTAAGAACAGCTTTAGAAATAGATACTAGAAACAAGAAGAGCATTCCATCAACCAAGGGCTCTTTATAAATTTAATGAATGTCACGATTGTTGACTATAACTCTGGAAATATAAGTTCTGTAATAAATTCTTTTAAAGAAGTTGCAAAAAAAAAAATAAATATTGAAGTAACTTCAGATCTAAATAAGATTAAATTAAGTGATAAGGTTGTCTTGCCAGGCCAAGGATCGTTTAAGAGCTGTATTGATGCTTTAAATGGCATAAATGGCTTAGTCGATACTTTAAATGAATTTGTAATTAATAACAAAAAACCACTTTTTGGAATTTGTGTTGGTTTACAAATGTTTGCTGAAACTGGCTATGAGCAAACAGAAACAAAAGGATTGGGCTGGATTTCTGGAAAGGTATCAAAAATTAACAATCAAGAAGGCAAATACAAACTTCCACATATTGGCTGGAACCAAATAAATATTATTAAAGACAGTGAGATTTTTAAAAACATAGAAAATAATTCTCATATGTATTTTGTTCACAGTTATGAATTTATTCCAGAAGATAAAAACGTAATTTCAGCAACAACAGATTATGCATCAAATATTGTTTGCTCTGTAGAGAAAGAAAATATCTTTGGAACCCAATTTCACCCTGAGAAGAGTGATAAAACTGGTCTAAAAATGATCGATAATTTTATAAACTTATAAAATGAAAATATTTCCTGCAATAGATATTAAAGATAAAAAATGTGTCAGGTTGGTTAAAGGAGACTTTGATAATAAAACCGAATATGAAATATCTCCAGTTGATCAAGCTGGTAAATATAAAGATCACGGTTTTAAAAATTTACATATAGTTGACTTAGATGGAGCCTTAACTGGTGAAACCGTAAATCTAGATATAATTAAAGATATAGTTGGAAAATTTGATCTTAAGGTTGAAATAGGCGGGGGTATTAGAAACCTTGATAGTATTCAAAAATATATCTCTGCTGGTGCAGAGAAAGTGATTTTAGGAAGTGCAGCTATTAAAGATAAAATTTTTTTAAAAGAAGCATGTAAAAAATTTCCAAACCAAATTGCATTAGGGCTAGATGCTAAAGGTGGATATTTATCTGTCTCTGGATGGAAAGAAAATTCAAATCAATTAACTCTAGATTTCTTAAAGCAAGTAAATGATTATGGGGTAAGCAGATTAATTTATACCGATATTAATCGTGATGGAATGAAACAAAGTCCAAATTTTGAGGAAACATCCAAAGTTGCTGATGTTGCAAACTGTCCTGTGATTATTTCTGGTGGAGTGTCTTCAATAAATGATGTTAAAAAAGCAAAGGGTTTAAACAAGAATATTGAAGGTATAATAGTAGGCAAAGCAATATACGATGGAGATATTGAATTAGATGAATTAGTGAGAGAAATGGATGCTTAAAAATAGAATTATACCATGCTTAGACGTTAAAAATGGTCGTGTCGTAAAGGGAATTAACTTTGTTGATCTCAAAGATGCTGGTGATCCAGTAGAACAAGCTAAAATTTATAGTGATAGTGGCGCTGATGAAATTTGTTTTTTAGATATTACGGCTTCGAATGAAAATAGAGAAACAATTTATGAAGTTGTTAAAAAAACATCTAAGAAGTGTTTTGTTCCATTAACAGTAGGAGGGGGAGTTAGAAGTGTCGATGATATTAATAAATTATTAAATTGTGGAGCAGATAAAGTTTCAATTAATACTGCTGCAGTTCAAAATCCAGAAGTAATTTTAGAAAGCTCAAAAAAATTTGGATCTCAGTGCATTGTTGTTGCAATAGATGCTAAAAAAAATTCTGATAAATGGGAAGTATTTACACATGGAGGAAGAAACAAAACAGAGATTGATGCAATAGAATTTGCAAAAAGAATGGAAGGTAGTGGAGCAGGAGAGCTACTAGTTACATCAATGGATAGAGATGGTACACAGATTGGATATGATATTGATCTAATATCTCAAATATCTTTAAAGGTTAATATTCCAGTTATTGCATCTGGTGGTGTTGGTAGTTTAGACCATTTAGTTGAAGGTATAAAATTAGGAAAAGCTAGCGCTGTGTTGGCGGCATCAATATTTCATTATGGAAAACATTCGATAAAAGAGGCTAAGGAATATTTGGACTCAAAAGGAATTCCTGTTAGAATTTAATATGCTTAAAACTTTAGAAAACTTAATTATACTTGCAAGAGAAAGAAAAACTACTCCAGTTAAAGGATCTTATACAAACAAATTACTTACTGATAAATCATTAAGCAAAGCAAAAGTTTTAGAAGAAATTGATGAACTGATTGAAGCGATAGAAGAAGACACAAATAAAATTCATGAAGCTGCAGATGTTTTTTATCATCTACTTATGTATTTAGAATCTAGCAATGTAAAAATTGAAGATGTAATGGTTGAACTAGAAAATAGAAAAAAATGAGTTACGATAACAACAATATTTTTGCAAAAATTTTACGAGATGAAATTCCATGTAACAAAATTTATGAAGATGAATTTATTCTTTCATTTCACGATATAAATCCGCAAAAAAAAATTCATGCTTTAGTAATAACGAAAGGAAAATATATAAATTTAGATGATTTTAGCGCAAAGGCTTCATCTGAGGAAATGGTTGGGCTATTAAAGGGGATTGGTATTGTTGCTAAAAAGCTAGGAATCTCAACAGAAGTAGGTAAAGGTTATAGAGCCTTAGCGAATATAAGTGATCATGGTGGTCAAGAGGTTCCACACCTACATTTCCATTTATTTGGAGGTGAAAAAGTTGGAAAAATGGTTGAGTGACACAAGAAGTTAAAAGAAGTTATTTAGAAATAAACTCTATTCAAGATTTAGAAGAAGTCCCCAAACCTTCTGAAGATTATTCTATCAATTTATTAGATCCAATTAATTTTCAATTAAATAAATTTTTTTATAGAAATATTGGCAAAAAACACAGATGGGTAGATCGATTGGTTTGGTTGGAAAGTAAATGGATAGATTATGTTTCTGATAAAAAAGTTAAAACTTATATTTTTAAACATAAGAATGATCTTGCAGGTTTTTTTGAATTAATTTTTTATTCTGAAAAAAAAGAAGTGGAAATAGCATATTTTGGATTATTAGAGGAATATCAAAATAAAAAATTAGGCTCATACCTATTACATGAAGCGATAAAAAAATCTTTTGTTAACAATATTAATAGGGTTTGGGTACACACTTGCACCTTAGATCACAAAAATGCATTAAACAATTATATTGCAAGAGGGATGAAAATTTTTAAAACAGAAAAAATTATAATTTAGTTTTGTAAAGGAAGATTAAATAAATTATTATTTATTATTTCATTAGTTTTAACTGATGAAAGAAAAGTTATATTTAAATTTTGATATATATCCTTTGTTTGCCAGCCAATTAAATTAAAATTTGAATTATCAAAAAAAATATTAATTTCATTTTCATCTTCTATTATTGTAAAATTTATAAAAGATTCATCTACAATTCTTTCTTCTAGATTATAGATTTTACTTATCAAAAATTTTTTATCTAAAATTAAATTTAGAGGTGTTTTTTTTAATGGATATCGATAATAGCTTGAAACTGTTTTAATTACTAAAGATTTACCATTTGAAACTATAATTTTTTTTTTATTACCTGAATACTCACAAAAAATTTTTTTTGGGTATTCAATTACACAATTGCCGTTTTCTATTTTACCATTAATATTTTGCTCAAAATCAAAATTTAAATTATTAGTATTTTTTAAAGTATCTATGATCTTTTCTTTATTGCCAGCATTTGCATCCGTGATTAAAACCAAAAAAAAAAGAACAGCAAAATATCTAAACATTAAAGAACTTCTCTTTTGCCGACATGATTAGCTTTACTAACATTTCCATCAGCTTCCATCATATCTATTATTCTTGCTGCTCTGTTATAACCAATTTGTAGCTTTCTTTGAAGAAATGAAGTTGATGCCTTTCCTTCTGATCTAATGATTTCCAAAGCTGATTGATAAAGCTCATCTTTATTTCCTTGGCTTTGAATATCACCTATTTCTTTTTCATCAGCAAAGTTTAAAATTTCATCAATATAATCAGGCTCTGCTTGAGATCTAAGAGAGTTATTTATTTTTTCAATTTCACTATCTGAAACAAATGGTGCATGTATTCTAACAATTCTATTAGCGGATGACATGTAAAGCATATCTCCTTTTCCTAGTAACTGTTCAGCTCCTTGCTCTCCAAGAATTGTCCTACTATCTATCTTGGATGTAACCTGGAAAGATATTCTAGTTGGAAAATTCGCTTTTATGGTACCCGTAATAACGTCAACACTTGGTCTTTGAGTTGCCATAATAATATGGATTCCAGCAGCTCTTGCCATTTGTGACAATTTTTGAATATAATTTTCAATTTCTTTACCAGCCACAAGCATTAAGTCTGACATTTCATCAACTACTACTACTATGTAGGGCATTGGAAGTTTATGCTTAGTGTTGTATCCATCAATGTTTCTAACACCTTCTTTGGTCATTAACCTGTATCTGCTTTCCATTTCTTTGACTACCCATCCAAGAACTGATGCTGCCTTTTTAGCCTCTGTAATCACAGGGCACAATAAATGAGGAATTCCTTCATATGTAGAGAGCTCAAGCATTTTTGGATCTATTAGAATAAATTTACACTTGTCTGGAGTATGTCTATAAAGCAGTGATAATATAATTGTATTTATACAAACTGATTTTCCAGACCCAGTAGTACCAGCAATAAGCAAATGGGGCATGGATGTTAAGTCTCCAACAATAGGATTTCCAGAAATGTTTTTTCCAAGGGCAATAGGTAACTTTATTTCTCTCTTTTTAAAATCTGAATTGTTTAAAATTTCACTAAGATAAACATTTTCTCTAGAATTATTTGGAAGTTCAATACCAACTGTGTTGCTCCCAGGAATTGTTGCAATTCTAGCAGACTCTGAACTTGTATTTCTCGCTATATCGTCTGATAAATTAATTATTTTAGATACTTTTACTCCTGCAGCAGGTTCAAACTCATTAAGGGTAACCACTGGTCCATGACTCACTTTTTTAATTTTTCCACTTACTCCAAAATCCATTAATATTTTTTCTAAAAATTCTGGATCATGAGTTTCACTTGTGCTTGTATTTCCCCTTTCTTTCTTATTTGGAATTTTTAACAAATCTAAATTAGGCAATTTAAATTGAATTTTACTTTTTGTTTCATTTTCACTATTAATAAAAGGTAAATCTTCTTGAATAAGATTTTTAATTTCATCCTGTGGAATATATTCGCTAATTATTTCACTTTTATCAGCATAATTACTATTTTGGTTTTTTGAAAATAAATTTAAGATTTTTTTAATTGATTTGATAAAGTTTTTAAGATTAAAGTTTATACTTATCAAAAACAACAATATGACAAATACAATTAAAATATAGTAAAAAATATTTTCATTTATTATTAATAATGAATTTAAAAACGTATGATCTAAATAATTACCAATAAATCCTCCATTACCATTTATATAAAGATTAAACCCTTCAGAATAAAAATGGGAAAAAAAAAGAGGACCAAATATACAATAAAGTGTTGCAAAAAAAGTATTTTCTATGATTAAAAAAAATTCTTTAATTCTAAATATATTAATACCAGTCATCATATAAGTTAGTGAAATTAAATAAGCAGTTAAGCCTATAGATTGAAAAAACAAATCAGATACAAAGCTACCTTGAAATCCTAATAAATTTTTTATTTCAATATTATCAGGAAAAATGAAATTTGGATCTTCTGGTGAATATGTTAATAGTGCCAGAAACAACAAGGCTCCCAATATAAAAACCATAATACCAAATATTTCGGCCAGTCTTTTAATTGCGAAATTGAGTAATAAATCAGCTGTTTTTTTAATATTCATAAAAATGAATCAATTTAATCACTTTGTATCATCTAATTTTTATTGTTAAAATTAAAAATATTATATGAAAGTTTGTATATTAGGTGATGGTCTTTCCAGCTTAACTTTGGCAAAAGCCTTAGTTAATCAAAAAATTTTTGTAGATGTTTTAGCTCCAAAAAGTGAGATAATTTCTATCAAATCTAGAACACTTGGTATTTCTAAAAGTAATACTGATTTTTTTAATAAGAATATAATTAACATTAAAAAATATCTTTGGAGATTAAAAAAAATAGAAATATATTCAGATAATTTAAAAAATGAAAAATTACTTAATTTTGAAGGTGACAATCAACAACTTTTTTCTATTATTAAGAATCATGAATTATATCAAGCTTTAAAAAAAGACTTATCTAAAAATAAATATTTTAAAAAAAAACAAATAAAAAATAAAGATTTATCTTTTATTAACAATTATGAAATGATTGTTAATTGCAATTACCATCATTCAGTTACTAATAAATATTTTAATAAAAAAATTACAAAAAGGTATAATAGTTTTGCCTACACAACTATTATAAAACATCAAAAAATTTCAAATGATACAGCAGTTCAAATTTTTACTAAAAAAGGGCCTTTAGCTTTTTTGCCTATTTCAGACAATACTACCTCGATTGTTTATTCAGTTCATAATTCAATTCATAAAATGAAAGAAAACATAGAAGATTTAATTAAAGTATATAATTATAAATATAAAATAAAAAAAATTGAAAAAATAAATGTGTTTGAATTAAAATCACTTAATTTAAGATCATATTATCATAATAATATTTTAGCGTTTGGCGATTTATTGCACAAAATTCATCCACTAGCAGGGCAAGGTTTTAATATGACAATTAGAGATGTTAAAACTTTATTAAAAATTATTAAAAATAGAAAAGATCTAGGTTTACCTTTAGATAGTTCAGTTAATAATGAATTCGAAAATAAGTTAAAGCATAGAAATTTTATATTTTCTAATGGTATTGATTTAATTCATGAATTATTTAATTTAGAAAGAAAAACTCAAAATAATATATTAAGTAAGTCTATCCAAATGGTAGGAAAAAATTCCTCTATAAATAATATTTTTACAAAAATTGCAGATAAAGGAATAATATTTTAACTTATTGAAGAGTTGTGTTATTGTAAATATCATAAGTATATGTACTTAAAATTTCAGCTATTTTATTTTTTCTCAAATCAAGGTCTATAGCTTCTAATAAAATTTGTTTTTCTTCAAGGGTAAAAGGCGAAGCCATTGATAGGGCATTAATAATTTCATCTAAACTTTGTTTTTCTAATTCTTTCCAATTTATAATAAAACCTCTTTTTTCAAACAAAGTTTTTAAATCTTTAAAAATTATTTCGAGATCTGAAAATTTTAATTCTTCACTTTTATTATTTAAGTCATGAATAAATTGATTAAAATCAACCTCTAAAATTCTATATTTGAGATCAGTCTTTATTTCTTTGATAATTTGAAATCTAACTAGTCCTTTCAATTCAATTAAACATCGCCCGTCTTCTATCTTTTTAAAACTTGTTATTTGACCAAGACAACCGACTTCATGTAAATTTTGAACATTATTGTCATCTGTGGAGTTTTTTGGCTGAATCATGCCAATCATTTTATTTGATTTCATGCTATCGTTAATCATATCTAGGTACCTAGGTTCAAAAATATTAAGAGGAACTGTTGTTTTGGGGAAAATAATAAAATTGCCTAATGGGAAGATTGGGATTTTTTTTGGTAAATCAATTATTTTCATGAATTTTTAAATTGTTATATAAATAATCTATAAAAGAACAATAAATTATTAAATATAAATTTTTTTATTTTGTAAACATGATTTTTTGGATAGCCTCATACCCTAAGAGTGGAAATACTTGGTTAAGATCATTATTGTCTTCTTATTACTATTCTGAAGATGGAATATTTAATCAAAAACTATTAGAGAAAATTGGTCAATTTCCAGAAAAAAAATATTTTACTAATTTTAATTATAACTCATCGATTGTGACTGATACTTCAAAATTTTGGATTAGTGCTCAAGATAAAATAAATGCAGATAAAAAATTAAGATTTTTTAAAACTCATAATATTTTAGGGGCAATTAATGAAAATAAATTCACTAACTCTAAAAATACTATTGGGTGCATTTATATTGTTCGAGATCCAAGAAATGTTATTACATCATTAAAAAATCATTATGAAATAGATAATGAAGAAGCTTTAAAATTTATGCTGAGTGAAAATAAATTTATTTATGATTTTTATAGTAAGAATAATTATAGTGACTTTCAGTTCATTAGTTCTTGGGAAAAAAATTATAAATCATGGATTAAACAAAATATTATACCGGTAAAATTAATTAAATATGAAAATCTTTTTAATGATACTTTTGGAGTCTTTAAAGATATAATTGAATTTATTAATAAACTAACAATTAATAAAGTTGAGTTTGACCCTCAAAAAGCAAGGAATTCAATACAATCTTCATCATTTGATAAATTAAAAAAAATTGAGGAAACAGATGGTTTTCTAGAGTCTGTTCTTTCAAAAAATGAGTCAAAAAAAATCCCTTTCTTTCATCTTGGTCCTTTAAATGATTGGAGAAAAATTTATGACGAAAATTATCAAAAAAAATTAAATTTAAAATTTAATGCAGGTTTAAATGAATTAAGATATATTTAAATTAATATTATTTCTTATTGCTTGCAATTATAAAACTGCTATCTATAATCTTTCATAAATAAGCGGGCATAGCTCAGTGGTAGAGCGTCTCGTTGCCAACGAGAAGGTCGAGGGTTCGACCCCCTTTGCCCGCTCCAAAATATTTTTATGAGCGATCTTTTAAATAAAAAATGTGTGCCGTGTGAAGGAGGTGTTTTGCCTTTTGATATATCTGAAATTCATAAATATCAAAAAAAAGTTGATGGTTGGGATGTTACTAGCAACGAAAAAAAATTTTTTTTTTTACATAAAAAATTTAGTTTTGTTAATTTTTCAGAAAGTCAAAAATTTATCAATGAAGTAGGTAGAATTTCAGAGGGAGAAGGTCATCATCCAGACATTACTTTTGGTTGGGGCTATGCTGAAATTAAAATTACCACTCATTCTATCGAAGGTCTTTCCGAAAATGATTTTATATTAGCTGCAAAAATAGACAAAATAATTAATGTCTAAAGTGCCTAGTCTTTGAAAAAACTAGAATGGTATCTGTTTGATTTGCATAATTAATAATTTCTTTATCTCGAATTGAACCAGAGGGCTGTATTACTGCAGTAACTCCAGCTTGAACTAATTTCTCTATACCGTCAATAAATGGAAAAAAAGCATCAGATGCTGCTACAATTTCATTATTTGGGTTAATAAATTTTTTCATTTTATTGATTGCAATTTGACAACTATCCAGCCTACTTGGTTGTCCAGAACCAATACCAACAGTAGTTTCTTTAGCTGCTAGAACTATGGCATTAGATTTTACATATCGACATACATTAAATGCAAAAAGGAGGTTCTTTAATTGCTGTGAGCTTGGTTTTTTTTTAGATACAATCTTAAAATCTTTAGAAGTAAATTTATTAGTATCTTCTGATTGAACTAATATTTCTTCATTTATAGATGTAAATTTTAAAATTTCTTTAAAAATGAAATCTGTGGCATCAATTAATCTTAAATTTTTTTTTGCTTTTAATATTTTTAATGCGCTAGAATCAAAGTCATTTGCAATAATAACCTCAAGAAATAACTTGTTTAATTCTAATGCTAAATTTTTTGTGATTTTAAAATTACATGACAGAATTCCCCCAAAAGCGCTAATAGGGTCACAAGATAAAGCAGATTTATAGCTTTCAAGTTGATTTTTTTTTACAGAAACACCACATGGATTTGCATGCTTAACAATTACAGTGCCAGTATTTTTTGGTAACGATTTTGAAATAGTTAGTGCTGCAAAAATATCATTGTAATTATTATAGCTAAGTTGTTTTCCATGAATTTGTTTTAAATTCATTTTTAAGTTTTTTGAATAAATAGCGCTTTGTTGATGTGGGTTTTCGCCATATCTTGGTTTTTCAATTTGATTCCCATAAAAAATTTTCTTAGTAGGAAAAATTGTGCTAGAAATTTTATTGAAATAGTCTGCAATAATTGCATCATAATAAGCAGTTTCAGTGAAAGCAACTCTTGATAATTTTTCTCTGAATTCCAAAGTCGTTGAACCATCATTTTTTATTAATTGATTAATCAACTCTTCATATTGATTTGAGGAAGTAATTACAGTTACATCTTTATAATTTTTAGCAGCTGCTCGAACCATTGTTGGACCACCTACATCTATATTTTCTATTATTTCATTATGATTTTTTGTATTTTTAATAGTTTTTTCAAAGGGGTAGAAGTTTACAATTACTAAATCTATATTTTCAAAATTATTATTTTTCAAATCTTTTAAATGAGATTTGTTGTTTCTTTTATTTAAAATTCCAGCATGTACTTTGGGGTGAAGTGTCTTGACTCTTCCTTCTAAAATTTCAGGAGAATTAGTAAATTCTGAAACTTCTAAGCATTTAAATTTTAACTTTTTGATTTCTTTGTAAGTTCCACCAGAGCTAATAATTTTTACTTTATTTTGAGTTAAAACTTTTAAAAGAGGTTTCAAATTAATTTTATCTGAAACTGATATGAGTGCTGTTTTAATTTTTTTCATTAAAGTTTAGCAATTTCCCATTTTATAGTATGATCTTTTTTATCAGTCATTCCAGATATAAATATATTTTGATTTTCTTTGTAAGAATTTTTATTACCGAAATATAAACCATTATCAATATTTATATCATAGTTGTTACAACTAAATTTCCAACCCTGATCTTCTAATTCTATAAGAATAGATTTATTATCTTGTGTTTTCATTACTTTAGAGTTTGGATCAAGATGAAATCTAATATCAAATTTAATATTTTTATTAATATTTTTATTTAATATTTTGTCTAAACCAATAAACTTTAATTGTTCAGGATAGAATTCTATTTCTCTTTGATGAATTATGCCAAATTTTTGAAAGTATCCATCATGAGCAGAAGAAATTTTCCAATAATTGTCCTCCAGAATAATATTTTTTTTTGTAATTTTAAGACCTTTGCTTACAATATAGTCTGCATCTTTATTTTTTTTAAAACTGCATGAAGAATAATCTTCAATAGTCAAAGTACTTTGTAGTGCTGTACTTTTTGAAAGTTTATTTAGCTTATTTTTTTTATCACTATAGTAACCTGAATTACTTATTAGTTTTTTTCCATTTGAAATTATTTCAAATGATAAAGCACCTGATTGATAATCTTTTGAGTGATTTTTAATTGGATTAGGCCCAATATCCATGGCCAAAGTAATTTTTTTATTTTTTAGAACAGCATATCCAGCAAGTTCTTTATTTTCATTTTTAAACTTGTAGCCAAACCTTTTTAAATATTGATCGAATTCATTATTATTTGAAACATAATTTCCATTAAATAGAATATCTTGACCAACATTTTTCCAAATGAAAGCGTAGTTAGATCCTAAATAATATATGGTTTCGTCAATATATTCTGGTACTAGATTTTGAGACTCTTTAAACCATTCTCTAATTATTATAAAATATTTTAAATAAAAATTTAGTTGATTGATACTCCTTGATTTTGGAAATCCTTGATTATCTATTGATGATTTTATAATTTTTCTTAAAAGATTTAGTCCATTACTAAGATAATTTTTTTCATCTTGATAAGCTAATCCAGTTAAAATAATTGCTGCACAACCAATCATTTTATTTTCCACCTCATCAGAATTATTTATTTCATTTAAAAGATGATTAACTTGTTTTTGAATGATGTGATTAAATTTTAGTCTATATTTTTCATTGGCATTTTCATAACTAAGTTGATGAATTGATAGCCAAGAGATTATTCTCTTTGCGGTAATGTCAAAATCCCAGCTTTTTGAATTATATCTATCATTATTATTGATCCAATTAGTAATTACTGATTGTGTAGTTTTTTTCGACGATTTTAAGTCCAAACTAAAAAACCAAAAAAAATTATTTAATTTTTCATAATCTTTTAAATTTATATTATCTTGCCAAATGCTCTCGATAGCAAAATCCTCTATTTTATATTTTTTTTTTGATATTTAATTATTGATGACAATAAGTAAGCGCTAGGCTTGTATTTAAATTGATTACTAAAAGTTTTTGAAATTTTTTTATTGTATAAATTTGAATTTCGGTAGAATTTTTTATAACTTTTTTTAATTTTATAGTAAAATCTGGTGAAAATATTAGAGTAATTTGCGTTAACCATTAACTTATTTTGATTTTAATAAATTAATATTTTTTTTAATATCTCCATCATTGCTTTTAAATATTGTTGTACCTGAAACTAAAATATTTGCACCTGCATCAATTGCTATTTTACAATTATCAAAGTTTATTCCACCATCAATTTCGATATCAAAAGTTATATTTTTTTCAGTTTGAATTTTTTTAAGTTCCTTAATTTTATCTAAAACTTCAGGCATAAACTTTTGACCACCAAAACCTGGATTAACACTCATAATTAAAACTAAATCAATCTGATGAAGTAAATCAAAAATTAAATCAATTTTTGACTCTGGGTTTAGAGAAACTCCTACTTTTTTATTTAATTCTTTAATCTTCAATATAGAAGCTTCCAAATTATCAGTTGCCTCCGGATGTATAGTAATAATATCTGCTCCAGCATCAGCATATGCTTCAATATATTTATGAACAGGAGAAATCATTAAATGCACATCAAATTTAATAGAACATTGTTTTCTGAGAGCTTTAATTACGGGTGGTCCAATAGTTAAATTTGGAACAAAATGGCCATCCATCACATCCACGTGGATCATGTCCGCACCACCATCCTCTAGTCTTTTAATTTCTTTACCTAATTGACTAAAATCAGCTGATAAGATTGATGGTGAAATTTTTATATTTTTCATTGATTACTAAATTTACTAGTATCAATTTTTAAAATTTTATTGAATTAAATAATTCATAAATTTGTCTAGAAATTTCACTTTCTAGAGGAAACGATAACATTCCCATTACAGAATAACCCAAAATCCAAGGCATAAAGTAAAATCTGATCATATAAAAGAACCAGGCAACATATAATGGAACTAGTGGTGCGATGATAAAAGATGGTGTTACTGGTTTAAATATTTTTATTAAAGGATTGGTATATTTGACAAATATTTTCATAAAAAAAAATTCTGAATCTTCTCTTTGAAAAATATTCATTGCTACTCTTCCTATTAAAGTCCACATAATGACACCAAGCAGGTAGTCTATAAAATAAACTAAGGGGTGAAAGTTTGCAGACATTAAGAAATTTATATTGGAAAAAAGATTAAATTAAAAGGGGCGAAATTAATCGCCCCTAGAATTAAGATTTATTAGCTCTATTTACCAGTAACAGTTCTGCCACTTGGTACTCGAACTTCATCAACCATTTTTTGTGTTGCAGCATTAGGAGCTGAAGTCATTAAACTTACAACTACCATAGCTACGAAACTCACAGCTGCTCCGAAGATACCAAACGTTAACTGAGTAATACCTAAGAATCCACTTCCACCAGTTCGCACCCAAATTAGGTACCAAATAGATGAAGCAAGACCTAAAGCCATACCAGCAATAGCACCTTCTCTGTTAGCTCTTTTCCACCATACACCAAGTACAAGTGGGAAGAACAAACCAGACATCGCAAAGTCAAAAGCCCAGATAACCGAACCTAAGATTCCTTGGATTTCCATTGCAGCAATAGTTGCTCCAGCAAAACCAATTACTACAAGTAATACCCTTGCAACAAGTAGTCTTTTTGCAGTCTCTGCTTTTGGATCTATCATTTTGTAATAAACATCATGAGAAATCGCGTTCGCAATTGCTAGAATTAAACCATCAGCTGTTGACATGGCAGCAGCCATACCTCCAGCAGCAACCAGACCTGAGATTACATATGGTAATCCAGCTATTTCCGGTGTTGCTAACACAACCGCTTTACCACCCATGAAAAACTCATTCAATTCAAGAGTTCCATTGCCGTTAAAGTCACTGATGAACATCAAGTTTGCTTGGTTCCAGTTTTGAAACCAATCTATTGATTGAACTTCAGCAAATGATTTTCCGATAATACCTGTTGGTAGTGTCGGGTCAATCAACGATAGTTTAGATAGTGTCGCTAACATTGGCGCAGAAGAGTACAGTAGGAAGATAAAGAATAACGACCAACCAACTGATTTTCTAGCAGCCTTCACACTTGGAGTAGTAAAGTATCTCATCATCACGTGCGGTAATGAAGCTGTTCCCATCATCATCGCTAATGCTAACGAAATAAATGCCCAAGGTGTAGCATTTACTGCAGAGTGAGCTTTAGTTATTCCAGCTAACCCTTTAGGTACCGTTGCTAGATCAGCAGCAGAGTTTTTAACAAAACCAAACTGAGATTCTAACTCACCAATTCTAGCCACTTCATCAGCTAACATAAAGTGGGGGAAGAAACCTGCACCCATTTTGTTACTGATCCAAAAAATTGGAAGTAAGTAAGCTATAATTAGTACAATATATTGTGCAACCTGTGTCCAAGTTACCGCTCTCATACCCCCTAACATTGAACAAAGTAAAATACTTATTAGTCCAATATATACAGCGTATTTAAAGTCAATATCTAGAGCAACAGAAGCAATAGTACCCGTAGCGTTAATTTGTGCAGTCACGTAAGTAAATGAAGCAACAGTTAAAACTATTACTGCAAGTAATCTTGCTAAATTACCACCGTATCTTGTACCAATAAAATCTGGAACTGTGTAACATCCAAATTTTCTTAGGTATGGTGCTAATAATGATGCAACCAATACATAACCACCAGTCCAACCTACAAGTAACGCCATATAGCCGTAACCTTTAAAGTAAATACCACCTGCCATTGCAACGAATGATGCACCAGACATCCAGTCTGCTGCTGTCGCCATACCGTTGAATACAGTTGGAACTTGCCTTCCAGCTACGTAATACGCATCTGCTTGAGCTGTTCTTGATAGATAACCAATTAAAGCATAGATGAATATTGTAAAAGCTACAAAACCAACACCTATTGCTTTTGCACTCATACCCATCTGCTCACCAATTGCCATTAAGATTATGAAACCTATGAAACCTCCAGTATAGATTCCGTAAACTTTTGGCAAATTGTCTATAAATTTCCCTTTAATCATTAGTTATCTCCTCTTTCGTTGAAGCCGAATTCTTCATCGATTTTCTCTTGCCTATTAGCAAACCAGAAAACTAAGATTACGAAAATTCCAAGAGATCCCTGACATGTAAACCAGTATGTCCATGGATAACCGAAAGGTCCAGTAACCTCATTCATTTCAGCTGCAAAAAGGAAGATGCCTATTGAGAATACAAACCAAATTGCCAGAGTTACGAATAACAATGACCTGGTTTTTTCCCAGTGTTTTTGTGCGTTTGACATTTATACCTCTCTCTTTTAGTTATAACTTTTAAAACCATAACCATTCTGCAGATTATTAAAAGGTGAAAATTGTTCACATAAAGTGCTTATTTACTGAGTTTTTTAATATACAATTATTCTAAATAACCATTTTATGAATAAATATAAGTTAACTTGGAAAGATTTATCATTCAAAGATTTTAAAGTTTATTTGTTTGCTTTGTTTAAAGCTTTTATTCCAAAGAAAAAAATTAAAAATTTAGATGAGCTTGAACATTTCATTCAAACTAAATCTGCATGGGTTACGCAAGTTACACTATATAGTTATTTAAAAACTCGAATGGGAACCAAATATGTTCTTCATTTCGATAATGATGAATTCATGTCGTCTGTTAATTTAGCTAAATGGAATATTTATTCTGTTGCCTTACAAGATTTAACTTTTTTTACTTTTTCATATTTAAAAGTTAATTTCAATTACCAAGATATTAGCAAAGTTAAAGAAATTTTTTTCAAAATTTTAGATGATGAAACATCAAATAAGATGCCATTAGATATAATTGATGAGGCAAAAAAAACTTTTGATGAAAGAATACAAAATGTAAATTGGGAAAATTATTATAATGATTTACCATTTAATCCAAGTGCACTATCTTTATATAAGTGGGCTCCAATAGCTGAAGAACTTAAAATTTTAGATAGAAAAATTGTATTAAATTCTATGATATTGAAGTGGGATATTGTTAAACAAGAATTTGAAAAATTAATTGAATTTTAAATATTTTTTCTATTATTAACTAAGCTTTCAACAACACTAGGATCAGCCAAGGTAGTTGTGTCACCTAATTGTCCATGTTCATTTGCCGCAATTTTTCTTAAAATTCTTCTCATTATTTTTCCAGACCTTGTTTTTGGAAGTCCAGGAGTAAAGTGAATTAGATCTGGAGTTGCAAGTGGTCCAATTTGTTTTCTAACCCAAAGTTTTAAATCTCTTTCAAGTTCGCCTGTTTCTCGCTCTCCAGCATTTAAAGTTACATAACAATATAATCCATTACCCTTGATATCATGCGGGTAGCCTACAACAGCAGCTTCAGCAACTTTTGAATGAGCAACAAATGCACTTTCAATTTCAGCAGTTCCAAGATTATGTCCCGAAACTATAATTACGTCATCAACTCTCCCTGTAATCCAATAGTACCCATCCTTATCTCTTCTGCATCCATCCCCTGTAAAATATTTGCCATCAAATTGTGAAAAATATGTATCAATAAACCTTTGATGATCTCCATACACTGTTCGCATTTGTCCAGGCCATGATTGAGCTATACAAAGTCTTCCTTCACCAGCACCCTTAATTTCTTTACCATTCTTATCGACTAAAACAGGTTTAATTCCATAAAAAGGCTTTGTTGCAGAACCAGGTTTTAGAGGAATAGCACCCGTTTGAGGAGCAATCATTATTCCACCAGTCTCTGTTTGCCACCAAGTATCCACAATTGGGCATTTAGAGTCCCCAACTGTTTTGAAGTACCACATCCATGCCTCAGGATTAATTGGTTCTCCAACAGTACCAAGCAATTTAAGTGATTTTCTTGATGTTTTTTTAACTGGTTTATCACCTTCACGCATTAAAGCTCTAATTGCTGTGGGTGCTGTGTAAAATGTGTTAACTTTATATTTGTCAACTATTTGCCACCATCTTGAATTGTCAGGATAATTTGGAACACCTTCAAACATTATTGTGGTTGCGCCGTTAGAAAGTGGTCCATAAATAATATAGCTATGACCAGTTACCCATCCAATATCAGCTGTACACCAATAAATATCTTTAGGCTTATAGTTAAAAATATATTGATGAGTCATTGAAGCATAAACCATATAACCACCTGTAGTATGTAAAACCCCTTTAGGTTTACCAGTTGAGCCTGATGTATATAAAATAAACAAAGGATCTTCTGCATTCATTTCTTCAGGTTCGCAGTGATTAGGAACATCTTTAATTAAATCATGGTACCAAACATCCCTGTTGTGATGCCAGCTAATGTCATTTCCTGTTCTTTTGACAACAATACATTTTTTAACATTAGGGCAATTAAGCAATGCTTCATCTGTTGTGTCTTTAAGTGGAATAGTTTTTCCACCTCTTACACCTTCGTCAGCTGTAATAATATATTCAGACTCACAATCATTTACTCTTCCTGATATAGAGTCAGCAGAAAAACCTCCAAAGATAATTGAATGCACTGCACCAATTCTTACACAAGCAAGCATTAAAACTGCAAGCTCAGGTATCATTGTTAAATAAATTGTAACTCGATCACCTTTTTTGATACCTAATTTTTTTAGACCGTTTGCAGCTTTTGAAACTTTCTGATGAAGCTGTTTGTAAGATATTTTTTGACTATCTTTAGGATCATCACCAACCCAAATTATTGCAGTCTTATCTTTTTTATCTTTTAAATGTCTATCAATACAGTTTGCTGATGCATTTAAGGTTCCATCTTGGAACCAATTAATTTTTACTTCTTTTGTACTGTATTTTACATTTTTAATTTTTTTATATGGTTTGATCCAAGTAATTCTTTTTCCTTCTTTTCTCCAAAATTCATCGTTATTTTTTATGGATTGAGAATATTTTTCTTGATACTTGCTTTTACTGGCTGAACTATTTCTTACCCATTCAGGTCTTGTTTTTATAATTAGTTCAGGAGCAGTTTTTCCATTTTCTTTTCTTTCTTTAGTTTTTTTCTTAACTTTTTTTCTTACTTTAGTTTTTTTCTTAACTTTTTTTCTTACTTTAGTTTTTTTCTTTTTTTTAGGCATGAAATAATTTTATATCTAAACTTTACTCATGTTATTTATAATTTTCCAGCTTTTATAGTCAACTGGCATGACAGATAGTCTGCTTTGTTTTATTAATGCTAAATGGCTTAATTGCTTATCTTTTTTGATTTCTTCAAGAGTGACTGGCTTTAACAACTTATTTTTAAATTTAACTGTAACAGCAACGAACCGGCCACTTTGGTCCGTTTTATCTAAATAGAACTCTTTTATTACCTCAACTATACCAACAATTTCTTTTCCTATATTTGAATGATAAAAAAAACAAAGATCACCTTTTTTCATATTCTTTAAGTTTTTTGCTGCCTGATAATTTCTAACACCATCCCATGGAGCTCCCTTGCTACCAGCTTTTTTTTGCTGATCAATTGACCAAACATCAGGTTCTGACTTCATTAACCAATGTTGCATTATAATTGTACTCCTGCACCTTTAAGAAAAGCAGCGTTTTCATCCAATGGCCATCTTGGTTTTGCTGGATAATCTAAATTATTAAATTGTTTTAACTTAAATTTTTCTAAACCGACCATGGCAATCATGGCAGCGTTATCACCACACAATTCTATTGGAGGAAATATACTTTTATAATTTTCTTCATTACACAAATTTGTTAACATAGATCTAATATTCTTATTAGCAGCAACACCTCCTGCGACCACAAATATTTTTTCTTTTAGTTCATTTTGTTTTTCAAATTCTCCAAATGCTATTTTAGTTTTTTTATATAATATTTCCTCAACTGTTTTTTGAAATGATGCTGCAAGATCAAATTTTTCTTGTTCTGTTTTAATATTTTTTGCTATTCTTAAAATTGCAGTTTTAAGTCCTGCAAAAGATAAGTTACATCCACCTTTATTAAAAATTGGTTTAGGTAAATTGTATTTTTTTGGATCACCTTTTTTTGCAAGAACTTCAATTTGTGGTCCACCAGGGAATTCAATTCCAAGAAGTTTTGCTGTTTTATCAAAAGCTTCACCTAAAGCATCATCAATTGTTGTACCTAATCTTTTATATTTACCTAGTCCCTGAACATTTAAAAATTGTGAATGCCCACCTGAAATTAACAAAAGCAAATAAGGATAGTTTAAAGATGAATTAAGTTTTGGGCTTAATGCATGACCTTCTAAATGGTTTACAGCTATGAACGGTTTATTTAATGCTAAAGAAAAAGCTTTACCAAAACTTAAACCTACTGATAAACAAACTATTAAACCAGGACCAGCTGTAGAAGCAACGGCATCAATCTCCTCAATTTTTCTGCCACTATCATCTATAGCTTTTTGAACAATCCAGTCTATTTTCTCCATATGAGCACGAGCTGCAAGTTCAGGCACTACACCTCCAAATTCTTTATGCACTTCAACTTGACTCGAAATAATATTAGATAAAATTATTGGGTTTCCTTGTTGATTTTCAGTAATTATGGATGCTGCAGTCTCATCACAACTAGATTCTATTCCAAGAATTAGGGGTTTTTTACTCATTCAAATAGTTTTTATTAATTGTACAATCTCAATACAAGTAAGAAATAAAATTATTTATGAGTAAAAAAATTATTATTGGATCTAGAGGTAGCAAGTTAGCATTAATTTATGCTCAAAATGCTAAAGATAAGATTATTCAAAATACAGAGTTAGATGATGAAGATGTTATAATCAAAGAAATTACAACAAAAGGAGATCAGGTTCAAAATATAAGATTATCAGAAGTAGGTGGCAAAGGTTTGTTTTCAACAAATATAGAAAAAGAACTCCAGGATAAAAAAATTGATATAGCTGTCCATGCCTTAAAGGATATGCCAGCAATTGAAACTGATGATTTAATAACAGATACGTTTTTAGAAAGAAATGATCCTAGAGAAATTTTAATTACAAAAAATAAAAAAAAACTTAATGAATTAAAAAATAATGCAATAATTGGAACCTCATCTTATCGAAGAGAATTTCAAATTAAAAAGATTAGATCAGATCTTAATTGCAAGCTTATAAGAGGAAATGTCGATACAAGAATTGAAAAATTAAATGATGGTCTGTATGATGCAATAATATTGTCTTACGCTGGAATAAAATCTTTATCAATAGAAGATAAAATTACAGAAGTTTTTTCAACTCAAGAAATAATACCAAGTGCAGGACAAGGAATTATTTCACTTCAATGTCGAAAGGATGATGACGAAATTATTTCTGTTTTAGATAAAATTAATGACCAAGAAACGTCCATAAGAGCTCATACAGAGAGAAATGTTCTCAAAGTTCTAGAAGGTGACTGCGAAACAGCTGTGGGAGCTCATGCCATTATAGAAGGTGATGAAATTATTTTAGAAGCTGAGCTTTTTTCTTTAGATGGTAGTAAGAGATTTTACGAAAAAAAATTTTCAAAAATTGAAAATGCAAAAACACTTGGTAAAGAGGTAGGACAGATATTAAAAATTAAATCAAATAATTCTTATAAAAGATAATATGCATATTTTACTAACTAGACCACTAGAAGATTGTTCTGAAATGATTATAAAATTTCAATCTTTGGGACATCAAGTTTCTCATCTTCCGTTATTAATTATAGAAAAGATAAACTACGAACAGATAAATTTTTCAGATTTTAAAGGCATTATTTTTACAAGTGCAAACGCTGTAAAATTTTTAGATTTGAAAAATATTGATAAAAATCTTTTATGTTTTTGTGTGGGAAGTGCTACTGAAAAAAAAGCTAGAAGTGTTGGTTTTCAAAATGTAATTTCAGCAGAAGGCAATGTTGAAAATTTAAAAGAGTTAGTTTTACAAAATTTTAATCAAAAAGATGGCAATTTAATTTATGTAAGTGGTGAAACAGTTTCTGTTGATCTTGATCAACAACTATTAAAAGAGGGGTATAATATTAAAAGGGTTATTAATTATCGAACTATTCATAACCAAAATTTCGATGATAGATTTGTGAACGAATTAAAGCTCAAAATGCCTGATATGGTTTATATTTACTCTCAAAATAGTGCTTTAAGTTTTCTTAATTTTATCAAAATACATCAATCTGAAAGTCTTTGGATGAATACAAACGTAATGTGCATTGGTGAAAAAACCTCATCAATATTGAATGAAATTAAGTGGAAAAAGATATTTCTTTTTAATCCTGGAGAAGAAGAATTTTTGTTATATAAAATTTAGCTATGGAAATAATAAATAATTTTTCTGATGTATTTTTATCAGTTTGGAAAAAGGGAATTCTAGGAGTTGATATTTTTCAAATATTAATTGGTATTGGAATATTCTTTATTTTTTTAGTTTTTAGAGGCTTAATTAGTAAGCTGATAATCAAAAAATTAGAAATAATTTCAAAAAGAACAACCAATAAACTTGATGATACTTTCGTTCACGCCTTGGAAGGACCTGCAAGATTTTTACCAATTGTGCTTGGTTTTTTTATTGCAAGTTACTATATGACTTTTTCAAGTGAGGGCCGAGAGGTTGTGGATACTATTAATAGAACTTTAATTACTATTTTGATATTTTGGGTTATTCATCAAATTATTGAACCAATTTCTTATATTTTAAGTGGACTGGATAAACTTTTAACTAGAGAGTTAATTGGATGGATAATTAAGTCTCTTAAAATTTTAATTTTTATTTTAGGACTTGCTGCAGTACTTGAGTTGTGGGGAATAAAAATTGGTCCAATTATTGCAGGACTTGGATTATTTGGTGTAGCTGTTGCATTGGGGGCACAGGATTTATTTAAAAACTTAATTTCAGGAATTTTAGTTTTAGTTGAGAAAAGATTTAAAATAGGAGATTGGATTTTAGTTGATGGTATTATTGAGGGTATAGTAGAAAAAATTGGATTTAGATCAACAGTTATAAGAAAATTTGATAAGTCTTTAGCCATAATTCCCAATTTTCAGTTTGCTGAAAATGCAGTTATAAATATTAGTGAAACTACTAACTGGAGAATAGATTGGGCGATAACACTTCAATATGACACTACAGTTGATCAGTTAAAAAAAGTTAGAGATGAAATAGAAAGTCATATTAATGAAAATAATGATTTTGATAAGTCAGTAGGTGTTGTCGTGGGAGTTGAAAAATTTTCTGACAGTTCAATTGATATGAGGGTTAGATGTTTTACTTCTTCTAATAGCTTTAAAACATGGCTTGAGGTTAAAGAGAAATTAGCAATTAAAATTAAACAAATTGTGGAAAAAAATAATGCAGCTTTTGCTTTTCCAAGCCAATCGATTTATATCGAGAAAAAATGATAGCAATTTTTTATCTAGTTTTACAAATTTTAAAACTCTACTCTTACGTTGTAATAGCTAACGTTATAATAAGTTGGTTGATTGCTTTTAATGTTCTAAATACTCAAAATAGATTTGTTTATTCTATTTTAGAATTAACTCATCGTTTAACAGACCCAATTTTGTATAAAATTAGACGTTTTTTGCCAAACTTAGGCTCTTTAGATATCTCACCAATAATTCTTCTACTATTGATTTGGTTTATCGAAATGTGTATGAAACTGTACATTGCACCAATGATTTTTTAAGGAAGTAAAATGATTTTAATAGATGGAAAAAAAGCAGCTGCAGAACTTAGAGAGGAACTAAAGCAAGAAGTAGCTGAGTTGAAGAATAAATATAATAAAGTCCCAGGTTTAACAGTTATTCTAATTGGAGATATGGCTCCAAGTCAAATTTATGTTCGTAATAAAGAAAAATCAGCTAATGAAGTTGGCTTAAAATCTGAGGTAATTAGATACCCGGATACAGTTGAAGAAAAAACTGTCTTAGAAAAAATTGAAGAATTAAATAAAGATGAAACTATTTCTGGAATTTTAGTTCAGCTTCCACTTCCAAAACACATTGATAAGCAAAAAGTAATTGAAACAATCACACCCTCTAAAGATGTTGATGGTTTTCATCCAATGAATGTTGGAAATTTATCTTCAGGATATGAAAGCTCGGTACCTTGTACTCCATTGGGATGTTATTTGATGATCAAAAAAATTGAACCAAATTTAAGTGGAAAAAAAGCAGTTATGATTGGTAGATCAAATTTAAATGGTAAACCAATGGCGCAATTACTTTTAAAAGAAAATTGCACTGTAACTATAACTCATTCTAAAACTAAAGATTTAAAAGCAGAATGTTTAGAAGCAGATATTATTGTAGCAGCTGTCGGTATTCCAGAGCTTGTAAAAGCAGACTGGGTTAAAAAAGATGCAATTGTAATTGATGTTGGAATTAATAAAACTGAAAATGGATTAGTTGGTGATGTTGCATTTGATGAAGTTTCAAAAGTTGCTAAAGCTTTAACTCCTGTCCCGGGTGGGGTTGGGCCAATGACTATTGCCTGTTTATTAAAAAATACTGTTGATTGTTTTAAAAGATCTCAAAATTAGAAATCACTGATTTAGATAATTTGACCCACAATTAATACTTTATCTTATCAATTATTTTTTGATAAGGTTGAGCATGAAGAAACCACCATATCCTTATAGAATTGGCCTAATAATGATTTTGTTAACCGCCGTTCCAATTGGTGCAACACAGTTAGGATGGTATTTTTATGGAAAACAAGTAGGATTTGATTTTGGAATGATAGCAGGAACTTTTTCTGTTATATTGGCAGGGTATTTAATGTACCAAAAAGGATGGCGAGATGAGGATGAAGATTAATTTATGGAAAAAATAATATTTTTTGGATTAGCACTACCTATACTTGGTTTTGTTTTTTATTTAGGAGGCACGGCAATCATGAAGGGCTTTAAGGCTAAAGTTGATAACGCACCTCAAGAACCAGAGGAAATTGATACTATAAATCTGTCATCTAATAATGACCAGTTAAGTAATGAAATTACAAAACTCAATCAATTACGTCAAAGTGGAGTACTTACTGAAGAAGAATTTGAAAAAGCAAAAGATAAAATATTAAACAACTAAATTTTTATTATGTTTGAAGGGTTTAAAAAAAAACTTATCAAAGTAAATAGAGGAAAAATTTTTTGCAGATTTAAGGGTGATGGACCACCATTGCTTTTGCTTCATGGATATCCTCAAACCCATATCATGTGGCATAAAATTGCCCCGGAATTAAGCAAATATTTCACAGTAGTAGTTGCAGATCTAAGAGGATATGGAAATAGTTTAGTTTTACCTGGTGGCAAAAACCACATTAATTATTCAAAAAGAGAAATGGCTAAAGACATGATTCAGCTAATGAATAAATTAAACTTTAAAAAATTTTTTCTTGCAGGCCACGATCGTGGTGGAAGAGTTGCCCATAGAATGGCTAGAGATTTTAGAAAAAAAATTTTAGCTTTAAGTGTTTTAGATATTTGTCCAACACTAGACATGTATGAAAGTACTGATAGAAAATTTGCAAAAGCATACTTTCATTGGTTTTTTTTAATCCAACCATCTTGGTTGCCGGAAAAAATGATAATGAGCGATCCAAGAAAATGGATGAAAAGTTGTTTGCATAAATGGTCAGGAGAACATAAGTTTGGTAGAGCAGAAGAAGCTTATCTTAGATCATTTAAACAAAAAAAAAGAATTCATGCTTCATGTGAAGATTATAGGGCGTCAGATACAATAGACTTAGAACACGACAAAAAAGATAAAAATAAAAAACTTAATATTCCAATTCAAGTTTTGTGGGGAAAAAGTGGAGTTATAGGTAAACAATTTAATTCAATAAAAATTTGGCAAAAATATTCTAATAAAAAAATTATTGGAAAAGCTATAGAGTCAGGACATTTTATTCCTGAACAGAATCCTCAACAGGTAATTTATCAACTAAAAAATTTTTTTCTTAATCAAAAAAACTAAATTTTAATTATTTTTTCTATTTATTAATTGTGCTGGTTCAAACAACAGCATATGTTTAATAAATCAAGATGAAAAAATTATTAATCTTTTTTCTGTTAATACCAACTTTAGCTTTATCAGGAATATTTAAAGATGAAGAAGGAAAATTTGGTTTGAAAACCAAGAAAAGCGGATTTGAGTTTCATAAAAACTTTATGGATCATAAGGATCATAATTTTCAATACATTAAAGATGAAATAAAAGCACGTGCTGGAATATATTTTCAGCGATTTGAACTGAGAGATGGTGATTGCTTTAGAGATGATTTTTGGAGTGATTGTGACACTGATAGAGAAAGAGTTGAGTTTTCAACAGAACCAAGACAGGCTCCAAAAGGAAAACAGTGCTATGGATATAGTTTAATGTTATCTAAAAATTTTTTTGATGTAGCTCCAGCCAAAACTACTTTAGGCCAAGTTCATCAAATTGGTGGTCCAACAGGTACAGCATCAGGCGGCCTAGCTTCTTTTCCACCCTTGATTCAAATTGATGCACATAAAGGATATTTATTTTTTAATTGGCACGAACTTAGTGGTTCAGCAACAGACGTTATTGATAAATCAATATTTACTACATTAAAGCCATTGAGAAAAATGAAAGAAGTTTGGACAGATATTTCTTTTTGTTTAGATTTTAAAAATAAAAGAATAGATGCATGGGTTGATGGTATTAAGAAAGTGGAAATCTTAAAATCTCCAATTTTTTTTAAACCAGAAGAAATATATTTTAAACATGGTATATATCGTAATTTAATTAGTAAGTATAAAGAGCTCAAAAATCGCAAAATGCGAACTCAAGTTGTTTTTTATGATGAAATTAGAAGAGGTCATTCAATAGAAGAAGTGGATATAAATATTAATCCAAAACTAAAACCTGTTGATTAAAACTTAGTTTTTAAAAAATGAGCTTATTAGCTCAAAATGAACAAATTAATCTCAAAAAACTAGTAAAATGGGGATTGTAAATGCTATCAAGTTAGCTCAATTTGATTAGAGTTTCATTACTATCGTCATTGATTCGATAGTTAACTTAAAAAAGGGAGCAAAAAATGAAAGCACTACAAGGATTAGCAGGAACAATATCTAGTTTAACTAATATTGTTATTTCTTTGCTTGGTTTAGCCATCGTGGTTTCTCTACTAGGTGGAAATGTGCCATTTGTAGGTGGAGTAGCAGACAATATAGTTGGTTTAGTTCAAGGTTTAGGTGATGCAGGTATAGTTGGGTTAGTAGCAGCTATTGTCATTTTAAACTTATATAAATAGTTGAAGTTAACAACTTCCTCTTTAGTTAATAATGAAATAAAAATCCCTAATCTCTCTTTTTTTAGATTAGGGATTTTTTGAAAGGAAATTATGATGAATTGGATTTCTAAAATTACTAGTTACCTAAATAAATTTATTGAATTAGGAGTTCTTTTACTTGGTGTATCTGTAATTGCAGAAATATTATTTGGACCCAATGTTGCTTTTTTTGGTTCTCAAGTAACAACAAATTTAATCAATTTATTAAATAGTTTAGGTGAACAAGGTATAGCTGCTTTAATAATTGTATTTGCAGTTATAATTGTTTTTAGAAAATATTTAAGATAATTTAGATCTACCACCATCAACTGCAATTATTTGTCCAGTTACCCAAGAGCTATCTTCTGTAATTAAAAATTTAGCAAGAGATGCAGAGTCTTTTCCTTCACCTAATCTTTTAAGTGGATGAGCTTTTGCAATACCTTCGGCAATTGTTGTGTTCTTTAACATGGGTTCTGCAATTTTTGATTTTGTTAAACTTGGAGCAACGCAGTTAACTCTTATATTGGGAGCAAATTCTGCTGCAAGTGAAACAGTCAGACCTTCAACTGCTGCTTTAGCTGAAGCGATTATAGCATGATTAGTAAAACCTCTTTGAGCTGCAACTGTAGAAAATAAAACTATAGAACCTTTGTTCTTTTTTAAACTTTCTTGATATCCTTTAATGGCTTCTACCGCAGAATAGAGATTTAATTTCATGCACTTATTAAAATCTTGTTCTGTGACCATTCTAAGGGGTTTAAGATCAATCGAGCCAATACAATACGCAATACCTTTTATTTCAGCAAGATCTACTTTAACTTTTCCAATGAAGTCATCTTCCAAAACATCAGCAACTGTATATGTGCATCCTAATTTTTCTGCAATGGCACTTACTTCACTTTCATTTCTTGCAACTAAGTGAATATCGTTTCCAGAATTTTTTAACTGTTCAGCTAGACTTGAACCAATAGAACCTGTCGCACCAAAGATTAGATATTTTTCTGACATAAATTTATTAATTAGTTATATTTAGTTATGAAATTATTTTTTATACTTGGTAATCAATTATTTCCATTAAAATACCTAGACCGCTTCAAAAAGGACCATCTGTTTTTTATGGCAGAAGATAATGGATTATGCACTTATGAAAAACACCATAAGCAAAAAATCTTGCTATTCTTATCTTCTATGCGCTCTTATGCAGATAATTTAAAAAAGAATAAATATAAACTAGATTATTTTAAAATCGAAGATAAAGATTTTAAAGATGATTATTTCAAGAAGTTAAAAAAAATAATAACTAAAAATAAGATAACTGAAATTTCAAGTTTTGAAGTAGAAGATAAATTTTTTGAGAAAAAAATTTCACAATTTTTAAATAAAGAAAAAATCAATTGGAATATTGTTCAAACTCCTATGTTTTTAAATTCAAGAGACGAATTTAAAAATTATTTAGGAAAATCAAAAAAACCCTTCATGGCAACATTCTATAAAGAAGTTAGAAGAAAATCAGGAATATTAATGGGTGCAGACGGCAATCCAATCGGTGGAAAGTGGAGTTTTGATGAAGATAACAGAAATAAATTACCTAAAGATATTTTAATTCCAAAATTTCCAAAGATTAATGAAACCTATCATACAAAAAAATTAAAACCAATTATTGAAAAACTATTTAAAGACCATCTTGGAAGTACTGATAATTTTTGGTTAGCAACTGAATATGATGATGTAATTAAACTTTTAAATTTTTTTATAAAAGAAAAATCAAATTTATTTGGTGACTATGAAGATGCAGTTAATCAAAAAGACAATATATTATTTCATAGTGCATTAAGTCCGTATATTAACTTGGGTTTAATAACACCAGAATTCATCATTCAAAAAGTTTTAGACTTTCATAAAAAAAATAAAATACGAATGAACTCATTAGAAGGTTATATCCGACAGGTAATTGGTTGGAGAGAGTTTATGAGAGGAATTTATCAAAATTACTCTGATGAAATGGAGTCAGGAAATTTTTTCAAGCAAAATAGGAAAATGAAAAAATCTTGGTACGAAGGAACCACAGGTCTGCCACCATTAGATTATGCTATTAAAAATGCTGTTGATCATGGATGGTCTCATCACATTGAAAGATTGATGATTCTTTCAAATATAATGAACCTTTGCGAAGTAAAACCAACTTATGTTTATAAATGGTTTATGGAAATGTTTGTTGACTCATCTGACTGGGTGATGGTTCCAAATGTTTATGGTATGGGTTTATTTAGTGATGGAGGGATTTTTGCAACCAAACCATACATTTGTGGGTCTGCTTATTTCATGAAAATGATGGATTTTAAAAAAGGGGAGTGGTGCAATACGATGGATGGTCTTTATTGGAGGTTTATAGATAGAAATAGAAAATTTTTTTTAAAGAACCCAAGACTGTCGATGATGGTTAGAATTTTTGATAAAATGAAAGATGAAAGAAAAAAAATGATTTTATCTGAAGCAGACAAATTCATAAAATTAAATACTGTATAATGTATATTTCAATAACAGGTATTAAAGTAAGAGGTTTTTTTGGAATGTTAAAATTCTTAAGGTATACAATACCAAGTTTTGCTGCAGCAAGAAAAGCAAATGGAAATTTGTTTTGTGACTCAAAAAAGGTAAATAAATATCATCACACTCTAACAGCCTGGGAGAATAAGAGTAAAATGACAGATTATTTAAGGGGTAAACACCATGCTTTGGCAATGAAGAATTTTAGATTTATTGGTACAGGTTCTGTTCATGGATATGAGGATAATGTTATACCAAGTTGGGAAGAAGCAATAAAAAAATGGAAAGAAAATTTTAAAGAAATTTAAATTGAAAAAAGAAAATCTACCCTCAAAAATATGTCCTGTTTGTAAAAGACCTTTTGTATGGCGTAAAAAATGGAAGCTAAATTGGGATAGAGTAAAATATTGCTCTAAGAAGTGCTCTAAGCTAAGCTAAACCCTAGTGAATATAATTGTTTTACAACATATTAAAATAGAGGACCCAGGCTACATTAAAGACTTAATGTTGGCTGATGGAGTTAAATTAACCACAATCGAGCTAGATGAAGGTGAGAAAATTCCAAATGACCTTAGTAAATTTGATGGAATGTTTTGTATGGGTGGTCCAATGGATACTTTTATGGAGCAAGAATACCCATGGTTAATTGAAGAAAAAAAAACAATTAAAGAATTTGTTATTAATTTAAAAAAACCTTATTTAGGTTTTTGTCTTGGTTGTCAGTTATTAGGTGAAGTAGTGGGTGGCAAGGTGGTTAAATCAAATCCTGCAGAAATTGGAATTATGGATATCAATTTTACCAAAGAAAAAGATAAGGACAATCTTTTTTCAAAATTTCCAGAACAGATTAAAAGTTTGCAATGGCACTCATATGAGGTTCAGGGAATAGAAAAGAATAAAGATGTAACCTTATTGGCATCATCGCCCATAACAAAATATCAAATTTTTAAATACCAAAATCATGCATATGGAATTCAATTTCATATTGAAATTAAGGATACCACAGTTAATGAATGGGGATGTGTGCCTGAGTATAAAACAGCCCTTGAAGAACAATTAGGGGATGGCGCCTTAGAAAAATTTGATGAAGTTGCAAAAGATAATATGCCTGATATGAATAATTATTCTAAGATTCTTTATGATAATTTTAAAAAGATGTTATGATCAAATTAAAACTAGGCCCTAAAGTAAAATTTAAAAAAGCAAAGTTACCAGAAAAAAAAAAATTAGTTGGTAATTATACAATTCTTGAACCTTTAAACATTAGCAAACATTCAAAAGATTTATACTTACAATATTCAAATGACAAAAAGAATATAATTTGGACATACTTGCCTTACGGTCCATTTAAAACTTATTTAAGTTTTAGAAATTGGCTTAAATCATTTTGTCTAAACAAGGATCCTTTTTTTTATGCAATTTACTCTAAGAGACATAAGAAATATTGTGGAATGGCTAGTTATTTAAGAATTGAACCAGTTCACGGTTCAATTGAAGTTGGACACATAAATTATTCACTACTTTTACAGAATTCAGTTGAGGGAACTGAAACGATGTATTTAATGATGAAAAATGCTTTCGAGATTTTAGGTAATAGAAGATATGAGTGGAAATGTAATAATTTAAATTCAGCCTCTAAAAAAGCAGCTTTTAGACTAGGTTTTAGATTTGAGGGAGTATTTAGACAGATGTTTGTTTTTAAAGGTAGAAGTAGAGACTCAGCTTGGTTTTCGATTTTAGATAAAGAGTGGCTTAAAAACAAAAAAAGATTTTTAAATTATTTAAAAAAAATAAATTTTGATAAGAATTTTAAACAAATAAAAAAATTATAATACGTATTAATCACCAAAATGAACAATAAATTTTTTGAATGGGCAGGTGTGATTACTGCTATTTTATATTCCTTGTTTGTTGCATTAAATATTGGAATAGAATTTTTTGGTTTCTGCTTATTGCTTTTATCAGCGATATTGATTGGAATTTGGGCCTATAGAGGAGGCCATAAAGGAATACTTTTGTTGCAATTTTTTTATGCAACAGCTGGTATTATTGGAATGATACGTTGGTTTTAATTTAAATTGTAATAATATTTTAAAGAGATAAATAAACCAGATGTCTGAAATTTTTATTCAAACTTTTTTCTTGTATTTTATCGTTATTGATCCATTGGGGAATACTCCATTGTTTTTGAGTATCACTCAGCATATGGAGACAAAACAAAAAATTAAAGTAGCAGTTAGCGCAACTATAATAGCAACTATCATATTGTTATTTTTTGCGTTACTTGGAAGCTCACTTTTAAGCTATTTAGATATTTCTTACCCAGCTTTTACAATAGGGGGTGGAATTATTTTATTGATAATTGCAATTGAAATGTTGTTTGATAAGCGTCAACAAAGAAAAGGAGAAGATATAGATCTTAATTCTGATAATGTTAGTATTTTTCCATTAGCAACACCTATTATTGCTGGTCCTGCAGCTATTACCTCAGTAATTGTTTCTGTTTCAGATATTGGAACTAATTTTACAAATCAAACAGTAGGAATGTTTTCCTTGGTAATTGTTTTATTTTTAACTTTTATAATTTTTTTTATAGCTTCAAAATTTTCTAAATTAATAAATAAAAAGATAATTGGTGTTATCTCAAGAGTGGTAGCTATTATTCTCGTTGGATTAAGTGTGCAGTATATTTTAGATGGTATTAAAACCTTTTTAGCTTAATTAAAATTAGCAATTATTTTTGGAATATAATTTTTAAAATTAAAAAAACCTTTATTGCAATATTGCCAAGAAAACTGGTCTAACTTTCTATATAATAATTTGATATTTTTTAAATTATTGTTCTGAATAAAATCAAAATTTTCACCAACAGTAGGATAAAGACCATAAACATTTTCAGCAATATTCTTTAAATCACTAATGTTAATAATCTCGCAATTAATTGATTTTTCCTCTAACCTTGTTTTTTGATCTTTTAAAAGTTCAGCTTTAAATTTCAATACTTTTTCACTTAATTTAATGGCTCTATTTGTATTATTTAAGACTAACAAAATTTTTTTAAATTTATGCTCTTTAAAATCAGAAGATTCAAAAGTCATATTATTTTCAAATATTAATAAAGTTTGATCCTCTAAAATTTCTGAATTTAAAAAATCTTTTTTATTTACGGGATAAGTTTTATCACTGAATATTGGTGTGGCATTTTCATTAAGCTTTATGTTTTTAAATCTATTATTAGTAAATTTATTTATATTCCATTCACTTGCTAGATAATGTTTACCTTGAGTTTGAACCCCAGCTACCCACCTCCAACCAAGTGTATTCGATGCAGCATCACCATCATAAAGATGTTGCATAAAAAATTCTGCACCAAGCTGCCACGGTAATTCTAGTGTAAATATCCAAATACTAGCAAACCACATTCTGGTATGGTTATGGAGGTAGTTGTTTTCTTTAAGTTCAACTACCCATTGATTGAAGCAGTCTATGTTTGTTTTTCCCTCAATAGCATCTAAATAATTTTGATTGTTTTTAAATTGATTTCTAACGTTATCTAATTCTATTAAATAATCTGACCAAACATTTGGTCTTAGTTCAAGCCAACCTTTCCAATAAGTTCGCCATAAAACCTCTTGAATAAATTTTTCATTCTTTGCAAATGAAAATTTTTTAAGAGATTTATCAATTACTTCTAATTCATTTATTACTCCGTGCGCTATGTATGGAGATAGACAGGAAATGTTTGATCTATTGCTGGGTCCAAAATCAAAATTTCTTAGCTTTGAATAATCAATTAAATTATTTTCTACAAAATTATTTAATTTATCAACGGCCTTAGCCCTTGAGGGTTCAAACATCATATTAAATTATTTAGATTTTTTTCTTTTTAGACCCAATTTATCACTGTGTCTTAATCTTAGAATTACAATTGCAGCCGCAATAAGAACTATTGCAACAGCCTCATAAACTAATGCTGTTGGGTCCATTTCTTTTCCTTGTAATATTATAAATCTTGCTAGAGCTGTGATGGCAATTAATAGAGGTAGAGTTATACTGATTGACTGTTGATCCCAAAATACTCTAACCATTGCAAGAACTTCTAAATATAGAAACATTAAAAGCAAATCAGCCAATGTTACTGATTGGTTAAGAAACATATTCTTAATTTCCATACCAACAGCAATTACTGTGCTTATCAAAATAATACACATTAATGCTAACTGTAAATTTTTTGCTATTTTTTCCATTATTTATCTTTGCTAAATGGTAGCCATTTTTCAAATACTGATTTAGATGGTCCATCATAAGGAATAGAATATGAACTTGGGTTAGGGCTAGTTAAAACTTCAATCCCTTTTGAAAATATAAAAATAAATACTACTACAAAAACAATCACCATTATTTTTAATGGATCAAAATTTTTTGTTTTAAAAACGCTACTAGATTGTTCTTCAGCTTTGTGAAAATTTTTAAAAGTCATATAGACTGCAAATATTAAACCAATGTGGGCCACATAAAGTCCTGCCCACCCAAAAGCAAAAGTTGTGTAAGAAAAAATGTATAAACTAAAAACTGTAGTCCAAATAAAACTTAAAACTAAAAGGATTTGTAGTCTTACAGTCTTCGGAAGAGACCTAAGATCATTTTTACTATCATCAAACAAGATGTTAGCTGCATCTATCATCCAATTTTTTATTGATTCCATTTAGCAAAAATATAATTTTTAATAATTATAACAAATGTCAAATTGTCCTAAATCCTAGTTTAAATTGGATTTAATGGCGTTTTCTAATTGAATTGAGCTTTGGGCACCAGAAATAAAATCTTTTCCTATCTCAAAAAATGGAACTCCACTAATATTCTTCTCTTTAGCAATTAAAATTTTTGAAGTCACATTTTGAATATTTTTTTCATTAATAAATTCTTTAAAAATATTTTCTGCAATATTGTTTTCCTTAGCAATACCAATTAACACATCCATATCCCCAATATCAAACCCATCAATAAAATAAGACTGATATATTTTTTCTTTAACTTCACTTTGTAAATTAAATTGTTCACTTAAAATAATTAGTAAATGAGAAAGAATAGTGTTTGGAGTTTTTTTTATTTTATCTAATTTTAAATCTATCCCTGACTCGTTTGCTTTCAATTTCATATTTTCATACATGGGTGCTGCATAATCTTTTCCACCAAATTTTATTTCTAAATATTTGTCTCTAAGAATACCTTCGGCTGGCATATCTGGATTTAATTGAAATGGAATATGCCTAATATCAAATTTTATATTTGGAAAATTTTTTAAGGCTTTATTTAGATTTTTATGTCCAATAAAACACCAACCGCAAATGGTGTCTGCAAAAACGTTTATTTTCATTAATCTAAGAACGAAGTTTTTTCTTGTGAAAATTAATAAATCTTTCAACGTTAGATTTATTGAATGTTTTGTTTTCTTCAAATGAAACTTTTTTCATCGAGTAAGCAGAACTTTTTGTTTGTCGAGACTCTATTATTATATTTCCTTTATAAAGTTTTAGTTTTACAGAACCGTTAACTTTATTCTTTTTAAGATCTACAATTTTTTGAAGTTTAAATCTTTCTTTTGAATACCAATAGCCGTTGTAAATCAATTCAGCATATCTTGACATTATTTGGTCTTTCTTATGCATAGTTTCTTTATCTAGCGTTACCGATTCTATTGCTCTATGTGCGTGAATTAATAATGTGCCGCCAGGCGTTTCGTATACTCCTCTAGACTTTATTCCAATAAATCTATTTTCTACTAAATCAACTCTTCCAATTCCATTTTTACCAGCAAGTTGATTGAGTTTTTCTAATAATTTTGCTGGAGAAAGTTTTTTTCCATTAATCCCAAATGGGTCGCCATTTCTAAAATTGATAGTTACGAAACTTGGTTTATTAGGAGCTTTTTCAGGTGAAACTGATCTTTGAAAAATAAATTCTGGTGCTGAATTTTTTGGGTTCTCTAAAACCTTGCCCTCTGTTGATGTATGAAATAAATTATCATCAATTGAAAAAGGTGGAGCTCCTTTTTTATCTTTTGGAATAGCAATACCATATTTTTTTGCATAATTTATAAGATCTGTTCTAGATTTTAATTTCCAAATTCTCCAAGGAGCAATAATTTTTATATTGGGTCCAAAATAATGATATCCTAGTTCAAATCTAA
The DNA here is from genome assembly GCF_051201245.1 of Candidatus Pelagibacter bacterium nBUS_30. Lineage (GTDB taxonomy): Bacteria > Pseudomonadota > Alphaproteobacteria > Pelagibacterales > Pelagibacteraceae > Pelagibacter. The sequence continues at coordinate 1,226,891 of NZ_CP172842.1, read as the reverse complement.
CTTGATCATTTCCTTTACCAGTTGCTCCATGCGAAACCGCATAAGCTTTGAATTTTTTAGCAACACGGATTTGATCTTTGGCAATAAGCGGTCTTGCTATTGATGTGCCCAATAAATAAACACCCTCATAGATTGCGTGACCTCTGATCATTGGATAAACATAATCTTTAACAAAAATATCTTTTAAATCTTTGATAATTATATTTTTAACACCAAATTTCTTTGCATTAGTTATAATTTTTTTTCTATCAATTTCTTGACCAACATCTGCTGTGTAACAAATTACTTCAGCATCATAATTTTCTTGTAACCATTTTAAAATAATAGAGGTATCAAGACCCCCAGAATAGGCTAAAACAATTGTCTTTTTTGATTTCATTAAATTAACTACAAGCTTTTTTTACAGTGTTATAAGCTTTGGTAAATCCTAATAGTGAATAGTGGTCAATTGTTTGAGAACCTTTTTGATTATAACCTGTAATCATAATTCTCGATCCTTTTTTCATTTTACTAATCATTCTAAATTCAACCTTAGTATCAGCAATCCAGGCAAAACCCTGTTCTTTAATGTCAAATTTAAATTTGTTTTTTCCTGAAGTAGCAGTTACTGAATTTTTATTATTAAATTCATATCCTCCAGTAACACTTATCTCATTAATTATTTTTTCAGCAGGTCTAAAGGCAACAAATAGTTTTGCGTCTCTTTTATTTGATTTTGGAGCTTGTAATATTGGTGATGATTGAGCAAAGCACACCTTCCCACCGTTCTCATTTATAACCATTGACTGCCAATCTTTATATTTTCCAATATTTTTAATTTCCTCTGCCGATAGTTGGCTTAATAAAATAATAAAAATTATTAGTAGAGTTGGAATAATTTTTTTAATTATGGACATGGGTTAGGGTAAATAGTTTGAATTTCATTAATTTCTTTGATGACATCATCAGATAAATTTATGTTTACACTTTCTATATTAGTTTTCAACTGCTCCATAGTAGTTGCACCAATAATAACAGAAGTAACAAATGGCTGAATTTCTAGAAATTTTAAGGACATCTGAGCTAAATCAAGACCATGTTTCTCTGCAATTTCATAATAGGCATCAACAGCTTTTTCTGTATTAGGTTTTGCATATCTTGTCCAAAAATCAGGATCTCTCTCAATTCTAGAATTTTTAGGTAATTGGTTGTTTCTGTATTTTCCTGACAGATATCCACTTGCTAAAGGTGAATAAGCCAAAAGACCTATTTCATCTCTCACTGATATTTCAGCAAGACCAACTTCATAGGTTCTGTTCAATAGACTATATGGATTTTGAATAGACATCATTCTTGGTAAATTTTTATCTTTTGAGAGTTCCAGGTATTTTGAAACACCCCAAGGAGTTTCATTAGATAAACCAACTTCTCTTATTTTTCCTTCATCAACAAATCTTTTAAGATTTCCAAGAACATCTTCAAATTTATTCCACTCACCATTATCTTTATGTTCGTAACCAAGACGTCCAAACATGTTTGTGTTTCTTTCTGGCCAATGTAATTGATAAAGATCTATGTAATCAGTTTGTAATCTTTTTAAGCTATCATTTACAGCTTGGGTCATCTTATCTATACCATAGTTATTTCCACCACCTCTTAGATATGCTCTCATTGGGCCTGCCACTTTTGAAGCTAAAATTACTTTGTCTCTCTTTTTTGTTTTTTTAAACCAGTTACCAATTATTATTTCTGTATGGCCATATGTTTCTGCTCTTGGAGGGACAGCATATAATTCTGCAGTATCCCAGAAATTTATACCTTGATCTAAAGCATAATCCATTTGTTCAAATCCTTCTTCTTGAGTATTTTGCTCACCCCAAGTCATTGTTCCGAGACAAATTGTACTTACATCAAGATCAGTATTGCCTAGTTTTTTATAATTCATGTCAGTTTTTGATTTTTTCGAATAATTTTAATCTTTTAAGGTATCTTGAATAATTAGTAAAAGACTATTATATATTACTCATTATGGAATTTGATAAAAACGGAATACTAAATAGAGCCAAAGTAGCTCAACAGTCAACAGTTGTTATGGATGAAGGCTTAAGAGCCTACATGCTTAAAGTTTATAACTATATGGCTACAGGAATTTTATTAACTGGAATAGTTGCACTTTTAACATTCAAAATGTCAGTTGTAACAAATGATGCTGGATCAATTACTGGTCTAACACAAATGGGTAGTGCAATTTATATGTCAGGATTAAAGTGGCTAGTAATGTTGGCACCTTTAGGAATTGTTTTTTATATGAGTTTTGGAATTAATAAGATGAGTGCGTCAAAGGCTCAAACAACTTTTTGGGTTTTTGCAGCATTAATGGGTCTATCTCTATCTTCAATACTATTAGTTTATACTGGTATGAGTGTTACCAGAGTATTTTTTATTTGCTCAGCAACATTTGGTGCAATGAGTATTTATGGCTATACAACTAAAAGAGATTTAACGAAATTAGGTTCATTTTTGATGATGGGTTTAATTGGAATTATAATTGCCTCTGTAGTGAATATTTTTATGAAGTCCTCTATGATGTACTTTGTAATCTCAATTCTTGGTGTATTAATTTTTGTAGGTCTAACAGCTTATGACACTCAAAAAATTAAAAATATGTATGCTGTGACCGACACAGGTGAAATTATGGGTAAAAAAGCAGTTATGGGTGCTCTTACTCTTTACCTAGACTTTATAAATTTATTTATAATGTTGTTAAGATTGTTTGGTCAAAGACGATAATTTTATTTCTGTAATTTTTTCCAATTAGTATTATTTAGCAATACTTTCAGATCAAAAGAATTTTTAAGAATCTTACTATTAGTATCTGTAATTAAATACTTTAGGTTTTTATTTTTAGGTTTAAAATTTTTACAAATTTTATATAAAGCATTTTCTGCTGCATTTCTAAAAACACTAAAACTAACTTGTTTGCTTGAAATATTTAAACCATAATCTCTCCAAGATCCTTCAGAAACCATTTTGGCATATAAATCTAAGATTATCTTAAGTTCATCTTTTTCAAAAAATTGTCTTTCCTCTATTTGTTTATGTGGATTATTAACTACTAATTTTAAATTGCTACGCATCAATTTTATATTTATTAATTAAGGGTATCTGAAAGCCAGTAAAAACTATTGTTATTGGTAACATTCCCCATACCTTAAAATTTACCCAAAACTCTTCAGTTTGGGTTCTCCATATACATTCATTTAAAATTGCTAGTCCAAAGAAAAAAAACATCCATCTTTTATTTAATAATTCCCACCCTAAGTCGGTTAAAGGAATTGATTTGCCCATAATTTTTTTGAGAACAGGTTCTTTAGTAAAATATTTTCCAAAAAGTAAAGCTAGTGCAAATAAAATATTTATGATGGTTGGTTTTACATAAATAAATATTGGATCATTAAAATAGATTGTTAATCCGCCAAAAAAAGTAATCAAAACTCCACTAACTAAAGGCATGGTTGGTATTTTTTTTTCAAAAAACCATACAACAACTAGTGCGATTAAAGTTGCAACTATTAGTGGAGGAATAGCAACTGATAGATTTTTATCATTATTATAATAGTAGAAAAAAAATATAGCTAATGGGCCAAAATCAGTAACAAATTTTAAAAAAGATTTATTCACTTTAAAGATATTAACATATTAATCACATCACAAAACAGTATTATTTTAACCATTGATTTTTATTTTTAAATACCCATACTAATAACCATGCCAATACAAAAAGCTAAATTTTCAATAGGTGATATTGTCAAACACAAACACTTTGAGTTTAGAGGTGTGATATATGATGTCGACTTTGAATTTAATAATTCAGAGGAGTGGTATCAGTCAATCCCAAAAAATGTAAGACCAAGAAAAGATCAGCCTTTTTATCATTTGTTAGCTGAAAATGATGAAATTACTTATGAAGCATATGTCTCACAGCAAAACCTTCTTATGGATGATTCAGATGAGCCTATTAAACACCCATTAATTGAAGAGATTTTTTCAGGCAAAAAGGGCTCAAGTTATTTTAAGATGTCTAACTAATATAATCATTATTCAAACACATTTAGCTCAAATCAAGGCCATATAAATTAAGTAAATTTACATATATTCTGATCAAGAGTGTTAAACGTTAATTTCAGATTATTATCTCCCTCTGCATTCTTGATCGGAAATCCTTTTCATAATAAACATTATTAAAAATCCATAATATTATGTTTAAGCTTTTTCAACCTAACAAAATTTTTCAGATAACATCTAAAGCTCCAAAATATGTTTTATTTTTATTTGTCATTGTGCTTTCTGTAGGATTAACAGAAGCGTTAGTATTGTCTCCTGAAGATTATAAACAAAGTGATGCTGTCAGGATTATGTATGTACATGTTCCAGCTGCTTGGATTTCCCTTGGAATTTTTTCATCAATTACTTTTCTTTCTATAAGTGGTTTTATTTTTAAAAATAAAAATTTTTTTTTAATTGCAAAAAGTTTAGCACCTTCGGGTTTTGTTTTTAATATCATTGCTCTAGTTACAGGTTCTATTTGGGGAAAACCAACATGGGGAACTTGGTGGGCTTGGGATGCTCGAATTACCTCAATGTTAATTTTAGCTCTGTTTTATGCAATGTACCTAATTTCTTGGAGAATTTACGAAAATGAAGAAAAGGTTTTTAAGATTAGCACTATTGTTACTATTCTAGGTATTATTAATGTTCCAATTATTAAATATTCCGTTGACTGGTGGAATACCCTTCATCAACCTGCATCAATAAATATCTTGTCTAAAAGTTCAATTCATTCATCAATGCTTTTTCCATTATTGATAATGACTGCGGCATTTGCTCTTTTTTCATTGCTAATTTTCTTAATGAAATATAATACAGAACTGATAAAAATTAAAAATAAAGGCCTAGATAGATTATGATTAATGAAATACTTTTTATGAACGGATACGGTGTTTACGTTTTATCTGCTTTCAGCTTTACTCTTATGAGTTTCACAGCTCTTTATTTAGTTACAAAAATTCAATTTGTTAAAGAGCAAAGTAAATTTGTTGCTAAATTTGGATCTCTTAACACGGAGAAAGCTAATTCTGCAAAATCACAAAGAATCAATAAAGAAATATTAGCTAACGCCGCAAACAATTAACTTTTAAACCATGTATGGTCGCAAAGTTAAATTAAGATTTTTGTTTGTAGTTATAGTTTTATTAATTTTAATTTTATCAGTTTTTTTAGTTCTAAAATCTCTTGAAGAAAATGTAGTATACTTTCAGTCACCATCTGAAATTTACACTTCATCAGAATTAGATAAAAAAAAGATCAGAGTTGGAGGAATGGTAAAAAAAAACTCAATTTCTATAACTGCCAATGAAATAAAATTTATAATTACTGATTTTAAAAATGAAATTAACGTTACTTATGCTGGCGCAGTTCCAAATCTTTTTGAAGAAGAAAAAGGAGTAGTTGCAGAAGGATTTTTAAAAGATAGAAATTATTTTTCTGCTACTAAAATATTAGCAAAACATGATGAAAACTATATGCCGCCAGAAGTAAAAGCTGCAATAGAGGAGAAGTAAATTGCTTTACAGTGTTATTGGATATTATTCATTAATCCTAGGTCTTTGCTTTGGATTAATTTTAATTTTTTTTTCAGTAAAAAATTTTCAAAATTCTAAATTTGATACAAAAATTTTATCATTTACGTTTTTACAATTTTTCTTTGTTGTGATTAGTTTTTTATGTTTGGTTGTATCGTTCATTTTATCGGATTTTAGCAATGAAACAGTCTTTAATAACTCTCACACAACTAAACCACTTTTTTACAAAATAGCAGGTACTTGGGGAAATCATGAAGGAAGTCTTCTGCTTTGGTTATTTGTATTGACATTATTTATATTAATATTTTTAATAAAAAGTAAAAATCAACCAACAAAATATAAAATTTTAACTTTAGTTTTTCAGCAAATTATAATTATTGGTTTTTTTGTTTTCTTAATTAAGACATCTAATCCATTTAATTTTCTTTTTCCAACTCCAGAAGAGGGATTGGGATTAAATCCAATATTACAAGATCCTGCTTTAGCTATTCATCCACCAATTTTGTATCTAGGCTATGTTGGTTCATCAATTATTTTTTCATCAGCGTTAGCTGCAACATCACTAAATTTAATTACAAAAAGTTGGGCAACACATATTAAAAAGTGGATTTTAGTTTCATGGATATTTTTGACTCTTGGAATTTTGTTAGGATCAATCTGGGCTTATTATGAGTTAGGTTGGGGAGGTTTTTGGTTTTGGGATCCAGTTGAAAATGTATCTTTAATGCCATGGTTAGCATTAACCACACTTTTACACTGCATATTGGTTTTAGAAAAAAAACTAATTTTGACGTCTTGGGTAATAATTTTATCAATATCAACATTTACATTAAGTATGTGTGGTACATTTTTAGTGAGATCAGGAATTCTTAACTCAGTCCATACTTTTGCAAATGATCCTGAAAGAGGGTTATTTATATTGGTCTTTTTATTTTCTTTAATTTTTATTTCTTTGTTTATTTTTTTCTTTTTTCATAAAAATAATAAAAACAATCCCACAAGTTTTTTTTGGCTAAGTAAAGAAACCTCAATTATAATTAATAATTGGTTTATGATGTATTTCTTATCAGTAGTATTAATTGGTACAGTATACCCAATATTTCTTGATGTTATATCCTCACAAAAGATATCTGTAGGACCTCCTTTTTATCATAAATTGATTATTCCTTTTTTAATTCCATTTTTATTAGCAATGGCGATTGGGCCTAAATTAAAATGGATTAAGTCTAATTTAGAGAATAAATTATATCTAATAATATTATTGGTAGTTTCAATTATATTTTCTTTTTTAATCGTTAAAAATTTTGAAACAAAATTTCTTATAAATACAATTTTAACTGCAAGTGCTTTTTATTTATTTTTCTTAACTTTAAGAGATTTTTTTATTAAGAGTTATAAAAATATTTCTCAGAATATTGCGCATTTTGGATTCAGTTTACTAATTTTAAGTATTTTATTTAACAACTTATATTCAACAGAAATTATAACTAACCTAAAAGTTGGAGAAACCTTTGATGCTAAAAATACTAAGATTGTCTTTGAAAATATTAGCCAAAAAAAAGAAAAGAATTATCAATCAATCATAGGTAATTTTACTATTGAAAATTCAAAAGGCAAAATAGAAAATTTGTCACCAGAGCTTAGAATATATAATCAACCAAATATTGTGACTAGTGAGGCAGATATAAAAACAACATTAAAATCTGATAAATTTATAGTAATTAACTTAGTTCAAAATCAAGAGTACTTTAATGTGAGGTATCAGGTTAAACCTTTTATGATATGGATTTGGTTGTCAGTGTTACTGATTGCATTTGGAGGTTTGGCAAGTTTATTTAAAAAAGAATATGAAAAATAAATTACTACCAATATTTATAACTCTAATTTTTATAATTATTTTTGTGATTTTTTATAAAGGTTTAAAAAATACAAATATTTACACTCCAGAAAAAAAAATTAACAACAAAATCCCACTATTTTCTGCAGATTTATTTAACTCAAATAAATCAATAAATTCAACTGAATTATTTAGCTCAGATAAATTTTATTTATTGAATATTTGGTCATCATGGTGTGTTCCTTGTAGACAAGAACATCCTTTGTTAATGGATTTAGCAAAAAATAAAAAAATTAAAGTGATTGGTATAAATTATAAAGATAATAAAATTAATGCTCAGAATTTTTTAGATGAACTTGGTAATCCTTATAAAAATATTATTTTTGACAAGGAGGGTGTTAAATCAATTGAGTGGGGAGCCTATGGAGTGCCAGAGTCTTTTCTGATTCAAAATGGTATAATTTTAAGAAAATATATTGGGCCCTTAAATAATGAGTCAATCAAAGAAATTAAATTGCTTATAGAATGAAAATATTAAAATTTTTATTTATTATCTTTTTTATTTTTTCATTTAACAATTTAAAAGCAAATAATGTGAATATTAAAAATGATATTACAAAAAATTTACGATGTTTAATTTGTCAAGGTCAATCTGTTTATGATTTTGACTCTGAATTTGCAAATAGCATAAAAGTTTTAGTAGAAAAAAAATTGAACGAGGGTTTATCTGAAAAACAAATTTATGAATTTTTTAAAGAAAAATATGGGGAATGGATTTTATATGATCCTGGACTTAACAAAAACACTTATATCTTGTGGTTATTACCAATATTGATATTTTTAGTTGGAGGTGCAATAATCAGTAAAAACTTTATAATTAAAAAATAATTTATCCAATATGATTTTAAAAAATTTTTGTTTAACTCTTATTTTTGTATTTTCTATATTTGCATTAAACGCTGAAGAAATAAAAACTGATAATCAAGGTACAGAGTTTAATGTTTATACTGGTATGTTTGATTTTAGTGATCAAGGAAAAAAATCTACACTTATTGGTTTTCAACATCAAAATGAAAATCTAAATAGAGATACTTTTTTAGGAAATCTTTCACCCATTACTGGTGCATTTATTACCGCTGATAATGCAGGCTATATTTATACTGGTGTACAGGCTCAATATAAAATTGGTGCTTTAAATATTACACCAAGTTTTATGCCGGGTTTATATCATGAAGGAGATGGTAAAGATCTTGGACATATTATTGAGTTTAAAAGTGAAGTTCAATTATCACTTGATCTATCTCAAAGTACTGAATTAGGTTTTTCATATAATCATCTATCTAATGCTAGCATAGGAGATAAAAATCCAGGAGCAAATAGTTATATGTTTAATTTTCTTAAAAATTTTTAATAAAAAAAATGAATTTAAAAGATTGTTACAATTTTAGTGATTTTAGAAAACTTGCTAAAAAAAGATTACCTTCACCAATTTTCCATTACATTGATGGTGGAGCAGATGATGAGACTACACTAAAAAGAAACACAGATTCATTTAATGATTGTGATTTAGTTCCCAATATTCTGGCAAGTGTTGGCAAGCCAGATTTATCAACAACTGTTTTTGGTAAAAAAATTGATATGCCACTATTTTTATCACCAACTGCAATGCAAAGACTTTATCATCATGATGGTGACAAAGCATCAGCGAGAGCAGCAGAAAAGTTTGGGACTTTTTATAGTATGTCCACAATGGCAAATAATACTATTGAAGAAATTGCAGAAATTTCCAAAGGCCCAAAATTATTTCAACTTTATGTACATAAAGATCAATCGATCACAGATGATTTAATTGAAAGATGTAGAGTGTCTAATTATGATGGTATGTGTTTGACTGTTGATACATTGGTTGCAGGAAACAGAGAGAGAGATCACAGAACAGGGTTTACAACACCACCAAAACTCACACTTCAAAGTTTAATGAGTTTTGCAATGCATCCAGAATGGGTATTTAATTATTTCACTCACAAAAAATTTGAATTATCTAACGTTGCTAAAAAAACAGATAAAGGAACTAATATTTCAAAATCAGTTATTGAATATATTAACGAACAATATGATCCTGCTATGAATTGGAAAGATGCCGAGTATTGTGTAAAAAAATGGAATAAACCCTTTGCACTAAAAGGAGTTATGTCGGTAGAAGATGCTAAGAGAGCAATTGATATAGGATGTACGGCTATAATGATCTCAAATCATGGTGGTAGACAGCTAGATGGATCAAGGTCCCCATTTGATCAAGTAAAAGAAATTTCAGATGCAGTTGGTGATAAACTTGAAATTATATTAGATGGTGGAATTAAAAGAGGAACTCATGTTTTAAAAGCATTAGCTGCTGGTGCAACAGCATGTAGTTTTGGCAGAATGTTTTTATTTTCATTGGGTGCTGGGGGTCAAGCTGGTGTGGAACGTCTGTTGCAGAATATGCATGATGAAATTAATCGAAATATGGTATTAATGGGGTGTAAAAATATCAAAGAATTAAATAGATCTAAATTAATTTACAGAAAATAAATTAAATACTTCTAAAAATTAGATATAAAAAAAATAAATTTTTAAAAAAAACTTAAAGGATATGATTAATTATGAAGTTGGCTAAGAGTTTAGATAGATTAGGAACAGAAAGTGCATTTTCAGTTTTAGCTGAAGCAAAAAAATTAGAAGCACAAGGAAAACCCATGATTCATTTAGGGTTAGGACAGCCTGATTTTAAAACCCCCAAGCATGTCGTTGAGGCGGCTAAAAAAGCTTTAGACGATGGTCATCATGGCTATGTTCTTTCGAATGGAATCTTAGAATGTAGAGAATCTGTTACTAGAAAAATAAAAAAACTTTATAATCAGGATATTGATCCTGAGAGAATTATTATAATGCCAGGTGGAAAACCTACAATGCATTATGCAATTCAATGTTTTGGCGAACCAGGTGTAGAAATTATACATCCAACTCCCGCATTTCCAATTTATGAGTCTATGATAAATTATACTGGTTCTACTTCAGTACCATATGATCTTACAAAAGATAAAGACTTAAAGTTTACTGCTGAAAAAATTTTATCTTTAATTACAGATAAAACTAGATTGTTAATACTTATCAATCCAAATAATCCTACAGGAAGCTTTGTTGAAAAATCAGAGATAGATAAATTAGCAGAGGGATTAAAAAAACATTCTCATGTTACAATTTTGAGTGATGAAATTTACAGCAGACAAATTTTTGATGGAAAAAAGATGCCAACATTTTTTAATTACCCAGAACTTAGAGATAGATTAATTGTTCTTGAAGGGTGGAGCAAAGCTTACTCAATGACTGGATGGAGATTAGGTTGGAGTTTTTGGCCAGAACAATTAGTTGAACATATTAACAAGTTATTAATTAACAGTGTATCATGTGTAAATGCTGCTGCACAGTTCGCGGGAATTGCTGCATTAGATGGGCCAGATGACTCGATAAATGCTATGATGGAAAAATTTACTCAAAGAAGAAAATTGATACATGAAGGCTTGAACAGTCTACCTGGTGTTGAGTGTAGTTTACCAGGTGGAGCTTTTTATGCATTCCCAAAAGTAATTGGAACAGGAATGGATGGTTCTGAATTTTGTAAAAAAGCTATGCATGAAGCTGGGGTGGCGATTGTTCCAGGTACAGCATTTGGCAAAACGTCTAAAGATTATGTAAGATTTAGCTTTGCAGCTTCTCAAGATAACATATCTAACGCATTGGAAAATATCAAAAAAATGTTAGGCTAGTCCTAATGTCTGAATTAGCTCTACCCAAAGTAGATAAAAATATCATTTCCAAAAAATCCCTAATTGTTTCTGATCTTAAAAAAATTATAAATAAAGATAATGTTCTAAGTGAATTGGATGAGATTAAACCATATGAAACAGATGCGCTAGCAGTTTATAAAAATATACCACTTGCTGTAGTGTTACCTGAGAATACACCAGAAGTTAGTGAAATTTTGAAATATTGTAATAATGAAAATATAAAAGTTATACCAAGAGGAGCAGGTACTGGATTATCAGGTGGAGCATTACCTTTAAAAGATGCAATTGTTTTAGGATTAGGAAAATTTAATAAAATTCTTGAAATTGATTTTAATAATAGATGTGTTGTTACACAACCTGGTGTTACTAATTTATCAATAACACATGCTGTTAAACACAAGGGATATTATTATGCACCCGATCCATCAAGTCAATTAGCATGTTCAATTGGTGGAAATGTAGCTGAAAACTCAGGAGGAGTTCATTCTTTAAAATATGGAACAACAACAAATAATATTCTAGGCGCAGAGATGGTTTTGATGGACGGAACTATATGTAGATTGGGTGGAAAAACATTAGATCAAGAAGGTTATGATTTGATGGGACTTATTTGTGGTTCAGAGGGATTACTGGGAGTTATTACTGAAGTAACTGTTAAAATTTTAAAAAATCCTCAAACTATAAAAGCTGCTTTAGTTGGTTTTCCAACTATAGAGGACGGTGGAAATTGTGTAACTGAAATTATCTCTAGTGGTATTGTTCCTGCAGGGATGGAAATTATGGATAAAGCTTTAATAGATGCTACAGAAAAATTTGCCAAAGCAGGATATCCGATGGATGCTGAAGTTCTTATGATTGTTGAACTTGATGGAACAAACTCTGAGGTTGATAACATGCTCAAAGAAATAGAAAAGATTTCTCAAAAAAATAATTCAAATAGTTTTAAACTTAGTAGAAATGAAAAAGAGAGAATGGCTTTTTGGTCAGGAAGAAAAGCTGCTTTTCCTGCATGTGGAGCTATGGCACCAGACTATTATTGTATGGATGGGTCCATCCCAAGAGGGAAATTATCAGAAATTTTAAAAGAAATTACCAGACTTTCAAAAAAGTATAACCTAGCTGTAGCAAATGGTTTTCATGCTGGTGATGGTAATTTGCATCCTTTAATATTATTTGATGGAAGTAAAAAAGAAGAATTGAAAAAAACAGAGGAGTTTGGCTCAGAAATATTAAAAGCATGTGTAAAAATGGGTGGTGCTTTAACAGGAGAACATGGCGTAGGAATAGAAAAACGTGAATTAATGTGCGAAGCATTTAATAACGATGACATTCAACAACAATTAGATATAAAAAAATCATTAGATATAAAAAATCTTTTAAATCCAGGAAAAGTATATCCTATATTAAGAAAATGTGCGGAGGAGGGGAGAGTTCATGTTCACAGCGGAGAAGAAAAATTCCCAGATTTACCAAGATTCTAATCATCTAAAACCTGATACAGAAATTAGTGTTTCAAAATTAGTAAAAGAATTTTATAAAAAAAAACTACCAATAAATTTGCATGGAACAAATAGTAAAAGATATATTGGTTATAATGTTCAAGCTGCAAAAACACTTGATCTGTCCCAATTAAATGGTGTGATTGAATATTTGCCTGAAGAACTCTACATCAAAGTGTTGGCTGGAACTCCAATCAAAACTATAGAAAATATTTTAGAAAAACATAGTCAACAGTTAGCATTTGAGCCTTTAGATTTTGGTTATATTAAAGATGGTGAGTCAAATAAAGGAACAGCTGCTGGATGTATTGCTACAAATTTTGCTGGCTCACGTAGATTTAAAGTAGGTAATGTTAGAGATTTTGTATTAGGGTTTAAAGGAGTAAATGGTAAGGGAGACATTATAAAATCAGGCGGAACAGTGGTAAAAAATGTTACTGGATACGATTTATCTAAAGTAGTGTCTGGTTCCTTTGGAACTTTAGTCGCACTCACTGAAGTAACATTAAAAGTTTCACCAAAAAAAATATTTCAAAATACTATTGTTATATATTTAGATGACGTAAAAATTATTTCCTCCCTTTTTGATAAAATTTTAGGTTCAAGTAATGAAATTTCAGGAGCAACTTATTTTCCAGATGAACCAAAAAATAAAAAATTTGATTTAAACAAAAATAGAGTTTTTAAATTTAATGATCTTAATAATGAAGGTCCTTTTTTAGCTATTAGAATAGAGGGAGACAGAGTATCTGTTCAAGAAAGATTAAAAGATATAGGTAAAGAATTAGAGCTTAAAAATTATGAAACATCAATTTTAGATAATCATCAATCAGTTCCATTTTGGATAAAAGTAAATAATTTAGAACTCTTCACTAATACAAAAAACAATTTATTAAGAGCAGTTATTCCACCATCTAATTCAGAAAATTTAATGAAATTTTTGGGTAACAAGTTTAAATATTTTGTTGATTGGTCTGGCTCTTTATTCTGGATAGAAGTCCTCGATAATGAGGATGATAAAATTGGACAAATTAGAGAGTTTATAAGTAAGAATGAAGGATATATGACCATCATTATGAAATCAGAAAATTTTGATTTTAAAGAAAAAGTATTTTCAACTGATAAAACGAAGCTAATGATATCAAAAAAAATCAAAGATAGTTTTGATCCTAGGGGCTTGTTTAATCCAGGTAAAATGTATCGAGAGATTTAATGCAAACAAATTTTTCTAATACACAACTAAAAGATAAAGACAATCAATCAACTGAAAAAATTTTTAAAAAATGTGTTCATTGCGGAATGTGTAATGCTACTTGTCCAACGTATGGAATTCTTGGAGATGAATTGGATGGTCCTAGAGGGCGAATTTATTTAATAAAAGACATGTTAGAAAATAATAAGAAGCCATCTGAAAAAGTGGTTAAACATATTGATAGATGCCTTTCATGTTATAGCTGCATGACTACGTGCCCTGCAGGAGTGAATTATATGCACGTAATTGATCATGGCAGAAAATATATTGAAAAAAATTATGAGAGACCTTTTTTTGATAAATTATTAAGAAACTTCTTGTCTGTAACACTTCCAAATGTAAGTTATTTTAAATTTGCTAGCTATCTTGTTAAAATTGGTAAGCCTTTTAATTTTTTATTTCCTAGAAAAATTAAAAATATGATGAGTCTTATGCCAACATCGTTTCCAAAAAAAACTTTAAAAAGCCAAGAAATTTATCGAGCAAAGGGAAAAAAAATAGCAAAAGTTGCATTATTAACTGGTTGTGTTCAAAAAGAAATTTCACCTCAAATTAATGAGTCTACTATACGATTATTAAATAGACATGGTGTTGAAGTTGTTGTTCCAAAAAAAATTAGATGTTGTGGATCTTTAAACCATCATCTTGGAAAAGATGAAGAAGCACATTTTGATTTTACAAATAATATTGATATTTGGTATGAGGAACATAAAAAAGGTAATTTAGATGCAATATTATCTAATACATCTGGATGTGGAACTACTCTAAAAGATTATGGTTTTATTTTTAGAGATGACAAAGATTACAAAGATAAAGCAAAAACAATTTCTACATTAACAAAAGATGTAACAGAATATTTATCTGAAAGTTTGAAATTAAATATTAAGAAAAAAAATAAAAAATACAAAATAGCTTACCATTCAGCATGTTCAATGCAGCATGGTCAAAATATTCACTCACAACCTCTAAATTTATTATCCAAAACAGAAAATGAAATAATGGAAATACCCCAAGGACATTTATGCTGTGGGTCTGCTGGAACTTATAATATCTTGCAATCTGAGATAGCAACAAAATTACTTAAAGATAAGGTAAAGAACATAGAAAGCACCAATCCTCAAATGATTTCAACAGGAAATATTGGTTGCATAACCCAAATATCTAATGGTACCAATATTCCAATTTTACATACAATAGAATTATTAGATTGGTACACTGGTGGACCCAAGCCTAAAATTTTAGAAAGAATTTAATTATGAAAAAAATTTTAGTTACAAGAAAATTATTAAGAGAAAGTGAGGAAAAAGCTAGCAAGATTTTTGATGCAAATTTTAACCTTAATGATGAGCTTTATTCACAACCTAAGTTAGTGGAATTAAGTAAAGATTGCGATGCAGTTTTAACGTCTCTAACAGATAAGATGGACGAAGATACCATTAATAAATTACCAGACTCTGTAAAAGTTATTTCAAACTTTGCAGTTGGCTTTGGAAATATTGATTTGGAAGCTGCAAAAAAAAGAGGAATTGCAGTTACTAATACCCCTGAAGTTTTATCAGATGCTACCGCTGAAATTGGTATTTTATTAATTTTAGGTGCCTGTAGAAGAGCGGCAGAAGGAATTGAAGCAGCAAAAGAAAGCAATTGGAAATGGTCAGCAGATTATTTAATTGGAAAACAATTGACTGGCTCTAGACTCGGTATTTTGGGCATGGGAAGAATTGGACAGAAAATTGCAAAAATAGCAAAATCACTAGGAATGGTTATTCATTACCACAACCGTTCAAAATTAAATGAAGAAAAAGAACAAGGTGCTATTTATCATGAAAATCTTAAAAGCCTTTTTTCTGTGTCTGATGTTTTATCAATTTGTTGTCCTGCTACAAAAGAGACAATGAATTTAATTAATAAAGAAACGGTTGAATATTTTCCAAAGGGAGCAGTGATAACTAACGTTGCAAGAGGCGATATTGTAGATGATGAAGCTTTGATCGATGCACTAAATAGAAGAAAAATTTATGCAGCTGGTTTAGATGTCTATAAAGATGAGCCAAATTTAAATCCAGGTTACTTAAAAATTAAAACTGCATTTATTTTGCCTCATCTAGGGAGCGCTACCAAAGATACAAGAACTGCAATGGCTAATTTAGCAATTGATAATATTGATGAGTTTTTCAATACAGGCAATTGCAAAAATAAAGTAAATTAAACATAAAGAAAAAACATGTCTGAATTGATCGCATTTATTGGTGTTGGAAACATGGGTTTACCTATGGCAGAAAACTTAATGAAATCTGGAAAAAAAATAAAGGTCTTTGATGTTTCTAAAATGACCATTGATATCGCCAAAGAAAAAAAGCTTGATGTTGTTGAAAATTTAGATGATTTAATTACGACTGAAGTATCAACAGTCATAACTATGCTTCCAGAAGGTAAACATTCTAAAGAAGTTTTTTTAGGAGATAATGGAGTTATCAATAAAGTTTCAAAAGACTGTCTTTTAATTGATTGTTCAACAATTGATATTCAAACCTCAAAAGAGATTGGAAAAAAGGCAACTGAAAAAGGTATTCAAATGATTGATGCTCCAGTAAGTGGAGGAGTAATGGGTGCACAAAAAGCAACCTTAAATATAATGGTTGGAGGGTCTAAAAAAGCATTTGATCTTGCTCTTCCTCTACTTAAAATTATGGGTAAAAATATATTTCATGCTGGTGATTTGGGCAGTGGTAATGGAGCTAAGATCTGTAATAACATGTCTTTAGGGATAGCAATGATTGCAGCATCAGAGTCTCTGATGTTGGCAAAAAGATTAAATATAGACATTAAAAAAGTTCATGAAATTATGAAAAATGCATCTGGAAATAGTTGGCCAATTTCTGTTTATCCACCTCTGCCAGGTTTAATTGAAGGAACACCTTCAAGTAATAATTATCGACCTGGATTTTCTGCGGGCATGATGAATAAAGATCTGAAACTTGCAAACGATTGTGCAAAAAGTGTTAATGCTGATACACCACTTGGTAAACTGGCATTAGAAATTTATGAAAAATTTTGCAAAGAAGGAAATGATGCTAAAGATTTTTCAGCTATATCAAAAGAAATAGGTGGTGATGCCTGGGACTACCCAATAGATTAATTCTTATACCTTAAAGTCGCAATTTATTGATCTATATCAATAAGTTCTAGTAAGGATTGTATTTATAATTGCTTGAGTCACATTGTCTATAGACTCTGTTGCTTAATTATCATTAACTTTATAAAGTTAATTAACTAACAGAGGAGATACATATGATTAAAGAAAAAAAATCATTGAAGGGCTCAAAAGCTCCTTCAAGACGTAAGTTCTTTAAAACTGCTGCTGCAACTGGTGTTGCTGCCGTAGCTGCAACATCTTTATCTGCTCCAGCTGTTGCCAAAGAAAGAGTAGAAGCTTCTATGGTAGCCACTTGGCCAAGAGATTTTCCTGGTTTAGGAACTGGTGCACAAAGATTAGCAAAAAGATTAAGCGATATGAGTGATGGTCGTATTCAAGTTACTTATTATGCTGCTAACGAAAGAGTAAAAGCATTTGACTCATTTGATGAAGTTGCTTCTGGTAATTCTCAAATGTATCACGGTGCTGATTACTACTGGGTTAAAAAACACCCTGCTTTTGGATACTTTACTGCAGTTCCATTTGGTTTCACATATTCTGAAATGAATGCTTGGCTAAATTTTGGCGGTGGACAAGAGCTTTGGGATGAATTGACTGACGACTTCGGTACTCAAAGTTTCGCAGCTGGTAACACAGGTGTGCAAATGGGTGGTTGGTTTAACAAGAAAATTAGATCAGCTAACGATTTAAAAGGTTTAAAAATGCGTATGCCTGGATTAGGTGGACAAGTACTTGGAAAACTTGGTGGTTCTCCAATTTCACTGCCTGGTGGACAAATTTATGAAAACCTTGTGTCAGGAGCAATTGATGCAACTGAATGGGTAGGTCCTTGGAATGATGAAGCTATGAAGTTTCATGAAGCCGCTAAGTACTACTACTATCCAGGTATGCACGAACCAGGATCAACGTTAGCATGTGGTGTTAATAAATCTTGGTTTACAAGCCTAGCAAAATCAGACCAACATATAATCAAAACTGCCTGCGCTTGGGCGGATACGACTACAATGTCTGAATATAATGCTAAAAATGGTGCTGCATTAGATCGACTAGTAAACGAAAATGGAGTTAAACTTATGAAGTTTAGCGATAAAGTTTATGATGCGTTTGCTAGTGGTGCTGCAGAAGTTTACGATGAAGTACAACAACATAGTGCTCTTGCAAAAAAAGTGCATGCTGCTTTTGTTAAAGGTCGTAAAGAAATTGGTGCTTGGACTAACTTGTCTGATTCACCATATATTTCTCAGAGAAATAGAGCATTAGGATTGTAATTAATTTCTAATTAAATTTAAAAGGGCCCTTCAAGGGCCCTTTTTTTAATAGATTTTTTAATATAAGCTTTTTGCTTTATGGTTAATAAAAATAATTTTCCTATTTTTTTAAGAGTATTCAGTTATTCGATATTAGCATTCACATTTATTTTTTTAGTAAACAATGTTTTAACAATCTGGTTTGATTGGCCAGGTTTAAAAATTTTATTTTCACATTATGGACTGTTTGGATTTAAAAAATTAAGTACACCTTTAGAAGGAGCAGTAATAAATTTAGCCTATATTCAGTTACTATTTTACTTTATTTCATTTATAGCAGTTATTTATTATGTTTTGAGATCTATTAATCAATCTCTCGAAACTGATGCAAAAATACTCACGAATATTACCGCTTATTTAATCCGGTCAGCATTTTGGGCGGTATTAATTGTTGGGATTGCAGATTTTTTAATTTCATTTTTAGTTGTTGAAAAATTAGCTGAGCCAATATTTGGCGAAGCAACAAAAATTAATTTAGTTATTCCAACCTTTAGAATAACATTTATTCATTTCCCTTTAATATTGATCTCATTTGTAATTGGTTATTTTACAAGATCTGTTGGATTTATTTGGCTAGCAGTATTAGTGGTAGGAAGTGAATTTTTAATTGTACTGTCTAGATTTATATTTCAGTATGAACAAGCATTTCAAGGAGACCTGGTAAGATTTTGGTATGCTGCTTTATATTTATTTGCGAGTGCCTATGCTTTAATGCATGAGGGCCACGTTAGAGTTGATGTTTTATATACTGGGTTTAGTGAGCGAAAAAAAGCTTGGACTAATGCAATTGGGTCATTTGTATTAGGTATACCACTTTGTTTAATAATTTTGTTTTTAGGTATGGGTGGAAAAGCAAGCATAATTAATGGACCAGTTATTTCTTTTGAAATTACTCAACAAGGCTCTAATGGTTTATACTTACTTTATTTGATGGCAGTTTATTTAGCTGTGTTTGCTGTGACTATGTTAATTCAATTTACAAGCTATTTTATGAGTAGCAGTCATAAACTTTTGAAAAATTAAATTATGGAACATTTATTTTTAGCTTTACTTGTAATCATAATGATATCAGCATTAGCCTCGGGCTTTCCAGTAGCGTTTGCATTACCAGGTTCTGCAATTATCTCAATAGGTCTTGCTGCTTTTACAGGTTATTTGTTTGAGGGAGATGTAAGTGCTTATTTTGCTTTAGACGGACCTAAAGAATGGTTAACCGCTGGTATAACCAATTTTAGAAGTAATTATTGGGATGTTGAAACAGACACTTTGATTGCAATTCCTTTATTTATTTTTATGGGTATCATGCTGCAAAAATCACAAATTGCTGAAGACCTTTTAGTTACTATGGGCCAATTGTTTGGTCCCATTCCTGGAGGATTAGGAATTTCAGTAATTTTTGTTGGAGCATTACTTGCTGCTACAACTGGAATAGTTGGTGCAACTGTAATAGCAATGGGCTTAATTTCATTACCAACAATGTTGAATAATAATTACGACAAAAGTCTAGCAAGTGGAATTGTTTGTTCTTCAGGTACTCTTGGTCAGATAATACCTCCGTCAATAGTTTTAATTATTATTGCCGATCAATTAGCAAGTGCTGCAGATGTTGCTAACACAATGAGACAGACAGATTATAAAATTGTTACAGGTGAATTTAATATGCCTGGTGAACTTAGAGTAGGCTCTACTAGTGCTGGAGATATGTTTCTTGGAGCGTTGCTACCAGGATTAGTATTAGTAGGTTTATACATGTTATATGTGCTGGTATACGCAAAATTAAATCCTAAAGCAGCCCCACCTGTACCATTTAGAGGTAAATTTGATTCTAAATTTTGGATGAGGGTTGTTATGGTTATAATTCCTCCACTTGCTTTAATCTTTGCTGTTCTTGGGTCTATACTGATGGGAATAGCTACAGTAAATCAAGCTGGTTCTATTGGAGCAATAGGTGCAACCATGATGGCAGGTTATCGTCTTCATAAAGGTAAAAAGGATGCATACTATCCAATTATTGTTTCCATAATATCAATAATTCCAATTTATATTATTTCATCAAATTATAACTTAAATATTAAAGCTACTGATACTAGAGACTTAACAGCAATATTAATAACTGGTTTTTTAACAATTATATTTTTAATAGGAATTTCTTGGAGCTTTTGGAGAACCTATAAAATTAAAAATGTTTTGAAAGAAGTTGTTACAGAAACATGCGTGACTACTTCGATGGTATTTATAATCCTTCTTGGAGCAGCAATGTTAACTTCTGGATTTAGAGCTTTTGGTGGTGAAGAGCTAGTTAGAGATTTCTTACAAGATTTACCAGGAGGTTTCTGGACACAATTTATTGTTGTGATGGCGGTAATCTTTGTGTTAGGATTTTTTCTTGATTTTATTGAGATTGCAGTAGTAGTTGTTCCTATAATTGCACCAATATTGTTAGCTGAACCAGGAGCAAATGTTAGTGCTATTTGGTTGGGGGTAATGATTGGAGTTAATTTGCAAACTTCTTTTTTAACACCACCATTTGGTTTTGCTTTATTTTATTTAAAAGGAGTTGCATCCAAACTTGTAACGACTTTAAATATCTGGAAAGGGGTTGTGCCTTTTATAATCTTACAGCTTATAGGACTTGGAATTGTAGGGTTTTATCCAACACTAGTAAATTATTTGCCTGCCAGAACATATCTAACATCTAAGGTTGCTCCACCTCCAATTAATCCAAAACTTCAACATTGCTTGCAGGAATATAAATTTGATATTTATAAAAATGATGAGCAAAGAATTAAAACTGCAATTGCCAATTTTGAAAAACTAACACCTACAAATCTTCCTAATGATAAATTGGATATTTTTGAAGAACATTTTGAAAATGCTTTTGGAACTTTTGCTTTAGTGAACAAACTTCAAAAAGCTGAAAATGAATACAATTTATTTGCTAAAGACTATAGAGATCTTCATTTTAGTGTTAGAAAAAAAGAGAAGAAAATTAGAAAATTAGACAATAAAATTGAAAAATTAAAGTCTGAAATCAGAAATTTAGATACAGATGAAACTGCAGATAAAAATAAATTGGAACTTGAAATAGAAAATTATCAATTAGAAATTGAAGAGTTAAAAAAAGAGGTACCTAAAATTTGGAAATCTAAAAATGAAGAATTTAAAATTATTCAAAAAACAAAAAATACAAGAACCAAACGATATAGAAAAAATGTTGATGAAGCTTATGATAATTTAGATCTAATAGTAATGTTTATCCAAGATCATGAAAAACTTGATGGACTATCTCCACAAATTAATGATTTAAAATACGCTATAAACAATAAGAATTATGAAAATTCCATATCAATTATTGATAATCTTTTTGAAAATTTAGGAGAAATTTCAGGTACAGAAGAATTTGCAAATAAATTAGATGATTTAATATCGGTTATAGATAATGAGGAAATCGATGAAGAAGAATTATTTACCTTAAGTTCAGATATATTTAATTTATTTAATAAAGAAATTTCTTGGAGAAAAGATGCTAACAAAAACCTATTACCTGAATTAATGAAGTATAATTCAGTGATTAACAATAATATTGGTCTAAGGCGTCAATCAAAATTAACTAGTGAACAGGCAAAATTTGTTGCTAAATGTAACTCGATTCATCGAGATGTATCATTAAATTTTTAATCAAATGGATAATTATATTCTTCCAAGAAAACAGGCTATTACTGTTTTTTTTGTTTTTGCTTTTGGCTATTTTTTATCATGCTTATTAAGAGCAATCACAGCAACTCTTTCTCCAATTTTAACTTCAGAATTTGAGTTAATGGCAGCAGACTTAGGGCTTCTTGCTGGCGGTTATTTTTTAGGATTTGCCTCAATGCAAATCCCTCTTGGATATTTATTAGATAAGTTTGGACCAAAAAAAATTGTATCATCATTCTTATTAATAGCATTTATAGGAACAATATCATTTGCACTTGCTAATAGTTTTTCAGGGTTATTAATTTCTAGAATTTTAATTGGAGTTGGTGTTAGCGCTTGTTTAATGGCACCTTTAACAGGTTATAGAATTTGGTTTGCAGAAAACCAGCAACAACGAGCAAACTCTTGGATGTTAATGATAGCTTCTCTAGGATTTTTATCATCAACATTACCAGTTCAACTTTTATTACCTACTTTTGGTTGGAGAGGATTGTTTATTGGAATTGCAATATTAATTCTAATCAGCATCGTTTTAATGTTAGCTTTTATTCCAAAATGGGACCATCAAAATAAAGAGGAGTCCACAGAAGTTATAACAAAGACAGGCTCATTAAAAGATGTGTGGAAAAATAGATTTTTTATAAGTGTTATTCCTATGGGTTTATTTAATTATGGTGGGCTGATGGCGATACAAACACTTTGGGCAGGTCCTTGGATGATTAGAGTTGCTGGTTACACACCATTAGAAAGTGCTACAGGATTATTTTGGATAAATATTACAATGTTAGTATCATTTTTCTTGTGGGGCTATTTTTTACCCAAGATTACAAGTCTTGGTTTTAGTGCATTAAAAATATTAAAACTTGGTCTACCAATTAGTTTTTTGGTTATGTTAAGCATCATAGTTTTAGGTTCAAAAGCTGGAGCATTTTATATTACTTTATTTATACTAAGCTCAATATTTTTATCTGTAACACAACCGGCAGTGGGGCTATCTTTTCAAAGTCATCTGGCCGGCAAAGCTCTTACGTCTTTTAACTTATTAATATTTCTGGGAACTTTTATAATGCAATGGATTATGGGCCTTGTAATTGATTTAGTAAAAAATTTTGGCTATACAGAAATTGCAGGATTTAAATCAGCATTTTCTGTTTTTTTATTTTTAAGTTTAACTTCGTATATATTTTTTTTAATTATAAATAAAAAATCTTAAAATTTTAAAGTGAAATTTAAACAAAGAAATTATTTTTTGGAAATTATCATTGGAATAATATTAATTTATGTCATGGTATTGATACTACTGTTCATATTTCAACGTAATTTGATGTACCACCCAGACGAAAATAATTATTTTGGAGACAGGCTAGAAGTAGATATTGAAAAAGTTTATATCAATACTTCTGACAATTTAAATTTACTAGGATGGTTTCATAAAAAAGATCTTAAGAAATTTAAAACGATTGTCTACTTTCATGGAAATGCTGGAAAACTTGAAAATAGAATTCATAAATTAAATCATTTTAAAGACATAAATGTAAATTTTTTAATTTTAGCCTGGAGAGGTTTTAGTGGAAATGAGGGTAAACCTTCAGAACAAGGCCTTTACGTCGATGGGAGTAGTGCAATTGCATGGTTAAAAAATTTAGGATTAAATGAAGAAGATATCATACTATATGGTGAGTCTCTTGGAACAGGAATTGCAACACATTTAGCACAACATAATGATTATGCTGGATTAGTATTAGAAACACCCTTTACTTCTATGGTTGAGGCAGCAAAAAATTTTTATCCATATATACCAGTTGGATTTTTGTTAAGGGATAAATATAAAAATGATAAAAAAATTAAGAATATTAATATTCCAGTTTTGGTAATGCATGGAGAAGCAGATCAAATAGTTCCTTTTTGGATGGGTAAAAAAATTTATGAAATGGCTAATCAACCCAAATATTCATATTTTACGAAATATGACGATCATATGATGGAATATGATAAAAATCTTGTATTAGCATTAAATAATTTTTTTAAAAGTTTAAAATAAGCCACATTCCAAACAAAGATAATACAAGTTTTGTTATTAATTTTGAATGGTGAAAAAAACTCTTTCATTATTATTTATTTTATTAACATTTAGCAGTTTTGTGTTTGCTCAAGACAAAAATTCTGAAGTGGATAATTTATTTCACATTGATCAAATGAATTCTCATAATGAAAACTTTGCTCTTTATTTCAAAACTAGAGAAAAAGCAGTATTAGCAAGAGGTGAAAACAGTAATTATATAAATGATTATCCTAAAGATCTTTATATTTATGATTATAAAACAAAAAGTTCATCTCCACTAATATCTTATGAGTGGTTTCCAGCTAGAGCAAAATACTTTCTTGAAGAATATGATTTTCCAGTATTTCCTGACGATTTTGCTTATTATCTTTTAAAAGATAACACAACATTAGTAATGATTAGTGCAATTAAAAGTTTAAACGCTAATTTCAAATTTGATATTTTGGAAAAGAAATTAGAACTTTATCCGCGAAATGGAAAATTTGATTTTATAATCTCATCAATTGCTAAAAATTGTGGACATGACAATTTTAAAGAAAATTATAAATGTAGTTTTTATAAACCTTTAATTTCCAGTACGTTAATTAATTAATTTGAGTAAACGCCTCTGCAAATTTTTCAGCTTCAAAAATTTGAAGGTCATCCTCTTTTTCTCCTAAACCTAAAGCAATAATTGGAAGTTTATATTTTTTAGCAACAGCTAAAAGAATACCTCCTTTTGCTGTTCCATCTAATTTAGTCATAATTAAACCGGTAATTGGAATTATTTTATTAAACTCTTCAACTTGATTAATGACATTTTGACCTGAAGTTGCGTCTAATACTAATATTACATCGTGCGGCGCATCAGGATCTATTTTTTTTGTTACATTTGCAATTTTTTTATATTCTTCCATTAAATTTTTTTTATTTTGCAATCTTCCAGCAGTATCAATTAACACCTGATCAAAGTTATTACTAATTGCATCCTCAATAGCTTTGTATGCAACAGAAGCTGGATCTGCATTCTGTGAGGATTTTGTTATTTCAACATCAATTTTTTTTGCCCAATTTTCTAATTGCTCAATAGCTGCAGCTCTAAAAGTGTCTGATGCAGCTAGCATAACTTTATTTCCATTAGTTTTTAATATTTTGCTAATTTTTCCAATAGTTGTTGTTTTGCCAACACCATTAACTCCTGAAACTAATGTTGCATTAATTTTTTCTTTTTTTTTAAAGAATTCTTTATTTTCAAGTGGTTTCATTAAGGAAATTATATAATTTTTTAAAATCAAATTTATTTCTTCAGCGATATCTTTATTAGGATCAATTTTGCTATCAGAAATTATTTCTTTAATTTCAGAAGCAGCAACAGTACCAACATCAGATTGAATTAAATATTCTTCGATTTTATCTAAAGTTTTGTCATCTATCTCTTTTTTTACAACTATGTCTCTTAAACCAGATGTAAAAGCAGATGCACTTTTTTTAAAGCCAGATTTAAATTTATCAAAAATTCCCATTAAATTTTAATTTCAATATTTTTTATATCTGAAACAGGTCCTTTCATATGGATGCTATTATTTTGATCAATTGAAATTGATAATTTACCAGTAGAAAATTCTACATCTACTTTATTGTTTGTCAGTCCATTTTGTTTTGCGGCAAAAGCAGTTGCACAGGCTGCTGTTCCGCAGGCTTTAGTTAAACCAGCACCTCTTTCCCAAACTTTTACTTTGATTAACCCATGGTTAATCACTGTTGCTAAAGTTACATTGCATTTTTCTGGAAAAAAATTATGTTTTTCTATTTTTGGTCCAATTTTGTTAATGTCAAAATTTTCATTATTATCAACAAAAAATATTACATGAGGATTTCCAACATTTATAGCTGTACCACCTACATGTTCATTTTTATTTAAATCATAAATTTTAATATTTAAGTTTTTTGTGTTTAAATCTTTAGATAAAGGAATTTCGTTCCATTTTGTTTTTCCTACTCCTATTTCTGTTGAAACCAGTTTATCTCCTAAAATTTCAGATTTTAAGTTACCCGATAGCGTGGTTAAATTGATTGTATCTTTATTAGTTTCTTTACTCAATAAATCTGCAACACATCTTGTACCATTTCCACACGCACCAGAAGTGCCACCGTCAGAATTATAAAATTCTAAGTAAGCATCAGCTGTTTCACTCTTTTTAATTAAAATTAACTGATCACAACCTATAAATTTTCTATCACAAATTTTTATTATTTGTTCTTTGGTAAGGTTTGTAATTTTTTGTCTATTATCAATAATCACAAAATCATTGCCTAAACCATCCATTTTAAAAGCTTTTAAATCCATATATAGATATTTAACTTATTTATTGACTTTTTGAACCTCTATTATAGGTTGTTTCCGTTTCCGCAAAAACATTAACTTTGCGGTGTCTTTGGAAACAAAGAGATCGACACTAGTCAGCGAGGGTTCGCCCACTAGTGCGATTACTGCTGTGCGTAATAAATATGTTTGAAAATTTAACAAATAAATTCGAAGAAATTTTTTCTTCTTTAAAAAAAGCTCCTTCACTTGATGAAGCTCAAGTAGATGAGGGTTTAAGAGGTATCCGACAAGCTTTATTGGAAGCAGACGTATCCCTTGATGTTGCTAAAGATTTTATCGAAAAAGTTAAACCAAAAGTTTTAGGACAAGAAATTATCAGATCAACCTCTCCTGGAGATATGGTTGTAAAAATTGTCTATGATGAATTGGTCAATTTATTAGGTGAAACAAATAATGATATAAATCTTAATGCTGTCCCACCAGTACCTATGATGCTTGTTGGTCTTCAAGGTTCAGGTAAAACAACTACGACTGCAAAATTAGCTAAATACTTAGAAACGAATAAAAAGAAAAAAGTTATGATGGTTAGTCTTGATATTTATAGGCCAGCCGCACAAGAGCAACTCAGATCTCTTGGCGAACAAAATAATATTTTAACATTACCTATAATAGAAGGTCAACAACCAACAGATATTTGCCAAAGAGCAATAAGTGCAGCTAATCTTAATGGAGCTGAGATTATCTTATTCGATACAGCAGGAAGAACCCAAATTGATTTACAAATGATGAGTGAAATTAAACAAATTGAAAGTGTAATAAATCCCACAGAGACCTTTTTGGTTGCAGACTCTTTAACAGGTCAAGTAGCAGCATCTGTTGCAAAAGAATTTAAAAATACAGTAAATCTTTCTGGAATAATTTTAACTAGAGCAGATGGTGATGCAAGAGGTGGAGCAGCTGTAAGTATGAAATATGTTTCTAATGTTCCAATTAAATTTTTAGGTATAGGTGAAAAAATAGATAATCTTGAAGTATTTCATCCAGACAGAATAGCAAACAGAATTCTTGGTATGGGAGATATAGTATCTCTTGTAGAAAAAGCTGCACAGGATTTAGGTGAAGAAAATATTAAAAAGGCTGAAGAAAATTTAAAAAAAGGTCAATTTTCTATGCAGGATTATTTAACACAATTGAGACAAATGAAAAAAATGGGTGGAATAGAAGGTATAATGTCTTTTATGCCGGGTGTTTCAAAAATGAAATCTCAAATGGATTCAGCAGGAATTGATGAAAGTATAATCACAAAAAATGAGGCGATTATTTTATCAATGACTAAAAAAGAAAGAGAGAACCCTAAACTTATTGACGGTTCTAGAAAAAAAAGAATTGCTAATGGCTCTGGCACAGATCCAGCCACTATCAATAAATTGCTTAAGCAATTTAAAATGATGTCAGAAATGATGAAGAAGATGTCAAAAGGAAATCTGAAAGGTATGTCTGATAAGGGGATACCGCCAGAGCTATTTAATCAATTAAAATAAAAAAAAGGAGAACGAATGTTAAAATTAAGATTATCAAGAGGTGGAACAAAAAAACGTCCTGTTTACAAAGTTGTTGTAGCAGATAGTCGTTTTGCAAGAGACGGAAGATTTATTGAGAAAGTTGGGTTTTTTAACCCTCTTTTGCCTAAGGATAAAAAAGAAAGAGTTGGACTTGAAGCTGAAAGAATCAAATATTGGTTAGGTCAAGGTGCTCAACCAACTTCTAGAGTTGCAAGAATTTTAGGTGAAAATGAATTAATGGCAATGCCTGCAAATGGTAATAACCCTAAAAAAGCTGTTCCAAAAAAAGAGAGAAAAAAAGAAGGTGACGAAGCTCCAGCAGCTCCTAAAGCAGAGGCAGCACCAGCAGCAGAAGCTCCTAAAGCAGAGGCAGCACCAGCAGCAGAAGCTCCTAAAGAAGAAGCTCCTAAAGCAGAGGCAGCACCAGCAGCAGAAGCTCCTAAAGAAGAAGCTCCTAAAGCAGAGGCAGCACCAGCAGCAGAAGCTCCTAAAGAAGAAGCTCCTAAAGAAGAACAGAAATAATTTAAAGATTATTTATGTGGCAAGCACAAGTGTTTACACTTTATCCAGAAGTTTTTCCTGGACCTTTATCTAAAGGTTTGTACGGGAAAGCTCTATCTAAAGAGTTGTGGAATTTAAGGATTGTAAACATTCGTGATGCAGCAAAAGACAAACATAAAACTGTTGATGATACTCCGTACGGAGGCGGTTCTGGTATGCTTTTAAAAGCAGACGTTATGGCAAAATCTTTAGATCAAAATAAAATAGAAGGTGAAAGAATTATTTATTTATCACCTAAAGGAAAAAAGTTTGATCAACATTATGCGCGTGATTTATCAAAGGAAAAATCTGTATCTTTTATTTGTGGACATTTTGAGGGTGTTGACGAAAGAGTGCTGACAACAAGAAATATTGAAGAGGTTAGCATTGGAGACTACATATTGTCAGGTGGTGAAACAGCTGCGTTTGTTCTTATAGATAGTATATTGAGACTTTTGCCTGGGGTTTTAGGTAACGAAAACTCAAAAGTAGATGAGAGTTTTGAAAATGGCCTATTAGAGTATCCACAGTACACAAAACCTCAAATTTGGGAGGAAAAAGGTGTTCCGGAGGTCTTATTATCAGGCGATCATAGCAAAATTAAAGACTGGCGTTTATCTCAATCTGAGGCTATAACACGCGTCCGAAGACCAGATTTGTGGCAAAAATATAAGAAAAACTAATTTGATAAATACAGATATGAAAACAATTGAAGAAATAAACCAACATAACGTAAAAAAAATACTTTCAGAGAAAAAAATTCCAGATTTTTATCCAGGAGATGTTGTTAAAGTTGGGGTTAGAATTACCGAAGGTAAAAAAGAAAGAATTCAATATTTTGAAGGTGTTTGTATTGCTAAAAAAAGTAGAGATTTGAACTCATCTTTTACTGTAAGAAAAATTTCTTTTGGCGAAGGTGTTGAAAGAACATTTCCTTTATATGGTACGTTAATAGATTCAATTAAAGTAATAAGATCAGGTAAAGTAAGAAGAGCTAAGCTTTATTATTTAAGAGATAGAACAGGTAAATCAGCAAGAATTGCAGAAAAGATAAGAAAAAAAATTGGAATAGATGTTGATGTAAAACCTGAAACAGTTACTGAAGAAAACGTAGCGCCAGCAGCAGAAGCTCCTAAAGAAGAAGCTCCAGCAGCTGAAGTTGCTAAAGAAGAACAAAAATCAGAAAGCCCTTCAGAAAAAAAATAATTTTTTTTTCAATGTCCACTACTCTTTACGATAAAATTTGGAACGATCACTTAGTTGATCAACAAGACGATGGTACTGCATTACTTTTTGTAGATAGACACTTAGTTCATGAAGTAACTAGCCCACAAGCTTTTGAAGGCTTGAGAAATTCAAATAGAAAAGTTAGACATCCTAATTTAACTTTAGCTGTAGCTGATCATAATGTACCAACAACAGATAGAACTAAGGGAATAGCTGATGTAGATTCAAAAATACAAGTTGATACTTTGGAAGCTAATTGTAAAGAATTTGGTATTCAACTTTTTGGAATGGATGATAAAAGACAAGGTATCGTTCATATCATTGGGCCTGAGCAAGGTTTTACTCAACCTGGAACAGTAATTGTATGTGGTGATAGTCACACAGCAACTCATGGTGCTTTTGGTTCGTTAGCATTTGGTATTGGTACGTCAGAGGTTGAACATGTGTTAGCGACACAAACATTAGTTCAAAAAAAAGCAAAAAATTTTAGAATTAATGTTAATGGCCAACTTCCTTTAGGAGTTACATCTAAAGATGTGATACTTCAAATTATTGGAAAAATAGGAACAGCTGGAGGAACAGGCTCAGTTATAGAATACGCAGGTGATTTAATTAGATCACTAAGCGTTGAACAACGAATGACCATTTGCAATATGACAATTGAAGGTGGAGCAAGAGCTGGATTAATAGCACCAGATGAAAAAATATTTAATTATTTAAAAGGAAAACCAATGTCTCCTAAAGGAGATAATTGGGAAAAAGCTTTAAATTATTGGAATAGTCTTAAAACTGACGCTGATGCAAGTTTTGATCAAGAGCTTAATTTGAATGCTGGTGAAATTTTACCGATGATAACTTGGGGAACATCTCCACAAGATGTAATTACAATTGATGGCAAGGTGCCAAATCCGCAAAGTGAAAATGATGAAGACAAAAAAAATTCAATAGAAAGATCTTTAAAATATATGGGCTTAAAACCAGATATGGCGGCAAAAGATATTAAGATAGATAAAGTGTTTATTGGAAGCTGCACTAACGGAAGAATAGAGGATTTAAGAGAGGCTGCTAAAATTTTAAAAGATAAGAAAATTTCATCACATGTTGATGCAATGGTTGTTCCAGGATCTGGTTTGGTAAAAGAACAAGCTGAACAAGAGGGGTTAGACAAAATATTTGTTAATTCTGGTTTTGAGTGGAGAGAACCTGGTTGTTCAATGTGTTTAGCTATGAATGCAGATAAATTAAAACCTGAAGAAAGATGCGCATCTACTTCAAATAGAAATTTTGAAGGAAGACAGGGAAGAGGTGGGAGAACTCACCTGGTAAGTCCTGGAATGGCTGCTGCTGCTGCAATATCTGGAAATCTAGATGACGTTAGAAAGTATCAAAACTAAATGCAAAAATTTAATAAATTAAAAAGTATTCCAGCTTACTTACCAATAGTTAATATTGATACAGATATGATTATTCCAAAACAATTTTTGAAAACTATTAAAAGAACAGGACTTGGAAAAAATTTATTTTTTGAAATGAGATATGATGATCAAGGTAAAGAGGTTAATGATTTTGCATTAAATCAAAGTCCTTTTAATAACTCAAAGATTTTAATTGCTGGTAAAAATTTTGGATGTGGATCATCAAGGGAGCATGCACCTTGGGCATTATTAGATTTTGGAATAACTTGTGTTATTAGTTCAAGCTACGCAGATATCTTTTATAGTAATTGTTTTAAGAATGGAATTTTACCAATAATTCTTGAAGAAGATAAAATTAAAGAACTATCAGAATATGCAAACAGAAAAGAAGAAATTTCTGTCGATTTAAATGAGGAAAAAATTGTATATGGAAATAGTGAAATAAAATTCCAAATTGATCCATTTAAGAAAAAGTGTTTGCTTGAAGGATTAGATGATATAGCTCTGTCTTTGAAAAAATCAGATAAAATTGAAAAATTTGAAAGAAATATTAAAAATATAAAACCATGGATTTTTAATGATTAAAGTAAAAAAAAGAAAAATACTTTTATTACCTGGTGATGGTATTGGTCCAGAGGTAATTGGTGAAGTTAAAAAAATTATTAAATGGTTTAATGACAAAAGATCATTAGATTTTGAGATAGATGAAGATCTTGCTGGTGGATGTTCATATGATAAGCACGGAACACCAATTACTGATGAGGTATTTTATAAAGCCCTAGAAAGTGAAGTTGTTATGTTAGGAGCTGTTGGTGGACCTAAATGGGATGATTTAGATTTTTCAAAGAAACCTGAAAGAGCATTATTAAAGTTAAGAAAAGAATTAAAATTATTTGCAAATTTAAGACCTGCAATCTGTTTTGAACAATTGGTGGATGCTTCTACGCTTAAGCCAGAAATAGTATCAGGATTAGATATAATGATAGTTAGAGAATTAACAGGTGGAATTTACTTTGGTGAACCAAGAGGAATTAAACCAATAGAAAATGGTGAAAGAAAAGGCATTAATACTCATACGTATACTACTAGCGAAATAACTAGAGTAGCTAGAGTGGCTTTTGATTTAGCTAAAAAAAGATCAAATAAAGTTACATCTTGTGAAAAATCTAATGTAATGGAAGCCGGACAGCTATGGAAAGAGGAAGTTCAAGAATTACATGATAAAGAATATAAAGATGTCGAATTAAGTCATATGTTAGCAGACAATTGTGCGATGCAACTTTTAAGAAATCCCAAACAGTTCGATGTGATAGTTACTGACAATTTATTTGGAGATATGCTTTCAGATCAAGCTTCCATGTTAACAGGATCTTTAGGTCTTCTTCCATCTGCTTCTCTTGGAGCTAAGAATAAAGATGGTGAAATGAGAGCAATGTATGAGCCAATTCATGGTTCTGCTCCAGATATCGCAGGTAAGGGAGTTGCAAATCCAATTGCATCAATTTTAAGTTTTGCAATGGCTCTTAGATATTCATTAGATCTGGATAACGAAGCTGATGCGTTAGAAAAAGCAGTACAAGAAGTATTAAATGATGGCTTAAGAACCAAAGACATCCTGTCTGACGGAATGAAAGAAACATCAACATCATCAATGGGTGATGCGATAATTTCAAAATTGCAATAATTCTAGAATTATTCTAAGGTTTCAAAATGCCAAGTTATATTGCGCCAGTTGAGGACATGCTGTTTCTCTTTGAAAAATTAAGAGACAACAAGAACTACAATGAATTAGAAAAATACAATGAAGTTAGTCCAGATTTAGTTAAAGATATTTTAGAAGAGGCTGCAAAAATAAATCAAAATTTGATTTTACCATTAGCAAAGTCAGGAGATGAAAATCCAGCAGTTTTAGAAAACGGAGTGGTCAGAACACCCCCGGGCTATAAAGAAGCTTACCAAAAATATATTGAAGATGGTTGGACATCATTATCTTGTGACCCTAAATATGGTGGCCAAGGAATGCCAAAAACAGTTAGCGCTTTCTTTGATGAAATGCTTTCTTCAGCAAGCTTATCATTTAAATTATATAGTGAATTAAGCATTGGTGCTTACAATTGTATTAGTCATCATGCACCAGATGAAATTAAAGAAAAATATCTACCAAAGATAGTCGAGGGAAAATGGAGCGGAACAATGTGTTTAACAGAACCTGTCTGTGGAACAGATTTAGGTTTATTAAAAACAAAAGCAGCCAAACAATCTGACAACACTTATAAAATTAGTGGTCAAAAAATTTTTATTACTTCTGGTGACCATGATTTAACAGAAAATATAATTCATTTGGTTTTAGCTAGATCAACAGATTCTCCCACAGGCACCAAGGGTATAAGTTTATTTTTAGTTCCCAAGTTTATTGTGAATGAAGATGGGACAGTTGGACAAAGAAATGGAGTGTCTACAGGATCAATAGAAAGTAAAATGGGTATAAAAGGTTCAGCAACATGTGTTTTAAATTTTGATGAAGCAACTGGTTATTTGATAGGTACAAAAGACAAAGGTTTAAACGCAATGTTTACCATGATGAATCTAGAAAGAATAGTTGTTGGTATACAAGGTTTAGGTATTTCAGAAATAGCATATCAAAACTCACTTGCTTATGCCAAAGAAAGAAAACAAGGAAAAACTAATAATACTAAATCAGAGAATGGTGCTGATTTTATAATCGAGCATGCTGATATAAGAAGATCTTTGCTAAATATGAAATCAATAATTGAAGGTGAAAGAGCATTGTGTTTTTGGCTATCTCAACAAACAGAAGTAAGTCTTTATCATCCAGATGCCAAAATTAAACAAGAAGCTTCTGATTATGTTTCATTAATGACACCAGTTGTAAAATCATTGTTCACTGATCTAGCCATGGAAATCACCAGTGATGCAATGCAAATTCATGGAGGATATGGATATACAAAAGATCAAGGAATTGAACAATTATATAGAGATAACAGGATTACTCCAATTTATGAAGGAACAAATTCAGTTCAGGCAGCTGATTTAGTATTTAGAAAACTATCCAATAAAAATGGAAATGTGGTTAATAAATTTTTAGAAATGATTAAAATTGAAAGTGAAAGTAAAAATGAAAAGGTAAAAAGCTTTTCTAAAGAATTGAATTATTATTTAGATATTTTATCAAAATTTACTGATTGGATTAATGACAAAAGTAAGACTGATAAAGATGATGTGAGTGCAGCTGCTAATGATTATTTAAAAACGCTTGGTTTTGTTTCTGTAGCATATTCGTGGATAAAAATTCTTGAGGTTAGCTTTAGTGACTACGAGTCTAATAAAAATTTTTATAATGATAAGATTAATACGGCAAAATTTTATTTTGAAAAAGTATTACCAAGAGCAGAGTACCATTATAAATCTGCAATATCAGGAAGCTCAAATATAATGAATTTTAAATTTAACTAATTATGAGCAATTACGAAAAAAATTTAGATAAAAATAAAGCAAACTATGTACCTCTTACCCCATTAACGTTTTTAGAAAGAGCTAAAGATGTCTACCCTAGTTATGAAGCGATAGTTTATGAAGATAGAAAGTATACTTGGAGTCAAGTCTACAAAAGATCTGTAAAATTTGCTAGTGCTTTATCAAAAATTGGAATTAGCAAAGGAGACACAGTTTCATTTTTAGCTTTCAATACTCCAGAAATTTTTGAGGCTCATTATTCGGTACCAATGACTGGTGGTGTATTAAATACAATTAATATCAGATTAGATGCAAACACTATCGCTTATATTTTAGATCATAGTGAAGCGAAAGTTTTAGTTGTAGATAGACAGCTTCACGTAGAAG
This sequence comes from Candidatus Pelagibacter bacterium nBUS_30, assembly GCF_051201245.1. GTDB lineage: Bacteria > Pseudomonadota > Alphaproteobacteria > Pelagibacterales > Pelagibacteraceae > Pelagibacter. The sequence goes on along the minus strand of NZ_CP172842.1, from coordinate 1,191,723 downwards.
TAAAAAAAGCATTAAAAATTTTAGACAAAAAGATTATTGTAATTGATATTAATGATAAACATGCAGATCAATCCAAGTTAGAAAAAATTGGTGATTTAGAATATGAAGATTTTTTAAATTCAGGCGATGAAAATTATGATTGGAAAATGCCAGAAGATGAATGGCAGGCAATATCACTAAGCTACACATCAGGTACAACAGGGAATCCAAAAGGTGTTGTTTACCATCATAGAGGTGCCTACTTAATGTCTACTGGGAGCACAGTAGCGTGGAATATGCCTAATAGGTTAAATTTTCTTACTATAGTTCCTATGTTTCACTGTAACGGTTGGTGTTATCCTTGGACAATTCCTATGTTAAATGGAAGAACTATTTGTCTAAGAAATATTGACGTTAAAAAAATTTTTGAATTAATTGATAAATATAATGTAACCCATTTTGGTGGAGCACCAATTATATTGAATATGATCACTGGAGCACCAGAAAGTGATCGAAAAAAGTTAAAAAGAAAAGTTTATGTTTTAACTGCAGGAGCTCCTCCACCTAGTATTATTTTTAAGAAAATGAAAAACCTAGGATTTGAAGTAATGCATGTTTATGGTTTAACGGAAACTTACGGTCATGTCACACAGTGTGCCTGGAATGATGAATGGAATGAATATGATGAAGAAAAGCAAAACGAAATTAAAGCAAGACAGGGTGTTAGGTATCCCAATCTTGAAGGCGCTACTATTATGGATCCCGAAACTATGAAGGAAGTACCAAGAGATGGAAAAACTATTGGTGAGATCATGTTAAGAGGAAACGTAGTGATGAAGGGCTATTTTAAAGATAAAGTGGCTACCGATAAAGCTATGGCTGGTGGCTGGTTTCACTCAGGAGATTTAGCAGTAATTCATCCTGATGGTTATGTAAAAATACAAGATAGATCTAAGGATATAATTATTTCAGGAGGCGAAAATATATCATCAATAGAAATAGAAAATACACTTTCAAAACATCCATCTGTATCAATAGCAGCAGTAGTTGCAAAACCTGATGAAAAATGGGGCGAAGTACCTTGTGCATTTATTGAAATGGTCCAAGACAAACCAGTTACAGAAAAAGAATTAATTGATTTTTGTAAAGAAACATTGGCTGGTTTTAAAGTTCCAAAAAAAGTTATTTTTTGTGAGTTACCAAAAACATCAACAGGCAAAATTCAAAAATTTGAGTTAAGAAAAAAATTCTAGGTAATTAATTGATATATCAGTTAGAAAATAAAAACTTTCATGCATCTGATGCAGGGCAAGGTATTGATGGTAAAAAAGATACGATTATTTTTCTTCATGGCAGTGGTCTTTCACACATTGTTTGGTCTTTAGCAGAACAATTTTTTTCTAATAAAAATTACAATGTTTTATCAATTGATTTACCTGGACACGGAAGTTCTGATGGCCCTTGTTTAAAAACAATAGAAGATATTGCAGATTGGTTAGAAAAAGTATTTGTAAAATTAAAATTAGAGAAAGTTATTTTGGTTGGCCATTCTCAAGGATGTTTGGAGATGCTTGAATATTCTCATAAATACAAAAAAAGAATAAAAAAAATGGTTTTCATTGGTGGTTCTTACAAAATGCCAGTTAATAAGGATTTAATAGATTTAGCTTTAAATGCAGATACTGACGCTGTTAAATTAATGATGAAATGGGGTTATGAAGGGTCAAAAAAATTTATTGGAGGAAATCCTGTTGAAAAAATAATTCAATCTCCGTCTGACATTAGAGAAATATTAGCTGTCGATTTGATCGCCTGTAATAATTATGCAAATGGGTCTAATGCTATAAAAACAATTGATTGTCCAACTTTATTAATTTTTGGTGCATTAGATAAAATGGTAAATTTAGAAGTTGGTAAAAAATTTGCAAATTTAATTAAAAATTCTACTACTCACATTATAGAGGGTTGTGGTCACATGATTATGATTGAAAAAGCATTTGAAATGAGAGAAAAAGTCTTAGAATTTTTACAAAAATGAAACAATATTCAATTGCAAAATCTAGAAGACTTAGAGGTACTCCATATACCTCAAGAATAGAGAAACAAGGTGTAACTGCTTATACTGTTTATAACCATATGCTTTTACCTGCTGCATTTGGATCTTTAGAAGATTCATATACGCATTTAAAAAAAGATGTTCAAATTTGGGATGTAGCGGCTGAGAGACAAGTAGAAATCCAAGGAAAAGACTCTGCAAAACTTGTTCAGCTGATGACATGTAGAAATTTATCAAAATCAAAAATAGGAAGATGTTATTATTGCCCAATTATTGACGACGATGGAAATTTGGTAAACGATCCAGTGGTCTTAAAATTAGCAGAAGATAAATGGTGGATATCAATTGCTGACTCAGATGTAATATTTTTTGCAAAAGGTTTGGCGTCAGGATACAAACTGAATGTAAAAATTATTGAACCAGTAGTGGATATTATTGCTATTCAAGGGCCTAAATCTTTTAGCTTAATGGAAAAAATTTTTGGAAAACCAATTACAGAATTAAAATTTTTTGGTTTTGATTATTTTAATTTTGAAGGCACGAAACATTTAATTGCAAGATCTGGCTGGTCTAAGCAAGGAGGATACGAAGTGTATGTTCAAAATACAAAATCAGGACAAAAATTATATGATCATTTATTTGAAGTTGGAAAAGAATTTAATGTTAAACCAGGCTGTCCAAATTTGATAGAAAGAATTGAAAGTGGTTTGCTTTCTTATGGTAATGATTTTGATAATAATGATAATCCTTTTGAGTGTGGCTTTGATCAGTATGTTTCTTTAGATAGTGAGACAAATTTTTTGGGCAAAGAAAAATTAAAAAAAATAAAATCAGAAGGTATTCAAAAAAAATTAATGGGTGTTCAGTTTGATATTAAAGAAATAAGTTTAGTAGGTTCATTAGATTTAAAAGATGAAAAAGATAATATAATTGGTGAATTAAGGTCAGCATGCTACTCTCCACATTTTAAAAAAGTTATTGGAATTGCAATGTTAAAAAAGCCTTATTGGGAGGCTTCAAAAACTGTTAAAGTTGAGATAAACGGTAACATTTGTACTGGAAACGTTTGCGATTTACCTTTCATTTAGTATAAACTTTAACAAAATCATGAATATAGCTATTGTTGGAGCCACTGGAAATGTAGGCAGAAAAATACTCGAAGTTCTTGAAAAGAAAGAACTGTCTATGGATAATCTATATCTATTAGCTTCATCAAGAAGTGCTGGATCAAAAATTAATTTTAAAGGTAATGATTATGAAGTTTTAAATTTAGAAACTTTTGATTTTTCTAAAGTTAAAATTACTTTCTTTGCAGCAGGTGGAAAAATTTCAGAAAAATTTGTTGAAAAAGCAGCCAAACATTCGCTGGTTATTGATAACTCTAGTTTCTACAGAATGGATCCTGATGTTCCTTTAATAGTACCTCAGGTAAATTCAAATCACTTAAATAACATAAAAAAAAATATTATTGCAAATCCCAATTGTTCAACTGCTCAATTAGTTTTACCCTTAAAACCTTTGCATGATTTATTCATTATTAAAAGAATAGTTGTATCAACTTACCAATCAGTTTCAGGAGGAGGCAAAGCCCCCATGGACGAATTGATAGAACAATCTAAGTTAGTATTAGAAAATAAAAAAGTTAACTCTAAGAACTTTACAAAACAAATTGCATTTAATGCTATTCCTCACATAGATGTTTTTGCAGATGATGGTTATACAAAAGAAGAATTAAAAATGGTAAATGAAACTAAAAAAATTTTAGATAACAAAATAGATCTAACAGCAACATGTGTCAGACTGCCTGTTTTGGTTTCTCACTCAGAATCTGTGAATATTGAATTTGAAAAACCTTTTACAGTAGAAAAAGTAAGAGAGGCTCTTGATAATTTTGAGGGATGTAAAGTAATTGATGAGAGATCTGATGGTGGCTATTCTACGCCTATAGAAGCTGAAGGTAGAGATGAAACTTTTATTTCAAGGATTAGAGAAGATAAAACTATAAATAATGGATTAAATATGTGGATTGTTTCAGATAATCTTTTAAGAGGTGCAGCTTTAAATTCAGTTGAGATTGCAGAAACATTAATTAAAAATAACTTTTATGGAAAATAAAAGCCCATTATCTCCACATATACAGATTTATAGATGGCATATTTCATCTTTAGTATCCATTTCTCATCGTGTAACCGGAATAATAAATATTATTGCTATAACTCTAATTTGTCTTTGGGTTTTATTGTTATTTTTTGGGGAAGTTAATTATGCATTGATTAATTTTGTATTAAATTCATTTCTTGGAAAATTTATTGCTTTAGGTTTTGCTTGGTCTTTTAGTTTTCAAATATTAAGTGAGATTAGACACTTAATAATGGACATGGGTTATGGTTTTGAATTACAAACAACTCGTATAACAGGGCTAGTTGTTATTTTTGGTTCAATTTTATTAACTATTATAATATATTTATTAGGTAAAAATTTAATATGAACTTAGCTACTAAAAAATGGATTTTTCTCAAAATCTCATCAATTATTTTATTACCTTTAATGCTTTGGTTTATTGTTAATTTTATAGCAATTTATGACAGTAGCTATACGGAGGTTGTAGAGTTTTTTACTAACTCAAAATCTAAATTTTTGTTCAGTTTATTTATTATTTTTGCTTATTTTTTTTCAGCACTAAGTATTAGTGAGGTTTTTGAAGACTATATTGAAGATGATAAAATCAAATATGTCGCAAACAGAGTATTATTTATTTCTGCTATAACAATTCCATTATTAACAATTATTTTTTTATTTAATCTAAATTAATGAGTTCTTACAAAATTGTAGATCATGAATATGATGTTGTTGTTCTTGGAGCAGGTGGATCTGGTTTAAGAGCAGCTGTAGGATTAAGTGAAGCAGGATTAAAAACTGCTTGTATTTCAAAAGTATTTCCAACTAGAAGTCACACCTCTGCTGCACAGGGAGGAATTTCTGCAGCCCTAGGAAATATGGGTGAGGATGATTGGAGGTGGCACATGTACGATACTGTAAAGGGTGCAGACTGGTTAGGAGATCAGGATAGCATTGAATATTTATGCAAAGAAGCACCAAAAGCAGTAATTGAGTTAGAAAAATATGGCGTTCCATTCAGCCGAACTGAAGAAGGAAAAATTTATCAAAGACCTTTTGGTGGAATGACAAAAAATTATGGAAATGGAATAGTTCAAAGAACTTGTGCAGCGGCAGATAGAACAGGTCATGCGATACTACACACGTTATATGGGCAAGCTCTTAAACATAATACGGAATTTTTTATAGAATATTTTGCTTTAGATTTATTGATGAAAGATGGGGAGTGTAAAGGGCTGATTGCTTGGAACTTAAATGACGGAACAATCCATAGGTTTAGAGCTCATACAGTGATTATAGCAACAGGTGGCTATGGAAAAGTATATTATTCAGCGACTTCTGCTCACACCTGTACAGGAGATGGTAATGCAATGGTTTTAAGAGCTGGATTGCCACTGCAAGACATGGAGTTTGTCCAGTTTCATCCAACAGGAATATATGGTCATGGTACTTTAATAACAGAAGGAGCTAGAGGTGAAGGGGGTTACCTTACAAATTCAAAAGGTGAGAGATTTATGGAAAGATATGCCCCTAACGCAAAAGATCTAGCATCAAGAGACGTAGTAAGTAGGTCAATGTCAATTGAAATTAATGAAGGAAGAGGAGTTGGAAAAGATCAAGATCATGTTCATTTAAACTTAAGTCATTTAGATAAAGAAATTATTGAAAACAGATTGCCTGGAATTACTGATGCTGCAAGATTATTTGCAAATGTTGATATTACCAAGGATCCAATTCCAGTGGTTCCAACAGTGCATTATAATATGGGTGGTATTCCAACAAATTATAAAGGGGAAGTTTTGACAGTGAATGGCTCTGAAAAAACCGTTCCTGGATTGATGGCTATTGGTGAAGCAGCATGCGTTTCGGTTCATGGAGCAAATAGATTAGGATCCAACTCTTTAATTGATTTAGTAGTTTTTGGAAGAGCTGCTGCTAAGAGAGCTGCAGAATTAGTTAAACCAGGGGAACCGCATGAAGAAATTGGAGATTCAGAAACTCAAAAATGTTTAGACAGATTTGACAAATTAAGAAATGCAGAAGGAGATACTGGTACAGCCGAATTAAGACTAGCGATGCAGAAAACAATGCAATCTAAGTGTGCAGTTTTTAGAACAGAAAAAACTCTTAAAGAAGGAGTTGAAGAAATAAGAAAAACTTACGATGGATTAGAATCTATATCAGTAAAGGATAAATCATTAGTATTTAATACTGATTTAGTAGAAACTTTAGAATTTGACAATCTAATTAGACAAGCTGTAGTGACAGTAGACTCTGCCTATAATAGAAAAGAAAGTAGAGGAGCGCATGCTCGAGAAGATTTCCCCAAAAGAGACGATGAAAAATTTATGCAACATACACTTGCTTGGTGCGAGGGCAAAAATACAAAAATTAGTTATAGAGAGGTACATAAATCTACGTTGACAAATGAAGTCCAATATTTTCCTCCACAAGAAAGAGTTTATTAATGGTACAAATAAATTTACCTAAAAACTCCGAAGTTAAAAAAGGTGAATATTATCAAGATAAGACTGGTTCAAAAAATATAAGAAAAGTTAATGTTTATAGATGGGATCCTTCTACAGAAGAAAACCCTAGATTAGATACCTATGAAGTGGATATGGATAACTGTCCTTCAAAAGTTCTAGATATTCTAAACAAAATTAAGAATGAAATTGATCCATCACTAGCTTACCGGAGATCTTGTGCACATGGAGTATGTGGATCTTGTGCTATGAATATGGGAGGTAAAAATGGTCTTGCGTGTACTACACCTCACGCAGAAATTGATGGTGACATAGACATTTATCCATTACCTCATTTAAAAATTAAAAGAGATTTGATTGGTGACTTAGATGGACTTTATAAACAATATCAATCCATTGAACCTTGGTTAAAAAATAATTCAACGAAAGAAACAACTGAAATAGTGCAATCAAAAGAAGAAAGAGCTAAACTTGATGGAGCATATGAATGTATTATGTGTGCATGTTGTTCAACATCATGTCCAAGTTATTGGTGGAATGGTGATAAATATTTAGGTCCTGCTGTACTTCTTCAAGCATATAGATGGATCATTGATAGTAGAGATGAAGAAAGAAAAGCAAGATTGAAAAAGGTTGCTGATGAATTAAAGCTTTATAGATGTCATACTATTCTTAATTGTACCAGCGCTTGTCCAAAAGGCTTAAATCCTGCAAAAGCTATAGCTGAAATTAAAAAAATGATAGCTACAGCCAATGTTTAAATAGACTAATAAGTATTTTTGATCTAAAACACCGTATTCATGAAATTAATAGAACACTACGTAGGTGGAAAAGTTATTCCAGGTAATTCTGATAGAAAAACCAAAATTTTTAATCCAGCGACTGGAGAACAAGAGTCAGAAGTTAAATTGGCATCAAAAGCGGATTTAGATCAGGCAGTTGAAGTAGCAAAAAAAGCTTTTGAAACCTGGTCTTTGAAACCTGCTCTTCAGAGAGCAAGGGTAATGTTTAAGTTTAAAGAATTAATAGAAAAAAATTCTGATGAACTTACGAAATTAATTGTGTCTGAACATGGAAAAGTTTATGAAGATGCAAGGGGTTCATTGACTAGAGGTTTAGAAGTTGTTGAGTTTGCTTGTGGAATTCCAAATTTATTAAAAGGTGAATTTTCTGAAAACGTTGGAACAAATGTAGATAGTTGGTCTATGAGACAATCACTAGGAGTGGTTGCAGGAATTACTCCGTTTAATTTTCCAGCAATGGTTCCAATGTGGATGTTTCCAATAGCTATTGCATGTGGAAATACTTTTATTTTAAAACCATCAGAAAAAGACCCTTCATGCCCAATGAGATTAGCTGAATTACTTACAGAAGCTGGACTTCCAGAAGGTGTATTTAATGTGGTTAATGGAGATAAAGAATCTGTAGATGCAATTTTAGAAAACAAAGACATAAAAGCTGTGAGCTTTGTAGGTTCAACACCTATTGCAAAATATATTTATGAAAATTCAGCTAAAAATGAAAAAAGAGTTCAAGCATTAGGTGGAGCAAAAAATCACTTAGTTGTTATGCCAGATTGTGATTTAGATGGAGCTGTAAATGGATTAATGGGTGCAGCTTATGGTTCAGCCGGAGAAAGATGTATGGCTCAGTCAGTTGCTTTAGCAGTTGGAGATATCGGTGATGAATTAGTTTCAAGATTATCTAAAAAAGCAGAGGCTTTAAAAGTTGGCCCAGGAATGGATAAGAATTCTGAAATGGGACCTTTAGTTACCAAAGAACATTTAGAAAAAGTAAAAAGCTACGTAGACTTAGGAGTTGAAGAAGGAGCAAAGCTCGTAGTTGATGGAAGAAATTTAAAGCTACAAGGATATGAAAATGGTTTTTATATTGGTGGCTGTTTGTTTGATCATGTTAATAAAGACATGAGAATTTATAAGGAAGAAATTTTTGGACCAGTATTATCGGTTGTTAGAGTAAAAACTTTTGAAGATGCTGTAAAATTAATTAATGATCATGAATATGGAAATGGAGTTAGCATTTATACGAGAGATGGAGATGCGGGCAGAACTTTTGCAAATAAAATTCAAGTAGGTATGGTTGGTATCAATGTTCCAATCCCTGTACCAATGGCTTTTCATAGTTTTGGTGGCTGGAAAAGATCTTTATTTGGAGATAGCGGAATGCATGGAATGGAAGGAATAAAATTTTATACAAAATTAAAAACAGTAACTTCAAGATGGCCTTCTGGCATTCGTTCAAATGCCGAATTTGTAATGCCAACAATGAAATAAGAGGAAATAAATGAAAAAAATATCTTTAATAGGTGCGGGCCAAATTGGTGGAACTCTTGCACATTTAATTGGAACAAAAGAATTGGTTGATGAAGTGGTGTTATTTGATGTTGCAAGTGGTATTGCAAAAGGTAAAGCACTTGATATTGCTCAATCGTCATCAGTAGATGGTTTTAATGTAAAATTCTCAGGAACAGATGATTATAAAGATATCAAAGATTCAGATGTAATTATTATTACGGCGGGGGTGCCTAGAAAACCTGGTATGAGCAGAGATGACTTGTTGGGAATAAATTTAAAGATTATCAAACAAGTAGCAGAAGGAATTAAACAAAACGCACCTAATTCATTTGTAATATGTATTACAAATCCATTGGATGTCATGGTTATGGCTTTTCAAAAATTTTCAGGTTTACCAGCCAACAAGGTTGTTGGTATGGCTGGAATTTTAGACAGCTCAAGATTTAAATTATTTCTATCTTTAGAATTAAATATTCCTGTTAAAGAAATAGATGCAATGGTAATGGGTGGCCATGGAGATACAATGGTTCCAATGCCTAGATTTACAAAAGTTTCAGGAAAACCTTTGCTTGATTTAGTTAAAGAAGGAAAAATATCTCAAGAAAGATTAGAAGAAATAAATCAAAGAACTAGAGATGGTGGGGCTGAAATAGTTAAATATTTAGAAAAAGGATCAGCATTCTATGCACCAGCAGCATCAGGAATCCAAATGGCAGAAGCATATTTAAATGATGAAAAAAAATTATTACCATGTGCTATTCAATTAAATGGTGAGTATGGTGTGAGCAATGTTTATGCAGGTGTTCCAGTAATTATTGGAAAAGATGGAGTTGAAAAAATAGAGCAAATTGATTTAGATGATAAAGAGAAAAAAGAATTTATGCATTCTATTGATGCAGTTAAAGCTCTTTGGGAAGCGGCATCTAAAATAGATCCTGATCTTTCTAAGTAAAAATGAACATTCACGAACATCAAGCTAAACAAATTTTAAAGAAATATGGTGCAACCGTTCCAGAGGGTGTGTTTGCATTAACAGTTGATGAGCTCGTAGAAAAAGCAAAGTCATTAAATACACAAAAATATGTTTTAAAAGCCCAGATCCATGCTGGTGGAAGAGGTAAAGCTGGAGGTGTAAAAATTTTAGACACCATTGAAGAATTGAGCAAAGCTGCAAAAGATTTAATGGGAAAAACTTTAGTAACCCACCAAACAGGACCTGAAGGTAGAGAAGTAAAAAGATTATATGTTGAAGAGTCATCCAACATAGACAAAGAGTTTTATTTATCTTGTTTAGTGGACAGAGCTAGTTCAAAAATCGCTTTTATATCTAGTGATCAAGGAGGAATGGATATTGAGGAAGTTGCCAGTAGTACACCAGAAAAAATTATTACAACGAAAGTTGATATAAACAATGAAATTACCGATAAAGATTGTGAAGAGATAGTTAAGATTTTTAATTTAAGTGATAGTACAAAAACACAAGCAATATCGCTAATAAAATCAATTTATCAAATGTTTATAAGTACAGATGCAAATATGGTTGAGGTCAATCCATTGATCTTAACAAAAGAAGAAAAAATAATTTGCTTAGATGCAAAAGTAAATTTTGACTCTAATGCTTTGTTTAGGCATCCAGAAATTGTTGAGTTAAGAGATTTAAACGAAGAAGATCCAACAGAAATAGAGGCTAGCAAACATGATTTAGCTTATATCAAATTAGATGGAAGTATTGGTTGTATGGTTAATGGAGCAGGGTTAGCTATGGCAACTATGGACATAATTAAATTATATGGGAAAGAACCAGCTAATTTTTTAGATGTGGGTGGAGGCGCTTCAAAAGAAAAAGTTTCAGCAGCTTTAAAAATAATATTATCAGATAAAAATGTTAAAGGAATTTTAATCAATATTTTTGGTGGCATAATGAGATGTGATGTTCTTGCTCAAGGAGTAGTTGATGCTGCAAAAGAAATAAATATTAGTGTTCCTCTTGTTGTCAGACTTGCAGGAACAAATTTTAAAGAAGGAAAAGAAATATTAGATAATTCAGGACTAAAACTAATTTCTGCTGAAAACTTAGATGATGCTGCTAAAAAAATTGTAGAGGCTATTAAATAAAATGTCTGTATTAGTAAACAAAAATACAAAAGTAATTTGTCAGGGCTTCACAGGAGCACACGGAACTTTTCATTCAGAGCAAGCAATTAAATATGGAACAAATTTAGTTGGTGGAGTTACCCCTAAAAAAGGTGGTCAAAAACATTTAGATAGACCAGTTTATAATAGTGTTATTGAGGCTAAAAATGAAGTTGGTGCAGACGCAACAATGATTTATGTGCCAGCTAAATTTGCAGCAGCTGCAATTATAGAAGCAATAAATGCATCAGTTGAATTGATTGTATGTATTACAGAGGGTATCCCTGTTCAGGATATGCTTAAAGTAAGACAAAAATTAAATGGCTCACAGAGTAGATTGATTGGACCAAATTGTCCGGGAATAATTACACCAGATGAATGTAAAATTGGAATTATGCCAGGAAATATTCATAAACGTGGTTCAGTTGGAATTGTATCTAGATCTGGAACTCTTACCTATGAAGCGGTTGCACAGACAACTGAAAATGGTTTAGGCCAGTCAACTTGCATAGGTATCGGAGGCGACCCAATTAATGGAACAAATTTTATTGATTGTTTGGATTTATTTTTAAATGACGAAGAGACTGAATCTATTTTAATGATAGGAGAAATTGGTGGAACAGCAGAAGAAGAAGCTGCAGAATTTGTTAAAAATCATAAGATCAAAAAACCTATTGTTGGGTTTATTGCTGGAATTACAGCTCCTCCAGGAAGAAGAATGGGTCATGCTGGAGCAATTATTTCAGGTGGAAAAGGTGGTGCAGAGGATAAAATTAAAAAAATGGAAGAATCTGGAATTACAGTAGCTAAATCCCCTTCAATAATTGGAAAAACTTTATTTAATAAATTGTCAAATTGAAAAATAAAATAAGAGGATTATATTAAATATATAGATGTCAGCATCAAAAAATCTCGAATACGAAAAAACCTCATTTTTAAACAAATCTAATAGTACATTTATTGAGCAAATGTATCTTAAATTTATCAATAAAGACGCAGACCTACCTGAAAGTTGGAAAGATTACTTTGAAGGAATTGGAGATGAATTAAATATTATTGCAAAAGAAATAAATGGACCTTCATGGGGGCCAAAGAAAAACAAAGTAGATATCGATGAACTGCAGAAAAAAATAGATCAAGAAGAATTAAGTTCTGACAATGTTGTTTCAAATTTAAGTGGTACTAACTTAAATTCACCTAGATCAAACGAAGATTCAATTAAAGCAGTCTCAATGATTAGATCTTACAGACAAAGAGGACATCTTATAGCCAAACTGGACCCACTGGAATTAATTAAGTCAGACTATCTAGATGAACTTCATCCAGAGTCTTTTGGTTTTAAAAAGACTGATTACGAAAAAAATATTTATCTAGGTGGGGTAATAAACAGAGAAAATTCAAATATTAAAGAGATATTAGGATTTTTAAAAAAAACTTATTGTGGACCAGTTGGTTATGAATATATGCATATTTCAAATCCAACAGAGAGAAAATGGTTTAGAGATAGAATTGAAAAATCAAAAGATAATTTAAATTTTACCAAAAATGGTAAAGAAGCTATTTTAAATAAATTAATTCAAGCAGAGGGTTTTGAAAAATTTCTTCATACAAAATATGTTGGAACCAAAAGATTCGGATTAGATGGTGGAGAAAGTTTAATACCTGCACTAGAACAAATAATTAAAATTAGTGGACAATCCCAAGTTAAAGAAGTTAAGATTGGAATGTCTCACAGAGGAAGATTAAATGTTTTAGCTAATGTGCTACAAAAATCATACAAAAGAATCTTCAATGAATTTGCTGGGGAATTTGGCACTTCATCTGATGAGGGTGCAGGAGATGTTAAGTACCACTTAGGCGCTTCATCTAATAGAGAATTTGATGGAAATTCTGTGCATGTGAGTTTAACTGATAACCCTTCTCACCTAGAGGCAGTTAATCCAGTTGTATTAGGCCAAACAAGAGCAAAACAATATTTTCATAAAGATAAAGAAAGAAATAAAGTTATACCAATTTTAATTCATGGTGACGCTGCTTTTGCAGGTCAAGGTGTTGTAGCTGAATGTTTTGCTATGTCTGGATTACCGGGTCACAACACAGGTGGTACAATTCATATAATAGTAAATAATCAGATAGGATTTACTACTAGCCCAAGATTTGCTCGGTCATCACCGTATCCTTCTGATGTTGCAAAAATGGTTGATGCTCCAATAATCCATGCAAATGGAGATGATCCAGAAGCAGTTGTTTATGCGGCTAGAATAGCAACCGAGTTTAGATTAAAGTTCAACAGAGATGTAGTTGTAGATCTAATTTGTTATAGAAGATTTGGTCACAACGAAGGAGATGAACCATCGTTTACTCAACCTTTGATGTATGAAAAAATTAGATCGCATCCTTCAACAACAAATGTTTATGGAAAAAAACTTGTAGCCGAGAATGTTATATCAAGTGAAAGTTTAGATGACTCAATTAAGACTTTTAAAAACTTACTCAACGATCAGTTTAAAAATGCAAAAGATTATAAGCCAAAAATAGCCTGGTTTGAAGGAACTTGGTCAGCTTATAAACCAGAAAAAGGAAAAGATAAAAGAGGTGTGACAGGGGCAGATACCAAAAAGCTTTTAGAAATTTCTGAAAAAGTAAATGCATCTTCAGATGAATTAAATTTACATAAAACAATAGTCAAAATATTAAATAATAGAAAAGAAGCTGTTAAGAGTGGATCTAATATTGATTGGTCAACAGCTGAAGCTTTAGCATTTGGATCTCTTTTAGAAGAGGGTTATCCAGTAAGATTAGTTGGTCAGGACTCTGGAAGAGGAACCTTTAGTCAAAGACATTCTGTTTTAAGAAATCAAAAAAATAATAGTCGATATGTACCTTTGAATAATATTTCAAATAATCAAAAACAATTTGAAGTTGTTGATAGTTTTTTATCTGAATTAGCTGTTTTAGGATTTGAGTATGGTTATAGTTTAGTTGAACCAAACACCCTTACTCTTTGGGAGGCACAGTTTGGAGATTTTGCAAATGGTGCACAAGTTGTTATTGATCAATTTATTGCATCAGGAGAAAGAAAATGGAGAAGAGCATCAGGATTAGTAATGCTATTGCCTCATGGGTATGAAGGTCAAGGACCAGAACACTCGTCTGCTAGATTAGAAAGATTTTTACAGATGTGTTCAAATGATAATATGCAGGTAATGAATTGCACAACACCTGCAAATTACTTTCATGCTCTTAGAAGACAAATGCACAGAGATTTTAGAAAACCGTTAATTATGATGACGCCTAAATCATTACTAAGAAACAAGTATTGTGTCTCAAATTTAGAAGATTTTAGTAAAACAAACTCCTTTCATAGAATACTTTGGGACCATGCAATAGATCCACAAACTAAAGGTTTTATAAAGTTAAAAGAAAGCTCTAAAATTAAAAAAGTAATTATGTGTTCGGGTAAAGTTTATTTTGATTTATTGCAGGCTAGAGAAAAATTAAAAAAAGATGATGTAGTTTTATTTAGAGTAGAACAACTTTATCCATTTCCAGCAAAAACTCTTGTAAAAGAGCTTAAACCATACGCAAAAAATGCTAAATTTTTTTGGTGTCAGGAAGAGCCTAAAAATATGGGTGCTTGGTTTTCTGTAAGAGATTATATCCAATGGACATTAGATACTATTAAGGCTAATAATAACTCAATTTCTTATATTGGAAGAAGTCCAGATGCATCACCTGCAACAGGATATGCAAAAAGACACGTTTCTCAACAACAAGAAATAATTAATAAGGTTTTTGATAATATAGATGAGTGAAAAAATTGTAGTTCCTGCTCTTGGTGAAAGTATTACTGAAGCAACTGTTGCAAAATGGTTAAAGAATGCTGGTGATGCAGTTGAAGCAGATGAACCTATTGTAGAGCTTGAAACAGATAAAGTTAACCTAGAGGTGCCATCACCAATAACTGGGGTCTTAACGGAAATTAACTCAAAAGACGGTTCAGTGGTAGAAGTTGGGGCTTTATTAGGCTCAGTATCAGAGAGTGGATCTCCAGGATCAGTTAAAAAAGAAGAAATTAAAAAAATTGAACCAACTTCAAAAGAAAACAATGTAATTAAATTAGATGCATCAAAAAAGGAGCCAAAAATTTTTGAGGAAAAACCAAAAGAAAAAACTCAAGAAGAAAAACCACTAGTTTTAACTAATGAAGTAATTGAAGAAAAAACAACTAATCAAAGTAATGAAAATCAAACACTTTCTCCAGCTGTTAGAAAAATAGTTGTTGAAAATAAAATAGATATTAATTCAGTCAAGGGATCAGGAAAAGAGGGAAGAGTTTTAAAGGGAGATCTTATTAGTTTAATGGGAGCTAATCCACAACCTTCAGAAAGAAAAACTCAGTACGGTCAAGAAGAAAGAATTAAAATGACCAGACTAAGACAAACGATAGCTAAGAGATTAAAACAAGCACAAGAAAATGCAGCTTTATTAACCACCTTCAACGAAGTTGACATGACCAATATTATGGAAATGAGAAAAGAAAATCAGCAAGATTTTCAAAGTCGATATGGAATAAAATTAGGTTTCATGTCTTTTTTTGTTAAAGCATGTGTTGTTGCATTAAAAAATTTCCCAGCAGTTAATGCTGAAATAGATGGAGATGAAATAATTTACAAGAATTACTATAATCTTAGTTTTGCTGTAGGAACTGAAAAAGGTTTGGTTGTACCTGTGTTAAAAAATGCAGATGAATTATCATTTGCTGATATTGAAAAAAATATTAAAGATATTTCAGAAAAAGCAAGAGATGGAAAACTAACTATTGAAGATCTTCAGGGTGGAACATTTACAATAAGCAATGGTGGTGTTTATGGATCGATGTTATCAACTCCAATTCTAAATCTTCCTCAATCGGGTGTACTCGGAATGCATAATATTGTCGAAAGACCCGTTGTTGTTGATGGAGAAATAAAAATTAGACCAATAATGTATCTAGCTTTGTCATATGATCATAGAATAATTGATGGAAAAGAGTCAGTTTCATTTTTAAAAATGGTTAAAGAAAATTTAGAAGACCCTAGAAGGTTATTTTTGGATATATAAATGTCGGAAAAATATCAAGCAGTAGTAATTGGAGGCGGTCCTGGTGGTTATGTTTGTGCTATCAGACTTGCTCAGCTTGGACTTAAAACCGCCTGCATAGAGTCAAGAGGATCACTTGGTGGAACTTGTTTAAATGTTGGGTGTATTCCTTCAAAAAGCTTACTAAACTTGTCTGAAGAATTTCATAAGGTCCAAAATTTATCTAATAAGGGGATTGAAGTTGGAGAAGTTAAGCTAAATCTTGAAAAAATGATGAAAAGTAAAGATAAAGCGGTGACCATACTTACTAAAGGTGTCGAGTTTTTATTAAAAAAAAATAAGGTAACTTATTATAAAGGAACTGGAAGCTTCAAATCTCAAAATGAAATCATAATTAAAGATGATCAAAATAAAGAGATTTCTATCGAATCTGAAAAAACAGTGATAGCAACTGGTTCTGTACCAGTATCCCTACCTGGAATAGAAACTGATGAGAAAGTTATTGTGTCTTCAACAGGCGCATTAAAACTAGATAAAGTTCCAAAAAAAATGGTTGTTGTTGGTGGTGGGTACATTGGATTGGAGATGGGCTCTGTTTGGTCAAGATTAGGTGCTGAAGTGCAAGTGGTAGAATTTTTAGATCACATTACTCCTGGTATGGATAAAGAAATTTCTTCAGAATTTATGAAGATTTTAAAGAAACAAGGTATTAAATTTAACATGCAAAATAAAGTTGAAGCTATCCAAAACAATAAAACAGGAACAGTTGTTTCAACAGTTGATCAAGATGGAAATAAAAATAATTTTGAATGTGATGTTGTACTTATTTCTGTTGGACGAAGAGCAAATACGAATGGTTTAAACTTAGAAGCTATTGGAGTTGAATTAGATGAAAGAAAAAGAGTTAAAACAAATAATATGTTTAAAACTAATATTGATAATATTTATGCAATAGGTGATGTTATAAGTGGACCAATGCTTGCTCATAAAGCGGAAGATGAAGGAATTGCAGTTGCAGAAAATATTGCAGGTCAATCAGGTCACGTTAATTATAACACAATTCCTGGTGTTATTTATACAACACCTGAAGTTGCATCAATTGGTAAGACAGAAGAACAATTAAAAGAATTAAATACAAAATATAAAATTGGTAAGTTTTCATTCATGGCAAACTCTAGAGCAAAAGCAATAGATGATGCAGAAGGTTTTGTAAAAATTCTAGCTGATGAAACTACAGATAAAGTTTTAGGTGCACACATTATTGGTCCTCACGCAGGTGAATTAATTGCAGAAATAGGTATTGCCATGGAATTTGGTGCAAGTTCAGAAGATATTGCAAGAACATGTCACGCTCACCCAACATTTTCAGAAGCTGTTAAAGAAGCAGCATTATCAGTAGATAAAAGAGCAATACACTCTTAATTCTAAAATAATTATTTTAAATAACCAAGTTCTTTCATTTCATTTGAAAGTTTTTGCTCAATTTCATTTTTTATTTTAAAATCTAAAGAATTTTCCCAGTTATTTTCAGGGCCTAGATTAAAAAATTTTATCTTATTATCAGTTGATTCATATGCATTTTCTTTAAATCTACCTTTACCCTCAAGAAGCTGGAGGTTTTTAAAATTTGTAGTTTTTATAATGTTGTTATTTTTTTCAGTATTAGTTTCAATTGACATAAATTTTTTTAAAAAGGTAATAATTCTTATCAACTCATCTAGCGGTTTTGTAATTAAATCTTCATACCTAATTAAAAGATAGTTATCATTATTTTTTTTCCAAAATTTGTAATGCTCTTGCCAGCTACCAAGAATAGATGTTAAATTTTCTTTTTTTTTCTCTCCAAACTTTTTATAACCACCAATATATCTAGGACTTAGTAAAAAATTTTTAGATTCTTCGAGTGATTTGCTGTAGTGATTCGATATTGAACTAACTAAATTTCTGGGATCTCTAACAATATAAATTGTAGCTAATGTATTTTCTTTATTAGTAAAACTTGATTTGCCAATTTTACAATTAAGATGATGAGTTTTAAAAAATTTAACTTTATTATCTAAATTTATGAAATCTTGAGCCTTTATCCAATATTTCATTATTTCATTTAAATTACCAATATCATTTGTAAATCTTCTAAAATGTTTAGCTGTTGGAAACTGTCTAATATTTTCCAATAAATCAAAATTAAAAATTCCGTCATTAGTATAAATAAGAGAAGCAATGATGGATCTGACCCAAGTATTCCCACTTTTGGGATAAGAAGCTAACCAAATAATCATATGAGATTATATTATATAATTTTGAAAATTTTTATTAAGTGTTAATTTGTGATATTTATTCATATTATTATTATCATTTATTCATATTATCACAAAAATGAAATATCCGATTCTTTTACCAAATATATTTAATCATCCATTCACATATGAAAGTGATATCAATTTGAAGACAGGTGATTATGTTGTTGTTCCTTTTGGTAAGTCTAAAATAACAGGTGTTGTTTGGGATGAGTTTGAAAAAAAAAATAATAGAAATTTCAAGATAAAGAGTGTTTTAAAAAAATTAGATGTTACTCCATTAAAAAAAAAGACCATTAAATTTCTTAACTGGTTTTCTGAATACAATATAGTTCCAAAAGGAATGGCTTTAAAACTGGTCTTATTAAGCAATAATGACATGGAAAAAATTCAAAAAGATGCATACAAAGTTTTTGATACAAATATAAAAAAAAATTCAATAAAACTTTCTGAAGAACAAAAAAAATCTCTTAAAAAAATGAATATTTCTAACCAAAAATTTAGGGTTCATGTTCTTCAGGGGACAACTGGTTCGGGAAAAACTATGGTGTATTTTGAGGCTCTTAAAAACATTATAAATAATGGTTTTCAAGGCTTAATTTTATTACCAGAGATTGGTTTAACAGGTGAGTTTGAAAAAAAATTTATAGAGTTTTTTGGTTTTACCCCAGCAGTTTGGCATTCCGGTATTACAAAAAAAAAGAAAGAAATTATTTGGAGTGGAATTGCAAATGGAGAAATTAAAGTTGTCATTGGTGCCAGATCATCATTATTTTTGCCATTTAAAAATCTAGGATTAATTATTGTTGATGAAGAGCATGATCAATCATACAAACAAGATGAGGGTGTTACCTATAATGCAAGAGATATGGCTATTTCAAGAGCGTCATTTGAAAATATCCCTATCAATTTAATTACAGCTGTTCCATCAATTGAAACTTATGAAAACATAAAAAAAGGTAAGTATAGTATTTCTAAATTAGAAAAACGTTACCAAGATGCATCATTACCAAATTATGAAATAATTAATCTTAATGAAGCAAAACTAGAAAAACAATCATGGCTCTCGAAAAAAATAATTGATAAAGTAAATTTTCATCTCGATAAAAATGATCAAGTATTATTTTTTTTAAATAGACGTGGGTTCTCTCCGCATGTACTTTGCAACAAATGCTTTAATAGTTATTCGTGTCCAAATTGTTCAATTAATTTAGTTTATCATAAAAATAAAAATAATTTATTATGTCATTATTGTGGTTTTAAATCTTCTTTGAAAAGAACTTGTGTAAAAGATGGTGACTGTGAATTTATTTTTAGTGGCCCTGGAGTTGAAAGAATATCTGAAGAGGTTAAAAGAAACTTCCCATCAAAAAAAATTGAAATCTTCTCAAGTGATACCATGAATAAAAAAGACTCTAGTGATAAATTAGAAAAAATAATTAATAATGAAGTTCAAATTATAGTCGGCACGCAGTTAATCTCTAAAGGTTTTCATTTTCCAAGCCTTAATTGTATTGTTGTAGTTGATATTGATCTATCCTCACAAGGACATGATTTAAGAGGAGCTGAAAAAAATCTACAGTTGTACCACCAACTTTCTGGACGAGCAGGAAGAACAGGTAAACCTGCTACAGTGTATTTTCAAACTTACAACACCAATACTAAAATGATTTCAGATTTAACAAATAGTAATCCTGATATTTTTCTTGATAGAGAGTTAGATATTAGAAGACAAAATAAGCTTCCACCATTTCAAAGATTTATTTCATTAATCCTGACAGGAGACAATGAAGTAAAATTAGAAAAAGAAGCTTTTTATTTTAAAAACTTTATCGAAAAAAAAATTAAAGGAAAAGTCTTAGGACCAGTCAGTGCGCCTATTTTTAGATTAAAAAAGAAATTTAGAATAAGAATATTAATTAGAGGTTCAAAATCTCTTGAATTACAGAATTCAATCACTGAAATTATCCCAAATTACAAATTTTCATCAGGAATAAAACTTTCAGTTGATGTTGATCCAATAAACTTCAATTAACCTTTAAAAAAAGGACTTTTAAACAAATGTGCTACTTGAAGACATTATAGTCATATGCTAATTAGAGCGTGATTTTAAAATAATCTTCAACATAACAGAGGTACCAAGTTGAGTAAAAATAAGGGATTTTCAATAACTTCAGCTGAAAGATATTCTTTAGCTTTATATGAGCTTGCAAATGAAAACAGTGTTCTTATACAAGTAGAAGATCAATCTTCATCTATTTTAAACTTAATTTCATCTAGTAAAGATTTTTCTGATCTGATTAAAGATCCAACAAATAACCAAGAAGATCTTTTAAAAGTTATAGATAATATTTCTAATAATAATAAATTTGAAAGTTTATTAAAAAATTTCTTAAGTTTTTTAATTACTAAAAGACGTTTTTTTTATGTTGAGCAAATCTTAAAGAGCTTTATTGAAACATGTTCTCAAAAAAGAGGAGAATTAAAAGCAGAATTAAAATCTGCAAAAGAATTATCTGGTGATGAAATATCAAAAATTACTGATGAGCTTACTAAAAATTTTAGCTCAAAAATAAAATTAAACTACAAATATGACGAAAGTTTAATAGGAGGTTTAATAGTACAAGTTGGAAGCACTATGGTTGACACCTCAATTAAAAATAAATTACAACAAATCGAAAACAGAATGATAGAGGCATAAATGGAAATAAATCCTTCAGAAGTAACAAAGATACTAAAAGAACAAATTAAAAATTTTGGTGATAAAGCAGAAGTAACTGAGGTTGGGCAAGTATTATCAGTAGGAGATGGTATTGCTAGAATTTATGGTCTTGATAATGTTCAAGCTGGAGAGATGGTTGAGTTTGCAGATGGATCTAAAGGTATGGCCTTAAACTTAGAAAGTGAAAACGTTGGGGTTGTAATTTTTGGAGATGACAGAAATATTAGAGAAGGCGATACAGTTAAAAGAACTGGAAATATTGTTGATACTCCAGTTGGAAAAGAATTATTAGGTAGAGTTGTTGATGGATTAGGAAATCCAATTGATGGCAAAGGACCTTTAGATAAAAGTGTTAAAAAAAGTAGAGTTGAAGTAAAAGCTCCAGGAATTATTCCTAGACAATCAGTTAGTGAGCCTATGCAAACAGGGCTTAAATCTATTGATAGTCTAGTTCCAGTTGGAAGAGGTCAACGTGAATTAATTATTGGTGATAGACAAACAGGTAAAACTGCAGTTGCAATTGATGCTATCATTAACCAAAAGAAAATTAATGAGTCTGGTGATGAGAAACAAAAACTTTATTGTATTTATGTTGCTATTGGTCAAAAAAGATCAACTGTAAGACAAATTCAAAAAACATTGGAAGAAGCAGGGGCAATGGAATACACAACAATCGTTGCTGCAACAGCATCTGACTCTGCACCACTTCAGTTTTTAGCACCTTATACAGGTTGCACAATGGGTGAATATTTTAGAGATAATGGAATGCATGGATTAATTATTTATGATGATTTGTCTAAACAGGCTGTTGCTTATAGACAAATGTCCCTATTGTTAAGAAGACCTCCAGGACGTGAAGCTTACCCTGGTGATGTATTCTATCTTCACAGTAGATTGTTAGAAAGAGCAGCAAAATTAAGTGATGAGCATGGTGGAGGTTCTTTAACAGCGCTTCCAATTATTGAAACACAAGGTGGTGACGTATCAGCGTTTATTCCAACTAACGTAATTTCAATTACTGATGGGCAGATTTTCTTAGAAACTGAACTTTTTAACCAAGGGATAAGACCAGCGATTAACGTAGGTTTATCTGTTTCAAGGGTTGGTTCTTCAGCACAAACAAAAGCGATGAAAAAAGTTTCTGGATCAATGAAATTAGAGTTAGCACAGTATAGAGAGATGGCTGCTTTTGCTCAATTTGGATCTGATCTAGATGCTTCAACACAACAACTTTTAAATAGAGGTTCAAAATTAACTGAACTTCTTAAACAAAAACAATACTCACCAATGACAGTAGCTGAACAAGTGATTTCTGTCTTCTGTGGAGTAAAGGGATATTTGGATGATATTGAATTAAAAGATATTGCTGAATTTGAAAATAAAATCATTGAAAAATGTAAGTCTGATAAACCTGAAATAATTGATTCAATTCAAAGCTCAGGTAAACTTGAAGATGATAAAGAAAAATTACTTATTGAAGTAATAACTCAATTAAAGGAAAACTTTAAATCTTAATTTATTATGGCAAGTTTAGACGACCTTAAAAAAAGAATAGCTAGTGTAAAATCTACACAGAAAATTACAAAAGCTATGAAGATGGTAGCGGCAGCAAAACTTAGAAGAGCTCAAGAGAGCGCTGAGAAGGGAAGACCTTATTCAGAAAAAATGAATAATATAATTCTAAATCTTTCTAGTGGGATTTCTGACAAAGAAAATGCTCCAAAATTATTATCTGGATCAGGTAATGATAAGGTTCATTTATGTGTTGTGATGACTTCTGACAGAGGTTTGTGTGGTGGTTTTAACTCAAATATTATTAAAAAGGCCAAAAGTTACTTTGCTAAACTTTCAGAGGATGGGAAAGACTTAAAGATCATTACTGTTGGTTCAAAAGGTAACGACCAACTTAAAAGAGCCTATGGTGACAAGATAATTGCAAATATTTCATTTAAAGATTCAAAACATGCTAATTATTTTGATGCTGAAAAAGTTGGTAAAATGGTAATTGAAAAATTTGGAGCTGAAGAGTTTGATGTTTGTACTATTTTTTACAACCAATTTAAAAATGTAATTACTCAAATTCCTCAAGCACAACAAATAATTCCTTTAAATGTTGAAAATTCAGAGGATGATAAATCTGAGGATAGTTATGAGTTTGAACCAGATGAAGATGAAATTTTAAGCAATTTATTGCCAAAAAATATTTCAACACAAATATTTAAGGCAATGTTAGAGAATTCAGCTAGTGAACAGGGCTCAAGAATGAGTGCAATGGATAATGCAACCCGAAACGCAGGTGAAATGGTTGACAAGCTTACTATTGAGTATAATAGAAGTCGTCAGGCAGCAATTACTAAAGAACTAATAGAAATCATATCAGGAGCAGAGAGTTTATAATTATGAGCAAAGGAACAATTACACAAGTTATCGGAGCAGTAGTAGACGTAAAATTTGATGGAGATCTTCCAGAAATTTTAACAGCCTTAGAATGTAAAAATGGAGACAACAGACTAGTTTTAGAGGTTGCTCAGCATTTAGGAGAGTCTACTGTTAGAACAATTGCAATGGATGCTACTGAAGGTTTAAAAAGAGGTGACGAGGTGAAAAATACTAAAGCGCCTATCCAAGTTCCAGTTGGCCCTGAAACATTGGGAAGAATTATAAATGTAATTGGAGAACCTATTGATGAAAGAGGCGAAGTAAAAACAAAAGAAAGTTGGCCTATTCACAGAGCTGCACCAGAATTTAACGAACAATCTACAGAAACAGAAATATTAGTTACAGGTATTAAAGTAATTGATTTATTAGCACCATATGCAAAAGGTGGAAAAATTGGACTGTTTGGTGGAGCTGGAGTCGGAAAAACAGTTTTAATTATGGAATTAATTAACAACGTTGCAAAAGCACACGGTGGATTTTCAGTTTTTGCAGGAGTTGGGGAAAGAACTAGAGAAGGAAATGATTTATACCATGAGATGATAGATTCAGGTGTTATTAAAAAAGATGGAGCCGGATCTAAAGCAGCACTAGTTTATGGACAAATGAACGAACCTCCAGGAGCTAGAGCTAGAGTTGCTCTTACAGGATTAACTGTAGCTGAATATTTTAGAGATCAAGAAGGTCAAGATGTTCTCTTTTTCGTAGATAATATATTCAGATTTACACAAGCAGGTTCTGAGGTGTCAGCACTATTGGGTAGAATACCATCCGCTGTTGGTTATCAGCCTACACTTGCAACTGACATGGGTAACCTTCAAGAAAGAATTACCACAACTAACAAAGGATCAATTACATCTGTACAGGCCATTTATGTGCCTGCCGATGATTTAACTGACCCTGCACCAGCAACATCATTTGCTCACTTAGATGCTACCACTGTTCTTTCAAGACAAATTGCAGAAATAGGTATCTATCCTGCGGTTGACCCACTTGACTCTACTTCTAGAATTTTGGACCCTAGAATCGTTGGTGATGAACACTATAGAGTTGCTAGAGAAGTTCAAAAAATTTTGCAAACTTATAAATCACTACAAGATATCATAGCTATTTTAGGTATGGATGAATTGTCTGAAGAAGATAAATTAGTTGTAGCTAGAGCAAGAAAAATCCAGAGATTTTTATCTCAACCTTTCTTTGTTGCAGAGGTATTTACTGGATCTCCAGGTAAATTAGTTGATTTAGATTCAACAATAAAAGGTTTTGCTGCAATCTGTAAAGGTGACTACGATCACCTTCCAGAAGCAGCTTTTTATATGGTTGGAACTATAGATGAAGCAATAGAAAAAGCTGAAAAAATGGCCAAGGAAGCTGCTGCTTAATGAGTGAAGAGTTTAAGATTGAAATAGTAAATCCAGAAAAATCCTTTTTAGTTAAAGAAGATGCCAATGAAGTAGTTGTTCCTGCTTTCGAAGGAGAGATGGGGATACTTAAAGATCATATTTCTATAATCTCATTTTTAAAACCTGGTATTATAAAAATTTTGTCAAAATCTGGTGATGAAAATTATTATGTTGAAGATGGAATTGTTGAATTTAAAAATAACAACCTATCGATCCTAACAAGCTCAATATATAATCTTGTAGATTTGGATAAATCTAAACAACAGGATTTACTTACAATAGCTGAAAAAGAAGCAAGTGATCCTGAAATAAATGACCAATCCAAGTACTTGGTTGATCAAAAAATTGAAGTATTAAGATCTCTTAATTAATAATTTTTTTAACTTTTTCTTGCAGTTCTTTGTAGACGTGTAATTTAAAGTCTACAACAACATTTGTAATTTGATCAAGATCGATCCATTTCCAATCTAAAAATTCAGGATTTTTAGTTTTAATATCAATTTCTTTTTCTTCTCCTGTAAATTTCATTAAAAACCATTTTTGTTTCTGGCCTTTGTATTTTCCTTTCCAAATTATTCCTAATAATCGATTAGGAAGTTCATAGGTTGTAGTGCCATCTAATTCTTGAATTAATTCTACACTTTTAACGCTAGTTTCTTCTTCTAGTTCTCTATAGGCTGCCTTTAAAAAATCTTCACCTTCATCAACTCCACCTTGGGGCATTTGCCAAAATTTTTTTGCATTATCTATTCGTCTTGCAACAAAAACTTTATTGTAACTATTCAATAAGATTATACCTACACCAGTTCTTAGTGGTAAATCACTAAAACTTTTTTTCATATTATCCGTTAAGTAATTTAATAGCGTAATTTAATTGATTATCAGTATCAGTTTTAATCCTAAAATCATCACCTTCTTCATCAATTTCAATATCAGGTCGAACTCCTACTTCAGAGATAGATTTTCCAGAAGGAAGGTAATATTTTGCAACTGTTAAACGTATAGCACCCCTGTTTTTTAATGGAATTATTGATTGTACAGATCCTTTACCATAACTACTTTCTCCAAGTATGATAGCTCTTTTATGATCTTTAAGAGCACCAGCAACAATTTCAGATGCAGATGCAGATCCATAGTTGATCAGCACTAATAAAGTTTTGCCACCAGTGATATCCCCTTTTTTTGCAAACCACTTTCTATTTTCTGATTTTTTTCTACTTTTTGTTGATACTATTTCTCCGTTTTCTAGAAAAAAATCTGAAATTTTAATTGCTTGAGATAGTAATCCACCAGGATTGTTTCTTAAATCTAATATGAATGCATCTAGATTATTATCATTTTCCAATTTCTTAATTTGTTTTTTTATTTGTTCGCTACTGTTATCATTAAAAGAAGTTAATCGGATATATCCTATATTTTCATTTAAAAGATCTGATTTAACAGATTGAACTTCTATTATCTCTCTAGTTATATTGAATGTAATCGCTTTTTTTACACCTCTTCGTCTTACAGTTAATTCGATACTTGAGCCAACTAGACCTCTCATTAGGTCAACTGCTTCACTTAAAGATTTACCTTGAACCTGTGTATTGTTAATCTTAACAATATAATCTCCTGCCTTAATCCCTGCTTTTGATGCTGGCGTGTCGTCAATTGGAGAAATAACTTTTACAACACCTGCTTCCATACTAACTTCAATTCCAAGACCTCCAAATTCCCCACTAGTTTCAGTTTGCATTTCTTTAAAAGTTTCTGGAGACATATATGATGAATAAGGGTCAAGTGATTGGAGAAGACCATTTATAGCTGCATCCATACCTTCAGATTGATCAGTTTCATCAACATACTCTTTGTTAATTTTTTCAAGCACCTCTCCAAAAAGATCTATTTTTTTATAAATATCAATTTCTGCTGAAATTATTGTGCTCACAGGAAAAAATGCAATAAAAAAAATTATTAAATAAAATTTAATTTTTTTCATATTATAACTTTTTCTTTTGGAATTAATTCTGACCAAATTTTTTCAAGTTCATAAAATTTTCTTTTTTCAGGGTGAAAGATATGCACTATTAAATCAATTCCATCTACTAATTTCCATTCATTGCTTTCTTTTCCTTCGATCTTAGAATTTTTAATACCATTATTTTTTAATTTTTCTAAAACTTGTTCAGACAAAGATTGAATATGACGTGAAGATGTTCCACTTGCAATAATCATATAGTCAGCCATTGAACTTTTATCTTTAAGGTCAATAGTTACGATATCATGTGCTTTATTAAGATCTAATGTGTTGATTACAATAGATTTAAGGTCAGAAATTTTATCCATTAATTAGATTTAGACTATCAAATTTTTCTTAATTGAGAAGATGAAATATTGACTTTATTAAATTCAACAAATGTAAGATTTTTATTATTAAGTTTCTTAAATGTCTTTGATTTTAAAGAATTTTTTTTGTATCCATGCCGGTCAAATACAACAATGTTACATTTTTGTGATATTGATTCTGATTTATGCCATTTATGAAAATGAATCAGGTTGTCTGCTCCCATTAAAAAATAAATTTCAAAATTTTTATTTTTTTTAAGATGGTTAATTAAATCAATAGTCTTGTTAGATTTAATAATATTTTCATAAAATTTTACTTTAATAAAAGAATTTAATTTAATTACTTTTTTACAATCTTTAATTTTTTTTTTTATAGGTGTCTTACTCTCTGACTTGAGTGGGTTTTTATTAGTAATAGCCCAAATAATTTTTTCAAGTTTGAATCGCTTTTTAGCTTCTTTTGATATTGCTAAGTGACCTTGATGAGCAGGGTCAAATGAACCTCCTAAAATTCCAATTTTAACTTTTTTTATATTCAAGTTATTCTCTTATTTTTCCTTTACTTGAGACTTCATATTTGTATGAAACTAATTGTTCTAAACCAACAGGACCTCTCGGTGGAAGTGTATTTGTTGAAATACCTACTTCTCCACCAAAACCAAATTCACCACCATCAGCAAACTGTGTTGAGGTGTTATGCATTGCTATTGAACTTTTAACATTTTTTAAAAACTTATTCGCCGTTTTTTTATTTTTGGTAATAATCGAGTCAGTATGCATAGTTCCATATTTGTTTATATGATTGATAGCTTCTTCTGAGTTTTTAACAACCTTAACTGATACTGCAGCTGTTAAATATTCTGTATACCAATTTTTTTCTTTAGCTGGATATACTTTGCCTTTGTAATATTTTCTTAAAATATTATCTCCATATATTTTACAATTCTCATCTTCAAGTTTTTTTAGGATTGGATTACAAAATTTTTTAACTATTTTTTCATGTAACAAAATAGTTTCAGTTGCACCACAAATAGCTGTATTTCTTAATTTTGCATTATAAATGATGTCTGATGCCATATTTAATTCGGCATCTTTATCAACAAATGTGTGACAAAGTCCTTCTAAGTGCCCAATGATAGGAACTACTGAAAACTCTTGAACTCTTTTAACTAAGTTTTTTCCTCCTCGAGGAATTATTACATCAATATATTTTTTCATTTTCGAAAGCATTATGTCAACCATTTTTCTATCTTTAGAATCTACAAATTGAATGTAATTCTCATCAACATTATTTTTTTTTAAGGCTTTTCGAAATAATTTTGCCAATATTCTATTGGTGTTTATAGCCTCTGATCCACCTTTTAGAATTACCGCATTACCAGATTTAAAGCACAAACCCGCAACATCAGACGTTACATTAGGCCTACTTTCAAAAATTACACCAATAACCCCAATTGGTATTGTTACTTTTTTAATATTTAGTCCATTTGGTCTATTCCATTTTTTTAGAGTAATATTGACAGGATCTTTCAGTTTCGAAATTTTATTAATAGAGTTTTTTATATTTCTTAGTTTTACCTCATCAATTTTGAGTCTATTAATTAAGTTTTCTTTAATTCCTTTATTTTTAGCAAACTCAATGTCCTTTAAATTTTCTCTTAAAATTAATTTTTTTTCTTTATCGAGTAATTGTGCATAAAAATTTAAGACTTTATTTTTGATATTAATATCAACATTTGTTTCAAATGCTTTTCTGCTTTTAATACCAATTGAATTCATAAATATATTCATTTTAAACCTCTACCATATCATCTTTGTGAATGACTTCTGATTTTGCAACATAGCCCAATAATTTTTCTATTTGATTTGAGTGATGTCCCATTATTTTAACTATTTCATCTGATGTAAAAGAGCTTAATCCTCTTGCACATTCGTTATTTTTTTTATCTAGAATTTTGACATGATCACCTTTATTGAATTTTCCTGAGATTTTTTTAATTCCAGCAGCTAATAAGCTTTTTCCTAATTTTAATGCTTTTTTTGCACCATCATCAATTATAATTGACCCTTTTGGTGCAATAGAACTTATGATCCATTTTTTTCTAGCATCAAGTTTTGAAACTTTAGAATTAAACCATGTACAATTATTTTTTTCAGTAATCATTGAAATAGGATTTAAATTTAATCCGTTTGCTATAACCATATTACAGCCTGCTAATTGACATACTTTTGCTGCCTCTATTTTAGTTTGCATTCCACCACTGCCATATTCATTTACACCCTTAATATTAATTTCTTTCAAATCTTTATTTATATCATTTACTTTCTTTATTAACTTAGCGTCTTTGAAAATTTTTGGATTTTTTGTATAAAGGCCATCTACATCTGAAAGAAGAATTAATGTGTCAGCATCAGTAATTTGAGCCACTCTAGATGCCAATCTATCATTATCACCATATTTTATTTCAGTAGTAGCTATAGTATCATTTTCATTAACGATTGGGATAAAACCAAGTTCAAATAAATTTTCAAAAGTTCTTTTGGCGTTTAAAGATCTTCTTCTTTCTTCAGTATCATCAAGAGTCAGTAAGATTTGTGAAATATTTAATTTATATTTTGTAAATATTTGAGAAAATAAATTCATAAGTTCAATTTGTCCAATAGAGGCAATTGCCTGACTTTTATCAAGTTTAATTGTTTTTTTATTTATATTCATTTTCTTACATCCAAGTGCAATCGCACCCGAACTCACAACTACTATTTTCTGATTTTTATCTTTTAACTTTTTGATATCTTTTGCAAAGCTAGAAAGCCATTTTTTTCTAATCTTTTTATTATTATCAACAAGTAGTGAAGATCCTATTTTTACAACAATTATTTTAGAATTTTTAAGAGACATATGACAATAGTTTTGCTTTAATTCTAGATATAGAGTCCTTTTCTAATGTTGTCATAGTCATTATCTCACAATTTTTTCCTTTAGAAAAATGATCAATTATATCCCTTGCAGTATCCTCATCAATTAAATCTACTTTATTGAGTACAACTAGTTCTTTTTTATCAATTAATTTTGAGCTGTAATTTTTTAATTCATTTTTTACTTGTTCATAAGACTCATCTAAATCTAAATTTGTAATATCTATTAAATGTAATAATGATTTACATCTTTCAATATGTTTTAAAAACTGTATTCCGAGACCAACACCCTCATGAGCTCCTTCTACAAGACCTGGAATGTCAGCAATGGTTATTTCTTTATCGTCATAAGATGCAACTCCCAAATTAGGATTAAGTGTAGTGAACCTATAATTAGCTATTTTTGGATTTGCATTAGTTATAGCAGCCAGCAAACTTGATTTACCTGCGTTAGGTAATCCGATAATTCCAATATCAGCAATAGTTTTTAATTGAAGCCAAATTGTAAATTCTTCACCAATACCACCTTTTGTAAATTTTCTAGGAGCTCTATTTGTAGAACTTTTAAACCTAGTATTTCCAAGTCCACCTTTGCCTCCAATGGCAACTATAAACTCCTCTCCTTTTTTATTAAAGTCAAATAATAAAGTTTTATTATCTTCTTCAAAAACTTGAGTTCCAAGTGGTACTTTTAAAAATAAATTGTCTCCACTTTTGCCAGTACGATTTTGTCCAGCACCATTTTCTCCCCGCTGAGCTTTATGATGTTGTTGGTATCTGTAATCTATTAATGTATTAAGGTTTTCTTCAGCTTTTAAAATTATTGATCCACCTTTGCCACCATCACCACCATCTGGACCACCATACTCAACATACTTTTCTCTTCTGAAACTTGGGGAGCCATCACCACCGTTTCCAGCTTTAATATAGATTTTTACTTGATCGAGAAATTTCATAATACAACATCTAATTAAGTTGTACTATTAATTGGGTTTTACTGAAACGAAAGTTCTATCTGCTTTAGATTTTTTGAATACAACTTTACCTTTAACAACTGAAAAAATTGAATGATCTTTACCCATTCCTACATTTTCACCTGGAAAGATTTTTGTTCCTCTTTGTCTTACAATTATATTTCCAGGAATTACTGTTTCACCGCCATACTTTTTAACACCAAGCCTACGCCCAGCACTATCACGTCCGTTTCTCGATGATCCACCTGCTTTTTTTGTTGCCATAAGTTACCTAATTTATTTATCTGTTGCCGCAGCTTTTTCTTTAACTTTAGCCTCAACCTTTTTAGTTGGTTTAACTATTTTTTCTGCCTCTGATAATACCTTACCATCTTTTGAAAAAATCTTATTAATTCTTATCATTGTATGTTCTTGTCTATGACCATTTTTTCTTCTTGAATTATGTCTTCTTCTTTTTTTGAAGATTAGAATAGTTCGATCTTTACCATTTTTAATTAAATCAGCTTCTACTTTTGCTCCTTCAACTGTAGGTGTGCCAATCTCAATAGTCTTGTCATCACCATATGCAAGGATCTCATTAAATTCTATTTTTGAATCAGGCTTTGAATCTGGCAATTTCTCTATTTTTAAAATCTCCCCAGATTTTACTTTATATTGTTTTCCACCTGTTTTAATTACTGCGTATGACATATTATGATTTAAATTTAAGTTACCGCAATATAGTTGCAGCAAAGTTATAGTCAAGTTGAATTAACTAGAAATTATCCTTTAAATCTCTCAATTTTGAAAAGGATTCAACATTTTTTGCCCTAAGAAATATATTACACTCTTTTTCATCTTGAATAGTAGATGGGACTGTTGGTGCATTGTTTTCAAGTTTTTCTTTGATTTTAATTATTTTATTTTGAAGATTTAGGTTTTGAGGGTCATGCTCAATGCAGAACTTAGAGTTTTGAAGTGTGTACTCGTGCCCACAGTAAATCTTGGTATCTTCTGGTAAATTTTTTATTTTTGATAAGGATGCAAACATCTCTTCATACGTTCCCTCAAAAATTTTTCCACATCCTAGTGAAAATAATGTGTCGCCAGTAAATATTATTTTTTCATTAAAGAAATAAAAACTAATATGACCAGTTGTATGACCCGGAATGTGAATAATTTTTGCTTCAAAATTATCTCTTTTCCATATTTGATTATCTTCCACTAAAATATTGATTTCAGGAATTCTGCCAGTATCATATTTGTATCCAACTACAATAGAGTTATATTTTCTTTTTAATTCTTTATTACCACCAATATGATCAAAATGATGGTGAGTATTTAATATATATTTTAAATTGATTTTTTCTTTTTCAATAAAGTTTATTACAGGTTTTGCTTCGCTTGGATCAACAATACAAGCATCATTATTAGTTTCATCAATAATCAAATAGCTATAATTATCTTGTAGACAAGGGATGATCTCTACTTTCATATTATTTTTCAATTAAAAATATGCCCAAGTCAGCAAATAAGTTTTTTAATCCAAGATTAGTGTCATTTATTAAAGAAACATTCTTTTCATTCAAAGCTAATGATTTAAAAATCTTAAAATTTCTAGATTTTACAAAATGTACAAAATCTTTAATTGTGCACATATGCAAATTGGGAGTGTTATACCATTGATCTGGAAGAGCTTTGGTTATTGGCATTGTTCCTTTAGTTAATAGGTGTAATCTTACTTTCCAATAACCAAAATTAGGAATGGTAACTATTGCTTTTTTACCAACTCTTAATAATTCACTAATAACTAGTTCAGGATTTAAAAATGCTTGTAGTGTTTGACTTAATACAACATAATCAAATGATTTATCTGGAAACTGTGTTAAGTCTTTTTCAGCATTTCCTTCAATAACTGTCAGACCTTTTGCAATGCATTCTTGCACTTTATCTTTGGATAATTCTAATCCTCTGATATCAATATTTTTATTATCTTTTAAAAATTTCATTAAAGTACCATCTGCACACCCAACATCTAAAACACGTGTGTCTTTTTCAATTAAATTTGCAATAACTTTAAATTCATTTTTCATAATTAATTATTTGAGTATGATTTGTCCAAAAAGTTTTTTAAGGCACTTAAGAATTCAGGAACATTAAGTAAAAACGAGTCATGTCCTTTATCTGATTCAATTTCAACAAAACCAACATCAGCACCAATAGCATTCAAAGCAATTACAATATCTTTATTTTCTTGAGTTGGATAAAGCCAATCTGAAGTAAAAGAAATTACAAAAAATTTAGCTTTAGTCTCCTTAAAAGCATCAGACAAATTATCATTAAATTGCTTTGCTAAATCAAAGTAATCCATAGCTCTTGTAATATAAAGATAGGAATTTGCGTCAAATCTATCTACAAAAACTGATCCTTGATATCTAAGATAACTTTCAATTTGAAAGTCTGCATCAAAGCCAAACTTAAGATCTTCTCTTTCTTGTAATTTTCGTCCAAATTTTTCTTGAAGACCCTTTTTTGAAAGATAAGTGATATGAGCAGCCATTCTTGCAACTGCTAAACCTTTATTAGGAATAGTTTCATCAGAACTATAATTTCCATTGTTCCAATTACTATCTGCAGCAATTGCCTGTCTACCTAATTCGTTGAATGCAATATTTTGAGCAGAGTGATTAGATGTACATGCAATTGGTATTACAGTTTTCGCTTTATTTGGGAAATTACTAATAAATTGAAGAACTTGCATACCTCCCATTGAACCACCAACAATTGAAAAAAGTTTATCTATACCAAAATGATCAAGTAAATTGTATTGAGCATTAACCATATCATTGATTGTAATTATAGGAAAATTTGTACCAAAAATTTTTTGTGTATCTGGATCTTTGTGACTTGGCCCATATGATCCTAAGCACCCACCAATTACATTTGAACAAATTACAAAATATTTATTAGTATCAATTGATTTATCAGGACCCACTGCATATGACCACCAACCGTCTTTATTTGTAACTGGATTTAAGCCAGTGACAAATTGATCACCAGTAAGTGCATGAAAAACTAAAATAGCGTTATCTTTTTTTTCATTTAAAGATCCATAGGTTTCATATGCAATTGGAAAATTATTGATAGTTTTTCCACAATCAAGTTTAAGTGGTTTTTTAACAACCAGAGTTTTTAGTTTTGTCTCAATATTCATAAAAAGTACTAATATTTGAATTGAGAGAAAAAAAACAATTTTAGCGGTTTTTTTTAAGCGCTCGCAATTCAGTTAAATCAGCGCATAAATTTTGTACAAGAAGTTATTTATTATGTCAATTTTTTTTAAAAATGTCTTATTCAGTGTAAAAATTTATAATTTTATCTATAAAGAACAAATAAACTAAAAAAATGACCACTCCAAAATTTAAAAAATTTAATATCGAAGCATATAGGCCTGGTAAATCAAAAATTAAGAAATTAAGGAAAATAGTAAAATTATCAGCTAACGAATCAGCTTTAGGGATGAGCCCTAAAGCAATTAAAATAATATCTGATAAAAAATTAAACCTAGAAAGATATCCCGATGGTAAATCTGAAATCTTAAGAAAAGAGATATCAAAAAAATATAAATGTAATTTTGATAAAATTATATGTGGGGCAGGATCTGATGAAGTTATTCAAATGATTTGTCAGTTATTTTTAAAACCAAAAGATGAGGTTGTGGTCCCTCAATACAGCTTTTTAATGTACAGAATTTATGCAAAAATCGTAGGTGCCAAAGTTCTTTTTGCCAAAGAAATTAAGTTTAAAGTTTCAATTAGTGAAATACTTAAAAAAGTAAATAAAAAAACTAAAATTGTTTTTCTAGCAAACCCCAATAATCCAACAGGAACTTATCTTACAAAAAAAGAATTATTGGAACTTAGAAAAAAATTAAATAAAAATGTTTTATTAGTTGTAGATGATGCTTATGCAGAATACATGAAAAATAGAGACTATAAACCAGGATTAGATTTATTTAAAAATAAGAATAATGTTTTTGTGCTGCGAACATTCTCTAAAATATTTGGATTAGCTTCATTAAGAGTTGGGTGGGGCTATGGATCAAAAAAAATAATTGATGCTTTAAATGTTATTAAAGCTCCATTTAATGTCAGTCATCTTGCACAATTAGCTGCAATAGAGTCGTTAAAAGATCAAAATTTTATTGATCGTTCAGTAAAACATAATTTATATTTTGCAAAGAGGATCAAAATTTACCTTGAAAAATTTAATATTTTTTCTAATTCTATTTCTGCAAATTTTTTATTGTTAGATTTTGAAAAATGTAAATTTACAGCTAAATTTGTTTATGAACAATTGAATAGAAAAGGAATTATTGTAAGGTCTACTGCAGAAGGTTATCACATCAAAAATAAATTGAGATTAACTATTGGGTCTAAAAATGAAAATTTAGCATTTATGAGTGCTGTGAAAAAGATATTAAATTAATATGAAAAATATTTTAATTATTGGATGTGGTTTGTTGGGATCATCTTTATTGAGAAGAATTCACAAAAAAAAGATAGCAAATAAAATTTTTATTTATGAAAAATCAAACTCTAATCTTACAAAAATTAAAAAATTAAAACTTCCTGGACAAATTGTTAAAAAGTTAGAGGATGGTGTTAGAAAATCAGATTTAATTATTTTATGTACACCAATGAGTGAATATAAAAATCTTATTCTTAAAATGAATAAGTTTTTATCAACGAAAACTATTATAACAGACGTTGGTTCATCAAAATTAGAGTCTTCTAAGATTATTAAAAAACACTTAAAAAAAGATGTGTCTTGGACTCAAAGTCATCCAATTACAGGTTCTGAGGTAAGTGGACCAGAGCATGGTAAGCACGATATATTTGAAAAAAAGTGGTGTGTTTTAATTAAAGAAAAAAATACTAAAAAAAACCATTTAACGATATTAAATAATTTTTGGAAAAAAATAGGATCAAAGGTGGTTATTATGACACCTGAAAAACATGATAAAATTTTTTCTATAACTAGTCATTTACCACATTTAATTGCGTATAATTTAGTGAAATCTGCACAAGATTTTGAAAAAATTCAAAATTTTGATTTGATTAAGTACAGTGCAGGTGGCTTAAGAGATTTTTCAAGAATAGCAGCTTCCAATGAAATTATGTGGAGAGATATATTTTTTAATAATAAAAAAAATATCTCAAAGGCTATTGATTTATTTATTAAAAATTTAAATTCTTTTAAAAGAGATATTAATTCCAAAAACAATAAATCAATCTTAAAAAAATTAATTCAAACTAAAAAAGTAAGATCAAAGATTATTAAGTTGAAACAAGATATTAATAAACCTGATTTTGGCAGAAATTAATATTTAATAGGGGATATTTTTTTTACAGTTAAGTTCGCAGTTTTTTTTATTCTGTCAATTGTTTTTCTAATCGACATAACTAAAACCTTTTTTTCAGGCCCATAGGCATGTATCAACTCTTTAGAATTAATACATATTGCAACATGTCCTTTCCAAAAAATGATATCTCCCTTTGTAAAAATTTTTCTTTTGATATTATTTTTTGAGTACTTGATTTGGTCTTTTGTATCTCTTGGATAAAATGAGTTATTATAATAGTAATATAACTGTAATAGTGCTGAGCAGTCTATACCTCTATATGATTTGCCACCCCACACATATTTAGTTTTTAAAAATAACTTAAATATTTTAAAAAATTCTTTTTCTTTATGATTTATTTTTTTTAAATCACTTATTTTTAGCCATTTATTATTTTCAAATTCTAAAAATTTCTTGTTTTTTTTAATTACAGAAACTTTTGACCCAAAAGGCAAAAATTTTTTAGTTTTTTTATTTTGTTTGTTAAAAATAGTAGCTTTTAAACTATAAACTTTATGGCTTGGATTATGTTTGTTTACATATTTTTCATTTTTAATATAACCAGTATAATTATCAAATGAAGATTTTATCTTAATCCAATTTTTATTTTTTGACAAAATTTTAAATTTTTCTCCATATAAAATTTGAGATGTTACTTCTGAAAGTTTAGAAGATCTTTTATGAATATTAGAAACCTGGCCTTTGAAAAAAAAGTTATTTTTCACTTAACTTCAGCTTATCCTTAATAAACCACAAACAAATTAATGATGGTATAACCATAATAGCTGTTAAAATAAAGAACGTTCCCCAATCTCCATTTAACCAGTCAACCAAAGCACCGGATGATGATGCAAGTGTAGTTCTTCCAGCCGTTCCTATAGATGCAAGTAGTGCATACTGAGTTGCGGTGTAAGTTCTATCTACTAGTAATGATATAAACGCTACAAAAGCGACCGTTGCGAAAGCTGCAGCTATATCATCAAAAATTACAGCAACTGCAAATAATAATTCTGATTTTCCACTCCATGCTAAAGCAGTAAATAATAAATTAGTTGCAGCCATTAATATTCCTGCAAGAAACATGGCTTTTAAAACACCAGATCTGATTACAAAAAGTCCACCAAGTAATGTAAATATAACCGTAGTTATCCATCCTAAGGTTTTCGAGTAAATTGCAATATCACTTTTAGAGAATCCTATTTCTTTATAAAAGACTATGGACATACGACCTAAAAATGCCTCACCAATTTTAAATAAAAATACAAAACCTAAAATTCCTAATGCTATAGAAAACCCATTTTTTTTAAAAAAACTTGCTACAGGTCCTCCTAGAGTTCCACTTATCCAAGCTATAACTTTTGTTATAATATTTTGTGAACCAATTTTGTTTTGGATTAATTTATCTGTTGCTTCTTGGTTAAATTTCCTACTATTTGAAGTTTGTTCATGAACAAACATTAGGCCAATATTCATTAAAATTACTACAATGCCTAAAATTAAAAACGTTGATTGCCAGTAATTGATTATGCCAATATTTTGAAAGTATTCAGCAGTAAACAAAGCTATTACACCTCCTAATTTATATCCGCTCCACCAACCAACAACTGCCATAGCAGCACCAGCTGCCATAGATTTACCCTCGTTTTCACCGATTTGTTCAATTCTTAAAGCATCTACAGTTATATCCTGTGTAGCTGAAGCTATAGCAATAATTAAACCAATAGTAATTAATAGTGCTAAATTTTCAGTTGGATTTATAAAACTCCAAACAATTAAACAAACTAAAATTGCAATTTGCATTAATACTATCCAGCCTCTTCTATGGCCAAGTTTTTTAGTTAGATATGGAATTTGAAGTCTATCAATTAGAGGTGCCCACAAATAGTTAAAAGCATAAACACCAAATATTAATCCAGCCCAACCAATCGTTGATCTACTTAAACCTTCTTCTTTAAGCCATAAACTTAAACTACTTCCTATCAAAACCCATGGAAAACCAGAGATTGCTCCAAGTAATAATATTCTAAACATTCTTTTGTCTAGATAAACTGAAAAAGTTTCTGATAAAGATTTTTTTTTTATTTCAAGCATTTTTAGTTTTTCCAAAACGATGGTAAGAATAATACTAATATTGCAAATAGCTCTAGTCTACCTAAAATCATCCCAATAGTTAAGATCCATTTAGAAATATCAGGTAAAGATGAAAAATCTCCATTCGGACCAATTATAGGCCCTAATCCTGGTCCAACATTTGAAATTGAAGTAGCTGCACCAGATATTGCAGTGATAAAATCAAGACCTGTTAAAGATAATAATGCAGTTAGTATAAAAAATATTACAAAGTAAAGGTATATAAAAGAAATTATTGAAGCGATGAATTTTTCATCCACAGAGCTTTGATCGTATTTAATCATAAATACTCCTTTTGGATAAATAATTTTTTTAATTTGGTTTGATATAAATAAATATAGAATCTGAATTCTAAAAATTTTAATTCCACACGTAGTAGATCCTGCACAGCCACCTATAAACATTAAAGCTAAGAATAAAGTTAATGGAAAGCTACCCCATCCATCAAATTCTGCATTTACATAACCAGTCCCAGTTAAAATTGAAATAGTATTAAAAAAAATAGACCTCAAACTAAAATTAGCATTACTATTTAATAATAAATAAATTGATAAGATAATTACAGTAGCAATTATAATTTTAAAAAAAGTTTTTATTTGAACATCAGTTAAAAAAATTTTTTTATTCCCGTTTATAAACTTGATGTAAGCGATAAAAGGCAAGCTTCCTAAAATGATAAATATCATTGACGAAATTTCTATTGGAACACTATTAAAATAGCCAATTGATTGATTGTAATTAGAAAAACCACCTGTTGCTATAGTGGTCATTGAGTGTGTTAAGCTATCAAATTTACTCATTCCAAATAACCAATATGTAATGGCACACAGCGCAGTTAAGCCTGAATAAATATAAATCAATCTTAGAGCTATTTCTTTTGATTTTGGAAGTATCTTTTCTGATGAGTCATTGCTAGAAATTTTGAATAATTGCATTCCACCCACATTCATTATTGGCATTAAAGTAATGGCCATAACAATAATACCAATACCTCCTAGCCACTGCAGTATAGCTCTCCAAAACAATAAACCTTTAGGTGTATTTTCTAAATTAGAAATAATAGTAGAGCCAGTAGTTGTTATCCCTGACATGCTCTCAAAAAAGGCATCAGTTACTGATAACTCAATTGTTGAAAATATAAATGGAAGAGATCCAAAAATAGCAATACTCAGCCATGAAAGTGCAGTTAATAAAAAAGCTTGCTGTAAATTTAATCTTTTATCGTGATCTAGATTAGATAAAAAAAATAAAGTTCCAAAAATAATTGTTACAATTGACGCCCCAAAGAATGAAGAGTCTACTTCTGAGTAAATAAATTGAACAGTAATTGGAACAAACATTGATACTCCTAGAATTACCTGCAAAATTCCAAGTGTAAAAAAAACAGTTTTATAATTAGACATTTTGAAAGAACATTATTTTATGGTAAATAAATTTCAACTCTATAAGAATTAATAAAATCGCTATTTTAAGATTTTTTAGAAGCATAATTCATGATTAAAAAAGAAAATTTAGACAAAACTAGTGCTTGGCCTTTTGTAGAAGCAAAAAGATTGCTTCGAGAAAGAAAATCTTTTATTGAAAAAAAAGGTAAAATTACACTTCAAACTGGTTACGGTCCAAGTGGCCTTCCTCATATTGGAACTTTTGGAGAAGTTGCTAGAACATCAATGATGGTTAATGCTTTAAGTCAATTATCAGATCTTCCAACTGAAATAATAACATTTTCAGATGACATGGATGGTTTAAGAAAAGTTCCAGACAATGTTCCAAATCAAAAGCTTTTAAATGACAATCTTCATAAACCATTAACACAAGTTCCAGACCCATTTGAAAAATTTGATAGTTTTGGTCAGCATAATAATGAAATGCTAAAAAATTTTTTAGATAGTTTTAAATTTAATTATAATTTTCAAAGCTCTACATCACTTTATAAGAGTGGTTTTTTTAATCCAACATTAAAGATTATTTTAGAAAATTATGATGGAATTATGAATATTATAATTCCCACCCTAGGTAAAGAGCGTCAACAAACTTACTGTCCATTTTTACCGATATGCCCAGATACAGGACGTGTTTTGGAAATACCCGTTTTAGAAATTGACAAAGAAAAATCTAAAATTATTTTTGATAATAAGGGAAAAAAATTAGAAGTAAGTATATTAGATGGGAATTGCAAATTACAGTGGAAAGTAGATTGGGCTATGAGATGGTATGCTTTAGATGTGGATTTTGAAATGTATGGAAAAGATTTAATTGAAAGTGCAATACTATCAACCAAGATAATTAATTTATTGGGTAAGAAAAATCCATCTGGGTTTGCCTATGAGCTTTTTTTAGATGAAAAAGGTGAAAAAATTTCAAAATCAAAAGGAAATGGAATAACTATTGATCAATGGTTGGAGTATGCCTCACCAGAAAGTTTATCTTTATATATGTATCAAAATCCAAAAAGAGCAAAGAAACTATACAAAGAAATAGTTCCAAAAGCTGTTGATGAATATTTAGATTATATTGAAAAATCAAAAAAACAGAATGAACTACAATTATTAATGAATCCGGTCTGGCATGTTCATAATGGCAACATTCCTAAAGAAGATATGATTATGACATTTTCAATGCTATTAAATTTAGTTGAAACAAGTAATGCTGATAGTAAGGATTTATTGTGGAAATTTGTTAAAAAATATAAGTCTGATATTTCTGAAGAAAATTTTCCAATTTTTGATGGGTTGGTAGGTTATGCAATTAAATATTTTAATGATGCAATTAAAGCACAAAAAAAATACAAAACTCCAAATACTACAGAGTTGATAGCTCTTGAGGCATTGGTTAAAACTTTAGAAAAATGTAATGATGATATGACTCCAGAAGATATTCAAACACTAATTTATTCAACTGGTAAGGAAAATGGTTATGCAGAAAATTTAAGAGATTGGTTTAAATTAATTTATGAAGTAGTTTTTGGAGATGAAAATGGACCTCGAATGGGATTTTTTATAAGTTTTTTTGGTGTCAAAGAAACTAAAGAGTTATTAATGAATAAATTAAAATAATGTTTTCAAAACTAAGACCTTTAATATTTAAAATAGATCCAGAAAAAGCACACACATTAGCAATTAAATCTTTAAAATTTAATTTGATACCAAGTGTATTTGATGAAATTAAAGATGATTCAATTTTTAAGACCAAATTATTTGACAAAGAATTAGATAACCCAATTGGAATGGCAGCTGGTTTTGATAAAAATGCTGAGGTATACAGTGCATTATTTAAATTGGGCTTTGGATTTGTTGAAGTTGGCACCGTCACACCATTAAAGCAATATGGAAATCCTAAACCAAGAGTTTTCAGACTTGTGGAAGATCAGGCGTTAATTAATAGACTAGGATTTAATAATCATGGTGCTGAAATTGTAAAAAATCGAATTAAATTAGACAATAATTTAGGATTATTAGGGATTAATATTGGCCCCAATAAAGACACAGACGATAGGTTGAATGATTATCTAATTGGACTAAAAACTTTTTATGAAGTTGCAGATTATATAACAATTAATATTTCTTCACCAAATACAGAAAATTTGAGAAACTTTCATGAAGAGAGTAAATTACAAGAGTTATTAAAATGTATTTCAAAAGAAAAAAATGATTTAAATTCAACAATTCCGATAGCTGTTAAAATTTCACCAGATATCCATGAAGATCAGGTAAATCAGATTTCTGAAATTCTTTTAGAAAATGAAATAAAAGCAATTATTGTTTCAAACACATCTGAAGCTACAAGAGATAAACTTGGCAATATTCAAAGACATCAAAAAGGGGGTTTGTCTGGAAAACCAATTGAGGAAAAATCCAATGTTTTAATAAATAAATTTTACAAATTATTAAAAGGGAAAATTAAAATAATAGGTGTTGGTGG
The DNA here is from genome assembly GCF_051201245.1 of Candidatus Pelagibacter bacterium nBUS_30. Classification (GTDB taxonomy): domain Bacteria; phylum Pseudomonadota; class Alphaproteobacteria; order Pelagibacterales; family Pelagibacteraceae; genus Pelagibacter. The sequence goes on along the minus strand of NZ_CP172842.1, from coordinate 1,149,044 downwards.
AGTTGACTCTGGTCAAGCAGCTTATGATAAATTTACAGTTGGAGCAGATTTTATTCAGCTCTATACAGGAATGGTTTTTAAAGGTCCAAATATTGCAAGAATTATTAAAAAGGACCTAAAAGAATTATTAATCAGAGATGGAGTTAAAAATTATACTGAAATTATAGGAAATAAAACTCTATCCTAAATGTATTAAACTTGACGCCTTACTCATCTCCCCTTATATAGGCATTATTATTATGTCAAAAAAATGTGAATTAACCGGTAAAATCCCAATGAAGGGTCACAATGTTAGTCATGCTAACAACAAGACTAAAAGAAGGTTTTTGCCTAATTTAAAAAAAGTAAAATTCACAAGTGAATTAATGAAGAGAAGTTTAAAATTAACAGTGAGCAATTCTGGTGTTAGATCTGTTGATAAAAAAGGTAGCTTTGATGAATTTCTGAAGGCTGTTAAAAATAAAAATTTATCACCAAGACTAAAGAAATTAAAAAAAGGGATATTAATAAAATCCCCTTTTAAGAAAAAGCCTGTAGCTAAATCAGCTTAATGAGCAAACTATTTGCTACCCTATCAATTTTGATGGGAGTAGTTGTCTTATCTTCTAATTATCTTGTACAATTTCCAATAAATTATTATGGCTTAAGTGAAATTCTCACTTATGGAGCTTTTAGTTATCCAGTAGCTTTTCTGATTACAGATTTAGCCAATAGATTTTATGGTAAATTTGTAGCGAGAAAAATTGTGTATATCGGATTTTTTATAGGGATAATTTTTACTCTTTTATTTTCAACTGATTTTGCTGATTTAATTTCAATAAGAATAGCAATTGGATCTGGAGTTGCTTTTATCACAGCACAACTAATAGATATTCAAATTTTTGATCGTTTAAGAAAAAAAGAGTGGTTTATAGCACCTTTAACTTCATCTTTTATTGGCTCAACAGTCGATACGTTTTTATTTTTTTCAATATCATTTTATGCAACAGGAGTTCCTTGGATAACATTGTCATTAGGTGACTTGGCAGTAAAATTATTTGTATCCTTAGTAATGTTAATACCTTTTAAAATTTTACTTAAAATTAAGAAGCCAATCTAAATTTAATACAAAAATTTATAAGATAAAATTTTGTAAGCTAATTTTGCTACAAGAAAGTTATAAGAATTAAAACCCTTTATTGGTGATAATTCATTAATATCAGCACCAACAATTTTTGAATTTTTTGCTGCGATCCTAATAATATTTAAAGTCTCATCCCACAATAATCCACCTGGCTCTGGAGTTCCGGTCGCAGGCATAATACTTGAGTCTAGGCCATCAACATCAAATGTTAGATAAACCGTTTTGTTCTTTATTAGTTTCTTAAATTTATTAAGATTCCATTTATTTTTATCTTTGGCCCAAAAAATATCAATTCTAGATGAGTTTTTCTTTAAAAATGGAATCTCACTTTCAGATATGTTTCTTATACCGAAAGAAATTAATGAAACATTTGGGTAGTCCAAACATCTTTTTATTGCTGAAGCATGTGAAAATTTTTCTCCATTATAGCTTTCACGCAAATCTGCATGAGCATCGAAGTGTAGAAGACAAATATTTCTATATTTTTTTACAAAAGGAGCAATACATCCGGGTGTAATTGAGTGTTCACCACCAAATGTCATAGGAAAAAGTTTTTTTTCTAAAATTTCTTCATTAATTTTAGACATTTTAGAGAGTGCCTTTTTGATATTTCTGTCTATCTTAAAAGGTCTTAATGTTTTAATACCTATTTTTTTGTATGGTTCACAATTTAGCTCTTCATCATATAGCTCTACTTGGTGAGAAGCTTTGATAATTTCTTTTGGTCCATTTTTAGTCCCTCCACCATAACTAACTGTTTTTTCAAGGCCAAAAGGAACTACTACAACTTTTTCTTTAAAATCGACTTTATTATCAATTCCAAGAAACCCATTTTTATTTGAAAGATATTTCAATTTTTACTCAAAAATTTTTGTGAAGTTTTTTCTATCTCTATTTTTCCATTCACCTTTATGATAAGCATCACTTGCAATTAAAGGCAGTACACTTGTTGCTTCTGCAAATACCATTTGTTCTTTACTAACATCGACTTTACCCCAAGAGCTTGCTTCTTTTAGGGTTGAACTACTACAAGCACCATCCCTTGAATCAGCCACAGTAATTTGTACAGCATATTTATGCATATCAACCTCTTTACCTAACAATTCAGCACAAATTACGGTATCCTGTATAAAATTTTTTGGTACACCTCCACCTATCATGAATAGACCTGACCCTTTAGATTTAATTTTAATTTCCGTTAGTTCTCTGAATTCTCTTACGGAGTCTATGGTCATGTGTTGTTTTGGATTTTTTTCTTGATGAATCACCAAACCAAAACCAGCACTTGAATCTGTAAAAGCTGGACAAAAAATTGGCACATTACAATCAAAGGCTGTTTCAATTAAAGAGTCTTTCTTTTTTGAATTTTTCTTTAAATATTTTCCCATTTCATAAATAAATTCTCTAGATGTGTAACTTCTTGGTTCTAAAGTATTAGCAATATCACAGATAATTTTATCACACATCTGAAGCTCTTCTTCATCAATGTATGTGTCATATATTCTATCTATATAATTATTTCTCAGTTCAGTATCATCTTGAAATTGTGAGCCTTGATAATGTTTAAATCCGAGTGCCTCAAAAAAATCCATATCTACTATAGAGGCCCCAGTTGCAACAATTGCATCAACCATATTATATTTAACTAAATCTTTATAAATATTCATACATCCAGCAGCTGATGTAGAACCAGCTAAAGTTAAAAATATAGTACAATCTTTGTCTTTAAGCATGTCATTATAAATATTTGCGGCATTAGCTGTTTCTCTTGAAACAAAGGACATTTTTTCCATTGAAGAGATTATTTTTCGAGAGTCGAACGAAGTGATATCTATATGCTCAACAGGATTTTTTAAAAAGTCTTTTTTACTATTATGACCTGGGTTTTTATGATCTGACATTAAGCAACCAAAGTAGCTTTGTTAATGTCTTTGTCATACATTGTCATGATTGGTTTATCTTCAACTTCAAAAATTTCATCTGAATAATAACCATTAAACTGAGTTCTAAATGTTAAACCATAAGCACCTAGTTGGCCAAGCTCAATGTAATCATTTTCTTTAATGTTATTAGGAAGAAGAAAAGGACCCTTCATATAATCCATACTATCACATGTTGGACCAAAAAAATCAAAAGCAGTTAATTTTTTTGATATTATTTTATTTGTATTGTCTTTAATCATCTTAGATGGAAATACTATATTAGGAGTTCCTGCATCAAATAGAGTTCCATAAGTACCATCATTTACATAAAGTTTTTGTTTTTTTCTTAGATTAACCCTTACAATTGTAGAACCACTTTCTGCAACCAGGGCTCTTCCTGGTTCACAAATAATTTCAGGTAACCTTTCAAGCTTTAAGTTTTCTAATCCTTTTTTAATTTCATTAAAATAGCTGTCCATAGATTGAGGTATTAAGTCAGGATAAATTGTTGGAAATCCTCCACCAACATTAATGTAATCAGGTAAAATTTTTGTTTTTTTAATTATATTTCCTATTTCATTAATACCTTTTGAATATGAAATTGGATGCATGCATTGTGAACCAGCATGAAAACTTAGCCCAATTCTTTTTGCATGCTGCTTAACTAATCTTAATAGTCCTGCTGCCTCTGAGTTCAATGCACCAAATTTTTTTGATAAATCTATTTCAGCATGTTCGTTAGAAACTGCAACTCTTACAAATAATTCTAAATCTTTTGCATTGTTTGTGCTTTCAATAATTTTTATCAACTCATCTTTAGTATCTAATGAGAATGTTTTAACTCCATAATTAAAATAAGCTTCTTTAATACTTTCTCTACTTTTTACCGTGTGCATATATGAACATTTTACTGTTTGGCTAAAATTTCTAATACTTTTAATTTCTTCTATAGAAGCGACATCAAATTGCTCTACGCCACTGTCTATAATTGTTTGAATTACAGTAGGATGTGGATTTGTTTTTACTGCATATAGAATTTTACCAGGAAAGTTTTTTTTAAAATATGTTACTGCAGAACGAATAGAATTCTTTCTTATACAATAAATCGGTTTTTCAGGTTTCAGCTGATTTATTATCTCTTCAACTGATTTAAATTTTTGCATCAAAAATGCCTCCAAAAAAAATTTAATAAAAAAAAGCTTTTTATTACTAAAAAACTTTAAAATTTCCTCCTAATAAGCCCATAGATTAATAATGTAAAGCAAATAATAGGTATTGAATTATATGAGCTAATCACCATATGAAGACAATGAAAGAACAAGTAGTCCTTAAAAATATCAACGATTTTGAGAACAAATCTCTACTTATAGTTGATGATGATAACCCGTTTAGAGAAAGATTGGCTAGAGCAATGGAGAAAAAAGGATTCGAAGTTACTCAAGCTGAAAGTGTACAAAAAGGAGTTGCATCTGTTAAGGTTAAGAAACCTGGTTTTGCAGTGGTAGACTTAAGACTTGGAGATGGAAACGGATTAGAGGTTGTAAAAGAAATTCAAAATACAAATACTGAAAGTAGAATAATTATGCTAACTGGTTATGGAAATATTCCAACTGCAGTTGCCGCGATCAAAGAAGGCGCAATAGATTATTTGGCAAAACCAGCTGATGCTGAAGATGTTGAAAAAGCTCTGCTTGCAGATCCTGCAAAAAAAGCTGCTCCTCCTGAGAATCCAATGTCTGCAGATAGAGTTAAATGGGAACACATACATAGAGTATTTGAGTTATGTAATAGAAATGTTTCAGAAACGGCAAGAAGATTAAAAATGCATAGAAGAACTCTTCAAAGAATTCTCTCTAAAAGATCACCTAGATAATATTTCTTATTTTTAAAATTTGTTTTGTTACCAAAGCCAAAAGTACAACTTTAAAAGTTTCTGCCAGTAGAAATGGTTGAGCACCTAAGGCTATAATTGGTTTGTCCCATCCAATAAGAGTTCCTAACCACAATAATCCTAATATATAAATAGTAGAGGTTGCCACTATAAGTTTAGCTAAAATTATCAAAAAATTATCTTTATTATTTACTTTGGAAGCCAAATATCCTGCAGTTAAAAAACCTATCAAATAACCCATAGTTGGACCTGTAAAATAAACTAATCCAATACCTTTTTCGGGAGAATTTGAAAAAACAGGTAAGCCTAAAATTCCCTCAAACAAATACAACCCTATACTTGCAAGACCTATTTTGTATCCAAGGCTAACACCTAAAAATAGGACAACAAATGTTTGCATTGTCATTGGAACTGGGTAAAAAGGTATTTTAATTTTAGCTGATATAGTAAGCGCTATAGACCCAAGTATTATTGCTAACATCGATTTTATTAATTTAGATTGTGATATATTTTTTGTTAGCTCCATAACTCAAATGATACTATCAAAATTTAAAATAATCTAGATATAATTAATGATCTTAAAAAAAGTAAATTTTTTTATATACAGATTTTAATACGACTGTAATATTTAATGATATTTTAATGGATAAAATTCAAAAAACAGATCATTTTTACCTTATAGACGGCTCAGGATATATTTTTAGAGCTTATTATGCGCTACCACCGTTAACTAGAAAGAGTGATGGACTACCAACAGGAGCTGTAAGTGGCTTTTGTAGTATGCTTTTTAAATTGCTAGAAGACTCAAAGTCAGATCAAAATTTGCAAAAACCAACACATTTTGCAGTAATTTTTGATTCAGCAAGAAAGACATTTAGAAATGATATTTATAGTGATTATAAGGCTAATCGTTCAGAGGCACCTGATGATTTAGCACCTCAATTTGAGTATATCAGAAAGTCAGTACTAGCTTTCAACTTACCATCAGTTGATCTACCTAATTATGAAGCAGACGATTTAATTGCTACTTATGTTGAAAAAATACTGAAGAAAGGTGCTAAAGTTACAATTGTTTCTTCAGATAAAGATTTGATGCAATTATATAAAAAAGGTGTTCGAATTTTCGATCCTATGAAAAATAAATTTATATCAGAAGAAGATATTTTTACAAAATTTGGAGTTGATGCAGCAAAAGTGATAGACGTACAGTCTCTCGCTGGGGATAGTAGTGATAATGTTCCAGGTGTTCCGGGTATAGGAGTTAAAACAGCCGCTGAACTGATTAATAAATACGGAACTTTAGAAAAACTTTTAAAGTCGGCTAGCGAAATAAAACAAAATAAAAGAAGAGAAACATTAATTGATAATAAAGATAAGGCATTGGTTAGTAAAAAACTTGTAACATTAATGAAAGATGTTCCAACCAACAGAGATTTGACAGAGTTCAGACTAAAAGAAATAGATAAAGATAAACTTTATACATTTTTAAGAGAGATGGAATTTAACCGACTTTTAAGTTCTGTTATTTCTGCATATGGTGAACCAAAACTAAAAGACATATCTGATAAAATAAAAGCTTCAGAAAAACATCAACCAATCAATAATAAGAACTATCACTTAATTAGCGATCCTGATCAAATAGATGAATGGATAAAAGAAGCTGAAGAAGTAGGAGAGGTTGCAGTGGATACAGAAACAAATTCTTTAGATCCACATCAAGCAGATTTAATAGGCGTTTCTCTATGTTCTAAAATTGGTAAAGCTTGTTATATTCCAATTGGACATAAATCATCAAAATGTATCAAGAAAGATGTTGTCATTAAAAAATTAAAACCTTTATTGGAAGATCCAAGTGTTAAGAAAATTGGTCAAAATATTAAGTTTGATTTTATAGTTTTATATAAGCAAGGAATAACAATTTCATCAATGGAAGATACAATGCTTATGTCTTATGTGTTAGACGCAGGAAAAAATAGACATAATATGGATATACTTTCAGAAATTCATTTAGGACATAAAACAATATCTTTTAAAGAAATCGTTGGAACTGGAAAGAAAGAGATAAATTTTAGTGATGTAGAGGTTGATAAAGCTAAAGATTATGCAGCAGAAGATGCTGATATAACTTTTAGATTATATAAAAAATTTATTAAAAATTTAAAGTTAGAAAAAATGGTAAATATTTATGAAATATTTGAAAAACCATTAATTAAAATCCTAGCCTTTATGGAAATGGAAGGAATTGAGGTTGATAGCAAATTTTTAAAATCGCTTTCTTCAAAGTTTGAAAAAAAAATTAAGAATTTAGAAAAAGAAGTTTTTAAAATTTCAAAAAAAGAATTTAATATAGCCTCACCAAAGCAATTAGGTGAAATTATTTATAATGATTTAAAGATTGCAGGTTTAAAAAAAACAAAAAAAGGAAGCTTTGCAACAAGTGCAAGTGTTTTAGAAGATTTAGCTTTTAAAGGGCATAAATTTCCACAAATAGTTTTAGATTGGAGACAAGTATCAAAACTAAAAAATACTTACTCAGACTCTTTACCAGAACACATTAATCCAACAACAAAAAGGGTGCACACTTCTTTCTTATTAGCAGCAACTACAACTGGTAGATTGGCATCAAGTGATCCAAATTTACAAAATATTCCAATTAAATCAGAAGATGGAAAAGATATCAGAAAAGCTTTTGCTGCAAAAAAAGATCATTTGTTAATTTCAGCAGATTACAATCAAATTGAAATGAGAATTTTAGCAGATTTAGCAGATGTTAAAGAGCTTAAAAAAGCTTTTAAGAATAATGAAGACATACATTCATTAACAGCTAGCCAGATTTTTAATATTGATATTAAAAAAGTAAATCAAGATCATCGAAGAAAAGCTAAAGCAATTAACTTTGGGATTATTTATGGAATTTCACAATATGGCTTAGCAAAACAAATTAATGTTTCAAACTATGAGGCAGAAGAATTTTTAAATGCATACTTTGGAAAATTTCCTGAAATAAAAGTTTATATGGATAGCACTATTAAGTTTTGTAGAAAAAGTGGTTATGTAAATAATATTTTTGGTAGAAGGTCTCATTTCAATGGAATTAATGATAAAAACTTCAATGTGAGAAACTTTCAAGAACGAGCTGCAATCAATGCGCCTATACAAGGGTCAGCATCAGAAATTATGCGTTTAGCAATGATTAGATTAGACAAAAAATTGTTAGAACAAAAAAATATTAAATCGAAAATGCTGTTACAAATTCATGATGAGTTGATATTTGAGGTACCAAAAAAAGATGAAAAAATAATGGTTAAATTAATCAAAGAAGAAATGACTAGTGTAGCTCATAGTGATTATCATTCATTTTCAACCCCACTTACCGTTGATGTAAATGTTGGAGATAATTGGGGATTGCTTCACTAATTTTATTAGATTGCCCAATTTAGAACAATTTAGTATTTTTAAATAAGTAATGCATAAACAAACAATAGCTTTAATAGATGATGATAGAAATATTTTAACTAGTTTGAGTATAGCTTTAGAAAAAGAAGGTTTTAAAGTTCAAACTTATATAGATGGAGAAAGTGCGTTGATTGGTCTGACCAGAACTCCACCAGACTTAGCAGTAATTGATATTAAGATGCCAAAGATGGATGGTGAGGAATTACTTAAGAAGCTAAGAAAAAAAACCTCTCTACCAGTAATCTTTTTAACATCAAAAGATGACGAGATTGATGAGTTATTAGGATTAAAATTAGGAGCTGATGACTTTGTAAAAAAATCTGGAGGTTTTTCCATAAAAGTTTTAGTTGAAAGAATTAGAGTTCAACTTAGAAAAAAAGATACCAATCATACATTGGAAGAAAATAAAAGCTTGATTGCACATGGAAGACTTAAATTGGATCCATCACAACTTGAGTGTGAATGGAATAGTAAGCAACTTCCAGATAAATTAACAACAACAGAATTTTTAATTGTGAAAGAATTAGCAAAAAGACCTGGAATTATTAAAGAAAGAGCACAATTAATGGATATTGCATACAGAGAAGATACAGATATTGAAGATAGAACTATTGATAGTCATGTTAAAAGAATCCGTAAGAAATTTAAAAAAGTTGACCCTAATTTTTCAGCTATTGAAACTAGATATGGTAGTGGATATAGATGGAATGTTAGCTAATGTTTAGTAAATACTTAAAAAGTCTATCTATATTAAATAAATTTTTATTTATAAATTTTGTAATTTTTACAATTATTAGTTTATTTACATTTATTTATCTAAATAATGTTCAACCAAATTTAATTAAAAAGAAATCAGTAAAACACTTAAATGTAATAGATAATACAATCAATACTCTTCTAAGATTAGACGTAAAATTTAATCCTGATGATATTAGGAAGTTTTTATTTTCAACACGTTTTATTTTTCAAAACCTTGATAGAGTAATTTTTTTTGACAATGATTTAAATATAGTAGGTGACACAGATACCTTAGATCTTGATCCAAGATCTTTTTCTACAAGATTAGATGAAATTGAATTCGAAAGTTTGAATGATAATGAAAATGACAAAAATAATACAAATGAAAATAATGATTTTACTGAAAATAAGAACTTCACTTATGAAAAAATATTAAAAAAATATTTAAATTCTGATGCTTATGGAAATTCTTACACATTCATACAGGAGGATCTTAATCAATTTAAATTAATTACAATTAAAAATGTAATTAAAGATAATTCTAATATTGGATACATTGCCATTACTGAAAATGCCAATGATATCAAAATAGCCACTGATGAAAGGAAAGCTTTTGTTATTAGAACCGCAATTGCTGTAGGTTTTGTAATTCTTATTTTCTCTTTTGTTTTGAGTAGATATTTTATTAAACCAATACAAAACCTTGTAAGCTATACAAAAGTTATTAAAGACAAAAGTCAAACCAAAACAAATATTGAAAGTTTAAAAAGTCGTAATGATGAATTAGGACTTTTATCAAATTCACTGGATGATATGACAATTGAACTTCAAAAAAGAGTCGCTCATGCTGAGAATTTTTCAACAGATCTAGTTCATGAAATAAGAAACCCACTTGCATCTTTAAAAAGTGCTTCTGAGATATTGCAAGACAGTAACAACTCTGAACAACGATTAAAATTATTGAATATTCTTAGCCATGATGTTTTGAGAATTGAAAGATTAATAACTGATTATTCACAGATGTTAAAAGATGAAGTAGCTCTTAGTAAAGAAAAGATGAAAAAAATCAATATAGAGCCAATTATTCAATCTGTTGTAGATGATTATAACAACATCCAAGGAGTTAAAAAAAATATTAAAATTAATTATGAAAGTGATGGCAATGAAAAATATATCATTAATGGTATCGAAAACCGAATTGAGCAAATAATTGCTAATTTATTGGATAATTCAATTTCATTTTGTAAAGAAGGAGAAAATATTTTTGTAAATATATCCAATACTGCAAATAAAAAAATTGTGGTTAAAATTATTGATGATGGCCAAGGCTTTAAAGAGATAGATACATCAAAAATATTCAAAAGATTTTATAGCAATAGACCAGATAAATTTGGAGAACATTCAGGTCTTGGATTGAATATTGTTAAAAATTTAGTTGATCTTCATGACGGTGAAATTGTAGCATCAAATCGATTAGATAGAGATGGTGCTATCGTAGAGATAAATTTTCCCGGTGCTTAATCTTATCTTGATTAATTTGTTGTTAACTGTATAAAACTTTTCCATGGAAGATTTTAAAGTCAAAGATATATCATCAGCTGAATTTGGTAGAAAAGAAATCTCGATAGCAGAGAGTGAAATGCCAGGATTAATGGCTTTAAGAGAAGAGTATTCAAAAACTAAACCATTAACAGGAGCAAGAATTATTGGTTGTTTGCATATGACTATTCAGACAGCTGTATTGATAGAAACATTGGTTGCTCTAGGAGCTGAGGTAAGATGGTCTTCGTGTAATATTTTTTCAACTCAGGATCATGCAGCTTCTGCAATCGCCAAGGCTGGAATACCTGTTTATGCATGGAAGGGTGAGACTGAAGAAGAATATCTCTGGTGTATCAAACAAACTATTATTGGCAAACCTGATTGGAAACCAAATATGCTTTTAGATGATGGTGGTGATTTAACTGCAATTATGCACAATGAATATAAAGATTTGATGAAAGATATAAAAGGAGTTTCAGAAGAGACTACTACAGGAATAAAAGCTTTAAATAAGATGGAAAAAGATAATTCTCTTTTAGTGCCAGCGATTAATGTTAATGACTCAGTTACTAAATCAAAATTTGATAATTTATATGGTTGCAGAGAAAGTTTAGTAGATGGAATTAGAAGAGCAACAGATGTAATGATGTCAGGAAAAATTGCAATCGTAGCGGGCTTTGGAGATGTAGGTAAAGGAAGTGCGGCATCACTAAGACAAAGTGGAGCAAGAGTTTTAGTTACTGAAGCAGACCCAATCTGCGCATTACAGGCTGCAATGGAAGGATATGAAGTTGTTTTGATGGAAGAAGCTATTAGCAGAGCTGACATCGTTGTAACAGCCACAGGAAATAAAGATATTGTTACTGCTGACCATATGAGAGACATGAAAGATAGAGCAATTTTATGTAATATTGGTCACTTTGATAATGAAATTCAAGTCGAAGCTCTTAAAAATTATAAATGGAGTGAAGTTAAACCACAAGTTCACGAAATAGAATTGCCAAGCAAAAAAAGAATTATTCTTTTAGCAGAGGGAAGATTAGTTAATTTAGGTTGTGCAACAGGACATCCAAGTTTTGTTATGAGCGCCTCATTTACAAACCAAGTAATTGCACAGATTGAGCTTTGGAATAATCATAAAAATTATGAAAATAAAGTTTATGTTCTTCCTAAACATTTGGATGAAAAAGTTGCAACTCTTCATTTAAAAAAAGTTGGTGCTAAACTTACAAAATTATCCAAAGAACAAGCAGATTATATAAGTGTTGGGACTGAAGGTCCATTCAAACCAGATGCCTATCGCTATTAAAAATAGCATAATAGATATATCCTCAGAAGAGACGACCAAAGAATTAGCTGAGAATTTTTCCAATTATCTGACAGGTGGCGAAGTAATCTTTTTATATGGAGAAATGGGGGTAGGTAAAACTACTTTTGTAAAATATTTAATTAATCAATTTCAAATAAAAAAAAAATTACAAACTACAGAAGTAACAAGTCCAACTTTTAACTTACTTAATGAATATGAGACAGGTGATTTAATTATTAAACATTATGACCTATTTAGATTGAAAGATAAGTCTGAAGTTAAGAATTTAGATCTATATGATAATAATCAAAATACAATAACACTTATTGAGTGGCCAGAATTAATTAATAAAGTAAACTTTAACAAGACCATAGATTTAATTTTTAACTATGAAAATGAATTAAATAATAGATCTATTAAAATTGATGGTCTAGACTGATCTTTTAATATGAAACTTTCAAAAGATTTTAGGGAAATTAAAGGAGATGCTTCTTTTAGAAAATTTTATAGAAATACTAAAAAAAACTCAATTATAGTTTTTTCAAATAAAGAAAAAATTAAAAATTTATTAATTTATGACTCAATTAATAAAATCTTAATTAAAAATTATATAATTGCCCCTAAATTATTAAGTCAAAATTATAAAAAGAATTATATTGAAATACAGGATTTGGGAAAAAAAACTATTTATCAAATATTTTCAAGAAATAAAAAAAAACAATATTTAATATTTAAGAAAATAATTAATATTTTAAATAAAATTCAATTAGTAAAAGATAAAAAAATCAAAAATTTTAAAAATAAATTTTACCTAGTTAAAGATTATAAAAGCAAGATCTTATTAGATGAAGCAAAATTATTTAGTTATTGGTATGTTCCAAAAAAAATAAATAAAAAAAAAATCAATATATTCAATAGTAAATTTAATAAAGAAATTAAGTTGGTACTATCAAAACTAAACTTTAAAAATGATACTTTTGTTCATAGAGATTTTCATGTTTCAAACTTAATCATAAACTCCAAAAATCAAATTGGATTAATTGATAATCAAGATGCTCTTATTGGAAACAAAGCCTATGATTTAGCGTCCTTAATTGATGATGTTAGATATAAAACACCCAATTCATTAAAAGATAAGGTGTACAACTATTATTTAAACACCAATAAAACAATTGATGTAAATAAATTCAAAAATGATTTTGATATTTTATCTGTTCTTAGAAATTTAAAAATTATTGGAATATTCATGAGATTGGCAGAAAGAGATAAGAAAAGGAAATATTTAAAACTTATTCCATATGCTTGGAATATGATTGATAGCAGGATGAGTAAAAATAAAGACTTAATTAATTTGAAGTTGTTATTGGCAACTAATTTCCCTAAATTTATAACTAAATAAAATGAAAATTAATACAGCCTTTATTTTATGTGCAGGATTTGGAAAAAGATTAAATCCACTAACACTAGACATTCCCAAACCTTTGATCAAATTAAACAATATTGCAGTGCTTGAAACTTGCATTAATTTAATTGAAAGTTTGGATGTAAAAGAGATTTTTATCAATACTTTTTATCTTAAAGATCAAATTCGTAATTTTATAAATAAAAAAAATTTTAAACCTAAAATATCAATTATTGAAGATGGTAAAAATATTCTTGATACAGGCGGTGGTATAAAAAATATGTTAAACCATACAAAAGAAGATGATGTTTTAATATTCAATCCAGATACAATTTGGAAAAAAAATTACTCTGAAGAAATTATTGAAATGGAAAAATTGTATTTTTCCAAACAACTTAACAACATACTTTTGCTTGTTAACAAAGATTTAAGTTTTGATAAGAATTTAAATGGTGATTTTGATCTTAAAGATAATTTAATTATAAAAAATAATGATAGAAAATTTATTTATACAGGTTGTCAAATATTAAATAAAAAACTGCTTTCAATTTATAAAACTGAAAAATTTTCAATAAATAATTTGTGGAACGATTTAATTGAAAAAAAAGAACTTTATGGTTTTGAGACTAATAATGATTTTTATCATTTAACAGATCTTAAAACTTTTAAAAAACTACAAGATCTTTAGCTCTTTCATCATCCAAGTATTTACAATCAGTAATTTTCTTATTGTCATCTAAAGTAATTAACAATGGATTTCCAGTTGGTATTTCCAATTTTGAAATTTGATTTTCATCTAATTTAAATAAATATTTACATAATGCTCTAATTGAATTTCCATGTGCAGAAATTAAAATATTATTTTCTGAAATTTTATTTTCTATATCTTTTTTATAAAACTCTAATACTCTTTCATAAGTATCTTTTAGAGACTCTGTATCAGGAATTTCGTTTATTGGTATTTCTTTATAGGTTTCAATATTTGTTGGATGATAAGGATTATTTTTATCTAATGGATCTGGTCGCAAATCCCATGAACGTCTAAATTGATGAACTTTTTCTTTTCCTAGTTTTAATCTCATTTCATCTTTATTTAAACCTGTAAGCGCTCCATAATGTCTTTCGTTTAATTGCCAAGCCTCTTTTGAAATTTTTGTATCCTGTAATATTTCTTTTATTAATTTTAAAGTATTTTTTGCTCTTAATTGAAAGGACGAGTAATAAATATCAATATTGATATTTTTTGATTTTATTAGTCCACCTGATTTTTTTGCTTCTAATTTACCATTTTCAGTTAAATCTACATCAACCCATCCTGTGAATTTTTTTTCAAGGTTCCATTTACTTTGACCATGTCTAACTAAAATTAAATAACTCATTTGTTAATCTCTTAATTTAATTTATAAAATATAATCATACAATTAATGATTAATTTTTTTTCAAAATATAAATTCATTTTTTATCTATCTAATTTTATTTTACTAGCTTTATATCTATACCCAGGTAGCTTTATAGGATGTTTTTTATTTAATAATTGTCAATATGATCCACAAATTACTCCAGATTTTTTAGTCTCTACAAACCACCTTTATGCTTTTGGCTTATTGTCTATCATTGGTTTATTTACTTATAAAAATTCAAATAAATTAAATTTTTTAAATTTATATTTAATTCTTCTTTCAATAATTTTAGAAATATTACATATATTTATTCCTGTAAGAAGCTTTGAATTATCTGATTTATTTGGAAATTTACTTGGGGTATCAATTGTTTTAACGATTAATTTTTTTTATAGAAAATATGAAAATTATAAAAATTAAAATTTTATTTATAATACTGTTATTAATTTCTGCCTGTTCTTCAATACCAAAGAATACTTCAAATAGTTGTTCAATATTTAATGAAAGATATCTATGGTTTAAACATGCAAGTAAATCAGAAAAAAAATGGGGAACCCCTCTTTATTTACAGCTTGCTATTATAAAAATGGAATCAGATTTTGATTGGCTTGCAAAACCCCCTAGACAAAAACTTTTTAAAGTAATTCCCTATAAAAGACCTTCAACTTCATTTGGATATTCTCAAGCTGTGAATGGTACTTGGGAGCAATATAAAAAAGAAACAGGAAATAAACTTGCAGTCAGAACTAGGTTTAAGGATAGTGTTGATTTTATTGGGTGGTATACAAGCAAGTCCAGTTCTATTTTAGATATATCTAAAACTGATGCTTTTAAACAGTATGTTGCTTATCATGAGGGATGGGGAAATTACAAACATTACAAAAAAAATAAAAAAATAATTAACTTAGCAAAAAGAGTCGAGAAACAATCTAATGTTTATAAAAAACAACTAAAAGAATGTAGTAATTCATTGAGTAGAAACAAATATATTATTTTTTAGATAATTCTTTTTTTAACTCTAAATCAACCGAGTCTATTCTTTTAGTATTTTTAGCAAGTGTTAGGTACATTGTTGGTGTTACATATAATGTAAAGAAAGTAGAAATTATCATTCCTCCAAGAATAGTTGCTCCAACAGCTAGTCTAGATGCTTCACCAGCGCCTGGTCCTATATTTCCAATTACTAAAGGCATCATTGCTATCATGGTACTTATTGATGTCATCATAATAGGTCGAAATCTTAATATACAAGCTTCTTTAACTGAGTCTTCTATCTTTTTTCCAGTAGTTCTTATTTGATTTGCATAATCAACAATCAAAATACTATTTTTGGTTGATATACCGATAAGAATTACTAAAGCAATTTGAGAAAAAATATTTATTGAACTATTCAAGAATAAAATAAATACCAGTCCTCCAAAAACAGCCAATGGTACAGTTAGCATAATTATAAATGGATGAATAAAAGAGTTAAACGTAGCAGCCATTACCAAATAAGCAGTTAGTAAACCAAGGGCAAAAATTATATAAAGTTCATTTGTTGTTTCTTTAACTTCTTCAGACTCACCTTTCCAAGTAATTTGATTAGTGGGTGCTACTTCTGCCATTATATTTTCCAGATATTCAATTGCCTCAAATAAAGAATAATTTTCATTTATATTTGCAGAAATAGTTACAGCTCTTTGTCTATCATATCTTGCCAATACTTTTGCTGAGCCTTCTTCCCTTAGGTCAACTAAGTTTGATAATGAGATTAATTCTCCAGTTATGTTAGATCTTACAAAAAGTTTACTTAGACTATCTTTATCTTTTCTATCAAAAAGATATTGTTGAAGAATAATCGGATATTCTTTACC
Source organism: Candidatus Pelagibacter bacterium nBUS_30 (assembly GCF_051201245.1). GTDB lineage: Bacteria > Pseudomonadota > Alphaproteobacteria > Pelagibacterales > Pelagibacteraceae > Pelagibacter. Next base: position 1,132,405 of record NZ_CP172842.1, on the reverse strand, counting down.
TAGTTTATTAAACGTAGTAACTCTTTTGCCACCATATAGTGTCTCTAATGTTTGGCCAATAGATTTAGTTGATATTCCTAAATCCTTAGCTTTATTTTTATTTATAACTAATTTTACTTCTGGTTTGTTTCTATTATAGTCTGACTCAATTCTAGATAGTCCTCTATTTCTTCTTAGTTTACTTATAACTTCATTTTGAATTTCTTCTAATTCATCATAGGTACTTCCTAAAATTACCATTTGAACTGGTTTATTATAATTAGATACCCTTATGGCCTGGGGTGAAATTGGAAATGCTAAAGTTTGAGGTACAGTTACTATTTTACCTATAGCCTGTCGCATTATTGTCATTGCATCTTTTTCTCTTTTTTTCCAGTCTTCAAGTAAAGCAATAATAATAAAACTATTAAATGAATTTGCAGAGCTTCCAAAACCTGGAACTCTCATTATAAATTTATCATAAGGACTATTCTCAGCTTGAAGTAAGGGAAGCAATCTCTTTTCTACTACTTGAGCTTTTTCTTGTGTGTAATCAAAAGAACTTCCCTCATCAGTAAATCCAATGACCAAATAAACACCTCTATCTTCTTTTGGAAGAAGTTCTTTAGTTGTGTACATGAATAAAGCAACAGAACCTGCAATAATTAAAATAATAAATGTTATTATCGTTTTCTTTTTATTTAACCAGTAATTTAATGTTTCTTTATAAAAATTAGAAAAACCTTGAAAAAAAACATTAAATTTTCTAACAAAAAAACCAGAACTTGTTTTTTTATTTAAAAACTTACTACCCAACATTGGTGAAAGTGTTAATGCAACGAATGATGAAACAACTATAGAAAATGATAGAGCTATAGCAGTTTCTCTAAATAAAGTTCCAGATATTCCCTTAATAAAAATTAATGGAATGAATACAGCAAGTAAAATTAAAGTTGTTGCAATAATGGCAAAGGTAATTTGTTTTGAGCCTTTGTAAGCCGCAATCAAAGGGCTTTCCCCATTTTCTATTCTTCTATAAATTGCATCAGTCATAATAACTGAGTCATCAGTTATAATTCCAATCGCAAGTATAAAACTAAGAAGTACAAAAATATTTATTGATAAATCAAATAGATAAATACCTAAAAATGATGCAATTAAGCTTACTGGCAGAGCAACTGCAGGAACGATCACTGCTTTTATATTTCCCAAAAATAAATAGATTATTATTACCACCAAAATAAATGCAATCGCTAAAGTTTTATAAACTTCATCAATAGCAGCTTTAACATATGTGGCTCTATTAAATGAAACTTCTAACTTGAGACTGTCGGGTAAAGTTTTTCTAACTTCTTTAATCTTTTTTTGAATTTCATTTGATAGTTCAACTGTTGAGGCACCACTTTTTGCGTAAATTCCTATTCCAACTGTTTTTTGATTCAAATTATTTTTACTTTGAGATTTAAATAATGTTTTTTCAGAAACAGGACCTAATTCTACATTTGCAACATCTGATAATCTTACAATTTTATCTTTTGTTTTTTTAATTGGTAAAAATTTTAATTCATCAATATTTGTATAAGATTTATCTAAGTTAATTGTTAAATCTATATTATCTGCTTCTAAAGTACCTGCAGGCAAGCTTATATTCTCATTTCTTAGTGCATTTTCGACTTCTTGAATAGTCATGTCATTTGCAGCTAATTTGATAGGGTCAATCCAAACTCTTACACTTAATTCTCTAAGCCCTCCAAGTAGAATTCTTCCAACACCTTTTACACTTGAAAAAGCATCGACTAAATATCTATCTGCATAATCGCCAAGTTCTAAATCAGACCAGGTTAATGAAGAAACTGATAGCCACATTGTTGTAGTGAAACCAGCTGCTTGTTTTAATATCTGTGGGGCATCTGCTTCTGAGGGAAGAGCATCTACTATTCTTGCTACTCTTTCTCTTATATCATTTGCAGCGTCATCAAGCTCAATATCTGTATCAAACTCTATGTTAATACTGCTTCTTCCATTTTCAGACTTAGAGTCGATATTTTTAATTCCTTCTGCACCTCCTATGACATCCTCTATTACTTGTGTTATTTCTTGATCGATAATTGGAGCTGATGCAGACTTATAATCAACTTTGACTTGGACCACAGGTGGTTGCAAACCATCTGGTAACTCTCTAACAGGCAGTTCTGAGTAAACAAATAAACCAAATACAATCAGAATTAAAGACATAACCCATGCAACAACAGGTCGTTTTATGCTTACTTCAGTGATGTACATCTATTTATTTTTTCTCTGTCTCAGATTTTTTAAAAGGGTTTAATTTTTTTAACCAATCAAACTTACTTTTTTTTGTTTCAGTTTTAGCTGGCTTACTTTTTTTTTTCCAACTTGATGCTTTTTGTTTTGAGCCATATTTAATTGGTTTAATCTTTCCATTAGGTCTTGTTTTTTTTAAACCTTCGGCAACCACCGTGTCACCATCTTCAAGACCAGATTTGATTTCTACAGTTCCTTTTTTTCTTAGTCCAATTTCTACTGGTACTTTTTTTACAGTATTTTCTTTATCTACTTTATATACATAAACATTATCACCTTCCATTATCAGGCTAGTATCAAGAATACTTAATGAATTTCTTTCATTATAATTAATAGATACTTCTAATAGTGACCCAGATAAAAGTTCGTTATTAGGGTTATTAAGTTTAATCCTTACCGGCAAAGATCTTTTGTTTGTATCAATTCTGCTTGCAGTAGATTCTACAGTTCCGGGATAATTTTTAAGAGCATTTCCAGAAAATTTTATATCTACGTTCTGACCTTTTTTTACATACGGTGCAAAAGTTTCTGGTATATCGACATCAACAAATAGAACTGAAGTATCCTCTAAATTTAATATAATTGAGCTTTGTGATACATCTATATCGTTTGAAAAATCTCGTTTACCAATAATTCCATCAAAAGGAGTAGTTATGTTTCTATTCTTTAATTTTGCGATCACATCCCCTGTTTTAACTTTTGTATTAAATTTAATGGGTTCTAATATTTCATATTTTTCAATATTAAAGGATTTAATTTGCACAGGAACAGCAGTGCCAAATGTTTCGATAGTATTTTGAAATAATTTTTGCTCAACTACTTTAACAATTATTCCTGGAGGTGGTCTTTTGCTAAATTTTTTTTTAAAGTGATTGCCAATCATCGTTCTTGCAATAATAACCGCAGCAATAACTAAGAAAAAAATTAATACTATCGTTGTTATTTTTGTTGCTCTTTTCATATTTTAGTTTCTCCCGTACTCAGACCACGAGCCATCATAAATTGTCGGCTTATATTTATCATTTATTAATGAATAAGCTAGAGCCAATACGCTCGCAGTTACTCCTGATCCACACGAAAATACTAGATTTTTATTATGAACAAAATTAAATGACTTAAATTTTTCTGAAATTTCATCTTTGCTAACAAATGTATGGTCATCATTTATTAATTCCCCAAAAGGCAAGCAAAAAGAATTTTTTATTGACCCACTTCTTAAACCTTTTCTTGGCTCAGAAACTTTACCTTCAAATCTCTCTCTGCTTCTTGCATCAACAACATTAAATTCATTTTTATTAATATTTTCATCTATCTGTTTTTTATTCTTAACAAATTCTGTATTTTCCTTACATGAATATACAGAAGTTTTAGTGATAATTTCTTTGTTGTTTATAGTTTTACTTTCTTCTTTCCATTTTTTAAATCCACCATCAAGAACATGTACAAGTTTTGGGTCATGACCAAAATAAATTAAATTATACCAGCACCTACACGAACTTATTACATCAGAGTTATCATAAATTACAATTTCATCTTTATTTTCAATACCCATATTTCCCATAATTTTTTCCCAAGAACTAATATCAGTTAACATGTGAGGTAAATCTGTATCTATTTTTGAATTTTTATCTAAATCAAAAAAAATTGCGTTGGGAATATGTTCTTTTGTATATTCTTCAAAACCATCTCTTTTTGTTTGGGGCATATGCCAAGAAGAGTCTATAATTTTAACTTTGTTAATATTTTTTTTTAACCAATTTGTATCAACTAAAGACATTTTATCTCTTCTTTAAATATTTTTGATGATAGTCTTCTGCTGGACAATAATTTTTTACTAAGGAAATCTTTGTTACAACTTTTTTTGATAATTTAATATTTATATCCTCAGTTATATTTTCTGCTATTTTTTTTTGTTGATCATTTAAATAAAATATTTCACTTCTGTATTGAGTTCCAAAATCTGGGCCCTGAGAGTTTAAAGTAGTTGGATCATGTATCTCATAAAAAAATTCAATAATTTTTTCGTAAGAAATAATTTCAGGATCAAAACCTAGTTTTACCACTTCTGCATGATTTGTTTTGCCTGAGCACACTTCTTTATAATTGGTTTGACTACTATTGCCTCCGCAGTACCCAACCTCAGTCTTGATAACACCATTAAGTTTGCCAAACTTAATTTCTGGTCCCCAAAAACATCCTAAGCCTAAAATTGCAATTTCCATTGATTATAAATTAATATAACTTACAAATTATTCTTATGTTGGGTAAAAATCAATTAGGCTTTTTGTACATGTTTTTATCAGTTTGTACTTTTTCAATTATGGATTTAATTGTGAAATGGTCTGGAGATTATCCAACAGGACAAGTAATGTTTTTTAGAGGTTTTTTTGGAATTATTCCCACTTTTTTTTTAATTCCTAAGGAAAAACTAAAAACATTTTATAAAACTAAGCGACCAACAGAACATTTTTTTAGATGTATTATGGGATTAATGGCATTAATTGCAATTTTTGTTGCTTTAAGAAAACTTCCTTTAGCAATTGTTGTTAGTATTTCTTTTGCGGCACCTTTATTTATTACAGTGTTATCAATTTTTGCATTAAGCGAGAAGGTAGGTGTTTACAGATGGATGGCAGTCTTGATTGGTTTTGTAGGTGTAATAATAATTTCTGAACCAGGTATTAAAGAAATGAATTATCTTTATTCTTTACCTTTAATTTTTTGTATTGGCATGTCATTTGTTACTATCACTATAAGAAAACTATCTACTACTGAACCTATTTGGCTCATATCAATTTTTTTTAGCATAATGATATTAATTGCAAGTTTGTTTACAATACCATTTGGTTGGGTGATGCCAGACTTAAAAGATTTTATTCTTTTGATAATGGTGGGAATTATGGGTGGATCTGCAAATCTATTTTTAACTCAGTCTTACAAGCTTTCAGAAGTGTCACAAGTAGCACCATTAAAATACTTATCACTTATTTTTGCAATTATTTTTGGATATTTAATTTGGAACGAAATACCAACAGCAAAAACATTGATAGGTGCTTTGCTTGTAGTATCTTCTTCTATTATAATTTTTAGAAGAGAAATTTATCATAAAGAAAAAATTCCATCAACTACCAGACATGAGTAAATCACCCAAATACTGGAGTGCAGCAAAAAAATATTTATCTAAAAAGGATAAGGTAATGTATTCTTTAATTGAAAAATATAAATCTCCATCAGAGGCAGTATTAACAACAAGAAAAGATATCTTCTTTTCATTATGTAAAAGTATTATTGGTCAACAAATTAGTGTTGCTGCTGCTAATTCTGTTTTTTTAAAATTTAAAAAAAAATGTCAAAATAAAATTAGTGCAAAAACTGTTTCTAAGCTTTCCATAACTCAATTAAGGAATTGTGGATTAAGTCAACAAAAAGTTAAAGGGATAAAGAGTCTAGCCAAACAAACATTAGACAAGACATTTAATCCAAAACTCATTTCGAGTATGTCAGATGAGGAGGCAATTATATATCTTTCAAAACTAAGACAAATTGGTAGGTGGTCAGCTGAAATGATTTTATTGTTTACTTTTAATAGATCAAATATTTGGCCAATTCAAGATATTGGTTTGTTAAGAGCTATTTCTAAAAATTATAAAAAAGAATATTTACCACCCGAGAATTACGTAAAATTATTAAATAAAAGATTTTCTCCTTATTGTTCTGTGGCAACGTGGTACTTATGGCGAAGCATAGATCCAGAGCCTATTCAGTATTAAAAGCCCTCAATAATTTGCATATGTCTTGACGTAGTGTCTTTGGCAAATTCCCAGCCATCTTGATATTCTTTAGAGTTATGGCATTGAACTGCTTTTTCATAGCTTGGAAACTCCCACACAACAGATCTTGTGAATTCATCTCCATCATGTGTCTCATATTTTCCTCCTCTAATAAGAGGAACACCACCAAAACTTTTAATTATTGGTGTAACTGTATCAGCATATTTTTTTAAATTTTCTTGATTTTCAATTTTTATATATAAACTTATCCAATATCCTTTTTTCATTTAATCTATCCATTCTTTAAAATTATCTAAATTATTTTGTAAATATTTAGGAAGTTTATGTAAAGGATAATCTTCAAGTTTATTTCCACCAATTTTGTTTGCTCTTTGATCGGCAGTTAAATCATAAATAGCTATTTTATTTTTTATAATTTCATCTATTTCTTCTGATGATAAAGGATTTTTATCAAATTCAGTATGATGTAGATATGATTGAAGTTTATGCTTTATTTGTTTTGCAGTTTTTAAATTAGTAAAATGCCATCCACCATTATCTATAAATTCACAATTTATATATTTTTTTTTTGAAAAAAAAGTATCAACTCTATAAAATGGATACTTACGGTCTTTAATATTTCTTAACCATTGAGGACTTTCAAAATCTTTTTTTCTACAAGCTTTCGTACCAATCCATTTTAAATTTGGCAGTTTTAGATTAAACTTATAATAAAGCATATCTTGCTTGAATAAGACAATTTTTGAGGTTTTTTCATTAAAATTTAAATTTGATAAATTTGGTATTTCATCAACATCTGAAACTAGAATCATATCCTCTTCTCTTGCATCATTAAGTCCATTAATTATAAAATTTCTTTGTCCATTTTCTCTAAACACAGCATTCATAATATATTTATTTGATTTTTCATTTTCTGAGTCACTAGAGCTAATCAGATCTATTTTTGATGATTCTTGGTTATACACAAGATATATAATTTTATTTTTAAATTTCTCAAATTTATTTGGATTAAATTTTAGCTCTCTTTTATCACCTTTATGTGTAAATGTACTTTCTACAATTACAAAAAAATCCACATATTTATTGAGAATATTTAATCTAAGATCAAGTACTAGATCTTCATCAAAATACATAAAACAATCAAATATTTTCATAGTTACTTTTTAATCTTTTTAAATTATTTTAATATGATAATAAAATTTATGGCAGATAAATTAATAATAAGTTTTGACCAATATACAAAAATTGTTGAAAAATTAGCAGTAGAAATCCATAAAAATTACAAACCAACAGTTCTAGTGGGTATTATGCGAGGTGCAGCTCCTATATTAGATATTCTTTCACGAGTTTTGAAGCTACCGATTGCTTATATAGTTATTCAAAGTTATTCAGGAGATGGCATGGAAGACAAACAAGGCCAATTAATGTTTGCTAGAGAAATAAGCTCATTAGCTGAAAATAAAGACTACAACAAAGTACTTTTAATAGATGATCTTTCAGATACTGGTCTTACACTTAACAAAAGTATCGAGTGGTTAAAAAATTATGGACCCACTAAAGATTATATTAAAGAAGTTAAAACTGCTTGCCTATGGAAAAAAAAATCATCAACTTTTGAGCCAGATTTTTGTCCAGTAAAATTAGATTCTGATCCATGGATAGTCCAGCCAACGGAACATTATGAAGAATTGTCTATTGAAGAAATTATTAAGAGAAATTAACTAATAGGGCTAGGTTAAACTAGCCCCATTAAATTTTAATTAAGCAACTGCAAAACTTATAACACTAAGTATCGCAATTACAAATATTGCTGGTGAAGTAGTTGAAAACTTACCAGTAAATATTTTTATTAAAGCATAAGATACAAATGCTAAAGCAATACCGTTGCTAATACTATACGTCAAAGGCATTGCAATCATCGCAAGAATTGCAGGAGCAGATTCTGCGATATCATCCCAGTCTATATCTGTAATGTTTCTAACAAAGAGAACAGATACAAAAAGCAAAGCTGCCCCATCAATTTGTTTTGGCAAACTAGTTGCTAAGGGAGCAAAAAATATACATGCCAAAAATAACAAACCAATTACAAGAGATGTCATTCCAGTTTTTCCACCAGCTTTAACTCCAGCACCTGACTCAACATAACTTGTTACAGTTGTAGTTCCCATCATAGCACCCGCAACAGTACCAACACTATCAGCTAGCATTGCTTTATTAATATCTTGAACTTTTCCCTGCTTATCAACTTTACCAGCTACGTTTGCAACTGAAGTCAATGTTCCCGCTGTATCAAAAAAGTCGATAAACAATAAAGTAAATATTACAGTAGACATCCCAGCTGTCATTGCAGCAGACAAATCAAAGTCAAATAGATAAGTCATTGGTGGTGGTGAGCTTGCAATCCCATTAAAATTAGCAAGACCAGCAGCCCAAGAAATAATACTGAATACTAAAATACCAATAATAATATTACCTTTTACATTCATTTTTTCTAATACAACTATCGCTATGAATGTAGCACAGCCTAATAAAACTATTGGATTGCTTAAGTCGCCTAATCTTACAAGTGTAACTGGATCATCAACAACAACTTCCATAATTTGTAACCCAATAATTGCTAAGAATAATCCAATGCCTGCGCCAATTCCTAGTTTAAGACTTTTTGGAATTGAGTTTATTAACCAAGCTCTAATAGGTGTTAGAGATATAATTAAAAACAATATTCCCGCAACTAATACTGCACCCAAAGCTTCTTGAGGAGAGTATCCCATCCCGGCACAAACTCCAAAAGCTACAAAAGCATTAATCCCCATTCCTGGAGCAAGTCCTATTGGCCAAGTTTTTCCATAAAAAGCCATAATAAAACAAGCTAATGCTGTTGCCAATATTGTTGCCGTATATACTGCGCCGAAATCAAAGAAACCTTTTTCGGGTCCGGCAAATTCTCCCGATAAGATAAATGGATTTAAAAACATTATATAGGCCATAGTTAGGAATGTCGTAGTTCCAGCTATTACCTCTGTTTTAAAATCTGTTTTGTGTTTTTTATAATTGAAATAATTTTCAAGCATATGTCCTCCTAATAGATGAGAAATTATTCGATTCTTAGTTCAAATACCTAATAAAATTAGTGTTTATTCACAAATTTCAACTAAGAAGTTTATATTTAAGCCATAATTGAGTTGTTATCATCTAATTATGAAAAAAATTAAATTATACTTAATTACATTTTTTATATTTACGATGATTGTTGGATGTCAAACAATTAAAGAAAAGACAGATATAATTGTTGAGAAAGAAAACCAAAAGCTAAGTAAATTCATTGGAAAGTCTTCTAGTGTTTTACAAATGGATTTAGGCAAGCCCGATGAAGATTTTAAAAATGAAAAAGGAAATCTTGAATTTGTTTACAATACTAAAAAATATGGAATTCCATGTGAGAGAAGATTTGAAATAAATTCTAAGTCAATTGTTGTAGGATTTGTATCCAACGGATGTTTTTAAATATACTTGCGAGGAATATATCCCCGCAAGTAAGATTAAACCTATTTAATTTCTATAATTTTTTTCTTTTTATGTTCTGGTATTATTCTTTCGCAAGATACTGTTAAAAGACCATCTTTTAGTGCAGCACTATTAACTTTTACATCATCAGCAATAGTGAACGATCTTGCAAATTGTCTTTGAGAAATACCTTTGTGAATGATTTCCCCATCAACATTATTTTCATCTAATTTATTAACTTCCTTTGTTCTTACTGTTAATAAATTATCTTCAAATTCAACTTCAACATCATTCTTATTGAAGCCTGCTAATGCTACTTCAATAGCATAGTTATCTTTACCTGTTTTTCTAATATTGTATGGTGGATAATTTGATTGCATTGTCAAATTACCATTTCCCAACATATTTTCAAATTGATCAAACATATCATCAAAACCAATTGAAAAAGGTCTTAGTGAGTTAAATATAGATAGATCCTTACCTGTCATAATATTCTCCTTTGTTAAGCAAGTTTATTTTATGTAAGCCCCATAAGGCGACCGACGGTATATATATGGGAGCTATTTTAAATATTTCAAGGTTAAAAAATATCTAAATTTTTTTAGATATTTTTAAAGCGAACGCATAATCTATTGCTATCTCTTCAATAGCACCATCTCTTCCAGATTTTCCACCATGCCCAGCATTCATTTCAGTTTTTAAAAGTAGTACATTATTGTCAGTTTTGTACTCTCTTAATTTTGCAGTAAATTTTGCTGGTTCATCAAATAGAACTCTATTATCGCTCAAGCTAGTTGTGATTAGAATATGCGGATAGTCCATTTTCTTAATATTGTTATAAGGTGCATAAGAATAAATATAATCAAAATGTTGTTTATTATCTTTAGCATTTCCAAATTCATCAAATTCTCCAACAGTTAAGGGTAATGAATGATCAAGATTTGTTGTTAAAGAGTCAACGAATGGTACTGCCATGATAATTCCTAAAAATAGCTCTGGAGCTTGATTGACAGCAGCACCCATCAATAATCCTCCAGCAGATCCCCCCATTCCAATTATTTTTTTTTTAGATGAATATTTGTTATCAATTAAATATTTTGCAGCATAAATATAATCTTCAAAAGTATTTTTCTTATTTGTTAGTTTTCCCTCTTTCCACCATTTCATGCCTTTTTCCATTCCACCTCTAATATGCGCAGTAGCCCAAATTATATCTCTATCTATCAAGCTCAATCTTGTTGAGGAAAAACTTGGACTCATGGAACTACCATAAGAACCATATCCATAGAGCAATAAGTTTGCTGAGCCATTAATTATAGTTTTTTTATGTCTTGTGATTGTTAAAGGAACTAATCGTCCATCATGTGATTTAAATTCAACTCTTTCAACAATATAGTCATCTGATTTGTGGCCAGATGGTATCTCCTGTTCTTTAACTAGTTTTTTTGATTTGCTTGACAAGTTATATAAATAAACTCTTGATGGTGTTTTGGGAGATGAATATCCAAGATATATATTGTCTGTATTTCTATCTCTTTGAGTTAAAGAAACCCCAGGAACATAAATTTTTTCATCAGAGAATATCAGCTCTTCTTCAACATCGGTAGAAATATTTCTAATAAATAATTTGTCTAGTGCATTTGAAGTTTCAGAACGAATTATCCAATTATTTAAAAAAGTCAGCCCTCCAATTAGAACCTCATCTTTTGGAGAGATAAAAGTTTTCCAATTTTGATTTACCAGACTATCAGATAAATCAATTTTAAAGTCTTCTGCATTTTTATTTGTATGATTGTAAAACTTTCCATCCCAAGAGTTTACAGAATAAAGTATCCCTTTTTCTCGTGTCATAATTAATTTAGGAACTGGTTTTTTTTCATCTATTCCAAAATAATATTGCTCTGAAGTATTATGATCAGATGTATTAATGAAATAATATTTTTCATCAGAGCTTATGCTTAAAGCTACAGTAAATGCTTCAGTTTTTTCTTCAAAGATTAACTCATCTTCCTTGTTTAAATTACCAATGGTATGTCTATAGATTTTTCTTGCACGGTGGTTTTCATCAAGTTTAGAATAAAAGATATATTTATCATCTAAGCTAAAAGTAATACCCCCAGAAGTTTCAGGAATTTCTTTTGTTATAATCTTTTTAGATTTAATATCTCTAATGAAAATTGTATAATATTCCGATCCTTTTGTATCAAGAGAGTAACCTAGGTATTTATCATTATTACTTATTTCTAAATCGCCAACACCAAAATATTCAGTTTTGAGTTTCGCCTTTTCTTCATCGCCGTTCCAAATTTCCTCAATATCATTTGTGTCTATTTTCTTTCGAAGTTTAATTGAATAATTTCCAATAGCTGTAGTTTTAGTCCAATATTCATACGTATGATCTTTGTATGGTAGAGATTCATCGTCTAATTTTATTCTTCCTTTAATTTCATCAAATAGTTTTTTTTGTAGATTTTTAGTATCTTTTAAGTGATGCTCTGCATATAAATTTTCTTCATCTAAATATCTCTTAACCTCAGGATCTAGTTTTGTTTTATCTTGTAAAACCTCCAAAATATTTTTTTGATGTATCCAACTATAATTATCTTCCCACTGAACATTGTGACAAGATTTAATCTCTGATTTTTTTTTTAGATATGGTATTTTCATTATATGTAGGAAATATATGAATATAATAATTTATACACTGATAATTTTAACTATTTTATATTTTTCTTTGAAATGGTTAGCAAATATTTCTCTTAAAAAAATGTCAAAAAATTTGAGGATATTGACAATTTTGGTCTTATTCATTCTTGCAATTTTATTTGCTATGGGTGGAAAAATTTTACTTACGTTACCACTGACGCTGCTTAGTTTAGCTTTAGTTAAACTAAAAGGACTTTCTATAATCCAAATTTTTTCATTATTTAGACTTATTCAAACATTGAGAAAATCTGGAAGATTTTCTTTTAATCAATCAAGAAAAAGCAGCTCATCTTCACTTTCTGTTTCTGAGTCTTATAAGATTTTAAATTTAGATATAAATAATAAACCAACTAAAAAAATGTTGAATAAGGCTTATATAAAAATCCAAAAAAAAATACACCCAGATGTTTCACCTGAAACTTCAAGGTTATCGTCTATTGTCAATGAAGCAAAAGAAATAATTCTTAAAGATATTTCTTAATTTATAATTGACATTAATTGATTAAAAATTTTTTCAGGATTTATTCTATCTCTTCCTAAAGTGTTATGACCTACTGTAGTTTCTCCGTCTGGTATTATTGGATACATGTTTGAACTATACGATCCATAAATTAATGGTGTATCAGCCATTAGTGTAATTGTTTTAATTCCTAGTGCAGATGATAAATGACTAAAACCAGTATCATTACAAATCGAAACATCACAACTTTTTATAATTGGCAAAGTTTCAGAAATTTTTAAGGTATCAAGTGGAATACATTTATTTCTAAATTTAGAACTCATTATTTCATTTAATATAATTTGTTCCTCTTTATTTTTTCCTGTAGCTAAAAAAAATTTACAGTTCTTGATATTGTTAATTTTTTCCATAATATATAAAAAAGTTTTTGATGGAATTCTTTTGGTTGGTCCAGATCCTCCAATAGCAAGAAGAATATTCAAATCATTAGTATTAATATCAAATTTTAATACAGCTTTTTTTTTCAAATAATCATCTATCTGAATTTCAGGCACATTACTAATATCAGTATTTAAATTTTTTTTAATTAAATCTTTCGCAGGATCAATTATGTGTTGTTTATTTTTTTCGAAAAGAGGGTATTGATAAATTTTTTTTATACCTGAGAGTCTTGCAATAATATTAAATCTTAAAGATGAATTAAAAATAAAAACTTTTTCAAAATTATATTTTTTTAAATCATTTGCTAATCTTAAAGATCCAAATACACCATTATGCCTTTCTTTTTTTTGATTATCTCTCTCCAGAAAAATAATTTTATCTATGTAATTTGTTTGATTAAGAAATTGTTCTGCTTTTGAACTTTTTTTTACAAGTATACTTACAGGTGTATTATATTTTTTTGATATTGCCTGGATAAATGGTAAAAAAATTACTGTATCGCCGATTCCCATTCTATTTTGAATAGCTAATATTTTCATATTTAATTTATAAACTTTACTATTTGATATTTTTATATAAATTTTACTTATGAGTAAAATTAAAGGCATTTATGCGGCTTCTATGTCAGTTTTAAATGATGATTTAACATTAAATATAGCAAAGACGATTGAGCATGCTGAAATGGTTATTGATAGGGGGTGCCATGGAGCAGCAATTTTTGGGAGTACTGGACAAGCTCAACTTATTCCAATTTCAGAAAAAATCAGTTTATTAAACCAGTTAGCAATAAGTAAATATAAAGATAAGTATATGATTGGCACAGGATTAAATTCACTAGGGGAAACAATTAATTTAATGAAAATTGCTAGCTCTCTGAAATTTGAAAATTTTTTAATTATGCCTCCAGCCTATTATAAATATGGTGATAAGGAAGTAATTAATTTTTACACCAAAATTATAGAGTCAGTACCTGAGTGTAAAATTGTTCTTTATAACTTCGAAAAATTATGTGGTTATAAGTTCAGTGTTGAATGTGTTCAAAAACTAGTTGAAAGGTTTCCTGTTCAAATTGTCGGAGTTAAAGATAGTTCGTATAATCTTTTTGAAAATTTGAAATTAGATAATTTTTCTATGATGCCTGGATCAGAGTCAAAATTATTTAAAGGTCTTGAGTTAGGTTGTTCAGGAATTATTACAGCTACTTGTAACGTTACTTCACAATTAGCAAGAAAAGTTTATGACGACTTTCTTGCAGGTAAAGATCAGACAGTTAATCAAAAACTTTGTGATGTAAGGAATATATTTGAAAAATATAATTTAATATCAGGACTTCATACATTTTATTCAACAAAAGACCAATCTTACAAAAATGTTTTACCTCCCCTCAACACTCTTAATTTAAAAGATGAACAAGAGTTAGTTGATAGTTTGGATAAACTTAATTTTTCAATAAAATCTTTAATGGCTGCATAAAATGCAATTGGCAAGATTCTTAAATACTGTTTTTAAGAAAGATGGCTTTATTTTAATCGATGCAGACGCCAAAAGTTATATTATTGGGACACCTAAAAAAAACAATCCAATTAAATTAAAAATTTTAAATAAAAAACTTTATTATAAATTGTTATTTCATCCAGATCTTTACTTTGGAGAAGCATACACAGATGGGGATATATTAATTGAAAACGGAAGTATTTCTGACTTTTTGGATTTGGCGCTAATGAATTTTGGTAGAAATGAACTTAATTTTTTTAGCTATTTGATAAATAGATTAAGAGGTTCTTACAGATATTTAACAAATTTTAATTTTATTAAAAAATCAAAAATGAATGTGTCACATCACTACGATATTTCAGACAGTCTATACGATTTATTTCTAGATCCTAAAAGACAGTATTCTTGTGGATATTTTAAAAATGAAAATGATACATTAGAGGTAGCTCAAAATAATAAAATTCAACATATAATCAAAAAACTTAATATTAAACAAAATCAAAAAGTGCTTGATATAGGTTGTGGATGGGGGTCATTAGCAATCGATATTGCTAAAAGTATAGATTGTAGTGTAACTGGAATAACATTATCAAAAAATCAGTTTAATTATTGCATTCAAAGAGCAAAAGAACTTAATTTAGATAATAAAGTGACCTTTAAATTAATAGATTACAGGGAACTAAATGAAAAATTTGATCGAATAGTAAGTGTTGGAATGTTTGAGCATGTAGGTAGAAAATTTTATAAAAAATTTTTTAAACAATTAGATAATTTGCTTAAAATTGATGGAATATCTTTAGTTCATACAATTGGATCAGTAAATCCACCAAGAGACCCTCATCCTTGGATAACTAAATATATTTTTCCAGGAGGCTACACACCAAGCTTAAGCGAGGTCACTACACCCATTGAGAAAGCGGGGTTAATCGTTGCAGATATTGAGGTATTGAAACTTCATTATTCTCATACGTTAAGACATTGGAAAGAGAATTGTATTAAAAATAGAGAAAAAATTATTCAAATGTTTGATGAAAAATTTTTTAGGATGTGGGAGTTCTATTTAGCTGGATGTGAAATGGCATTTAAGTGGGGAGATCAGGTTGTATATCAGTTCCAATTAACAAAAAATTATACATCAACTCCAGTTACAAGAGACTATATTTATCAATAAATAATTGATAGAAATAAATTTCCTGAACATGAAAAAATCAAAAAAAAAGAAAAGTCCAGCTAAAAAGAAAAGTCCAGCTAAAAAGAAAAGTCCAGCTAAAAAGAAAAGTCCAGCTAAAAAGAAAAGTCCAGCTAAAAAGAAAAGTCCAGCTAAAAAGAAAAGTCCAGCTAAAAAGAAAAGCTCAGCAAAAAAGAAAAGCCCAGCAAAAAAGAAAAGTACTAAAAAAATCAAAAACTCTAAAAAAATTAGATTTAAACAAAAGACTAATAAAATACAAACATCAAAAAAAACAAAAAAAGTAAATTTTATTTTAAAGATAATTAATTTTCAAAATTCTTTAAAACCTGAAATAAATTTTAAAATAAACTTTAGTTTGGAAAAATATATACAGGCATTTTTTGATAAAATTGCAAATACAATTTTTGAATACAAAACTACAAAAAAAGATGAAGCGAGAAGGTTAAAACTAGAAAGACAAGAAAGGGAAAGATTAGAAAAAATTGAGCTTGAAAATGAAAAACAAAAAGAAGCAGAACTAAAGATCAAACTAAAAGAGCAAGCTTTAAAAGAAGAAATTAAGTTAGAAAAACAAAGAACAAAAGATATCAAGGTCTTTTTGAGAAAAGAACAAGCCTTAATAAGAATTGAACAAGCTGAAAAACAAAAACAGTTTTTAAAACAATTAAGATTAGAAAAACAAATTGATAAATTCAGAGTTAGAGAAGTAAAAGAATTAGAAAAACTTGAGAGAATATCACTTAAAGAAAAAAGAGATGATTATGCTGGCTTACAAGAAAGAATAGAAAAATTAAAAGAAAAATATCGAATTATCAGAGATCAAAAAATTAGAGAAAGAGTAGAGGCTTTAGGAGTAAAAATTCAAGGTAATGAAGATAGAGAAACATTATTACTTAAAGAAAAAGAATACACTATAGCAAGACAAAAAATAGAATTTGCTCTTGAAAGTTTTTATAGAAGTGCAAGTAGTTTAGTATTTCAATTAAACAAACGGCACATCACAAGACATATGTCTATATTTCGATGCATTGATAGAAGATTCGAAACTGGAGAAATTTTTGTAAAGTGGGATGAGTCAACAGATGACGAATGGCTATTATTAATTTACATAAAAAATAATTCACCAGATGAGGGTATAGTTATTGAAGACAAAACAAATCCTGAAAAAAATATTTCTCATGAGTTTAAAAACAATGAAATTTTTAAAGCTTCAGATACAATGGTTGACTCACTCACACAGTTAATCGCAAGAAAAAGAGCAAAAAATAACAATTAATTTTTCGTAAATAATTAAGTAATATTCAGAATGTTTTTTGGAACAATCACATTGATTATTTTATATTTAATTTTGAGATATATCCTTGCTTGGATAACATATTTTAATAATTTAGATCCAAGACTTGGAAATTCCACTTGGCGTTGGAGTTATGATTATCATGTAGTTGGCGAAAGAGATATTTCTGATTTAGATGATAAAGCTTTTGTTAGGCTTAGAAGAAAAAAGAATAAAATAATTACTTTAATGTATTCAATAGTAATGATTATGTTTATTGCCTCAATGTCTTTGTTGAGTAAATTTTTGATATTTTATACAAGTTAGTTCTTTAGTTGTTTTTTGTTTTTAAAATATAAAAAATAAGCAATAATTTCGTAACCAATTTTAAAAATTGTAAAAATTATTGGAAGTTTAAAGAAAGAATACAAAAGTTTATATTTTGGAATTTTTTTCCAAACTAATAAGAAAGCTTCAGCTCCTCCAATTATTTTATTTCCATCTTTTACATGCAATCTTCTTAAAAGCTCTTTATCACTTTTGGAAGTCTCTATTTCTGCATTTGAATTGTTTGTTATATCAACCCAATTAATCTCTTTAATATTTTCTTTTTTATATAAGTTAATTTCAGACCTACAAATTTTACAAGAGTTATTAAAGTAAACTTTCATTATTTAAAGTTATTTACATATAAGAATTAAACTGTACATGCGTAAAATGGTACATTGAAAAATTTATACAAACAACTATGTATTGTCCATGAGTAATTTTTTTGACAAATCAGACTTGACTAGAAAAGATGTAGACGAAATAGTATCTGATACTTTAAAAAATTGTGATGATGGTGAATTATATTTTGAGGATTCTAAATCAGAGTCAATCGTACTAGATGATAATAAAATTAAAAGCTCAAATTATAGTTCTGATCTTGGTTTTGGATTTAGAGCTATTTCTGCTGAGGTTGTTGCCTATTCCCATTCTAATGAAATATCAAAAGACTCGTTAAAAGATTCTGCAAAAAGTCTTCAATCTACTCTTAAGTCAATAAAAGGAACTTATAATCATGAAATTTCAAAAACTAATAATAAATTTTATGATGCGATTAACCCTATTGATCAAAAAACATTAGATGGAAAATTAGAAGTTTTAAATAACGTAAATGAATATCTTCGTAAAAAAGACTCTACGGTAAAACAAGTAACAGCAAGTTTTAGTGGTGAGCAAAAATCTATTGAAATTATTCGTTCTGGGGGTAAGTCTTTAACTGATGTTCGTCCGCTAATTAGATTCAATGTTTCTGTTATGCTTGAAAAAAATGGAAGAAAAGAAACAGGCGTTTATGGTATTGGTGGCAGACAATCTTACGATGATTATTTAAAAAATGATAATTGGAAAAATGTCTGTGAAGAAGCACTAAGAATAGCCTCAGTTAATCTTGATAGCAAACCTGCTCCTGCGGGTGAAATGAAAGTAGTTTTAGGACCTGGATGGCCTGCAATTTTAATTCATGAAGCTATTGGTCATGGATTAGAAGGGGATTTTAATAGAAAGAAAACATCTGCCTTTCATGACTTGATGGGCCAAAAAGTTGCAAGTGAAGGAGTTACGATTGTTGATGATGGAACCATAGATAAGCGAAGAGGAAGTTTAACTATTGATGATGAGGGAACACCAACAGAAAGCACAGTTTTAATAGAGAACGGGATTTTAAAAAATTTTATGCAAGACAGATTAAACGCAAGATTGATGAATACTAGATCAACAGGCAGTGGCAGAAGAGAAAGTTATAAACATATCGTATTACCGAGAATGAGAAACACAATGATGTTAAATGGAAAAAATACTCAAGATGAAATGATTAAATCAGTTGATAAAGGTATTTTTGCTGTGAGTTTTGGTGGAGGGCAGGTCGATATTACATCAGGAAAATTTGTTTTTAATTGTACGGAGGCTTATGAAATAAATAATGGAAAAATTGGTTCACCAATTAAAGGTGCAACTTTGATAGGTGATGGTCCTTCAATTTTAAAAGAAGTATCAATGGTTGGAAATGATATGATGATGGATCCAGGAATTGGAACATGTGGTAAGGCAGGTCAAGGAGTACCAGTTGGAGTAGCACAACCTTCAATACTTATAGATAAAATGACAGTTGGTGGGACAAAACTTTAAAACATGATTAAAGATCAAGAATATTTAAAATCAAAAGCTTCATACTGTTTGGATCTTGCAAAAAAACTAGGTGCTACAGATGCAAGTGTAACAATTGGAAACTCAATTTCAGAAACAGTCAATTTCAGAAACAAAACTTTAGATGAGTCAAATAGATCAGATAGTTTGGCCATGGGAATAGAAACTTATATTGGTAAAAAAAAATCATCAATATCTTCATCTAATTTATTGGATGAAAATTTAAAAATTTTAATAGAAAAATGTTATGAAACTACAAAAATAACTCCTGAAGATGAATTTAATTCTTTGCCCGATAAAGAATTATTAGCAAAAAATATTAAAGATTTAAACTTATATGACCAATCTCATATTGAGAATGATAAAAAAATTGGTTATTTAAGAGAATTAGAGGAAGCTGCATCAATTGATAAGAAAATTATAAATACAGAGTCGAGTTTTACGGAAGATAAATCAAATTTTATTTTAGCAAACAGCGATGGTTTTTGTAACGGATACAAATCGTCCTCATTTACAGCATCTTGCGTTACTGTAGCAAAAAACGAAAATAACATGGAAAGAGATTATGAGTTTACAAGCAAATGTCACTTAAATGATATTTCTAATCCTTCAGAACTTGGAAAAATTGCAGCTGAACAAACTATAAAAAAACTTAATCCTAAAAAAATTGGTAGTGATAAGCTAAGTGTTATTTTTGATAAAAGAATTTCAAAAGGATTTCTTAGCTCTTTTGCAGGCGCAATTTCAGCATCATCTATTGCAAGAGGTACATCGTTTCTTAAAGATAAATTAAACCAACAAATTTTTTCAAATGAAATCAATGTTATTGATAAGCCTGATCTAATAAAAGGTATGGGCTCGAGATGTTTTGACTCTGAAGGAGTAAAAACTGATACATTAAAATTAGTAAGCAATGGAATTTTAAATAATTATTTGGTTGATACCTATAATGGAAAAAAGTTAAATTTAAAATCAAATGGAAGAAGTGGTGGAAGCACTAATCTTTATTTTGAAAACGGGAATATTAATTATGACGATTTGTTAAAAAGTCATTCTAAAATTTTATACGTAACTGAAACTATAGGTCATGGAACAAATCTTGTAACAGGTGATTATTCAGTAGGTGCAAATGGTTTTTTAATTGAAAATGGAGAGTTTAAATATCCAGTAAATGAAATAACGATTGCTGGAAATTTAGATGAAATGTTTAAAAATATTATATTGGCTAATGATTTAGAATTTAAATACTCAGTTAATTCACCTACCATGATGATTGATGGTATGACCGTCGCTGGTAAATGAGCAGATATTGTGTAATTGGCTCAGGAATTTCTGGGGCAACGATTGCTAACCTTTTAAGTAAAAAATATTCTATTGATTTATTTGATAAAGCAAGAGGACCAGGTGGAAGATCATCTTTTAAAAGATTAGATAAAGTCAAAGGATTTGACCATGGAACTCAGTATATTTCACCTAAAAGTCTAGCTTTTAAAAAATTTATTAATATTTTAATAAAAAAAAAATACTAAAAAAATGGAGTGGCAACCATTTATTTCTAAACAAAGTTAAAAAAGAAAATAAAAACCATTTAAAGATAATAGGTAGAAAAGGGAACAATGATATTAGTAAATATCTTTTGAAAAATATTAAATGTTATTTTCAAACAGAATTGAAAAAAATTAACTATAAAGAAAAAAAATGGGTTCTTACTTTTTCTGATGGTAATAAAAAGGTTTATGAAAAACTAATTTTAACTTGTCCATTTGCTCAATTGTCAAAATTATCAAAAAAATTTATAAAGGCTCCATTCATAAAAAAAAAAGTTAAGATGGATGCCAATATTACCATTATGTTTGTAATAAAAAAAACAAACAAAAATGTTAGCAGTTATTTATTTGATGACAAAATTTTAGGTTGGGCTGCAAAAGAAAACAGTAAAAAAAGATTTAAAAGCCATCAAGATTTATGGACTCTGCAAAGTACTCATAGTTGGGCAAATAAGAAAATTAATAAAAATAGAGAAAACAAAGATATAAACTCTAATACTCTTATTAATCATTTTTTTAAACTTACAGGTATTAAAAAAACTCAAGCATTATTTTCTTTAAATCATGGTTGGAAATACTCATCAAATTCAAATTCTTTAAATATAAAAAGTTATTGGAACTCCTCATTAAATTTAGGAGTGTGCGCAGATTGGTTTGTCGGACCAAGACTTGAAGCTGGCTGGATAAGCGCCAATGACCTTTATAAAAAAATTACTAAATAAATTTATTCAAATTTTTTCACTCTATATTCCCAGTTTCCCATTCTAGAATAGGCAACCTTAAGGATTAAAGCATTTTTTTTATCAAACCAAATATCAAAGTTTAATCTTTTATCGGCAGGAATAGACATATCTTTTGAGGTCAATTTAAAGTGTTCTACTTCATATGTTTTCCCATATAATTCAATTTTTTCTTTTCCAATAAAAGTCACCACTTGTTCCTTAATACTTCCAGAAATTGGACTAATTTGAGAATTTGTTTGAAGAATTTTATGACTCCACCAATTTCCAACCACGTTTTCTATTGATGCGCTACCTGTGTAAGATGATCCTTTGACATTGTATTCATTTCTTTCTTCATTTAATTTTAGCTGAACGTATTTATCTTTTTTGTTTTGTTGAGTCTTAGAATTAAAAGAAATTAATTTATCTTTGATATATTTTTCCTCTCCATAACTCTCCACTTCAAAAATAGTTGCTCCAAATAATTTTACAGTAAATTTTAATTGATTTGTAACAGTTGTATTGTCTGAGTCTTTTTTAAAAAAATAGTAGTTGTAACCAATAACCTCACCATCTCTTAAAATTTCCATCTCTATTTTATTAAACTTGTTATAGTGAGCCATATGAGCGTTACTATTAAATGAGTAGGTTAAGAGTAAAATGAGGAATAAAATTTTTTTCATAAAATGATTACTTTAATAGACTTTGAATTTAAAAGAAGTAATTTATTAAACAATGTTTTTAAAAATCAAAAATATTCCAAGTGTATCTTGGAGCTCAGAAAAACCACTTAATTTTAAACCAAAGATATCTACATTTTTTTTTCTTTGTTTTGGATTAACCTTGTTCGGCTTGGGTGAAGGCTTGTTAATTGTTTCTGCTTCTGGTGCATCTCCTTGGAGCGTATTGGCTCAAGGTTTATATTTAAATTTAGGTTTTTCTGTTGGTGTCATAACAATTTTTATAAGTTTTATTGTTTTGTTGCTTTGGATTCCTTTAAAACAAAAAATTGGAATTGGTACTATTTTAAATGCAATAATTATTGGACTAATGATTGATGTTTGTATTAGGCATGTAGCAACTCCCGAGAGTTATATTGATCAAATTTTATTAGGTGCTGTTGCAGTAGCTACAGTTGGACTTGGTGGTGGAATTTATTTAGTTGCAAATTTAGGAGCAGGACCAAGAGATGGTTTGATGATAGGTCTTCAAAAAAAAACAAATTTACCAATTGCATTAGTTAGAGGAACTCTTGAAATAACTGTAATGTCTGTTGGCTGGTATTTAGGGGGCACAGTTGGTGTTGGAACTTTATTGTTTGCTTTTGGAATTGGACCTTGTGTGGCTTTAAGCTTATTTTTAGTTAATAAATTGTTTAATTAGGCTGCAGCGCCCGATTTTTCACTTTTTTTTCTATCGTGAGGATTAAGAATAGCTTTTCTTAATCTAAGAGATTTAGGGGTAATTTCTAAAGCTTCGTCAGTATTTAACATACTCAATTGTTCGGCAATCGACATCTGCCTTACTGGAGTTAATACCACATTTTCATCAGTACCTTGAGTTCTCATATTTGTTAATTGTTTACCTTTCATAACATTTATAATCATATCACCAGGTTTTGGAGTAAGGCCAACAATCATTCCCTCATAAACAGGATCATTATGGGTTACGAACATTTCACCTCTAGCCTGAAGGTTAAATATTGCAAATGCCACAGCTTTTCCTGTCGACATTGAAATTAAAGCACCATTTTTTCTTCCATCCATTTCACCTTCAAATTTTCCATAGCCATGGAAAATTCTATTAATTACACCAGTACCTTTTGTTAATGTTAAGAATCTACTTGTGTAACCCATCAAGCCTCTTGTTGGTGCATGAAATACTAATCTTTTCTTATCTTTTCCAGTGTCTTTTAAATCTAAAAGTTTACCTTTTCTTCTATTCATTGAATCAATTATTTTTGAAGAATATTCCTCATCCAGATCAACTGTAATTTCTTCGATAGGCTCGAGTTTATTTCCAGACTCATCTTTTTGAAATAGTACTTTTGGAGGACTGACTGTCATCTCAAAACCTTCACGTCTCATTTGTGTAAGTAAAATTTCTAGCATCAATTCTCCTCGGCCGCTTATTACAAAAGAGTCAACGTTTGCATTTTGAGAAAAAGTAATACCAACATTATTTTGAGCTTCTGAAATTAATCTATCTCTAATTTGTGTGCTTGTTAGTTTTTTTCCTTCAGTTCCAGCTAAAGGTGAGCTGTTAACGCTTATTGTAATAGACATGGTAGGTGGGTCTATTGGTGTTGCAGGAATTGGATCATTTAATTCAGGATCACAAATAGTGTCAGCTACGTTAGCTTTTTCTAGCCCAGCGATTACAACAATATCTCCAGCTTCACCAACTTCGATTGGAACTTTTTTAGTACCCTCGTATCTAAAAATTTTTGTTAGTTTACCTTCATCTACTTTTTCACCTTTAAGATTTATTGCTTTTATAGGCTGATTAGCTTTTGCAGTTCCTTGAGATATTCTTCCAACTAAGCTTCTACCTAAAAAACTATCCGCATATAATAAAGTTGATAACATGGCAAAAGGCTTCGTTTTATCTAACTCAGCTGGTTTTACGTGCTCAATAATTAAATCTAATAAAGGATGAAGGTTTTCTCTTGGACCATCAACTTCTTTGCTGGCCCACCCAGATCTTCCACTTGCATATAAAACTGGAAAATCCAATTGTTCCTCATTAGCATCTAAGCTTACAAATAAATCAAATGTTTCATCTAAAACTTCATTTGCTCTTTGATCTGCTTTATCTAACTTGTTTATTACAACGATTGGTTTTAACCCTTGTTTAAGAGCTTTAGCTAATACAAATTTTGTTTGAGGCATTACACCTTCTGCAGAGTCTATTAGCAACAGTGCACCATCGGCCATACTTAAAACACGCTCAACTTCAGCAGCAAAATCTCTGTGTCCAGGTGTATCTATAATATTAACCCTTGAGTCTTGCCAATTAATTGATGCAGGTTTTGCTAAAATAGTTATGCCTCTTTCTTTTTCTAACTCACCAGAATCCATCAATCTTTCATCCACAACTTCATTCTCTCTAAATGAACCACTTTGTTTCATAAGATTGTCAATCATGGTTGTTTTACCATGGTCAACGTGTGCAATGATTGTGATGTTTCTGATGTTATTGCTCATAAATTGTGGCTCTTATACATTAATTCTTTGATTTGAAAACTTAAAAAAATACAGCAATTACTTGGTAAATAGAGCTCAATAGAAAATTCATTTCTTGTGATTGTTTTAAAAACATATAGATATCCCTATAAAATTAGACGTATTAAAGGATTAAGAGCATATCTCCTTAAATTTTAAAAAATCTAAACATAAATGGAAAATTTTAAATTACTCAAGATAGAAGATTCATTAAAAGACGCGTTACATAAAATGAATTTTTCCAAGCCAACACCTATTCAGGGTATGGCTATCCCAGTTGCTTTAGAAGGGAAAGATATTCTTGGAACAGCACAAACAGGAACTGGTAAAACTTTAGCATTTAGCATTCCATTAATTAATAAATTAATTTTAGATAAAAATGCTTTTGCACTAGTTATGTGTCCAACTAGAGAGCTTGCAACACAAGTAATGGAAGCTATTAGGAGTATAATTAGTGATAAAATTAAGATTAAAACAGCCTTACTTATTGGTGGTGAGGCAATGCAAAAACAACTTAGACAATTAGGAAATAGATCTAGAATAATAGTTGGAACTCCAGGAAGAATTAATGATCATTTAAAAAGAAAAAGTTTAAATTTATCAGCAACAAAATATTTGGTTTTAGATGAAACTGATAGAATGTTAGATATGGGCTTTACCCCACAAATTGAGATGATTTTAAAATTTGTACCAAAGGATCATCAAACGTTATTGTTTTCTGCAACTTTACCTCAAAATATTTTAAGAATTTCAGAAAGATATTTAAATACACCTGAAAGAATATCTACAGGAGCTACATCAATACCAATTGCAAAGATTAAACAAGAAACTCTTCAAGTTTTTAAAGAAAATAAATACGATGAATTAATTGATCAATTTTTAGCTAGAAAAGGTTCTATTTTAGTTTTTGTTAAGACTAAAAGAGGCGCTGATAAGATGGTTAAAAAACTAAAAGAAGAGGGACATTCAGCTGATGCGATACATGGTGATCTGCGTCAAAGTAAAAGAGATCGTGTTATAAATTCTTTTAGAAAAGGTTTAAAAAGAATTTTAATAGCAACAGATGTTGCGGCTAGAGGTTTAGACATTCCTTTAATTCAACATGTTATAAATTATGATCTACCTCAAGTTCCAGAAGATTACGTTCATAGAATAGGAAGAACTGCTAGAGCAGGAGCAGAAGGATCTGCATTAACATTTTTAACACCCGATGATAGAATAATGTGGAATTCAATAAATAAATTAATTGATCCAAATTTCAAACCAGCACCTAGTGGGTTGAGAAGAGATTCAAAAAGCAAAAGAAGAGGCAAGGGACCAAATAATAAAAAAAGAAAAGCTAGAGATGAAAAAAGATCTTTTGGAAAGGGCAGAAAAGATCGATCTTCAAGTTTTAGAAGCAAATCAAAATCTTACGATAAAGATAGATCAGATAGATCGTCAAGAGATGGAGAGAAAAAAAGTTTTGGCTTTAAAGGAAAATCAAGCTTTAGAGATAAATCTTCAAGAGATGGAGAGAAAAAAAGTTTTGGCTTTAAAGGAAAATCAAGCTTTAGAGATAAATCTTCAAGAGATGGAGAGAAAAAAAGTTTTGGCTTTAAAGGAAAATCAAGCTTTAGAGATAAATCTTCAAGAGATGGAGAGAAAAAAAGTTTTGGCTTTAAAGGAAAATCAAGCTTTACAAAAAAAAATAATTCAAAACCATCTGGCTTTACAAACAATCCTAAGTATTTTGGAAGAAAACCTTTAGAAAACACATCTTCAGACTCAGAGAAAAAAAGCTTTGGTTTTAAAGGAAAGAAAAAATTCAAAAGCAGAAATAGTAGACCTAAAAACTTTAGCTTTAAAAAACATAGTAAAAAAAGAGCTAAATCTTAAGATTTTTTAGTCTTTTCTTTTTTTTGTTTTCTCTTTTCCTTTAGACTTAATTTTGGTTTTTTACTAACGCTTGAGTCTTTGAATGATTTTCCACTGTATCTTTTTGACATACTAAAATTATAGCATTTTATTAAAAAAAAAGGCCATCTAAAAAGATGGCCTTTAAATTTCTTTTCTGAAAAGAGTGGGATTACATTCCCATTCCACCCATGCCGCCCATGCCACCCATTCCACCAGGCATACCAGCAGGCATTCCGCCAGCAGCATCTTTTTCCTCGGGTTTGTCAGCAATCATAGCTTCTGTAGTAACTAATAATCCAGAGATAGAAGCAGCATCTTGAAGAGCAGTTCTCACAACCTTAACTGGGTCAATAATACCTTTTGCAAACATATCGCAGTACTCTTCGCTTTGAGCATCATAACCATATGATGTTTTTTTCTGCTCTAACAATTTACCAACTACTACTGAACCATCTACACCAGCATTTTTAGTAATTTGTCTGATAGGAGCTTCTAAAGCTTTTCTTACAAGTTCCACACCTGCTTTTTGATCATCACCTTTTACTTTAAGTTTTTCAAGATCTTGCGCGGCATATAGAAGAGCACAACCACCACCTGTTACAATACCTTCTTCAACAGCAGCTCTGGTTGCATTTAAAGCGTCTTCAACTCTATCTTTTCTTTCTTTGACTTCAACTTCAGTTGCACCACCAACTTTGATAACTGCAACACCACCTGCTAATTTAGCAAGTCTCTCTTGAAGTTTTTCTCTATCATAATCTGATGTTGTTTCATCAACTTGTTTTTTAATTGAATCACATCTTGCAGCGATATCTGATTTTTTACCACTACCACTAACGATTGTACTGTTATCTTTATCAACTTTAATCTTTTTACAAGATCCAAGGTCTTCAAGTTTAACATTTTCAAGTTTAATTCCTAAATCTTGAGAAATTACCTGACCACCAGTTAGTATAGCAATATCTTCAAGCATAGCTTTTCTTCTATCACCAAATCCTGGAGCCTTAACAGCTACAACTTTTAGTCCACCTCTAAGTTTGTTTACAACTAAAGTAGCTAATGCTTCTCCTTCAACATCTTCAGAGATAATCATTAAAGGTCTACCTGATTGGACAACAGCTTCTAATAATGGAACCATTGGTTGTAAGTTAGTTAATTTACTTTCGTGTAATAAGATGAAGGGATTTTCCAGCTCAGTTGTCATTTTATCACTATTAGTGATAAAGTATGGAGATAAATAACCTCTATCAAACTGCATACCTTCAACAACATCTAATTCAGTTTCAATTCCTTTAGCCTCTTCAACAGTGATAACACCTTCGTTACCAACTTTTTGCATAGCTTTCGCAATCATTGATCCAATTTCTTTATCACCATTTGAAGAAATTGTTCCAACCTGTGCAATCTCATCACTATCTTTAACTTTTTTTGCAGAAGCAATTAGATTTTCTTTTACATTTTCTACAGCTGAATCAATTCCTCTTTTTACATCCATAGGATTCATTCCAGCAGTAACGTACTTAATACCTTCTTTAACAATCGCTTGAGCTAAAATAGTTGCAGTAGTTGTACCGTCACCAGCTTCTTCATTAGTTTTGCTAGCAACTTCTTTAACCATCTGCGCACCCATGTTTTCAAATTTATCTTCAAGATCAATTTCTTTAGCAACAGAAACACCATCTTTAGTAATTCTTGGTGCACCATACGACTTATCCATAACAACGTTTCTGCCTTTTGGACCTAAGGTAACTTTTACAGTGTCAGCTAAAATGTTGACACCTCTCATCATTGCCGCTCTTGCTTCAGCGTCAAATTTAATTATTTTTGCCATTATATTTTCTCCTTTAAATTAAATTATTTTCCTGAAATACCCATAATGTCTGACTCTTTCATTATGCTGTATTCTTTACCATCAATTTTGACTTCAGTTCCTGACCACTTGCCAAATAAAACTTTGTCTCCAACTTTAACATCCATTGGAATTAATTTTCCATCCTCGGTTTTTGCACCACCACCAACAGCTACAACTTTTCCTTCCTGAGGCTTTTCTTGTGCTGTATCTGGAATGATTATTCCACCGGCAGTTTTCTCACTACTGTCTAAAACTTCGATTAATACTCTGTCATGTAACGGTTTAAATTTCATAAATTCTCCTTTTAAATATGAGCTTCATATAGATACTGACATGACTATTTCAAGATAAGATAACAAATTAGTTATTAAAAATGCTAGGAAATTGAGGATTTTATGGTTTATACCTTAAAACATGACTAAAAATTTAGATAATGATGGCTTTCGATCAATTGCTGATGATTATGACCTATTTTACATAGACTTGTGGGGAGTAATTCACAATGGAATTAGACTTCATAAGGAAGCAATTTTAACTCTTAAAAAAATATTAGAAATTAAAAAAGAATTTGTGTTATTAACAAATGCACCAAGACCCAACCAAACTGTTAAGGTTTTTTTAGAAAAAATGGGTATGGAAAAAAATATTAGAGAACATGTCTTTACCTCGGGAGAAGCATCTTTGAATTATCTTAAAAAATTTCATTTTAAGGAAAAATTTTTTCATATTGGACCACCTAGAGATTTCGATGTATTCAATGATTTTAAAAACAACCAATCAACTGATATAAGTAGCTCTCAATATTTATTGTGTACAGGTTTATTTGATTATCATGATAAAAATTTGAATTATTATAAAGAATTGTTTGAAAAGCATATAAACAAAAAGATGATTTGCACAAATCCGGATCTAATTGTAGATCGAGGCGATATTAGAGAGTTGTGTGCTGGATCAGTTGCGATGGTATTTGAAAAAATGGGTGGTGAAGTAATTTATTTTGGAAAGCCTTACCCTGAAGTTTACAATCAATCTATTGATAACATAAATAAAAAAATTTTATCAATAGGAGATAATTTAAATACAGACATAAAAGGTGCAAACCTTTTAAATTATGACTCATTATTAATTTCTAATGGAGTTCATAAAAACGAAATTATTGACAAAGGAATTGAAAAAACATCAAAACAATATGAGGCAATTGTTAATTATATGCAGTCAGATCTAAAATGGTAAAATTATACAAGAACTTCAATATTGATAAGAAATATAAGAGATCTATAGTTTTAATTGGTAACTTTGATGGAGTGCATTTAGGACACCAAAAGCTATTCAAGCTAGCTCAATCATATAAAAAAAAATATAATCTAAAAATTGGTGTAATAAATTTTGATCCAATGCCAAAAATGTTTTTTAATCAATCATTAAAAAATTTTAGATTATCCAATATAAGTCAAAAAATAAATTTACTAAAAAAATTAAAAGTAGATTTTATTATAACTAAAAAATTTGATAAAGTTTTTTCTAAAATAAAATCAATTAATTTTATTAGACAAATTTTATTTAAAAAGTTAAATGCTAAATTCATATTTGTAAGCAACAATTTCAGATTTGGAAATAAAAGAGAAGGGGATGTAAATTTATTAATTAACCACGAATTAGATTATGATTATAAAGTAATCAAACCTAAGCCTCTAATTACAAGTAATAAAATTATGTCATCAACTTTAATTAGAAATCTATTAGAGAATGGGTATTTGGATAAAGCAAATAAACTTTTAGATAGAAAATGGTGTATAGAAGGAAATGTGCAAAAAGGAAGACAAGTTGGAAAAAAAATTGGTTTTCCAACATGTAATATTGATATTAAAGATTATGTCTTAGCCAAACCAGGAGTTTATGCAGTTAAGGTTTTGAGAAAAAATAATTCTAAATACATTAAAGGTATAGCTAATCTGGGCTACAGACCTACATTTAATCAAAAAAAAATCTTGCTAGAGGTTCATTTATTTAATTTTTCTGGCAATCTTTATAATAAGTATTTATCTGTTGAGTTTTTAAAATTTATAAGAAAAGAAAAAAAATTTAAAAATGTTAACTATTTAAGAGCCCAAATTACAAAAGATTTAAATATCGCAAAAAAAATAAAATGACTAAGTCACATATAAATCTACCAAAAACAGCTTTTTCTATGAAAGCTAATTTGTCAGTTAGAGAACCTGAAATTCTAGAGTATTGGAAAAAAATTAATCTTTATAAGGAGTTGAGAAATTCAAGGAAAGGTAAAGAAAAATTTGTCCTTCATGACGGCCCTCCATATGCAAATGGAAATATACATATGGGAACTGCACTTAATAAAATTTTAAAAGATATAATAGTAAAATTTCATCAAATGGATGGAAAAGATTCAATTTATGTTCCTGGATGGGATTGCCACGGTTTACCAATAGAGTGGAAAATTGAGGAGCAATATAAAAAAAATAAAAAGAATAAAAATGAAGTTCCCATAGTTGAGTTTAGAAAAGAATGTAGATCTTTTGCTGAAAAATGGATTGAAGTCCACAAAAGTCAATTCAAACGACTAGGTGTTATTGGAGACTGGGAAAATTATTATTCTACAATGAGTTTTGATGCAGAGGCTCAAATAGTTAGAGAGCTAGGTAAATTTTTAAAAGAGGGAAGTTTATATAAAGGATTTAAACCGGTATTATGGTCAACTGTTGAAAAAACAGCTTTAGCAGACGCAGAAGTTGAGTATCAAGATCACAAGTCAGACACTATTTACACATCCTTTTCAATTAAAGCTTCCAATATAAAAGAGCTTGAAGGTAGCGAGATAGTCATTTGGACTACAACACCATGGACAATACCTGCAAATAAAGCTTTAGCTTATAATGAGGCTCTTAATTATGTATTAATACAATTAAATGATGAAGGTGATTTTAAAAATAGGAAAGTAGTTATTGCAGAAGCTTTGATCGATTCAGTTGTTAAAGAATGTTCAATAAATGATTTTAAAGAAATTAAAAAATTTAAAGGAAAAGAGCTTAATGGAACTATATGCAAACATCCCTTTTTTGATTTAGGTTATCAGTTTGATATTCCAATGCTAGAGGCAAGATTCGTAACAACTGAACAGGGCACAGGTATTGTTCATTGTGCACCCAGTCATGGTCCAGATGATTTTAATTTATGTTTGAATCATGGAATAAAAGCAATTGAGACTGTAGATGGTGATGGCAAATACACCAAAAATGTCCAATTATTTGAAGGCATTCATATTTTTAAAGCTAACCCAATCGTTATAGAAAAACTTAAAGAACAAAAAAAACTATTATCAAATGGTGAGCTAGTTCATTCTTACCCACACTCATGGCGATCAAAAGCACCACTTGTTCATAGAGCAACACCACAATGGTTTATATCAATGGAAAGTCATAAATTAAGAGATAAAGCTTTAAAAGCACTTGATGAGACAACTTTTTTTCCAAGCAAAGGAAAAGAAAGATTGAAAGCCATGATAGAAACAAGACCTGATTGGTGCGTATCTAGGCAAAGAGTTTGGGGAGTTCCTCTTCCAATTTTTGTTAATAAAAAAACAAAAGAAATATTAGTAGATGATGAGGTTAATGAAAATATAGCAAGTATTTACGAAAAAGAGGGTTCTGATTGTTGGTTCTCAGATAGTCCACAAAGATTTTTAGGTGAAAAATATAAGGCAAATGATTATGATAAATTAAGTGATATCGTGGAGGTTTGGTTTGATAGCGGTTCCACTCATTCATTTGTACTTGAAAAAAGAGAGGATTTAAAATGGCCAGCATCAATGTATCTAGAAGGGTCTGATCAGCACAGAGGTTGGTTTCACTCATCTTTATTAGAGTCATGTGGAACTAGGGGTAGAGCTCCATTTGAGTCAATTTTATCTCATGGTTTCGTTGTTGATGGTAAAGGTTTAAAGATGTCAAAATCACTAGGAAATGTTATTGCCCCAGAAGATATTTTAAAAAAATATGGGGCTGATATTTTAAGAATTTGGGTTGCCTCATCCAACTATGCAGAAGATTTAAGAATTGATCATTCTATTTTAGATCAACATGCAGATTCATATAGAAAAATTAGAAATACGTTTAGGTATTTACTTGGAAATCTTAATGATAATTTTGAAGAAGCTGATCTTGAAAAAATAAATCCAGATGAATTACCTGAACTGGAGCAGTTTATGCTTCATAAAATATATTCGTTAAATATTAATTTTAAGAATTATTTTAAAAATTATGATTTTCATAATCTTTATAAAGAATTATTAAACTTTTGCACTGTGGATTTGTCAGCTTTTTACTTTGATATTAGAAAAGATACTTTATATTGTGACTCCAAAAACTCTAAAAAAAGAAAATCAACAATTTTATTATTAAATATAGTTTTAAATTCATTGCTTAAATGGTTTGCACCAATTTTATCTTTTACAACAGAGGAGATATTTAAACTCTTGTCAGATAGCAATAAAAGTATTCATCTTGAAAAATTTATAAATTTTCCAGAAAATTTTAAAAATCAAAAATTAAATGAAAAATGGAATGAGTTAATAAAAGTAAGAAATATTTGCAATATTAGTATTGAAGAAAAAAGAGCTAGTAAAGAAATTGGCTCAAGTTTAGAAGCTGCACTAGAAATTAATTTGAATAAAAAATTTATAGAAATTACTAAAGGAATAGATTTTTCAGAATTATGTATTACATCTAAAGCAGAAATTTCTTTTGAAGAAAATGACGAGATAAACATAAAGACTTCTATCGCCAAAGGGGTTAAGTGTCCTGTATGTTGGAAAATTAGTGAAGAAGATTGTACAAGACATTCTGAATGATTTTAAAGAATTTATCAAAAAATTTTTATATTAATATTTTTTTAATAATATTAATTTTTACATTAGATAGAGTTTCAAAAATATTTGTAATTTATTTGAGTGATAATAATTTAGTCGCAGAAATTTTTTCATCTAGATTTTTAAATATAAGTCTTATTTGGAATGAAGGAATAGCTTTTGGGTTTTTCTCGTTTAACCAAGAATATTTGTATAATCTTTTAACTTTAATTATTTTACTAGTAGTTTGTATAGTCTCAGTAATGATTATTAAAAATGATGGTTATAAAAAATTTGCACTATTAATGATATTTGGTGGAGCTATCGGAAATCTATATGATCGTATTTTTTACAAAGCTGTTCCAGATTTTTTAGATTTTCATATCGGAGAATTTCACTGGTTTGTTTTCAATGTTGCTGATATTTTTATCACTTTAGGCGTAATTTTTATGATTTTATCAGAATTAATTGATAATAATGAAGATAGACAATGATAAGAAACTTTTATTTTTTTTTGATTTTTAGTTTTATTTTTACCTTTTTAACTTCTTGTGGGACGGTTAAAGAGGGATTTTCAATGAAAAAAAAAACAACAACGAAGAGTTTTTAGTTGAAAAAAAAACACCACTTATAATGCCACCGAATTATGATGAATTACCCGTTCCAAAATCAAGTGAAAATAACCAACAAGAAGAGAGTGAAATAAAAGAATTAATTGTTAAAACAAAAAAAGACAACCCAAGCTCTGATCGATCAAAAAATAATAAAGGAAACCTTGAAGAGTCTTTACTGGAAAAAATAAAAAACAATTAATGCTTACTTCTGAAATAAAATTTTCAAATTTTAAATATAAGATAAAAAATACAAAAATAAAAAAAAATTTATTTGATCTTATTAAAAAAAAAAATCAAATAATAGAGTCATTAGGTAAAAATTATAAAAGTAGTTTTAATAAAAAAAAATTAAAAAAGATTAAACAATCTAATAATTTTAGAATAATAGGAATGGGAGGATCTTCACTTGGATCACATGCTATTTATGACTTTCTAAAAGATAAAATAAAAAAAAATTTTGTATTTATTGATAATCTACACTCGGATACAAAAATAGATAAAAAAAATTTTTTTACTAATTTGATAATTTCAAAATCTGGTAATACAGTTGAGACAATAGTTAATTCAAATATTCTAATAAAAAAAAAAGAAAAAAATATTTTTATAACAGAAAAAAAAAATAGCTACTTATATTCTTTAGCTGAAAAACTGAAGTCAGATATTATTCATCATAATAATTATATTGGTGGAAGATATTCTGTTCTATCTGAAGTTGGAATGTTACCTGCTGAGCTAATGGGTTTAAATTCAAATAAATTTAGAAATTTAAATTTATTAGTAAAAAATAAAAAGTTTATTAATGCTTTAGTTTCCAATGTAAGTTCGATACTTCATTTTTCAAAAAAAAAAAAATTTAATTCAATAATAATAAATTATGATAAAAAATCTGAAAATTTATTTAAATGGTATCAACAATTAGTTGCGGAAAGTTTAGGAAAAGAAAAAAAAGGTTTCTTGCCAATAGTCTCAAATATGCCCAAAGATAATCATAGTGTTATGCAGCTATATCTTGATGGTCTTGATAATAATTTTTTTACTTTTTTTTATGTAAATGAAAACAAGTCTCTTAAAATAAATAATAGTCTAATATTGCCATCTCAAAGTTATCTTAAGAATAAAAATTTAGCCAAGATTACTTTGGCTCAAAAACATGCAACTGAAAATGTTTTTAGAAAAAAAAATATTCCTTTTCGTAGTTTTGAAATAAAAAAAAGAAATGAAAAAACTTTGGGTGAATTATTTTGTTTTTTTATTCTGGAGACAATTTTAATTGGAAAATCTTTAAATTTAAATCCCTATGATCAACCAGCAGTTGAGCTCATTAAAAAGGAAACAAAGAAACTATTAATTTAGAAAACTTAAAAAAATTATCTTCGATATACCGTATGTTTTTTCCTCAATAATTCTATAATTACCTGGTAATAAATCTTGTTCATTTCTATGTCTATGAATAACGATAACTCCATTTTTATTGAGAATTTTATTTAGACATATTCGTGTTAGTAAATTCGGTAAACTCTTATTTTTATATGGTGGATCTAAAAAAATTAAATCGTACTTAAGATTTAATTGTAAAAAAAAATCATTATTAATTATGTCATCTTCAATAATTTCGTAATTTCTGATATTCTTTAAGCTTAACAAATTTTTTTTTAAAATTAATAAAACATTTTTATAGTTTTCTACAAACGTTACATGATTTACTCCTCTTGATAAACATTCAATCCCAAAAGAACCAACACCAGAAAATAAATCTAAAATATTTGAATTTTTTAATTCAATATTAAATTTATTTGAATGATAGATTATGTTAAAAATGGATTCTTTTGTTAAATCTTTTAAAGGTCTTGTTTTAATATCTTTGGGTTCTAAAATCTTTTTTCCTCTATAATCTCCAGAAATTATTCGCATTATTTTATAACTTTATAACCAATATCTCTTCTAAAAAATCCCCCATCCCAATTTAATTCGTCAAGATTTTTCAATATATCCTCTCTAGAATTATTAAAGTTATCTGAAAGTGAGACAAAATTTAAAACTCTACCTCCAATTGCAAATATTTTTTCATTTTCTATTTTTGTTCCTGCGTGAAATAAATAATTATTAGCATCTAGTTTAAGATGTTTTAAATTTTTAATTTCCACATTTTTTTTAAATATATTGGGATATCCCTTTGAACATAAAACTACACATAAGCTTTTTTTGTTAGACCATTCTAAATTAAGTTCATTTAATTTTTTATCACAACAGGCTAAAAAAATTTCTATTAAATCAGTTTTAAGTTTAGGTAGAATTGTTTGACATTCAGGGTCTCCCATTCGAACATTGTATTCAATCAAAAAGGGTTCATTTTTTACAATCATTAAACCAGCATACAAGAAGCCTTTATATTGCGCTCCAATTTTATTCAAACCTTTTAAAGTAGGTTTAATAATCTTATTAATAATTTTTTCCTCTAATTCATTTGTTATTAATCTTGAAGGTGAATAGGCACCCATACCACCAGTATTTTTACCCTTATCACCCTCTAAAACTCTTTTATGATCTTGTGCAGTTTCAAAGTTTTTAATATTTGTTCCATCGCTAATTATAAAATAACTCATCTCTTCACCTTCAAGAAATTCTTCAATCAGTAAATTTTCTGCTTTACCAAATTTTCCATCAAAAATTTCTTCAATTGCTATATTAGCCTCTTTTTCATTATTACAAATATAAACGCCTTTACCAGAAGCTAAATTGTCAGCCTTAATTACAGTAGGAAAATTTATTTTTTTAAGATATTCACCAGCTTCAACTCTATCTTGAAAAATACCAAATTTTGCAGTTGGGATATTAAATTTTTCACAAATTTTTTTTGTAAATATTTTTGATCCTTCTAGTTGTGAAGCTATTTTGTTTGGACCAAATACTTTAATGTTAAATTTTTCTAAATAATCAACTAGACCTTCTACCAAAGGTTTTTCTGGACCTATGACTACCAAATCAATTTTATTATCTAAAACGAAATTTTTGATATTTTCAAAATTATCCAAATCTATATTAATATTTTCTGCTATATTTTTGGTACCAGCATTTCCTGGTAAGCAAAATATTTTATTAATTTTTGCTGATTTTTTTAATATTTCACAAATTGCATGCTCTCTTCCACCACTTCCTATTATTCCAACTTTCATATAGAAGTATATAAACTATAAATGACAAAAAAATTAGCTAAAATAAGATATTTTCCAAATAATTTTCAAATCGTAGAAGATGGAGATTATGTAGTATGCGCTATTTCAGATAAAAAAATTAATTTAGAAAATTTAAATTATTGGAATGTAGAATTACAAGAACCTTATTTTTCATACAAGGAAGCATGTCTGCAAAGAGAAAAAGCTATCAAAAAATAAAACTTACTTCCACCGATTATGTGACCAAATCCATTGTTCTGGTTTATGTATTATCATTTTTTCGAGTATACGATTTAGTCGGTCAGTAATATCTTGTATTGACAGTTCGTCTGAAAAAATAATTGGCTCATTTATAGTTATTTTGAAATTTATATCGTTATTTCTTTCTATATATATGGGAACTATAGGAATTTTAAATTTTTTGATTAATTGTGCTGGTATTGTTGTAGTTGAGGCTTGATGATTAAAAAAATTTGACTCAATTCCTTCCGACACTCTTTGGTCAATCATTAAAGCTGTTGAATAATTGTTTTTTTTTAAACTAATAAGTTTTTTTAATCCACCAATACCTTTTTTAATCTGATTTTTACAAATATATTTTTTTCTTATTTTTTCCATTATTCTATTTAAAAAAATATTATTTAATGGTCTATAAATAGCTGCTAGTTTAATTCCAGTTTTATCTAAATGCATTGCCATTAGCTCAAAGTTGCTAAAGTGACCTGAGATGAAAACAACTTGCTTGTCATTTTTTTTGATATTATCTAGAATTTCTTGACCTTCAACTTTGATTACTGAGTTAAATTTACTTTTTCTTAAATTTTTAATAAACATATATTCTGCAAAAATTCTTCCGTAACTATTCCACATTAGTTTTGTTATTCTATCTATTTCTTTGATGGAGCTACCAATTATGGCTTTTTTAATATTAGAATGAATTAATTTGTTAGATCTAAATAAAGGTCCTATCATTTCAAATAGTTTACCACCTATGTGAGATGACATTTTTAAACCTAATATTTTAAAAATTAAAAATAAAATAATTATTAAAAAAAATTGAAAAAAATACTTAATATTTTTCATTTTTATTTAATATTGAATTGATTAATTTATCCTCATCAATTATTTGTAATTCAGATTTCATAATTTTGATATCTTCTATTTTCTTATCTTTTAATCTGTAAAAATCTTTTTCAGTGGTTATTATTTTTGCACTCATCTCTTTTGACTGCCTCAATATTTGTTGAATATCATTATCTGTATAATTATAATGGTCTGGAAACTCTATGTCTTTAATTACTTTTAATCCATAATTTTTAATCATTGACAAAAAAGTTTTATGGTTTCCAATGCCAGAAAAAACTAAATATTTATTTTGATTATTAAATTCATTTATATTTAAAGGAACATACTTTCCTTCATGTATATTAATTTTTGGATTAATATTAAATATTTGTTCTTTTATAGTTTTAGAATTTTCTAAATTACCATTTAAAAACAAATGGGAATAGTTTTTTATATTTTTAATGTTTTCTCTTAAAGGACCTGCTGGTATAGTTAATCCATTACCAATCCAGTTAAGATTATTGAAGCATACTATACGTATATCGTAACTGACTGAAAAATCTTGCAAACCATCGTCTAAAATAGCCACTTCATAACCTTCATTTGCAGCCTGGTTAATTGAATGAATTCTTTTTGAATTTAAAAAAAGTTTACCTTTACTGCTCAAAAGATTCTGCTCATCTTTTTGATTATAATAGTATTTTTTAATAAAACAGGATTTAATCTTATGTTTTTCAAATATTTCCTTTATTTTTATACTCAAAGAAGTTTTTCCAGTACCACCAATATAAATGTTGCCAACACAAATGGTTTTAATTTTTATATTTTTATTTTTGGGTTTTTTTTTAAACAAATTTAAAATTTGTAATAAAATTGCAAATGGAAACAATATGTAGGAGTAAAGATTAGGCTTTTGAACGTCCCAAAATTTAGGTTTTTTTAAATTCATTAATAATTAAATTATCTATTTCTTCTAAAGTTTGCTTTAAGATTATTGTGCCAATTTTCTTAATTTTATCACCACTATTTTTTCTTTTTTTAAATGAAATTAAAGATGCTAGATCTTTTTGATTAGTAATTTTATAAGAAATATTTAATTTCTTCAATGATTTGTATACATCTTTAAAATTATCAATATTTGGACCATGCAAAATTTTTGCATTAAATCTAGCTGCTTCCAGTGGATTTTGGCCACCTCTTTTAATAATAGATCCTCCTAAAAAAACTGAAGATGCAATTTTATAAAATTTTTTTGTTTCACCAAAAGTATCAACTATATAAATATCAATATTATTTAGGCTATTAATAGCTGAACTATGCCTTGCAACGGACAGATTTAGTTTTTTTATTTGAGAAATAATTTCATCAACTCTATGTACATGTCTTGGAATGATGATTGTTAATAAGTTTTTGATTTTTTTTCTTAAATAAATGTGTGCATAGGCACAAAAAATTTCTTCATTTGCGTGAGTGCTTGATGCAACCCATACTTTTTTATTATTTAATTGTTTTTTCAATTTATTACTTATCAAGCTATGTTTTTCTTGTTCATTTTCAGAAAACTTTAAATTGCCGATGTGTTTGATTTTTTTAACATTCAAATTTTTCAAAAATAATTTTGTTTCAAGATTTTGCGGATATGCTACAGAGATATTCTTAAAAATAGATCTAGAAAAATTCTTATATTTTGACCATCTATTAAATGTTTTTTTTGTTATTCTTGCATTTAGTAAAATTAATGGAATTTTTTTATGGTTTAATTTTTTGAACATAGATGGCCATATTTCTGAATCTATAAATAAGGCTAAATCTGGTTTCCAGTAATTTATAAACTTAGATGTAAAAAAAGAATGATCTATAGGATAGAATTGATGAATTGTTTTTTTAAATTTTAATTTATTAAATACTCTTGATGAGCTTAAGGTGCTTGATGTTAAAAGTATTTGATCTATTGTTTTTTTTTTTCATATTGTTCTATTATTGGAATAATGCTTAATAGTTCACCCACACTTGAGCTATGAAACCAAATTAATTTACCACCTCTTCTTTTCTTTGAAAAAAAACAAAATTTTTCAAGAAATCTTTTTTTGTCCTCTTTATTTTTTAAGATTCTGTAAGATATTATTATTGGAGAAATTATAATTACAAGAGTTAAAATAGTTTGATATAGAAAAAACATTTTTACTTTTGGATTTGTTTTTCATAGAAATTTTTATACAAGTCAGATTTATTTAAAAGTTCATCATGTTTTCCATTGTCAATAACCTTTCCTGAGTCAATTAAGTAAATATTATTTGAATTTAAAATTGTTGATAATCTGTGCGCTATAACGATTGTAGTTTTATTTTTTGTTAATGTGTTTAAGGCTTCTTGTATTTTACTCTCTGTTTGAGAGTCTAGAGACGAAGTGGCTTCATCTAATAAAATAATTGAACTTTTTTTTATCATTGCTCTAGCAATTGATATTCTTTGTTTTTCACCACCTGATAATCTAACTCCATTTTCTCCTATTTTTGTCTCATATTTATTTGGAAGTTTTTCAATGAATTCATGGGAATTAGATAGTTTAGCAGCTTGATGTATCTCATCGTCTGTTGCATTTTCATTAGCATATTTGATGTTATTTTTTATTGTATCATCAAATAAAGTAGTTTCTTGACTGACAAGTGATATATTATTTCTTAGGGTTTCAATCGTAACGTGATTTATTGGCTGATCATCAATTATGATTTGACCAGAGTAAGGTTGATAAAATCTAGGAATTAAATTAAGGATTGTTGACTTTCCAGACCCACTATGACCAACTAGAGCAGTCATTTTTCCACCCTTAAATTCTAAATTGATATCTTTTAAAACATCTTTTTCATTAGCTTCATATTTAAAAAAAATATTTTTGAATTTTATTTTACTTTCTCTAATTTCTAACGGTTTTGATATTTCTGAGTCTTTAATTAAATTTTCAGCATCAATTATAGGCAATATTCTTAAAGAAGCTGAAAGTCCTTCATTAATTACTATATTTAAGCTAGTTAATGATCTAACTGGCTGGTAGGCTAACATCATTGCTGCTAAAAAAGAAAAAAAATTATTTACGTCAATTTCCCCTTTAACAATTAATTTTCCTGAATAGTAAATTAAGATTGCAATCATAATTCCTGTCAAAACTTCCATAATTGGAGACATTCTTATGAGTACTGTTGCTATTTTTTTATTTTTATTCATTAATTCTGTTAAATGAACATCTGCTCTTCGCGTCTCATATTCTTCTTTTTGAAATATTTTTGCTATTTTGTGATTTTTAAATAATTCAACCAAGTAAGAAATTAAATTTCCAGATTTTTCTTGAGCTTCAGTAACAATTTTCCCCATCCTTTTGCCAAGAGTTCTTGCAAAGATACTTGCTATAGGTATCATTATTATTGATATTAAGGAAAGTTTCCAGTTTTGAATAAACATAACAGTTAAAAGTCCGATTAGAGTCAAACTATCTTTAAACAAAATCAAAATAGCATTACTTAATAAATTAGTTATGTGGTTTACATCGTAAGTAAGGTTAGAAATAAATTTTCCAGAATGTTTCTTATCAATATCTTGAGTGTCAGCATTAATTAAGGATTTTAGCATATCAAACTGTAGTGCTTTACTTATTTCCTCTCCAACTTGGATCATCAATGTTTTTGCAGCATACAAAGAAACACCTTTTGTGGCAAAAGCTA
Source organism: Candidatus Pelagibacter bacterium nBUS_30 (assembly GCF_051201245.1). Classification (GTDB taxonomy): domain Bacteria; phylum Pseudomonadota; class Alphaproteobacteria; order Pelagibacterales; family Pelagibacteraceae; genus Pelagibacter. The sequence goes on along the minus strand of NZ_CP172842.1, from coordinate 1,090,383 downwards.
CTACAATTGCAAGTGGAATTATTAATATTAAGGACTGATCTTTATCTATAAAAATTTTCTTTATGGCTGGATCTAATAACCAGGCTATAGAGGAAGTACTGCTTGCAACAAAGATTGAAAAAATAGCAGAAAATATTATTTTCTTTAAATGTTTTTTTGTATAATCCTCGTAAAGTCTTTTATATATTTGCTTTTTATTCATTATAAATTTTTAGAAATTAGAATATTTAGAAAAATAATTAAGCCAAAAAAATTGTTACTTTTAAATACTCTTAAACAATTATCTGATTTTTTTGAGTCAAAAAACTTAATCTGAAAAAAAAATAAATGGGCAAAAGGTATTAATATCATTATGTAATAAAAATTATTTAAATTCATATGATACCCTCCAATTAATAAAAAGATAATTAATAAAAGATAACATGAAAAAAGAAACTTTTTTTCAGTACCTTTAAATTTAATTGACGTTGATTTTAATCCTATGATTTCATCATCTTTTATATCCTGATATCCATATATGGTATCATAACCCAGTGTCCAAAATATGGCTCCAATATAAAATAAAATTGGCGCAATATCTATCTGACCTTTGATTGCAGTCCATCCTAGTATCAATCCATAATTAAAAGTAATTCCTAAAAATAATTGAGGCCAGTATGTAAATCTTTTCATCAATGGATATGTAAACGCAAATGGCATTGAGAATAAAGCTAGTAATATTGTATAGATATTAAAATTTAACAGTACCAATAAAGCCAAAAAACATAAAACTGTTACATAGAATATTGCAAGTTTAACAGAAACTCGATTTGAAGCGATTGGACGATTTTTTGTTCGAAATACTTTTTTATCAAACTCTTTATCTAGAATATCATTTACAATACAGCCAGCAGATCTCATTAACACAGCACCTAGAAAAAATAATATTAGATAGAAAATATAATTATTTAAATTTTTTGAAAAATCATAAGCGAGAGTTAGGCCCCATGCACATGGCCAAAATAAAAGCATGTAGCCGATTGGTTTTTTTAATCTTATTAAATCAATGAAAAGTTTTACTTGGTTCATAATATTTTACTTGTAAATAGCAAAGGCTAGTTTCATAATCAAACTGATTCGTATGAATATAGATTACACAGTCACAGCATTGATGTTTCCAGCTATTCCCTTGCTAATGAGTATCTATAGTAATCGATTTCACTCTCTAAGTAAGCTTATTAGAGAACTTCATGATGAGCATGTTTATGAAAATCATATTCCCCATGAATGGAAAAAGCAATTCATTAACTTAAGTGGACGAATTACTCTTTTGAGGTGGACAATTATGTTTGCTGCTTTTGGATTTTTGTTCAATATGATGACTGTGTTAGGTCTCTATTTAAATGAAATATTTATTGCAAGATTAATTTTTGGTTCTTGTTGTTTATCTATGATCATTTCGATTCTTTTTTTTATTAGAGAAATTCATATTTCAACAAATGCGCTTAAGCTGCATATGGCTGATATGGATGTTGACATTGATTAAGGAAGTATAACTGCAGGCCCTAAAATTTTTCTACCTTCTAAATCTTTGTGAGCTTTTACAATTTCTGATAAAGAATATTTTTTAAAAATTTTTAGATTAAATTTTTTTGTTATAAACATTTCAAAAGTTTTACCCGCAGCTTCATCAAGCTCTTCCCTTGTTGTTGTGTAGTGAGCAATACTTGGTCTTGTTAAATATAATCCTTTAGGTGCTAATGATTTTGTAACATTACAAGGGTCCAAGGGACCCGATGCATTTCCAAATGAAACCATTGTTCCTCTAACTTTTAAACATTCAATTGAACCATCAAATGTTTTTTTACCAACTCCATCATAAACAACGGGAACACCAACTCCATTTGTAATTTCTTTTACTCTTTCTGCAAAGTTTTCTTTTGAATAATTAATGACGTGATCACACCCATTAGCTTTAGCTATTTCAATTTTTTCATCAGAACCAACAGTTCCAATTACTGTACAACCTAAACTTTTTGCCCACTGACAAAGAATTTGACCAACACCACCAGCTGCAGCATGATACAAAATAGTTTCACCAGATTTTACTGGATATGTTTTGTGCAACAAATAAAAGGTTGTAATTCCTTTTGTCATAAGTGTTACTACATTTTCTAATTCAATTCCCTTGGGTACCTTAACCAATTTTTTTGTGGGAAATATTCTATGAGTTGAATAGGAGCCAATTGGCATTGAAGCATAAGCAACTTTGTCTCCAACTTTAAAATCATTTACATCAGGTCCAACTTTTTCAATAACACCTGCACCTTCTATTCCGATATTGGAAGGAAGCTCAACAGGATATAGTCCAGATCGATGATAAGTATCAATATAATTTAGGCCAATAGCTTCGTTTTTAATTAATACTTCACCAGACTTAGGATCTTCTAATTGAATGTCTTTAAGCTCTAGTACTTCTGGTCCACCAGTTTTACTAATTATTACAGCTTTCATAATTTATTTTACAAATGTATCATTATGATAATCTTGTACAGCTTGCAAGATCTCAGCTTTAGTATTCATTACAAATGGTCCGCCTCTAGCAATCTCTTCATTAATTGGCTTTCCTGAGATAAGTAAAAACTTAGCGTCTGATTTAGCTTTCACAGTTAAATCCTCACCTTTAGTTAATAGTATTAAGGTACTATCTTTAACATTGTCATGTCTTTTTTTACCAATTTCAATTTCACCATTAATTAAATAAGTAAAAGTATTATGAGTAGATGGTAATTTGAAGTTAAACTCTTTATCTTTATTTAATTCAACGTCTAAATAAACTGGTTCAACGTTATGACCTTTAACAGGGCCTTCAGCAGTTTCAAATTTACCAGCTATGACTTTAACTTGTTTATCTTCATCTTTGTGAACACTCATTTTATCTGCATCAATATAAATATATTCAGGCTTACTCATCTTCAATTTAGCGGGCATATTTACCCATAATTGAAAACCATGAAGCTTACCTTCTTTCATTGCTGGCATTTCAGAATGAATTATTCCACTTCCTGTTTTCATCCACTGAACATCCCCAGCAGTCATTCTACCTTCTCCACCAGTACTATCTTTATGTTCAAAATCTCCAGCTAACATATAAGTAACTGTTTCAATTCCTCTGTGAGGATGGGGTGGAAAACCTGCAATATAATCTTCACTATTTTCTGATCCAAACTCATCCAACATTAAAAATGGATCAAAGTAATTTGGCTCAACGCCAATACTTCTTTTTAATTTTACTCCAGCACCATCTGATGCTGGAATAGGGTCTATAATTTTACTTACTTCTATATTTGACATTTAATTTCCAAACTTTTTATCAAGACTAAAATTTTTAGCTCCATTAACAACAAGAAATAAAAATCCTCCAGCAAGACCAATGTTTTTCATAAATGAAATAAAGTGCATTTGATTACTTAAATCACTATGAAAAATAATCGCAGTGGCTATACAAAATACACCTAGCAAAGCTGCTGAAATTTTAACTTTATATCCTGCTATTATTAGTATTGAAGCACCGATTTCTAATATGATTGCTGGGATTAAAAAAATACCAGGCATACCTAAGGACTCCATCCAGTCAACAGTTCCTTCATAGTTTCCAATTTTATTTATTCCACTTAATAAAAAAATAAGTGAAATAAAAAACCTTGCTACTAAATCTAATATATTTGTCATAATTTATTTATTGTGTGAACCATCACAAAATGGTGCATTGTTAGTTTGTTTACATGCACAGAAAAACATTTTTTTTGTTTCTTCTGCCTTGTATGCCAATGGAGTAAACTCAGTTCCTTTATGTGATCCATCACAAAATGGTTGTTTTTTTGATTGTCCACATGAACACCAATAATAAGATTTATCTTTTTCAACCTCCACTGCAATTGGTCCATTGCCAGCATTCTGTCCTTTAGTCATATTTACCCTTTCGATTAGTTTGGAACATAAATAATGATTTGTTATAAATTATGCAAGTACGCAAAATAATCATACTAGTATTTAAAAACATACCTTGATAATTAAAATAAAATAGTTATTTAAGTGACATGAAAGAATTAATTAATTGCCCAGCTGAAAGAGCTATATATTTTCTTGGTGGTAAGTGGAAAATAAGAATTCTATTTACACTGTTTCACAATAAGACGGTAAGATTTAATGAGTTAAAAAAAGTATTAAAAACTATCACTCAACAAATGTTATCTAAGCAACTTAAAGAGTTGGAAACTGATGGCATTGTTAATAGAAAAGTTCATCAAGTAGTACCTCCAAAAGTTGAGTATTCACTTACAGAATTCGGCTTATCAGTAATTCCTATTTTAAAATCTTTTTCTGAATGGAATAGAAGAAATACAAGAACCATTGCATTAAAACTCAATAAAAACTTTGAAGAAAACAGAATAAGATAAAGCTTATTCTTTTGACAACATTGTTTATTTGTGGTTCTATTGAATAGCGCTGATTTAAGTTAAATTGCAGAGCGCTTTAAAAATCCTGCTAAAGCGACACTTCAACCACCGCTTTAGCTGGTGGTTTTTTTTTGAAATTATCTCAAATTAAAATCGGGTATTTGAACCGTATTGTGCACCCAGCATTTTGCTAAAGCACTAAAAAGGAGAAAAGAGCTAATTTTTACCCTCTTTGGTTAATTAGTTTCTTTTCTCCAAATTGAAGGAGGGAAGAGCTAATTCAAAATATATTGATTTGATTTGTATCAAAGTTTTAGCTTTTTAACTCTGTATTGGAGAAAAAATGAAAACAAATATATTAAAAGAAAGATTAGATAAAGGGCCAGTGATTTGTGCTGAAGGTTTTTTATTTGAAATAGAAAAACGTGGATATATGGCATCTGGAGAATTTGTGCCAATGGTATCTTTAGATCATCCAGAAGTTCTTGAAAATTTGCACAGAGAATTTCAACATGCAGGATCTGACATTGTTGAAGCCTTTACTTATAATGGACATAGAGAAAAGATGCGAGTTATAGGTAAAGAGGAATTACTTGAACCGCTAAATCGTTCTGCTTTAAAAATTGCAAAAAAAGTTGCTTTAGATACACCCAAAGGATCTCAACCAAATTTAATGGCTGGAAATATTTCTAACTCAAATATTTGGAAGGAAGATGACAAGCAAGCTCAAAAAGTAGTTGAAGGCATGTTTTCTGAAATGATTGGTTGGGCAGTTGATGAAGGTGCGGATATGTTAATTGGTGAAACTTTTTATTATGCTGAAGAAGCTTTTAAAGCTCTTGAAGTAATGAAGAAAGCCAATTTACCAGCTGTGTTAACAATTTCACCAATGGGTGAAAATAAAATGAGAGATGGAAAGTCTGTAGTTGATACATGTAAAGAGCTGGAACAAAGAGGTGCTGATGTTGTGGGCTTAAATTGTTTTAGAGGACCAGCAACAATGTTGCCATTCTTAAAGGAGATTAGAAAAGCAGTCAAATGTCATGTAGGTGCTTTACCAATTCCATATAGAACTAATGAAAAATTTCCAACTTTTTTTAATTTGCCTGACAGAGCCGATTGTGGCTGTCCTTCTCCACACGGAAGAACATTCCCAACAGCTTTAGATCCACATTTTTGTAATAGATATGAAATAGGTCAATTCGCAAAAGAGGCAAATGATTTAGGGATAAATTATCTCGGTATTTGCTGTGGAGCTAATTCAATGCTGATTAGGGAAGTTGCAGAGTCAGTTGGATTAACTGTTCCAGCAAGTAAATATAGAGAAAAAATGGAAAATCATTTTATGTATGGAAAAAATAAAAGAATTCCAAAACATATGACTGATTATGGAGATAAGGCTTAATTTTAATTAGATCTTATATTGGGTAACAGATCTTTTAAGTTTTTGATCTCTAACTTTGGTTGGTAGTCAAGTTTATCAAAAATATTATTATTTCTGTTTACCCAAATAGAATTATAACCATAATTTCCTCCACCTGACACATCCCAAGTGTTTGCACTCAAAAAAGCAACTTCATTTTTTTTAATTTGATATTTGTTAATTGGCATATCGTAAACTTTTGTGTCTGGTTTATAAATCCCTACTTCTTCGATTGAAAAAATATCATCAAAAATATTTTTTAAATTATTACTTTTAACTAATTGATTGAGAAGGGTGGGTGTACCGTTTGAAAGAATAGCAAGTTTAAACTTTTTTTCTTTTAGTGATTTTAAAACTTCTGGCACTTCTTTAAATGGTGATAAAATTTTATAAAGATCTAACAATTCATTTCTCATTGAAGAATCTATTTCATAAGCTTTCATAGATTTATCCAAACTATCTTCAGTTACTTGCCAGAAGTCTTTATGTCTTTTCATTAGACTTCTAAGCCAAGTATATTCTAGTTGAGTGGTTCTCCAGTAATTTGCAAAACCTTCCCACTTATCACCAATTTTATCTTTACATTTCTCAGCAGCTGAATTCACATCAAATAAAGTTCCATATGCATCAAAAATTATTGCTTTAATATTTTTCATAATTAAACTTATCTTAATGAGTAATATTAGATTATTTTATTGTGAAAGTTTATCACTTAATTTAACAGCCACTCTTGATAAATCACAATCTCATTATGTGAGTAAAGTAATGAGAGTTAAAGAAAATGAAGTTTTTTCTTTATTTAATAATAGTGGAGAGTGGGAAGCAAAAATTTTAAGTATTTCAAAAAGTATTGTTAAATTTAATATTACCAGTCAATTAAGACAAAAAGAAAATTCTAAAGAATTATGGCTTGCTTTTTCACCCATTAAATCAAACTATTTTAATTTTATGATTCAAAAAGCAACAGAGTTGGGTGTTACAAAGTTTTTGCCCATAATATTTGATCGAACTATTGTTCGTAAAATTAATAAAGAAAGAGTTGAAAAAGTCATTATTGAAGCAACCGAACAATCTAATCGAATTAATGTTCCTTTAATCGAAGACTCTCAATCTTTGGAGTCTTTTTTGAAAAATAAAAACATGGATTTAATATTCACAGATTTAAACTCAAAAAATAATAAAATTGATACAGATCAAATAACGTCTAAGCCAACTTGTGTAATAATCGGACCGGAGGGAGATTTTTCTGAATTGGAAAGAGAACAGATTCTTAAATTTGAAGGTGTTCAACCAATTAAAATCAATGAAAACATATTGAGATCAGAAACAGCTGTAATTTCAGCTATATCGATCATAAATTACGCAATAAATTGATATTTTGTCGCGAAAAGTAAAGTGTAATTTTGCAAAAGACGAACTATATAGTGTCTACAAATGAAAAAAATTTTATACATATTTCTAACTATTTTTTATTCATCAAACGCACTTGCTAATCAACCTAAGGATTGGCAGTTAGGTTTTCAAGATGCTGCATCCCAGTCAATGAGAGAGATAGTTAATTTTCATGATAATTTGTTACTACCTATTATAATTGCAATTAGTGTCTTCGTATTATTCTTAATGATTTACGTGTCTATTAGATTTAGAGCTTCAAGAAATCCAAATCCATCAAAGACAACACATAATGTTGCAATTGAAGTATTGTGGACTCTAATTCCATGTTTAATTCTGATTGTTATAGCGGTACCATCTTTTAAAATTCTATACAAACAAGATACTATTCCAAAAGCAGATGTTACGGTTAAGGCTATAGGTTACCAGTGGTATTGGGGTTATGAGTATCCAGATGAAAATATTATTTTTGACTCATATATGATTGAGACAAAAGATTTAAATGAAAATCAACCAAGACTACTTTCAGTAGATCATGAAGTTGTTGTTCCAGTTAATAAAGTAGTGAAGGTTTTAATTACAGCAAATGATGTTTTACATGCTTGGGCATTACCATCTTTTGGTGTTAAGAGAGATGCAGTACCAGGAAGAATTAATGAAACATGGTTTAAAGCTGAAAAAGTTGGAACTTACTATGGACAATGTTCTGAACTTTGTGGAATTAAACATGCGTTTATGCCAATTACTGTAAGAGTTGTGTCAGAAGCAGATTATGCAGAATGGCTAACAGGAGCAAAAATTAAATTTGCAAAAGAACCATTATTAGAAAATGAAAATATAAAGATAGCGAGCAACTAATATGTACACACAAACAGTATCACACGACGATCATCATACTCCAACTGGTTGGAAGCGTTGGGCTTATTCAACTAATCATAAAGACATTGGAACAATGTATTTGATATTTGCAATTGTTGCAGGTGTTATTGGTACTGCGTTTTCAGTTTTAATGAGAATGGAATTGATGCATCCTGGTGATGGTATTTTAGGTGGTAATTATCATCTATATAATGTGTTAGTAACTGGTCATGGTTTGATCATGATTTTCTTTATGGTGATGCCTGCGATGATAGGTGGTTTTGGTAACTGGTTTGTGCCAATTATGATTGGTGCACCTGATATGGCTTTTCCAAGAATGAACAATATTTCATTTTGGTTATTACCGACTTCATTCATTTTATTAATACTTTCAATTTTTATGGATGGCCCTCCAGGCCAAACAGGAGTTGGGGGTGGATGGACTATTTATCCTCCTTTATCTTCTAAAGCTGGTCAACCAGGACCTGCAATGGACTTTGCTATTTTAAGTTTACACTTGGCTGGAGCATCTTCAATTTTAGGTGCAGTAAACTTTATCACTACAATTTTAAATATGAGAACACCGGGCATGACGCTGCATAAAATGCCTTTGTTTGCTTGGTCAATTTTAGTTACAGCTTTCTTACTGTTACTTTCATTACCAGTTTTAGCTGGTGCCATTACAATGCTTTTAACGGATAGAAATTTTGGTACCGCTTTTTTTGATGCACAAACAGGAGGAGATCCAGTTTTATTCCAACACTTATTTTGGTTTTTTGGTCACCCTGAAGTTTATATTTTAATTTTACCAGGTTTTGGAATGATCAGTCATATTGTTTCTACATTTTCAAAAAAACCTGTCTTTGGTTATTTAGGAATGGCTTATGCAATGGTTGCAATCGGTATTGTTGGTTTTGTTGTATGGGCTCACCACATGTATACAGTTGGTTTAAGCACAGACACTAAAGCTTATTTCTTGGCAGCTACCATGATCATTGCTGTTCCAACGGGCATCAAGATATTTTCTTGGATAGCAACAATGTGGGGTGGATCTATTTCATTTAAAACTCCAATGGTTTGGGCTTTAGGATTTATATTTTTATTTACTGTAGGTGGTGTAACAGGTGTTGTTCTTGCAAATGCAGGTGTTGATACAGCGATGCATGATACATATTATGTTGTTGCTCACTTTCACTATGTATTATCTCTAGGTGCAGTTTTTGCAATCTTTGCAGGTTTTTATTACTGGTTTGGTAAAATGTCTGGATACGAATATTCAGAATTTTTGGGCCAATTACATTTCTGGTTAACTTTTATTGGTGTTAACCTCGTATTTTTTCCACAACATTTTTTAGGATTAGCAGGTATGCCGAGAAGATATGCTGATTACCCAGATGCATTTGCTGGATGGAACTATGTTTCATCTGTTGGATCTTACATATCAGTAATAGGTTTGTTAGTATTTTTTGTAAATTTAATTTATTCATTTTCAAAGAAAAAAGCTGCGGCCCAAAATCCTTATGGAGAAGGCGCAACGACTTTAGAGTGGACAGTACCATCACCACCTAATTTTCACACTTTTGATGAATTACCAAAGTTTGAAGACGAAGAAAGTCTTGAAAAATCTAGCAGTTAAAAATAATTTAGATTTTTCACACTAAAAAAAATGATCAAGTCTAAATTAAAAAATAGAAACTTAAGTCAAGAGGACGTTTTTAATTTTTCAGAACTCTTTAAGTTGATGAAGCCAAGAGTGATGTCATTAGTAATTTTTACATGTGCTGTTGGTTTGTTAATGGCACCAAACATTATTTCAACCAAAGATGCAATTGTTGGAATCATCTTAGTATCTATTGGTGCTGGAGCAGCTGGAGCATTGAACATGTGGTATGAATCTGATCTTGATGCGTTAATGTCAAGAACCTGTCTTAGACCAATACCAACTGGAAAAGTTAATAAGAACCAAGCTTTGGTCTTTGGTATTGCTCTTTCATTTTTTTCAGTAATTGCTCTTGATTTTTTTGCTAATAGATTATCTGCTAGTTTATTGTTATTTACTATACTGTTTTATGTGTTTGTTTACACAATTTGGTTAAAAAGAAAAACTCCACAGAACATAGTTATTGGGGGAGCTGCGGGAGCTTTGCCACCAGTTATCGGCTGGACCATTGCTACGAACACTTTTTCATTAGAACCTTTAACATTCTTTTTGATAATTTTCTTTTGGACGCCGTCTCATTTTTGGGCATTAAGTCTCTATAAATCTGATGACTATAAAAAAGCAAAAATTCCGATGCTTCCATTAACAAATGGAATTGAAAGCACAAAATTAAATATTTTTATTTATTCTTTGATAATGGTACCTGTAATTATGATGCCTTATGCAATTGATTTTGTGGGATTAATTTTTTTAATTCCATCTTTAATCCTAACTTTTTATTATAATTTTTTATGTTTTGAACTTTATAATTTTAAGATAAATAAATTTAGTGCAAAAAAAGCAAAATCTATATTTGGATATTCAATTTTATATTTATTTTTGATTTTTGTTCTTTTTTTAATTGATAAAATTTTATGATAACACCAGATAAAAAAACTAAGAAAAAAAATATTTTAACTGCAGTAATAATTTTGGTATTTATGGTTTTTCTTTTTGTATTTACTTTATATAATGTAGGAGTTTTTGATAGACAGCTATGATTAAGAAGAAAACTTTAACTCCAGTTTTACTTGGTGGAATTTTTTTCCTTATGCTTGGTCTTTCATTTGCAGCCGTACCTCTTTATGACATGTTCTGTCGAATAACTGGTTTTGGAGGAACCACTCAGGTTTCAAAAGAAGCCCCTAATATAGTATTGGATAAAGTTGTAAGCGTTAGGTTTGATACCAACGTAAACAATCTCACTTGGGATTTTAAAGCTAAATCGAATGTCATTGATGTTAAGGTTGGCCAAGTGAACAGAATTGAGTTTGAAGTTGAAAACTATGGTGAAGAAACAACTTATGGAGTGGCAAGCTTTAATGTTTCGCCGTCAAGTTTTGGAAAATATTACAGTAAACTGGGTTGTTTTTGCTTTGAAAAACAAGAACTAAAAGCAGGAGAAAAAGCCACTTATGTAATGACTTTTTATTTAGATCCTGAACTAGTTAATGACCCAGCTACAAAAAATTTAGAGGATGTAACTATGTCGTACACTTTTTTCTCGACAGATTACTATAAACAATCATAATCACGAAAATGTCAGCTGAAAAAAAACATGATTATCATTTAGTAGACCCAAGTCCTTGGCCTATTTATGTATCATTTTCTTGCTTAGTGTTAGCAATTGGAACAATTTATTATATGCATAACGATGTTTCATGGGGAATGTACCTTGGTTTGGCTCTCGTGCTTTATGGTGCTTACATGTGGTTTAGAGATGTTGTAATAGAGGCAGAACATCAAGGACATCACACTCCTGTTGTTCAAATTCACCACAGATATGGAATGACATTGTTTATTGCATCTGAGGTTATGTTTTTTGTTGCTTGGTTTTGGGCGTATTTTGATATTAGTTTATTTCCAAATGAGTTTGTTGGAAATGTTTGGCCACCAAAAGATATAGAAACTTTTGATCCATGGGATATTCCTTTAATTAATACACTTATCTTGTTGTTATCAGGTACTACTGTAACTTGGTCACATCATGCATTGTTGGAGGATGACAGAAAAAGTTTTATTCAAGGTCTTACACTTACAGTTATTTTAGGTTTCTGTTTTACTTTACTTCAGGCATACGAATATCATCATGCTACCTTTGATTATTCAGGTCATATTTATGGAGCAGTCTTCTATATGGCAACAGGCTTTCATGGCTTCCACGTTATTATAGGCACAATATTTTTAGCAGTATGTTTGTGGAGAGGAAAACTTGGTCATTTCAATAAAGACCATCATTTTGGATTTGAAGCAGCTGCCTGGTACTGGCATTTTGTTGATGTAGTTTGGTTATTCTTATTTGCAGCCATATATATTTGGGGAAGTTAAACATTTAATCCTTGAAGAATAAGTTCTTATTTTCAGTTTTCGTTTATATAGTAATCCTAGTGCTTTTTTCTTTAGGATCTTGGCAGTTATATAGATTAAACTGGAAATTAGATTTAATTAGTCAAATCGAAGAGTCGTTAAAAAATAGCCCAATTGAATTATCAAATATCGATAAAAAAAATTATTTAAGGATAAAAACGTCAGGGAAAATTGATTTTGAAAAACAAATCTATCTATATAATTTAAACGAAAGTGGCAAACCTGGGTTTGAAGTAATTAATCCTATTTTAATTAATAACGATAATTATTTAATTAATAGAGGATGGATACCTTTTGATAAAAAAGATCAATCAGAAATTAATTCAATCAATGAAAAGGATATAATTGGAACTCTGAAAACTCAATCTAAGGCAAATTTTTTTAAGCCTAAAAATGATATTGAAAAAAATTATTGGTTCACACTAGATCGAAAAGATATTTTTAAATACACAGGAAAAGAATTTTCGAAATATATTATTTATTTAAATGGAGATTATAGCCAACCCAAACCCAAAGTGATTACTGCTAAAATTTCAAACAATCATAAAAAATATGCAATTACCTGGTTTTCAATGGCGATTTCAATTCTTTTAATATATCTATATTTCAGAAAAAAAAATTATTAGATGGAATATATAAGCACAAGAAATAATAAAAAAATCTTCGAATTTAAAGATGTTTTTGTAAAAGGACTCGCGGATGATGGGGGTCTATTTATCCCTCGATCTTTACATAAAATTGATATCAATCAATTAAAAAACCTTGAATATAGTGAATTAGCAAAAAAAATTATTTATCCATTCATTGGTAATTTTATGACCGAGAATGATTTAGGAAAAATTATTAATAAATCTTATTCAGTTTTTAGAAAAAAAAATGTTGTTGATCTTGTTAAAGTTGGAGACTGTTCTGTACTTGAATTATTTCATGGTCCAACGTTAGCTTTTAAAGATGTAGCAATGCAGCTTTTGGGAAATTTTTATGAATATTACTTAAATATTGAAAATGAAAAACTTAATATTGTTGTAGCAACTTCAGGAGATACTGGTGCGGCAGCTATCGATGCCATTAAAGGAAAAAAAAATGTAAATATTTTTGTGCTTCATCCACATAATAGGGTTTCTTCAGTCCAGAGAAAATTGATGACCACGGGAAAAGATAAGAATGTATTCAACATTGCTGTAAATGGAAATTTTGATGATTGTCAAAATTTAGTAAAAACAATGTTTTCTGATAAAGATTTTTCTAATGACATTAAAATGTCGGGTGTTAATTCAATTAATTGGGCAAGAATTATAGCGCAAAGTGTATATTATTTTTATAGTTATTTTTTAACTGAAGATAACAAGAAGCCATTGAATTTTTCAGTCCCAACAGGAAATTTTGGTGATGTTTATGCAGGATATCTTGCAAAAAAAATGGGTCTTCCAATAAATAAATTGATTGTAGCAACTAATCAGAATGACATTCTACACAGAGCAATTTCAAAGGGTACTTATGAGGTTGAAAAAGTTTATGAAACAATATCCCCGAGTATGGATATACAAATAGCAAGTAATTTTGAAAGACTGCTTTATGATTTAAATAATGGTAACGATATACGGACAGCAGAAGTAATGAAAAATATTAAAGAAGATGGAAAATATATAATTAATCAGGAAAAATTAAATGTAATAAATAATGATTTTTTATCATCAAGAATGAGCGAAGAAGAGATTATAAAAACTATAAATACAGTTTATGAAAAATATAACGTTGTCTTAGATCCACATAGTGCAATAGGTTATGGAGCATTTAACAAAATTAATTTAGATGGAAATAATATAGTTTTAGCAACAGCACATCCTTGTAAATTTCCAGATGCAATCAAAAAAGCTATAAATGTTAAAGCAGATCTTCCTGAAGAACTAATGTTTGTTTTGAATGAAAAAGAAAAATTTGACATCATCGACAACAACGTTAATAAAATAAAAAAATATATAAAAGAAAGAATTTAATGAATATAAAAGAAAATGATCAAATACCAAATTCAGAAATTTTTATTATGGAAAATGGAAACCCTAATAAAATAAGAGCTCAAGAATTTCTAAAAAATAAAAAAGTAATTATATTTGGTTTACCAGGTGCTTATACTTCAGTATGTTCCGCAAAACATTTGCCTGGCTATGTAAAAATGTTTGAACAATACAAAGAAAAAGGTATTGAATATATTATTTGTATTTCAGTTAATGATCCATTTGTAATGAATGCATGGGGTAAAGAGCATAATGTGGGTGAAAAAATTTTAATGGTTGGAGATCCTTTTTTAAACTTTACTAAGGCAATTGGTGCGGATGTAGATAAAAGTGCAAGAGGACTTGGTATTAGGTCTAATAGATATACAATGCTAGTTGATAATTTAAAGGTTATTAAATTACAAGAGGAGGAAGATGCTGGTTCCTGTGAAATTTCTGCTGCTGAAAATTTTATAAAATTAGTTTAAATTTGCTGCTTTTTTAGCCAATATATCAACTTCTTCATTCATTGGGTTGCCAACATGTGCTTTTACCCAGTGCCATTCAACACTTAAAGATTTATTAAGATCATACAATTTAATCCATAAATCTTTGTTTTTTACATCTTCTTTTTTTGATGTTTGCCAATTATTAATTACCCACTTGTTAATCCATTCAGTTATGCCAAGCTTTACGTATTGAGAGTCAGTATAAATTTTAATTTGTGAGTCAGCATTCATATTTTTTAAGGCATTTATTGGCGCCAGTAATTCCATTCTATTATTTGTGGTATTTTTTTCATTACCACTAATTTTTGTAATTTCACCATTTATATTTATGATTGCTGCCCAACCACCATTTCCAGGATTTGTTAAGCAGGAACCATCTGTATAAATTTCAATCATTAGATAAAATAATCTTTGTAAGAACCTAAATTATTATGTGCGATAAGTTTTTGATAGTATTCATTTGGATCTTTAATTTGAATTAACGCTGTTTTAGGAGTATTTGAATAATCATATAGCCTAGTTAGCAAATATCTCATTGCTGCACCTTTGCATAAAATATTTAATGATTTTTTTTCTCTTAAAGAAATTTTTTTTATACTCTCATATCCTTTAATTAAATTTTTAATTTTTTGTTTGTTTATAATAAATTTTGATTTTGTAACATCAAAGCATAAAGCGTTAATACAAATTGCAATTTCATACATAAAATAATCGTTTGCAGCAAAGTAAAAGTCAATAATTCCAGATAATCTATTTTTCTTAAAAAAAATATTATCTATAAATAAATCTCCATGGATTATTCCGTGAGGCAATTGTTTTGGCCAATTTTTTTTTAACTCATTTAAATTAATTTTTAAAAATTTTTCTAGGTTTGAGAATTTTTTAGATTTAAATTTTATACTTTTTAAAAGAGGAGTTAAATTTTTAACACCCATAGAGTTTTTTCTGTATAATTTGATATTTTTTGAAACATTGTGCATACGCGCAATTATTTTTCCAATATCTAAACAGTTTTTAGAATTAAGCTTAATTTTATCGTTACCCTCAATAAACGAAACGATACAAGCTGATTTTCCTTTGAGTTTTATTATATAATTTCCATTTAGATCTTTTAAAGGTTTTGGGCAATTAACTCCTGAATTATTTAGAGACTCCATAAGTTTCATAAAAAATGGTATTTCTCTGTTTGAAACTCTTTTCTCAAAAATCGTTAAGATTAACTTTTTTCTTTTTGATCTTAATAAATAATTTGTATTTTCAATTCCTTTTTTAATACCCTTAAAACTTTCAATTTTATCAATATCAAATTTAGAATTTATTAAAATAATTTCTCTGTTACTAATCTTTGTATAAACAGCCATTTAATTTAGTTTTTTTGGAATTTTAAATACTACATTTTCTTTAATTATTTCTACTTCATCTATATTAATAGTAAATCTATTTTTTAAATCACTTATAAAGTTATTAACTAATATTTCAGGAGCTGATGCACCAGAAGAGATTCCAATTATATTTGAGTTTTCAATTTGTTCATATGGTATCTCACTTTTAGAATGAATTAATCGTGCATTTGAACAACCAGATTTTTTAGCAACCTCAACAAGTCTCACGGAATTTGATGAATTTCTACTACCAATTATAAAAAACATATCACATTTTTTTGCAATGTTTTTGACAGCCATTTGTCTATTAGTTGTTGCATAACAAATATCTTCTTTAAGAGGCTCTTTTATATCCTGAATTTTACTTTTTAAGATTTTAATTATTTCTTTTGTATCATCTATAGAAAGAGTCGTTTGAGTAACAAAAGCTATTTTCTTATATTTTTTATTATTGTAATTTTTTGCCTCCTCTTCATTTTGAATAAGGTCAATAGTGTCTTTTGGTAATTGCCCCATAGTGCCTATAACCTCAGGATGATTTTGATGTCCAATCAAAATTATATGGTAACCAGCCTTATTAAGATTTTCAGCCTCTCTGTGAACCTTTGAAACTAAAGGACAAGTAGCATCAACATACGTCATATTATAATTTTTTGCATCTTCTGGTATTTTTTTTGGCACTCCGTGAGCAGAAAAAATTACTGGTCTAGATTTATCTTTTATTTCCTCAAGTTCTTCCACAAATATAGCACCTTTACTCTTTAAGTCGTCAACAACATATTTATTATGAACAATTTCATGACGAACATAAATAGGTGCCCCATATTTTTGGATTGATTTTTCAACAATTTCGATAGCTCTTTCAACACCAGCACAAAATCCACGTGGAGCAGATAGTAAAATTTTTATTTCTTTATTTTTCATTTTTTTCTAGAAAATATTCAAGCAATATATGTGGAAAGGTTAAAGACGCCAAACCTATAAATATTATTTTTAAAATTGAATTATCAAGATCATATATACCATTTAATAAATACAGACCTATTAAACTTATAATTGCTGTTAAAATTGTTAATGGTAAGGCTTTTTTAACAAATATATTTATACCATTTTTAAAGCTGATTTTATCTATCTCATAAACTAGAGAAATGCTGTGTCTGATTGAATGCAAAAAACAAAAATAAATAGTAAAAGCTGTTAATGGCGATAAATAGTAATTAAGTATCAATATTGAAAAGTAATCCAAAAAAATAGTAAATTTTTTTATTTCAAATTTATTTAAATATAAAACCATACTAGAGAAAGTACTTAAAATTATTCCAACTAAGATTAGTTTATTAGTTTCTATAAACTCTAAAGATGAATAAAATAATTCATTTTCAATTAATAAAAATTTGAATATGAACAATGTCTCATTAAAGTGAAAATACAATGGGGCTAAAATTACCAACAATCCTTTCAAGAAATATAGTAATTGATTTAAATAAGAAAATTCATTTATTAAAAATTGAGTATCTTCTTTTCCAAAATGATAAGACGCAACAGTTAAAAAAATCATTAATGAAATAGATGGTATCGCCATCCAAAGAATAATAATTAAAATAGCCATTAAAATATAAAGTAAATAAAAAATTGAAAATTGTTTTATATTTAGAATTTTGAATAGTTTTTTACCTTTTAAATGATCCAACGATCCATGAGAGACACCAATAACCAAAATTAGCAATAGACATACTATTGGAGAAATAATCAAATCATTGAACTTGATTAATGTAAAAGAAAAAATATTACAAATTATAAAAAAAATAAAAGAATGATTTAAATTAATTTTTTTAATTTTATAGTTCATATTTTAAATATCTGTTTTAAAAACATCCACTTAGGCATTTTTGATACAATTGATAAATCCTCTAATAAATTACTTTTATTTGATAAAAAATTTATAACTGTACTTGGTGTACAATTAAACATTTTGTAAAATATATTTCCCATTTCTGGTGAATTATTTTTGAGTACATTTAAAAAAATTTTATCTAAAAAATCATATTTTTTACCAATTCGAAATATTTTTGTTTTCTCTATTTTGTTGATATTTTCTCTTATATACTTGCTCTGCTCTTGAATATTTAAAAACGTATAGCCAGTACTTAACCTAGTCATATTTCCTGCAGAACCGATATTAATTTGATTTCTTTCCCTCTTTTGATCTTGTCTAAATAAAGGAATTGCACCCACTTCCCTAAAGTTTATCTTGCAATTTCTTATATTTAAATGATTGCTTAAATAATTGTCAATTTGGTTGTCATAATCCTTAAGAGTCTCATTGTTTAGAGTGGAAATCCAGGTGGTCTCTACAAGGGCTTTTTTTTTTGTAAATGGAAGTGTGTAAAAAAAATGAACTTCATTTCTTTGGTCACAAGCAAAATCCATTAAATTGAAAATTTTATCATCAAAAAAATCATTATCAGTTTCTACTTCAACGCCACAAAAATGTTGCCATAGATTATTCTTATTATCATTAAAATTTGGGACACTATTAAAAACAACTGAATTTACTTTATTAATATCATTAATGTTTTTTAAAAAGGTAATATTCTTATTCAACCTTAGTCTAGAAATTATTTTATTATAAAATAGTTCACTATCTATTGTTTGATAGGGAGTTGTTTTACATTCAACATATTTAGTTTCATTAGGCAAATTTATTGTAAAATTATCCCAACTTTTTTTTACACAATCATCAAAATTATGTGGAAATATTTTCCAAAAAGACCAAGTTTTATCTCTTTTATACTCAACTCTAGGTTCAATAATTGCTAAAGATTTATTCTTTAACTTATTATGAATTTCTAATTCATAGGCTAGAGATAGACCAGAGCATCCTCCACCAATTATTATGTAATCAAATTCTTTCATCTAAATTAATTTCTTCATTAATTAAAAAATGATCATGTTGAATATCATCATCATTTTTGGTGATTAAAAATAATTTAATCAGATCAAACAATGAATAAAATGTTTCAATTATTTTTTCAAGATTAGATACGTAAATTTTTCCTGATTTTGTATAATTTTCAATATTTTGTTTATTGAGAATTTTGTGACCAATTTTTCTATAAACTCTCCTTGCAACTAAAATAGCAAAACGTAATCTTAGTGGTATTTCCTTAATAGAATAGAACGAGTCTTCATAATATTTTTCTGCAAGCTCTATAGTAGATTTAATATCCTCAAAATTTAAATTTATATAAGACCTGCCATTATTCAAATCTTCAATAACATCTCTTGATATATTTGTTAGTTGCATAGCTATACCTAAGTCAATTGCTGATTTTAATGAATTTTTTTTTTTACTCTTAGTATTTTTGCCATCATAAGCCCAACTGTTCCAGCCACTTTATATGAATAAATTAATAAGTCTTTTTTTCTCTCTAATCTTATATTGTCTCTAATATCAGAATTGATACCATCTAGTAAATCCTGAATTATATTTAAGGAAATATCAAATTCATTTATTAGTCCCCACATATTTTTTATAATAGGGTCTTCAAATTGTTTGTTATCAAAATTGTTATGAAAGTGTATAAATTTTTTTTTTTTTTCATCAATTGACTCATTGCTATCTGCGATATTATCTGCCACTCTACAAAAATCATATAAAGCTGAGCATTTTAAATAAATTTTTTTTGGTAAAAAAAAACCTGCCCAATTAAAGGATTTAGCATAAATAGATAAATAGCTTTGATTAGACATTATAATATTTTATCTAGTACTTTTGCAGAAGATAAGACACCTGGTACTCCTGCTCCTGGATGCGTTCCTGCTCCAACAAAGTAAAGACCATCATATATTTCTGATTTATTATGAAATCTAAAATAGGCTGATTGGGTAAATTTTGGCTGAATTGAAAAACCTGAGCCAAATTTAGTATTTAAATCATTTTCAAAGTAGTCTGGAGTTAGGTAGAAATCTTCTACAATATTTTCTTTGAGATCAGGCATTAAATCTCTTTCCATTTTATTAATCACTAAATTTTTCATTTTTTCACCTTCAATACCCCAATTTATTCCTGATTGGTTATTAGGGACGGGTACCAAAACATAAAAACAGTCATTATCTTTAGGAGCCATTGAACTATCTGTAGCAGTTGGTCTGTGAAGATAATAACTGATATCGCTATTTAATTTTTTTTCATCGAATATATCATCAAGATGTTCTTTGTATTTATTACCAAACTTTATAGTGTGATGTTCAACATTTTCATATTTTTTTTTGGTTCCGAAATAATAGACAAATAATCCCATGGAATATTCCATTCTTTTTTTTTTCCAATTAAATAGAATTGATCTGTTTGTCCTTTCTTTTAATAATTTTTCATAAACAGCTGGCGGGTCAGCATTACATATAACATTATCAGCATCTATTATTTTTTGATTATTTATTTGAATAGCAGAAATTTTATTATTATTCGAAATTATTTTAGTAACTTCACTATTTTTCAAAATCTCTATACCAGTTTCTTTCATTAATTTTTCAAAACCATTAATTATATTTCCAGTTCCACCCATTGAATAATGTATGCCCCATTTTTTTTCTAAGTACAAAATTAGCCCGTATATAGAAGTTGTAGTAAAAGGGTTTCCTCCAACTAAAAGAGGATGCATACTTAACATTCTTCTTAACTTTTCATTTTTAACATATGATGAAACTAAAGAATAAACAGATTTATAGCTTTTAAGTTTTAAAAGGGAAGGTAGTTGTTGCATCATTACAAATGGCTTATCAAAAGGAACATCAGCAAGTTCAGTAAAGCCTTTATCAAAGATTTTTTTAGTAAAATTAACTAATTTTTCATAACCTTTAACGTCTTCATTATTTAATTTTTTAATTTGATTTTTCATTTCTATTTCATTTCCTGAATAGTTAAATTTTGATTTATCTTCAAAAATAAATTGATACCAAATTTTAAGTGGCGAAAGTTTGATATAATCTTCAGGATCTTTTTGAAATAATTGAAATAATTCATTAATTAGATATGGTGCAGTAATCACTGTGGGCCCACCATCAAAAGTAAAACCATTTTTTCTAAACACTCTAGCTCTACCACCAAGATCAGGGTGTTTTTCTACAAGTGTAACTTTATGACCTTTTTTTTTAAGGCGAAGAGCAGCAGCAATGCCACCAAACCCTGATCCAATAACTATAGAATTCATTTGAATAATTTATAGTTTTTTTTAAAAATTGTAAGGTTATTATGAGTTAATTTTTTTCAACTCTTCTTTAGTTTCGTCTAAATTTTTTTGAAATACTGTATCAAGTTTCGATTTATCAACAGATGTAGTGATAATTTTTTTAACAGAGTCCACTGCAATTTTAATTGAAACATCTTTAATTTCTTTGATAGCAGCTTCCTTCATCTGACTTATTTTATTTTCAGCTAAATTTTTTTTAATTTCTGAAGATTTATGAAATTTATCATTTAATTCGATTATAAGCTTATCGGTGTCCTTTTTGGCTTCTTCTAAAACTTGATTACTTACCGATTGCGCTGTGTCTAATTTATTTTGAGCTTTATCAAGAAGTACTTTAGCTTCTGTTCTTAATTTTTCACTTTCATCAATTTCATTTTTAATATCAGAAATCATTTTATCTAACATAAACGTAATCTTTTGAGGAATTTTTAGATAAATTAAGGCTCCAAAAAAAATAATAAATGAGACTGCCACCCAAAATGTTGCATCAATTGTCATAATATTTATCTCCATTTCTTTTTGATAAATCATCAACAATTGCTGATATGCTACTATTATTTACTTCAGCACCAATGAGTTTTTGTATTAATTCTGATGAAGTCTCAATTGCTATCTTGTTGATCTTATCAGGAGCGCCATCTCGAAGCGATTTTATTTCTTGTTCAGCCTCTTTGATTTCATCATCAATCTGCTTATCGAGAACATCTTTTTTAGCATTAATATCCTTTAATGCCTTTTCTCTTGCTTGACTAAAAATGTTTTTAGCCTCAAGTTTGCTTTTAAAGATAATTTCTTCATATTCTTTTAATTTTGTTTCACTATCTTCTCTTTGATTTTCTGCAGCCTCAATATTTTCTAATATTTGAGATTTTCGAGACTCTAAGTTGTCACTAATTTTTGGAAGTATTAGTTTAGATAGAACTATATACAAAATTCCAAACGTAAGTGTTAACCAAAAAATCTGAGAAACCCAAAATTCAGGATTTAATTGAGGCATACCTCCGCTTTCAGCTGCAAAAGCTTTCATTGAAAATAGAAAGCTAAAAAATATTGACTGAAAATATATTTTTTTAATCATTATTACTTAAAACGCAAAAAGAATGATTAACGCAACTACCAATCCAAATAATCCTGTTGCTTCCGCAAGTGCAAAACCTAAAAGCAAGTTAGGAAACTGTTTTTGTGCTGCAGAGGGATTTCTCATCGCTCCTGACAAATAGTTTCCAAAAATTATTCCAATACCAACACCGGCTCCAGCTAAAGCTATTGCTGCCAAACCTGCTCCGATCATTTTTGCTGCTTCTAATTCCATTATATCCTCCTATATTTGTTAATGGTGTAAATTTAATGCATCGTTTAAATAGATGCAGGTTAAGATTGCAAAAACATATGCTTGAAGAAAAGCAACTAAGATCTCCAAACCTGTTAACGCAACCGAAAAACTCAGTGGAAGCCATCCACCAACAATTCCAAGACTTATTACAAAGCCTCCGAAAACTTTCATCATAGTATGACCTGCCATCATGTTAGCAAATAATCTAACTGACAAACTAATTGGTCTACTTAAATAAGAAATAATTTCTATAACTACTATTAGTGGAAGCAATACAGCTGGAACTCCACTAGGAACAAATAATTTTAAATAACCAAATCCATGCTTAATAAAACCAATTACTGTAACTCCAATAAAAATAAATGAAGCAAGTACAAATGTAACAATTATGTGGCTTGTTACTGTAAACGTGTAAGGCACCATTCCAAACATGTTACAAAAAAGAACAAACATAAAAAGAGAAAATATAAATGCAAAATATGGCTTTGCTTTTGATCCAGCAGTATCACTGATCATTTTGGATACAAAAGTATAACTTAGCTCTGCTAAAAGTTGAATTTTATTGGGTAGTAATGAATTTTTTTTAGAACCAAGGTTAAATATTAATAAAATCGCTACTGAACTTATAATCATAAACAAACTAGCGTTAGTAAATGAGATATCAAAAGCACCTACTTTAATTTCTGGACCAATTCTATGTACATTGAATTGGGTCATTGGATTTCCTGCCATAAAACTCTATCTATTTTTGCATATTTTTTGCAGATCTAATTACGTTAGTTATTCCAGCAACCACACCCACAAAAAAAAATATTAATATAAACCAGGGTTTAGTACCAAAGGTCTTGTCAAAAAGAAACCCAATAATTGTCCCTACCAAAACAGCAGAGACCAATTCAGTACTTAATTTGAAGGCAGTTCCAATAGAAGAGGGATTATCCTTTTTATTATACAAATTTTTCTTTGATATCTTACTTTTTGCAATCTCTAGGCGAGTTTTAAATTGATCTTTCGGCATTTGTATAGCTTAGGCAACCATACTCTCTGCTTTTTGTAAATCAACAGCTACTAGTTGGCTGATACCTTTTTCTGGCATTGTAACACCATAAAGTCTGTTCATTTTAGACATTGTTAAAGCGTGGTGAGTTACAATAACAAATTTTGTGTTTGTAATTTTTATTAGTTCCTCAAGAAGGCTACAAAATCTTGTGACGTTAGCATCATCAAGTGGTGCGTCTACTTCATCTAATACACAGATTGGAGAAGGGTTAGTTAAAAAAACTGCAAAAATTAAAGAGAGAGCAGTTAAAGCTTGCTCACCACCAGATAATAAAGTTATTGATTGAAGTCTTTTTCCCGGGGGACTTACTAGCATTTCTAAACCTGCTTCTAGTGGATCATCAGAGTCTACTAATTCAAGCTTAGCATTTCCACCATTAAAAAGCTTAGTATACACTTCATTAAATTTTCTATTAACTTTTTCAAATGCCTCAATTAATCTTTCTCTACCTTTTTGATTAAGTTCACTAATACTGTCTTTTAATTTAATAATTGCGGTAACAAGATCAGATCGATCTTGTTCCATCTTTTTTATTTCTTCCTCATACTTACTCGTTTCTTCGTCAGCTTTTAAATTTACTGATCCTAATTTTTCTCTTTCTTGTTTTTTTTTATCCAAAGAGTCTTCTTGATCAACAGCATTTGGTAGCTCCTCAATACCATTTAAGTTTGAATTTTCTAAAATATTTTCCTCCGTTAAATTAAGTTCAGAATTGACTCTATCTAGTAAATCAGTTTTTCTTTTTTGTAATCCTTCAATAGTTGCTCCGGAGCTTGCTTTTCGTTCTCTAATTTGAATTGATTGTTCTTGAATTTCATTTAGCTGAGTTCTTAAAGCTTCAATTTTTTGATCAGTCTCTTCAATAACAGCATCATTATCAATTTTCTCTTTATCGGAAATTCTTAAGTTTTCAGAAATTTGACCTTTTCTCTCTGCCTGCAAACTTGGTTGATTGTCTAATTCTTTTAATTGTGTTGTTAGTTTATTTTTTCTTTCTGTTAATTCTGAAACCATTTTTTCTGAATTGGATAATAAATTTATCCAACTTTCAATCTCAGTTTCGATAGTTTTAATTCTCTCATTACGTTTAATTGACTCATTTTTGATTGATTGATTTTTACTATATGCGTCAGCATATTTCTCTTGAAGCTGTCTAATGTTCTGTGATTTTTCATTAACACTTAATAACTCTTCTCTTGATTTTTCATTTTTCAAGTCATTTAAAAAATTATCAAGCTCCATATTACATCTATCTAATAACGTAACAGCTTGATTTATTTCATTGCTATCAATTAATTGTTTAACTCTTTCAATAGAGTTTTTAACATTCTTAATTGGTCCAATGCTTATATTTATTGTTCCTTCAGCAATATTGTTGACAACTTCATCAACAGCTTTTTGCTCTTCTTTAAGTTTGTTTTTAGCCTCTTCCAGTGCTTCATTAGATAGTTTTTCAGTTTCAAAATATTTAGAATCTATCTCTATTAAATCAGACTTTTCTTCTTTAAGTCTTTTTTCATTAGAATTTGCATCTATTATAATACCTCTCTCCCTTGTGATATCCTCATCAAGAGTTTGAAGAGATTTTTTAATAGCTTCAATTTCATCTTGTGTTCTTGTGTTTTCTTCATCTAAACTTTGAAGTTCTAAGTTTAATCTTTGAATTCTAGATAAATTTTCAATATTTTTTTCTCTAAGTGGAGAAACTTTATCCATTGCTATTTTAATTAAACCGTCTAATTCAGCTATTTTAGTATTAAAGCCCTCAACTTCACCTCCAGCTTCACTATTAATTTCATTTTCTATTCGAATTTCTTTATCTATCTCAATTAATTTTAGGTAATAAAGTCCTGCTTCTATTTTTTTAATTTCATCAGTAATTGATTTGTATTTTGTTGCCTCTTCAGCTTGTTTTTGTAGATTGGCTAATTGTTTTTCTTGCTGTCTTCTAAGTTCATCAGCTCTTTTAAGATTGTTTTCTGCAGCTCCCAATCTAAGTTCAGCTTCGTGCCTTCTAACATGTAATCCTGATATTCCCGCTGCTTCTTCCAAGATAGCTCTTCGATCTGTTGGCTTAGCAGTTACTAAGGCACCTATACGTCCTTGGCTAATCATTGAGGGAGAGTGAGCACCAGTTGATAAATCAGCAAAGAACATTTGAGCATCTCTAGCTCTAACTTCTTTATCATTAATATAAAATTTAGAACCTTTGTCTTTTTCAATTTTTCTTCTAACACTGATTTCTTCATATTCTCTGTATTGAACTGGTCCTTCATTATTTTTATTTTCAACTTCAATTGAAACTTCAGCAATATTCTTTGATGCTTTATTAGACGTCCCAGAAAATATTACATCCTCCATGCCTGACCCACGCATACTTTTTGCAGATGTTTCGCCCATGACCCATCTTAAAGACTCAACAATATTTGATTTACCACATCCGTTAGGACCGACAATTCCAGTAAGACCTTCTTCAATTAAGAAATTTGTTTTATCAGCAAAAGATTTAAATCCATTTAATTGGATTTTTTTAAACTCCATGCACTAACTTATATCAGTTTTTCAAGAGCTTTTTTTAAATTTTTATAATTAAGAGATTTTTCGAACTTTTCATCGTTAATTATTATCGTAGGAGTAGCATTTACTTTGTATTTTTTAACACCATCGATTCGATCATTTAATACAAAATCTTCAATTTCCTTATTTTCAATGCATTTCTCAAAGTTTACATTAAAGCCCTCATTTACCAAAAATTTTTGAAGATTCTTATTAGCGGCTTCGACTGAATTACCTTTTACCCATTTTTGTTGATTTGCAAATAGGCTATTTAAAATACTTGAGTCACCATCATTTTTACATTGTGAAACTTTTGATGCATTGAAGGCTGCAATATCTAATGGAAAATGTCTAAATTCAATTTTAGCTAAACCAGTATCAAGATATTCTTTTTTAAGTTGAGGATAAACATCTTTATGAAAATTTGCACAGTGGCTACAAGTTAATGACTCAAATGCAATAATAGTAATTTTTGCATCAACATTGCCAACTGTAATTCTTTTGATGCTCTCAGCGTTTATTTTAGAAATGGTACATAAAAATATTGTTATAATTAATAAAAATTTTTTCATTTTTCTTTAAATACCTTGGTTAGTTCAATTAATGACTTTTTAATTTTTTCATTTTTAACATCATTTATTTTATTTTGATATTTTTTATTTGCGACATTTTCTCGATTACCAATATCATCTGAGATAATTTTTTGCTGATCATCAAAGCTAATAAACTTCAATTTTTCAACGACTGTATAGCCAAAAAAACTATTCATTTTATCTAAAATTTCTTTTTTTGAGTATTCCATGTCAACCTCATGACCTCTTTTTACCATAATCACTAAGGTGCTAACACCAAACTTATTAGAGTTCTTAAAAGTTTTTGGATAACAAAATTTAAATAATTCTATTCCAACTATATACTTCCAATTGGAGAGTGTTTCAGAATAAATATGACCTTTTTTATTAATAATTTTTTTTACATTTTTAGGCAAAGTGTCTTTAAAAGATCTTAAACCTTGAACGGTATTACTTCTCTGATTAATATTATTTTTAGTCCGCATATGAAAGATTTAATAATAACAAATAAAATTCTTAATTGGTATGATATTCACAAAAGATCATTGCCCTGGAGAAAAAAGACTTCTTTAAAAAAAAAGCAATATTACACTTTAGTTAGTGAATTTATGCTTCAACAAACTCAAGTTAAAACAGTGACTCCTTATTTTAATCGGTTTATCAAAAATATTCCCGATTTAGAAACTTTGGCTAATTATAATAATCAAAAACTTATTAAGCTTTGGGAAGGTCTTGGTTACTATTCTAGAGTAAAAAATTTAAAAAAAGCTGCTAAAGTTATTATTAATGATTTTAATAAAAAATTACCCAGTAAGTTTTTAGAATTAAAATCTTTACCTGGTATTGGAGATTATACTGCAAGTGCAATTTCAGCTATTGCTTTCAATAAACCTTTAATTCCCTTAGATGGAAATGTTGAAAGAGTTTTAAAAAGATATCTTAATTTAAAAAAAGAAAAACAAATTCAAAAAGAAAATTTAATTGAAAAAAAAAAATTTTTGGAACGTCTATAAGATCTAGTGATTACGCCCAAGCTTTGATGGAATTAGGAGCATTAATTTGTAAACCAAGTAATCCACTTTGTAATACATGTCCAATATCAAGAAATTGTAAATCTTTTATAAAAAAGGATTTTGTATTAACCAAAATTAAAAAAAAGAATAAAGATAAATACTTTTTACTTAAAGTTTATAAAAAGAATAATAAATATTTATTAGTTAAAAATATTAAGTTTAATTTTTTGAAGAATTTTAATATTTTTCCAATGCATGAATTAATTAAGCCTAAAAATTTTACTCAAAATATAAATTTTAAAATATCTAATATGAATATGAACATTAAAATTGAATATAATAGTGTGATTAAATCTATACCTTTGTCTTATTGGATTGATCCTAAAAAATTAAGAAACTATACTTTACCTTCTTTTACAAAAAAAATTGTTAGATATTTAGAAAATAATAAATGAAAAAAATTGCAATAATAGGAGCGGGCATTTCAGGTTTATTTATTGCAAACTTGTTTAGAGAAAATCAAGATTATCAGGTAGATATTTATGAAAAAAATACATCAATTAATTTAGATGAAGGATATGGAATACAGCTATCAATTAACAGTATCAAACTTCTTAATAGAATTGGATTTAATACTTTAGAAAGTAAAGACATATTTAATCCTGAAAGAATTGATTTTTATACAATCAAACAAGAAAAAAAAATATGTGATCTAAATATTTCAGATTTTAATTCTGAGGACTGTAAGTATACAACGCTAAAAAGATCTAAATTAGTTCAATTTTTAAAAGATAGATTAAACGATAATGTAATTAAGTATGACCACAATATTGAAAAAATTGAAAAAAAAGAAGATCAAATACATTTAACTTTTAATGAAAATAACAAAGCAATTTGTGATCATTTAATTATTTCTGATGGCGTTTTTTCAAAAGGAAAATCATTAATTTCCAATAATGAAATAAAGTCTTCTTATAATAATTCTATTGCAATTAGAGGGAATATTTCAAGAAACAAACTTCATAATTTAAATGAAAATAATATTTCTTTATTCATGGGGCGTAATTTTCATTATGTGATTTATCCAGTAAATAAAGAAAATGAAAATTATAATTTTATTGGAGTTTTAAAATATCAATTAAAACCAAAAGAGCTCGACAATTACACCCTTTTTAAAGAAGAAACTTTCATTCAGGGCATTAAAGACAAACTACAAAATGAATTTTCAATAACTGTTCTAGAAAATATTAATAATATTAAATGCTTCCCAGTTTTTGTTAGTAAAGGTTATCTCAAACCTGGTAAAAATATCTATTTATTAGGAGACGCATTTTTTGCCTTTCCACCTTCATTTGCCCAAGGAGCATCACAATCAATCGAGGGTGCATCAGAATTATTTGAAAATATTATAAATGATAAAAGTAATTTTTATGAAAA
This sequence comes from Candidatus Pelagibacter bacterium nBUS_30, assembly GCF_051201245.1. Taxonomy (GTDB): domain Bacteria; phylum Pseudomonadota; class Alphaproteobacteria; order Pelagibacterales; family Pelagibacteraceae; genus Pelagibacter. The sequence continues at coordinate 1,061,097 of NZ_CP172842.1, read as the reverse complement.
CAGAGTTGAAAAAGTAAAAATGATTAACAACAGATCAAAATTAAATCAATTTGCTTTCCATGCATCTAACCCAGTGATAATTTTTTTTCGAAACATCAGCTTAAAATTATTAACAAAAAATAAGAAATTTTTAGAAAATTATTTAGGAAAAATATATAATAATTAATTTTTTGAAATTAATCTTTGTCTCAGATAGTCAATTGGATGTATTCTTCCATTAATATCGCAATGCCAGTAAGTCCAGCCATTACAGCTTTCAGCACCTAAAATGGTAGCTGCAACTTTATGGATAGATCCTTCTGTTTGCTCATGTTTAATGCTGCCGTCAGCCATAATTCTTGCAGATATTTTTTGCTTATTATCAAAAATACTAGTACCTGGTTTTATTATTCCAAGTTCAACTAAAGAGCCAAAAGGTATTCTTGGTTTTGATCTATTATTTTTAAGAGTGTCTAATAAATCATCCTCAATAGGCTTTGTATTTTTTAATCTTTGTTCTGCTGCTTTGAAATAAACCTTTTCTTTTTCTATACCAAAATAATTTCTACCTAATTTTTTTGCAACAGTTGCTGTGGTTCCAGATCCTAGAAATGGATCTAAGATCATGTCATCTTTATTAGATGATGCCAATAACACTCTATGTAGAAGAGATTCTGGTTTTTGTGTTGAGTGTACTTTTTTTCCATTTTTCTTTAGTCTCTCAGCTCCACTGCAAATTGGTAAATTCCAATTAGATCTCATTTGAAGATCATCGTTTAAACATTTTAATGATTGATAATTGAAAGTGTATTTTGACTTCTCACTTTTTGAAGCCCAAATTAAAGTTTCATGTGCATTAGTAAAACGCGTTCCTCTAAAATTTGGCATTGGATTATTCTTGTTCCAAATAACATCATTTAAAATCCAAAAACCTAAATTTTGTATTGCTGTTCCAACTCTAAATATATTGTGATAACTTCCAATAACCCAGATAGCTCCATCTTTCTTTAAAATTCTCTTACATTCCGACAACCATTGATAAGTAAAGTCGTCATACTTTTTAAAATTTTCAAACTGATCCCATTTATCGTTAACGGCACTAACCTTAGATCTATCTGGTCTAGTTAATTCACTTTTTAACTGTAAGTTGTATGGAGGATCTGCAAAAATTAAATCAAAAGTTTCACGTGGAATTTTTTTTAATTCTTCGAGACTGTCCCCATTAATAATTTTATTTTTAAATTCACTTTTCATTTGTAGAAATTAATTAGACTCCAAATGGATTCTACGGTCAACCTAGGATTGAATTATTTAGACTCGATTTGCGTTAAGTGAATTGATGACAACTATATATTGTGTGCCTTAAACTTGGATATTGGGGAAAAAGTTTTTCTATGATGCTTATTAATGCCAAGTTTTTTAATTGCCTTTAAATGCTGTTTAGTTCCATAGCCGAAATTTTGATCCCAACCATATCCTTTATTATCTCTAGCAAGCATAGTTATAAACTTATCCCTTGAAACTTTAGCAATTATAGAAGCAGCAGAGATTGAAGGAATTTTTTGATCACCTTTAATTACTGCTTTCAAATTATAATTTTTTAAATCAGGAACTTTATTGCCATCAATTAAAATATGAGATGGCTTTTTTTTGAGTTTTTTTATTGCTCTTTTCATTGCTAACAAACTTGCCTGTAATATATTTATTTTGTCTATCTCTTTAACGGAAGCTTTACCAACAGCCCAAATTGAATTTTTTTTGATATAATTAGATAACAATTCTCTTTTATCTTTGGCAACCAACTTTGAGTCTTTTAATAATCTTATATTGATCGATCTATTTAGAATTACTGCAGCAGCGTACACAGGACCTATTAAACTTCCTCTTCCAACTTCGTCGACCCCCGCAGTTACTTTCATTAAATCTTTATTTCTAAATCTTGAATTTTTTGTTTAATTCTTTTTAAATCTTCCCAAGAATATTTTTTATTTTCTGGAAATCTAATTAAATATGAAGGGTTAAATGTAATCATTATTGGATAAGTTTCATTTTTTAATATCACTTCTTTCCATTTTCCTCTTTCAGAAGATATTTTAGTATTAATTCCTGTCACTGCCTCCATCGCAGAACTACCCATTACAATAACAATCTTTGGATTAATAATTGAAATATGTTCTTTTAAAAAAAATGAATATCTCTTTATTTCTTGTGATGTAGGCTTTCTATCCTCAGGTGGTCTAAAATTTATTGCATAACTGCAATAAATATTCTTTCTTTTAATTTGTATCGCCAAAAGCATTTTGTTTAACAGTTCGCCAACCTCACCTTTAAATGGCGTGCCAGATTTATCTTCCTCAATTCCAGGTGCTTCCCCAATCAGCATGATTGGGCTATTTATATTACCATCTCCAAGAAGTAAATTTTGAGAATTATTTTTCAAATTACAATTTTCGATTGAATTTATATGTTTTTTTAATTCGTTAAGTAGTTCAGTTTTATTAGCTGAATTATTGACATCATTGATTTCAAGAGTATTAAATCTATTTATCGGCTTATCTTTAAATACAAAGTTTGGTTCTATTGTATTTATTAGTTCCTCGTTCAATTTGCCTTTTTGATTTATCATTTTTTTAGTCATAGAATGATTAAATGTTAAACAAATTAATAAAATTGTTTGTATTTATTTGGATATTCTATCAGACACCAGGATATTCTAAAAGTGCTAGTTTTTACGAGTTTAACTCTAGAGATTTATCAAATTATTTTTCAGGAATTATTGCTTATGAAAATAGAGATAATTCAGATGCATTAAAATTTTTTAATTCCTCTAAAGTTTTGCTTGATAAACATGACTCGTATTTAAAAAGATATGTTTATTCTCTGGTCTTAGATAATAAGGTTGCTCGGGCTATAAATGTAATAACAGATAACAGTAATAATACTAATTCAGATTTCTTTGATGCATATATACTCTTGATAGTTGATAGTCTAAAAAAAAATAATTTTATTCAAGCTGAAAAATACTTAGATCAAAGTTTAAAATTTCAAAGTCAAAGTAGATTTAATTTAGTTATTTTTGAAACTTTGAGACAATATCTTTATACGTTTAAAAATAAGAAAATTTTTAATAATAAAAAAAAATTTGGAAATATATCAATCATAAACCAGGCCTTTCAAAGATGTTATTTAAAAAAAGATAGCACCAGCTCTTCTTTTTTAAATTTAGTAAACAATCCAGATGGTGATTATTCAAGATATATATTTTTTTATATTAATTATTTAGTCGAAAATAATAAAAAAGATGAAGCGAGAGCAGTAGCCAATCAACTTGAATATATTAATTCTACTCTTTTGCTAACCCAAAGTAAAAGTTGGGTAGATAGTAATAAGCTCAATGAATTTAATAAAATTTTTTCATGTAACAATCACAATGATATAGTGAGTGAATTTCTATTTTTAATTTCAAATCTTTATTCGTCCCAAGATAATTTTGAAAAGTCTAATTTTTATTTAAATCTATCAAATTATCTAAATCCAAAGTTTATATTAAATTTATCACTTGTAGCTGAAAATTTTTATCTAAATCAGGAATACAAAAAAGCAAAAAAAATTTTAAAAAAATTTGGTAAAGATTATGAATTTTATTATTGGTTTAGAGTTAAAAAAGAAGCACAAATAATCATTAAAGAGCAGGGCTATGAAAATGGAATAAACTATATAAGTTCAAAATTTAGCAAGATTGAAAATCCAAATGTAAAAATGATTTTTGACATTGCAAACTTTTACAAAAATTCAAAAAAATATGAAAAAGCTATCGAATATTATACAAAAATTATTTTATCATTGAGTGAAGATTCAGACATAAAATCAGATTTATTATATAGAAGAGGAGGAAGTTATGAGCGATTAAAAGATTTTAAAAAAGCTGATAAAGATTTATTACAATCTTTAAGAATAAAGCCTGAAGATGCGTATGTTTTAAATTATTTAGCCTATTCTTGGTTAGAGCGAGATTATCAAATAGATAAAGCTATTGAAATGCTGGAAAGGGCATACGCTTTAAGAAATAATGATCCCTATATTATAGACTCAATAGGCTGGGCATATTATTTGATAAAAAACTATGTTGAGGCAGAAAAATATATAAAAAGAGCCGTAGAATTAATGCCAGAAGATGCTACGGTTAATGATCATTATGGTGATATTTTATGGAAACTTAATAGAAAAATCCAGGCCAGATATTTTTGGAAAAATGTTTTAAATTTGGATAATACCGACCCAAATTTAAGAAAAAAAATAGATATTAAAATAATTGAAGGCCTTAAGAATTCATAAATGAGTGTAAGTAAAATTAAATCACATGCTAAAATAAATTTAGCATTAAATGTTACTGGCAAACTGACAAAGCTTCATAAAATAGAGAGCATTATTGCATTTATTGAATTGCATGATTTAATTACTTTGAAGTCAACCAAAAATTTAAAACATGTAATTAGATTTAATGGAAAATTTTCCAAAAATATAAAAAAGAATAATACAGTTCAAAAACTATTTAACATTCTTGATGAACAGAAATTATTAAATAATAAAAAATTTCAAGTTGAAATCACAAAGAATATACCACAGAAAGCAGGATTGGGCGGAGGATCTATGAATGCAGCAAGTATCTTAAATTTTTTAATAAGAAAAAAATTTATAAAGTTAAATCAAAAAAAAACTTTTAAAATTACTAGTTTAATAGGCTCTGATGTTATTTTAGGAATTAACCCGACAAGCACTGTATTAAGATCAAATAATACACTTAAAAAGTTTTTTAAATGTCCTAGACTCTATACTTTATTGGTAAAACCAAGTTTTGGATGTTCTACAAAAAAAATTTATTCAAAAGTTAAAAGGTTTACAAAATCAAAATTTAACAATCCTAAAAAAAACATGTTTAGATCAGATTTTTTGATTAGTCAGAATAATTCTTTAGAAAAAATAGCAATATCAAAATATCCAAAACTTAAAAAAATTAAGTCTTTTTTAGGAGCTTTAAAAAACCCACTATTTGTAAGAATGACAGGTTCTGGATCTGTAATAATTGGTTATTATCAGTCAAAACAAGATTGTGAATTAGCAAAAGTTCAATTTAAAAGAAAATTTAAAGATTATTGGTGTAATACATCAAAAACTATATAATTTTTATTTTTTTATGCTATACGAAAATAATATTGGGGCGTAGCCAAGTGGTAAGGCACTGGTTTTTGGTACCGGCATCCTAGGTTCGAATCCTAGCGCCCCAGCCATTTATGTACAACTTTTTAGATAAAATTTTTTTTAGATCACGTAATCTTGATTATATAAGTCAAAATCTTAAAAAGATTACACTTCAAACTTCTGCAAATAAAATTTTTGAAGCAATCAATTCTTATTCAGAAGATAGCGAAGTCAGATATGTAGGTGGATGTATTAGAAAAATTGTTAAAAAGGAAACTGTTGATGACATTGATTTAGCAACCAATTTAAAACCAGTTGAAGTATGTGAAGCATTAAAAAAAAATGCGATAGATTTTTATGAAACTGGTGTTGAGCATGGCACTATTACAGCGATTATAGAAAAACAAAAATATGAGATAACCTCTTTAAGAAAAGATGTAACAACCGATGGAAGACATGCGAATGTAGAGTTCTCTTTAGATTGGCAAGAGGATGCTGCACGAAGAGATTTTACTATAAATTCAATCTATTCAGATAAAGAAGGAAATTTGTTTGATCCTCATAATGGTAAAAAAGATATAGAAGATGGACATATTAAATTCATAGGAGATGCAGAAGACAGGATTAAAGAAGATTATCTTCGTATTCTTAGATATATTCGCTTTTTTGTAAATTACTCTAATTATAAGCATAACCCTGAAATTATTAAAATAATAAAAAGAAATATTGAAGGGATTTCTCAACTGTCATCAGAAAGGTTGTTGGATGAATTTAAAAAGTTAACAAAATCTAATAGTTTTTTAAAATTATTTAATGACGAGGAAAGTTTAGAGCTTATAAAAATAATCTTTCCACAATTTAAAAATTTAGATAGTTTTAAAAAAATAAACTCTCATGCTCTTAAAAATATATTCAAAGCCGATTTTATTTTCTTGATATCTCTTTTAATAGTTGATGGCACTGATAATACTGATTATTTCTTTTATAAATTCAATATTTCTAAAAAGGATCAAAAAAGATTAAAATTAATTAATTTTTTTTATAAAGAGACTGTGAATATTAAAAATTTTACAGAGAAAAACTTTAATAAGATTTTTTATTTTAATGGAAGGCAAGCTGTAATTGATATTATTAATTTTAAATTATTTACATCTAGTAAAGTTGAAAAGAAATTAATTAGATTAATAGAATTTTATAAAGATAAAATTAGACCAACTATGCCAATTAGTGCAAATATACTTATGTCCCAATATAATATTTCTGAAGGTAAAATATTAGGAAATAAACTTAAAATGATAGAGGATACCTGGGTTCACAACAATTTCCAAATATCAGATAAGCAAATTCAAACAATTATTAAAGGTTAAATATATTTAACGTCTTTAATTTCAAAATTTTTAATCCCAGCTGGAGTTGTTATCTCTACTAAGTCATTTTTATTTTTTCCAATTAAACCTTTGCCTATAGGTGATTGAAAAAAAATTAGCTTTTGTTTTAGGTCGGCCTCATCTTTTCCGACTATTTTGTAATTAATTTTTTCTCCATTATCTAAATTCTCTAAAAATACTGTAGAACCAAAAATAACTTTTCCATCATTATTTAATTTTGTGACATCAATGACATTGGCTCTAGCAATAATATCGTTAATTTCAGTTATTCTACCTTCACTGTGAGATTGTTCTTCCTTTGCAGCATGATACTCAGCGTTTTCTTTAAGATCTCCATGTGATCTTGCTTCTGCAATTGCAGCTACAATTTCTGGTCTTTTTGTTTCTTTTAAAAAAACTAGCTCGTCTTTTAATTTATTCAAACCATTCAATGTTATTGGTTCTTTATCCATTATCTATTTCCATTTTGCAATTGGTGGTAATGACATTAATATTCCTTCAACGTTGCCACCTGTTTGTAATCCAAATTTTGTACCCCTATCATACAATAAATTAAATTCTGCGTATCTACCTCTTTTAATATACTGCATCTCTTTGTCTTTTAAAGTCCATTTTTTCTTTATTTTATTTTTAATAATATTATTAAATATCATTTGAAATGTAACTCCTACATCTCGTACAAATTTGAAATCTCTTTCAAAATTATCTTTCTTATAATCAAAAAAAATTCCACCAATTCCTCTAGCTTCATTTCTGTGTGGTAAGTAAAAATATTCATCACACCATTTTTTATACTTTTTATAATAATTTTTATTATGACGATTACACATTGACTTTAAAGTTTGATGAAATTTACTTTTTTCATTATCATCTTTTACTGATGGTGTTACATCCATACCTCCACCAAACCAATTTTGAGTTGTACAAATATATCTAGTATTAAAATGCATTGCTGGAATTTGAGGATTTTGCATATGCATCACTATTGAAATTCCAGAAGCCCAAAATCTAGGATCTTTATTAGCTCCAGGAATATTTTTTTGAAATTTTTTTGGAAATTTTCCATAAACTTTTGAAAAATTTACTCCTGCTTTTTCAAAAATTTTACCACCTTTGATAATTCTATACTCACCACCACCTTCATCTTTACTTTTATTTCTTTGCCATATTGTTGATTTAAATTTAATTTTATTTTTTTCCAATTTAACGATGTCATCACAAATAGCATCTTGCAGTAGTTTAAACCAATTACTAGTGAGATCTTTTTTTATTTCATTATTCATTATAATAATCCTGTTTGTCTTAAACTTTCTGCCAAAACAACTGCAACAGATGAAGCAATATTAAGCGATCTAACATTTTCATTCATTGGTATCTTTAAACGATCATTTATAGATTGATGAACGTTTTCAGGTACTCCAGCACTTTCTCTCCCAAACAATATTGTGTCATCTTCTTTAAAATTAAACTTTGTATAAGATATTGATGCTTTTGTGGTCATTAAAACAATTCTTTGATTCTTTTTTGCCTCAAAGAAATGCTTTGAACTTTGATATAAATCAATTTTATCCCAATCCATATAATCCATTACCACTCTTTTAAATCTTTTATCATTTAGAAGAAAACCACAAGGCTCAATAATTTCAAGTTTAGCCCCCAAACAAGCGCAAGTTCTAATTATTGCTGCTGTATTTTGTGGAATATCAGGTTCATATAATGCAATTTTTGGTCTTTGGCTCATAATTATGTGTCATTCTTTCAGTAGAAAAAAAACTATTATCTTATAAGAAATCGTATATTAAATAAATTTTTAACAATAATATTTATAAAAATGTCAGATAAAAAGCCAGAAAGAAGAGAATTTTTATTTACAGCATCTTATGCGGTTGGAGCAGTTGGTGTTGGAGCAGTTGTTTGGCCGCTTGTTGATCAAATGAACCCAGACGCATCTGTTAAAGCTCTGGCAAGTACAGAAGTTGATGTCAGCTCAGTTAAACCTGGAAATACAATAACAGTACTTTGGAGAGGTAAACCAGTTTTTATTAGAAGAAGAACACCAGAAGAAATTTCAGAAGCAAAGGCTGTTAAAATGGAAGACTTAAAACATCCTGAAAAAGATGAAGATCGAGCAAAAGATCCTGAGTGGTTAGTCATGCTTGGTGTTTGTACTCACCTAGGATGTGTACCGCTAAATGATAAGGGTGATTATGATGGATGGTTCTGTCCTTGCCATGGTTCTCATTATGATACATCTGGTAGAATTAGAAAAGGACCTGCTCCATTAAATATGGAAGTTCCAAAGTATGAGTTTGTTAACGCTAATACAATTAAAATTGGATAGATAAAATTATGAGTGATCACGAATACACACCCAATTCAAAATTTGGAAAATGGTTCAATGATAGACTTCCTCTTTTAAGTTTAGCGAGTCACTTAACAGACTATCCAACTCCAAAAAACTTAAATTATTGGTGGACTTTCGGTGGGATTTTAACGTTCTGCCTAATAACACAGATTGTTACCGGTTTAACACTTGCTATGCATTATATCGCTCATGCAGATTTGGCATTTGAAAGTGTAGAGCACATAATGAGAGATGTTAACTATGGTTGGTTAATTAGATATATACATGCAAATGGTGCTTCTATGTTTTTTCTAGCTGTGTACATTCATATTTTTAGATCTTTATTTTATGGATCTTATAAATCGCCGAGAGAAATTATTTGGATTATTGGAATAATTATTTACTTACTGATGATGGCAGCTGCATTTATGGGATATGTATTGCCTTGGGGACAAATGAGTTTCTGGGGAGCAACGGTAATAACAAATTTATTTAGCGCGATCCCATTGGTGGGAGAGGGTATAGTTAACTGGTTGTGGGGTGGTTACTCTGTTGACAATCCAACACTGACAAGATTTTTTACATTGCATTACTTAATACCTTTTTTAATTTTAGGACTTGTAGTTTTACATATCTGGGCACTACATGTTCCTGGCAACAATAATCCTGTTGGAATAGATATTAAGAAACCTTCTAAGGATACAGTTCCTTTTCATCCTTACATAGTAATCAAAGATGGATTTGCATTGTTGATGTTTACAATTGTTTTTGCGTTTTTTGTTTTTTATTCACCAAATATTTTGGGTCATGCTGATAATTATATTGAAGCTAATCCAATGGTAACACCAGCTCATATTGTGCCTGAGTGGTATCTATTACCTTTTTATGCTATTTTAAGATCAATACCTGACAAATTGCTTGGTGTAGTTGCAATGCTTTCAGCTATTTTAATTTTAGCAGCGTTGCCATGGCTTGATACTTCAAAAATTAGATCTGCAGTATTTAGACCTTTATATAAACAGTTTTACTGGATACTTGTAGCAGACGTTTTAATTCTTGGATACGTGGGAGCTATGCCAGCTGAAGGACTATATTTGTTAATTGCAAGAGTTGCTACAGCATATTATTTTCTTCACTTTTTGGTAGTTCTACCAGTCTTGGGATTTAAAGAAAAAACTTTACCAGTCCCTTTAAGTATTACAGAGCCTGTACTTGGAGGCTCAACTAATTTAGCAACAGCTAAAAATAAAGAAAGTTTCGAAAGATAAAGTGAAAAATATTATCAAATTACTTTCCATCATAACTTTAATTTGCTTTGCGTCAGTTCAAGCTAATTCAGCTGAAACAGCTAAGCTTTTAAAAACAGACTGGAGCTTTAAAGGTCTGTTTGGAAAATTTGATAGAGGATCGTTACAAAGAGGCTACCAAGTTTACACAGAAGTATGTTCTTCTTGTCATTCAATGAAATATCTTAGTTATAGAAATTTGGGTGAAAAAGGTGGGCCAGAATTTTCTGAGGCAGAGGTAAAGGCAATTGCGGCATCTTTTGAAGTAACTGATGGCCCAAACGCAGATGGAGAAATGTTTTCAAGACCTGCAAAATTATCAGATAAATTTGTTAAACCATATGAAAATATTAAAGCTGCTGAAGCTGCTAACGGTGGTGCTTATCCACCCGATATGTCAGTTCTAGCTAAAGCGAGAAGTGGTGGGGTAGATTATATTTATTCTTTACTACAAGGTTATGAAGATGCACCAAGCGGGATGATTTTGGATGAAGGTGTTCATTATAATAAATATATGTATGGAAATAAAATTAAAATGTCAGCTCCGCTTTCTGAGGGTATAGTAGAATATGGTGATGGAACAGAAGCAACAGTTGAACAAATGTCAAAAGATGTAACTACTTTTTTAATGTGGGCAGCTGAACCCCATCTAGAGTCTAGACACCAAATGGGCTTTAAAGCAATTTTGTATTTGATTGTTCTTACTATCTTGGTTTACTTTAGTATGAAAAAAATTTGGTCACGTGTTGAATCTGAAGTTTAATACGTCTCCATCTTTTACAATATAATCTTTACCCTCTAATCTCATTTTTCCATTTGTCTTAGAGTTGACCCATCCATCATTAGCTACAAAATCTTCATAGGAAACTGTTTCGGCCCGTATAAAACCTTTTTCAAAGTCTGTGTGAATTTCACCAGCTGCTTTGGGTGCTGTGCAATTTTTCTGAATAGTCCAAGCTCTAGTTTCTTCAAGCCCAGATGTAAAGTAAGTGTCTAATTCTAAAATATTATAACCTTTCTGGATCAACATACTTAATCCAGTTTCCTTTAAACCAATCATTTCCATATAATTTTTTCTCTCAGAGGTTTCCAGCGCATTTATTTGATTTTCTATATCAGCTGATACAATTAAAGTATTTTCTTCACCAAATTTTTCAATAAATTTTATTGTATATTGGTTTCCTTCTTGGACACTTTGTTCGTCCACATTACATACAAATATTTTTGGTTTAATCGATAATAAACCACTTTGATTAAGTTGTTTATTTTCAAATTGAGATTTTAAAATTGAGATATCTTTATCATTATTTATACAATCCAATGCAATTTCTAGTATTTTCAACTGCTCTTCTTCGATATTCTTTTTATTATTTTTTTCCAATCTTTTTTGGATAGACTCTAAATCTGCTAACATCATCTCAGTCTCAATTATCTCAAGATCTCTAATAGGGTCTACAGTTGCATTGACATTTTGTATATCATCAGAGTCAAAACATCTAATCATATGAATGATTGCATCTACCTCCCTAATATGTGAAAGAAATTTATTTCCTAATCCCTCTCCTTTAGAGGCGCCTTTAACAAGACCAGCAATGTCAACAAATGAAATAGTTGTGTTTATAATCTTCTTTGACTTTGAAACTCTTGATAAATTTTCCAACCTTTCATCTGGCACAGGCACAATACCTACATTAGGATCAATTGTACAAAAAGGGAAATTAGCAGCTTGTGCTTTACTTGAGTTGGTTAAAGCATTAAATAAAGTAGATTTACCAACATTGGGCAAACCAACAATTCCACATTTAAAACTCATTATTTATTATTTACAGTGCTAGAAAATAGATCTAATTTTTTTTCTACAAGTATTGAAATAGACTCATTGATATTATTAGAAATTTTCTCTATTCCAAGCATTTCATCTTCATCAAAGTTTTGAAGAACAAAATCACCAACTTCCATCTTTTCTTTTGGTTTTCCAATACCTATTCTTACTCTTGAATAGTCTTTACCAATAAATTTATCAATTGATGCGATTCCATTATGTCCTGCACTTGACCCACCAAATTTTGCCTTAATCTTTCCAAACTCTACATCTAAATCATCATGAAAAACAATTACATCTTCAGCATCTATTTTAAAATATTCAATAAGTTCTCTAATGCAAATTCCAGAGTTATTCATAAAAGTTAGAGGTTTAATAGCGTAAACTTTTTGGTCACCAACATTTCCAGTTGTCAATAATCCTTTAAACTTTGGTTTTTGTTTAGAGAGACTAAATTTTTTATTGATAGAGTCTATAATTTTAAATCCAACATTGTGTCTATTATTTTCACTGTCTGGAGTGGGATTACCTAAACCTACAAATAAAAGCATATAATTTTTAAAGGATAGTAAATTTTAATTTGGGTTTATTATTTTTTTTCTTCTGCAGGTTTTTTATCATCACCCTCTTTTTTATCACCTTCAGCTGCTGCTTTATCACCTTCAGCCCCTGCTTCTGCTCCTGCAGCCGCATCTTCACCTTCAGCAGCCTCTGCTTCAGCTGGTTTCTCAGGTTCTTTCATTACAGTTGGTGCTGCCAGTGTTGCTATTACAAAGTCTCTTCCTCTAATTGTTGGAGCAACATCTGTTTCCAAGTTAATTGATGATATCTTAAAACTTTCACCAATATCAACTCCATCAAGATCTATTACAAGATTTTCAGGAATTTTTTCACTAGGACATCTTAATTCTACTTTTCTTCTTACAATGTTTAACACACCACCTCTTTTTAGTCCTGGCGACTTTTCATGATTAATGAACTGAACAGGAACTTCAATTCTAATTTTAACACCTGGGACTACTCTTAAAAAATCAACATGAATTGGTTCATCAGTTATAATGTGATATTTAATTTCTCTAGGAAGAACGTTTTGAGGTTTTCCATCAACATTTAAAGTAACAATACTTGATAAAAAATTTTCTTTATCAATTAAAGTTTTAAGTAATTTTTTTGAAATGGATACTTTTTCATTTTGAGCCTCACCACCATAAATTATGGCTGGTACACTACCACTATTTCTAATAGTGCTTAATTCACCCTTAGTTTTTGTATTTCTAATGTTTGCGTCTAAAGTATTCATAAAAACAAAGGTTTTTAGCTCAAGTTCCCTAATAACTCAAGGGATTTATTTAAATAAATCTGAAACAGATGTTGAGTTTGATATTCTTTTAATTGCCTCTCCCATTAAGCCTGAAATAGGCAGAACCTCAATGTTTTTGGCACCTTTAATTTTTTCATTGTTATCAATTGTATCTGTGATTACTAAATTCTTTATCATAGAATTTTTAATTTTTTTTACTGCTTCACCACTCAGTACTCCATGAGTAATATACACGTAAACATCCTTTGCACCCCTGTCTTTTAGGGCTTTGGCTGCATTAACAATTGTACCTCCAGAGTCAATAATATCATCAACAATTACACATGTTTTTCCCTTAACATCACCAATTACATTCATTACCTGAGATTGACCAGGTTTTGGTCTTCTTTTATCCACTATCGCAAGTCCCACATTTAAAAGTTTGCCTAATGCTCTTGCTCTTTCAGTTCCACCTACATCAGGAGCTACACAAATAACATTTTTACTTTTAATTTTCTTTTTTGCATGTCGTGCAAAAATTGGAGTGGCAAACAAGTTATCAACTGGAATATCGAAAAATCCTTGTATTTGACCAGCATGCAAATCAACTGTTACAACTCTATCTGCTCCAGCTTTTGTAATAAGATTAGAAACAAGTTTGGCTGAGATCGAAGTTCTTGGAACAACTTTTCTATCTTGTCTTGCATATCCAAAATAAGGAATAACAGCTGTGATATTTTTAGCAGAAGATCGCTTTAAAGCATCAATACAAAGTAAAAGTTCCATTAAATTGTCATTAGCAGGAGACGAAACTGATTGAATTATGAAAATACTATTTCCCCTAATATTTTCATTAATCTCTACGTAAATTTCACCATCAGAAAAATTTCTGATACTCGAATTCACTAATTTAGATCTTAAATATTTTGCAATATTTTTACTAAGAGGTTTATTGCTATTTCCGGATAATAATTTCATTAAAAACCTAATTAAGCATAATTATTGAAATATTTCTACCATAATCATTATGTTTTAGTTTTAAAGCTCTTCTTGCACTAAAAAATTTATTTTTAATATCAAAAGTATCAATTTTTATACTGTCTATACTTTTGATATTATTAGCTTGAAGAGAGGAACGGATATACTTAGTTAAATCAAAATATAGTTTTTGTTTATTAATTTTAAAAAATTTATGATTGTTTTTATCTTTTTTAATAAATTTTTGTCTAAAATCTTCCCTAACTTCATAATTTTTTACTGAAATCGATGGACCAATTACAGCAGTCATATTTTTTAATTTACAACCTTTTTTTATCATGAAATTAATTACCTTATCTATAATACCCTTAAAAGCGCCTTTCCAGCCAGAATGGATAGCAGCAATCATATTTATCTTGTTATCATAAATTAATATTGGAGCACAATCAGCAGTCAAAACAGCAATTGGCAAAAATCTTTGATTAGTTATTATGGCATCAGCCTTTGGTTTTATTTTCTTATTATATTTTTCATTAACATAAACAAATTTATTACTATGTATTTGGTGGATTAAAAAAATATTTTTTGCTTTTTTACTAATTTTTTTTCTTACTATTTCCAGATTTTTTTTAACATTTAAATTCTTATCTTTTGAACCAAGACCACAATTTAGACTTTTATAAATTTTTGTTGATTTACCACCAACGCTGTTAAAGAAGCCATGTTTTAACACTTTTATTTTTTTCAGTTTTTTAGATTTTATCAACTTGAAATCCTGTTTTGAATTTATTGTTTATATTTTTTATAAGCATCACTTTAAATAATTCACCCATTTGTTTTTCATCTATCAGCCGTCTTATTCTGTAGAATAAGTCAGTTTTTTTTGAAAAAGGAATATTCTCACTTATAATTTCTGCTCTTTGAAGTATTCCCATGCTAGTTAAAAATTTTTTTTGATTAGTAATAAGTGTATTAAGATTATGATATTGGCTAGTAAATTTTTCAAATAAATTAAAGTTTATATTGTAGGTTATATCTGAGTGACCAATATTTTCTAAAACATTTGAATATTTGTGATTATTAACAGCCTGTAAGGTTTCACACATTTTATAATTTAAATACCCGTAATCAATTATTAATATTCCACCAGTATTTTTTTGGATTGTATCGCAAATACTTTTTAAGTACTTAAATGCCTCTGGTGAATATTCAATAATATTTTGATTTTTAGATATTTCAAAATTTATGTTTTTTTCTATTTTTTTAATATCAATTTTTTGTTCATCAAATCTGACTTTTTTTGGGTTTTCCAAGTTTACGAATCTTTCAAACCAATTATTTTTTTTCTTAAAAAATTGCTTAATCGGAATAGCATCAAAAAATTCATTTGCTAAATATAAGGTTGGGTCTGAATTGATTGTATTAATATCTTTAATCCATGATATTTTTTCAGATTTTAAATTTCTTTTTTGTTGGTTTATCAATAATTCACTTTTTTCGTGGATGATAAAGTTACAAGCATCAAAACATTCTGGAAAATTTTTTAAAGTGTTATTAATCACCTTAATCATCTCACCGTTACCAGCACCTAATTCTAATAAATTAAATTTTTTGGGTGAGCCAATACTTTTCCAAAAAGTTATTACCCAAATAGCAATTATTTCTGAAAAAAGTCTTGTAATATTTGGAGCTGTAATAAAATCACCTTCTTTTCCAAAAGGGTTTTTTTTCATGTAATAGCCAGAGTCTTTATCGTATAATGCTAATTCGATAAATTTATCTAAAGGTATATTAGTTGATCTTATTTTCATTTTTAAAATAAAATAGAATTATTCCGAATGAAATAAATATTAAACTTATAATCTGCCCCATGGATAAATCTAAAATTAGGTAACCTAACTGTTCATCTGGCACTCTAAAAAATTCAATGAAAAATCTAAAAATAGAATAAAAAATTAAAAATAAACCTGAAATTAAACCTGGTTTTTCTAAAAAATTTTTTTTTCTAAAGTAAAGCAAAATTATGAACAAAATTAGTCCCTCTAAAATTGCCTCATAAAGTTGTGATGGATGTCTTGCTAAACTATCTACTTGAACAAATGTTACAGACCAAGGAACTTCTGTCGGTATTCCATATAGCTCAGAATTTATAAAATTTGCTAACCTACCAAAAAATATTCCAATTGGTGCTACTAGTGATACCAAGTCCATATACAAAAATGAGTCTTGATTATTTTTCTTAGCAAATAATATACTGGCAATAATGACACCTATTAAACCTCCATGGAAAGACATTCCTCCTTCCCAAACTTTAAAAATATCAAAAAAATTATTGGTGTAATAATTAAAATTATAAAAAGCTATATATCCTAATCTCCCACCAATAATTATTCCAATAATCAGATAAGTTACATAGTCATCAAATTTTTCATTTATATTTGAATTTTTAATAAATAATTTTTTACATAATATCCAACCAATTATAATTCCAGCAATGTATGCTAATGAATACCATCTGATTTCAAATGATATGATCTGGAAAGCAACTGGGTCAAAATTATTGATGAACATTTTAAATAATACTTATAAAGTATATCTTAAATATGAAAAATTCTAAATTTATAATTAACAAGCTTGGAAAACTTTTTGAGCAAGGACTAATTTCATCAAAAGACATTAGTTCAGAAATTTTGAATATTTTAAAATCTAAAAGAGACGAAATCGTTTTTAAAATGAAGATTACAAGCAAAGATGAATTTGATGTATTATCTAAGAGAGTTGAAATCTTAGAAAATAAATTGAATGAATCAAAAGTAAAAGTAAAAAAAAGAAAAAAAACTAAATAGGCAAAAAGATTTTAACTCGCAATCCATTCATCTTAGATTTTTCAAGATTTATATTTCCTCCATGTGATCTTATTATATCTGAGGCAATTGATAGTCCAAGGCCAACACTTGATTTAGAATCAGCTCTACCTTTGTCAATTTTATAGAAAGGCTTGAAAACATTTTCATGTTCATCAATATTTATACCAGGACCATCATCATCAACTGTTATAAATAAGTTTGTATCTTTTTTATTAAGTTCAATTCGAATCTTATTTGCATACTTCAAAGCATTATCAATTATATTATTGAGACATCGATTAATTAAATTTTTTCTTCCATTTAAATAAATTCTTGGGACCAACTCCTTTGAAATATTTTCATTTCCATATTTTTCAACAATTTTATCTATTAATTCTGACAAGTTAAACATTTCATCTTTTTCAATATATGATGAACTAGTAAATTGAAGATATTCATTAAGCATTTTTTCCATTTCATTAACATCTTGAGTTAATTTTTTTATTAAATCTTTGTCCTTAATAAAGGCAATTTGCAATTTCATTCTTGTAAGTGGAGTCCTTAAGTCATGACTTATTCCTGACAACATCTCGGTTCTTTGATTTAGATGTCTTAGTATTCTTTTTCTCATTTTATCAAATTCGTATCCTGCTTGTCTAATTTCAAGAGCGCCTGCAGGTTTAAATTCTCCTATATCTTCACCTTTTCCAAATCTTTCAGCTGCGCGTGCAAGATTTGAAATCGGCCTTGTTTGATTTTTTAAAAATATTAGTGAAATAATCACCATGATAATTGCTGGAACTGTAATCCATAGAGCGAATATTCTTGCTGATGAACTTGTAACTCTATCTTTGGATATCAAAAATTTAAAATATCCATTTTGATACTTTATTCTTAAATCAATTAATTCCTTATAACTTGTTGTACTAAACCAGTACTCATTTAAATTAAAGTGAGATTTTAATTCTCTTCTAAGAGTTCTATCAACTGGGCTGAACCATCTTTCATTTAATTTATTTTCAAATTTTTTGTCTTTAATCAATTCCATGTTTAGTTCCAAATATAAAGAAAAAATATTTTTTAACTCATCCTTGTCAATTTTTTCATTATCGTAAACTTCAATAAATGTACTAATTTCATTTATTAATGCTCTAGTCATTCCCTTGTTAGTCTTGATCCAGAGGCTATCAAAAAAAACAATAGTTATTACCAATTGGAGAACTAAAATAGGAGCAGCAACAATTAAAAAAGCTCTATAAAATAAACTTTTAGGTAATATTTTTTTTAAAAAATTACTCAATCCAAAGAACATATCCAGCTCCTCTTATTGTTTGTAAAAATTTAGGTTTTTTTGGATCAATTTCAATTTTTTTTCTTAGTCGAGTTATAATCACATCAATTGATCTTTCTTTATCTAGGTTTATTAATTGACCTATATCCTCTCTTGAAAACGTTTTACCAGGACTATTAATCATTTTTTCCAGAATTGTTTTTTCAGTATTATTAATCTTAAACTCTTTATCATTTTTAATAATTAAAAATTTATTTAAATCAATTTTTACATTCGCAAATTCAACAATTCTTATCTGCTCAGTTTTTATTGTCTTATCTAAAATGTTTTTAATTCTTAGAATCAGTTCTTTTGGTTCAAATGGTTTGGGTAAATAATCATCGGCCCCAATTTCAAGTCCTTCAACTCTTTCGTAGGCCTCTCCTTTTGCAGTCAAAAGAATAACAGGTGTATCTAATTTTTTTTTATTATCTTGGATAAATTCTAAACCACTTTGTCCTGGCATCATTATATCTAAAATTATTAAATCGAACTTTATAATTTTAATCTTTTCCAAAGCATTTTCAGCACTATCTGCAGTTGTAACTAAAAAGTTATTTTCATTAAGGTATTTCTTAACTAACGATCTGATCCCATCATCATCATCAACAACTAAAATATGCGCAATAAATTTATCCATTTATAATTTTGCTCAATACATTATCAAAATTAATCACTTCCTCTGAGTTTGAGTTAAGTAATGCATTGTAAATCCTCTTCTTTTGTAGATTAAAAATTTCATTAAATATTTTTTGTCCTTTTTCATTTAAAAAAACATGTTTAATTCTTGTATCTTGATCGTCTTTTTTAAAATTTATAACTTCTAATTTAATTAAATCTTTAAGTACTCTATTTAAGCTTTGCTTAGTTACCTTTAGTCGTTTCAAGAGCTCTGAAATTGAAATGCCTTGATACATTGATAGTAAATGAATAACTTTATGGTGTGCTAAACCAATTGAATATTTATCCAATACTATCTTTGAGTCTGCAAATGTTTCCCTGTAACTAACAAATAGTTTCTCGATTACATCTTTTAGCTGCTCATCTTTTAAATATAAAAGTTCTTTCATTATAGGTAAGTTATATTGACATATTACAGATACAAAGATATTTTTCAGTTATAATTTAATAAATTTCATACATGATGTCCTACGATAAAAGAGCTGGAAAAATTTGGTATAATAATGAGCTTATAGACTGGGCTGATGCCAAGATACACGTTCTTAACCATGGGCTTCATTATGCTAGCTGTGTTTTTGAGGGAGAGCGTGTTTATGAGGGGTCAATATTCAAATTAGAAGAACATACATCTAGACTTTTTTATTCAGCAAAAAGAATGGGAATGACAATTCCATATACTGAGAAAGAAATAAACGATGCAAGTAATAAAATTATTTCAGTTCAAAATGTAAAAAATGGATATGTAAGACCTACTATTTGGAGAGGTAGTGAAATGATGGCAATTTCTGCACAACAAACAAAAATTCATGTAGCTATAGCAACTTGGGAGTGGGGATCTTATTTTGATCCAAAACTTAAAGTAGAAGGAATTAGATTAAATATTTCCAATTGGAGAAGACCAGCCCCTAATACAATACCTTGGGATACAAAAGCTTCAGGTCTTTATATGATTTGTACTTTATCAAAACATGAAGCTGAAAAACAAGGCTTTACCGATTCTCTTATGCTTGACCATGAAGGTAATATTGCTGAAGCAACAGGAGCAAATATTTTTTTCAAAGACAAAAATGGTGAAATTCATACTCCAATACCAGACTCTTTTTTAGATGGAATAACAAGAAGAACTGTTATTGAAATTGCTAAATCTAAAAATATTAACGTTCATGAAAGAAAAATTAACCCGTCTGAACTTTCTAGTTTTGTTGGATGTTTTTTAACTGGAACTGCTGCGGAAGTGACACCTGTATCATGTATTGCTGAAAATCAATTTAAGGTTTGTGAAACTATAATTGATTTGAATGAAAGCTATCAAGCTTTAGTAAGAAAGAAAAAAGCAGCTTAATCTTTATTATCTTCAGACATTGCGTGATCAATACCTTTGCGCATATAATCATAGCCTGTAAATAAAGTTAAAAATGCAGATAACCAAAGAAGAATAATTCCGATTGTTTGAGCGTTATAGTCTTGGAAACTAATAATTTTATTTCCTGTTTCACCTGACAGCAAAAGAGCTATGGAAACCATTTGTAAAACAGTTTTTAATTTTGCAAGATTTGATACTGGAAGTTTTATTTGTCCTTTAGCTAAAAATTCTCTTAATCCTGAAATTAAAATTTCTCGAGTTAGTATTATAATTGCTGCAATAACTTCATAGTGTCTAATAGTTCCATCCATTACTAATAAGATTAGTGCAGTGGCTACTATTATTTTATCTGCTATTGGATCTAATAACTCACCCAACTTAGACTCTTCGCCAAGCATCCTAGCTAACATTCCATCTAAAAAATCAGTGAAAGATGCAACGATAAATAATATTAGTGCAGTTAAATCTCCATAAAAGCCTGGAAGATAAAAAGCTAAAACAAAAAATGGGACTATAATTATTCGTCCGATTGTTAGAATATTTGGGATTTTTTTAAGCATAATTATTCGTGAAAAAAGTTATATATCTTTTTTGCAACTTTTTCCTCAACACCTTCTACAGATTTTATCTCATCAAAACTAGCAGACTCAACAGATCTAGCAGAGCCAAAATGGTTCAATAAAGCCCTTTTTCTAACAGCACCGATACCATCTATTTGATCCAGCAAAGATTTTGATAATCCTTTGGCTCTTTTGGCTCTATGAGAGGTAATCGCAAATCTATGTGCTTCGTCCCTAAGTCTTTGCATAAAGAATAAAGTTGGATCATTTTTCTCAAATTTATAGCTTTTACCATTATAGAAGAAAGTTTCATCTCCACTATTTCGCATTTTACCTTTTGCTATAGCAATCATTGGGAGATCATGAAGGCCCAACTCATCTAGCACATTTTTCGCTGAAGAATATTGACCCTTGCCACCATCAATTAATATTAAATCTGGTAATGTTAAATAATTTCCTTTCTCTAAAATTGCTCTTTTAAATCTTCTAGATAAAACTTCTTTAAGCATAGCAAAATCATCTTGTTCAGCACCTTTTGTTTTTATATCAAATTTTCGATACCTCTTTTTAACAAAGCCTTCATTACCAAATGTAACCATTGCCCCAACACTGTTGGTCCCTGAAATATGACTATTATCGTAAACCTCAACTAGATTGATAACATTTTTTAGATCAAATTTTTTAGCAACACCCTCAAATAAATTTTTATTATTATTTGTTTCGTAAAGTTTTCTATTTAGAGATTCTTTTGCATTTTTTTCAGCCATGGCCACAACTTTTGCTTTAGTTCCTTTTTTGGTAGTGTTGATAGAGATAGTATTTCCCTCTTTTTTACTCAAAGTTTCTTCTATTAATTTTTTATCTTTAATATCGCTATTGATTAAAACTAATTTTGGAACAGTTTTATTTTCGTAAAATTGCATTAAAAAAGATGACATAATTTCCGAAACATCTTGATCAGGATCATGTTTTGGAAAGTAAGCTTGGTTTCCCCAGTTTTGTTTTGATCTATAAAAAAAAACTTGAATACAAGCTTTACCAGATTCTTTATATCCGGCAATCACATCAGCATCAACTAGGTTTGCTTCATTAATTCTTTGTGAAGATTGAATGATGTTTAGAGATTTTATTCTATCTCTAAAAATTGAAGCTCTTTCAAAATCAAGTTGATCACTCGCAGCTTCCATTTCTTTAGAGAGATTTTTTTGAATATCTCTAGATTTGCCAGAGACAAATTGAATTGCTTGATCAACAGAACTTTTATAATCATTTTTATTTATGTAGCTGACACATGGACCTGAGCACCTTTTTATTTGATAAAGTATACAAGGTCTTTTTCTGTTCTTAAAAGTTCCATCATCGCAGACTCTTAATTGAAAAATTTTTTGAAGCATCTTAATAGTCCAATTAGCAGTGCCTGCAGATGCAAAAGGCCCAAAGTAAAACCCTTCTTTTTCTTTTTTACCTCTATGCTTAGTGACCCTTGGCCACTGTTCTTTTTCACCAATAAATATGAATGGAAATGATTTGTCATCTTTAAGTAAAATATTAAACTTTGGTTTATGTTTTTTGATTAAGTTAGCCTCTAAAAGTAAGGCTTCACTTTCATTTGCAGTCGTTGTGACCTCAAGCTTAAAAGTTTGAGACAACATTCTTTCAGTTCTTATTATGTGGTTTTTCTCCGCCACATAACTTTTCAATCTATTTGGTAAATTTTTGGCTTTACCTACATAAAGAATATCATCTTTATGATTGAGCATTCTATAAACACCAGGGCTTTTAGGAATTAATGGAAGTTCTTTTTTTATTACTTCTTTTCCAAGTTCAGAGCTTTTCATGACTTCTTTTTTTGGTAATTTGAATACCAACTGACGTACATTCTTTTAAAATCTCTAATTTTTCAATTTGAAGCATTATTTTACCAATACGTTTATCTTTAAATAGAATATCAAAAACATCTTCTGCTAGAGTTTCTAAAAAATTATAATGCTTATTTTTTGTTAGTTTTTTTATCAATTTGACTACTTGTCCATAGTTTACAATAGATTTGATGTCCTTATCGCTTGTAGGTTTTTTATCTTCATAATCAATTTCAAGGCTGAACTTTACTTTTTGAGGTTTTTCTTTTTCAAATTCGTAATATCCAAGTTTTAGATCTAAGGTTAATTCTTTAATAAGAATTTTTTTTTCGTAGTTAAATAAACTTTTATTTTTATCTATTTTTACAACTTTTAAATTACTTTTTTTCATTCTTTTCCAATTACATCTGGTGTTTGCCAGTTTAAATTTTGTCCACTATCAATAGCTAATACTTGACCTGTAATAGAACTGTTTTTAATAAAAAAGTCAACAGCATTGCATATTTCTCTAACATCCACCTGTTGCTTTAAAGGTGTAGCTAAATATTGTTTTTTAAAGTGCTTATCTGTTTGTCGTTTATTTTTTATTGTTGGTCCAGGAGCTATACCGTTTACTCTTATGTTAGGAGCCAAACTCATAGCACTAGTTTTTGTTAATGTATAAAGTCCAGTTTTACTTAATGTGTATGAAGTAAAAAATGGAGTTAGTTTAAAAACTCTTTGGTCGATAATGTTTATAATATTATTATTTTTACCTTTTATATTTTTTGCAAATTCTTTTGTTAAGAAAGCAGGGGCTTTTAAGTTCACATTTAAATGATTATCCCAACTTTTAGATGTAAAATTTTTTAAATTATCATTTTCAAACAATGAAGCGTTATTAATTAAACAATCAAAGTATTTTAATTTTGATTTTGCAAACTTAATAATTTTTTTTAAATCATTTTCTTTGGATAGATCTCCTTTAATCAACCAAACTTTTGTTTTATTTTTCTTTAGTTCTTTTTGTAATTTTTCAGCATTTAATTTCGATTTATTATAATGAATAACAATTTCCACATTTGGACCTGATAGCTTTTTAGCAATCGCAGCACCCATTCTAGTTGCTGCTCCTGTTATAATTATTTTGTTTGCTTCCACTTTTTTTTACCTTTTTGCGCTCTTGTTCCTGGAAGACCCATAGTTGATCTACCTTTTGGATACATTTTATTATTTGAACTATATTTTTTTACTTTTGGATTTAAAGTAATTTCTAGCTCAGATGCCTCAAGTTTTCTTATTTCGTCCCTAATTTTTGCAGCTTCTTCAAACTCAAGGTTTGTTGCTGACTCTTTCATTCTTTTATTCAGGGCTTTTAGGTGTTTCTTAAGATTGCCACCAATATTTTCATCAGTTCCAACTTTTACATAATCTTTCTCATAAACGCTTTCAAGCACATCTCCAATTTCTTTTTTTATACTTGTTGCACTGATGTTATGTTTTTTGTTGTAAGCTACTTGAATAGTCCTTCTTCTATCTGTTTCTTTAATTGCATTTTTAATACTTTTTGTTTCCTTATCCGCATAAAGAATAACTTTACCTTCTAGATTTCTTGCAGCTCTCCCAATAGTTTGAACCAAAGAAGTCTCAGATCTTAGAAAGCCTTCTTTATCTGCATCTAAAATTCCAACTAATGCACATTCTGGAATATCAAGTCCTTCTCTAAGTAAATTAATTCCAACTAATACATCAAATACTCCAAGCCTTAGATCTCTCATGATTTCAATACGCTCTAGGGTATCGATATCAGAGTGCATGTATCTAACTTTGATACCATTTTCGTGAAGATACTCAGTTAAATCTTCAGCCATCTTTTTAGTTAAAGTAGTGACTAGTACTCTAAAGTTATTGTTAATTACTTTCACGCACTCATGCATTAAGTCATCAACTTGGTTTTTTGCAGGTCTTATTTCAACAGGTGGATCAATTAATCCTGTTGGTCTAATTATTTGTTCGACAAATTTATTTTTTGTTTGTTTTAATTCCCATGGCCCTGGTGTAGCTGATACAAAAACTGTTTGAGTTCTCATTGCATCCCATTCTTCAAATTTAAGTGGTCGGTTATCCATACAAGAAGGTAATCTAAAGCCATACTCTGCAAGATTACTTTTTCTTGATCTATCACCTTTATACATTCCATTTAATTGAGGAACAGTTACGTGACATTCATCAACAAAAATTAAAGTATTATCTGGAAAATATTCAAACAATGTAGGAGGGGGCTCTCCAGGTTTTCTTCCAGATAAAAATCTTGAATAGTTTTCGATTCCAGCACAAGATCCAGTTGCTTCAATCATTTCTAGATCAAATTTAGTTCTTTCTTCTAATCTCTGTGCTTCAAGTAATTTATTTTGTTCTTTAAATTTTTTTAAAGTTGCCTCTAGCTCTCTTTTAATTTTAATTATTGCTTGTTCAATAGTTGGTTTGGGTGTGATGTAGTGACTATTTGCATAAACTTTAATTACATCAAGTTCACTGACTAAATCTCCTGTTAAAGGATCAAACTCTTCTATTTTTTCTAATTTGTCTCCAAATAAACTTAATCTCCAAGCACGATCTTCTAGGTGTGAAGGAAAAATTTCAAGATATTCTCCTCTGGCTCTAAAAGTTCCTCGATAAAAATTTTGATCATTTCTTTTATATTGGAGTGCTACTAAAGATTTTATTAATTCTTCTCTGTTGTAATCATAATTAGTCTTTAAACTTAAAGTCATCTTACTATAAGCCTCAACAGATCCTAGACCATAGATACAAGAAACACTTGATACAATAATTACATCATCTCTCTCTAGTAATGATCTTGTTGCTGAGTGACGCATTCGATCGATTTGTTCATTAATTGATGCTTCTTTTTCAATATAAGTATCTGATCGTGGAACGTATGCTTCTGGTGTGTAATAATCATAATAAGATACAAAATATTCAACGGCGTTATTTGGAAAAAAAGATTTCATTTCTCCATATAGTTGAGCTGCTAGAGTTTTATTAGGTGCAAGAATTAGCGCTGGTCTGTTAGTCTTTTCAATAACTTTCGCCATTGTAAAAGTTTTTCCAGATCCAGTTACACCTAGTAAAACCTGACTTAACTGGTCTTTATTTGCACCATTAACCAATTGTTTTATAGCCTCAGGTTGGTCACCAGCAGGTTTGAAGTCAGTTTTCATCTGGAACTTTTTACCACCCTCAAGTTTAGGGCTTATCGCAGGATTTTTATTCTGCACAGCTGTAATTAAATCTTGATAAGTGTTCTGCATTATTTATAAAACTAGTAGATTAAAATTATATTTCAATGAGCATAATATCAGACAGTTTAAAAAAAATTAAACCATCACCAACGATTGCTGTAACTCAAAAAGCGAGAGAATTAAAGGCTGCTGGTAAAGATGTAATAGGCCTTGGAGCAGGAGAACCAGACTTTGATACTCCGGAGAATATCAAACAAGCTGCAATTAAAGCAATTAATGATGGAGACACTAAATATACTGCAGTTGACGGAACCCCAGCTTTAAAAAAAGCAATAGTAGAAAAATTCAAAAAAGAAAATAATCTAGAATACACAACTGACCAAGTAACAGTTGGGGCAGGTGGAAAACATGTAATCTATAACGCAATGATGGCAACTCTCAATGAAGGAGATGAGGTTATTGTTCCAGCACCTTATTGGGTTTCTTATCCTGATATGGTTTTATTGGCAGGTGGAACTCCGATTATTTTAGAGTGCAACGAAAAACAAGGATTTAAGATTAATCCAGCTGAATTAGAAAAGTCTATAACTCCAAAAACTAAATGGATTATATTAAACTCACCTTCAAATCCAACTGGCGCTTGTTATACGGAGGAAGATATTCGAGAGATTGCAAAAATTTTAGAAAAACATTCTCATGTTCATATTTTAAGTGATGATATCTATGAGCACGTTACTTATGAAGGTTTTAAATTTTTTACTATTGCTCAAATTGATAGTTTAAAAGAGAGAGTGCTTACCATGAATGGTGTAAGTAAAGCTTATTCAATGACTGGTTGGAGAATAGGATATGCAGCTGGTCCAAAAGACATCATTAAAGCAATTGCTAAAATTCAATCACAATCAACAACTAACCCATCTTCAATTAGCCAAGCAGCTGCAGTTGAAGCATTAGTTGGAACTCAAGATTTCATAAAAGAAAGAGCAACTTCTTTTCAAGAGAGAAGAGATTTTGTTGTTAAAGCATTAAATGAAATTGATGGAATTGAATGTTTAAATCCAGACGGTGCATTTTATGTTTTTCCAAGTTGCAAAGGTTTAATGGGCAAAAAAGATTCAAATGGAAATGAATTGAAAACGGATACTGATTTTGTTCAATCTTTATTAGAGAACAGTGGTATAGCAGTTGTTCAAGGTTCCGCATTTGGCTTAGAAGGTTTCTTTAGAATTTCTTATGCTACTTCAATGGAAAACCTTAAAAAAGCTTTAGAAAAAATTTCTTCTTTTTGTAAAAGTCTAAACTAAACCAAGTCTAATTACAGAATTTCCAGCATCTACAATACTATCTTTTGCAGGTTTAAATTTGATACCCAGTAAATCTTCAGAATATGAAGTATCTGTCTGCATTAGAATTCCTAATTCAGGTACCATAAGTTTTGCAGATGAGTCCAAGTAACTAATTAGCTTTAACATAAAGTTTGGCATTTCTTTTTTTGGTAGTTTTTTTGCGTATTGTGGAAATGCTTCTTGCATAATTTTAGAAATCTCAAGCATTTTTTTAACTTCTGAACCAATCAACAAACGTCTGCCATTTACTTTAGAATTTTTTAATGAAAGTACATGTGCTTTTGCCACATCTTTTACATCAGAAATTAATATTCCAAAATTTGGGGCCATTGGATATTTTCCTTTAAGGAAAAGTTGAACATATTTAGTTGATGTATTTTCTTTATCATCTAATGCATCACCATTAACACCACCTGGATTAATTACAGTTAATTTATCTTTCAATCCTTTGCTTTCCATTAATTCCCAGGCAACTTTTTCAGCTTTAGTTTTAGATATAATATAATCGTTAGAACCACTCCATTCAGTATCTGACCAATCGTTTTCTCCGACATTGTAAGGGTTGGTTCTATTGGGTCTTTTAAACATTGCGGCTATTGATGATGTTAGAACTATCTTTTCAACGTTAGCCTCTATACCCGCATTTAAAACTCTCAAAGTTCCCCCTTTAGCAGCTGGAACTAAAGCTTCTCTATTTCTTGAACTTTTCATGGGATAAGGAGAAGCAGTATGTATAATATATTTACAGTCTTTTGCAGCCTCATTCCAACCTTCATCTTTTAAAAGATCCAATTCAACAAATGATAATTTATCTGTTGAAACATATTCGCTTATAGTTTTTTTAGTTTTCTCTAATGAATTTTGACTTCTAACAGTTCCCAAAACTTCATATCCAGAATTTAATAATTCAATTGCTATATGTTTCGCTATCCAGCCACTTATTCCAGTAAGTAGTACTTTATCAGTCATTTTGTTCTCCATTGGTTTGTATTAAGTTTTAAAAGTTCTTATCAGTGAGATAAAAATTTTTCAGCTTCAAGCGCAGCCATACAGCCCATCCCCGCAGCTGTTACAGCTTGTCTAAAAGTTTTGTCTTTAACATCTCCAGCAGCATAAACTCCAGGGACATTAGTTTCTGTAGAATCTGGTTTAGTTAATAAATAACCCTCTTTATCCATATCTAATTGTTCTTTAAATAAAGCTGTTGCTGGATCATGTCCAATCGCAATAAATAACCCATCAATCTTCATTTCTTGAATATCGTTAGTTTTTAAATTCTTAACTTTAATTGCTTTAACATTTTTAGGATCATTATCTCCGATAACTTCATCAACAGCACTATCCCAAATAATTTCAATTTTTTTATTTTCCATTAATTTTTTTTGAAGCATCTTTTCAGCTCTTAGTTCATCTCTTCTATGAATTAATTTAACTTTTGATGCAAATTTTGTAAGAAACATTGCTTCTTCAACAGCAGCATTACCACCACCGACAACTGCAACTTCTTTATCTTTAAAGAAAAAACCATCACAAGTAGCACAGGCTGAAACTCCAAAACCTCTGAATTCTTGTTCTGATTTTAAATTTAACCATCTAGCTTGAGCGCCTGTAGAAATTATAATGCTATCTGCTGTATATTTTTGACCACTATCACCAACGGCTTCAAATGGTTGTGATTTTAAATTTACTGATGAGATATGATCTTCAATCATTTCTGTTCCAACAGCTTTAGCTTGATCTTTCATTTGATCCATTAACCATGGACCTTGAATTACATCTGCAAAACCTGGAAAATTTTCAACATCAGTTGTTGTTGTCAATTGTCCACCTGGTTGAACACCATAAACCAAAATTGGATTTAACATTGCACGTGCCGCATAGACTGCTGCAGTGTATCCGGCAGGACCAGATCCTATTATTAACACTTTTGTGTGTTTTGTTGGATTTTGACTCATATGGAAGCTATATAGTGATTAATGACTAAATTAAAAGGCATATTATTAACTCAAGGAATGCATGGCATGATTAGTCAGGTAGAAGGTTTGGCAAAAGCTTTAGATATCGATTTTACACACCACACAGTTGAACCAAATAGTTTTTGGAAATTGATGCCACCTAAGCTGACACCCATTTCACAAAATGTGTATAAAAAAATTAATCAAGATGACTTTGATGTGATTATATCTTGTGGACGTAAAAGTGTTATCCCATCAATTCATTTAAAAAATAAAGCTAATAAAAAAGTATTTAATATTCATATTCAAGATCCAAAAGTAGATTTAAATCATTTTGATTTTATAGTAGCTCCAGAGCACGATGCATTAGAAGGCAAAAACGTTATCAGTACAAAAGGGGCAATTCATTATCTTACAGAAAATGAAATAAGTGAAAATAAAGATTATCTAAAATCATTAATTAAAAATGATGAAAGAAAAGTTTGGACTTTAATCTTAGGAGGGCCAACAAAGTATTACGATTATTCTACAAAAAATATGAAACATATTTTTACAATGTTATATAAATTATTAAAAAAACATGATTTCCAACTGGTTGTAATTCCATCAATGAGAACACCAATAAACACAATTCATTATGCTAAAGAATTTTTTGGAGATAATCATACAGTTATAATGGATGTCGATAAAAAAGCTTACTTGTCAGCTCTAGCACTTGCAGAGAATATTGTAGTTACATGCGACTCTAGTTCAATGATATCTGAGGCAGCTTTAACTGGAAAACCTATTTATGTAGCTAATATTTTGCCTAAAAAAAATGACAAAAGATTTCAAAGATTTAGAAATTTATTTAGAGAATTAAATATAACTAGAATTTTAGGTGAAGAGATTGAAAATTGGAACTATCAAAAATTAGACGAAACGAATAGAGTAGCAAGTATTATCAAACAAAAAATTAATTCATAATGTCACTTTTAGATTCAATTCAAAATCAATCAAAGAAACATGAATTTCCTTTTGATCACTGGGAATATAATAATGCTCTGTCTGATGCAGCCATTGAGGAAATTATTAAAGCAGATATTCCAGATGTAAGTAAACATAATCTTAATTATGATGGAACAAGAGCAATAGATGGTGGTGCTGCTGAGTTTAGAGAGGGGATAGCTTCAGGTGGAGAGGCAATAAAATTTAGATGTTTTGTAACAAAAGAAAATGAAAAACAATTTCCAAATTTGGTAAAATTTATTAACGAACTTCAATCTAAAGAAGTGCATCAAACTATTTCAAAAATGATCAATAAAAATTTATCAAACTCATATGTAAGAGTTGAAGTTATTTGTGATCGAGAGGGATTTTGGTTAAAACCTCATTGTGATATTAAAGAGAAACTAATGTCAGGACTAATATTTGTTAATAATGCTAACGAGTCAGAGGAGCTTGGAACAGATTTCTATAATGATAAATTAGAAAAAGTTAAAACAGTTCCTTACAAAAATAACTATGGATACATGTTTACCAGTGGTCCAAACACTTGGCACGGTATGGAAAAAAAGAAAATAGTTAAAGAAAGACGTTGTATTCAGGTAAATTATGTTACCTTTGAAACAGACTGGAAAGTTTTATAATTTAATTAAAGCTCTTTATTAGCAGTCAATATTTTATCTATTTTAATAAAAGTTCTCCACCCATCTGAATTTACAATATTTTTTTTATATTTTTCTTTTACCAAATCAAATGAAGAATTAAATCTTGGTAGCTCAACAATTTCACAGCTATTGTTTTCGGCAATATCAACAGCTTTATTTGTAAGTTGTAGATAAACTTTTTTTTCTAAAACAGGACTTGAAGAAATTAAATTTTCTACAACTAAACATTTAGAAAATTCTTTTTTAGCATTTTTAGAAAAGCCTTTATTTATAATGTCTTGCATTGAGTAAATTAGCAAACCAACATTGTACAAAGAATTATTTTTTGCAACCAAGATACCGTTCGACTCTTGTTTTAGAACTAATCTAATATAACTTTTTAATCTGTCTAACCCCCAAGATGGAAATTCTTCAGCTAATAAAGGTAAGATACCCATTAAGCTCAAGTCACTATCTTGAAATCTTGAAATATTGAGACCTGGCAGATTGTTCGTATTATTTGTACTAAGCACATTTAGTATCTATCCTAAATTTAAAAGAACTATTTGATCTGGATCAATAACAATTTATACTTTGTTTATATATTTTAGTATGCAGTCAGCACAATTAAATAAAGAATTTAACGAAAAGAGCAGATGCTCAGAGTGTAATATTAGACCATACTCATTTTGCAGATGTCTTCAGGAGGAAAAGCTTAAAGAATTTTCAAATATTTCATCAGAGAAAAAATTTGAAAATAAATCAAATATTTTCTTGCAACAGGATGATGCAAAAAATATTTATAATATTACTGAAGGGAATGTTAAAATTTATCAATTAATTGATGATGGTCGTATTCAGATAATAGGTTTTCTTTACCCTGGAGATTTTTTTGGTTCTTATAAAAATGGTAAATACAATTATTGTGCAGAAGCTATTGGCCAGGTGCATGTATGTGTTTTTGAACAGAAAAAACTAGATGAATATATTGATAAAAATATGGTTCTTGCAAAAGAACTTTTAAATCAAACATCTCATGAATTAACACTGGCTCAAGATAGAATGGGTGTTCTTGGAAAACTAGATGCTACAGAGAGACTTGCTAAGTTTTTAATGAATATTTCTGATCAAAGAAAAAGAATTGGCTGGCAAAACAATCCGATAAGTTTACCAATGACAAGACAAGATATAGCTGATTACCTAGGTTTAACAATTGAAACAGTGAGTAGAGAAGTTTCTAAATTAAAAACTTCAAACATAGTTAAAGTCTTATCTTCTAAGCAAATCTATATTAACGATTTCGATAAATTATCCAATCTTTCAAAATAAATTAAATAGCCTCAGCATTTAACTGAGACTATTCATAATATTATTGCCTGCTAGTAATTGGTATTTCCTCAACATATTTTGGCAAAGGTTTTTCTTCTCTTAACTTAATTGATAATAAACCTTTTTCCATGATTGCCTCTTTGACCTTTATATCCTTGCTTATAATAAAGCTGGCACAGATATTTTCTTTTTCAACACCTTTATACAGATATTCTTTATCATCTTTTTCAATTTTATTATTTGAAGAAGACTTTATTATAAGAACATTATCTTCAACACTAACTTTGACATTTTTTTTATCAATACCAGGTAATGCAACTTCAATGTTGTAGTCTTGTTTTCCTACTTTCGTAATATTGTAGCCACCTCTGTTAGTTTCAAAAGCATCCATTTCTCTATGATGAATATCTTCAAAATGTTTAAACATATCATCAAAACCAACTGAAAAAGGTTTTAACGAGTCTATAATTGATAGTGATTTCATTTTTCTCCTTTCTATTAATTTAAACTAACAAAACATGAAAAAAAAAATTTGGTTTAAATCAAAATTATGAATTATTGATTTTGATCAAAACTGATATTTTTTGATGCATATCAGTGCAAAAATTAATCATAAAAATATATTTGTAACGAAAGGAGTAATAATGAACTACATGTTAAATAACAGACCTTATCACGGTAAGGCTAATATTGCGATTGCAATGATGTTCATTGCATTTGCGGTTATGTTGATTGCTGTTTATATGCCAGAATTTACTTCTAATCTTAAGACTGGAGTAGGCGGTACTGGTTTAGATTACAATCAAATACCATAATATAAAAAATAGATGGGTCCGGACCCCAATGTTAGTTTTGATTTAAATCAATATCAAATTTTTAAAAACATCTATTTTACAATTATGAAAATACATAATCTTGTAAAAACTTTGATACTAGCCATAGCTATAAGTTCTTTAATTACTTTTGCTACTATACTGATTTCACCATATCTTTTCTAAGATAGGCCCCACCATTTCAGAGACAATGTTGATACTCTATAGGGTAGATACATGGTGAGACCTACTTATTTGTAACAGAATAAATCTTAATATTTTTGATTCACATCAACTTTTTCTTTTTAAATTTCTTTAAAAAAAAATCATGCCAATTAAAGATCTAGTTTATAAAGTTCCAGGTTTATCATTTGATGTTAATAGACTGGTTGACACTTATAGAGAAATCAAAAGAAAAAAAGAATTTGATCAAGGTGATGGGTCAGTGTCACATATTGATAGTATTTCTCTTAATAAAATTCCAGGTAATGATGATAGTACATCTGGAAAATATTCATGGGGACTTTATTGGACGAAACCAGATAGTTCAGGTCAAGAGGTGGCTAGAGCAGATTATATAGAGGAAAATAATTTCACAGAGTTTTTACCAGAGTTTGAAAACACATATTTTAAATTTGTTTACGATATATTATCTCGAAGATTCGCCTTAGGAAGAACTCGAATATTAAAAAAAGGACCAAGATCAACTTTGAGTTGGCATAAAGATCCAGAGCCAAGGTTACATATTCCAATTATTACTAATCCAGGATGTAGATTTGTAATTGAAGACAGATCTTTTCATTTACCTGCAGATGGAGGTGTATGGATAGTTAATGCAAAAAAATACCATAATTTTTTTAATGGTGGAGAAGAGGACAGAATACATTTAGTAGCAACACTTCCACATAGTAAATTATTTACTAAAAGAAAATACACTTACAATCAACTGTGGGATCAATGGGTGAGCTAGATTTAAATTTTTTATTAAACTTTTTAGCATGGCTAATCATAGCCAACTTCTTATTTATAACTTTTCGAGTATTTATATTTGGAAGTTTTCCTAAAAGTTTTATTTATAAAATACATCATTCATTCTTTAAAGTTTCACATAAAGATTTTGCAAAAGCACATTACAAAGGCATCATTCTCCATGTAACCTTAACAGTTTTTTTTGTTTTGATTCCTTATATTGTTTTAAGATATTCAATTTAATCTCATAAAATTTTTATCCACCTAACGTTTGACACAAATCAAATTATAAAAACTTTGATCAAGATCAAATAAAATTTTGAATCAGTCTTTAAGGTAATATTTATGGATACAAAAAATTATATATCTATCTTTATCTCTTTAATATTAATTTCAATTACAGTACAGGCAAAAATATGAATACAAAAAAATATATATCTATCTTTATCTCGTTAATATTAATTTTAATTACGTTACAGGCAAAAAGTGGTGAAGCAGATAAGCTTCCTGTAGTAATTCAGGAGCTGGTGCCAGCACCAGCAGTTCCAGCTCATAACATAGTTGCAAAAGGGGGACCTAAAGTAATTAAAGTGAGAATGAGTATTACAGAAAAAGTCATCACTATTGATAAACAAGGAACAAAGTTCAGAGTTTTTGCCTTTAACGATAGTGTTCCAGGGCCACTTATCGTTGCTCATGTTGGAGATTATATTGAGTTAACATTAGTCAATCCTAAAAAAAATAACTTTGAGCACAACTTAGATTTTCATGCAGCAACAGGTGCTTTAGGTGGAGGAGGTCTTACACATATTTTACCAGGTGAAGCAGTAATACTAAGATGGAAGGCAACTAAACCAGGGGTATTTGTTTATCACTGTGCACCAGGTGGTGCCATGGTGCCTTGGCACGTTGTTAAAGGAATGAATGGTGCTGTTATGGTTTTACCAAGAGATGGATTGAAAGACAGAGAGGGAAATCCAATCAAATATGACAAAGCATTTTACATTGGAGAACAGGATTTTTATCTTCCAAAAGATGATAATGGAAATTACAAGGAATATATTCACCCAGGTGATGGTTTTAGTGATGTTTTAGAAGTGATGAAAACATTAACACCTACTCATGTAGTATTTAATGGATCAGAAGGTGCTTTAGAGGGAGATAACGCTTTGACTGCAAAAGTAGGTGAAACGGTAATGTTTATCCACGCACAAGCAAATAGAGATACACGACCTCACTTAATTGGTGGACATGGTGATTATGTATGGCCAAACGGATCGTTTAATGATCCTCCAAGAACTAATTTAGAAACTTGGTTTGTACCAGGAGGTGCAGCTGGAGCAATGGTTTATAAATTTAGACAACCAGGAACTTATGTTTATCTAAATCACAATCTTATTGAAGCGTTTATTTTGGGCGCAAAAGCTGAGGTGAAAGTAACAGGTAAATGGAATAATGATTTAATGGAACAACTAATGGAGCCTACAAGAATTGCAGATTAATAATATGTATGTATCCGATAAAAGCTTAAATGAAAGTATAACGCTAGAAAAAATATCAAAATTACAAAATGAAAACAAATATCTCAAAGATGAAATGGATGAAGAATCACAAAAGTTTATACAAACTATAAGTGTTCTTAAAAGAGAGATTGAGTTTTATAAAAATAATACTGATATTTTAAATAGGGAAATTAAAAATCTAAAAAAAACACAAAGGAGAAAACTGTTTACATCATGAAAAAATATATATTAATACTTTTTTTAATATTTTCTAATTACGCGATGAGTGAAGAAATAAATATTAAAATGTTAAATAAGCTAGATAAAGAAAGAATGGTTTATTCTAAAAAGATTATCAATATTAATGTTGGTGACAAAGTTTTTTGGGAATCAACAGACAAGGGCCATAACGTTGAATTTATAAAAGGTGGCGTACCTGATGGTGTAGAAAAATTTAAATCTAGATTAAATGAAGATGTAAGTTATGAATTTACTATTCCAGGTATTTATGCCTATTGGTGCACTCCTCATAAGAGCTTAGGAATGATAGGGTTTGTTATCGTTGGTGATGATAGATCTAATTTAGACTTGATTAAAAAAATAAGATTTTTTGGACAGTCTAAAAAATTAGCTCAAACATTAATTGATCAAATATAAAAATGGCACAAACAGTAAAAAATAATTCTGATATATCTAAGCTCTCAAATAAAAGTGGATTAATGACTGGAGATCCAATTTATAAACCCTTTAGATATCCTTGGTGTTATGATGCTTGGCTAACACAACAAAGAATTCATTGGCTACCAGAGGAAGTTCCGTTAGGAGATGACGTAAGAGATTGGCAAAAAGTAATTTCCGCTTCAGAAAAAAATTTATTAAAACAGATATTCAGATTTTTTACACAAGCAGATGTTGAGGTGAATAACTATTATATGGGTCACTGTATGAATGTGTTTAAACCGACAGAAGTGAAAATGATGTTGTCTGTATTCTCTGCGATGGAAACAGTTCATATTGCTGCCTATTCTCACTTATTAGACACAATAGGTTTGCCTGAGACAGAATATTCTGAATTTTTAAAGATTAAAGCTATGAAGGATAAATATGATTACCTTCAAAAATGTGATGTGAATTCACTGCATAATATTGCAAAAACACTGGCAATATTTAGCGCTTTTACTGAGGGCGTTCAACTATTTGCTAGTTTTGCAATTTTACTAAACTTTCCACGTCATAATAAAATGAAAGGAATGGGACAAATCATAACTTGGTCAGTGAGA
This sequence comes from Candidatus Pelagibacter bacterium nBUS_30, assembly GCF_051201245.1. Taxonomy (GTDB): domain Bacteria; phylum Pseudomonadota; class Alphaproteobacteria; order Pelagibacterales; family Pelagibacteraceae; genus Pelagibacter. The sequence continues at coordinate 1,024,117 of NZ_CP172842.1, read as the reverse complement.
GACGAAACTTTGCACTGCAATTCAATGATAAGATTATTTCAGGAGTTCATTAAGGAAAATAAAGAAATTTGGACAGATAAATTAAAAAATGAGATTTATGAGGCTTGTAGAATAGCAGTATTACAGGAAGATGCCTTCATAGATGTTTCGTTTGAAATGGGACCGCTTGAAAATCTAAAAGCTCAAGAGGTAAAAGATTATATAAGATGGATTGCAGACAGAAGACTTGTTCAATTAGGACTTGATAGAATTTATAATATCAAAAAAAACCCATTAACTTGGTTAGACTCAATATTAAATGCCGTTGAGCATATGAACTTTTTTGAAGGTAGATCTACAGAATATTCAAAAGCTGCAACTCAAGGTACATGGCAGGAAGCTTTTGAAGATCTAAAATCACCTTATTTTGATTTACTAGAAAAAAATAAGGTTATTGGTGAAACAGAATTTTTTAAACCTAAACATTAGTGAGAAAACAATATGCTAAATAAAACTGAGATAAAAGATAAACCAATATGTGAAAATTTTTCGGAATACAATGATGTTAGAAAGAATTTAAATAATGCTTTATCAATTAAAGACCCATTCAATCACTGGGCATTTGATAAAGTTCTATCAAAAGATTTAGTAGATAAATTTCTTAAACTTCCAATTGATCCACCAGTTATAAATTCTTATTCGGGTAAAAGAGAAAGCAACAATAAATCACGAATATTTTTTAATAATGAAAATTGTAAAAAATACGATTGCATGGAAGAGATTGCAGAAATTTTTAATAGTGATGGAATAATTAATACGTTAAGTTCAATTTGTAGTCAAGAATTGTCTAAAGGAAAACTTCGTATTGAGTATACATTGGACACAGGTGATTTTTGGTTAGAACCACATTTAGATATTAAAGAAAAAATGTTAACATTCTTAATTTATCTTTCAAGTGATACAAACACGTATGCAAAAGATTGGGGAACTACAATTTATAATAAAGATTTAACATTCAATTCAAAAGTACCCTATAAGCAGAATACAGGATTTATGTTTGTTCCGGGTAAAGACACTTGGCATGGGGTACCTAAACAATATATTTTTGGAGTTAGAAGGAACTTGATTATAAATTATGTATCAAATGATTGGAAAAGTACTAGTGAACTTTATAAACAAAATTAAAATTATTTTTTACAATTACATTCTTTAACAAGAAAGAAATGAATTAATGCCATTGAGAACCACATCCAAGTCATTTCATTGATAAAGAATAAAGTGTTGCTATGAGATAGCATTGCTCCCTGGTTAATATCTTTCCACAAAAATATAATTCCAAGAAATAAAAAAATAAGACCTGAGTAACTTGTTTTCATCAATTTCTATCTAATAAATCTAAATATTGTCAAAAAGCTATGTTTTAGGCCAATAATTTTCTATTAGTTTCTTGTCTATAAGCTGCCTGTTTTTTTTCATTATCAAGTAAACCAAATTTTTTACGAAAGATTTCTCTCTCTTTCTCAAACTGTCGTTTAATTGAATAATGTAAAATTGAAAAACTTATAAGTGTAAAAATATATGCAGACCAAATATAAATTCCATAACCATTTAGATATAATATTTCATTAATCATATTATTTTTTAACCTTTTTTTTTAAATAAAGATTGATCTGCATCAAATCTAATAAAAAATAAAAAAGATATATCTTTTTAATGATCAACTATAATGATGAGATAGTTAAAAAATTTACTATTGCATCTATATTTTGGCTTGTAGCAGGATTAGCAGCAGGTTTACTAATTGCTTTTCAGATGGTTTTCCCATCATTAAATTTTGAACCATTATTAACATTTGGTAGATTGCGCCCTTTACACACTTCTGCTGTAGTATTTGCCTTTGGTGGAAATGTATTATTTGCAACAAGTTATTTTGTAGTTCAAAGAACTTGCCAAACTAGATTATCAGGTGATGGATGGGCAAATTTTACATTTTGGGGATACCAGGCATTTATTTTAATGGCTGGTTTAGGATATCTATTTGGAGTTACTCAAGGTAAAGAATATGCTGAACCAGAATGGTATGCTGATTTATGGTTAACAATAGTTTGGGTAATATATTTAATAATTTATTTAGTTACACTTACAAAAAGAAAAGAACCTCACATTTATGTAGCTAATTGGTTTTTTCTTGCTTTCATAGTTACAGTTGCAGTTCTACATTTGGTTAATGGTGTTTCTATTCCAGTATCATTGTTTGGTGCAAAAAGTTATCCGTTATGGGGAGGTGTTCAAAGTGCAATGATCCAATGGTGGTATGGACATAATGCCGTAGGATTCTTTTTAACAGCTGGATTTCTTGGAATGGTTTATTATTTTATTCCAAAAAGAGCTAATCGACCAATTTACTCATACAGATTATCTATTTTACATTTCTGGTCTTTAATTTTTTTATATATTTGGGCGGGTCCCCATCATTTACATTACACAGCCTTACCAGATTGGGCTCAAACATTGGGCATGACTTTTTCAATTATGCTTTGGATGCCTAGTTGGGGTGGAATGATAAATGGTATGATGACGTTATCTGGAGCGTGGTACAAACTTCGAGAAGACCCTGTTTTAAAATTTATGATAATTTCTCTAGCATTTTATGGGATGAGTACTTTTGAAGGTCCTTTAATGTCTATTAAAGAAGTTAATGCTTTAAGTCATTATACTGACTGGACTATTGGCCATGTTCACTCAGGCACATTAGGTTGGGTAGCATTTATTAGTTTTGGTGTAATTTATTATTTGTTTCCAGTTTTATGGAATAAAAAAAATCTTTACTCACTAAGATTAGTTAATATTCATCTTTGGATTTCCACTATTGGTATTGTTTTTTATATATCTTCAATGTGGGTATCAGGAATTATGCAGGGTTTGATGTGGAGAGCTTACGATAATCTTGGGTTTTTAGAGTATTCTTTTGTTGAAACGGTTATGGCGATGAAGCCATTTTATCTAATTAGAGGTATTGGCGGAGTTTTATTCTTTATTGGAGTTTTGATCATGATTTACAATTTAATCAAAACTTTAGAGATACCCAGCATAAATAAATCAACAATTTCTCAAAAGGCTCAAATCCAATGATGGAAAAACATAAAAAATTAGAAAAAAACTCAATTCTATTATTAATTTTTACAGTTATAGCTGTTTCAATTGGGGGCATAATTGAAATTGTTCCACTTTTTAGATTGGAAACTACAATTGAACCAATCAAAGGTGTTAGACCTTATACACCCTTAGAACTTAAAGGATTTAATATTTATTTAAGAGAAGGTTGCTATACGTGCCACAGTCAACAAATCAGACCATTACGAGATGAAGTTGAACGTTACGGGCATTATTCTTTAGCAGCAGAAAGTATGTATGATCACCCATTTCAATGGGGATCAAAAAGAACAGGGCCAGACCTTGCACGTTTAGGAGGTAAGTATTCTGATGAGTGGCATGTAGAACATTTAATCAAACCTCAAAATGTAGTTCCAGAGTCGATTATGCCTAGCTACAAACATTTAAGCAATCGAGTTTTAAACTTTGATGATATGGGAAAACATTTGAAAGCATTAAAGATTACAGGTGTTCCTTACACAAAAGAGATGATTGAAAATGCCTCAAAGGATGGTCTTGCACAATTAAGACCAGAAACAGAATTGGCAGAAAATTTAAGAAATAGATATGGAGAAAAAGTAAATATCAGAAATTTTGATGGCAACGAAAATATACCCACAGAATTAGATGCATTGATTTCTTACCTTCAAGTCTTGGGAAGTATGGCAGATATAAAAAATTATGACCCCCAAATAGTTGAAGAGGTAAAAAAATGATAGGTTTTATTTCTGACAATGCAGGTGTTTTAGGTTTAGTCATTTTTTTCTCTATTTTTTCAATAGTTGTTATTTGGTTATTTAATCCAAATTTTAAGAAAAAAATTGAGTCACATAAATTTATACCAATTAAAAATGAAAAAGTAATCTATGTCCGAAAAAAATAATAATAAAGAGATTGATAAAATAACAGGCCAAGAAACTACTGGACATGAGTGGGATGGTTTAAAAGAATTAAATACACCTGCGCCAAGGTGGTGGATATGGGTATTTATAGTTACAGTAATTTGGTCAGTTGGTTATTGGATTGTTTATCCTTCTTGGCCAACTTTAACTGGAAGCGGTTATCGTGGAGGGACAGTTGGAATACTAGATTGGACTCAATACAAAAAATTAAGAGATAATCAAAAAGAAATATTAGACATTAGAGAAAATTATAAAGAGTTTTTTAAAGCAACTTCATTTGACGAAATACTTAAAGATAAAAAATCTTATACTTATGCAGTAGCAGGAGGTAAAGCGGCATTTAGAGATAATTGTGCAACATGTCATGGATCAGGTGCTGCTGGAGCGAAGGGATATCCTAATTTAAACGATGATGATTGGTTATGGGGAGGAAACGTTGAACAAATTTATTCATCCATAAAATATGGTATTCGATCTGGTCATGATGAAGGTAAATATTCTGAAATGCCAGAGTTTGCAGAAGTTTTAAATGATGAGCAAATTAATGAGTTGGCTGAATACATCTTATCTCTTAATGAAAACAATAACCAATCAAGTGAAAATACCTTATTTGCTGATAATTGTGCCGCTTGTCATGGAAACGATGGTGAAGGAATTCAAGATTTGGGCGCTCCTAATTTGAGAGATAATATTTGGTTTTATAGTAGTGGCGATAAATCGAGCATTATTTCTCAAATTAAAAAGCCAAAACATGGAATTATGCCAGCTTGGGAGGATCGTTTAGATGACCCAACTATAAGAATGCTAGCTTTATATATTCATTCACTATCAGCGTCACAATAAGACATTAATTATGCAAGAAAGTTTGGAAAAAAATCCACTACGTTTGTTTTCTGAGCAAAAAATCATCTTTCCAAAAAGAGTTTGGGGAAAATTTAGAAAAATAAAATGGATTATTATGACTTGCACATTGTTTGTTTATTATTTTGCTCCTTGGATAAGATGGGATAGAGGTCCACAGATACCAAATCAAGCAATATTAATTGATATGCCGAATAGAAGAGCATACTTTTTTTTCATTGAGATATGGCCACAGGAAATCTATTTCTTAACTGGAATATTAATATTCTTAGCAGTAGCATTATTTTTAAGCACAAGCCTTGTAGGGCGTGCCTGGTGTGGTTATGCGTGTCCACAAACTGTTTGGACTGATTTATTTGTTTGGGTGGAAAGAATTTTTCAAGGAGATCGTAACTCTAGAATGAAATTAAGTAATGCACCGATCAGTTTTAACAAAATATGGAGAAAACTATCAACTCATATAGCTTGGATCGTAATTGCAATATTAACTGGAGGTGCTTGGGTTTTTTATTTTAATGATGCACCAACATTATTAGAACAAATTATAAATTTTGATGTTCCTTGGTCTGTTTTAAGCTGGATTGTAGTTTTAACTTTTTCAACTTATTTGATGGCTGGTTTTGCAAGAGAGCAGGTTTGTACTTATATGTGTCCCTATGCTCGGTTTCAGTCAGCAATGTTTGATAGGGATACATTAATTATAAGTTATGATGAATTTAGGGGAGAGCCAAGAGGAAAACATAAAGCCGGTGATAGTTGGGAGAACAAAGGTCACTGTATTAATTGTACAGAATGTATTCAAGTTTGTCCTATGGGCATTGATATAAGAAAAGGTCTGCAAATGGAATGTATTGCCTGTGGTTTGTGTATAGATGCATGCAATAAGATTATGAAGAAAATTAATCTACCAGCAGGATTAATTAGATATGACACAGAAAAAAATAAAGGTAGACGTTTTAGAAATGAAAAAGAAAAAAAAGGTCTATTAAGAGGACGTACATACAGCTATTTATCAATCCTTCTTATTTTAAGTGTCGCAATTCTTTATACACTGTTGAATAGATCAATTTTAGAACTTAATGTTTTGCATGATAGAAATCCATTATTTGTAAAACTTTCAAATGGTCAAATAAGAAATAGTTATGATATTAAAATTCTCAACAAATCATTTAAAAGTAAGAAATATTCACTCTCTATTGAAGGTCTAAAAAATTCAAAAATTAAAATTCAAGGTATAGAAAGTTTATCTTCTAACAACTTACCTGTTATGGCTAATAGTGTTGGTCATTATCGTATTTTTCTTATAGCGGATAAAAATATAGAGGTTCGGAAAAAAGTAATTTTCAATATTAAAGAATTAGATGATGAAATATCGGACACAGTAGAAAACATATTTATTAGTGGGAAATATTAGTATGATTAAGAAAAAAAATAACAGTTTTCCTCATTATTTTATAGTTTTCTTCGTTATTTTGATAATTTTAGATAGCATATTTGTTTATCTAGCAACCTCAACTCATAGAGGTGTAGTAACTGAGAACGCTTACAATCAAGGATTAAATTACAACAAAATAATTGAGGCTAGTAAAAAACAAAATGATTTAAATTGGAAAAGTGAAATCATTTATCAAGATGATTTTCTAAATTTTTATTTAGAAAATGAAAAAAAAGATAGTTTTGATGGAGCTTCTGTTACAGCTTTTTTAGTTAGACCAACTCAAACTGGTTATGATTTTTCAATTAAATTAGAAAAACAAAGAAATGGTAAATTCCAAAAATTAATTAAATTTCCTTTAAAAGGACAGTGGGATGTAAAGATTTTAGTAATATGGAACAAACACAAATATCAAACAATAAAACGAATTTTAATAAAGTAGATATAAATAAATTATTTTCTCCTTTTGTTAAAATTGATCCAAAAAATAATAATAGTATTATTTTTAAAGTAAAAAATATTCATTGTGCTTCATGTATCCATCTTATTGAAAAATCACTTTACACTTTAAAAAATGTTTTTTTTGTAAGAGTGAATATGTCTACTGAAAAATTAGAAATTAAGTGGGTAGGTGAAAAAAAATTAGCAGATAAATTTGCTAAAATTGTATCTGAGTTGGGATATCCAATAAGTTTGTATGATGTTGATAATTTAGATAATAATTTTGAAGAGAATAAAAAAATCTTAATAAGATCTATTGCAGTATCAGGTTTTGCAGCAGCGAATTTAATGTTAATTTCAGTTGGCTTATGGTCATCATCAGTTGAGACAATGGGATTTGCAACAAGAGAGCTATTTCAATGGATTTCAAGTTTAATTGCACTACCAGCAATAATCTATTCTGGAAGACCATTTTTTTATTCAGCATTAAAAGTTTTGCTAAAAAAAAATACAAATATGGATGTGCCGATTTCATTAGCAGTAATTTTAACTAGTTTAATAAGTCTATTTGAAACAGTTAATAATGGTGAACATATCTATTTCGACTCTGCAATAATGTTATTGTTTTTTTTACTCATTGGCAGGTATCTAGATGTCTTAGCAAAAGGTAAGGCAAAAAAATCTGCTAAAGAATTACTTTCAGCTTTAGGTGGAACTGCAACAGTTATAAAAGATGAAAAACAAGTAATTGTTCCGATAAAAGACATAAGGGCAGGAGATATTATTACAATTTCTATAGGAGAAAAAATACCTGCAGATGGAATTATTCTAAACGGATCTACAGAAATAGATTTAAGTCTTATTAGTGGTGAAACATTACCTAAAAAAGCAAATATAAATGATAATGTATTTGCCGGTACAATTAACATTTCAGCACCAATTCAAATTGAAGTTTCTAAATCTACAGAAAATAATTTACTTACAAACATTGTGAAATTAATGGAAAAAGCTGAGATAAGTAAATCCAAGTACACCAGAATTGCTGATAAAGCAGCCAAATTATACACACCAATAGTACATTTAGCTGGCTTATTTACATTCATTGGATGGTGGATGTTCGCTGATTTAGCTTGGCAACCCTCACTTTTAATAGCGGTAACCGTATTAATTATTACATGTCCCTGTGCTTTAGGTTTAGCAGTTCCAGTCGTTCAGGTATTAGCAAATAATTCGCTTATGAAAAAAGGTATCTATTTAAAATCTGGTGATGCTTTGGAAAAATTATCAAAAGTGAAGTATGTAATTTTAGATAAGACAGGAACACTAACAGTGGGTCAGCCTAATTTAATAGGATCATACTCAGAAGAAGATCTGCAAATTGCAGCATCGTTAGCACATTATAGCAAGCATCCTTTTTCAAGATCTATTTGTAATCAATTTAATGGCAAATTACTTAATTTAGATAATGTAAAAGAAATAATTGGTTGTGGAGTGGAAGGATATTTTAAAGGTAAATTATTAAAACTAGGAAAAAAAAATTGGTCTTGTCCTTCACAAAAAGATGAAGATGAAATTTTTTCAGAGATATGGCTTTCGGTAGAAAATGAAAAAAAAATCTGTTTTAGTTTTGAGGATCAATTAAGAGAAGACACCAAGGATGTAATTGATGAGATTAAAAAATTAGGAGTTATTCCAATAATTTTATCTGGTGATCGAAATGAAGTAGTAAAAAGAATAGCAGAACACCTTGGTATAAATGATTATTATTCTGAATTTTCAATAGAAATGAAAAGTGAATTTATTAGAAAATTAAAATTACAAAATAAAGAAATTCTGATGGTTGGAGATGGTTTGAATGATGCCCCATCGCTGGCTGAAGCTGATGTATCTATTTCACCATCAACTGCAATGGATATTACCCAAAATACTGCAGACATTGTTTTTCAAGGTGAAAAACTATTTCCAATTATTAGTTGTATTAAAGTTGCAAAAAAATCTGTTTTATTAATCAAACAAAATTTTTTAATGGCAGTTATTTATAATATCTTTGCTATTCCTATGGCGATCATAGGTTTGGTCACACCATTAATTGCAGCTATTGCAATGTCAAGTTCTTCACTATTTGTAATTGGAAATAGTTTTCGTTTAAATCTAAAAAGGAAAAAATTTTAATCATGAATATTTTGCTCTATCTTATACCTATTGCACTTACTCTTGGTTTAATAGGGTTACTAGCATTTTTATGGACGTTAAAAAATAATCAATACGAAGATCTAAAAGGAGCTTCTGAAAGAATTTTGATTGAAGAAGAAAAGGAAAAAAACGAGAGAGACTAGTATATCTTTAAAAAAAAAATTTTTTGAAGATTCAACATCTTCATTTTGGGTTTTTTTAAATATCTTGAAGTGAAGTTACTTCTAATTTTCTAGTTTTAAGGGATTTTATAGCTTCAAGGCATGCTTGAGCGGTAGACATGTTGGTGCAATAGGGGACTTTATTTTTAAGTGTTGCTCTTCTAAGTGCTATTGCATCATTTAATCTATGTTCACTATTTCCACCACCCGTATTAATCACAAGAGCTATTTTTTTTGAATCTAAGACATCTACGATATGAGGAGATCCACTACTTACTTTATTAATAATTCTGCACTTAATTTTATGCTTTCTAAAATACTCTGCAGTCCCTCTAGTTGCGCATAATGTAAAATTTAATTTAATTAGCTCTTTTGCTAAATCTATTCCTTCATCTTTGTGAGAGTCTTTTAATGATACAAAAGCTAATCCCTGTTTTGGTAATGAGTTAGCGGCTCCAATTTGACTTTTAGCAAACGCCATTCCAAAGTCTTTATCAAATCCCATTACTTCACCAGTTGATTTCATTTCAGGGCCTAAAAGTAAATCACTGTTTGGAAATTTATTGAAAGGAAATACTGCCTCTTTAACAGCATACATTCCTTTAGATTTATCTCTTAAATTAAACTTAGATAATTTTTCACCAGCCATTACTCTAGATGCAATTTTAGCAAGAGGCAGACCTTTTGCTTTAGATACAAATGGCACTGTTCTACTAGCTCGAGGATTTACCTCAATTACATAAATTTCATCCTTTTTAATTGCAAATTGAATATTCATGAAACCTTTAACTTTTAAGGCTAAAGCTAATTTCTTAGTTTGATTTTCAATTTCTTTAATCAAGTATGGCTTAATTGATATTGGAGGTAGGCTACAAGCTGAGTCTCCCGAGTGAATTCCAGCTTCTTCAATGTGTTGCATAATACCTGCCACATGAACTTGTTTACCATCAGATATTGCATCAACATCAACCTCCATTGCATGATCAATAAATTTATCAATTAAAATTGGATTTTCTTCTGCTGCCTTAAAGGCTTCTTCAACAAAGTTTTTAAGCTGACTTTTTTCATGAACAATTTCCATTGCTCTTCCACCTAATACATATGAAGGTCTAACCATTAATGGCAAACCAATTCTCTCTGCTATTTGAATAGCTTGCTTGAATGTTTTAGCAATTCCACTTTCAGCTTGTTTTAACTTTAATTTATTAAGAAGATTTCTAAACAAATCTCTATCTTCAGCTAAATCAATTGATGTGTACTGCGTCCCTAAAATTGGAAGTTTGTTATCATGTAAAAATTTAGCAAGTTTAATTGGAGTTTGGCCACCAAACTGAGCAATAATACCAACTAAGTTTCCTTTTTCTTTTTCTTTTTTAATTATATTAAAGACATACTCCTCTTTTAAAGGTTCAAAGTATAACCGGTCACTAGTATCATAGTCAGTTGAAACAGTTTCAGGGTTGCAATTGATCATGATGGTTTCAAAACCAGCATCCTTCAGTGCAAAACTTGCCTGACAGCAACAATAATCAAACTCAATTCCTTGTCCTATTCTATTTGGTCCTCCACCTAATATTATAATTTTTTTCTTAGCTGATGGATCAGCCTCACACTCAGAATTAATTGAAAAATTTCTTTGGTATGTAGAATACATATAAGGAGTAAACGATTTAAACTCAGCCGCACAAGTATCAACTTTCTTAAATACGGGTAATATTTTAAGAGCAGTTCTTTTACGTCTAACAACATCTTCAGATGTTTTTGTAAGTTCAGACAGCTTTTTATCAGAAAAACCAATAGATTTTATTCGGTTAAATTCATTAAAATCTTTAGGTAATCCTTTGTTTTTAATCTTAGTTTCATTATCTACAATTTCTTTTATTTGTTCTAAGAACCAAGGGTCAATTTTTGATAAAGCAAATATTCTCTTTAAATCGATCTTTTTTCTTATCGCCTCAGCAACTAATAAAATTTTATTTGGAATACTTTCTTTAAGTTTCTTTTCAATTTGTTTTTTATTTAGATCAAATATTCTATCTAATCCAGAAAATCCTGTTTCAAGTGACACCAATGCTTTTTGAAGCGACTCTTTAAAGTTTCTACCAATTGCCATTGCTTCCCCAACGGATTTCATGGAAGTGCCTAATGTTGCAGGTGAAGTTGAAAATTTTTCAAATGTAAATCTTGGAATTTTTGTTACCACATAATCAATACTAGGTTCAAATGATGCAGGTGTTACTTTTGTAATTTCATTTTTTAATTCATCTAACGTGTAACCAACAGCAAGTTTTGCTGCAACTTTTGCAATTGGAAACCCAGTTGCTTTTGATGCAAGAGCAGATGAACGTGAAACTCTTGGGTTCATTTCAATTACAACCATTCGACCATTTTTAGGATTGATTGCAAATTGAACATTTGATCCACCTGTCTCAACTCCAATTTTTCTTAAACATGCAATGGATGCATTTCTCATTACTTGGTATTCTTTATCCGTTAAAGTAAGAGCAGGGGCGACAGTCACTGAGTCTCCAGTATGAATTCCCATTGGATCGATATTCTCAATAGAGCATATTATGATGCAATTATCTTTTTTATCTCTTACAACCTCCATCTCAAACTCTTTCCAGCCCTCCAAACACTCTTCAACTAGAACTTGGCTGACAGGGGATTCGTGTAAGCCACTTTTAATAATTTTTAGATATTCTTTTTCATTTTTAGCAATTCCACCACCAAGACCCCCAAGAGTAAATGCAGGTCTTATGATTGCAGGTAATCCTATTTTCTTTAAAACTTTAGATGCTTGATTGATATTATTGACGATCTCAGATTTAGGTAGATCTAAACCAATATCGATCATATTTTTTCTAAATTTTTTTCTATCTTCAGCGTTAGATATAGCTTTAGAATTTGCGCCAATTAATTCTATTTTATATTTCTTAAGAATTCCTTTTTTTTCAGCTTCCATTGCAAGGTTCAAAGCTGTTTGACCACCCATTGTTGGAAGAATTGCATCTGGTTTTTCTTTTTTAAGAATTTTTTCTAAAACCTCTAAAGTAATAGGTTCAATATAAGTTTTATCTGCAACATCAGGATCAGTCATAATGGTTGCAGGATTTGAGTTGATAAGCACAACTTTATAACCTTCATCACGTAACGCTTTACATGCTTGTGTTCCTGAATAATCAAATTCACAAGCCTGACCAATAATAATTGGACCAGCTCCAACAACTAATATTTTTTTAAGATCTTTTCTTTTTGGCATTTTTTTTCATGTTGTTAATAAATTCTTGAAATAAATAAACACTGTCTTGTGGTCCAGGGTTTGACTCTGGGTGATATTGAACTGAAAATATTGGTTTGTTTTTTAATCTGATACCCTCAATACTATTATCAAATAAAGACTTATGAGTGACTTCAATATTTTTTGGTAAATTTTCTTTTATGACTTCAAAGCCATGATTTTGACTAGTAATTTCAACATTGTCATGAATTAAATTTTTAACTGGATGGTTTGCACCTCTATGACCTAACTTCATTTTTTTTGTCTTTGCACCAAGTGTTAATGCAAGTATTTGATGGCCCAAACAAATTCCAAATATGGGTAAATTTTTTTTAATTAAATCTTTAATTATATTGATTGCATATTTTCCAGTTGCAGCTGGATCCCCTGGACCATTTGATAAAAATATACCATTTGGCTTAAGAGCTAAAATTTTATCAGCAGGCGTTTTGCAAGAAACAACAGTTACTTTGCAATTAAAGTCAGAAAAATACCTTAGAATATTTTTCTTTATTCCATAATCGATTGCAACAACATGAAATGAATTTTTATTATTTTTAATGAAACCTGTTTCTTTTTTCCAAGTTTTAAGACCCTTCCAAATATAGTTTTTTGTCGTGGTTACTTTTTCTGCAAGATCAAGATTTTTTAATCCATTCCATTTAATTGTTGAGTTGGTTAATTTACTGATATTAAATTTACCTGTTTTAGAATAAGCAATGGTTCCTTTGGGAGCACCTTTATCTCTAATAAAATTAGTTAAACTTCTAGTATCTAATCCTGTAATTCCAACTATCTTATTTTTTTTAAGCCAAGCATCTAAATGAAGAAATGATCTATAATTTGATGGAGATGTTATTTCTGAATTAAACACCACACCTTTAGTCCATATTTTATCAGACTCGTGATCTTCTTTATTTGTTCCAACATTTCCAATATGAGGGAAGGTAAAGTTTATAATCTGTCCAGCATAAGACGGATCTGATATAATTTCTTGGTATCCTGTTAGAGATGTATTAAAGCAAACTTCACCTGTAGCATTACCTTGGTAACCAATTCCAATTCCTTTAAAAACCTTCTTGTTTTCAAGAACTAAAATGCCTGTATGAATTTGTGAATTTTTTGAGTTAGTTTTTTTTGCTTTTTTGGTCAATTACAACTCATGAGTTAAAGGTTAATACAATAAATGCATTATTATCGCAACAGAGATGTATTATAAAATTGTAAAAAAACAATTTTTCTTTTGAAGAATTTTTTCTTTGCAGTAGATTAAAAAAATTATGGCATTAAAAGAAACAATCGAAACTGAATATAAAAACGCTTTAAAAGCTAAAGAGAAAACTAAAATATCAACCTATAGGTTAATATTATCTTCTATTAAAGATTTGGATATTGTGAACAGATCAGGTCCTAATAAAAAAGACACGGATGACGAGGATATTAAGAAGCTTTTAAAAAAAATGGTCAAACAAAGAGCCGAATCAATAGATATCTATAAGAAGAATAACAGGACAGATCTTTTAGAAGTTGAGCAAAATGAACTTGATATTTTAGCGGGTTTTTTACCGAAGCAACTTGGTGAAGAAGAAACAAAAAAAATATGTGCTGATGTTATTTCAAAACTTGGAGCAAGTTCAGTGAAAGATATGGGCAAGGTAATGGGAGAGCTAAAAAAAACACATGCTGATGAAATTGATTTTGCAAAAGCAGGTCCTCTAATTAAGGAATTATTAAATAGTTAATGAAATACCCAAAAGAGTATCTTGATGAAATTAAAACAAGGCTCAAAGTTTCAACAGTTGTATCAAAGTCAGTTGCTTTAAAAAAAAGAGGCAAAGAATATGTTGGCTTGTCTCCTTTTAAAAATGAGAAAACTCCATCATTTACTGTCAATGATGAAAAAGAATTTTACCATTGTTTTGCTACCTCAGAGCATGGAAATATCTTTGACTTTGTAATGAAAACTCAAAATTTTAAATTTGGCGAAGCAGTTAAACATCTAGCTCAGCTAGCAGGTATGCAGCCATATATGTTTTCAAAACAAGATGAAGAAAGAGAGAAAAAATGGAAAGAGTATTTATCAATTTATAGTCAGTACGTTGATTTTTATCACAGTGAATTATTAAAAAACGAAAGACATTCAAATGCTAGGGATTATTTAAAAAATAGATCTTTAGGTAAAGAAGAGGTTAAAAAATTTAAAATGGGATTTATTGATAAAAACTCAAGTTTTTTTGAAAAATTAAAAAATGAATTTAGTGAACAAACTTTAATTGAAAGTGGCTTATTCTATTTAGATGAAAAAAAGAATACGTATGTTGAAAGATTTAGAGGAAGATTAATTTTTCCGATTAATAATATCTCTGGTCAACCCATTGCTTTAGGTGGAAGAATAATAGAAAAATTAGATTACTTAGCAAAATACATCAATTCACCAGAGACTAATTTTTTTAAAAAAGGATCAAATTTATATAATTTAGACTCAGCTAGAAAATTATCTAATAAATTAGATCATATATATTTAGTAGAAGGTTATATGGATGTTGTTGGTCTAAGTAAAAATGGAATTGAAAATGTTGTTGCAAATTTAGGTACATCATTAACAGATAAACAAATTTTAACTTTAAACCAGTTCTTTGATGACATTATAATTTGCTTTGATGGAGATGAAAGTGGCTATAAAGCTGCTGTTAGAGCTGCAGAAAATTCTATTAAAGAATTAAGACCTGAAAAACAAATATCTTTTTTATTTTTACCAGATAAAGAAGATCCTGATAGTTATGTTAACAAACATGGTAAAAATTATTTCGTAGATTTTACCAGACAAAGTAAACTTTCTATACACCAGTTTATTTTCAGCCATTATAAAAAACAAACTACAAACAACCCTTCATCAATGGCAATATTTGAAAAAAAACTTAGATCTATTGCAAATACAATTAAAGATGATTTTATTAAAAAGTATGTGCTTGAATATTTTTTAGAAAAAATAGCAGAATTAACACCACATTCTAATCAAAATAAGAAAAAGTTTTTTGTTAAAAAAACTAAATCTTTAGAGACCACTAAAAAATATTTTAATGAAAGCCAATCTGTGAGTGGGGTAGAGCTAAAAGAATTCTCTTTGCTATACTTAGTTCTTAATAACTTATCTCTTTTTCAAGCTAATATTCATTTAATTGAAAATATTAAATTATTTACTGAGATAAATAAGCAAATATTTACCTCAACTATTGAAAGATTAAAATCAGGTGAACAAATAAATATTGAGGATTTAAATTTAGACAAACAATTATTGGATAAGATTAATAAGTTTGCTCCCATTAAATACATCTTAAAAAATAAGCCAGATGATGACAATCAAGTCATAGAATTACTTGATGATATTGCAAAAGATTTGTTCAATTATGATCTTGAGTTTAGAATCCAAGAGTTAGAATCGAAGTTTTCAAAAGATATGAGTGAATCAACATTTAATGAGCTAAAAGAGTTGAAAAACGAGAGAAAAATCAATTAATCTGATCAAATTAGCAATGGATTTTTGCCAATTTGATATTATATAAGTCTTTCAAACTTATATTACTGTGGAAAGAATTATTACTAAATCATTCGCTAGATTAATGGGTCGTGGAACTCATAGAGGTTTCATAACTTATGAAGAATTAAATAAATCTTTAGGAAAAAGAAATCTATCTGATGAAAATCTAGCTCAAGCATTTATTCACATATTAGATGAAGGTGTTGCCTTAGTTGAAAAGAAATCTGACTTTAAAGTTTTAAGAAAAAAAGATGGAACTTCTAAAGAAGAAGGTAAGACAATTGAAAAAAGTGATGATCCTATCAGAATGTATTTGCGTGAGATGGGTGGAGTTGAATTACTTTCAAGAGAAGGTGAAATTGCAATAGCTAAAAGAATAGAAGCTGGAAAAGATGTAATGTTGATTGCACTTTCTCAAAGTCCAATAACCGCACAACAATTCTTTGAATGGAACGATCAATTACAAAAAGATGAAATCTTAGTTAGAGAAATAATTGATATTGACACAAATTACATGGAAGATGAGTCAACTGGACCAAGTGCCAAACAAAAAAATGCTGGAGAAACTGATAAAGAAGAAGGCTCTAGTGATGATGATGATTTTAACCCCACTCTTGCTGCAATGGAAACTGAAATTAAGCCGAAAGTACTCAAAACAGTTAACACACTGACTAAAGAGTACAATAAATTGATTAAATACCAAAAAGAAAAGCTGGATTGTGTTTTAAAATCTCAAAACTTCACCCCCGCAAAAGAAAAAGGTTATGAAAAAATTGTTAATGATATTTTAGAAAATATAAAGTCTCTACAATTATCTCCATCAGTTTTAGAAGAGCTAGTTCAAAAACATTATGTTGAAAATAAAAAGATTATATCTTTAGAAGGTAATCTATTAAGATTAGCCATGGACCATAAAATACCTAGAAATGAATTTATTAAATTTTATATCGGCAATGAAATTAATCCTAATCTTAAAAAATTCTTAGATACTAATAATTTATGGAAACAATTTTTCACTAAGTACAAAAATGAATTTAAAGATATAAGAGAAAGATTAGTAGAAATAAGTCATAAACTTGGAATTTCAGTAACAGATTTTAAAAAATTAGTTAGCAGAGTTCAAAAAGGTGAAAAAGAATCAAGAATAGCTAAAAAAGAAATGGTTGAGGCAAATTTAAGATTAGTAATATCAATTGCAAAAAAATATACAAATAGAGGACTTCAGTTTTTAGATTTAATTCAAGAAGGAAATATTGGTTTAATGAAGGCTGTAGATAAATTTGAATATCGAAGAGGATATAAATTTTCTACTTATGCTACATGGTGGATTAGACAAGCAATTACAAGATCAATTGCTGATCAAGCAAGAACAATTAGAATTCCAGTTCACATGATTGAAACAATTAATAAGATTGTAAGAACACAAAGACTGATTTTAAGTGAGTTTGGTAGAGAAGCTACTCCAGAGGAACTAGCGCAAAAACTTCGAATGCCATTAGATAAAGTTCGGAAAGTTTTAAAAATTTCAAAAGAACCAGTTTCATTAGAAAAACCAGTTGGAGATGAAGAAGACAGTAGTTTGGGAGATTTTATTGAAGATACAAAAGCTTTGGCCCCATTAGAACAGGCAATCAAATCAAATCTAGGTGAGGCGACTACGAAAATTTTATCAACACTTACTCCAAGAGAGGAAAGAGTATTAAGAATGAGGTTTGGAGTTGGTATGAATACAGATCATACACTAGAAGAAGTTGGACTTCAGTTTTCTGTAACAAGAGAGAGAATTAGACAGATTGAGGCAAAAGCACTAAGAAAGCTAAAACATCCAAGTAGATCAAAACAACTAAAAAGTTTCTTAGAAAGTTAATTTACTGGGCCGTTAGCTCAATAGTAGAGTACTGCATTGACATTGCAGGGGTAGTTGGAGCGTAACCAACACGGCCCACCAAATTAACGATTATCTTTAATTGATAACTTTTAAAAAATGATATAACAGAACTAAGTTTTGGGCCTGTAGCTCAGTTGGTTAGAGCAGTACACTCATAATGTCGGTGTCCTTGGTTTTTTTCCCTTGATAAGCAACAATAATTTTCCTCATTCATTCTCAGGTACTCACATAGGTACTCACACGATGCTGAGAAAGGATAAAAAATGGCTTATATTCGTAGACGAAAAGGCTCATGGCAAACTGTTATTAGAGTGCAGGGATATCCTCCAATAACAAAAACATTCAAAACAAAAATAGATGCTCAACGTTATTCTAGAGATCTAGAAAATAAACTTTTTAGAGAGAAGCACGATATAGCTAAAAAGAAATTTCCAATTATGCGTGATGCATTAATCAGATACAGAGATGAAGTTACAGCTCATAAGAGATCCAAAGAGATGGAAACAAAGTTAATTAAATATATCTTGTCAGAGGGTTTTGTAAATTATGCCATAAACCTCATGGATAGATCTTTGATAGCACAATACAGAGATAGAGCTTTACGTTCTCTTAAAAGTTCATCAGTAAATAGACGACTTGCAATCATTAGTCATTTGTTCACAATCTGTAAAAAAGAATGGGGTTATGATGTAGTTAATCCTGTCTTATCTATTCGTAGACCTACAAACCCTGAACCAAGGGACAGAAGATTTACACAGCAGGAACTAGATAAGATCTTTACCTGTAATAGAACAAACCCACACATGAAGTTTATAGTTAGGTTGGCTCTTGAAACAGGTATGAGAAGATCAGAGATTGCTAATATCAAACCTGAGCATGTCAAAGGTAACTTATTAACTATTCCTGTAGCAAAAACTAAGCCTCGAAAGATCCCATTAACACCAAAAGCAGTGCAGCTCTTGCAGAATAACCTGCCAATAAAAATGAGTTCAAATGCTATTCGTCTAAGTTGGGTAAGGTTGACAAAAAAATATGGAATAGAAGATGCTCGTTTCCATGATTTACGCCATGAATCTTTGAGCAGAATGTTTGAGGAAAAATCTTTAAACGTGCCAGAAGTTCAGCTTATATCAGGACACCTTGAGCCTAGAACATTAATGAGAGTGTATGCAAATTTAAGACCTCAGGATTTAGCTAATAAATTAGCTAAGCTGTAGCATAGAGGTTTAAAGCAATTAGACTCTCTGTTCAGGATTTGGTAATCTTGGATCAAAAAAAACTTTTTTTTTTAATTTAGTGCTCCAATGACATTGGTTCTTGACTAGGTTTCTTTAATTTGATTCAATATGCATAGAAAGGAAAGAGAGCATTTACAGGACTAATTGTTCTAGAGTAAGTGAGCAGGGTTCATGGCGATAGACTCATAAGCCCGAGGTCAGTGGTTCGATCCCACTTCCCGCTACCATTCTAGAAGCATTGGTCTGTTTTGCGTCTCTGAGGCGTCAATTGTGCTAAAGTAGGTTTGAATTATGTCTCTTGCTCACCATATAGAGTTCCAGTTGCAAGATTAGCTGCTGCACAAGCACAAATAAAAAAAATACAGAAAAAAGCTTAAAAATCTTATATATTTTACTAATAAAATGTCTTTATACAAAGAAATATGTAAAGTTTTTTTAAAACTTATAGATCAAAACACATATAGTTCATTTTATCCTAAAATGATTGGTAGAAATTCATCAATAATGAATAAAAACAATTACAAAGTTTCAAATGATTATCAATATATTTTTGTTCATATTCCAAAAACTGGAGGAATGTCTTTAAACTGTATAATCACAAAAATTAATAATCAGTTGACTAACAATAAAATATTTCCTGGTGGTCACAATCCAATATCAATATTTCACTCACCATCAGAAAAAAAATATATTAGCGTAATAAGAGATCCAATCAAAAGAGCTTATTCATTTTATCAAGCGTCATTAAAAGATAAAAAACAACCATATAATTATCTAGCAAAAAAAGGAATTTTTCATTTTATGAGATATTGTCCAGAGGCACAAAATATATTTTGCAAATATTACTCAGGTGAATTAGATCAAGATATGAATAATGATTTATTTCAAAAAGCTTTAGAAAATACTAAAAATTTTTATCAATTAATTAATTTTGAAAATTTTAAAAATGATACTCTTAAACTGATTGATAATTTTAATATAAAAAATATCGAAGTACCTCATATAAATCAATCTAGCAATAAAAAAGAGATTACTGAAGATGAACGTAAAATTATCGAATTCTATAATTACTTTGATTTGAAATTTTATAAAATTATAAAATCATAAGCCCGAGGTCAGTAGTTCGATCCCACTTCCCGCTACCATTCTAGAAGCATTGGTCTGTTTTGCGTCTCTGAGGCGTCAATTGTGCTAAAGTAGGTTTGAATTATGTCTCTTGCTCACCATATAGAGTTCCAGTTGCAAGATTAGCTGCTGCACAAGCACAACTCAAACAATCTTTATTAACACCTATTCCAACAATTCTAACTCAGCCAGAACTTAAAAATAATCTTCAGGAATTAGTAATTCTTTTTTTTCTGATTGGTGGGTCTATCAAGTTGATTCGAGTATTGTAATATTTTTTAAAAATTAATTGAGCTTATCTCTAAAACTTAGACTAAAGGTCTAATTGTAAGTACCTAATTTGAAATCCTAACAGGTACTCTAAACGTTTAGTTTGGATTTTCTAAAACCCTTAGGATCCTTTTTTATATTTACTCCTGGGACTCTCACAGGACTCAGCACGTAGAAATAGAATATAGGATTATCTTTGATTTCATTGACCTTTTAAGATAAAATAAAAATAACGATTAAACATTAATTTCGTGTGGAATGTACGAGTTAAACATTGTATATCAACGAGGAATTACTGAGGGCCTGTAGCTCAGTTGGTTAGAGCAGTACACTCATAATGTATTGGTCCCAGGTTCGAGTCCTGGCGGGCCCACCATTACAAAAATATTTAATATTATTTTGAAAATTCTTCTAATGTATTAAATAGAGCATTTATATCTCCATCATTTGAATTTATGATTGAAGCAAATTCCTCTTTTTGTGTTCTTGCTAGACTTAATCCTTCTATTATTAAATCCCTAATCAATGGTTTGTTTGGATCTTTAGT
The DNA here is from genome assembly GCF_051201245.1 of Candidatus Pelagibacter bacterium nBUS_30. Taxonomy (GTDB): domain Bacteria; phylum Pseudomonadota; class Alphaproteobacteria; order Pelagibacterales; family Pelagibacteraceae; genus Pelagibacter. Next base: position 1,003,106 of record NZ_CP172842.1, on the reverse strand, counting down.
ATATATCCTCCAATCAATTTTTACTTCAGGTCTTTCAGAAGTTCCAACAAGCGTGCTATTAACAATAGTATAATTTTTATTTAATATTTTCTTATCATTAACTTCAATTTCTGGATTAGTATATTCAGCCAGTCTACTAGAAAAACTTTTTAAAAAATAATCTTCAAATAGTTCTAAATATTTTTTTTTCTGCTCATCGTTTAAACTTTTTCTTAATGATCCAAGAGAATAAAAACCAACACCTCTTATATCTACTGTATCTTTGGCAATATTTTTTAATTGATTTATTTTTTCTTCTTTAGAAGATTTTGTTGATAAAATTAGAGATGCTTTATTAACTGTTAATTGAACAAAATTACTGGGCTCAATTGCATGAAGATTGTTTATATTAAAAAAATATATAAAAAATATGATAACTATTTTTTTTAAATTCATTATTTAGAGAATATATTATTGATTTTCTATTTCTTCCCAATCAGAATCATTCATTGCTTCTATAGTTCCATTTGAGTTAAGAATTTTTTGATGCCTGTCTTGTAGGTATAAACTTTTTACTGAAGCATAAAAGTCTACAGAATTTTTTTCTAGATTTTCAATAGAATCATAATTTTTTGCTCTAAAGTCAACACCAGCAGTAAGTTTTGATGAATAGTAGTCTATATCACTGAAATGTTGAGTGTCATTTTTAACAGTAACGTTATACCATGCATCTCCACCCATAATGTTTGCAAACGAAGCAGCGGTATCTCTAACTGTGCTTGGACCTAAAACTGGCAGAACAAGGTAGCATCCTGGACCTACACCAAGTTTTGCTAGTGATTGACCATAATCCTCTTTTTCATATTCAGGAAGTCCCAAAAGTTCTGCAATATCTATTATGCCCAAAATACCAACAGTGGTATTGATTAAAAATCTTCCTGAATTTATTCCTGCTTTTCTTAAATCACCTTGGATTATGTTATTTGGAATTGTGACTAAATTAGATAAATTGTCTAAAGAATTACTTACACCACTTTTGATGGGAGTTGGTAAAACCCTATAAGCACCTGCAACTGGTTTAAAAATTATGCCATCCAACACTTGGTTAAATGCAAAAGTAGCTCTATTTATATTCTCAAAACAATCTTTTATTTCTGATGGTTTATTTTTTTCAAGAACTAAATTACCATCTGAAGCAGCATTCGCGTTAAAAGCAAACAAAATAATTATTAATGAAAAAATAATTTTTTTAAACATAATTGCCTGTATAATATATAAAATTTTAAAGTAAATTAAGAAATATTTTAAAAAAATGTCAGCAAAAAGACAGAAAAGTAGCCAAAATTGCCACCCAAAATGAGTTTAAAAACAATCTTAAATTATTCACCAAATTTTTATTCAACTAAAAGGACACCAAAACAAATTAAATTTATTATTTTTCATTATACCGGAATGAAGAGAGAATCTGAGGCGATAAACAGACTAACAGATATAAATTCAAATGTTAGCAGTCATTATTTAATTAAAAATAATGGTGAAATAGTAACAATAGTTCCAGATTTATATATAGCATGGCATGCAGGGGTTTCATTTTGGAAAAATAACAAATCTTTAAATAAAAATTCAATAGGAATTGAAATAAGCAATCCAGGGCATGAATTTAACTATAAAAAATATTCAAAAAAACAAATTCTATCTATTTTAAAGTTAACAAAATTTTTGATTAAGAAGTATAAAATAAAATCTCAAAATATTTTAGGTCATTCAGATGTTGCTCCAACTAGAAAAAATGACCCAGGTGAAAAATTTCCATGGAAATATTTATCAAAACACAAAATTGGCTATTGGCATAAATTAGACAATAAGATTCTACTAAAAAAAAGGATTATAAAAACTAATGAATTCGAAAAAAAATTATTTTTTAATAATGTGTTTAGAATTGGTTATCCAAAAAATATGCCTAAAAATTTTAATATCAACAAAGTAAAATATTTAAGAATGATTACTAAATCTTTTCAAAGAAGGTTTAGACAAGAAGTAATAGATGGTCTTGTTGATCAAGAATGTTTAATAATTAGCCAAAATTTGGTTAAAAAACTCTATTAATACATCTTGAAGTTTTGCAGTTTAGTAATAAATTATATTTGCCAGATAAATGATTTATCGCTTTATTTATTAAAGAGGAAAGTCCGGGCTCCGCAAGGATACAGTGCCAGATAACACCTGGCGGGGGCGACCCTAGGGATAGTGCCACAGAAAATAAACCGCCATAACATGGCAAGGGTGAAAAGGTGTGGTAAGAGCACACCGGTTCTATTGGTAACAATGAACGCTGGAAAACCCCACTGGGAGCAAGACTAAGTAGAGATGACATTGTTGCAAAACTAAAAGCCATCCTTGGCTCGTCATCAGGGTTAGTTGCTTGAGCTTAAGAGCAATCTTAAGCCTAGACAAATGATAGGTTTAAATGACAGAACCCGGCTTATAATTTATCTGGCAAAATTATCCACAACCTAAATTTTAACTTAAATAAATGTTCTTGTTTTGATTCATTATTGAATCAACTTTGTTCTATTTTTTCAATCAATTGATGTATTAATGAAAGTTTTGAGCATTGCTTAGTTTATCTTCTTTGATAAAAAAAAGTTACTTACAGTTGTTGTAAAATCAAGAAAATTGAGCATTTGACACTTTATTAAAATACCCATATATTCCCATATATTCCCACATATGGAATTTATAAATTATAAAAAAAATGTTTTTATCTACTTACGAGAACAAACTAGACAAAAAAGGGAGAGTTTCTGTGCCTGCTAGTTTTAGGTCTCATTTATCAAACCTAGGATATAATGGTGTTATTTGTTATCCATCATTTAACAATTCATCAATTGAAGCTTGCTCACAGGATAGAATTGAAAAAATTTCATCTGCAATAGATTCTTTAAACCCATTTGAAGAAAAAAGAGATTTCTTTGCAACTTCAATTTTAGCAGAAAGTATAAACTTACAATTCGATAGCGAAGGAAGAATCTCCCTTTCATCAAAATTATTAAAACATGCAAAGATTAAAAATAGCATGCTATTTGTTGGTCAAGGACAAGCTTTCCAAATATGGGAGCCAACTTTATTTGAAAAATTTAAGGTAACTGCAAGAAAAAAAGCAAATTTAAATCGAGCAAACCTTAAATGGGAAAAACATTTTAATAACAATGAGGGGAAATAACAAATGACAATTAACTTTAAAGCACCAGAAATTAAAGAATTACAACCACGACTTTTAGTAATGGGAGTCGGTGGAGCAGGCGGTAATGCAATAAATGAAATGATTGAGAATAACCTACAAGGTGTAGAATTTATTGCAGTCAATACTGATGCTCAGGATTTGAAGTTAAGTAAATGTAAAACAAGAATTCAAATTGGTTTAAATTTAACCAAAGGTTTAGGGGCAGGTGCAAAACTAGATATAGGTCAAGCAGCAGCCGATGAGTCTTTAAATGAAATTGTAAATACTTTGCAAGGTGCAAACATGGTTTTTATTGCAGCTGGTATGGGTGGTGGAACGGGCACTGGTGCTGCTCATGTCATTGCTAGAGCCGCAAAAGAATTAAATATTTTAACTGTAGGAGTTGTAACTCTTCCATTCTTATATGAGGGCCCCTCAAGAATGAGAAGAGCACAACAAGGTTTGGAAGAATTAAGAAAACATGTAGATACAATCATAGTTATTCCAAATCAAAACTTATTTAAAATTGCAAATGAACAAACTACTTTCGAAGATTCTTTTAATCTTTCAAACAATGTTCTAATGCATGGAGTGCAAAGCATAACTGATTTGATGGTAAGACCAGGTTTGATTAATCTTGATTTTGCTGATGTTGAAACAGTTATGGCATCTATGGGTAAAGCAATGATGGGAACTGGTGAAGCTGAAGGAGAAGGTAGAGCTATTAAAGCAGCTGATATGGCTGTAAGCAATCCATTGATTGATGACTATACTCTTAAAGGTGCAAAAGGTTTACTTGTTAATATTACTGGTGGTAAAGATCTTAAACTTTTTGAAGTAGACGAAGCAGTAAACAAAGTAAGAGCTGAAGTTGATCCAGAAGCAGAGTTGATTATTGGTGCAATAACCGATTCTGAGCTTGATGGCAAAATGAGAGTTTCGATTGTTGCAACATCTTTAGATGGACAACAACCAGAAACTAAATCTGTGATAAATATGGTTCACCGTATTCAAAATAGAAACCCTGGTTATTCAGATTTTTCAAACATGGGATCATCTGCATCATTTAATTTTTCTAACTCAATATCAAACCCAGTATCACATGGTGCAAACGCATTAAAGCTTGAAAATGAGATAACTCAAGAACAACAACAAGAAACATTAAGTACCAATGTTGTAAATGATGAGCTTGCTCTTAAAACAGAAAGTGTTGTTGAAGATAGTTCTGTTAATGAAATGGAAAAATCATTTACCCAAGAAGCCATGGAGGAAATTCAAGAACCAATAATGGAAGAAAGTATAGAAGAGGATGTTTCAAATGACTTAAAAGAATTTGGAGTAGACTCAGAAGCTCCAGATTTATTTAGTACAGAATCAGAAAGCTCAAGTGCAGAGGAATTATTGTCTTCAAACGAGGAAGATGATGATCTTGAAATACCAGCATTCTTAAGAAGACAAAAGAATTAATGGTCTTCAAAGATATAAATGGACGCCACCATAGTACCGAAAGCGCAAAAGCACTATCCGGTACTGCTAAAAGAAATTATTAGCATTATTTCCCCTCAATATGGTGGCACATTTATTGACTGCACTTTTGGTCAAGGTGGTTATTCTAAAAAAATCTTAGAATTTGAAAATAGCAAAGTAATTGCTCTTGATCGGGATATTGAGAGTAAAAAAATTGCCAATCAAATAGAAAAAAAATTTGAGGATAGATTTTTATTTAAAAATTTAAAATTTAGTCAATTAAATAATTTAAAACTTAAAAACGAAGATATAAAAAGTGTAATTTTTGATCTTGGATATTCTTATACTCAAATAAAAGATCCTAAAAAAGGTTTGTCGTTTGACTCAATTGGAAATTTAAATATGAAAATGGGTTTAAATAATTTTTCAGCTGGAGATGCAATAAATAAATTAGATGAAAAAGAATTAGAAAAAGTATTTAAATTTTTTGGAGATGAAAAAGAAAGTAAATTCATTGCAAGAAACATTATTAAAGAAAGATCAAAGAATGAAATTAATACACAAACGCTTGTTAAGATCATAGACAAGACAAAAAGAAAAAAAAATTATAAAGTACATAGTGCCACTAAAGTTTTTCAGGCTTTAAGAATTTTAGTTAACAAGGAGATTAGCGAGTTAATATTTGGTCTTATTAATGCAGCAAAAGTTTTAAAAAAAGATGGATTATTAGCTGTTGTTACGTTTCATTCGCTAGAAGATAAAATAGTAAAATATTTTTTTAAAAGTCTCTCTGAAAAAAAAAGTATATCCAGATATGTTCCGGTCATGGAACAAGCTGAAACCTTATTTGAATTAATCGAAAAAAAAGCAATTGTCCCCTCCGAAAAAGAAATCATGGAAAATTCACCTTCCCGATCTGCAAAACTTAGATATGTAAAAAAGAAAACAAATTTTTATGATTTTGAAACTGACATTTTAGATAAATTTAAAAATTTGATTGAAATAGAAAATTTTGGAGACAAACTTTGAAGAAGTCTGTCCTAATATTGATTGTATTTTTACTAATTCTATCAACAGCAATCATTAAAAATTCAGCAAAAAAAATTGAAGATAATATCTTTACAGTTAAGGAAAATCTAAGAGTTTTGCGATCTGAATTTGAAAAAATAAAATTGGAACATGATTATTTAAGTTCTTCAGAAAAATTATTGGAATTTCAATTACAATTTTTTGAAGATGATTTAATTCAAAAAAATATTGAAAATATAAAAGTCTTTAAAAGACAAAATAAAAACAAAAAAATTCAAGATTTGAAAATAACAAAAGAATAATGAAACAATCTAGATCAAAAATTATTATTGAGGACTACAAAAATAATTTTATCTATAAAAAAAATGAAACAAATTTAAATATTCAATTTAACCGAGTAACATTTATATTTTTTGTTTTTTTTATTATTTATTTAATCTACACTATTCATTTAATTCATTTAGGTTCACGTGCATCCCAAGTAGATAAAACTGAAAATATTTCAGTTGCTATTGATAAACTTTATAGGGCAGATATTAAGGATATTAATGGTAATTATTTAGCTAAAACTGTTAAATCAATTGATATAGGAATAAAAACTTCTGATGTAATTGATAAGAAAAAACTTTTACTAAGTTTAAAGATTATATTTCCAAATAAAGATTTTAGTAAAATTGAAAAAGAACTTAATCAAAAAAAATATTTTTATTTAGAAAAGAAAATTTCCGAAGAAAATTATGAAAAGATAATGAAACTTGGAGACAAGTCAATAAAACCTGAAGAAAAAGTCTTAAGAATATATCCTCAAAAAAATCTTTTTAGTCATATTATTGGTCAAATAGATGATGACAACAATGGAATTTCAGGTCTTGAAAAATCTTTTAATGAAATTCTAAGAAAATCAAAAAAAGACATAAAACTAACAGTTGATAAAGATGTACAGTTTTTAATACGAAAAGAATTAATTAAATATCAGGAAATTTTTAAAAGCAAAGGTAGTGCGGCTATACTAATGAATGTAAACAATGGCACTATTCTTTCACTTGTTTCATTACCTGATTTTAATCCTAACGAGAGACAAAATATAACTGATGTAAATTATATTAATAGAGTAACCAAAGGAACTTACGAGCTGGGTTCAGTTTTTAAATCTTTTACATTTGCAAGTGCTCTAAATGAAGATTTGATAAAACCAGAAACTGAGTTTTTTGATTTACCTAAATCTATTAGATGTGACAAACATAGAATTGGAGAGTATGATAATAAAATTCCATCTGACTTAACAGCTGAACAGATTTTAATTAGATCAGGAAATATTGGTTCTGTCAGAATAGGTCAAAAAATTGGACCTGATAAACATAAGTCTTTTTTAGAAAAAATAGGTGTATTGAGTCAAATTAACTTTGATATCGAAGAAGTAGCCCCACAAAAAAGCTATAATTTTGGAAAATGTAAATTAGCAACGGTCTCATTTGGTCATGGAGTTGCAACCACAATCCTTCAGTTGGCAAAAGGTTATGCAATTATATCAAATGGTGGTTATGATGTTAAACCAACATTAACTATTAAAAATGATAAAAAGAGGAATAGACTCCTTAACAAGGGAGTTTCAGAACAAGTCGTTACAGCTTTAAGAAAAATAGTTAATACAAAAGAGGGTACGGCAAAATTTGCGAATGTTGCAAACTATGAAATTGGTGGCAAAACAGGAACTGCAGATCAACCGAAAGATGGATCTTATTCTGATGCAAAAATAAACACTTTTGCATCAATATTTCCAACATCAAACCCACAATTTGTGTTTATTATTATGCTAGACACGCCACAAAAAGCAAAAGACTATTATTATAAATACAGACATCAAAAGGGTGGCTGGAAAGGAACCCTGTATAATACAGCAGGATGGACTTCAGTTGAGGTAGCTGGAAAAGTAATGGATAAAATTGGGCCCATTTTAGCCACAAAATATCTAGAAATTAAATAATTATGTTCCTTGGTGATTACTTTCAAAACATTAAAGCTACTTATAAAAAATTTTTTTTTTCAGGAATTTCCTTTGATAGTACTCAAATAAAAAAAAATTATATTTTTTTTGCAATTAAAGGAAGCAAAGTAGATGGCAATAGTTTTATATCATCTGCAATTTCTAATGGTGCAAAAATAATCGTGACTGAAAAAAAAATTAATGGGTTAAAAAATGGTATTTTATTTGTTCATTCAAATAATGTAAGAAAATTATTAGCCGAAATATCTTTTAAAATTAATAACAAAATACCTAATAATATTATTGCAGTTACAGGAACTAATGGAAAATCGTCTATTGCAGATTTTTATTATCAAATATTAGATTTAAATAAAAAAAAAGTTGCTTCAATTGGAACTTTAGGAATTAAATCAAAAAAATTCAAAAAAAAATTATCAAATACAACGATAGACCCAATTCAATTAAGTATAATTCTAAGTAATTTAAAAAAGCAAAATATTAATAATATTATTATGGAAGCTTCCAGTCATGGTTTAAGTCAAAATAGGCTGGATGGGCTTTCTTTTAATACAGGAGTATTTACAAATTTATCACAAGATCATATGGATTATCACAAAAATATTAAAGATTATTTAAAAGCTAAACTCTATTTATTTGAACAATTAATTAAAAAAGATGGAAACATAATAACTGACGAAAAAATATCTGAATACAAAAAAATAAAAAATATAGCATCAAACAAAAATTTGAATCTTTTTTCATTATTAGATAAAAAAAATAATTTTCAATTCTTGTCCCATCGGTTTGAAGATGAATCTCAATTATTAAAGATAAAATACAATAATTCCATACACAATATTAAACTTAATTTAATAGGTAAAATTCAATTAAAGAATATATTAATGGCAATAATTGCAGCAATAAAAAGCGACATTAGTATTAAAGATATTTTTAAAGTTATACCAAGAATTAAACCTGTAGATGGCAGGCTTGAAAAAATTGGTAAAATTAAAAACAATTCTAAAATAATTTTAGATTACGCTCATACACCAGATGCTTTAAAAACTTGTTTAAAAAATTTAAAGGAGCAATTTCCAGGTCATAATGTTTCTTTAGTGTTTGGATGTGGTGGTAATAGGGATCATAGTAAAAGAGCTAAAATGGGCAAAATCGCAGATTATTTTTCTGATAAAATATATCTTACAGATGACAATCCAAGATTAGAGCGTCCTAGTAAAATAAGAAAAGATATAAAAAAAGGTATAAAAAAACAAAAAATATTGGAGTTCCCGAATAGAGCAAAAGCAATATCAGAAGCAATAAAAGATTTAAATACAGGAGAAATTTTACTTGTAGCAGGCAAGGGTCACGAAACAATCCAGGAAATTGGTAAGAAAAAAATTTTCTTTTCTGATAAAAAAATTATTCTTAAAGAAATAAAAACAAAAAATCAAACTTTATCAAATAATTTGAAAGCAAATATAATTAATGAGCTTTCTGGTCAAAAAAAAATACCTCTTAAGGTTTCATTAAAACATGCAAGGATTAATTCTCAAGAAATAAATAAAAGTGATATTTTTTTTGCAATTAAAGGTAAAAAAAATGATGGTAATAAATTTATAAGTGAAGCCTTTAAAAAAAAGGCATCAATAGCAATAGTAAATACGATTAATAATGATAATAAAAAATATCAGCTTAAAGTAAATGATACTTTGAAATTTTTAACAAAAAGCTCAAAAATATATAGGCAAAATATAAATACAAATATCATAGCTATCACAGGGAGTTGTGGAAAAACTACTTTAAAAGAATTATTGGGAAATTCATTAAAACAATTTTCAAGAGTAAGTATTTCCCCCAAGTCATATAATAATAAATATGGTGTTCCTTTAAGTTTGTTTAATTTAAATCAAAAAGATGATTATGGAGTATTAGAAATTGGAATGGATAAAAAAGGTGAAATTGATTATCTATCAAAAATTGTTAAGCCAGATGTTAGTGTAATTACGAATATTAGTTATGCCCACGCTAAGAATTTTAAAAGTATAAAACAAATTGCATTAGCAAAATCAGAAATAATTAACAATACAAAAGATAATGGTTTTATTATTCTGAATGCTGATGATAATTTCTTTTGGCTACATAAAAAATTAGCTATTAAAAAAAATCTTAAAATTTTATCATTCAGTATTAGAAGTAAAAATTCAAATATAAAACTTTTAAATATTAAGAAAGAGGCCGATACATATAAAGCAACTATTAAAGTAAATAATTTTAAAACTTATTTTTTAATACAAAATAATTTTCAAAATAATATCTTAAATATTCTGGCGACTTTGGCAGTAATGAGTATCTATTTGGATATTTCTAAAATTGATAAAAATATTTTTAATAATTTCAAAACTCCAAATGGTAGAGGAGATATTTCTAAAATAAAACTCAACAATAAGAGCTTAAATTTGATAGATGAAAGTTATAATTCAAATCCGTTGTCTCTTAAATCAGCAATTCTAAACTTTGATAAAATTAAATCAAATAAATCAAAAAAATATTTACTTTTAGGTGACATGTTAGAGCTAGGAAAATATTCAAAAAAACTTCATCGATCTATTGGTAAGATGATTAATAAGTCAAATATTGATAAAGTTTATGTTAAGGGAAATGAAGTTTTGTTTACTTTCAACTCAATCTCAAAATTAAAAAAAGGTGGAATATTAAATAACGACACAGAAATTATTAATTTGATTAAAAATGATTTAAATAATAATGATTATCTTATGGTTAAGGCCTCAAACGCGACAGGTTTCAATATGATGATTAATAAAATAAAAGGTTTAAAATAAATGCTTTATCAATTTTTATTGAATTTTGTAGACTCTTTTGGTTTTTTAAATGTATTCAAATATATAACTTTTAGGACAGGATTATCTTTATTTACCTCACTTATAATTGTTTTGTTGATAGGTGGACCTTTCATTAATTTTTTTTCAAATAGAAAAATTGTGAATCCTATTCGAGATGATGGTCCAGAAGACCATATAATCAAAAAAATCGGTACTCCAACAATGGGAGGAGTAATTATATTATTTGGATTGTTAATTTCGGTTCTATGTTGGGGGGACCTATCTAATACAAGTGTTTTATTTTGTATTTATATTGCAATTTCATTTGGTTTACTTGGCGCATTTGATGATTATAAAAAAATACAACATAATAACTCTTCAGGAATTTCATTTAAATTTAAAATATTATCGCAAATTATTTTAGCAATTTTAGGAGTAAGTTTTTTTGTATATTTTGTAGATTATCAAGAAATTACTAATTTATATTTTCCATTTTTTAAAAACTTAATTATTAATCTTGGTTGGTTTTTCATTCCATTCTCAGTATTTGTAATAGTTGGGTCATCTAATGCAGTAAATTTAACAGATGGACTTGATGGATTAGCTACTGTGCCTGTAATTTTAGTTGCAGGCTGTTTTGCATTTATAAGTTATGTAACTGGTAATATAGTTTTTTCTGACTATTTGCAGATTCCCTATATTGAAGGAACAGGTGAAGTCTCAATTTTTTGTGGCGCTATAATTGGATCTTGTTTGGGTTTTTTATGGTTTAACGCACCACCAGCAAAAATTTTTATGGGTGATACAGGCTCTCTGGCACTTGGGGGATCCTTGGGTGCTGTAGGTATAATTACAAAACACGAAATTGTATTAGCAATAACAGGTGGACTATTTGTTCTTGAGGCTGTTTCAGTAATGGTTCAAGTTGTTTCTTTTAAATTAACTGGAAAAAGAATTTTTAGAATGGCACCAATACACCATCATTTTGAAAAAAAAGGGTGGCCAGAGTCAACTGTTGTAATTAGGTTTTGGATAATTTCTATTATTCTAGCTATGATAGGATTAGCCACTTTAAAATTAAGATAATGACAAAAAGTAAAAATATTTTTTTAGGAAAAAAAATATTAATTTATGGATTAGGTAAAAGTGGAATTTCTTCATATAAATTTTTAAACAATAAAGCTAAAGTTTTTTTGTTTGATGATAATTTAAAAAAAGAAATTAACTCTAAGTTAAATCAAAGACTTAAAGATGTTAGGGAAGTATCCAAAATAAAATTTGATAAAATTATTATTAGCCCAGGTATAGATATTTCGAATTGTAGATTAACTGATATTTTAAAAAAAAACCTCTCTAAAATTTATACTGATTTAGATGTTTTTTATTCATTTTATAAAAATAAAAGTATTGCTATCACAGGTACCAATGGAAAATCAACTACAGCAAAAATTTTGCATGAGCTTTTGTTGAGTCAAAAACATGATTCAAGATTAATTGGTAATATTGGTAATCCTGCTTTATCTGAAAAACAAATTACTAAAAAAACTGTATTTGTTATTGAAGCATCATCCTATCAATTAGATTATAGTAAATTATTTACTTCAAAATATGCAATAATACTTAATATTACTCCCGACCATTTAGAAAGACACAAAAATTTAAAAAATTATATTAATGCTAAATTTAAATTATTAGACTCTCAATTAAGAAAATCTATTGCGTTGGTAAAAAAAAATGATCCATTAATAAGCGAGGCCATAAAGAAAGGTAGATTTAAACAAAAAATTATCAAAGTAGATACATTAAAAAATGATAAAATTTTTGATCAATTAAGAAACAAATATTTTTCATCTTTTGGGAACAAAGAAAATTTATCTTTTATTCTAAAAATTTCAAAAATATTAAAAGTAGATAATAAAAATTTACTTAAAACTTTAAATAAATTTAAAGGTTTAAAGTATCGGCAACAAATAATTTATGAAAAAAAAAATCTAATTATCATAAATGATTCAAAATCAACTAGCTTTGCATCTTCTGAAAATTTACTTAAGAGTTTTAACAAAGTATATTGGATTTTAGGAGGTATTCCCAAAAAAAATGATAGATTTAAACTAACCAAAAAAAATTGTAAAAATTTTAAGGCTTTTATATTTGGAAAAAACTATAAAGAATTTAAAACAAATTTAAAAAAAAAAATGTATGTTGCAAATTTTTTGAACTTAAAAGATGTGTTGAAAAGAATATTGTTAATTATTAAAAAAGAAAAATTACAAAAAAATATTATATTTTTTAGCCCAGCCGGTGCTTCATTCGATAATTTTAAAAATTTTGAAGATAGAGGTCATTATTTTAACCAATTAGTTAAAAAGATATTAAATGAAAAATAATAGCCTCTTATACAAATTTTATTATCAATGGTGGAAGAATATAGATAAATCAATTTTTTTACTCATAACCCTCTTATTCATAATAGGACTATTTTTTTCATTAGTTTCAACCTCATTAATTGCTTCAGATAAGTTAGATACAAATAGTTATTTTTTTTTTTTTAAGCATTTAATTTATATTTGTATTGGAATATTTATAATCTTTATTTTTTCATCTATTAATACTAACCAATTATTTAAATATTCAGTTATTCTCTTTTTTATTTCTTTATTTTCATTATTTTTAGTCCCAATAATTGGTGCTGAAGTTAAAGGGTCGAAAAGATGGATAGATTTATTTTTCCTACCAAGATTTCAACCTATTGAAATACTAAAACCATTTTTAATTATAATGTTATCAACTATTCTTTGCAGCAAAAAGGTCTCTAATCTTTATTTAAAATATTTGATATCAATTTTTATAGTATCTATAATTTCTTTACTTTTAATTATGCAACCAGACATTGGTCAAACACTACTTGTTGTATTTTCTTGGGCTGTTTTAATTTTTACCTCTGGTATCAACATTTTTTTTCTTTTCGCGTTTTCTTTATTTGTATTAAGTCTTATAATTTATTTGATCATCTATGTGCCTAAGTTTGACTACATACAAAGCAGAATCTCCTCTTTTTTTGATAGGGAAACGGGCACCCATAATTTTCAATCCGATAAAGCCATAGAGTCAATTACAAGTGGAGGTTTTTTTGGAAAAGGAATTGGTGAAGGCACATTAAAAAATAGAGTCCCAGAGGCACATACAGATTATATAATTTCAGTTATTTCAGAAGAGTTTGGGGTTGTTGCCATAATATTAATATTATTATTATTTTTAATATTTATTTATATGGTTTTTAAAAAAATTAATTTTGAAAAAAGTGAAAAAGTAAAACTAGTGTTAATAGGTTGTATCAGCTTAATTTTAATGCAGGCTACAATACATATAGGTGTAAATATTAGATTATTCCCAACTACAGGAATGACGTTGCCATTTTTAAGTTATGGTGGTTCTTCAATTGTAAGTATTTCAATATTATCAGGAATAATTTTGAATTTAACGAAGAGAAAAATGAATTATTAGAAATGAAAAAAAAAATATTAATTTCTACAGGTGGATCTGGTGGGCATGTCATACCAGCTATTACGATTTATGATCATTTAAAAAATGATTATGATGTTGCAATTTCTACTGACGTGAGAGGTTTTAGATATTTAAATAATGAAAATTACAAAACTTTTTTAATTGACACTCCTAGATTAAATCGACTAATTTATATTCCATTTTCAATTTTGGTTATATTTTTTTTAACTATAAAATCTTTACTTTTATTTAAAAGAGAAAAAATAAATATATTGATTTCTACAGGAGGCTACATGTCTTTGCCTTTATGTTTGGCTGCTAAAGTATTAAAAATCAAAATTTTTTTATTAGAACCGAATATGATTATTGGAAGAGCAAATAAATTTTTCTTAAATATTTGTGAAAAAATAATATGTTATGATAACAATATTATTAATTTTCCAAAAAAATTTATAAATAAGTTAATCGTACTGACTCCACTCTTAAGAAAAAAATATTATGAAAGAAATAATAATTTAAAGATAGATAAAAAATTTACTGTAATTGTGATAGGAGGAAGTCAAGGAGCAAAAATATTTGATGAATTATTACACAAGACTTTTATAAAAATTTCAAAAATTAAGCCACTAAAAGTAATTCATCAAACAAATGAAGCAAATATTAATACTCTTAAAAATCTTTATTTAAAAAATAAAGTTGAAAATATCGTTTTTGAATTTGATCAAAATTTATATAGACTTTTGAGCCAAGCAGATTTATGCATAACAAGAGCTGGCGCATCTAGTTTAGCCGAAATTGCTAGTCTTAAGCTACCTTTCATTGCTATTCCATTACCTACTTCCAAAGATAATCATCAGTTCCAAAATGCTAAATATTATGAAAATAAAAATTGTTGTTGGATAATTGATCAAAATAATTTTAATCAACTTAAATTAGAGGACTTATTACTAGATATTTTAAAAAATGGTGATGACTTTATAAAGAAAAAAAATAACTTAGAAAATTTAAATTATCAAAATACTTGGAATAGTGTAAATCAAAATTTACTAAAAATAATAAATGAAAATTAAATTAGCTAAATCTGAAATAATTCACTTTGTTGGTATAGGAGGTATTGGCATGAGTGGCTTAGCTTTGGTAATGAAGGGTAAAGGCTTTAAAGTTCAAGGAAGTGATGTAGCTAATAATAAAAATATTGAAAGATTAAAAAAAGAAAAAATAAAAATTTCAATTGGACATAAAAAACAAAATATTAATAAAGCAACTATTATAGTTGTTTCTTCAGCGATAAAAAAAAACAATCCAGAACTTATAGAAGCCAAAAAAAAACAATTACCAGTTTATAAAAGAGGTGAAATGTTAGCTCACATAGTCTCTCTTACAAAAAATATTGTTGTTGTAGGATCACATGGAAAAACAACTACAACTTCTTTAATAGCTTCAATTTTTCAGGAGACCAAAATAGATCCAACGATAATTAATGGTGGTGTAATTAATTCTATCAACAATTCTGCAAAACTAGGTAAAAGTGATTGGTCTATATTAGAAGCTGACGAATCTGATGGTAGCTTTGTTTATATACCACCAACTTATTCAATAATAACTAATATTGATAGAGAGCATATGGATTTCTATAGTTCTATGGAAGAACTTAATAAGTATTTTATAAAATTTGTGAAAAAAGTTCCATCTTTTGGTAAATCATTCATTTGTCTTGATGATAAGAATAATAAAAATTTAATTAAGAATTTAAAAAATAAAAATTTTTATACATATGGCTTAGATTCAAAATCAAACTTTTGCATAAAAAATATAAAACAATTTAGACAATTTTCAGAATTTGATTTAAAAATTATTTTACCGAATAGGAAAAATAAATTAATAAGACAAATAAAAATTCCATTATTAGGAATTCACAATATACGAAATTCAGTTGCAGCTGCAGCATTATCAGTCACTGTTGGATTAACAGTTTCAAGTATAAAAAAAGGATTAAAAAACTTTAAAGGAGTACAAAGACGATTTAATAAAATTTTTACTTATAATGGTGTAGATTTTTTTGATGATTATGCACATCATCCTACAGAAATTAAAGTAGTCTTGGATGGTGTAAGTAATGTTTATAAAGGTTATGAAAAAATATGTATTTTTCAACCACATAGAATTTCTAGATTAAAGGATTTAAAGAAAGAATTTACCTATGCTTTTAAAGACGCTGATAAAGTAATTTTATTTCCAATTTATACTGCTGGTGAAAAGACAAAGTTAGGTTTTAGTTACCTAAATTTTGCAAAAGATCTTATTAAAAACTCAAAAGTCAAATTATTTTTGGTGGATGATAAATTTCAATTAGCAAAGTATATTAAGAATAATATAAATGGAAAAAAAATAGTTATTGGAATGGGTGCGGGAACTATCTCAACTTGGATGAGAGAGCTTCCTAAATTATTATAATGAACATTAGCCTGAATGAATTGTCATCGGAGTTTAATAACAATATAAAAATTGATTACGATTTAAAAAAAAAGAATTGGTTTAATATAGGTGGAAAAACTAAAATTTATTATAAAGCTGATAACCTAAAAGAATTAATTAAGTTCTTAAAAAAAGTTGAAAATAAAGAAAAAATATTTGTTTTAGGAGGTGGCTCAAATACTCTAATTACAGACAAAACTTATAATGGTGTTGTAATCAAACTTTCTAACAATTTTAACAATATTTCACTCCTATCTGATGATATAATTATTGCTGGAAGCGCTGTTAATGACAAGTCACTTGCAGAATTTGCAATGGATAATAATTTGGGCGGATTTGAATTTCTTACTTGTATACCTGGTACAGTTGGTGGGGGGATAAAAATGAATGCAGGTTGTTTTGGAAGAGAATTTAAAGATATTTTAGTCTCAATACAAACAATAAATAAATCAGGTCAAGTAACAACAATACCAGCAAAAGATATTAACTTTAAATATAGGGATAGTAGATTGTCAGATGATTTAATTTTTTTAAGTGCGTCTTTTAAAGGTTATAAAAAAAATTCAAATTTAGTTAAAAATGAGATGAGAGAACTAAAAAAAAAAAAGAAAATACTCAACCTACAAAAATTAAAACTAGTGGAAGTACTTTTAAAAATCCTGTAGATCAATCAGATAAAAAAGTTTGGCAATTGATAAAAGAATCTGTTTCCCTTGAGAAAAGTTTTGGGGATGCGTGTATTTCTAAAAAACATTGTAATTTTTTTGTAAATAAAGGAAATGCTAAGTTCGAAGATATGAAAAAGCTGATAAAATTTGTATCAGAGAATGTTTTAAAAAAAACAGGCATCAAGTTAGAAACAGAAATTAAAATTTTAGAATAAATTGAAAAAAAAAATACTTATAATTTCAGGTGGAATTTCAAAGGAAAGATCAATTAGTCTTGATACAGGCTCACAAGTTGCAAAAGAATTAAAAAAAAATAATTATAAAATAAAAATTTCTGAACCTCATAAAAACCTAGTAAAGAATATTAATCAATTTAAACCAAATATTATTTTTAACGCACTCCACGGACAATTTGGAGAAGATGGTTATATTCAAACTGTCCTTGAAGGTTTTAAATTACCTTATACTCACTCAGGTGTAATCGCTTCATCAATAGCAATGGATAAAGAAATTTCAAAAAAAATTTTTATAAAGAATAAAATTACTACACCAAAGTTTATAACATATTCATACAATAAAAAAATTTCTGATTTGATAAAATTGATAGATAAAAAACTTAAATTTCCAGTTGTGGTAAAGCCTAAAAACGAAGGTTCTAGTGTTAACGTTTATATATGTACAAAAAAAAATATTACAAAAATTTTAAATTCAATGAAAAACTACAAGAAGATAATGATTGAGGAATTTATTGCTGGAAGAGAGATACAAGTTGCTATTATGGGTAACAAAAAATTAGGTGCGATTGAACTTAAACCAAAAAGAAAATTTTATGACTATAAGGCTAAGTATAATACAAATGCTAAAACTCAACACATAATACCTGTTGAATTATCTAAAAATAAAATGGATGAAGTTATGAATATGGCGCTTAAGGCACATAAAGTTATAGGCTGTAGAGGTGTAACTAGATCTGATTTTAAATTTTATAAAAATAAGTTTTACTTGTTAGAAATTAATACTCAACCCGGAATGACCAAGTTATCTCTTGTGCCTGAAATAGCAGCATATAGTGGAATTAGTTTTATAAAACTAATTGAATGGATTTTAAAAGATGCATCAACGAAAAGGTAAAAAAATTTTAATTTATTTTTTTTTACTAATTTTGGTTGGTTCAATTAATAACATTAATTTAAATAATCTTAAATTAAGGGAAATTAGAAACATAAATGTTACTGGGCTTGGAGATAATGTTAACCCTATCTTATTGCAAGAAATTAAAGATTTAAATTTAGGTAATATTTTTTTTATCAACAAAAATGAAATCATCAATCAAATTGATACCAATAGTTTGGTAGAAAAATATTTTGTTTTTAAAAAGTATCCATCAACAATAGATATAAAAATAGATAAAACTAAATTTTTAGCGAGAATAAATGATGGAGGAAAAATATATCTGGTAGGTAGTAATGGAAAATTTTCTGAAAATGACTTTTCAAATAATCAATTACCATTTATTTTTGGTAATCTCGATATTGATGAATTTCTAAATTTAAGAAAAATAATTGATCAACTTGATATCTCATATGATAGCATTAAAAATCTATATTTTTTTTCATCTAAAAGATGGGATATTGAACTCAGAAATAATATAATAATTAAATTGTCTAAAAATAACACAAAAGATTCTTTAAAATTAGCATTGGAATTTTTGCATAGCAATGAATTTAAGGATATTAAACAAATTGATGCAAGAATTAAGAATCAAATTATTTTAAATGATTGAAGAAGTAGATTTTGAAACTTTTCTTTACGTTTCAAAGAATAAATTACAAATTTTTGTACTTGATAAAAAAAAACTAGAAAATCTGTACAGAGAAGAATTTAAAATTAAAGATGAGTTTAATTTTAAAGATTTAAACGATTTATCAAAATTTCTTGATAAAAACATTTATAAAATAGAGAAATTAGTTGGTAATTTTATAAAGAACATTGTCTTGATAATAGAAAATGATGAAAATTTAAATGTAAATATTGCAATTAAAAAAAAGAATTATGAAAGTTTTATAAATCAAAAATATTTAAAAGGTTATTTAACTGAAATTAAAGATTTATTTAACGAAAACTATGAGAAGCAAAGTATTATGCATATGATCATTACCAATTATATTGTAAATGGAAAAAAACAGTCTTTATTTGCTAGCGGTCTAAGTGGTGACTATTTGTGTTTAGAGGTTAATTTTTTATGTATATCTAATGATCTAATCTTTTTATTTAATAACCTTTTGGAAAAGTATCAAATTAAGATCAGTCGATATATGTGTGGTAATTATATTAAAAATTTCTTTGAAGAAAATAGTTGTGAATTATCATTAATGGCTAATAAAATCAAAAATGGTCTGAATGATAACGAAGTCATTGTGGTTCCAAAAGATATTGAAAATAAAGGTTTTTTTGAAAAATTTTTTCAACTATTTAGCTAAAACTGTTATTTCTGGTAACATTAGTTGTTTTTAAAATTCACTTAAATCCAATTAAAACACATTTGTGTCTTATTTAACTCAAAAAACAATTAAAAATAATGTTTCGTTTAAAGGTATTGCACTTCACAGCGGTCTGAATGTAAATATCTGTATTAAACCAGCTGAACCTAACTTTGGTATTGTTTTTAAAAGAGTAGATTTAAAAGTTAATAATTTAGTTTACCCAAATTTTATGAATGTTACCAATACGTCTTTAAACACAACAATAGAAAATGAATTTGGTGTAAAAGTATCAACTATTGAACATTTAATGGGAGCGTTATTTGGATTAGGTATTGATAATGCACTAATTGAAATTAATAATGAGGAAGTTCCAATCTTAGATGGGTCGGCTAAAGAATTTATCAAAAAAATAATTTTATCTGGAATAAAAATAAGTGATGCGCCAATTAAAATTATTAAGATTAATAAAGAAATTAAATTTTCAGACGGAGAAAGATTTATTTCAATTTATCCTTCAACATTAAGTCTAGATATTGATTTTGAGCTTAAATACAAAAATCAAGTAATTGGAAATCAGAGAAATAAAGTTAAAGTTTATGAAGATGATTTGACTAATGTTTATGACTCAAGAACATTTTGCCTGTTTGAGGATATTGAATTTATTAAAAAAAATGGCTTAGCAAAAGGTGGTAGTTTAGATAATGCAATAGTTGTTAAAGATAAAGAAATATTAAATCCCGAAGGATTAAGAAACGACAAAGAGTTTGTTAATCATAAAATACTAGATTGTATTGGTGATCTATATACATCAGGATATAGAATTGTTGCAGGAATAAAATGCTCTCAAGGGGGCCACTTTCTGACAAATCAGTTATTAAGAAAAGTATTTCAAAATAAGGATAATTTTTCAATTTTAGAAATTAAAGAAAAGAATCTTCCTCACACCCTAATAAATAGAAATTTATTAAGGTCTATAGCTTAATAATTAAAGATAGCTTTAAAATTACTTATTAAATTAGTATAAGCTTTAGATGAAAATTTTAAAGATTTTACCTTTTTTGCTATTAATTTTTTTCTCATTTTCATGCACTAAGGAAAAAGAAATTAAATCAGTCATAAGTGAAAAAAGTTTAGACTTGCAAGTTCTAGAAGCTTACAAGATAGGTGTAGAATCATTGGAGCGTGGAGACGCTGTGTTTGCTGCGAGAAAATTTAACGAGGCAGAAATATTATTCCCCCAGTCAGAATGGGCTCCAAAATCTGCTTTAATGGCAGCGTATGCTTACTATACTCAAGATTATTATGAGGATGCTATAGCTGAATTGCAGAGATTTATCAAAGTGTACCCACTTTATAAAGATTTAGATTATGCTTATTATCTTATGGGTGTCTCTTTTTACGAGACAATAATTGATGAAAAAAAAGATTTACAAACAATTGTAAATTCAAAAGAAAACTTTGAATATTTGATTAAAAATTTTCCTAATACAGAATATGCTTTAGATGCTGAATTTAAATTAGATTTAATAAATGATACACTTGCTTCCAAGGAAATGTACATAGGGAGATATTATTTTGATAAAAAGAAATGGATTCCAGCTATTAATAGATTTAGAAATGTTATAGATGATTATGAAACGACAGTTTACACAGAAGAAGCATTACACAGATTAGTTGAAGTTCATTATACTATTGGGTTAACTGATGAAGCAGAAAAATATGCTAACTTGCTAGGTTATAATTATCAATCTTCAGAATGGTATGAAAGATCATATAGGGTATTTAACAAAAAGTATAAAAAAAATAAAATTAAAAAAAATAAAAAAAAGAATAATTCTATTTTAAAAAAATTCAAATCTCTTGTGGATTGAGATGTTAAAAAAAAAAATTCAAATTGAATATAACAATAAGATAGAATTAATTGATAGATATAATAAATTTTATTATGATGAGGATGACCCTGAAGTTTCAGACAAAGAATATGATGAATTAAAAAATGAAATTCTTTTTTTAGAAAAAAAATTTGAATTTTTAAAATCTAAAAAATCACCTTCAAAAATTGTTGGTTATAAACCATCAAAAAATTTTCAAAAATATCCACATAAAGTTCCAATGCTTTCATTGGCGAATGCATTTAGTGAACAAGATCTTATTAACTTTGAAAAAAAAATTTTGAATTTTCTATCTGAAACAAAAAAATTTGAATTATCATACAGTGCGGAACCAAAAATAGATGGTATCTCAGCATCTTTGAGCTATAGAAATGGAGAGTTTGTTAAAGGATTATCAAGAGGAGATGGTAGGGAGGGTGAAGATATAACTTCAAACCTTGGAACAATTACAGATATTCCAAAAAAAATTTCAAAAAAAGATTTTCCAAAGGAAATTGACATAAGAGGCGAAGTTTTTATTCAAAATAGCGATTTTGAAAATCTTAAAGATAAATTTGCAAACCCAAGAAATGCAGCATCTGGTTCTCTTAGACAAAAGAATTCTGAGGATACTAGCAAAATACCATTAAAGTTTATCGCATATACTTTTGGATATGAAAAAAACTTGAACGTAAAAAATCAGTTTGATTTTTTAAGAAAATTAGACGATTGGGGATTTAAGATAAATCCATTTAATAGACTAATCACTGGGGTAAAAAACTTACTGTTAAATTACAACGATATAGAAAATAAAAGAGCTGAAATTGATTTTGATATTGATGGTATAGTTTATAAGGTTAATGATTTTCGGCTTCAAAAAAGATTAGGCAACGTGGCGAATGCTCCAAGGTGGGCTGTGGCTCATAAATTCTCATCAAATAAAGCTGTTTCGAAAATTTTGAATATAGATATCCAAATTGGAAGAACAGGAGCCTTAACACCAGTAGCAAAGATAAAGCCAATAAATATTGGAGGAGTTCAGGTATCAAATGCAACACTTCACAATGAAGATGAAATTCATAGAAAAGATGTGAGAATTGGTGACACCGTCACAGTAGAAAGAGCTGGTGATGTAATTCCCCATATATTATTTGTTGATCTAAAAAAAAGATCACAAAATACAAAAAAATTTATTTTTCCAAAAAAATGTCCATCATGTGGATCAAAAACCATCAAAGATTTTAACATTATAACAAAAAGAAATGATGCAGTTAGAAGATGTACGAGTGAGGGTTATGATTGTGAAAAAATTTCAATAGAAAAATTAAAGCATTTTGTGTCTAAGGAAGCTTTAAATATAGATGGATTTGGAAAAAAAATAGTAGAAAACTTTTACAAATTAAAATTTATTAAATTCCCTCAAGATATTTTTAAATTAGATTTCATAAAGATAGAGCAATTAGAAGGTTGGGGTAAACTATCTGTTGAAAATTTAAAATATGCAATAAATGAAAAGAAAAATATTTCTATTGAAAGATTAATTTATTCTTTGGGAATAAGACATATAGGATTAGAAAATGCAAAACTTATTTCAAAGTATTTTAAATCTTTTTCAAATTTTAAAGCTCTATCTAGTAATAAAAAATTTAGTGAATTATTAAATATTGATGGAATAGGTGAAACTCAAGTTAATTCAGTAAAGAATTTTTTTAATAATAAAATAAATTTAGATGTATTGAATCATCTTGAAAAAATTTTAGATATAAGAAATGCCACTGGAGAAAATAAAAATGGAAAATTAAAAGATAAAACATTCATGATAACTGGAAAGTTAAAAGGTATTAGTAGAGCTGAGGTTAAATCATTAATTGAAGAAAATGCTGGAACAACAGTAAGTAGTGTTTCAAAAAAACTTAATTATTTAATTATTGGAGATAAGCCAACAAAAAGAAAGATTGTAGCAGCTGAAAACTTAAAAATAATTACTTTAGATCAAAAACAATTTTTAAAATTATTAAATAAAACTAGCTAACCACTTTCTTTCACTTAGATTTAAATACTTAGATATTTTGCAGTAAACATCCATATGATATCTAAATAGATAGTCTTTTTCAGTAGAAGATAAAAGTTTATCGTTGATTAATTTTTTTTCAATTGGGGCAAGTGTTAAATTTTTAAAAAAAAGCTTTCTTTTTATTTTTTTAACATACACTAAATTTTCAATACGTATGCCAAAACTATCTTTTTTATAATAACCTGGTTCATTACTTAAAATCATTCCTTCTTTAATTTTAACTTTATTTATTTTTGATATTGATTGTGGTCCTTCATGGACATTGAGGAAGAAGCCAACACCATGACCAGTTCCATGTGCATAATCTAAGTTACTTTTCTTAAGAAATTGACGAGCTCTTTTGTCTATTTTACTTCCTATATTATCTATTTTAAGATTGGTATTTGCTACTGCAATATGACCCTTAAGAACTTTTGTAAAAATATCTTTGATAGTTGATTTAGGTTTTGAAAAACAAATTGTTCTTGTTACGTCAGTAGTTCCATATTTGTATTGGCCTCCAGAGTCACATAAAAATATATCTTTTTTTTTGATAATTTTGCAGTTTTCTTTTTTGGCCCTGTAATGAACTATTGCTCCATTTTTTCCAGAACCAGCAATAGTATCAAAACTTGGATATAAATAGCTCTTATTCATTTTTCTAAATTTTTCTAACTTATTCTGTGCCTGGACTTCATTAATTTTTTTTTTGTTAACATTCTTCATCCAGTAAATAAATTTTGTAAGAGCAACACCATCTATAATATGCGTATTAATCATATTTTTTATTTCAGTTTTATTTTTAATTGCTTTTAAATAATAAGTTGGATCTACTCTTTTAATAATCTTAAATTTAGATTTAATAAGATTTTCAAAATAAATTGAACATGATTTACCATCTACAATAAAATTTTTACCTTTTAACTGAAGGATTTTTTTGGAAAAATCTTTTATATTTATTAATTCATTTGATTTAATTATTTTTTCTTTAATTAGTTTTTTACTTTTTTTAACATTGCTTATTAAAAGTATTTTCTTATCTTTACTAATAATTAATCTACAATTTGGAATTGGACTATTCGGACTATCTCCACCTCTAATATTCAAAATCCATGCTACATTTTCAGGAGCACTTATAAATAAATAATCAGATCTATTTTTTTTAAGATATTTTGAAATTTTATTTATCTTGGAAGTATAGCTTTCACCAACAATATTTTTGTTTAGTGTAAAAAAAGGGAAATCATCTTTTATTTTTTGATTTTGAATTTCATCAATCAAATTATTAACAATGAATCTTATCTTACTGTTCTTTAAAAAAAACTTCTTTGTTTGATCGTAAGTAATCAATTTAGGATCAATACCTAGTGTTAAATTTTTAAACAATTTACAATCAATTATTTTTTCATAATCTATAATTTTAAAATTCTTTCCAGACTCAATTTGACTTTGAATTTTATATCTTCCATCAGTAAATAGATAATTTTCATTTTTTAAAATAACAGCTAGTCCAGCTGAACCACTAAAATTAGATATAGTTTTTAGTCTATTTATTTTTGAATATTCATTAAAATAATCATCATTTTTAGGAACAATATAACCATCAATTTTATATTCTTTAAATTTACTTTTTAAAACTTTAATTCTATTATTCATTTAATTCTTTTCTGATATCTTAGCCATCCAGGACTTCTATTATTCTCTTCTATTTCAAAATCTTGATTAAATTCAAAATCATCAACTTCATTTACCTCCTCCTCAAAAAAAGAATTTTTTTCCAAATATTTTTCAGGTAATTCCTCTATGAATCTTGATGCCATGCTGTCTATCCAATCGCCTTGATAAAATCTATTCATTGAGAATGATATAATAGCTTTTTTTTTGGCCCTAGTAATTCCTACATACGCTAATCTTCGCTCTTCCTCCAAACCATTATGTCCTTTTTCTTCAATTGATTTTTGATGTGGGAACAAACCCTCTTCCCAGCCTGGTAAAAATACTACATCAAATTCTAAGCCTTTTGATGCATGTATTGTCATCATGTTAATTTTTTCACCATCCCATTCCTGATCAATAGAAGTTGCAAGTGAGACGTGTTCTAAAAAACTGTCTAAATTATCAAATTCTTTCATCGCACTTAATAACTCTTTTATATTTTCTAATCTATTTTCATTGTCCACATCTTTTTTATTTTTTAACATTGCCGAATAACCTGATTCATCCAAAACTATTTGTAATAATTTGATATGATTAATCTTTTTTATTGTTAAGTCGTTTCGCCATTTATTTAATGCTTTAAGAAAAAAACTAAGACCTATTTTTGTTTTTGGTTTAATTAAATTTTGTTCCATCATTTTTATTGAAGAGAGTTCTAAACTTAAATTATTTTTTTTTCCAAACTCATGTATTGATCTTAGAGTAGTTTCACCAATTGATCTTTTAGGATTATTAACAATTCTCTCAAAAGCCAAGTCATCTTTTTCTTGATGAATTAATCTCATGTATGCAACACAATCTTTTATTTCAGCTCTTTCATAAAACTTTGTGCCTCCTAGAATTCTATAAGGCATACCAATCTTTAGAAATCTTTCTTCAAACTCCCTTGTTTGGAATATAGCTCGGACTAAAATCGCAATATTATTAAAGGAGAAGTTTTTTTTTAATTTTTTTTCAATTTCATCTGAAATTCCTATTGCTTCATCTTTTCCATTTTTAAAACAATTCAATTTAACCAAATCCCCATCTTCCATAGTGGTAGTTAAGGTTTTGCCTACTCTATTTTGATTGTTAGCTATTAGACTAGAAGCAACAGAAAGAATATTTTGTGAGGATCTATAATTTTGCTCAAGTCTAATTACTTTTGTATTTTTATAAACTTGATCAAATTCTAAAAAGTTTTTGATTTCTGCACCTCTCCAGCTATAGATAGATTGATCATCATCACCAACACAGCATAAATTTTTATTTTTTTCAGATAATAAGTTGAGCCATTTACTTTGAATAAAATTAGTATCTTGATATTCATCAACTAAAATGTATTTAAAATTATTTGAGTAAATTTTTCTTATATCAGGATAATTTTCTAAAATTTTCACAGTATGTAAAATTAAGTCTCCAAAATCACATGAGTTTAAATCTAATAATTTTTGTTGATAAATCTTATATAGAGGTAATATGGTTTTCTCATAAATATCTTTATTGTTTATTAAAACTTCAGAAGGGTAGTATCCTTTATTTTTCCATCTATCTATTATTGCAAGAATAAATCTAGGAGCTAGTTGTTTGATATCAATATTTTCTGCTTTACAAATATTTTTAATCAATCTTACTTGGTCATCAGTATCTATAATTGTAAAATTTGAGTTAAGATTTGCAGCAGAAGCATGTTTTCTTAATAGTTTTGCGCAAATAGAGTGAAACGTTCCTAACCAAGAAAGCCCTATTGCTGAAGATCCTAAAATTTTACTGACTCTATTTTGCATTTCTTTTGCAGCTTTATTTGTAAAAGTTACGGACAAAATTTGGTTGGGAAATGCCTTCTTTTCTTTGATAATATGTGCAATTCTTGACGTCAAAACTTTTGTTTTTCCAGATCCAGCACCTGCTACAATCAAAAGTGGACCATCCAAATGTAATACAGCCTCTTTTTGAGCTTTATTAAGGTTTTTGAGATAATCAGTATTTATCATTTAAAATAATTCTTTATAAGTTCTTATAATTTTTATGACTATACAAAAAAATTTTACTAAATCTTTAAAAAAAATTAATATATTGATAGATAATCTATTAAAAAAGAATTTAAACAATTTAAACTTTAATAATTTCTCTAATATAGTTCGAAGTAAAAATTTTTTTCTAACATTTGCCGTACTAATTATCTTATTTTTTTCATATCTATCAATACCAAATATTTATGACAAATTAGAAGTAAGGAATGAATTAAGAGATCAATTACAAAATAAGTTTAATTTAAAATTCAACTTTTCGCAAAATCTTGAGTATAATTTTTTCCCACAACCGCATTTTGTTATTAAAAACTCAATTATTTCAATAAACGAAAATGAAATTTCAAAAGTTAAAAAAATGATGATTTACGTTTCTTTAAAAAGTCTATTTTCTCTAGAGAAAGTTAAGGTAAATGATTTGATTTTAAAAAACGCCAATTTCAACATAAATAATCAAACTAATGATTTTTTTCTTAAGCTTTTAAGTAAAAATTTTAAGGATAGTAATTTTACAATTAAAGATAGTAATATTTTTTATAGAAATAATGATGGAGAAGTTTTGTTTATAAACAAAATTAATAAAATGAAATACTTTTATAATGTTAAAGAATTAAAAAACACTGTTATTTCAAAAAATGAAATATTTAATCTTCCTTATTCACTTGAGTCACATAATAATAGAATTGAAAAAAAAATATTTTCTAATTTAGATATAAGTTTTTTGGGATTTAAAATTGAAAATGAAATAGATTTTAGTAATGATATTGTTAAAGGAAAAGCAAAATTAAATATTAATAAAACAAAAAGTATTGCTCACTACAAGTTAGATAAAAACTCTTTTATTTTTGATATAACTAATAAACAAAATTATCAAAATTTTTCATATGTAGGTAAGATTAATTTAAATCCCTTTTATTCAAATTTACAGGGTGACGAAGAAATAATTGACTTAAGTTATTTATTTAATCCTAATGCTTTAATTGTACAATTAATTAAAACTGAAATACTCAATAATAAAAATCTAGATTTTAATTTAAAAATCTTATCTAATAAGATTAAAAATTACGAAAATTTTAAAGATATTTTTTTATATTTCAAGATTCGTGAAGGTTTGTTGGATTTTGATAATACAAAATTCTCTTGGAAAAATAATGCTAACTTTAAAATCTTAGATAGCTTGATGTTTGTAAAAGATAATGAATTAATTTTAGACGGAAAATTATATATTGCTATAAATGACTCTAGAGAAATTTATAAGTTTTTACTAACACCTAAAAATTATAGAAAAGAAATTAAAAAGATTGAGCTAAATTTTAATTATAATTTTGATCAAAAATTGTTGAGTTTAAATGATATTCAAATTAATAATGAGATTAGTCAAAACTTAAATAAAAAATTGATAGGACTAATGTTAAAAGATAATAAACTGCAAAATAAGGTTTACTTCAAAAGTATAATAAATAAAGCACTAAAATCTTATGCTGGGTAAATCATTTTCTTAGGATCAACTATTTTATTGTATTTTTTTTCACTTATTAATCCTGTTTTCAATGTTTCAAATTTTAACGTGGTGTTGTTTTTAAGTGCTGTTTTAGCAATTTTTGCAGCATTATCATAACCAATGTGTGGCGCTAAAGCTGTAACCAACATTAATGAATTGTCTAAATTCTCTTGTATCTTTTTCTTATTAGCTTTTATTCCATTAACACAATAAAGAGCAAAATTTTTTGTGCTATCAGCTATTAAATCTATTGATTGTAAAATATTATGTGCAATTAGTGGTTTGAAAACATTTAATTCAAAATGACCATGTGAACCAGCCATAGTTATTCCATTATGATTTCCAATAACTTTAACACAAACCATTGTAACAGCTTCACATTGTGTAGGATTAACTTTTCCAGGCATTATTGATGAGCCTGGTTCATTTTCAGGTAAAATCAATTCACCATATCCAGCCCTAGGTCCTGATCCTAAAAATCTAATGTCATTTGACACTTTCATCAAAGCAACAGCACAAGTATTTAAAGTTCCAGAAAAATTAACAATCGAGTCATGTGCTGCAAGTTCTGCAAATTTATTTGCAGCAGGTTTAAATTTAATTTTTGTAAATTTGGCAATTTCTTTTACAATCTTTTTATCAAAATTTTTCTTTGAATTTATTCCAGTACCTACAGCAGTACCACCTTGAGCAAGGTAAAAAATCTCTTTTAATGCATATTCTATTCTTTCAATACTTTTTTTAACTTGTACGTGGTATCCAGAGAATTCTTGTCCAAGAGAAAGTGGAGTTGCATCCTGAAGATGTGTTCTTCCAATTTTTACTATATTCTTAAATTCAATTGACTTTCTTTTTAATTCCTTTTCTAAAATTTTTAAATTAGGTAATAATTTACTTATTGTTTCTTTTGCTACAGAGATATGCATCGCAGTTGGAAAAACATCATTAGTAGATTGAGATTTATTTACATGATCATTTGGATGTACTGGTTTTTTTGTTCCTTTTTTTCCACCTAAGATTTCAATGGCTCGGTTAGCAATTACCTCATTTACGTTCATATTAGTTTGAGTTCCAGAACCTGTTTGCCAGACCTTTAAAGGAAAGTTTTCGTCTAATTTACCTTTTATAACTTCATCTGAAGCTTTAATAACTGCTTTAGATATTTTGTTGTTAATTAGTTTGTCTTTAGCATGCACTATTGCCGCTGATCTTTTGATAATTGCAATAGATTTAATAATAGAAATATTTACCAAAATTTTACCAATATTGAAAAATTTATTAGACCTTTGTGTGGATGCACCCCAATATTTGTCACCAGGGACATTAACACCTCCAATACTGTCAAATTCTTTTCTTAATTTCATTGATTAATTTGTTAGTAATAAATAATTATAAACATACAATAATTTTAAAAAAACTTACAGGAGCAAAATGTCGAATTTTAATAAAGTTGGAACTTTTATGAAAACTTTTGGCCAAGAAGTCAAAACCAAACCTTCATTTAGTAGTGATAAAATCAATAAATTAAGAATAGATCTGATTAAAGAGGAATTAGATGAGCTTCAAGAAGCAATGAAAAATAATGATTTATTAGAAGTAGCTGATGCGCTAACAGATATTTTGTATGTAACTTACGGAGCGGGCCATGCATTTGGTATTGACTTAGATAAATGTTTCAATGAGGTTCAAAATTCTAACATGAGTAAACTAGGTGAAAATGGGGAGCCTATTTATAATGAGTCTGGGAAAGTAATGAAGGGTCCTAAATATTTTAAACCTAATCTCTCTAAATTTGTGTCTTAGATCTCTAGCTTTAAATCAACAGCTGAAGCACTATGAGTGATGCTTCCAACAGAAATTCTATCAATTCCAGTTCTAGCAACAAATTTAACTGTTTTTAAATTGATATTTCCTGATGCTTCAGTTTCGTAATGTTTTTTAGCTATCTTAACTCCAGCTTTTAGATTCTTAATACTCATATTATCAAATAAAACAGTATTAAATTTTAGACCCATAATAGTTTTAAGTTGTTTCAAATTATCAACTTCAACAGTAATTTTTTTTCCTTTTTTATTCTTAATAGCTAAAGAAACTAAACTTTTAATATCTTTTGATGCAATATGATTATCTTTTATTAAAAACTCGTCACTAAGATTAAATCTATGATTAGTACCCCCGCCTAATTTAACAGCATATTTTTGAATAACTCTTATGTTTGGAATTGTTTTGCGAGTACAACAAATTTTACATTTTTTACCAGCCAATTTTACAAACTCATTTGTTTTAGTTGCAATGCCTGAGATATGAGACAAAAAATTTAGAGCAACTCTTTCAGCTATAAGAATATTTTTTGCTTTTCCTTCAATAGTTGCAATTAAAGATCCTTTCTTAATTATAGATCCATCCTTTTTTTTAATGATAAATTTTATTTTACTATCAACTAAATCAAAAGCTTGTTTTGCAAAAAGTAAACCACCAATAATAGCATCTTGATTTGATAGCAGCTTAACTTTGATAACTTTATTATTTTTGATTAAATTTGATGTAATGTCTCCTGAAGGATAGAGATCTTCATTCAATGCTCGTTTGACTGTATTACGAATAAAATCTTTGCTAAGTTTTATTTTTGACACTTAATTATCTGCCGATGGCAGCCATTTTTTCAACTGAAATTCTAGCTTTATCAATTGTTTCTTTGTCCATAATTATTTCACCTGTTTCATTTTCTAAGCAATCTAATATTTTAGGAAGTGTAATTTTTTTCATGTAAGGACACATGTTACAAGGTTTTATAAAATCAACATTTGGATTTTCTACCTGAATATTATCACTCATTGAACACTCAGTAACCATCATAACTTTTTTTGGTTGATTGTCTTGAACATATTTAATCATTCCAGAGGTTGAGCCTGCAAAATCACTAGCGTTGATAACTTCAGGTGGACATTCAGGGTGAGCAATAATTTTAATTCCTGGATTTTTTTCTCTAATATCATTTATTTCTTTTTCATTAAATTGATCATGGACAATACAAATGCCTTTCCAAGAAATAATTTCAACATCGGTTTGTGATGCAACATATTTTGCTAGATAATCATCAGGTAAAAATATTACTTTTTTCACTCCCAACGATTTTACAATTTTAACTGCGTTTGCTGAAGTGCAGCAAATATCTGTTTCGGCTTTGACTTCTGCAGATGTATTAACGTAAGAAACAACAGGAACTCCTGGATATTTTTCTTTTAATAATCTTACATCTTTACCAGTAATTGATGATGATAACGAACAGCCAGCCTCCATGTCAGGTAAGATAACTTTTTTATTTGGACTCATTAGTTTTGCAGTTTCTGCCATAAAATGAACCCCCGCCATTAAAATTATATCGGCAGAAGTTTTTGATGCTTCAATTGCTAAAGCTAAAGAGTCAGCAGAAAAGTCTGCAACACCATGATATATTTCTGGAGTTTGATAATTGTGAGCAAGTATCACAGCATTCTTTTCTTTTTTAAGCTTGTTAATTTTATGAATGTATGGAGCATGCACAGACCATTCAATTTCTGGCATTACCTTTGAAATTTTTTGGTAAATTGGATCTGTTGCTTTTTGTACTTCTTGAGTAAATTCCATGCTGTTTTTTACCAATTTGAAAGTTAGTTGTCATTCATTTATTATGAGACATATTGCGGTCGTGCTGAAATTGGTAGACAGGCACGGTTGAGGGCTGTGTGGACTTAGTCCATGAGAGTTCGAGTCTCTCCGACCGCACCAAATTGAAAATTTGATTAAATTTTTTGAATAAAACTCAAAAATGACTTAACTTTCATATAATATGAAAATTGTTTTTATAATAATATCTCTAATTTTTTCAATCTTTAGCAATTCTCAAGCAAATGAAAAACATTTTTTACCAAACGGTTTTTACAAATTTTTATGGACGTACAATCACAAAGGTAAATCCGAATATCTAATTGCTGATACAGTTAAATTTAATGAAGGTAAACTGGAACATTTATACATACCTTGCCATAAAGGAATTAAGGGAAATTATAGAAAAAATTTTAAATATAAATTATCAAAAAATGGAAAAAAATTTTCGGTCTCAGGCACAGTAAATCTTTGGGAAGATTTAAATAATGCAAAGATAAATATTAAATTTGATAAAGATAAAATTGAAAATTTTGATATTACAAAAAAATCAGTAAAATCCTCTTCTTCGTATGGTGACCATGAAAAAGAAGAGGTTCAACTTAAAATAATAAAAGTGGATAAATTCAAAGGCAATAAATTTATTTGTAATAGTGAGATTGTAAAATTTAATAGTTTTTCACCCAAAACCGCTAAAGAAATGCTTGGGGGTTTAAAGAAGTTAAAAAAACAAAAAGTTTATGGTGATTTATATATTCCACAAACAAATAAAAAAAAAATTCCTTTGATTATTACCTTACATCCATCCATGGGTTTTGTTCCCGAACATCATTTTGAATACTTTAATAATCTAGGTATAGCTATTCTTGATATTCAAACATTCAAATCCAGAGGAATTGAAAAGCAGTGGCACTATGAGGTATCTGAAGAGGCCGCAACTATAGATGCTTATGCTGCACTTGATAAGATATCTAAGGACTCAAGAATTGATAAAAACAAAATTTCAGTAATGGGATTTAGTTATGGCGCAATGGCAGTAATAAATACTCATCAAAGTTTTTTCATAGATATTATTAAACCAAAAAATAGGTTTATGGCACACATTGCTTATTATCCATTATGTTATTTGCATAAAAACATTAGGACAACCAAAGCTCCTCTTTATATTTTAATTGGTGAAAAAGATAGATTAACGCCTTATGAGTTTTGTGAGGACTATGTAAAAAAAATTAAAGAAAATAGTGGAAGCGCTGTGCTCAAAGTTTTTTCAGAAGCTACTCATCGATTTGATTGGAAAGAATTGAAAAGCCCAATAACAATGAAATCTTTTAGTGAGCATAAAAAAGAATTTGTATTAAGTAAGCTAGATTCATCATATCCAAGGTATGATATTGGGGAGGGTGTTTTTGATACAACCGAACCTAATGGATGGTCATATTTTTCTTTGAAAGATGAAAATTATAGAAAAAATTATTACTCAGAATGTTGTGATATTAAAAGTACTATAAAATATAACGATAAGGCTGCAACAGAGTCACTAAATATTATAAAAAATATTTTTGGAGTGAAATAATTATTTAAGATTTTATCCAGGCCGGTTTTTCAATTTTAATTGTAGCGTCTTTTGTATTAAAAATAGTTTTTTCATTAAAATTTTCATCCAAGTATTTAATTAAAGCAAAAGGATATTGTTTATCTATTAATACTTTGCCAATTTCATTATCATTATAATAAATACTTTCACCTTCAGTTAACTCACCTTTAACAATATTTATTGGTAATAATCTTTTTGAAAGCTTATTTTTTAATTTAATTCTAGCTGTATTTTCTTGCCCAACATAGCAACCTTTTTTAAAATCAATTCCATTTAATTCTTCATAATTACACTCAATTCCAAATAATTTATTTTGTAATTTGTTTAAATCCTTTGGAACTATTCCAAGTTTATGACTAAATAAGTGATATTCATTCATATTTGCATCATGCAAGCCCAATTTCTTTAGAGATAAATAAAGTTTTTCTAAATTAATAATTAATCTTGCTCCTAATTGTTTATTTCTTGGATCTAAAAAAATAGGATCTTCTCTATATTTTAAAGTAAACCCAGAAATATCTTGTGCTTCTTCAAATGTTAGGAATTTTTCATGAGAAAAAGCAGCAACCACAAATTCATTACTAAGATTTAGAATTTCAACTTTTGATCTTAGTTTATAAATACTTAATTGCTTATATAATCCATCTACTTGAGATTTTTCACAATCAATTATGTAACCAGACTTATGTTTAACTATTATAAACTCATATAAGAATTTACCTTGGGGAGACAACAAAGAAGAAAAGCAGCTATTATTTTGATTTACTTTATTGATGTTATTGCTAATTAAATTTTGAAGAAACTCTTTTGTATCTTCACCATTTAAGTAAAGAATAGCTCTGTCATCCAAAATATATACATTTTTAATATTCATATTTGATTGATTGATGATTTTAATATAATTACTTTTTTCATAAATGTTAGATCTAATAATTAAAAACGGAAAATGTTATATCGATGGTGAATTGAAAGATGTAGATGTTGCTGTTAAAGACGGTAAAATTCATCAAATTGGTCAAATTTCAGATGACGCCAAGGAAACAGTTAATGCTCAAGGTCAAACTGTTTTGCCAGGATGTATAGATACTCAAACGCATTTTAGAGAACCAGGATCAACGGACACAGAAGATTTGCATTCTGGAAGTAGAGCTGCAATTGCTGGAGGAATCACAAGTGTATTTGAAATGCCTAATACTAATCCACCAACCTCAAATAAAATAGAATTTCAAAGAAAATTAGATCTCGCAAAAAATAGAATGTATTGCAATTATGCATTTTATTTTGGTGCAACAGCAGATAATGCAAATGATTTAGCAAGTTTAAAAGATTTAGAGGGTTGTTGTGGGATTAAGCTTTTTGCAGGGTCTTCAACTGGCAATCTCTTAGTTGCAGATGAAGATGATATTGATAAGGTTTTTCAGAATAGTTCAAAAGTTGTAGCAGTTCACTCTGAAGACGAGGCAATTTTAAATGTTAATAAAAAATTAATTAAAGATGGAGATGTTCATTCACATCCAGTTTGGAGAAGTGCTGAATGTGCAATATCCTCAACAAGACGAATTGTTAGAATTGCCGAAAGACATAAGAAAAAAGCACATATCCTTCATATAACAACAAAAGAAGAAATTGACTTTTTATCACAACACAAAGGCAATATTACTTTTGAAATAACTCCTCAGCATTTAACAATTTATGCACCAGATTGTTATGACAAACTTGGTACTTACGCTCAAATGAATCCACCCTTAAGAGATAAATCTCATTATGATAGATTGTGGTATGGAGTGAAAAATAATATGAATGATACTATAGGTTCTGATCATGCTCCACATTTAAGAGAAAATAAAAAAAAGAGTTATCCAAACTCACCATCTGGAATGCCTGGAGTTCAAACCTTAATGCCAGTAATGTTAAATCATGTAAATGATGGAAAGCTTTCTCTTAATCAACTAATGAATTTGGTATGTGAAAACCCAGTTAAGATTTTTGGAATTCAAAACAAAGGATTTATTAAAGAAGGATATGATGCTGATTTTACAATTGTCGATATGAATAAAACAATTGAAATAAAAAATGAAAATATTGAAAGTAAGTGTGGTTGGACTCCGTTTGATGGATATAAATTTAAAGGAACTCCAACTTCAACTATCATTGCTGGAAAAATTAAGATGCAAGATGGTAAGATACTAGGTGACCCTGATGGAACACCTTTGAAATTTAGCTAAGCTTTACTGTAAAACTATTTACCAGAATTACTCCGATAACAATTAAGAATAATCCTACGATTGCTTGCCAAGCTAAAGTTTGTTTGAAAAATATATAACCAAGAATTGCAATTGTAAAAATTCCAAGACCACTCCATGTTGCATAAACCACAGCTATTGGAAGTTTATTGACTACAAATGTTAAAAAGTAAAATGCACATAGATAAAAAACAGATAAAGCAACTGTTGGAATAAGTTTTGTAAAATTTTGAGACACTGGTAACAACATTGTTCCCGCAACTTCACAAAATATTGCTCCAATAAGAAATAAATAAGTTTTAACCATTATTTAAGATCTTATGATTAATTAAATCTTCTTTTATTTCATCTAGAATAGCTGGATCGTCAATTGTTGGAGGTATCTTGAATTCAACACTATCTGCTATTTTTCTAATAGTTCCTCTTAAAATTTTCCCCGATCTTGTTTTTGGCAATCTTTTAATAACAATTACTGTTTTAAATGCTGCAACAGGTCCAATTTTATCTCTAACCATCTGAATACATTCTTTAGATATAGTTTCATTATCTTTATCTACACCAGATTTTAAAACGACTAATCCAATAGGTAACTGACCTTTTAACTTATCAGCGATACCAAGCACAGCACACTCAGCAACAGATTGATGTTCTGATAATACTTCTTCAATTGCACCAGTAGATAATCTGTGACCTGCAACGTTAATAATGTCATCTGTCCTAGACATAATCCAAATGTAACCATCATCATCAATGTGGCCAGCATCATAAGTTTGGTAATAACCCTCATAATTTGACATATAATTTTCTTTGTATCTCTTATCTGCATTCCACAATGTTGGAAAAGTTCCTGGAGGAAGTGGAAGTTTCACCACGATATCACCCATCTCATTAGGTTTTGCTAAAGTTTGATCTGATTTAATAATTTTTACATCATAACCTGGAACAGCTTTGCAAGCTGAACCGTATTTAGTCTCCATCATTTCAATACCAGTACAATTTGAACTAATTGCCCAACTAGTTTCAGTTTGCCACCAATGATCAATAACAGGAACTTTAAGCAAATTTTCTGCCCATTTAATCGTATCTGGATCTGCTCTTTCTCCTGCGAGGAATAAGCTCTCAAAACTACTTAAATCATATTTAGAAAAAAACTTACCTTCCGGATCTTCTTTTTTAATAGCTCTAAATGCTGTTGGAGCTGTAAAAAGAGATTTAACTTTATAGTCAGATATAATTTTCCAAAAAGCTCCAGCATCAGGAGTTCCAACTGGCTTTCCTTCAAATAATACTGTAGTGCAACCTTTGAATAATGGAGCGTAAACAATATAAGAGTGTCCAACAATCCAACCAATATCACTAGCGGACCACCAAATATCATCAGCATCAATATTGTAAATATTTTTCATAGTCCATTTTAAAGCAACTATGTGTCCACCAATATCTCTTACTATTCCTTTTGGAGTTCCGGTTGTACCAGATGTGTATAAAATGTAGGCAAACTCATTTGAATTCATTTCAACACAGTCAGCATCAGATGCGTTTGATGTAGCTTCTTCCCAGCTAATTTCCATTGGAGCATTTAATTTTACTTCATGCCCAGGTCTTTGAAATAAAATCATTTTACTAATTTTATGGTTAGCTTGTTTGATTGCTTCATCTACAAGAGGTTTATATTCAACTGTTCTTCCAGGTTCGAAACCACAAGACGCGGTGACTACTAATTTTGCTTTACTATCATCTATTCTGCTTGCAAGTTCATTTGATGCAAAGCCACCAAAGACAACAGAATGAATTGCACCAATTCTTGCACAAGCTAACATAGTGATTACAGCCTCTGGAATCATTGGCATGTAAACAATTACTCGATCACCTTTAGAAACTCCTTGTGCAGCTAATGCTCCTGCAAATTTTGAAACTTTCGCTCTTAGTTCTTCGTATGTGAATTGACTTTTGTTACCTGTAATTGGGCTATCATAGATAAGAGCAGTTTTTTTACCTCTACCTTGATCGATATGGATGTCTAAAGCGTTGTAACAAGTATTGGTTACACCATCCTCGAACCATTTATAGAATGGAGGATTAGATTTATTCAAAATTTTAGTTGGTTTTTTAAACCAAAAGATATCATTGGATGCTTCTTGCCAAAATTTTTCTGGATTTTTTATAGATTGATCATAAATTTTTTGAAATTTATCTGACATAGTTTTTGATTCGGTTTTCTATTTTTTGTTGGTTTTTAAATCACAAATTGTATTTAATTTTAAAAAATAAGTAAAATCAACGTAAATTAATAAAAATTAGCTCTTCTGCTTCGTTTTTAGATCTTTATTAATCTAAAATTATTTGCTAATTAGACCAAAATCTTTGTTCGAGGTTTCTCGAGCTTAGTTTGTATAAACTAAATTAATAAAAATTAACTAAAGAGGGAGTTTTTTTATGAAAAAACTTAAATTGTTTGCTCTTACAGCTGTTGCCCTAATGGGTGTTACAGGTGTAGCAAACGCAGAGACTGCCATGTTAGCTCAAGATGATTTCGTAGGTATTTCATTTTGGTTAGTATCAATGGCTTGTTTAGCTGCTACTGTATTCTTTTTCTTAGAAAGAAGTTCAGTTCCAGCTGGTTGGAGAGTTTCAATGACGGTTGCTGGTCTAGTAACTGGTATTGCATTCGTACACTACATGTACATGAGAGATGTATGGGTAGCTACTGGTGATTCACCAACAGTTTACAGATATATTGACTGGTTAATTACAGTTCCATTACTAATGTTAGAATTCTATTTTGTTCTAGCTGCAGTAAACAAAGCAGATTCAGGAATTTTCTGGAGATTGATGCTTGGAACATTAGTAATGCTAATCGGTGGATACTTAGGAGAAGCTGGATACATCAACGCTACACTTGGTTTCATTATCGGTATGGCTGGTTGGGTATACATTCTTTATGAAGTATTCTCAGGTGAAGCAGGTAAAAAAGCTGCTAAGAGTGGTAACAAAGCACTTGTTACTGCTTTTGGTGCGATGAGAATGATCGTTACTGTAGGTTGGGCTATTTACCCATTAGGTTACATTTTTGGTTACCTAACAGGTGGAGTAGACGCTAACTCACTTAACGTGATTTACAACGCAGCTGACTTTTTGAACAAGATCGCTTTTGGTCTAATCATTTGGGCAGCAGCAATGCAACAACCTGGTAGAGCTAAGTAGTTTTACTTAAAATTTTAATTAAGGGCAGGTACAACTTTTGTACTTGCCCTTTTTTTTTGCCTGCAATAAATTTGATCCATGGATGCTAAACTTCTAAATAAATGGCATAAGTGCAAAGTTGATATTGAAGTTCTTAAAGAATTATCAAAAAAATCAGATCTTAAAGGTTTACAACATATTTCAATTTTTTTTGGTTTATTAGTTATAGCAGGTACATTTGCATATTTAACTTGGGGGACTTGGTGGTCAGTATTCTGGTTTTTAGTTTATGGAAATATTTATAGTTTTTCCAATCCTCTTTGGCATGAAACTGGACATAAGACAGCATTTAAGACAAATTTTTTAAATGAGTTTTTTTATTATCTCTCCTCATTTATGTCTAACTTTGAACCTATAAGATGGAGATATTCTCATTTTATTCATCACGCTAACACTTATTCAACTGAAAATCCATTTGATCATGAGATAGAATATGGAAATGATCTGAAGGAGACTCCAAAAAAATTAATTATTAATATAATTCCATTTTTAGATTTATTATTTTTTAAAAAACATATTTCATTTGAAATAATTCAGCATGCATTAGGAATTAAAACTAAGGTAATGTTGGATTGTATTCCAGAAAATGCACGCGTTAAAAGCATTATAATTTCAAGAATTTTTGTAATTATTTGGTCATTAATTATTGTTTGGTCAATACTAACGTCATCTTGGCTACCGATGCTTTATCTTTTATTGCCACAATTTTACGGAAAAACTTTACACAAACTTGTTGCATTCACTCAACATGCAGGCCTTGCAAGAAATGTGAAAGATCACAGATTTTCATCAAGAGAGATGTATCTAAATCCATTATTAAGCTTTTTATATTGGAAAATGGAGTATCATTTAACGCATCATATGTTTCCAACAGTCCCGTCATATAACTTAGATAAACTTCATCATCATATAAAAGAGCAACTACCAAAACCAAATAATGGACTGATAGACGCATACAGAGAAATAATTCCAGCATTGATTAAACAGAAAGAAGACAGGAGTTATTTTATAAAGAAAGATATACCTCAATTACAAAATGTCTAAAAATAGACTTAGTATGATTTTACTTACTTGTTCTATTTAAATAAAAACCTATATATAGCCCATGGCAAAAATTACATATAATACTCACGATAGTAAAACGCACACAATTGATGTTCAAAATGGATTAACAGTTATGGAGGGTGCAGTTCAAAATGATATTCCAGGGATCGATGCTGATTGTGGAGGTGGAATGGCGTGTGCAACATGTCATGTTTATGTAGACGATAACTGGGTGAATAAACTTACTCCTAAAGAAGACGGCGAAGAGGATATGTTGGATATGGCTTTTGAGCCAAAACAAAATAGTCGATTAAGTTGTCAGCTAATTGTTTCAGATGAATTAGATGGTCTAGTTGTAAACATTCCATCAAAACAAGGTTAAATGAATAAAACAGATGTATTGATAATTGGAGCAGGACCGACAGGTTTATTTTGTGCTCATCAGTTAGGGATAATAGGATTAAATTGTGAAATAGTTGATAATCTTGATAAAGCTGGTGGTCAATGTATTGAACTTTATCCAGATAAACCAATTTATGACATTCCAGCAGTACCCGAATGTACAGGTGAAGAATTAACCAATAATCTTTTACAGCAAATTAAACCATTCAATGTAAAATTTCATTTAAATGAGAGAGTAGAGGAACTTAAAAAAGTTGAAAATCGATGGCATGTTAAAACAAGTGGTAAACAAGAATTTGATGCAGCGAGTATAGTTATTGCGGGTGGTGTTGGATCGTTTGAGCCTAGAAAATTTCCTTTAAAAGAATGTGAAAAATTTGAGGGTAGTTCATTATTTTATTCCATTAAAGATAAGACAGTCTTTAAAGACAAAACAATTTCAATATTTGGTGGTGGAGACTCAGCTCTTGATTGGGCGATTGAACTTTCAAATACATCTAAAGTAAATTTAATTCATAGAAGAGACGGTTTTAGCGGAGCAGAGTCTAGTGTTCAAAAAGTTAAAGAGCTAAATGATCAAGGAAAACTAAATTTATACACAAAATATCAAATAGACTCAGTCTCTGGAGATAAAAATATTAATTCAGTTAAAATTAAACACGACGACGGAGAAGTAAAAGAATTAAAAACAGATTATGTACTTGGTTTTTTTGGATTAATTATGCAACTTGGTCCTATCTTAAATTGGGGATTAAACATTGATAAAAAAACAATTACAGTTAACACAGAAAATTTTGAAACAAATATAGATGGTATATTTGCAATTGGTGATATCTGCTCATACCCTGGAAAACTTAAATTAATTCTTTCAGGTTTTCATGAGGGTGCATTAGCTGCAAGAGGATGTTTTAAGTATGCAAAACCAGATGAAAAATTAAGATTTGAATTTACAACTACATCAAAAGCTGCACAAGAAAGACTAGGTATAAAAAAGTGATAGAGCTTTTTACTGCTGACACACCAAATGGTAAAAAAATTTCTATTATGCTTGAAGAGATTGGCTACGATTATAAAGTAACAAAAATAGATATAAGTAAAGAGGAACAATTTAAACCTGAGTTTGTAAAGATAAGCCCTTTTAGCAAAATTCCAGTAATTACTGATCATGATATTAATGAAAGCATTTTTGAGTCTGGGGCAATCCTTATGTATTTGGGGGAAAAAAGTGGAAAGTTTTACGAACAACAAGATAGATTAAAAATAAATCAATGGTTGATGGCACAAATGGGAACCATTGGGCCAATGATAGGACAGCATCATCAATTTCATCATTACAATCCTGGTAAAAGTGAATTTGGTGAAGAGAGATATTTTAAAATTGCAAAGAGAATATATCAGGAATTAGACAACAGATTAAAAAATTCAAAATTCCTAGCAGGAGAAAAATATACAATTGCTGATATTGCAACTTGGCCCTGGATTGCAAGACACCCAATACATGACATTGGTTTAAAGAATTATAAAAATTTATCTAGATGGTATCTTGAGATATCAAGCCGTGATGCTGTTATAAAAGGTTATGATCTTTTAAAAGATGGTTCAAAAATTCCAAGTCTTTAAATCCCATTGTTTACTTGTTTTCATTAAAGATTTAAATTAACCTAATTTAAATATGTCTGAAGTTTATAAATTAGGAATTTCAATTAAAAATAATCAACCAGTAAATGAAGTAAATTCAATTGATGTTTTGACTAATCAAGGTGTAGTTGGGGATAGACACTTTAAGGAATTTAACGACCCATATAATCAATTATCGTTAATAGAGTCAGAAAACATCGATTATTATAATATTAAATATGGATTAAATATTCCTTACTTAGATTTTAGAAGAAATGTAGTTACTAGAGGAATTCAATTGAACGACTTAGTAGGTAAAAAATTATTAGTTGGCAATGTAGAGTTAGAAGGTATTGATTTATGTCGTCCATGTAGGCATTTAACTGAAGTTCTTAAGCAAGATAATATTTTAAAAGAATTTTTAAGAAGAGGTGGTCTAAGATGCCAAGTGTTATCTTCTTCTAGCATTAAAATAGGTGATAAAATAAAAGTGATAGATTAATTTTGATTAATCATCAGCATGAACTTTTTCATTTTTTTCATGCTTTTCTTGTGCGGCAATTGTGTATTTTGCTACAGGTCTTGCAATTAATCTTTTTAATCCAATTGGCTCTGCAGTGTCTAAGCAGTAACCATAAATATCTTCTCTAATTCTAGCTAAAGCTTTATCTATTTCTGAGATTAGTTTAATTTGTCTGTTTATTGCTTTCATTTCTACATTTTTGTCAGTGTATGAACTTGCTTGGTCAACAACATCAGCAGAAATACTGTTATCGTCCATACTTCCAAAGTAAAGAGCTTCATTATTAGCTTTCACTAAATCTTTTTTCCATTCAGTTAATCTCATTCTAAAGAACACCTTATGTTTTTCACACATGTACTTTTCTGTATCTTTAGGTACGTAAGTTTTAGAAATTTTTATCGGAGCTTTAGCAGCAACCTTTGGCTTGCTTGTAGTTTTAGCTTTAGGTTTAGCAGCTTTAGTTTTAGGTTTTGAAACTTTTTTTTTAGTTTTAGTAGTCTTTGGCATTGTTTAAATTTGAATTTCCGGAGTATATTCAGCAAATTAGGGGTGTCAAGCAAGCTGAATTGTTATAAATATTTATAAATGACCATTATGAGCAAAAATATAAACAATATATTTTATATATTCATTACTGCGCATCTTATATTTTGGACTTTAGTTCCAAACTTAACTAACCAAAATTTGCCTTTAGATACAATTGAACATTTAGCTTGGGCCAGTAATTTAGAATGGGGTTTTAATAAACATCCACCAATGGTTGCTCTTGTTTTAGAAATCTTCTACCAAATATTTAAATCTCAAGATTGGGCTTATTATTTACTTAGTCAAATTTTTGTTATTATTTCTTTTTATTATGTGTTTAAATTATCTAAAGAAATTTTTAATAATAATCTTTTAGGCCTAGTTTCGGTTTTACTTATTGAGTCTATTTACTTCTATAATTTTACAACACCTGAATTTAATGTAAATGTTTGTCAATTACCATTTTGGTCATGTACTGTTTATTTTTCATGGAAAATTTACAATAGTAAAGAGGTAAAATTTTTTGATTGTTTTTTAGTTGGATTGTTTGCGGCATTTGGGTTCTTATCTAAATATCTATTTATATATCTTTTAGCTTCAATCGATCTTTTATTTATTTATTTAATTTTTATAAAAAAAGATAGAAAGTTCGATTTTAAATATTTTATAACCCTTGAAGTATTTATAATTATTTTAGTACCTCATTTAATTTGGCTTAACAATAATGACTTCATCACAATAACTTATGGACTTGCAAGAACTGGTTTGGAGCAATCTAGTTTAATTGATCATATTAAATTTCCATTAATTTTCCTATTAAAACAAATTGGAATTTTAACTCCATTCTTTTTATTAATTTTTCTGTTAGCTAAAAAGATTAAACTAAAGATTAATTTAAAAGATAAAAAACTCTTGTTCCTTTTAGCCATAAATATCTTACCGATTA
The DNA here is from genome assembly GCF_051201245.1 of Candidatus Pelagibacter bacterium nBUS_30. GTDB lineage: Bacteria > Pseudomonadota > Alphaproteobacteria > Pelagibacterales > Pelagibacteraceae > Pelagibacter. The sequence continues at coordinate 958,519 of NZ_CP172842.1, read as the reverse complement.
TTTTAATGTTTTTAACTTCAGTAATTACTGGTTCAAAAATTAGAACTATGTGGATGACACCTTTTTATTTATTTTTTGGCATTCTTTTCGTTTATTTATTTCAAGCTCAAATAAATGTTAAAAAATTAAAACCATTTGCCCTTGGATTTATCTTTTTGTTCTTTTTATCTCCTATTCTTTATGCATATGTTTCGATATCTAAAGAGGATAAGAGAACCGATTATCCTGGTAAAGAAATTGCCATTAAAATTCAATATGCTTGGGATCAACAATTTGATACTGAAATTAATGTTGTCTATGGTAACGAATGGAGCGCTGGAAATTTATCTTATCATTTAAAATCAAGACCAGTTTGGGAAGAGATTATTATGCGAGAAAAACTCGATCAATTGAAAGACTACATGTGTCTTGATAATGTCTGTGTTGGCTCAAAATAAGTATGAAAAAATACATAATTCTAATCCCAATTTATAATGACAGAGAGAGTTTAACTAAGTTAATTGAAAATATTAACTCTGAAGTTAAAAGTCTTAATTCAGAGATATCAGTTATTATAATTAACGATGCATCTTCTCAACAGATAATTGACAAGTATCAAAATACTGAAAATATTAATTCAATTGAAATTATTAATATGAAAGAAAATAGAGGCCATGCAAGATGTATTGCTTCTGGACTTAAATATATTTTTGAAAAAAAAGAATTTGATTACGTAATACCTATGGATGGAGATGGTGAAGACAGACCTGAAGAAATAAAAAATTTTATACAACTTGCAGAACAAACAGAAGACAAAAGTATAATTGGTGAAAGAGTAAAAAGATCTGAGAGCTTAATATTTAAAGTTTGTTATCAGGCTCACAAAATTTTAACTTTTGCCTTTACTAATCAATCTATTAAATTTGGTAATTATACTTGTCTGTCAAAATCAACGGTTGAAAAATTACTTAATGAAAAAGCAACTTGGAATAGTTTTTCAGGTTCATTAAAAAAAGTAGAAAAAGACCTACTATCAATACCTTCAATAAGAGGTGCTAGATATTTTGGACCATCAAAGATGAGTTTTTTTAATTTATTAAAGCACTCTTTGTCAATCATTAGTGTTTTTAGAAAAACAGTCTTAATTCGTTCAGCTTTATTTATAGTTTTTTACATTCTATTAATTAAAAGTAACGCATCAATAATTACCTCACTGCCTCTAGTTTTATTATTGGTAATGATTTATTCAATTTCTAATTTAGCCTTAAGAGAAAATTTAGAAGATTTTAATAAATCCTTGGAAAATATTCATAATATTGATAAAATTAAATAACGATGAAAAACTTTTTTAGAAAAGTAGCTTTTGGTCTAAAACCTGAAGAGAAAACACCATCAGATCCTTTAACTTGGGCTCAAAAACAAGTTGAAACAATTCCTGAATTAAATTGGAAGGGTAAACATATTTACTCAGAAAAAGAAATGAGAAAATATTGGATTACGCAAAGAGTTGAAGAAAATACAACTCTTAGAAAAAAATATAAAAATGATCCAAAAGGTCTTGAAATAGCTGAACGTCAACTTGAAAATGATACAGGTGGAAAATTTTGGAAAAATTATGAATTAAGCATAAGACATGCAGAGGGAGTTAGAAGCAATCATCCTGTGCTTGCAAAACTTTGGTATTTTTGGGGCAATCATTTCACAATAAGCAAGACACAAAGATTACATCAATATTCAACTGCGGCTTATCAAAGAGAGTTTCTAAGAGACAACATGGATAAAACTTTTGAAACAATGGTTTATGAAGGAACGATCGCATGGCCAATGATAATGCATTTAGATAATAAAGATAATATTGGGCCCAAATCAGAAAGTGCCAGACAAGAGTGGAGAAGAAAAGAAAAAAGACCCGCAACACTGAATGAAAATCATGCAAGAGAATTAATGGAACTTCATACAATATCTCCAGAAGCAGGATACACTCAAGAGGATGTTCAAGAACTTGCAAAAATTATGACTGGATGGAGACCTAAATGGACAAAAAAATCTGATCAAGGAACAGATGTAAGATTCATGTCTGAACGTCATGAACCGGGAAAAAAAAATGTTCTTGGTAAAACATATAAAAGAGGAAGAAAAAGTTTAAAAATTGTAATTAAAGATTTAGTAAACCATCCTTCATGTAGAGAGTTTATCGCAACAAAACTTTGTAGGTATTTGATAACGGATCATCCTACAAAACAAATGATTGCCCCAATTATTAAAGCATGGGAACAATCAGATGGACATCTACCAGAAGTCCACAAAGCTGCAATCAAAGTAACATTTGAATATAATGATAAATATAAAAAATTTCAAAATCCTGAAAATTGGTGGTTGCAAACAATTAATATGTCAGGAGCTACTTATGCATATCCAATACCTGAAAAAAGAATGGATACATATAAATTGGGTAATATTTTGAGAGAAGACCTAAGAGAACCTGATTGGATGTTAGAAGATCTAGGATATCATCCATATCTAGCACAACAACCAAATGGATATTCAGATTTTTCAAGTGATTGGATGTCTACTGAATTAATTATTAGAAGACTACTTTATGCCAAAAAAGCATTTCATAGATACAATTCAGAAGATCAGGTAGATCAATATATTCATGAAAAAATTATTCATAATAATTTTGATAACCCTGATAAAATTCTAAAAATATTATCAAAAGCTAAAAGTAATGAGGAAAAGCATATGATTTTATTCAATTTACCTGAGGTATTAAGAGCATGAAGATAACAAGAAGAGATTTTTTAAAAGGTACAGCTACAACATTATTTTTAGCTGGATTTAATCTTCCAGCATTAGCCTCATCATCAAGAAAAAAGAATTTAGTAGTAATTATGTTACGTGGAGGCATGGATGGTCTTTGTGCAGTTCCAGTAATTGGAGATAAAAATTTCGAGAAAAGAAGAAAAAGTATTTTAATTGAAAATGCTATTAAACTTAATTCTGATTTTGCATTACATCCAAGATTAATAGGATTTAATAAGTGTTGGAATGATAATACAGGATCAATAGTTCATGCAGCTAGTATTCCTTATACCCAAAGGTCACATTTTGAAGGTCAAAATTTAATGGAGTCAGGTGGAAGAACACCTTACCAAGAAAAAACAGGTTGGGTTGGAAGAGCCATGAAACTTGCTAATCTCCAAGGTGATGGATTAGCTTTATCTTTACCAATGCCATTATTACTAAGAGGTATTCCAAAAAATAATAATTATTTCCCCGGAAGAGGTAGGTTGCCTCGAGAACGTACATTGGAACTTTTAAGATCTGTTTATGCAGAAAGCTCTGAAGACGAGCTTTTAGAAATGATGAATTATATAAAAAAAAGAAAAGATGAAGAAATGATGGGTGGTACCATGAGGCGCGGTAAAAGAGAAAATAAAAATCTTGCAAGACAAGCAGCTAAATACTTAAGAAAATCAGATGGTCCACGAGTTGCTGTATTTGAAGTGAATGGTTTTGATACTCACGCAGCCCAAGGAGGAGTAGATGGATCTCATACAAAATCTTTAGTTGAAATGGATGAAATTATTAATAATCTGAAGGATAATCTTCAAGAGGCTTACAAAGATACAATTATTTTAACCGTTACAGAGTTTGGAAGAACCATAAAACAAAACGGTGGAAATGGAACTGAGCATGGCTATGGAACAGCAATATTTATGGCAGGGGGTCTGTTAAAGAAAAGCCAAGTTCACACTGACTGGCCAGGGTTAAAAAGAAAAGAGCTTTATGATGGAAGAGATCTAAATGCAACAATTGATGCAAGATCTGTTTATGCATCAGCAATGTCGACTGTATTTGATTTAGATTTCAAACGTATCCAAAAAGATGTGTTCTGGGGTGAAGATTTACAAAATCTTTCAGACAAGCTGTTTAAAGCTTAATAAACAATCATTAAAAATGAAAAAATTTCTAATTATTTTACTATCTATATTTTTAATTCCATTATTTTCTTATGCTGAAAAATACAAGTGGCATACCAACATGAAGAAGCAAGAGAAAAAAGATTTTAGTCGTTACGTATTAAAAGCACAGTCAAAAAATAAAATGGTTTTTAATACTAGAAATGCTCCTAATGAAAATGGTCTTTACAAATTTTTTGATAAATTGGAAGATCATATGGGTGTTGCTGAGCAAGGAATTGAATTTAATTTAAAGTATGCCAACAAAGGACATAAACATGATTGGAATAGATGGGGTAAACCAGGTCACGCTCAGAGATTTCAAATTATGGAACCTTACAAACATACTACAAAAAAAGGTAAAACTAAGTGGTATAGAGTAGGCTACTTTGTTCCAAAAGATATAAGAACAGATGAGCATACTATTTCTTTGTTTGATTTTAAAAAACTTTATGGCAAAGGTGAACGGACACATGATGCTTCATTAAATATAGTAAAAAATAATTTTACTTGGTCTTTCAATTCACCAAATTATGGTTCTAAAAAAAATGAAACTGGAGGAGAATATTATTATTTTGATAGTTATACTGTAGTCCTTGATCCTGATTTTTCTCCATTAAAAGGTAAGTGGGTTAATATTTTAATAAATGCAAAATGGGCCAAAAAAGGTTTTTTACATTTTTGGATAGACGGTAAATTAAGAACAAGTTACTTTGGTGATACAATGGTAGGTGCATCAAGTGTGAGATTTAAGTTTGGGCCTTATAGACATCATATGGATGAAGCTACTGATGCTGGACTAAAAATACCTGATACAGTTATTCGATACTCAAATGTGGGCAAAGCAGATAGTTGTGATGATTTATGGAGTGGGTGTTCTGACATAATAAGTCAATTAACCGACAAATCTCAAGTACATGGTGCAAAAAATGTTGCATTATGTGGAGGAGTGCCAGGAAAGTCATTTTGTAGGAATTTAAATTATTCACAAAATCAAAGACCCTTTTAAATTCTCTATTGAATTTTAAGTTAAAAAAAATTAATATTTAATTTCAAAGTCTGGTTGTGCTGACTTTTAAATCAAGGGACAACAATTTTAAAAAAAGGGCACGATCTATGAAAAAAATCATAATACTTACTTTTTTATTAATATTTTCAACTTCAGCTTACGCAAATAAAAATAAAAATACTTGGGATTATCCACTTAGAGATTATGAAGGTTGGGTAGTTAAAGGATCAGAAAATCACTACAAGTTTAAATCAAATCTAAGACAAGATAAAAATGTTTTAAAAGAATTTAAAAATAATAAAAACACTGGAATTATTAGTTACTTACTATTTGAAAATGATCAAATAGTGATTGATGAGTCTGACATACCATATTCAGTTCAAGGAGATAAGATTATTGATGGTATGTTACCATCGCACTCAATGGGTAAAAGCTTGGTTTCTTATGTAACAGGGCATGCCATTTGTGAGGGTTATATTGATAACATAAATGTCAGGTTAAATGATTGGCCTTTAATTAAAGACACGCTCTATGAAGACTCAGTATTGCTTGATCTTTTAAATATGAAGGGTGGGGATCAAAAATGGGTAGGTGAAAGAAGAAATGTTGGATCTGACAATAGGATCAAAGGTTTAAAAAAAGAAGAAAATGTAAATGTTATTGGTCTAGTTAAGGTAATGAACAAATATTTAAGAGGTACGGAAAAAAGTAAATTAATTTATAATTATAGTGCTCTGACCACAAATGTGATTATGAATTACGTTAAATTCAAAGCTGGCGATGATTGGGACAAATTATTGCATAAAGTATTTAATGAACACGTTGGAGTTAAAAATAATGTTCAATTTCAGAAATCTAGAAAATATTTAAAATATGAAGATTTTGTTTCTGCAAGATATTCTTTTTATGCAAATAGATATGATTACTTAAGAATTGCTAAAACAATGATGGATGATTGGCATAATGATACTTGTGCTGGTAAATATTTAAAAACTATTTATGAAAATAGAGTTAAAAAGAAAGACAATACTAAGCATGCAACTGATGTCGGTCTTTATACAAAATCATATGGTGGTCAAATCCATTTAGACATTTTTGGAATCGATAAGAAAAGAAAAATTTTAGGATTGAGTGGATTTGCAGGTCAGCAAATATTAATCGATCTAGATAATAAAAGAATAATAGTAGTTAGTTCATTATATAGAAACTATAATTGGAAAAAGATTGTCCACTCAGTAATTAAAGGTTAAATGAAAAAAATTATTTTTTTTAATATCTTAATTCTTTTAATTTTTTCACTTAAATTTTCTTATTCTGAATCAAGATTTGGTGAATTAACAGAAATGCGAGATGAAAGAATGAGAGGAAAAGAAGGTCAATGGGTAAGACCACATCCAGGACCTTTTGTATGGAATAAAATTGAAAGGAAACAAGGAAGTTATTCCTGGGATGAAGCTGATGCGCAAGTTATTTATGCTCAAGAACATAATCAAACAATCATAGCAACCATTTGGCCATATTCTAATTGGGAACAAAAATCTTGTAAAAGAAAAAAAGCAAGAAGTCCTTTTGGCAAACATTTTTCAAAGTATTTAAGTAAGCCTTGCTCAATGGATGATTATGAAACTTTTCTTTTAGCATTAGTAGATCGTTATGATGGAGATGGTAATAATGATATGCAAGGTTTAACTAAGCCAATTATATATTGGGAGATAATGAATGAACCTGAATTTAAAATGTTCTTTAAAGGAAATAAAGATGAATTTATAGAAATCTTTAATTTTTCTTCAAAAATTATTAAAGATAAACAAAAAGATTCTATAATAGTTATGGCAGGTGCTGCCGGAATGTTTCCAGAAAATAAAAAATTTTGGAAATATGCTTTACCAAAAATAAAAGACAATTTTGATATTGCTAATATTCATCATATAAGCACTCCTGATGGAAAATGTGATAAAGAGCTTTGGGTAGATGAGTTTGCAGCCTTATTAAAAAGTGTAGATGTTGATAAACCTATTTGGTTAACAGAAGCCATGACCTGTGGCCCCCCAGTAAAAGCTTGGATAAATGCATTTTTAAACGGAGCAGATGTTATTGTTGATGTTGGTATTAATGCACCAGGTAAGAAGATGAGTAAAAAGGGAAGAAAAAATTTAAATGAATTTATTTATAATTATGATGGTTTTTCATCTCTAAAACGTGTCTCAAAAACAGAAGTAGAATTTCAATATAAAGACGGTTCTACTAAGGCTTTTAAACTTAATTAGCCCTAATCGTTGGTAAACAATAAAAATCAGCTGTATCAATTTTAGAAGAATACTCCCTTTTCATATTCCATCTTTTTTGAACCCCAGCACTTGCAACACTTAAAGTAGATCTTCCGTATCGATGATTAGTGTTATCAATAGACCTCATTAAACTGTTTATCTTCTCATCTTTTTCAGATGAAAACAGGTTAGTTTTATCGTTGGCATTTGAAAGTCCTGTGAGCATGATACCTGCTTTTTGATATTGATAACCATTTTTGAAAATTGTTTCCAAAATTGTTACTGCAGTTTTAACTATCTCAATACTGTTGTTTGTTGCGATTGGAAAATCAATTGTTTTTGCATTCGAGTAATATCCATAGTTTCTTTGAAATGGACTGGTTCTAACAAATACTGTGATTGCTTTTGCAACTAGCGACTCTGATCTTATTTTTTCAGATGCATTTAAACAATAATTTGCAACTGCTTCTTTTAATTCTTGAAATCTTTCAACTCTTTTTCCAAATGATCTTGAGACAACACAGCTTTTTCTTTTTGAAGTTGTGGTTTCTAAATTAATACAAGGAATACCTTTAAGTTCCATTGCAGTTCTGGAGCTTAAAACATTAGAAGATTTTTTAATCCAGCTGTTAGATTTATTCTTAAGTTGCTTTGCGTTATAGACACCATGTTTTTGATAAAATTTTGTTAATTGTTTACCAACACCCCACACATCATTAATTTCAATTTTTTCAAGCACAGGATCTAAGTTATCAATTCCAATTAAGCTAGTAACTCCTGATTGCTTTTTCTTTGCAATTTGATTTGCAATTTTACTCAAGGTTTTTGTTTTAGCAATTCCAATACTAGTGGGGATCCCAGTCCATTGTAAAACTGTTTCCCTAATCTCTTTTCCAATTTTTTCTACATCTTGATCTGGAAAATTTGATAAATCTAAGAATGCCTCGTCAATAGAATAAATTTCCATATCTGAATTAAATCTTTTAAGAGTTCGCATTACCCTTCTAGATAAATCTCCATATAAAGAATAATTAGACGAGAAAACTTCAACTTTATTTTTAATGATAATATCTTTTGCTTTAAAATAGGGTTCACCCATTTTAATTCCCAAAGCTTTTGCTTCAGTAGATCTTGAGATGATACAACCATCATTGTTAGATAAAACCACAACAGGTTTTCTTCTTATTTTAGGATTAAATAATCTTTCACAAGAAACATAAAAAGAATTACAATCAACTAATGCTATTTTTTTAGTACGTAGAATGGATGACATAAGTTACAACTCCCCAGATAAAAATATCTTGTTCTTCGTTAATTAAAATTCTGTCAGTAAACTCCTTAGATCCTGACGTTAAAAATTTCTTATCTCTTTCTTGAACTAAACTTTTAACCACAAGTTCGTCATGAACATTAGCAATTACTGTTGAAAAGTTTTTTGGTTTTAAACTTTTATCGACAACCAATAAATCTCCATCATTAATTCCAACATCGACCATTGATTTACCTTGCACTCTAATGATGAAAGTTGCTGGAACATTTTTTATTAAATGCATATTGAGATCAATATCTTCTTCGATATAATCGGTTGCAGGGGATGGAAAACCAGCGCCTGCTTTATGCAGATAATAAGGGATTGTTAGTTTCATGTTCTTGTTTTGTTCTACTTTATAGACTATTTATACAATACACTCAAGAGGTTGTATTTTGAGTCTGTAACTGAATCAAAAGTGAATCAAAACGTGAACATCCAAAACCACATTTTGTGCTATTGTGGATAACTCCAACCACTAGTAGTTTAAATTTAGGAAAATAGATTAATGATTTGTATTAAAGCTGAAATACCAAAAGAGTTAAACGATATAGAAGATGAGTTAAAAGCTATTTATCATAGCAAAGAAACAGTTTGTTTTTATATATTCAAAACAAGAGAATTGAGAAATGAATTTATAGAAAAAACTAAAGGGATGAACAAAGGTAGTAGAGAACAAGTTTATAAAGAGTATCAATTAAATTAAGTTAGGAAAATTATATGAAATTAAATTGTCATTGTGGAGCTGTCGAAGCTGAAATTAGTCCATCAATTAATGAGTTAGCAAAAATAGTAAAATGTAATTGCTCAATTTGTAAAAGAAAAAATGCAACTATGGGTATGGTTAAAAATGAAGATTTTAAAGTTACTAAGGGAGAAGATAAATTAAAGCTTTATCAGTATCATACAAAAGTTGCTAATCACTATTTTTGTACTGAATGCGGAATATACACTCATCACAATCCCAGAAGCAATCCTGCTATGACTGGTTTTAATTTAGGTTGTGTCGATGAAGTGAATGTTGAAGATTTAAAAGAAGTAGCTTCCTTTGATGGACTGAATCATCCAATGGATCAGAAAAAATAATAAGCTCAATGAAAGTTGCCGAAGAGTGTTTTAATAAAGTTAAGAAAGATTGTTTTAAATTTATTAAATCACAGGAAACCCCTACAGAAAAGTTTAGCAACAAAAATGGAATGCTTAAAACATTTTTAATTCCAATGTGTTTTTGGATTGCAAAAAAAGCAAATAATAAAAAACCTTATATTGTTGGTTTAGCAGGTGGTCAAGGAACTGGCAAAACAACAATAAGTTCAATTGTAAAAATTATATTAGAAAAATATTTTAAACTTAAAGTATTTAAAATATCTATTGATGATTTCTATAAAACTCGAAAAGATAGATTAGATTTATCAAAAAAAGTTCATCCAATGCTTGCCACTAGAGGAGCGCCTGGAACCCATGATGTTCAATTGATGTTAAACTTTTTTAAAAAGGTAAAGAGTAAGAGCTTTAAAAAAATTGATTTACCAAATTTTAATAAAGCGGTGGATGACAGATTTCCTAAAAAGAATTGGTATAAAATAAAAGAACAACCCGATGTGATAATTTTTGAAGGTTGGTGTGTAGGGGCTAAAGCAGAAGAAAATAAAACTTTAAAAAAATCTATTAACTCACTTGAAAAAGCTAATGATCAAAAACTTATTTGGAGAAGTTATGTAAACCAGCTATTAAAGACAAAATACAAAAAATTATATTCCCAACTTAATTGCATGATTTATCTAAAGGCTAAAAACTTTAGTTTGCTCCAAAAATGGAGATTAAAACAGGAGCATAAACTTTGGCTTAAGACTAAAAAAACATCTAGTCACAAGATAATGAGCAAAGGAGATGTAATAAATTTTATGCAAACTTACCAAAGAATTACAGAGAATATGTTCAAAAAAATGCCTAAATATGCGTCTATTATTTTGAATTTAAACAGTAACCATCAAATAAAATCTGTTGTATATAAAACGAAATGAAAAAAATATTAATTCTGATTTGTTTACCATTATTTAACTTTAGTAACGTATCTGCTGTTACTTTGTATGATGCTCTTAATCAAACTTATCAAAATAACATTCAATTAAATGCTGAAAGAGAAAATTTAAAAGCCTCTGAGGAAGATATCAATATTTCAAAAGCAGATTACAAACCAACCCTGACTTTGAGCGGATCAAAAAGTAAAGAAAATACAAATAAACTTACAAATCAAAGTGGAGGTGATGCAACTATCACAGATGTTGATCCATTTACTACCTCTATTAAACTAGAACAATCAATTTTAGATTTTGGAAGAGGTTTAGAGCTTAAAAAAAGTATTACAGGTCTAGATTTAGCAAAAGCAAAATTAATTAAAAAAGAACAAGATGTTCTTCATAGTGCAATTGATATCTATTCTAGTTTGATCTTAGCAAGAGAAAAACATGACATTAACAAAAAAAACTTAAATCTTTTAATCAGACAAGTTGAAAATGATAAAATCAGATTAGACCGAGGGCAGATTACAATTACTGACCTTGCACAATCAGAATCTTCACTTGCAGGTGCTCAAGCACAATTCACTCAGGCTAAAAGTGATCTATTAATCGCCAAACTAACTTATGAAAATATAATTGGAAAAATAGCAGATCCAAAACAACTTAAGAAAAATTCAAACGCTATTGTGGATATTCCAGCAACATTAAATGAAGCTATTAATTTATCAAAACAGAATAATCCAGATATAAAAATTGCAAAATTTGATTTAGCTCAATCTGAAAAAGATTTAGCAATTTCAAAATCAGATTTAGCACCAACAGCATCTTTATCTTTAGAAAGATCTTATGCTGATGATGTTAGTTCAACAATTGATGAAAAAGAAAAAGATATTTTAAAAGCAACAGTTAGTTGGCCTTTTTATTCAGGTGGAAAGAAGAGATCAACAATCAACAAGAACTCTAATTTGACTACAAGAAAAAGGCTGTTACTAGACGATGCAGTAAGAACTAACGAAACTCATGTTGCAAGCGCATGGTCAAGTTTAGAATCTTCAGAAAGTTTTTTAAATTCTGTAAAAGCTCAAGTAAGAGCAGCTCAAATAGCAAACGATGGAATTGCTGCAGAGTACGAGAGGGGCTCAAGAACTACTCTTGATGTAATTCAATCAAATGCCTTATTGCTTGCAGCTCAAATCTCTTTAGCAAGTTCTGAAAAAAACTATCTAATGGCTCAGTATAATTTGTTAAAAGCTGTAGGACTTTTAAATAGCCAGTACCTAAAACTTAATTAGTTTCTATATTAATTTCTTTTCTAAAATAAAGCTTAACAAGTACTTTTGGATACTCACGCATGGGTTCATTATTTATTAAAAATAAATCCCAACCAGCATGCGCCATTTCATTAAGAAATGCATCCTCAGCCTTAGTAATCTTATCTAAGTCAAAAATTGTATAAATATATTTTTGCATAATTTATTCTAATTTAATTGGAGGAGTGCGCGCTTCCCCTCCAACATTTTTAGTTGTTACTTCTCCCGTTTTGATAGTTGTAAGGGGGAAGCTGACCTACATCTCTTAGATATTTTTGTAAGTGATAAGTTTCCCATGATTTTCTTTCATCATCTGAAAGATTATTCATTAAAGAATACCTTACCTCATCAAATGGAATATTATCCCTTTGATATTCTTTACATCTACGATGTAAGTTTCCTGTTTCACCTATCCTTTGTATGTTCTCACGAAACACAAGTTGATAGATACATTTAACATCAGGAAGATTGTCTACTTTCCTAGTTCTTGTTTCGAACTGAGGGGCAAGTGGAAAAAACCATGTGTTAATAGTCAAATCTTTTTCTAAAAAGATTCTTCTTTCACTTCGTTTTTTTCCAGCTAATAGTTTCGCTCTCGGTATCTGATTAAAAATAGTACCAGTAGCAGAAACCATACACCCATTAGATTTATGAACTCTTATAGGACAGTTTTCGTCACTTACAGGATCATTGTTAAACTCAACATAGACCCTTAGCGCTTCCTGTATATCAATACCATCCTCAACAGATAGATAACAATTCTGGTATTTATCTATATCAAGCTCTTCAACTGCACTTGCACTAAAGTAAATACCATTGTTTCTTATGGATACTGATGGTTGATCTAATAGAAAATGGGACATACGTCTCAATCTTCTAAGCTTAGTTTTTACTATTTCAGTCATTAATGTAACTCCTTTCTGCCTATATTTGTTGGTATTATTGCTGTAAAATTAACAATAACTTTACAGTCTGGATCAGGTTCGCCTTCCTCATCCAATACATCCATTATCATAGGTGGCTCGATAACAATTTCAGTTTCATCAATTCCACCCGCATAATCTTCAGCAACTAGATGCACTTTTTTTTGGAATGAATCGTAAGTTTTTGACCTCCAATTCATATTATTAATAACAACATCTTGATTAACAGCCATTGATTGCTGCATTAGAACTTTGTTATCAATTAATTTAATAGTACTTAACTCCTCAAAGATTGTACTACTGTTTTTTTTCTCATTGTTAGGTGTGTGCCCTTTTAATTTGGACACACCTTTCTTGTTAAGTAAAGTCATTTTTGACTCTCCTTTTATTAAGTGCTGTACAAAGTTAAGATTGTAAGATAATTATATCCTGTTCACACAATCTATTCTTAAGCTGTACTGTTTAATAAAAAAATTAATTCTCCAATTAATTTTTTTATCTATACACAATTTATTTGCTCTAAGAATTCTGTTTAAAAATTTAAAAAGACTCATCTTCATCCTTATAATTATTCATTTCTGCTAAATCTCTTCCATCTGGCTCATAACCAAAATCATCATTAGTAAAAGGCACCCTGTGATCAAAAGTTACTTTTGAAGTATCAATACCGTCAAAGTATTTAATTGATTCTTCAAAAGCTTGAATCTCATCATTTATCTCTGGATCTCCCCATTCAAATTGATTTTTTTCAAAATTATCCATCTTATGTTTTTTTAATAGCTGCTCTAATTTTTCTCTGTGCCAAAAATTTTCATAATTAAAATTCAAATCTTGTTCGTTATCTCTCTTAAAACAAAAAATAGTTATTACTTTGTCATAAACGCCATATTTGAATAAATCGTTATAAGGATGTGGATCTACAGCTTCAACTCCAAACTGTGCTAAATTAAAGTTTGCTGCATAGAGATTAACCCCTTGTGAGTTTAGGAATTTAAGAAATTCTCCAAAATCAGAAACAATATCTATTAAATCAAATTCTAAGTCTGCGTTATCATATTTCTCTCTTGCAATTTGATTTTTATTATTTAAATGTTTTTTTCCAAAATCACCAATCATTGAAACCATTCTTTTAACAACATCTTTTTCACTTGTATAAATAACACCTAATTCTCTCCAACTTGTTATATTAGAGCTATTGATTGTTAGAGGATAAAAAAATTTTCTTCTTGATGACTTTGTTATTAATTTAGAGACATCTTCAAAATGATTTACTTTATATAAATATACTTTTTGGTAATCATAAGTTTGAATTATTTTTTCAGCAGGTGATTTAGTTTTTTTATTAACAATTTTTTTTTTATTATTATCAAGTACAAGTTCGTCAATGTTTAATTTAATATTTTTTTTGTCGTAAAATTTTATTATATAATCTAAGTATTTTGGCTGGACATCATCTCCTTTTTCAATCCTTTGATATGTTCTTCTAGACATTGTGTAACCCAAGTCCTCTTTCATTCGTGATAAAAAATCTTCCTGCGAAAGGTTGTTGGTTTCCCTCAACTGTTTTATTTTCTTTGAATTTGGTTTTTTCTTTTTAACTATTTGAATCATATGCTCTATATAAGCATACGATTAGCGTCTGTCAAGGCTCTAATTTGCATACAACTTACATAAGAATTAGCTTATTTTCTATATCTTATAAGATCTTAAAACGACTAATGTTTGAATTATTATTAAAATTAATAGTTTTTTTATAGCTAATAGTGGTACTTAATTATAATGCTTGCAAATGAGAACAAAAGTAGTACATAATAATTATATGATTCGAGTGTTAATAATTAATAAAAAAAAGGCATTAAATGACAAAAAGTAATTTAAAGGTAGTTAAATCTACTAAAGACCAAGAAATGGATATTAAAGAAAAAAATAAAGCGCTAGATGCAGCAATAGCTCAAATTACCGATAATTTTGGAAAAGGTTCTGTAATGAAGCTTGGCCAAAGAAGAGCAATGGATATTGAGTCTGTATCTACAGGATCTTTAAGCCTTGATTTAGCATTAGGTATAGGCGGATTACCTAAAGGAAGAATTGTTGAAGTTTATGGACCAGAGTCTTCTGGAAAAACAACATTAGCATTACAAGTTGTTGCTGAAGCTCAAAAAGCAGGTGGAATTTGTGCATTTGTTGATGCAGAGCACGCTTTAGATCCAGTTTATGCAAAAAAATTAGGTGTGAATACAGAAGAGCTTTTAATTTCGCAACCAGATGCTGGTGAACAAGCTTTAGAAATAGCTGATACTCTTGTAAAATCAGGATCAATTTCAGTTATCGTAATAGACTCAGTTGCAGCTTTAACACCAAGAGCTGAAATTGAAGGTGAGATGGGAGACCATCATGTAGGTCTTCAATCTAGATTAATGAGTCAGGCTTTAAGAAAACTAACAAGTTCAATTTCAAATACAAACACAATGATGATTTTCATCAATCAAATTAGAATGAAAATTGGAGTTATGTTTGGAAGCCCTGAAACAACATCAGGTGGAAATGCATTAAAGTTTTACTCATCAGTTAGAATGGATATTAGAAGAATTGGTGCAATCAAAGATAAAGATGAAATTATTGGAAACTCAACAAGAGTTAAGGTAGTTAAAAACAAAGTAGCACCACCATTTAAAGTTGTTGAATTTGATTTAATGTATGGAAAAGGGATCAGTAAGATGGGAGAACTCGTTGATCTAGGTTCTAAAGCTGACATTATTGAAAAATCAGGAGCATGGTATGCTTACAAGGGTGAAAAAATAGGTCAAGGTAGAGAAAATGCTAAAACTTATCTTGCTCAAAATCCTAAAGTAGCTGCTGAAATAGAACTGTTAATAAGAGAAAAAGCAGGTGTAATTCAAAAAAAGATTGAAGGAAACCCTCTAGATCCAGAAAAAGCTGCAAAAGATCAAATAGAAGATCCAAAAGCAGAAGCTAAAGAGGAAGTAGTTCCTACTAAAAAAAATTAGTTAAAAGGTCATCTTTAATTATTAAAAGGCGCTTAAATTAAGCGCCTTTTTTCCCTTACTGTTATCTAGACATAGAATAAAAAAGCTGTATTTTAAAAATATGGCTGACAAATCTCTAAATGAAATAAGAAACACATTCTTAAAATATTTTGAAAAGAATGATCATAAGATTGTAGAGTCTAGCAATTTAGTTCCTAATAACGACCCTACGTTGATGTTTGCAAACTCAGGAATGGTGCAGTTTAAAAATGTATTTACCGGTTTAGAGAAAAGAGATTATCAAAGAGCAACTACTTCTCAAAAATGCGTAAGAGCAGGTGGAAAACATAATGATTTAGAGAATGTTGGATATACACCAAGGCACCACACATTCTTTGAAATGTTAGGGAATTTTTCATTTGGAGATTACTTTAAAGAACAAGCAATCCATTATGCTTGGAATTTAATCACTAAAGATTTTGGTATAGATAAAAATAGACTTTATGTAACGGTTTATCATGAAGATGATGAAGCCTTCAATTTTTGGAAGAAAATAGCAGGTTTTAGTGATGAAAAGATAATTAGAATATCAACATCTGACAATTTTTGGTCGATGGGTGAAACAGGTCCTTGTGGACCATGCTCAGAAATTTTTTATGATCATGGTGATCATTTAGCTGGAGGTTTGCCAGGAACTAAAGACGAAGATGGAGATCGTTTTATAGAAATATGGAACCTAGTCTTTATGCAATATGAACAAGTTTCAAAAGATAAAAGAATAAATCTTCCAAAACCATCTGTTGATACTGGTATGGGTCTTGAGAGAGTTGCGGCATTGCTTCAAGGTACACACGACAATTATGAGACAGATCATTTTAAGAAAATTATAAGTTCGGCTTCAGAAATAATTAAAATTAAACAAGACCAATCTAATCAATCAAGCTTCAGAGTTATAGCTGATCACTTAAGAGCTAGTGCATTTTTAATTGCTGAAGGTGTGCTCCCTTCAAATGAAGGAAGAGGTTATGTTCTCAGAAGAATAATGAGAAGAGGAATGAGACATTCACATTTACTTGGATCTAAAGAACCAGTTTTTTTCAATTTATTTGAAACACTTAGAGATGAAATGTCAGGCAATTATCCTGAATTAGTAAGAGCAGAGTCTTTAATTAAAGAAACTTTAAGAATGGAAGAAGAAAAATTTTTAGTTCTTTTAGATAGAGGAATTAAAATTTTAAATGATGAGATATCCAAAATTGATAAAGTTTTATCTGGAGAAGTAGCATTTAAATTATATGACACTTATGGATTTCCATTAGATCTCACTGAGGATATTTTAAGAAACAAGTCAATGTCAATTGATACAGAAAAATTTCAATCATTGATGAAAGAAAGTAGAGAGCTTGCTAAAAAAAATTGGAAAGGATCAGGTGATGCTGCAGTTGAAAATATTTGGTTTGGAATAAAAGATAAATTAGAGGCCACTGAATTCCTAGGTTATGAAACTAATCAAGCTGAGGGAATAATCTTATCACTTTTAAAAGATAATAAAGAAGTTAAAGAATTAAAAGAAAATGATGAAGGAATAATTGTTGTCAATCAGACTCCATTTTATGGAGAGTCTGGAGGTCAAGTAGGTGATACGGGGGAAATTGTTGCTAATGATTTTAAATTTGAAGTAACTGATGTTCAAAAGAAACTAGGCGACTTATTTGTTCATTATGGAAAAGTAATTAGTGGATCAATAAAGATAAAGGATAGTGTAGAATTGAAAATCAATGTTGATAGAAGAAATAATACTAGAGCATATCACTCTGCAACGCATTTATTACATGAGTCATTAAGGAGAGTATTAGGCGATCATGTTACACAAAAGGGATCTTTAGTCGAACCTAGTCGTTTAAGGTTTGATTTTAGTCACATGAAACCAATACCTACTGAAGAAATTAATAAAGTAGAAAATTTTGTAAATACAATGATTTCAAAAAAATCCGATGTAAAAACTCGTATAATGACACCTAATGAGGCAGTTGAAAATGGTGCCTTAGCATTATTTGGTGAAAAATATGGAGATGAAGTAAGAGTTTTATCAATGGGTGATGAGGGAGATAAATATTTTTCAACTGAGTTATGCGGTGGAACACATGTAAAAAATACAGGAGATATTGGTAAATTTAAGATAATTAGCCAATCCTCAATCGCAGCAGGAGTTAGAAGAATAGAGGCGCTAAGAGACAAACAATTAGAAGACTATTTAAAGAATAAAGAAAAACTTTCTAATATTTCCTCTGAAAAAGATGATGAGGCTATTAAAGATTTAACTCAACAAATAATGGATTTAGGTGGAAAACCTAATGTAGATCAAACAGATCAAAAAACTTTAATAAAAAATTTAACTAAACAATTAGAAACAATTTCAGTTAATTCAATTTTAGAGAATAAATCTAAAAATATTATAATTGATGATGAAATTAATGGAGTTAAATTAAGACTTCAAAAAGTAGACGGCTTGCCACCTAAAGAATTAAGAAAACTTGTTGATAAGGGAAAGAAAGAATTAGGCGAAGGTATAATAATAGTCTTTGCTAGCAAAGATGATAAAGTTGGAATTGCAGTTGGTGTGACAGATAAATTAACAGATAAATTTGATGCAGTTCAATTTGTTAAAGTAGGTTCTGAAATTATTGGAGGACAAGGTGGGGGTGGAAGAAAAGACTTTGCGCAAGCTGGAGGTCAAGATCAGTCTAAAATTGAAGAAGCTTTTAAAAAGCTCAAAACTTTAATTTAATTTTTTTTTAAGATTACCATCAATTTCATCTAAAAATTGATTAGTAGTTAAATATTTGCTTGATGGCCCAATAAGAATAGCCAAATCTTTTGTCATTGCGCCATTTTCAACACACTCAATACACACTTTTTCAATTGTTTGAGCAAATTTTATCAACTCATTATTTCCATCTAATTTTCCTCTGTGGGCTAATCCTCTAGTCCAAGCAAATATTGAGGCAATAGGGTTTGTTGAAGTTTCTTTACCTTGTTGGTGCATTCTATAATGTCTTGTAACTGTTCCATGTGCAGCTTCAGCTTCCATTACTTTTCCATCTGGTGTTAATAATGTACTAGTCATTAATCCTAAAGATCCATAACCTTGTGCCATAGTATCAGACTGAACATCTCCATCATAGTTCTTACAAGCCCAAATGTATTTTCCACTCCATTTCATTGCACAAGCAACCATATCATCAATTAATCTATGTTCGTACGTTAGATTATTTTTTTCAAAATCTGTTTTGTATTCTTTTTCAAAAATCTCTTGGAATATGTCTTTAAATCTACCATCGTATTGTTTCAAAATTGTATTTTTTGTAGACATGTAAACAGGCCACTTCTTAATTAACCCATAGCTAAAGCAAGATCTTGCAAAGTCTTCAATTGATTTATCTAAATTGTACATTGAAAGCGCAACACCAGGACCAGTAAAATTAAATACTTCGTATTTTATTTCATCCTTTCCATCTTCAGATGTCCATTTAACTTCCATCTTACCTTTTCCAGGTACTTTAAAATCTGTTGCTCTATATTGATCTCCAAAGGCGTGTCTTCCAATAACAACAGGATCTTTCCAAGAAGGAACAAGTTTTGGTATATTTTTGCAGATAATTGGTTCTCTAAATACAGTTCCACCGATTATATTTCTTATAGTTCCGTTTGGTGATCTCCACATTTTTTTAAGATCGAATTCTTTAACTCTATCTTCATCAGGTGTAATTGTTGCACATTTAATTCCAACACCAATTTTTTTAATAGCATTTGCAGAGTCTATAGTGATCTGATCATCAGAGTTATCTCTACTTTTCATTCCAAGGTCATAGTATTCAATACCAAGATCAAGATATGGAAGAATAAGCTTATTTTTAATAAACTCCCATATGATACGAGTCATTTCATCGCCATCTAGCTCTACAACAGGGTTTTTTACCTTGATTTTACTCATTTAAATAATTTATGTTATTAATTGAATTTGATTGGTTTATATACATATTAATCAAAAATTAGCAAATAGAAGAATATGTTTAGTAAGATATTTCCAAAGATACATACAGAGGGTTACAAATTTTTAGTAATCGCAGGATTTGCTACACTCATTTTATTATCCTTAAGTAGTTTTTTAGGAACAATAGGATTGTTGTTAACTGTCTGGGTATACTATTTTTTCAGAGACCCTGATAGAGTTATAATTGGAGACGACAACTACTTAGTAAGCCCAGCAGATGGTGAAGTAATTAAAGTTGAGGAAGTAGATGGACCAAAGGAAGTTGGTTTAGAAAATAAAAAATTTAAAAAAATAAGTATCTTTATGAATGTTTTTGATTGTCATGTTAATAGAACTCCATGTTCAGGTAAAGTAGAAGAAATTTTATATAAGCCAGGAAAATTTTTAAATGCATCATTTGATAAAGCTAGCGAAGATAATGAGAGAAATTATTATAAATTAAAAGACCAAAGTGGAAATGATATTATAGTCGTTCAAATAGCAGGATTGATTGCAAGAAGAATTGTGTGTGAAACAAACAATGGACAAGAGCTCAACCAAGGTGACAGAATTGGTATGATTAGATTTGGAAGTCGTGCAGATGTTTATTATGAAAATTATGAACCTTTAGTTAGAATTGGGCAAAGAACAATCTCAGGTGAAACTTTGTTAGCCAAAAAATAAAAATGGAACAACCAAAAAATAATTTAAAAATTATAACAGACAAAAAAAATGCTAGGGTAATTTTACCAAACATGCTCACGTTAATAGGTGTTTGTATTGGATTAACCTCTATTAGATTTGCTTTAGATGGCAAATTTGAATTTGCGATTATAGCAATAATTTTTGCAGCATTGATTGATGGTTTGGACGGAAGAATTGCAAGATTGATTAAAGGAACATCAAAAGTAGGTAAAGAATTAGATTCCTTAACAGATATGATTAGTTTTGGTGTAGCCCCTGCGTTTGTTATGTATTTTTGGAAGTTAAATACATTGGGAAGGTTTGGATGGCTTGTATGTTTAATTTATGTAATTTGTGTAGCATTAAGACTAGCAAGATTTAATGTAAACTCAAACCAAGAACCTTCATGGAGAGATAATTTTTTTGAGGGAGTACCATCACCAGCTGGAGGTATTCTTGTGCTAACTCCTTTAATCATAAGCTTGACAAATTTTAATTATATTCAGTTAAATTATGATATTATTGTTCCAGCGTTTTTTATAACAACTTCTTTATTACTAATTAGTAAATTTCCCAGTTATTCATTTAAAAAGATAGTTATTCAAAGAAAGACAACTATTTTTTTATTATTTGGAATAGTATTATTTTTTGGATTACTTTTAATCTATCCTTTCAATATGATATCAGTAAGTGCTGTTATTTATTTATTGATGTTGCCAATAAGTTTTTTTCATTATCAAAAGTTAAAAAAACAAAATCAGGATAAAGATTCTATTGAAGAAGATGATGATCTTGAAGATGTGCTGTAATGAAAAAAAACGTTATTGTATCACTAGCGGACTCTAACTATTTCCCATTATTGAATGAATTAATCGATTCTATTAAAAGATTTGAAGAAATTAGCAATGTTGCTATTTGTATTTTAGATGCTGGTTTAACTGATGTGCAAAAAGAAAAATTATCGTTAAAAGTTGATGAAATAAAATCAGCTGAATGGGATATAGAAGTTCCAGACAGCAAAATTCAAGGAAGAGAATGGCTTAAAAGCCAGGTCTCGAGAGCATTTTTACCAAAATATTTTCCAAGTTATGAAAAATTTTTATGGATTGATTGTGATGCTTGGGTCAATGATTGGAAGACTATAGAAATATACTTTAAGGCATGTGAAAATGGTAAATTAGGAATTACTCAAACTATTGGGCCTGGTTACAAGATAACTTCAAAAGTAAATTGGGTTTTTGGTAAATTAGCGATTATAAAATCTCAAAATTTTAAACACGCTATAAAATCAAATATTAGTTACAATAAAGCTAGAAAACTTGCATTTGCACCCCACATAAATATTGGAGTTTTTTCGCTAGAAAAAAATTCAAGTGCTTGGAAAACTTGGCAGGAAAATTTAGAACAAACTTTAAAAGGTGGCGATATATTTGGTTCAGAGCAGTTAGCAATGAATATGTCTGTTTACATCAATAATATTGAAACTGAATTTTTACCATTAAATTGTAATTGGTTAACAAGTAATCTTTTACCAAAGTTTGATGAAGAAAATTCTATCTTTGTAGAACCTTATTTGCCAAATTATAAAATTGGAATAATGCACTTAGCGGCTGGTATATGGCAAGACAATAAAGATATGAGACTCAATAAAGAAATCACCATAGATATCAAGACACTTCAAGGAAAAACTGTGAGTAAAAGCTTAAGGTTTGATAATTAATTGAAAAAGAATAAAATTTCTAAAAACTGGGTTAATAAACAAAGACGAGATACTTACGTAAAACAATCTAAGATAGATGGCTACAGAGCAAGATCAGCATATAAATTAATCGAGATAGATGAGAAATTTAAAATATTTAAGGGAGGCATTTCAGTTATAGATATTGGTGCTGCCCCTGGAAGTTGGTCTCAATATGCTACTAAAGTTGCAAAAAGTGGCAGATTGATATCAATTGATCTAAAAGAAATGGAACCTATTGGCAATACAGTTCAGATACATGGAGATTTTACAGAAGAAAAAACTCAAGATGAAATAAAAAAACATATTAATAATAAAGTAGATGTAGTGATGTCTGATATGGCAGTAAATACTACTGGTATTAAAAATATAGACTCTATTCAAACAGGAGAATTGTGCAAAGAAGCAATGTTTTTTGCAAAAGATATATTGGATGTTAATGGTTATTTTGTTTCTAAAATATTTATGGGCGGTACATTTAACGAAATAGTCGCAGAAGGTAAAAAATATTTTAAAGAAGTTAAGGTTTTCAAACCCAAATCTAGCAGGAAAGACTCCAAGGAAAGTTTTATTATTTGTCAAAAACTTAGATAGAGACTTTAATTTTTTAAGGAATCATATATAAAAGATTATGGTTCCTATTAAAGAAGCACTTACCTTTGATGACGTTACATTAGCGCCAAAATACTCAGAAATATTACCTTCAGAAGTTGAAACAGCTGTCATATTAACAAAGAATTTAAAGTTAAAAATACCATTATTATCCTCAGCAATGGACACAGTCACAGAAAGTAAAATGGCGATAGCTATCGCAAGAGCGGGTGGTATAGGAGTTATTCACAGAAACCTGGATATTAAAAAACAAATATTAGAAATTAAAAAAGTAAAAAAACAAAAATTACTAGTAGGTGCAGCAGTAGGTGCTGGACCTAAAGAGTTTATAAGAGCAAAAGCAATTATTAAAGAAGGTGTTGATTTAATAGTTGTAGATACAGCTCATGGACACACGAAAAAAGTGGCTGAAATAATTAAATTTATAAAAAAGTTAAAAAATAATAAAATAGCATTGTGTGCTGGAAATATTGCAACTCCCGAAGCAGCAAAGTTTTTGATTAAATTAGGAGTAGATATTATTAAAGTTGGTATAGGACCAGGCTCTATTTGTACAACTAGATTGGTTGCTGGAATAGGCGTGCCCCAATTAAGTGCAATTTTATCAGTGAGAAATGGTTTAAAAAACAAAAATATAAAGATCATTTCAGATGGTGGTATTAAGTATTCAGGAGATCTTGCCAAAGCTTTTGCAGCAGGAGCTGATGCAATAATGATTGGTTCATTATTTGCTGGTACAGACGAGACGCCGGGAAAATTAATTAAAAAAAAAGGAAAATTATTTAAAAGCTTTAGAGGAATGGGTTCGGTTGGTGCTATGAACAAAGGTTCAGCTGACAGATATTTTCAATCAAAACAAAAAGATACATCAAAATATGTTCCTGAAGGTGTTGAAGGATTTGTGAAATACAAAGGCGATGTAGGCAGTATTATATATAAATTGATCGGAGGACTTAGATCATCTATGGGTTATCTTGGTTCAAAAAATATTATTAAATTAAGAAATAAACCAAATTTTGTAAAAATTACTAAAGCTGGTTTTTATGAAAGCATGGTTCACAATGTTGATGAGGTTAAAAATGATAGTAAATATTAATGAGTAAAATTTTTAAAATTATTACCTCTATCTGTATAGTATTTTTTTTATTTACAAACGCACATAGTAAATCAAATTTTTTTGAGGAAGCTTTAAAAAAGTTTCAAAATAAAAAATATGAAGATGCAAGATTTTTGTTTGAGAGGAATATAGTTTTTAACCCTAAAGATGCTAAATCATATCTATATTTAGCTAAAATTTATAACCATGAAGAAAACCAGAGAAAAGAAGAAAACAATTTAGAAACAGCATTATTAATTGAACCTGATAATGAAGAAGTTTTATTAATGTTGATGAAGATAGCATTGAAAAAATCAAATTATTCTAAAGTAAAAGATCTTTCAGAAACTTTTACTAAAGTTTGTGATATATTATGTGATGAAAACAAACAAATTCAAGAGTCACTAAAAAATATAGAACCTAAAAATGAGTCTTGATCAAAATCTTAATAAAATCTTAATAATAGATTTTGGTTCTCAATTTACCCAGTTAATTGCTAGAAGAATAAGAGAATTAGGGGTTTTTTCTGAAATAATAAGTCACAAAAAAATCAAAATCAAAGATGTTAATAGATCAATTAAAGGAATTATTTTATCTGGCGGACCTTTAAACGTTTATCAAATAAACAAATATTCATTTGATAAAAAAATTATAAATTCAAATATCCCTATTCTAGGAATTTGTTTTGGACATCAAATATTATCTAAGCTTAATGGAGGTAAAGTCAAGCAATCAAAGCACCGTGAATTTGGATTAGCAAATATTTATAAAAAAAATGAAAGCCTATTAACTAAGAATTTTTTTAATAAACAAAAATTAAAAAAAGTCTGGATGAGTCATGCTGATCAAGTATCAAAACTTCCACAAAATTTTAAAGTAATAGCATCAAGCACTAATTCAAAATTTGCTATTGTAGAAAACAAATTAAAAAAATTTTATGGAATTCAGTTTCATCCAGAGGTAACCCACACTGAAAATGGAAAAAAATTGATTAGTAATTTTATTTTTTTGATTTGCAAAATTAAACGCAATTGGTCATCTAAAGATCAAAAAATTCAGCTAATTAGGGAAGTTAAAGATCAAGTTGGATCTGAAAAAGTTATTTGTGCTTTATCAGGTGGTGTTGATAGTAGTGTGGTGGCTCAATTACTTAATAAAGCTATAGGTAAAAAATTATATTGTATTTTTGTTAATACTGGTCTCCTGAGAAAAAACGAAGAAGTACAGGTTGTTCAGACTTTTAAAAAACGCTTAAAAATGAATTTGATTTATGTAAATGCTGAAAAAGAATTTTTAAAAAAACTTCATAATGTTTCTGATCCTGAAAAAAAGAGAAAAATTATCGGTAATCTTTTTATAAAAATATTCGAAAGATATGCAAAAAAAATAAGAAATGTTAAATTTTTAGCCCAAGGCACTCTTTATCCTGATCTAATTGAAAGTAAATCTGTTACAGGCAGTCAAACTTCTAAAATTAAATCACACCACAATGTTGGTGGCCTTCCAAAAAAAATGAAATTAAAACTTGTTGAACCCTTAAAATTTCTTTTTAAAGATGAAGTTAGAAAATTAGGTTTAGAGTTAAATTTAAGCAAGGATATTATCTCAAGGCACCCTTTCCCAGGACCTGGTCTAGCAATTAGAATGCCAGGGATAATTACAAATGATAAAATTAAAATACTTAAAGAAGCTGATTATTATTTTATTCAAGCTTTAAAAGATCATGGTCTTTATCATAAAATTTGGCAAGCATATGCTGCTTTGTTACCAGTTAAAACAGTAGGTGTTATGGGTGACAATCGTACTTATGAGTATTTATGTCTATTAAGAGCAATTACTTCTGAAGATGGAATGACAGCAGATTTTTATGAGTTCAAGAAGTCTTTCATGGAAACAATTTCTAATCAAATAGTGAATAGCATAAGAGGTATCAATAGAGTTGTTTATGATATTACCTCAAAACCACCTAGTACTATTGAATTAGAGTAGTTTTGAACTATAAATTAGTCATATGAAATATTTGCATACTATGATCAGAGTTAAAAATATTGATGAGTCATTAAAATTTTTTTGTGATGGATTAGGTTTAAAAGAAACAAGACGTATGGAAAATGAAAAGGGTAGATTTACTCTTGTCTTTCTTGCTGCTCAAAATGATGAAAAAGCAGAAATTGAATTAACATATAATTGGGATGGTGATGAACTTGGAGAAGGTTCAAGAAATTTTGGCCATTTAGCTTATAGGGTTGATAATATTTATGAGACTTGTCAAAGATTAATGGATATGGGCTATACTATAAATAGACCACCCCGAGATGGCCATATGGCATTTGTTAGATCTCCAGACAATATTTCAATTGAAATACTTCAAGAAGGAAATTTAGAGCCTAAAGAACCTTGGGCTTCAATGGAAAATACCGGCTCGTGGTAAGTCGATGAAAAAGCAAATATTAGATATAATTAAAAAAAAAAATAAATCAAAGATTGTTAGTTTAACTGCCTATTCGAAAAATACTGCTTCAATCTTGGATAACTTCTGCGATATAATTTTAGTAGGAGATTCACTTGGTTCAGTTTTATACAATTACAAGTCTACAAGAGAAGTAAGCTTAAAGACTATGATAGAGCATTCAAAAAGTGTGAGAATGGGTATAAAAAAAAGTTTAATGGTTGTCGATATGCCACATAACACATATCGAAATTCTAAAGAAGCACTTAAAAATGCAAAAAAAATAATTTCAATTACAAAATGTGATGCTGTTAAATTAGAAGGTGGAAAAAAAATTTATAATATTGTTAAAACTTTAACTAAAAATAAAATACCAGTAATGGGTCATGTAGGATTGCTCCCACAATCAGATAAAACCTTTAAATACAAAGGAAAAAAAAGCTCTGAAAGAAATAAGATTTTAAATGATGCCAAATTATTAGAAAGTGCAGGTGTGTTTTCAATCGTTCTTGAATGCGTAGAAACTTCTCTAGCAAAAAAAGTAACAAATCAAATTAGTATTCCAACTATAGGAATAGGGGCATCAAATAATTGTGATGGGCAGATTTTAGTATTAGATGATTTGATTGGACTTAATCCAATAGATGTAAGGTTTGTTAAGAAATATAGCAATATTAGAAAAGAAATAAAAAAAGCAGTATCTAATTATTCTAAGGATGTGAAACAAAAAAAGTTTCCACTAAAGAAACATTCTTATTAACTAAAAATATTTAATAAATTCCTCGTTAATTTCTAAAATTTCAAGATCAACTAATCCACCAATTATTAATTGTAACCCTACAATAAGAATAAATATCAATCCCATATAAGCTATCCAGATATGTTTCTGTATATAATTTGCCATATATGTCGCTAGAGCTCCAGTTAGTACGACTGATAAAACGAGGCCGAAAATCATAAATCCAAAATATTCTTTTGCTGCAGCAACAACTCCAATGACGTTGTCAAAGCTGATCATAATATCTGCAAATAAAACTTTTCCAATACTACTTATGTAAGAAGGTTCTCGTGCTTTTTTAGTTTGTGATTTAATCTTTTTAATATCAACTAAATCTTTTCTCAAATCGTTGACTATCCAAATTAATAATAATCCTCCCAAAATTTTAATGAAATAAAATTTAAATAAGTAAGTAGCAAATAGTGCAAAAAAAATTTTGAATACAAAAGCTCCTGCAACACCCCATAAAATAATTTGTTTCCTATTTTTGGGTACGAAGTTTGCTGCAATTGAACCAACTATAACCGCGTTATCAGCTGTTAAGATAATAGTGATAAAAATAATTTTAGTTAAAATAACAAGTTCTTCAATCAAGGTAAGTTAATATTATTTTAAATTTATAATAATTCAATAAAAAGTATAAAAAAAAGGCGGTCAAATTAATGACCGCCTTTAATTTTATCTAAAATTATTTTTGAGACCAAGTAGGCATTGGATACTGCAATTTACATGCAGCTAATTCAAATGGGTAAACTGTACAATATTTACCACCTTGAACTTGCATCAAAATACCTCTAGTTTTTTCATTCTGACCATCAGCACCAAATTTAATTCCTCTATAAGGAACAATTAAAGAGTCTGACGACATATCTAAATTAACTAGCGCTTGTCTAATTTTTTCAGGATCAGTTGATCCAGCATTATTAATTGCATTCGCTAATGCCATAAAACCAGTAAAAGCTCTAGCTGGCACATCAGATAGATCTCTTCCACCTGAGTGTGTTTTGAAAAGATCATTTACAGTACCAATCATTGGAATTGTAGTAGCCAAGTCAGTATTAAAAGGAGATCTTGTAATTACACCTTCAGCTTTACTTCCCATAGTAGCTATAAATTTTGGATCAGTATATCCAGCATTTTGTGCAACTAAAAGTTTAGGGTTGTAATCAAGTTCTTTAGCAGTATTTAAAAACAAATAAGCATCAGCAGTATAAGATGATGGCAATAAAACATCAGGGTTTTTTGCTTTCAATCTTTGTACTTCAGAACTTAAAGATGTTGTTTTTGCTTTATAGCTAATTTTTTCAACAACTTTAAATCCTTGGTCTTTAGCCATTTTATTTTGTGTTCCACCACTATCAGATCCCCACAAAGTATCTTCATGAATAATACCAAGTGTATTTAATTTGTTATTATTCTTTTTGTTGAAGTCGTTCATAAATTCAAACATTAATTGAGTAAATTCACCATCGTGTGGAGTAACTCTAAAGAAATATTTAAATCCTCTTGTTGTTAATTTTGGAGATGTAGACTCACCATTAACCCAAGGTATACCAGCTCTTTCAGAAACTTGACTAGCTGCACCAGTAACTGATGAATAGTAAGCTCCAAACATTGCGTGAACTTTATCAGAATTTAACATTTTTTCTGTTTCACCAACCCCAATATCTGGTTTTCCACCATGGTCACCAACAACAATTGAAATTTTTCCACCACCTAAACCTTTTAGGCCAGCATCTTTTGCTAAAGGCATTCCAGGAATATTGTGGCTATTATTAATAATATCTAACGCAGTTTGTACTGCAGCAACCGCATCCTTACCGACTTGGGCCACAGGACCAGTTAATGGATACAATACTCCAATTTTAACATCTTGTGCAGAACTTATTACAGGCGCACAAATTAATGATAAAAAAGTAAATACTGCAAGTATTAATTTTTTCATTTATTTCCCCTCATATTTGTTTTTGTTAATAATTAATTAAATACCATATATAAAATCAATTCAATGATATACTTTTGCGAATATATATAATGTTTATACGTATTCTAATTTATATTTGTTCTAAATGACATCAGAGATTATTCTTCAAGCAATTGTGACTGGTCTAATGATGGGATTGATTTATGCCTTAATAGCTGCAGGATTGAGTTTAATTTTTGGTCTAATGGATATTGTGAATTTTGCTCACGGTGAACATTTAATGCTATCAATGTTTTCTTCATTTTGGCTGTGGTCATTATTTGGGATTGATCCTATTTTTTCAATTCCGATTACAATTTTATTGATGGCTGTATGTGGAATACTCACACACTATTTTTTAATTAGATACATCTTAAAAGCAAAAATGTTGATTCAAATCTGTGCTACTTTTGGGTTATCAATATTCATAAGATCTATAGCTCAATTATTATGGACACCAGATTTTAGAAATGTAGAAAAACCTTTATTGGAGGGTAGGCTTGAAATAGGATCTGTTTTTATTGGTCAACCACAACTAGTAGCAAGCTTAGTATGTTTGGTTGCTTTTATAGCTTTATATTTATTTGTTACAAAAACTGAAACTGGTTTAGCTTTACAAGCTACAGCTCAGGATAGACACGCTGCTGAAATTTTAGGAATTCCATCAAACAAAATGTTTGCAATTGGATGGGCAATCGGACTTGGATGTGTAGGTATAGCAGGAGGAATGATGGCTAACTATTTTTTCATTTTTACTGATGTAGGAATTAATTTTGCTTTATTTGCGTTCGTTGCTGTAGCTCTAGGTGGTTTTGGAAGTATTATTGGCTGTTTGTATGCAGGAATAATTATTGGTCTTGTCGAGTCATTAGGTGGCTTATTGATAGATCCATCTTTTAAACTTTTGTATGTCTTTGCAATATATTTATTAGTAGTGATTTATAAACCCCAAGGTTTATTTGGTAGATATTAATGAACGATAAATTATTAACCGCACAAGCAGAGCCACTTTGGAACACAGACAAAAAAATTATTTCATTAATTGCTGGCATAGTTTTATTATTGTTTGCACTACCTCATTTTGGATTAAACTCTTTTTATCTCCATTTAATGATCATGATTTTTATGCATGCTGTTATGGCGCAATCTTGGAACGTGATAGCTGGATTTTCTGGCCAGATTAGTCTTGGCCATGGTGCTTTCTTTGGCATAGGAGCTTATGCAACTTCATTTTTTTATGTTCAGTATGGTATTTCTCCTTGGATAAGTATATTTTTTGGAATAATTTTTTCAGGAATTGCAGCAGTTTTAATTGGAATACCAATGCTTAGATTAAGTGGGCATTATTTTGCAATCGCAACTTTGCTGATAGGCATAAGTTTTCAAGTAGTTTTTCAAAGATGGGATTTAGTTGGTGCAGCATCTGGTTTATGGGTTCCAATGACATCTGGTGACTCTTGGTTAGCGCTTCAATTTCACACAAGTAAAATGCCTTACTATTATGTTTTTTTAGTATTTTTTTTAATCACTTTTTATTTGGTTTGGATCTTAAGTAGATCAAAATTAGGATTTAGATTAAGAGCTGTGAGAGATGATCCTCAAGCGGCATTAAGTTTGTGTATTAATGTTTCAAATTATAAAATTATTGCTTATGTAATATCAGCAATGATTATGGCTCCGATGGGAAGTTTGTTTGCTCAATACATTTTAATAATTGATCCTGATAGAGTTTTTAATATTGAAATATCAATTATTGTTTTGTTGATAACTGTCCTTGGAGGAATAGGTAATGTTTGGGGTCCATTACTTGGAGCAGCAATCTTGATTCCAATTTCAGAATATTCAAGAATATATTTAGGTGGTACAGGTGGTGCAGTAGATCTAATCATTTATGGACTAATATTAATGTTAATTTGTGTCTTTAGACCAGATGGACTTATATCTTTTGTTCCAAAAAATATTTTAGAGAGAAAAAAACAAAGATGAAAATTTTATCTGTAGAAAATTTAAGCAGAGCTTTTGGTGGAATTAAAGCAAACAATAATATTTCTTTTGAGGTTGAAGAGGGTTCTATACTTGGTGTAATCGGTCCAAATGGTGCGGGAAAATCTACTTTATTTGACTTAATCACAGGTTATACAAAAGCTGATACTGGTGATGTTAAATTTTTTGAAAAAAATATTTATGGATTAACTCCTGACAAAATAAGCAAACTAGGTATTGGAAGAACATTTCAAAAATTAAAACCATTTGCAGATCAAACATTGCTTGAAAATGTAATGATAGGTTCGTTTGTTAAAGAAAAAAATATTAAAAAAGCTAGAGATAAAGCTTTAGAAATAATTGATTTTGTTGACTTGATTGAGAAGAGACATCATTTTGCAAAAGAGCTTTCTACAGGACAAAGAAAAAGACTTGAGATGGCAAGGGCAATGGCAATAGAGCCAAAATTATTACTAATGGACGAAGTAACAGGTGGTGTTGACCAAAAAACTATACCTGGTCTCGTGGAACTTATCAAAAAACTCAAAAAGTCAGGAGTTACAATTGTTACGATCGAACATAATATTAATATCATTATGGAGATTTCAGATAATATCTTAGCTCTAGATCAAGGAGAAAGAATAGCCCATGGCTCTCCTAAAGAAATTCAAAATAATAAACAGGTTGTAGACTCTTATTTAGGAACATTCGATGCTACTTGATATTAAAAATATTGATGTTTTATACGATGACTTTCAAGTAATTTGGGACGTATCTATAAATGTTAAGAAAGCAGAAATGGTTGCTCTTTTAGGCCCAAACGGTTCTGGTAAAAGTACAATTTTAAACACAATAAGTAATTTAGTACATCATAAGAATGGAAGTATACATTTTGATAACAATTTAATCTCTAAAGAGCCTACGCATAAAAGAACTGCACTAGGTATATCTCATGTTCTTGAAAGAAGAAGAGTTTTTCCTCATTTGACTGTAATGCAAAATCTTTTACTTGGCGCTTGGCACCCTGCAGCTAAAAAGGAATTAGATAATTCACTAAATAAAATTTATAAGATCTTTCCAAAACTTGAAGCTAGATCAAGCCAATTAGCGAGGACAATGTCTGGCGGTGAACAACAAATGTTGGCAATAGCTAGAGGCATGATGGGGCTTCCAAAACTTTTAATGGTTGATGAACCTTTTTTAGGTTTGTCACCAATAGTAATGAAAGATTTAATTAAGATTTTTAAAAATATTGTTAACGAAGGAATATCAATTTTGTTTGTTGAGCAAAATGTTAGATTGGCTCTTAGTATGGCTGATAGAGGCTATGTACTTGAAAGTGGAAGGTTAGTTATTGATGGAAAATCAGAGGATCTAATTGATAACGATAAAGTTACAAAAGTTTTTTTAGGAAATTAATTATAAGGCTGCTAAATCATTATTTAGTTTATCAGTTATAAGCATTTTTCCAGGACTGTGTGTTATACAAAAATCTGGTTTCGAATCTTGCAAAACAGATTGTGGTGTTACTCCACAAGCCCAAAAAACTGGAATTTCATTATTCTTAAATGCTTTTGGCGGATCACCATATTCTGGATTCATTATATCTTTTATACCAATTTCCGAAGGGTCGCCCAAGTGTACAGGTGCACCATGAACAGCTGGAAATCTTGAACTAATTTGGACTGATCTAATGGCATCTTTTGAATTCAATGGCCGCATAGATACTACAAGTTTTCCTGAAAATTGCCCTGCTGGTTCACAATCTATTGAGGTTCGATACATTGGTACAATAGTATTATTCTCTATATGTTGAATAGATATTCCTGCTTCAATTAAAGGTAACTCAAAAGACATCGAGCATCCCAAAACAAATGTTGTTAAATCTTCATTCCAATATTTTTTTATATCATATGGTTCATCAATAATTTTTCCTTTTTCCCATACTCTATATTGAGGTACATCTGTTCTTATATCGATGTCTCCTAAATCTTTTAAAGATGGATCTCCCTTAGTGCCAAAGCCTATTAGAGGACAAGGCTTTGGATTTTTTTGACAAAATGATGCAAAGTCCATTGCGTACTTACTTGGTAAAATACAAATATTTCCTTGTACATATCTGTTTGCAGATCCAGCTGTTTGTTCAGTATATTCGTTATTTCTGATTACTTTTCTTGCTTCTTTTGGATTTTGTATGTCAAGCATATGAATTAATATTTTGATGTTTTTGTTCCATCAATTATTTCTTTTAATTCACCATACTCTTCACAATTACAATTTGCCAATACATTTAATCTTTCTTTTGCAAGATTAATTCTGTTAGTCACAACATAAAGCTCACCCAAATATTCGTTAATCCCTTTATGGTTAGGATCAATTTCTAAACCAAGCAGGTAATATTTTTCTCCATTTTCATAATCTCCAAGTTTTCTAGTTGTAAAACCTAAGTAATTTAAAGTATCAGCTTGAAGAGGCTTTTTATTATTTGAAGTAATTAATAATTTTTGAGCTTTTTCATATCTCTTATTAGCTTTTTCAGTTTTACCTTTTTTTTCATATTTTTTGGCTTGTTTAATAAGTGAAACAGCTTTGTCATAATTAGATTTAATTTTTGATGAACTGCTTTCACTACCTGTTCCAGCAGCTTGTGCACTATTTGAAAATAAAATTATCAAATAAAATGCGAATAAATATTTTTTTAACATTAAATAAATTTCTCCATTAAGTTTAAAGGTTTTAATTTAAGTCCATTATCAATCAAATTATCTTTAATTGATTTTGCTGTAGCTAATGAACTTTCATTATCCCCATGTATGCACACAGAGTCTATTTCACAAGGTATCTGTTTTCCACTGTGACAATTAAGTGCCTGATTTTTTACCATATTTAATACGTGTTTTTTTGCTTGTTCTGGGTCTGTGATTAGTGCGTGGGGTTTTTTTCTAGAAACTAGATTTCCATCATCTTCATAGTTTCTATCTGCAAAAATCTCGCATGCAATTTTCATATTAAGTTTTTTAGCAGCTTCTTCCATTTTCGAACCAGTTGGGACAAGGTAAATTAAATCTTTATTAATTCCTTTTATTGTTTTAGCTAAAGTAGTCGCTAGCTCTATATCTTCACAGGCCATGTTGTTAAGTGCACCATGAGGCTTAATGTGGGTAACACTCTCTTTATAATTGTCTGCGATTGTTTGTAAAATATCATATTGATCAATGATTAGTTTTGAAATTTCACTCGAAGAAAGATTCATTCTTTGTCTGCCAAAATTTTCAGGGTCATTAAATGATGGATGTGCGCCAATGCTTACTCCATTTTTTTTTGATATTTGGATAACTTGATTCATTGATTCATCATCTCCAGCATGAAAACCACATGCAACATTGGCAGAGTTTACTATCTCTAGTAAATCAGGATCATACTTATTAGAATGATGTTTAGATTTTTCACCTAAATCACAATTTATATTAATTTCCATAGTCTTAAATGTTGAAGTATAACATGGCATGATAAAAAATATATCAAATCTTGGCGACGCAGCACTTTACTGTGATTTTGGAACCGAGGTTAATAAACAAATTAACTCTGAGGTAATTAAGTATTTTAATGCAATTAAAGAAAAAAATATTGAAGGAATTAATAATCTTACACCATCTTACAATAAACTGATTATTTCTTATGATCTTCGTGTAACAAATTTTAAAGAAATTAAAGATAAAATTGAAAAACTTAATGTTGAAGAAACTTTTAAGATAACCAATAAAAATTTAGAAGTACCAGTTTGTTGTGATGCTTCATTTTGTTTAGACATGGAAAGATTAGAGAAAAAATTAAATTTAACTAGAGAAAAAATTATAGAGAATTTTTTTAATAAAGAATTTTTTTGTTATATGACAGGATTTATTGCGGGCATGCCTTTTTTAGGTGATTTAGATGAAAATTTGAGAGCTCAACGTTTAGAAACTCCAAGAGTAAAAGTGCCCAAAGGATCTGTCGGAATGACTGAACAGTTTGCCAATATTTATACATTTGAAAGTCCAGGTGGATGGAATATCATTGGAAATACCCCGTTAGAAGTATTTGATAGTTCAAAAGAAAAAGATCCTAATTTAATTAACCCAGGTGACACTGTTAAATTTAAACAAATAACACTAGAAGAATATAACAACTATAATGAGCAATAATTATTTTGAAATAATAAGAGCCGGTATAAACACAACATTTCAAGATAAAGGAAGAA
Source organism: Candidatus Pelagibacter bacterium nBUS_30 (assembly GCF_051201245.1). GTDB lineage: Bacteria > Pseudomonadota > Alphaproteobacteria > Pelagibacterales > Pelagibacteraceae > Pelagibacter. The sequence goes on along the minus strand of NZ_CP172842.1, from coordinate 923,176 downwards.
ATAATTTATATCACATAGGAATTCCATTCAGTGGAGCCATGGACAATAGAAATTATCTCTTAGCAAATAGACTAGTCGGTAATAAATCAGATTTACCAGTCATTGAATTTGCTTATCAAGGCCCTTTATTAAGGTACTACGGAGATAAAATTACTATTGTTTTAACTGGAGACGTTATTTTTAAGATAAGAAAAAAGGATATTGAAATAGAGGGTAATTGTTATGAAAGTTATCAACTAGAAAATGGAGATGAGATTGATATTTTATCGACCAATAAATCTGTTTATGGTTATTTGGCTATTAGTGGGGAGTTTAATCTTAAATTTCAATGGGGGAGTTGTTCAACAAACACAAAAGCTTACATCGGTTCTAACAACGGTAAAAAATTAGAAAATAATCAAAAATTAATCGTTTCCAAAATAAATACAAATCAACAAAAAAAGAAAACCAATTATTTAAACTCAAAAGTAGAAAATATAAGAGTTATAAAAGGAACTAATTTTGATTATTTTTCTGAAAAAGGAAAAAGTAATTTTTTTGAAAAAGAATTTACTGTATCAAAACTATCTGATCGAATGGGAATGAGATTAAATGGCTCTGAAATAGAAAATATTGTTAATACAAATATAAAATCAGAAGGTTTATTGAAAGGAGTGATTCAAGTTCCAGCGGATGGTAATCCAATCATAATGCTTTCAGATCATGGAACGATAGGGGGTTATCCAAAAATAGGAGTTGTTGCTAGTGTTGATTATGACAGATTAGTTCAAATATCACCTGGTTCAAAAATAAAATTTAAAGAAATAGAATTATCTGATGCAGAAACTTTGTTTAAGTTGTATGAAATGGAAACTCAAAATTTAATTTCACAAATCTAATGAATATAATTACAAAATTACCAGGACCTTTATTAGTATTTTTAGGTGCTTGCAGTTTAAGTTTTGGAGGGCTTATAGTTAAGTCATTTGAGGGTTCAACTTTATGGCAAATCTTATTTTGGAGATCTTTATTTTTTTCTCTGACAGTTCTGGCCTTTTTGATAATTACTTATAAAAAGAAAATCTTCACTTCATTCTATGAGTCAGGTTTGCCAGGTTTTTTTGGAGGAATAATATTATCTTTTGGTTTTTGTGGGTACGTATTTGCCATGTATAATACTACAGTTGCTAATACTAATTTTATTATATCACTTCAAATTTTATTTCTTGCAATATTTGGTTATTTTTTTCTAAAAGAAAAAATTTCTGCAATTACATTAGCTTCTATTATTTTAGCAATGACAGGAGTTTTATTAATGGTTGGAAATTCATTAACTCCAGGTGAATTATCAGGAAATCTTGCAGCTTTCACGATGCCAATTACTTTTGCAATATTGATTATTATTGTAAGAAAATATCCAACAGTTGATATGGTTCCAGCTCAATTTGTAGCAGGTGTATGTTCATGTTTTATTGGTTTTTTACTTTCAACAAAAATAATGGTTTCACCACATGATATTTTTCTAGGTTTTTTAGGTGGTTGCTTTCAAGTTGGATTAGGATTTATATTTATTACAACTGGAGCAAGAACTACACCTTCAGCTATGGTTGGAATAATAATGTTATCCGAATCTGTTTTGGGTCCTATCTGGGCTTTTATATTTGTTAGTGAAAGACCATCAATGTTTGGGTTAATTGGAGGAGCTATTATTATTTTTGCTGTATTAATTCAATTTTACTCACTATTAATTAGGCGTAAAAAAAGTATTTCCCATTGACCATCTGTAAATAGTTGATAAGTTAATAGTTAACGGGAGAGATTACAAATTTTGTAACACCGAAGGAGCAACCACCCAGGAAACTCTCAGGTAAAAAGGACCGTAACATATTAACTCTGGAAAGAGATTAAATTCTCGCCGAAGGAGCAAAACTCTCAGGCAAATATACAGATGGGTACAAAGAGTTAGTATGGAAATAAAAAAAACATCATTAAATAAACTTCATCAAGATAACAAAGCTAAATTTGTAGAATTTGCGGGTTATCAAATGCCAATACAATACAACAAAGGTATTGTTGAAGAACATAAATACACAAGATCACATTCTGGAATTTTTGATGTTTCTCATATGGGGCAATTATTTATTTATGGCGATGATAGTTTGACTGAAGATTTAGAAAAAATCTTTCCTCTAAATTTAAAGAATTTGAAAATAAATACATCAAAATATAGTTTTTTAATGAATGATACTGCTGGAATTTATGATGATTTGATTATCACAAAAATAGAAGGAGGTTATTTAGTAATATTAAATGCAGCCTGTAAGGACAATGATTTTAAAATCATATCTGAACTTCTTAATGATAAATATAAGATGAACTTAGATGAAAATAGATCTTTAATAGCTGTTCAAGGGCCTAAATCAGTAGAGATTTTGGATACAATTATCAATGGTGTGAGTGAACTAAGTTTTATGACTGGAAACTGGTTTGTTTATAAGGAACAAAAATTATTTGTAACTAGATCGGGTTATACGGGTGAAGATGGTTTTGAGGTTTCTGTGCCTAATAATTTAGCTGAAGAATTCACAAAAAAATTAATTGAAAATGGAGCTCAACTCATTGGACTTGGAGCCAGAGATACCTTGAGATTAGAGGCAGGATTGTGTTTATATGGTCATGAGCTTGGAATAGATAAAACCCCAATTGAGGCTAATCTTAAATGGGCCATATCTAAAGATCGTATGGCAAATGGTGGGTTTATAGGTTCAGATATAATTATGAGCCAAATTAATGATGGTACTAAAAAAATCCGAGTTGGCGTCAAGCCAGAAGGAAGATTGATAGCTAGAGAAAAAACTAAAATTTTTAATGAAGATGAACTGGTTATAGGTGAAATCACAAGTGGTACTTTTGGGCCTAGTGTAAGCGGACCAGTTGCTATGGGTTATGTTGAAAAAGAGTTTTCAAAAAACAATACAAAAGTTTTTCTTGAAGTAAGGGGAAAAAAACATCCAGCAAATATTTGTGGATTACCATTTTATAAAAAAAGTTATGTGAAAGGAGCAAAGAAATGAGTGAAGTTAAATATTCCAAAGAACATGAGTGGATTAAAATAGAAGGTGATGTAGGTACAATAGGCATCACTCAACATGCAACTGAAATGTTGGGAGATATTGTGTTTGTAGAGTTACCTGACGTAGGTTCTTCAGTTGAAAAAGATGGAAATGCAGGAGTAGTTGAGTCAACTAAAGCAGCAAGTGATGTTTTTACACCTATATCTGGTGAGGTAATGGAAAACAATCAATCAATAGTTGATGATCCTGGTAAAATTAATTCAGACCCTGAAAATGATGCTTGGTTTTTCAAATTGAAAATTAAGGATAAAAATGAACTGGATAGTTTGATGAATAAAGAAGAATACGATAAATTTGCAAAGGAGAGTGGTAGTTAAATGTTAAAAAATGCTCAAAAAGATTTTATCCAAAGACATATAGGTCCTTCCGTTGAAGAACAAAATATTATGCTCAAAGAGTTAGGGTATAAGAATCTAGACGAGTTGATAAAAAATACTGTACCAGAAAATATTTTGCTGAAAGATAATTTAGATATAGGAGATCCGAATTCTGAATATAAGGCACTTAGAAAATTAAAGAATATTTCAAAAAAAAATAAAGTTTATTCAAGCTTTATAGGAATGGGCTATTATGGAACTTACACACCTTACGTTATATTAAGAAATATATTAGAAAACCCAGGATGGTATACTTCTTATACACCATATCAGCCTGAAGTGGCTCAAGGTAGACTTGAGATGTTAATGAATTTTCAACAGATGATTATTGATTTTACAGGTATGGATATTGCTAATGCTTCACTTTTAGATGAAGGAACTGCTGCAGCGGAAGCTATGGGTTTAAGTTATAGAATTTCTAAAACAGACTCAAATAAAGTTTTTGTATCTAAAAATTGTCATCCACAAACAATTGAAGTCATTAAAACTAGAGCGGAACCTTTGGGGGTAGAAGTAATTGTCGGTGATGAGGATAGTGATATTAAGGATGAGATTATTTGTGGTATAATTAGTTATCCCGGTACATTAGGAGATATTAAAGATCCTAGTGAAGCTATAAGCAAAATACATAAAAATAAAGGTAAGGCAGTATTAGTTTGTGATTTGCTGGCTCTAGCCAAATTAAAAACACCTGCAGAGTTAGGAGCAGATATTGCTGTTGGAAGTTCACAAAGATTTGGTATTCCAATGGGTTATGGCGGTCCGCATGCAGCATTTTTTGCTACAAAAGATGAATACAAAAGATCTATGCCAGGTAGAATAGTCGGAGTTTCTGTCGATAGGCACGGAAAAAAAGCATATAGATTAGCACTTCAAACTAGAGAGCAACACATAAGAAGAGATAAGGCGACAAGTAATATTTGTACTGCCCAAGCTTTGTTAGCAATAGTGTCTGCAGCTTATGCTGTCTATCATGGACCAAAAGGAATTAAAAAAATTTCAGAAAGTGTTTCTCAGTTAACTAAAAATTTTGCAGATAAGTTAAAGCAATCTGGATATGAGCTTTATTCAGATCATTTTTTTGACACTGTAACTGTAAAAACTTTAGATAAGACTGATAAGATTTATAAAAATGCTTTAGATGAAGGTGTTAACATCAGAAGAGTAAGTTCAGAGATGCTTGCAGTTTCTTTTGATGAAAGAAAAAATCTATACAGAGCAAATCAATTGCTTAAAATTTTTAATTGTTCAGAAACCATTAAAGAGTCAATGAATGAAAGCTTATCTAATATCCCAAAAAATTTATTGAGAAGTTCGACTTATCTAGATCATCCAGTTTTTAATAGTTATCATTCAGAAACTGAAATGCTTAGATATTTAAAAAAACTAGAAGATGCTGACATTGCTTTAAATAGATCAATGATAGCTTTAGGCTCATGTACAATGAAGTTGAATGCAGTATCTGAAATGATTCCAGTTACTTGGAAAGAATTTTCACAACCACACCCTTTTTCTCCAGTAGAACAAATGGATGGTTATAGAGAACTGTTTACCGATTTAAAAAACTGGCTGAGATCAATTACAGGTTTTTCAGGTGTATCTCTTCAACCAAATGCTGGTGCTCAAGGTGAGTTTGCTGGGCTAATGGTAATTCGTAAATTTCATGAAAAAAATAATGAGACTAATCGTAATGTTTGTTTAATCCCGAGTTCTGCTCATGGCACAAATCCTGCAAGTGCGCAGATGGTTGGCATGAAAGTAGTTGTGGTTAAATGTGATGATCATGGAAATGTGGACTTTGAAGACTTAAAGAAAAAAGCTGAAGAACATAAAGATAATTTAGCAGCATTAATGGTTACATATCCTTCAACACACGGTGTTTTTGAGGAAAAAATAACTGATATTTGTAAGCTTATCCATGATCATGGCGGACAAGTTTATATGGATGGGGCAAACTTAAATGCATTAGTTGGTATTGCAAAACCAGGAAAATTTGGTCCAGATGTATGTCACATAAATTTACATAAAACATTTTGTATTCCTCATGGTGGAGGTGGACCAGGAATGGGACCAATAGCATGTAAAAAACATTTAGAGACTTTCTTACCAAAACATTCGGTAATTAAAGATTGTGGGCCTGCAACAGGAATTGGAGCAGTTTCAGCCGCACCTTGGGGAAGCTCGAGCATTTTATCAATTTCATGGATGTATATAAAAATGATGGGTTCTGAAGGTTTAAAGAAAGCATCACAAGTTGCTATATTAAATGCTAATTATATTGCCCATAAATTACAAGACTCATTTCCAATTTTATATAAAGGAAAAAGTGGGAATGTAGCTCATGAATGTATTATTGATATTAGAAAAATAAAGGCTGATACAGGTGTTACTGAAGAAGATATAGCTAAACGTTTAATAGATTTTGGTTATCACGCACCTACAATGTCCTGGCCAGTTGCCGGTACAATGATGATTGAGCCAACTGAGAGTGAAAGTTTGAGTGAAATAAATAGATTTTGTTCAACTCTTAAAAAAATTAAACAAGAAATTGATAAAATTCATTCAGGCGAATATGATAAATTAGATAATCCAGTTAAGAATGCGCCACATACTCATCTTGAGTTAGCCTCCAATAAATGGGAACATAAATATGAGAGAGAGGAAGCAGCTTATCCATCTGAATTTTTAAAAACAGTCAAATATTGGCCACCAGTTGGAAGAGTAGATAATGTTTACGGAGATAAAAATCTGTTTTGTACATGTCCATCAATGGATGAATACGAAGACACAGCTGCATAAAAATTATTAAATGAAAATTGCAGTAGTAGGTTCAGGAATATCAGGACTAAGCTCAGCTTACTATTTATCTAAAAAACATAAAGTTGATTTGTTTGAAAAACAAGATCGTTTTGGTGGTCATTCATATACATTAGATGTTGAATATAATGACAAAGAAAGAGTTGCTGTTGATATTGGTTTTATGGTTTTTAATAAGACCACATACCCAAATTTAATTAATTTTTTTAAAGAAAATGAGATTGAAATTGAAGAAAGCGACATGTCATTTTCAGTCAATGTTAAAGAAACTAATATCGAATATTGTGGCAAAGGTTTAAATGGTATTTTTTCAAATAAGTTAAATTTATTAAATTATAAATTTGTAAAAATGTTTTTTGAAATAATTAATTTTTATAAAAGATGTGAAAATTTAGATCCCAACACACTTGAAAATAACATTACACTTGGAGAATATTTAAAAAAAATTAATAAAACTAATTTCTTTATAGATTATCATATAATACCAATGGTTTCAGCGATATGGTCAATGCCACCTTATGAGGCGTCACAGATGCCACTATCATTCTTTTTAAATTTTTTTAAAAATCATGGATTGTTTAAGCTTAAAAACAGACCTCAGTGGTTTACAGTTTCTAATAGAAGCAAAACTTATGTTAATAAAATTTTATCAAATATAAGTGGAGAATATTATAAGAATTATGAGATTAATAAAATTGTAAGAGGTAATAATGGAGTGAAAGTTTATTATGGATCAGAAAATGAATTTTTTACTTATGACAAAGTTGTTCTCGCATCACATGCAGACGAGAGTTTAAAGATTATTTCAGATGCTACTGATCAAGAAAAAAAAATATTAAATAATTTTAAATATAGAAAAAATATTGCGGTAATTCATTCTGATGAAAACTCAATGCCAAAAAATAAAAAAGCATGGTGTTCTTGGAATTCTTCATTAGACCCAAATAACAAAGAAAATTCATCAGTCACCTATTGGTTAAATCAATTACAAAATTTAAAGATCAATAAAAATATTTTTTTGACAATAAATCCTTTTTTTAAAATTGATCCTAAAAAAATTTATAATGAAGTAGATTTTACACATCCATATTATGACGAAAATGCATTGAAAAATCAGTCAAAATTAAACTCTATTCAAAATACAAATAATACTCTGTTTGCAGGAAGTTATTTTGGTTACGGATTTCACGAAGATGGCATAAAATCTTCTATTGAAATGCTTAAAACCTTAAATGATTAATTCATCCATATATAACGGTCAGGTAATACATAAAAGGTTTAAACCAAAGGTCCATTATTTCAAATATAATGTGTTCTCATTATTAATAGATCTCTCTGAACTTGAAACATTAGATAAAAAAGTTAGGTTTTTTTCATATAATAAATTTAATTTAATCAGCTTTCATGAAAAAGACCATGGTGAAAGAAATGGTTCCTCGTTAGTACAATGGGTACATAATAATTTAAAAAAAAATAATATTTCTACTGAAGATATAAAAATAAAAATTTTATGTTATCCAAGAATTTTTGGTTTTGTATTTAATCCTCTAAGTGTTTTTTATGTTTATAATATAAATGATCAATTAATTTCAATCCTTTATGAAGTTAAAAATACATTTGGTGAACAACACACCTATATATTTCGAGTAGAAAAAGATGTGAATTTAATACAAAATAATTGTTCTAAAAAATTTCATGTATCTCCATTTATTGAAATGGATTGTAATTATTTTTTTCGATTATTAAAACCAGGAAACAAAATATCAGTGATAATTGATCAATATGATGCCCAGGATAAAATTTTATATGCTTCACAAGATGGTGTTAGGTCAGATTTTAATACAAAATGTTTAATTAAATCATATTTAAAACATCCGATAATGACTTTTAAGATCATTCTAGCGATACATTATGAAGCGTTTAAACTATGGACAAAAGGAATTAAATTCATAAAAAAAAAAATAAAATTAAAAATAATATAACAATTGAAAATTAATGTTTCTTTACAGTATTGCAGATAAAGTAGTTTTTAGTATCCTTAAAAGGATAAATGTTGGTTTTTTAGAAGTCACAACCTTTTCTGGAGAAGTATTAAAATTTGGTAATCCCAATGATAAATTAAAAGCTAATTTAGAGATAAAAACTCCTGCATTAAATTATAATTTAATCAAAGGTGGAAGTGTAGGATTTGCTGAATGTTACATGAGAGATGAATTTGAAACTAATAATTTGTCTGACTTAATTGAATTAACAGCAAGAAATATTAATATAATACATAAATTTGCAGGTTTATTAGATTTAAAATTTTTAAATTTTATTAAAAATAGATTTATTAAAAATACAAAAACCAGAAGTAAAGAAAATATTGCAAAACATTATGATCTTGGAAATGATTTTTTCTCCATTTGGTTAGACAAAACTCTCACATATTCAAGTGCAATATTTGATGATCAAAATAAAGATTTGTCTGATGCACAAAATAACAAATATCAAAAGTTAATTAATTTAATTCAACCCAATAATGGTGATAGAGTTTTGGAAATTGGATGTGGGTGGGGTGGATTTGCTGAATATTTGGGTAAAAATTATGATGTTAAACTAGATTGCATTACCATTTCAAAGAAACAATTTGAATATGCAAAAAAGAGAATTCATAACTGTGGTTTAAATGAAAAGGTTAATATAGAAATTAAAGATTACCGAGACCTAAAGGGAAAATATAACTCGATAGCATCAATTGAAATGATTGAGGCTGTGGGTCAAAATTATTTAGAGAGTTATTTCAAAACAATTAAACATAATTTATCTGACGGGGGTATGGCTGCTATCCAAGCTATTACTATAGATGATAGCTTGTTTGATAGGTATAAAAATAAACAAGATTTCATTCAAAAATATATTTTTCCAGGTGGGTTTTTACCAAATAAAAATACCATTAATAAACTTGTGTCTAATAATGGATTAACTGTAAATTCTTACATCTCTTATGCAGATCATTATGCGGATACTTTAGCTTTATGGAGGGATGAATTTAATAAAAAATGGGATTTAATTAAAAACCAAGGTTTTGATTTAACTTTTAAACGAATGTGGGAATTTTACCTTTCGTATTGTGAGGCAGGTTTTAAATCAAAAAATATTGATTTAATTCAATTTTCACTTCAAAATAAATAATACATAGAGGAGATACAAATGCGTCATTTAAATATTATTAGATCAATTTTATTGATAATTTCATTATTCTTAATTACAAGTTGCTCAAACAATAGTGCAATGAAACCAGAAGATTTTAAAAATAAAGAACCAAGATTAATAATTGAAGAGTATTTAACGGGAAATGTTAAAGCATGGGGCGTACTCCAAAACAGATCTGGTAAAGTAACAAGACAATTTTCTGCAGACTTAGATGGAACTTGGGATGGCAAACAGTTAATTTTAAAAGAAAAATTTAATTGGGACGATGGCGAAGTGCAAAATAGAGAATGGACCATCAACAAAATAGATGAAAATAATTATGAAGGCACAGCAGGAGATGTAGTTGGTAAAGCGATAGGATACTCTTATGGACCTGCATTTAAGTTTGAATATGTTCTATTAGTTCCTGTTAAAGGCAAGGAAATGAAAATCACATTTGATGATTGGATTTTTAAACAAGACGATAGAGTTGCAATAAACAGAGCAACAATGACGAAGTTTGGAATTAAAGTAGCTGAGTTAACGGTAGTTTTTGTAAAAGATTAGTAATCTATCTTTTTCATACCCTTAGAAACTAATTTGAAATAAATACTACTTGGTAGAATTTGTAAAAATTTTAAAAAATATGTAAAAGCTTTTGGAAAGTGTATTTCAAAACTTTTTTTCACAGTTAAACCTTTGTAAATTTCATTTGCTGCAAATTCAGGTGTTTTAATCATCGGCATCGGAAAATCATTTTGATCGGTCATTGGTGTTTTAATAAAACCAGGACTAACAAGTGAAACACGTACATTTTTCATTTGCATATCAAAATTTAAACTCTCTGCAAAACTAGTAAGTGCAGCTTTAGAAGCACAATATGCACCAGCAGCTGGCAAGCCTCGATAACCAGCCACAGAGGAAATTATCGATATTTGACCATTTTTTTTTTCAGAAAAATAATCGTAGATAGAATTTATAGAATTCATTGTTCCAAAATAATTTACCTCCATAATTTCTCTTACTTTTTCTAAATTAAATTTTTTTTCTGATTTAGGATCATGCATTCCAGTACCAAATAAACAAATATCAATATTTTTAAATTGATTAATTATACTTGATGCAACTAATTTACATTTATCAATATCTGTAACGTCTAAAGGGAAGGGATAAATATTTTCATTAATTTCTTTAAGTTCATTTAGTAAGTTTTCGCGTCTTGCGGATGCAGCCACTATCCATCCTTTTTTTGCAAATTTAGTTGCTACAGCTTTACCAATTCCACTGCTTGCGCCTGTTATCCAAATAACTTTTTTTTCTTCCATAATTTATTGTATAATAGAAATATGTTAAAAAACAAATTCATATCATTCTTACTATTTAGTTTAATCACATATTCAGCTTCTTTAATTGGAGGTTTGGCAACAATTAGCTTTAAAGAGCCATGGTATTCGTTGCTAAACAAGCCATCATTCAATCCTCCAGATTGGATATTTGCTCCAGTTTGGACAGCACTATATTTGATGATGACAATTGCAATATGGATTTTTTGGCATAATAAAAATAGAGATATGAACACTGTTTATATCTATTTTATTCATCTGATTTTCAATACAACTTGGAGTATAGTTTTTTTTGTATTTCATCATATGTTATTAGCTTTAATTGTGCTGATAGCGCTAATTGGTTTAATTATTATTCTTATTGTTAGATTTAAGCGCGTCAACTTAGTAAGTTCATATTTGATGGTACCCTATTTATTGTGGTGTAGTTTTGCTTTGATTTTAAATTTTAACTTAATAATATTAAATTGATTATGGATGATGTTGTTATAATTGGTGGTGGTATAATAGGGGCTGCAAGTGCTTATTTTTTATCCAAAGAGGGCAGAAAAGTAAAAGTAATAGAAAGAGATCCAACTTACAAAACGGCTTCATTTCCATTATCTTTAGGTGGCTTTAGAAGACAATTTTTTCAAAAAGAAAACATTTTACTTGGTAAATTTGCAAGAGAATTTATTTATCAAATTCCAGATCTATTAAAAACTGAAAAGAATCCTAATCCAACTGCTAGTATGGTAACTAATGGTTATTTATTAATGTTTGGTCCAGAACATGCAGATGAACAATATAAAGCTCTCGAAAATCATAAAGCTTGTGAAGCAGGAACAAAAAATATTAAAGGCTCAGAGTTGTCAAAAATATTTCCCTACATAAATAGTGAAGGTGTTGAAACAGCAACTTATACCGATAACCAAAGCGAAGGTTGGATTGATCCATTTATGTTTCATAGTGCTTTAAAAAGTAAGGCAATTGAATTAGGAGCTGAATTTATTAAAGGAGAAGTAAAAAGTATTTCAGAAATTAAAGCTAAAACAATAGTATCAGCAGCAGGTTGTTGGACTAAAGAATTGTTAGAAGATATACCGGTAGTTCCTCAAAAACACACAGTTTTTAGGGTTAAATGCCCAAAATACATAAAAGAAATGCCTCTTGTTGGAGATTTAACAACAGGTGTTTATTGGAGACCTGAAGGTGGAGAGTATCTAGCAGGCTCACCCAATTCAGTTTTTGATGCAACAGATTTAGAACCGGCTTGGAATGATTTCGAAGAATTAGTATGGCCAGCATTAGCTCAAAGAATACCTGCGTTTGAAGAATTAAAATTAACGGGTGGTTGGGCTGGCTTTTATGATTGCAATAAATTAGATAATAATGCAGTGGTAGGCAAACATCCAAAATTTGATAATGTTTATATGGCATCTGGATTTACTGGTAGAGGTTTAATGCAAGCGCCTGGTATTGGAAGAGCTTTGACTGAATTGATAACAACAGGATCTTATCAAACAATTGATATCAGTGATTTTGCTGTCGAAAGAGTTCTTGGAAATAGCGCAAGACCCGAACCATACGTCTTATAAATTAAGTTCCACAAAAAGTTTGATAATCTTTATTATTTAAAGGTAATTGATAATCTTGTATATCAACTTGTTTCTCATAAGGTTTACTCAATATTGATAGCAACTTATTCATTACCTCTAAATTATCCTCATTAGCAGCTGTTAAGGCCTCTTCGACTTTATGATTTCTTGGTATGATAATTGGGTTAACATTATTCATAAGTTTAAGAGATTTTTCTTTTGAATTGTTATTTTTAGAAATTCTTTTTTGCCATTCATTATACCATTTAACAAAATGCTCATCTTTGTAAATTTGATCATTAATCTTAATATTCATTAAATAACAAAATGTATTTGTATAATCTGCTTTATTTTTTTGCATCCAATTTAATAAATCATTAATAAGTTTTTTGTCATTTTTATCATTTCCATATAAACCAAGTTTATCTCTCATCATATTTAACCATTTTTCTTCATATATATTTTGAAAGTTATCAATAGTCTCGGTTGCTAATTTAATAGCAGTATCTTCATCTTTATTGATTATTGGAATTAGACATTCGGCAAATCTTGCTAAATTCCATTTAGTAATTGGGGGTTGATTAGAAAATGAATATCTCCCAAATTTATCAATAGAGCTAAAAACTGTTTTAGGATCATATTGATTCATAAATGCACAAGGGCCATAATCAATTGTTTCACCTGAGATCGCCATATTATCTGTGTTCATTACTCCATGAATAAAACCAACACGCATCCAATCAACTACCAATTTACATTGTCTTTCCATTACAAGGTTAAGTAAATCTAAAGCTTTATTATTGGATGATTTAATTTCAGGGTAATGTCTGTCTATTGTGTAATTAACCAAAGTATTTAAATCATCTAAATTTTGCTTTGCAGCAATGTATTGAAAAGTACCAACACGAATATGACTTGATGCTACTCTTGTTAAAATTGCTCCTGGTAATAAATTTTCTCTTACTACTTTCTCACCAGTTTTCACTACAGCAAGACTTCTGGTAGTTGGAATTTTTAACGCATTTATTGCCTCACTAATTATATATTCTCTTAACATAGGGCCTAAAACAGCACGACCATCTCCAGTTCTTGAAAACGATGTTCGTCCAGAGCCTTTAAACTGAACATCAAAACGCTTGTTATTACTTGCTATGTGTTCACCTAAAAGAATAGCTCTTCCATCTCCAAGCATTGTAAAGTGACCAAATTGATGACCAGCATAAGCTTGTGCAATAGTTGTAATATCTTTTGGTATTTTATTTCCAGAAAATATTTCAGATAAATCTTTCTTAGAAATGTTTGAAAAATCTAAATTTAAATCTTTAGCTAGATTATCATTTAAAATTACAACTGTAGGATTATGAACAGGTGTTGGTTTAATTTCTTCTTTAAAAGTATTTGATAGTTTTGAATAAGTGTTATCAAAATGCCAACCGATGGTCATTTTACTTATTTTACTTCTGCCTGATTTTCTTTTGGTTTGACTTCAGTTTTAAATTGGTTTGAAATTTTTTGAACTTGTACTGATGAAACTTTGTATTCAGCACACATTGTCTCTTCATCTTTTCCATGTCCAGTCACCATATTAACCATATGTTCTGGAAAATGGAAAGTTGTAAACACAATTCCTTGTTTAACTCTGTCTGTTACTTCTACTTTTAAAGCGACTTCTCCTCTACCTGAATATAACCTTCCAATATCACCAGTATTTAAATCTCTTTGCTCAGCATCTTTTGGATGAACTAATAAAACATCCTCTTTTACAATATTGATATTGCTTGTTCGTCTAGTCATCGTTGCTGCATTGTAATGTTGTAGAACTCGACTAGTTGTTAAGATTAATGGATAATCTTTTTTATTAGTTTCAATTTCTGTAGACTCTTTCCAATCAAAATTCTTAAGTTGTCCTTTTCCTATTTTAAATGTTTCTGTATGAAGTATTTGAGTATCAGTTCCATCTTCTTGAACAGGCCATTGTAATCCTAATTTCCCAAGTCTTTTTCTTGTAACTCCTTTAAAGAATGGTACCACATCAGCAATTTCAGATAGAACTTGATCAGCATCATATGTTGGTTGGTCAAAACCTAATTTTTGCATCATATCAGTTACAATAACCCCGTCAGGTTTTGTTCCTGGTAGAGGTTCAACTGCTCTATTAACTCTTTGAATTCTTCTTTCTGTATTTGTGAAAGTCCCATCTTTTTCTAAGAATGTTGCTCCAGGCAATACTACAGTTGCAAGTTTTGCTGTCTCACTCATGAATATTTCTTGCACAACTAATAGTTCTAATGAGTTCATTGCTTCAACAACATGTGCACTGTTAGGATCAGTTTGAACTATATCCTCACCAATAATCCATAAACCTTTTAATTCTTTATCAATTGCTGCTTCAAACATTTGTGGAATTTTAAGACCTGGTTTTGTTGGGTGTGTTACACCATATTTTTCAGTATAAAATTTTTGGTTTTTTTCATCAGCCACCTCAAAGTATCCAGCTCCTTGATGCGGTTGACACCCCATGTCTGCTGCACCTTGAACATTATTTTGTCCTCTTAGTGGATTTACACCAACACCTCTTCTTCCAATATTTCCTGTAATCATTGCAAGATCTGCAATTAACATCACTGTTTTTGAACCTTGTTCGTGTTCTGTTACCCCTAAACCATGGAATTCCATGGAGTTTTGTGCTGTTGCGTAAGCAATAGCCGCCTCTTTAACCAATTGTTTATCAACACCAGCGACTTTTGCTAAGTGATCAACATCTTGTTTTTCAATTTCTTTGATAAAATTATCAAACCCTTCAGTTCGGTCTCTTACAAAATCAACATTATATAATTTTGATTTAATAATAAAATGCAGCATCATATTAAGAATAGCAACATTGGTACCTGGTCTTAGTTTGATATGATAATCAGCAAGTTTAGCAAGTTCGGTTGTAATTGGGTCTAAAACAATTAATTTTTTACCCTTCATTGCTTGTTGTTTTATTTTTGCACCAGTTACTGGGTGGGCATTAGTTGGGTTTGCCCCAATCACTAAAAATAAATCTGCATGAAAAATATCATCAGTAGAATTAGTTGCAGCACCTGTTCCAAAAGTTTGTTGCATTCCCCATGCTGTTGGTGAGTGACAAATTCTTGCACAACAATCAACACTGTTAGTTCCAACAGCGGCTCTTATCATTTTTTGAAAAACATAGTTCTCTTCATTAGTGCATCTTGCGGATGAAATACCAGCAAAAGCATCAGGGCCATTATCTTTTACAATTCTATTCATTTCTTTTTTTATAAAATCATAAGCCTCATCCCAACTTGCTTCTTCAAATTTTCCATTTCTTTTGATCAAAGGAGTTTTTAATCTGTCAGGATGGTCATAAAAACTAAATGCGTATCTTCCTTTAATACAAGTATGGCCTGCATTAACTTCTGTTTCTTTAGGTGTATCAATTGCAACAACTTTATTATTTTTGATAGAAGCTTCTAGGTTACAACCCACACCACAATATGAACAAGTCGTCCTAACCTTTTGATCTACGTCAGCTGATTTTGATTTGAAAACATCAGAAATGGCATCTGTTGGGCAAGTATGAGCACAAGCGCCACAAGATACACAAGTAGAGTCTCCAAACATCATATCATTGTCTGTAGTAATCCTAGACTCAAAACCTCTACCACTCATTGTTAAAACAAATGATCCTTGAATTTCATCACATGCACGTACACATCGTCCACAATTAATACAATTATCTAAATTCATTCTCATATAATCATGAGAAGTGTCTCTTGGAATTCCTTTATGTTGTTTTGGACTGTTATATCTGTGATCAGAAATACCCAAATCATTTGCAACTGTTTGCAGTTCACAATTATTATTCACTTCACAACTGTCACATTCCATAGGATGATCAGTTAAAACTAATTCAACAATATTTTTTCTAAGACTTGTTAAAGCTTCATTAGATGTAAAAATATGTTGGTTCTCAGCAACAGGAGTATGACATGAAGCAACAATTTTTGTCGGGCCATCTTTCTCTAAAGCAACTTCCACAGAACAAACACGGCAAGCACCATAAGGAGCTAAATTAGGATCATCACAAAGAGTAGGAACTTTTTTTTCACCAACATAACTTTTAACAAATTTTAAAATAGACGTATGATTGGCACCAATTTCGTATGGTTTTCCATCAATGTAAGCAATTTTTCTTTTTTCAGAACTCATTAATTATCCTTAACCATATCATTTTTCATTTCGTCTCCAAAGTACTTAAGAATGTTCATTATTGGAGTAGGGATGGCTCCACAAAGTGCACATAAACAACCTTTTTGCATAGTAACAAGCAATTCATTAAGTAATTTAAGGGGTATTTTTGCTGTTTTTTTCTTTGCTTGATCAAACATCTCCTTACCTCTGTATGACCCAAGTCTTCCAGGGAAACATTTTCCACAAGACTCTTCTGCAGAAAATTCAAATAAATGATGAATATATTCTGACATTGAAAAATCTTTTGGAATACTAACTACACTTGCGTGTCCTAGCATAAAACCTTTTGCAGTAAATTCTTGAAAATCTAAATTTAAATTATCAATTTCACTTAATGGTACAACACCACCAAGAGGACCACCAATTTGAAATGCTTTAATTGGTTCCTTATATCCTCCACCAATCTCATTAAATATTTTACTCATAGGAGTTCCCATATCAATTTCATAAACACCAGGGTTATTGAAAAAACTATCAAGACAAACTAATTTTGTTCCTGCAGATTTTTTATTACCTATTGCTGAAAATTTTTCAGATCCATTTATTAAAATTCCAGTTGCTGCTGCTAACGATTCAACGTTATTTACTACAGTAGGTTTTTTGTACAAACCTTCTGTTACTGGAAAAGGAGGTCTGACATCTACTTCAGCGCGTCTTCCTTCTATAGATGCAATCAAAGCAGTTTCTTCTCCACAAATATAAGCACCTTGTCCAATACAAATTCCTAAATCAAAAGAAAAATCTGTTCCTAAGATGTTATCACCAAGTAAACCTAATTTTTTAAGTTCATTAATACTTCCATTAATAGCTTCGATAGATTTTGGATATTCGCCTCTAATATATAAAACTCCCTCATCACTTCCAATTACTAGTCCACAGATAATCATACCAAAAATAACCTTAAGAGGTTGATCTTCTAATAAGTATCTGTCTGAGAATGCTCCAGAGTCTCCTTCATCTGCA
This sequence comes from Candidatus Pelagibacter bacterium nBUS_30, assembly GCF_051201245.1. Classification (GTDB taxonomy): domain Bacteria; phylum Pseudomonadota; class Alphaproteobacteria; order Pelagibacterales; family Pelagibacteraceae; genus Pelagibacter. The sequence goes on along the minus strand of NZ_CP172842.1, from coordinate 905,552 downwards.
TTACAGATAACATATTTTTTTTCTCCTTTTGCTTTGCTGCAAAAATCCCATTTCATTCCTGTAGGGAAGCCAGCACCACCTCTACCAGTTAAGTTAGAGTCTAACAAAGATTTAACTATTTCTTTTTTATCTGTTTTTAAAAACTTATTAAGTTGATCTTTAAATTGATCAGTTGATGAAAGCTTATCATCCATTAAAAAACTTGTTGTAGCAAAACTTTTGGAAAAGAATTTTTCTTGCTTAATATCTTCACCTTTTAAAATTTGATCAATTTTTTCAATATCTTTTCCTGCAAAATTTTCACCATCATAATGAAAAGCATTATTTTCATAGCAATGGCCTAAACAAAACATTTCACCAACTTTATTATCACCAAGTTTTTCTTTTAAAGTATCCTTTAACTTGTCTTGAGTGCCAGCACACATACATGCACTTCCATTACAAACGAATGCTTTTTTCTCTCTATGAGAAGGTCTTAAAAATTCGTAAAAAGATTCTGCACCATGAAGTGTTGAAACACCTAAATTATGTTCTTTAGCAATTTCTTTAATATCTTTAGGAGTATCACTTAACGTATTTTCTGAAATCTGTTTAAATAGATTATCTTTTAAACCTATTCTACCTGATAAATTGCTTATATTTTTTGACACTAATACCCTTTTTTTAGCCCACAATAACTTTTTTGTTATTTGTGTAAATATTAAAACTGTCTCTCTTTACGAAACCTATTAGGGTCATGTCAAATTTATTCGCTAAATCAATAGCAAGACTAGTTGGCGCACCAACACCAATCATTATGCCAATATTGGTCATTAAAACCTTTTGAACTAACTCAAAATTTAATCTACCGGAACATGTTATAAATTGGGATTTAGGATCTAATTGTTGATTAACCAATACACTTCCTACGAGTTTATCTAGAGCATTATGTCTTCCCACATCTTCTCTTAATTCAACTAAATCTCCATTAGAATTAAAAAGACCGCTAGCATGAATTCCGCCTGTCTTACTAAACTCTGATTGATTATCTCTTAGTGTATTAGGTGATTGAATAATGACTTCTTTTGAAATTTGAGGCTCTAAAGAGTTCGTTTTATCATTTTTGATTATCTCAAGAGCATCTAAAGATGACTTGCCACAAACACCACAGGAAGAATTAGTTAAAAAATCTCTTTTGATTTTAGAAATATTAACATTCTCAGAATTATTAATAGTCGCTAAAATTTTATTTTGAATATTATATTGTCCAACTTTATCTCCATAACTTGCTATAGATTCGATATCTTTAATATCTTTAACAATTTGTTCATTAAATAAAAAACCTCTAACCAAATCTTCATCATTACCTGGGGTTCTCATAGTTATAGATAAATTTTGTGTAATCCAATCATTCTGTTTTTTAAATTTTAAAGAAATTTCTAATGGTTCTTCAATTGAAACTAAATCATCAACTTGTTCAAACTTGCCTGAATTAAATCTTAAAATTTTATATTTTGAGCTCATAATTTATTTTAAGGGATAGTTTTTTTTTAGAATAAATTTATTAATTAAAATTGCTAATAACAAAATTAAAATACATCCAAAAATTATTGGATTAATTAAATATTCATAAGACACACTTCCAATTATAACTATAATAGGATTACCACCAGCAGGAGGGTGAACTATATTTAGTAAGATCATAAAAAAAATTCCAGCTCCAACAGCTAAAGCAATGTTAATATAAATTGGAAGTGGAATATAATTTACAAAAATTATACCCACTAAAGTAGTTACAAGATGACCAAAAAAAACATTTTTAGGTTGAGCAAAAGGGCTTTCAGGAAAACCAAATAATAAAACCATAGAGGAACCAAATGATCCTGCTAAAAAATATCCTAGTGTGCTTTTATAAGTAAGCACAGTCAATACACCAATAGTAAATGCAGAAAAAAAACCTGCTATCAATGCTTTTTGTAAAATTGGCTTAGTAATTTTTATCATCTAAATTTTTAAAGCTTTTAAAACAGTTTTTAAAGGAAGTAACAAACACTCTTTTCTTGCAAGGTTTTTTTTATCTAATATTTCTTTAAAATCATTCCAGTGTTTCTCTATATTAATTTTAACATCAGCAAATAATTTTTCACTATTAGTGATAAAATCCTTAATTTCTTCTACGCTCTTATCTTTTACTTTTCTAGAGAGCAAACTAACTGAAGCCTGACAATAAATGCAAGATTTGCACTGATAACCCATATCTTTAATTACATCATTTTTAACTACCAAGCTTATCTCCATTTCATCACCACATAATGGATTTTTATTTTTTGACTTATGAGTAAAGTTTTCAATAATTTTATTATGTTCGGTATAAGAAGCTATTTCTAAAATTCTAAGATCCATTTTATTTCTTTAATTCAAGTTTTAATGTTTTATATTTTGATAAATGGATCATAACAATATTTTAGGAGTAGTACTAGCAGGTGGAAAGTCCCAAAGGTTTGGAGAAGATAAATGCCAAGTTAAACTAGGAGATAAATTGTTAATTGATTATATTTTATCAGAAATAATTGATGAATTTGAGGAAGTATTAATAATCACAAATAACTCAATTGATTTTAAAAAATCAAAAAAAATCTCACTAATTAATGATTTTAAGAAAAACTTAGGACCGCTTGGAGGGGTTTTGACAGCCATGAAATGGGTTAAAAAGAATAATAAAAACTATCAATGGATATCTACCTTTCCTGCCGATACCCCTTTTTTTAAAACACATATATTAAAAGAGTTTTTGCAGACCATAAATTTTAGTGAGAGTAAACTTTTCTTTATCAAATCAAATAACACTCGACATAATATATTTGGACTTTGGTCTATTGATTTATTGGAAAAATTAGAAGAAGATTTAGAAAAAGGAGAGAGAAAGGTTGAAATTTGGGCTAATAATATAGGAGTTAAATCAATTGATATACATTTTAAAAATAAAGACCCATTCTTTAATATTAATACCAAAGAAGAATTAGCAACAGCTGAAGAAATTTTAAAAAATGATTAGTTATCAAACCTCAAAAAAAATTTTAAAAAAAGCAATTATCAAAATTAAAGATGAAGATATTAAGAGTACGAACTCTTTAAATAGAATTTTATCAACAAATGTTTATTCTAATATCAATTATCCTTCAGGAGATAATGCGGCTTTTGATGGTTATGCAATAAATTCTAATGATACAAAAAAAATAAAAAAAAATTCACCTGTAAATTTTGAAATTATAGGATCTATTGCTGCAGGGGCAAAACCTTTTAAAAAAAAAATTAATAAATTTGAAACTATAGAGATAATGACTGGTGGTATAATTCCAAAAGGCTTTGACACTATAATTCCAATTGAACAAATTGTTTTTAACTCAAGTAAAAAATATATTTTGATTAATCAAAAAGTTAAAAAATATAATCATGTAAGATTTGCAGGCTCTGATTACAAAAAAAATGAATTAGTTGTAAAAAAAAATACAATCATTCAAGCTAATCATATTTTAGCTTTTAAAACATTGGGTATTAAAAATATTAAAGTCAAAAAAAAGATAAATATACTATTTTTCTCTACTGGAAATGAAATATCAAATAAAGACGATATTCCTGATTGGAAAGTCAGGAATTCTAATAGCCATTACATCAAAAACTTAAATGAAAACTTTTTGTTTAATTTTATTGATGGTGGAATTTTAAAAGATAGTCATTACAAAATTTTTAAATCAAAAATTACCAAAACACTTAACTCTAAAACGGATATCATTATTACTTCTGGTGCAGTTTCTGCTGGAAAATTTGATTTTATTCCCAGCGTTATAAGGTCTTTTAAATTAGATCATTTCTTTAAAAATGTAGCAATTAGACCTGGCAAACCTATTTTGTTTGCTAAGATTAAAGGTAAACAAAAAGCAATTTTTGGATTACCTGGAAATCCAATGTCTTCTGCTGCTTGTTTTAGATTTTTTGTATATCCTTATATAGAAAACATATTAGGTTTAAAAAACGAAAAGCCTCTCAAAGCTATATTAAAAAATGATTTCCTGAAGAAGAAGAATTTTACTAGATTTGCAAAAAGTAAATTAAACACAACTAAAAATGGAAAAATAGAAGTTAAAATTCTTAAAGGACAAGAGTCTTTTAGAATTAAATCATTTGTAAAATCAAATATTTGGGCATTATTGCCAGCAGGTAAGACTAGATTTAAAAAAGGGGAAATTGTTGATTGTTTTTTCCCCAACCACTCTAATTCAGCCTTAGCATAAGCATAGTCATTTTTGTTGTAGTTAAATCTATTTAGAATTAAATATCTGAATATGTTTGAGCTTAGAAATCCTAAAACTGCTGTCCCTGTTGTTTTGTTTGCTGGTCTAATATGGTCTTTTGGACCGTTGGTTGTTAGATATATGGATGATCCACATTTGATTCCTTGGCAATATATTTTTGGAAGAGGACTGACAATTTTTATTTTATTAAATTTGTACTTATTTTTTGAAGAAGGCAAAAAATTTTATAAAAATTATTTTAGAATGGGTGTCTCAGGTTTAATTGGAGGTTCAGGGCTTGGAATAGCAATGATTTCATTTATGTTTTCAATTACAAACACTAGTGCAGCAGTAACTTTACTTTGTTTAGCAGCAATGCCTTTTTTTACTGCTTTGCTTGCTTTTTTATTTTTAAAAGAAAAAATCTCTTTAAACGTCTGGATTTCAATCATCATCGCAACAATTGGTATCGGGATCATGGCTGTTGGTAATACCTCAGAATCTTCTTTAATTGGATTTGTCTTTGGAATGACATCTTCTATAGGGTTTGCAGTTTTTTCTGTAACATTAAGATGGCGAAAAGAAACACCAAAATTTACAACGACTGCATTTGCTGGTTTCTTTTGTTTTATATTTGCTTCAATAGTAATTTTAAGTAACGACTATGTTTTTTTTGCAACAAGTTATAATAGTTCACTTTTTTCTCTTCATGGCACTCTTGTTTGTCTAGGATTAATTTTATATTCAATTGGATCTAAAGCTATACCTGCGGCTGAATTAACTTTATTATCTTTAACTGAAGTAATAGGTGGAATATTTTGGGTATGGCTACCTATATTTGGTATTAATGAAATACCAGCAACCAACACTATTATTGGTGGTTTCTTTCTTTTTATATCTCTTACGTATTATAGTTTGGTAATGAGATGGAACAAAAGATATATCGGATTAAATTAATTTTATGGAAAGACCAGATTTTTTTACTTTAAAAAACGGAGAGAAGGTTAAACTTCCTTTTTCAAATGCTGAATACGATAGAAGAGTTAACAATCTAAGAACTATAATGGATAAAAATAATCTTGATATGGTTATTTTAACATCTATGCATAACATTGCATATTATACAGGATTCATTTATTGTTCTTTTGGTAGACCTTATGGCTGCATAGTAACAAAAAATAAAATTTCAACAATCTCAGCAAACATTGATGCTAGCCAACCTTGGAGAAGATCACACTGCGATAATGTGATTTATACAGATTGGAAAAGAGATAATTTTTTAAGAGCTATAGTTTCTATTATTGGAAGAGATGATCCTCCAAAAAATATTGGTTTAGAAAACGATCATGTCACTCTAGATATGAGAGAAAAAATAGGGTCTATTTTTACATTTTCTGTTTTCAGCAACATTTCAAAGGATTTGATGCAACTAAGAATGATTAAATCCAATGAAGAGATTGAAATTATTAAAAATGGAGCAAGAATTGCTGATTTAGGTGGAGAAGAAATTGTTAAAAATATCAAAGAGGGTAATACAGAAATTGAGATAGCAATTGCAGGTCGTGATCAAATGGAACGTGAAATTGTAAAATCATATCCAGATGCGGAATATATGGATACTTGGGTTTGGTTTCAGTCAGGTATTAATACTGATGGTGCACACAATCCAAAGACAAATAAAAAACTAATTAATGGAGATATTTTATCACTTAATACTTTTCCAATGATTTCAGGATACTATACGGCTCTCGAGAGAACATTATTTTTAGAACATGCAGATGATGCATCATTAAAAGCTTGGGAAGCAAATGTTAAAGTTCACAAAAGAGGTTTAGAGCTTATTAAACCTGGTGTAAAATGTTCTGATATTTGTCACGAGCTAAATGAACTGTTTGCAGAACTAGGATATCTGCATTACCGAACTTTTGGATATGGACATTCTTTTGGGGTTCTTTCTCATTTTTATGGAAGAGAAGCAGGATTAGAACTTAGAGAAGATATTGACACTGTCCTTGAAGAAAACATGGTTATCTCAATGGAACCGATGATAATGATACCTGAAGGAAATCCAGGAGCAGGTGGGTATAGAGAACATGATATATTGGTAATCGGTAAAGATGGCGCAGAAAACATCACAAAATTTCCTTTCGGGCCTGAACATAATATTATAAAAAATTAAAAATTATGAGTGATAACAAAACTATTGTTAATAGTTGGAATGAGTGGGATCCATTAAAACATGTGATCGTAGGAAGAGCTGATGGAACTTGTATACCAGCTCCAGAGCCAGCACTTGATGCTAAAGTTCCTGAAGATAGTGACATGAGAGGTCAATTTGGCCCAAGAACTAAAGATACAGTGGATAAAGCAAATCAACTCTTAGATGATTTTTCAAATATGCTAATTAAGAAAGGAGTTAAAGTAGACAGACCAACTCCAATTGATTTTAATAAAAAAACTTCTACACCTGATTGGGAAGCAGAAACAATGTTTGGTTGTATGCCACCGAGAGATGTTTTGCTTACTGTTGGTAATGAAATTTTAGAAGCAACAATGAGTTATCGTTGTAGATGGTTTGAGTACCTTTGTTACCGTCCTTTGCTTCAAGAGTATTATAATCAAGATCCTAATATGAGACATGAGTCAGCTCCAAAACCAAGGTTAACAGATAAAGATTATCGAAAAGATTATTTGTCAGATAAAATTGGTATTCAAAAAAGATTAGAATGGACGGAAGATAAATTTTTTGTAACCACAGAAGAGGAACCTTTATTCGATGCAGCTGACGTTTTAAGATTTGGAAAAGATTTAGTTGTGCAACATGGTTTTACAACTAATTTAAAAGGAATTAATTGGTTAAAAAGACATTACAAAGATCATAGAGTTCATGCGGTTAATTTTCCAGGGGACCCTTATCCAATTCATATAGATGCTACTTTTACGCCAATTAAAGAAGGTTTAATTATAAATAATCCTCAAAGAAGATTACCTAAAGAGCAAAGAAAATTATTTGAAGATAATGGATGGGAAATTGTTGATAGTGCACAACCAGCACATAATGAACCTCCACCTTTGTGTTATTCTTCAACATGGTTATCGATGAATGTATTAGTGCTAGACCCTAAAACAGTTTGTGTTGAAAAAAGTGAGGTATATCAACAAGAGCAATTAGATAAACTTGGAATGGAAGTTATACCAGTTGAGCTTAGGGATGCCTATGCTTTTGGTGGAGGATTGCATTGTTGCACAGCAGATGTTTATCGAGAAGGTACTCTAAAGGATTATTTCCCAAAACAATAATATGGCTAAAATTAAAACAAAAAGGGAGCGAGTAAAGTTCGCATCAGATAATGTTGCTGGTGCTTGTCCAGAAGTATTAGATGCAATTTTAAAAGCAAATGACGGTGACAGTACCCCTTATGGAAACGATCAAATATCAACTGAATTACAGGACAAATTTTCAGAAATATTTGAAAAAGAGGTAATAGTTTTTCCAACTGCTTCAGGAACCGCTGCCAATGCATTAGCTCTATCTACAATGACACCATCATTTGGTAATATTTATTGTCACAAATTATCTCATATAAATACAGATGAATGTGGTGCTCCTGAATTTTATACAGGGGGAGGAAAATTAGTTGCTTTACAAGGTGTTGATGGAAAAATTATAGCTGATGAATTGGACCAATCTATTGGAGGTAAAGGAATAGTACATCACACTCAACCTTCATCTGTAAGCATTACCCAAGTTTGTGAAACTGGAGAGGTATATCAAATAGATGAAATTAAAAAAATTTCAGACGTTGCTCATAAACATAATCTAAATATGCATATGGATGGAGCAAGATTTGCCAATGCTTTAGTTTCCCTTGATGTAACACCTGCTGAGATGACTTGGAAAGCAGGTATTGATGTATTGTCATTTGGAGCAACTAAAAATGGTTGTCTTGCAGCAGAAGCAATAGTCTTCTTTAAGAAAGACATAGTTGGTAATATTGCATTTTTAATGAAAAGAGCAGGGCACTTATTATCAAAAATGCGTTTTGTTTCAGCTCAATTAGATGCCTATATTTCAGATGATGTCTGGTTAAGAAATGCAAAACATGCAAATAAAATGGGAAAAAAATTAAGTGAAGGATTGTCTAATCATTCAGATATTAAACTTTCATACCCAACAGAAGCTAATGAAGTTTTTGCAAAGTTTCCAAGAGACATGATCGAACATTTAAATTCAGAAGGTTATAAAATGAATGAAGACGAATTGGATGGAAAATCAACAAGACTAGTAACTGCTTGGAATACTCAAGATAGTGATGTCGATCAATTGTTAGAAATTTTAAAAAACTCTAACTAGGGTTTTGTTTTAAAAATTCAATATACTTTACAACTTCATCAAATTTCTCATCTGGAATATCTTTGTAGCTTGCATCGAAATGATCTTTGACACATATAGCTACATGAGCGTAGGGGTTTCTTCCTTTGGGATGATTTGGATGGTCTGGTAGCTGCCCCACCAAATAATCGCCAGCTTCCTGTATCATTTTCCACAGTTTACTTGCGTTTTCTTTGTTCACATTACCTCAATTCTTGATTTATCTCTTCATTATCGAGTTATTATCGAGTTATCCTATAAAATCCTATATCTAAATTCAATAAGACTGAGGCGTGGCCATCTACTATTTTTGCTGTTAGGTTAAAAGTAGATAAATACAAATAATAACTTAACCAAGGATAATAAAATGATTTTCATGTGTACATATCAATTAGATCGAGACAAGCAAGCAGAGACACAAGCTTTTTTTGCAAATATGACTGATGAGCAAATTGCTGGAGAATACCCTGCTGATGTAAAACAAATTGGTCGTTGGCACGATGCAGCTAATGGAAGTGGCTTAATAATAGTTGATACAGATAATCAAGAATCGCTAACAGGATGGATCATGGGTTGGTCTGGGGCATGTACTTTTCCTATCGTTAAACCAGTATTGGATGATGCTAATGCAAGAAAAGCTATTAAGGCTATGATTGCTAATCAAAAAGGTTAATCAAAAAAATTTAGTTACCCTTATTCAAGAGGGTAACTAAAAAAACTGAGAACCATGATCTCTAAAAGTTTTTTCATAATTCAAAACCCTACCAAACCTCTAATCAGGTGTCTAGGTGATGGAGTGGTTGTTATTTAATAAAATATATACTACATAGCTTTCTTTATGTTTTGATATATTTTAAAAAATTATTTAATTAAAAAGGATACACAATGAAAGCTGTCGTTTATAAAGATTATACTGCCAATATTGAAATTATTGATATTGAAAAGCCAAAACTTCAAGATAAGTCTGTCCTAGTAGAAGTGCATGCTGCTAGTATTAATCCGATCGATAATATTCTACATGCAGGTTATCTAAAAGAAATGCTAGAGCTTAGCTTTCCCCACGTTATGGGCTACGATGTTTCAGGCAAAGTAGTCGAGGTTGGTAAAGATGTACTTAATGTCAAAGTTGGTGATGAAGTGTTTGCTCGTCCCAATCAAGAAGACGCTGGCTCTATTGCTGAATTCGCTCGTATTCAAGAAAATGAACTTGCTATTAAACCAGAAAATCTAAGCCATATAGACGCGGCATCTGTCCCACTAGCGGGTTTGACAGCATGGCAGGCATTAGTTACGAAAGGTAATATTAAGCAAGGTGACAAAGTGTTGATTCACGCTGGTTCAGGTGGTGTTGGAACGCTTGCCATCCAAATTGCAAAACATTTTGGGGCAACAGTTGCTACGACTACAAGTTCTAAAAATACTGAACTAGTTAAAAGTTTGGGAGCTGATCTAATAATTGATTATAGCACCCAGTCATTTGAAGATGAATTGTCTGATTATGATTTAGTCTTTGATATGATCGGTGGTGATGTACTTGCTAAGTCTTTCAAGGTTTTAAAAAAGGGAGGTACTCTGATTTCTATTAAGGGTCAAGATACTGAAAACCTTGCTAAAAAATATGGTGTAAACTTTGAATGGTTTTTCATGTCACCTGATGGAGCAATGCTAACAGAACTTGTAACATTAATTAGTCAGGGTACCATTAAGACTATCATTGATAGTACGTATCCAATGGAACAGGCTTCAGAAGCTTTTGGAAAACTAGCAGAAGGTCGAACCAAAGGTAAAATTGTTCTTACAATTAAATAGAGTTTAGATAATCAAGCTATTTAAGTTTAAATCCTGAACCTTGAGTCTATTTGCTTTAAAAATGGCTATTTGATTTATCTCTTTTAAATCGAGTTTAGCATCGAGTTTTTTAATTAAATTGATGAGTCTTTAAGCGATTTATTTCAAGCTAACTTTTTAATATCCGCATAAGTACTGTAGAATAGTGTAGGTGAGTGTAGGATAGGTTGAACCTCTAATCCCGTAAATAATCGCCAGCTTCCTGTATGATTTTCCAGAGTTTACTTGCGTTTTCTTTGTTCATAAATTTAAATAGACCGAGTTTTTTCAATGAAATTAATGAAGATAAAATCTTTAAAGTTATCAATAAAAATTAAACAGAGTTTAATAAGATTGCTTTAATTAATCATAAACATAATCTAAAATACATCGTATGTTGATTAAAAATTCATCATCTTTTAGAGATAATAAAGCTATAATTTATAATTCAACAGATAAGATATTTAGAAAAGTTGATAAATCTCTTAATATAGATTTTAGTGAATTTTTGAATTCAGATTTCTATAAAAATAATTTACCAAATATTATAAAAACGAAAATATTAAATGCCAGGGAATTAGATAATAATTCTATTCCAAATGAAAAAAATCATGTTTGGCTAGAGCATGAAAAATTAGAATATCTAATTTATCCTTATGAATTAACTTTTAATCAACTAAAAGACTCAGCAATTTTATTTTTAGATTTATATTTAGATGCATTAGAAGAGTCTTACGATATTATTGATGCATCAGCTTATAATATTCAATTTAAAAATAATAATCCTATATTTATAGATATGGGATCTTTTGCCAAATTGAAAAATAATTCAGAGATTTTATGGCATAAGCAATTTTGTGAAAATTATTTAGCACCACTTTTAATTAAGTCTAAAGCAGATATTAATTTCAATGATATTTTTAAAGGAAATTTAGACGGGATCGATTTAAAACTTGCTTCAAAAATATTACCTTTATCAACCTTTTTTGATTTTAATATAATAGCTAATATTCATCTTCATTCATTACTAAATTCAAAAATATCATCATCGACGCATATAAAAAAAAATAATTTAAAGGTACAAAAAATAAGTAAGAATAAAAAAAAATTAATAGCAATAGGTTTAAAAAAAACCATAAATAAACTTAAGTCAAAAAATAAATCATACTGGTCGACATATTCTAAGATTAATTCTTACTCAGAGCAAGAAACTATTAAAAAAGAAAAATATGTTGCTGAATTTGTTAAATCTCAAAATATAAGTTGTTTATTAGATGTAGGGTGTAATGATGGTCATTATTCAAAGATTTGCTTTAATAACAATGTTAAAAAAGTTGTAGGAATTGATAACGATCTAGATGCTTTGGATCGCGCCTATTTAAGATTTAAAAATAAAAAATTAAATTTTTATTCAATATATCAAAATTTTTCAAATCCCTCTTCAGGAATAGGATGGAATAGCAGAGAAAGATTAAGTTTTACTGAAAGATTCAAAGATAAATTTGATGGTGTAATTTGTTTAGCTTTGATGCATCATATTTGTATTGGTAAAAATGTTCCAGTAGAGATGTTTATTGAATATTTAGGAAATTTTTCTAAAAATTTTCTTTTAGAATTTGTTTCAGAAGATGATGACATGGTTAAAAATCTTTTGAGAAATAAAGAAAATCTTACGAAATATTATAATGTAGATTACTTGAAAAAAACTATAAGTAGAGATTATAGAATTGTCTCAGAGACCAAAATTACAGATAATCGCACCTTAATTCATTTCAAGAAATGAAAAATAAAAAAATAATTAGCTCTAATTTAATTTTATCTTTTTTTGGTATTTATTTATCATTTTTTTACTTTGGTTTAAGTCAGTATAATTATCCAGTCTATTTTTTTTTTGATATAATTAAATCAAGCTTTGTTTTATCTATAATTGTAGCTTCGCCATTGATATTAATTTTATTTATAAGTTCAAAATTTTATCATTTAAAAAAAATATTTATATCTATACTTGTCGGATTGTTATCATACATAGTTTTTCATTACTTAATTAGATTTTCTGATATAAATTATTATCATATTTTTATATTGATTTTTGATAATAAAAATCTTTTAATTAATGTAATATTTTATTTTTTTCCATTTATAATTCTATTCTTATATTCGCTGAAATTTTGTGAAAAAAAAATTTTTAAAATAAATAAATTTATTTTTATTTTACTTATAATATTAAATATTTTTTCTTTATATAGAACTTATGTTATTTATGTTTTAAATGATAATCAAAGTTACGAAATTTCTGATTACAAAAATTTTAAAGCAAATTCAGCTGACAATTTTAAATCTAATAAAAAAGTATTTATACTCCTTTTTGACGAATTTGATCAATCAATTTTTAATAAAAATTTTGAAAAATTTAACAACATCAAAAAGTTTTATAATACCTCTTATGTAAATAAAAAATTTTATAGTCCTGCTAAATTTACAATAGACTCAGTACCAGCAATACTTACAGGAAATTCTTCACAGAAAACAATTATTAAAAATGGTAAATTATTTGTAAAAAATTATGAAAATGAGATAGTTCACTTCAATCATGATAATTCGTTATTTAATATATATAATATCTCTTATAGCATTTTTGCTTACTATCATCCCTACTGTAAAATTTTTGAGGCAGAGACTTGTTATGATAAATTTTATTTTATGAAACAGAAAATTAGCTTAAAAGATTCTATCAAAATTTTATTAAATATTACTTATGTAGATAGATTAATAAATATTGATTTATTAATTGATAAATTTTCTAATACAAAAATCAAACCCTCAAAAGAAAATAATTTTTCAAAATTTATGATAGAGAATTCACTAAATTTTTTGAAGAATAATAGTGATATCATCTATATTCACTATCCATTTCCACATCCTCCTTTAAAAAAAAATATTATTAATTTCGATGAAAAAAATGAAACATTGTCTGATTATGAAAAAAATCTTTTTTTAGTTGATTATACATTTTTATTAATAAATAAATTTTTAGAAATGAATCAAGACTCATTATTAATTGTTTTATCAGATCATTGGCATAAAGACATAAGTGAAAAAAAAGCTTTGCCTACAGTATTTTTTTCCAAGATAATTGGAGATGATAATTATATTGAAGATAATAAAGAGAACAATTCCTCAAACATAAAAGGATTGATAAAAATGTTTTTTGAAAGTAAAATTAAATCTAACTATGATATTAAAAATTATTTTATATTAAGAAAAAATCACAAAACTTATGTCAGATAAATTACTAAATAAATTTTTTTTATTTATTATCATAATTCTTTGTATCACATCAGATGCTTATGCATATATAGATCCTGGTACTGGTTCTTTTATAATTCAATCAATATTAGCAATCGGTGGTGCTATTGTTTTTTATCTTGGTTATCCAATCAGAATTTTAAAAAATATTTATAACAGAATTTTTAAAAAAAAATCAGACTCGAAAGAAAATCAAACCAAATAGTAAAATTTGCATAATTAAACTATCAGACAACTTTTTAAGTTATGTAAAATATGAATGATCTTTATTAAGATCTAAATATTCATGAATTAATATATTTTTTAAATGGGATGTGCAATGATGCTTACAAGAAAGCTTTGGGCTGAGTTTATATATCCTCTTTTTAGTTTCCTCTGAAAACCAGAACTCTTTGAAGGATACATTTTTTATGCTGCCTAGAATACCAGCAGCAGTATAAGCTTTGTCTTGACATGTGTACACATTGCTATCCGCCCCAATAACAGGCCGATAAAGTATGAATGGGCATGTTTCATACAATTTATAAAACCTGTCATTAATATCATGATAATGATCAATAATTGTAAATTTTTTATCAATTAAATTTTTGCATTTAGTTAATTGATTTTTTACAATATTTTTTATTTTTAAATGATAATCATTACTCTCGAGAGTATTCCCAGTAATAACACCAGAGATTTTTATGTTTTTTACCCCAACATCTTTTAACTTCAAACATAATTCATAAATATGATTACAATTATTGTGATCAACAATAATAACACATCCAATTATACATTTTGTATTAGTAATGGTAAAATCACTAATATTTTTCAATAAATGAGAAAATGCATTGTGCTTTACTCCTCGTGCGTTTGCATAACTTTCATTATCATATCCATCAATAGAAATCCTTATCCAAGTTCCATATTTACGAAATGCTTCAGCCATATTGCCTTTTAAATTTGAACCATTAGTTAAAGAGGCAACTTTCACTCCACCTTTAGCTAACTTTTCAATTATTAAAGGTAATTTTTTGTATAATAGTGGTTCGCCTCCACCTGAAAATGTTACAGCTTTAACTCTCATTTCAATTATATCATCAGCAATTTCATTTAATTTTTCAAATGGAATCCTATCTGCCTCTTTCATTTGATTTCCAAGTTGAAGATTTGAATTTCGATAAGCACAATACCAGCAATCATGATTGCATATATTAATAGGCTTTATTCTAATATGAATTGGAGCTGTAATTTCTTTTTCTTTTAAAGCTTTTAATACTTTATCAAATTTGAAAATTTTATAATTACTGTATAATTCATTAAAGTTCATAAAATTTTATAAACTTTAGATTATTAATTTTACAAACAAATAAATTGATTTAAATCATGAGATTATCCTTATTTACATTTTTTAACTTATTATTTGATTTATCTCTCAATTAATCTTAAAAAATATTGTAAGCTGATCTTTGTATGGAAAATACAGTTAAAAAACTTGAGGAACAGGTAGCTTTTCTTCAGCATGAAATATCACAAATAAGTGATGAGCTTTATTCTCAACAAAAAGAGATTACAGAATTGAAGAAAGAAATTTCTAATTTTAAAAAAAGTATTAACGATTTAGAAAATGAAATTGGATCAAATGCTATCAAAGATGATCAAAAACCACCCCACTACTAAACTAAATTTCTAAAGAGGTTTGTTTTCTTCAACAACAGTTTCTATTGCAAGCTTAACAGGTTCTTCAATAGGTTCTGTTGTTGGGTTAAGTTCAATTCCTGCAGGTGTAATTGATTGAGGCATGGCAACAAATTGAGAGTCTGGGTTTTCAACAACAGGCCTTACTCTAGATCTGTAAATTCCATAAATTCCAATTAAAATATGAAAGAATAATAAAAAGATAAAGAAACCATTAGGGCCAACATAACCCATAAATAATGAGCATAAAAAAGGGCCACCCATAGCACCCATGCCAAAAGTAAATTGTAAACTGGCACCAGCAGCAACAAACTTTTCTTTTGGAATAAAGTCATTGGTATGAGCCAAAATTAATGAAAACATTGGTAAACTACAAAAAGAAAATAAAACTAAAAAAACATAAAACCAAAACTTACTTGTCGCTAAATCACCCGGTAAATACATTTGTCTTGAAGATAAAATTGCACAAAAAGCAAAAAAAGCTGCAGCAAAAGTTACAATGATGATAACTCTTCTTCTATCAAACATGTCAGATAATTTTCCAATAGGCCACTGTGATATAGCTCCAGATACTGCAAGCATAAAAGTAACTAAAGAAATTTGAAAAATAGAAAAGTTCATTGTTGTTGCGTACACTGCAAGTAAGGTGAATAATGCAGACTGGATAGTTCCATAAAAAAATGAACTAACCATTCCAAAAGGAGATGAAATATAAGCTTCCTGTAAAGACATTGTTTCAATTTTTTTAAAAGTTGGAGGTTTTCTTTTTGTAAGTAAAATTGGAATTAGAGCAGCTGAAGTAATAACTGAAATCAAAATGAAAGGTTCAAAGTTTATTGGATTGCTAAAGTTAAGAAAAAACATTCCAAAACCCATTGCACCATATAAGATGACCATATAAATTGATAAAACACTTCCTCTATTCTTGTTACTTGCTCTATCGTTTAACCAACTTTCAGCAACAGTATAAATAGAAACCATACTAATCCCTGTTAGAACTCTTAATAAAAACCACACAAAAGGATTTACAAAAACTGCGTGAACCAAAACAACTAGAGATGCAACCGATGCAAATGCAGCAAATACTCTAATGTGTCCAACACGTGAAATAATTAGAGGTATAGTTTTAGCTCCAATGAAATAGCCTACAAAATAACCAGACATCATAAATCCAGTTGCAGTTAAACTAAATTCCTCTTTAACAGCTCTGACTCCTAATAATGATCCTTGAAATCCATAGGCAAGCATAAGTGCTCCCATACCCAAAAATAGTGCCCATGAATTTTTTAATACTTTGTCCATATGATTCGACATCTATTTCTGATTTGTGGCCAAATCAAGTTAAATGTATTTATAGATTTATGATTTTTTAAGCTTAAGAAATGAGTGAATTGCTATTGTTAATATAATCACTGCACCCCCCTGAATGGTTTCAATACTAGGTTGTTCTTTAATAACCATCCAAACCCAGAAAGGACCAATAATAGTTTCTAATAAAAAGAATAGGTTTACCTCTTCAGCTGGAATAAACCTTGGAGCAATTGTCACTAATACAAAAGGAATAGCTACGCACATTACACACATTAAAGGCACAATAAATAAGTCTAGGTCAGCCAAAACATAAGACTCGATAAAAAACATCGCAAATATTGCAACAAACAATTTTCCAACTACAGCTGCTGGAACTAAATTCTTTTTCTTGGCAGATCTGATCGTTACTGCTCCAACAGCAAGTCCTAGCGCTGTAATAAAACCTAGAATATCTCCATAAATACTACCTAATTGTAAAGAATCATAAAATATGTAAACAGCAGCCATGAATGTAATGCCAATTGCAATCCAAGTTTTACTATCAGGCATTTCCTTTAAAAAAATTGCTCCTAAAATTGCAGATAGCATAGGAGCCATTGCAATCATAACCAATGTATTTGCAACATTAGTATTTTGGATCGAAACTACAAAAGTAATATTAGTGATAGAGAAGGTGATAATATAAATTAATCCATGACGCCCACTAGTAAAAAGCATCTTAAAAAAATTTAATTTATATATAATTAACATTCCAATCAAGACTGTAAAAAAAGGAATAGCTCCCCGATAAAAAACTAAACCCCAAGTATCAACATTGGATAATCTTATGAATAAACTATCAGGCGTGATAAACATCACCGCAACAAAAGCTAATAAAGACCCTTTTTGTTGATCTGAAAATGATTTCATGCCTTTAATTCTTTCCAAAAAGTTTTTGCATGATTGATACCTGACAAATCATATAAAGTTTTTAAACCTGTTGGAGAAGTAACATTGATATCTCCATTTAGTTTTTGATCAATAAAGTCAATTCCTGCAAAAAAAATATTTTCTTTTTTTAAATCTTTAGCGATTAATTTTGATATTTTATTTTCTGTTTTTGTTAATTGAATATTAATTGGTTTAGCACCTTTGCTCATATTACTTAGAAATGATCCTTTTTTTGGAACTCTTGATATTGCATCACACACCTTACCATTAATTAAAAAAACTCGTTTATCTCCTTTACTAATTTTAGGTAAATATTTTTGACACATTATATGATCATGTTTTTTAATAAATCGATTAATTAATTTTGAGTTAAATTTATTCAACAGATGAATATCGTTCCCACCATAACTATGGATTGGTTTTATAATTACTTTTCTATGTTTTTTAAAAAAATTTTTAATTTCATTAATGTTTTGAGTAAAAATAGTACTAGGCATATATTTTTGATATTTCACTGAATAAAGTTTTTCAGATACATTCCTTATTGAAGTAGGGTTATTAATAATTTTAACTTTATCTTTAATGGTATCTAGCATGTATGTTGCTGAAATATATTCGAGATTAAAAGGAGGGTCTTGACGAATTAGGATAAACTTACATTTTGTAAGGTTTAATTTTTGCTTCTTAAGTATTTTAAAAAACTTATTCTTTGAATAATCAAATTTGATAAAAAACCCTGAAGCCATTACTTTTGAATTAATTACTGATAAATCTTTTGGGTCATAATAAAATATCTTGTAGTTTTTATTTTGGATTTCATTTGCAAGAAAAACACTAGTATCTGAGATAGCGTTTAGTTTAGAGGGATGATTTCCTTGAACAGCAACAATTTTATTTATCATATAATTCACTTAAATCTTCGTTTTTAGAAAATTTACTAATCATATGATCTGCGTTAGTTGTTTTGTTTGCAATTACTTTTTGTAAGTGATTTAGAAATACTGTTTCATTTTTTCCATGTTTGTTTAAAATATCCCTATTTTCTAAACCTTTATTTGATAAATTTAACAAAGTACTCGCCCAATATAAAAGATCCTTGCCCATTAACTGTGTGTTAAATCCTTTTTGAGGAGCCTCAAGGTATGCGTTGATAATTTTATCCTTATCCCAATTTGTAATTACTTCATAAACCTCATCTAGATTACCGTAAAGCATACCAATGTTAAAAGCAGGTCCTGAACATAGACAGTCCCAGCCACAAGTATCCATAGATCTAAGTTCTATATATTTTTTCAATCTATTTTCAGTAAAGATTGTGCTTAAGTGCGTGGTTAAATCACTTTCAGTCGGTAGTCGGTTTCCAATTTCATCAATTTTACCGTCCATAAAATCCTTAAAAATATATTTTTTTCCAGAAATATAAGTGTCTTGATTTTGAATGAATAAAATTGGAAAATTAATAACAAACTCAGCATATTTTTCAAAATTTAAATTTTCAAAGAATAATTTTGGTAATCCACCTCTAGAAGTGCTTTGCCAAACTTTTGATCGGTAAGACAAATAATTGCTTTTCTTTTTTTCAACTATTGATGAGTTAGCAAATAAAGCAATAGAGATTGGAACAATCGAATTTACAATATTAAACTTTTTGATGAAATCTTCTTCAGAACTATAATCAATATTTAATTGAGTGCCACAAGTTCGATACATCATATCCAAACTAAGCTCACCACCTAAAGGCATATCTTTTGTCATTAGTTCATATCGTTGTTTAGGATTATTTGGAATTTCATCTAATTTTGATATGGGGTCAAATCCAGCACTTACAATATTAATGTCTAATTTTTGTGTGACTTGTTTTAATTCAAATAAATAATCCTGAGACTCTGCGCAAGCTTCATGAATATGGTTTAATTTATCTCCTGATAATTCTATTTGATTACCAGGTTCAAGAGTAATATTTTTTCCTCCCTTATTTAATCCAACAATATTTTCTTTTTCTAAAATTGGGTTCCAGCCAAATTCTAATAGTGCAGCAAACATTTCTTTTATTTTTGAATAATTAACTCGCTTATTATCTTTATTGTTAAAAAGAAATTTTTCGTGCTCAATTCCAATTCTAAAATCTTTTGTCTTTTTTATTCCAGATTTGAAATATTCTATTATTTGTTTTTTAGAATTAATCATAAATATCTTAAGTAATGTCTTTATTAAAAATTTAAAGATAATTATTAATAAAATTTATGTTTTTTTATATTTAATTGTTTGAAGCCGTGCTCAATAAAGATAATTGAGTAACTTTATTGTCTCCTAATTCATCTATTGGCTTAACTGGATAATCACCCGTAAAATAATGATCAGTTAATTGTGGATAGGTTTCATTTCTTTTCTCAAAACCAATTGCTTTGTATAATCCTTCAAGAGATAAAAATTTCAATGATTTAGCACCAATATATTCACAAATTTCATCATTAGTTTTATTAGCAGCTAGCAACTCTTTTTTTGTTGGGGTATCAACTCCATAAAAATCGGGGTATCTTATTTCTGGACAAGCTATTTTAACATGAACTTCTTTAGCGCCAGCATCATATAACATCTTAACAATTTTATGAGAGGTGGTTCCTCTAACCAACGAGTCGTCTATTAAAATAATTTTTTTATCTTTAATTGTTGTTTGATTTGCATTCAATTTTAGCTTAACTCCTAAACTTCTAATTTTTTGGCTAGGTTCAATAAAAGTTCTTCCAACATAATGATTTCTAATTAAACCATGTTCATAGTTCATCTTTAAATATTGAGCAAAACCAAGGGCAGCAGCATTTCCACTATCAGGAACAGGAACTACTATATCTGCTTCAACATCATTTTCTTTGGCAAGCTCAATACCAATATTTTTTCTGTGTTCGTAAGCAGTTTTACTATCAAGAATACTGTCAGGTCTTGCAAAATAAATATATTCAAAAACACACGGTCTGACTTTTTTAGGAGGAAAGGGTTTAATGCTAGTCAGCTCATCATTTTCAATTAATACTATTTCTCCATTTTCAACATCTCTTAAAAATTTTGCTCCAATAATATCTAATGCACAAGTCTCAGATGCTAAGACGTAGCTGTTACCTAATTTCCCGATAACTAATGGTCTTATTCCGTAAGGATCTCTAACTCCAATTAATGAATTTTGAGTTAACATGACTAATGCATAACCCCCTTGAATTTGAAATATAGCATCAACAACTTTATCAATTGTCTTTGGTCTTTTAGATTTTGCTATCAATTGAACAATAGTTTCAGTATCTGATGTTGTGTAAAAAATAGCACCATCTTCAACTAGTTTATTTCTTAGAGATATAGAGTTAGTTAAATTACCATTATGAGCAACACCAATACCTCCTGCATTAGTGTCTGCAAAAAAAGGTTGGATGTTCCTTAGTGTATTTTCTCCAGTTGTACTGTACCGGTTATGACCAATCGCATAGTTTCCTTCAAGATTCTTGAGAACTTTCTCTTTGTTAAAGTTATCTCCAACTAAGCCAAATCTTTTTTCTGAGTGGTATTTCTGACCATCAAACGATACAATTCCACATCCTTCTTGACCTCGGTGCTGAAGAGCATGAAGCCCAAGAGCTGTTAGTGCAGAAGCATCTTTTGCATTGCTCACACCAAATACACCACATTCTTCTTTTAACTTAGGATCAAAGTTCTTCAATTTTTTCTTTAGAATCTTGATATGTTTTTTCATTAGGAAATTCTTTTATGAGATAATTACTACCTTTTTCGAGGTAAGGAAAGATGTATGATTGATCTAAATTTAATGGCCATTTATCATAATTGTAGACAATATGAATTCCTGAAAATATGCAGACTGAAATAATATAAGCTCTAATAAATCCAAAAAAGAATCCAAACGTGGCATCAAGACTGCCAATACCTGTATAGCTTACTGCTTTACTTATTCCTTTATTAACAAATAAAATCAAAAAAATCACAACTACAAAAATTGAAATTCCAAGACCAATATCAAGTATGTATTCATTATCAATTATATCTTCAAAGTAAGGCCTAGCTCTTGGAAAAAGAATTAAAGTTATCACGTACGCTAATAACCATTTAGCCATAGAAAGAATACTTAACACAAAGCCTTTTTTGTAACATTTAATAAGTGATAAAATAGTTATTATTAAATATAAGATATCTATAATAGAGGCTTGCTGGTAAAAATCTTTTAAAAAATCAAACATTAAGATTGTTTACCGAATGGCTTCACAATTAAGATTAAAGATGGAAGTAAAGTTAAAACCGATATCATTGCAAGCAACATCGCTAGCCCTGTAAACATTCCAAAATAAATAGTAGGTATAAATTTTGATAAAATTAAAATAGAAAAGCCAAAAATAATGGTAACAGAAGTATTCAATATTGCAATACCAACTGTTGAGTGGCATATTTTTAAAGTTTTATTGTAATCTTTAAACTTATTAAATTCTTCTTTAAATCTATAAATATAGTGAATACTATTATCAACTGCAATTCCAATTGTTATAGCGGCAATAGTAATTGTCATCATATCTAATGGAATTCCAAGAAGACCAATAATTCCTAATATAAAAAATGCTGCAATAAAATTAGGGACCACTCCAATTATAGACAATTTAATATTTCTAAATAAAACTATAAACATTGAAAATATTCCAATCATCACTAAGCCTAAAGTTAAAATTTGTGATTTAAATAAGCTTTGCAGTAAATTATTGAATAGAATTAAAACTCCAGCTAACTTAAACTCATCTTTATTTAGTCCAATTTTATTTTGTAAATCAAAATTTATCTTTTTAATTAAATCATTTCTTCTTAAATTTTCCTGAGAATCTATTACTCTCAAACTTATTCTGGCCTCATTATTTTCAATCGAAAGATAAGGATCTATGATTTCTACTTTTATACTCTCAGGAATTTTTGAGTATAAAACACCCATTTCTAGTGTTCCAAGTGGTTTATTGTTATTTAGTTGAGTTGCAACATCTATTATAGATGAAAAGGATAAAACTTTTCCTATTTGAGGCAGACCATCTAAATAATTATGAACTAATGAAATTCTATCAATTTTATCTTTTGTAAACCAATATTTTTCCTCATTTCCACCTTCTGCATCCTCCCAATCATCAAACTCATCATCTTCTGTACTAGCTTCTTCCTTTTTAATTTCTGGAAATTTTAAAATAATATCAAGTGGTGTAGTTCCACCGAGCTCTTCATCTATCAACTTCATACCTTTATAGATTTCAGTGTTCTTATCAAAGTAATTGATGAAACTATTCTCAACTTCAAGCTTAGTGATGCCAATTACACTTAAAATGATAATCACACTGGTTATCCCAAAAATTGTTTGTCTGTTGTTCAAAGAAACCTGTCCTAAAAAAGCAGTAAATTTTGAGTTTTGCTCTTTTTGGATTGAGATGTTTTTTGTCGGAGCAAAGTTTAAGAGAGTAGGCAGTAAGGTAAAAGTTATAATAAAAGAAGTGATTAAACCAAAGGTCATCATCCACCCAAAATCAATAATAGGTTTAATTCCACTAAAGATTAAAGATAAAAAAGCAAAAATTGTAGTAAAGACTGTATATATTATAGGCCAAAACATTTTGTTAGTTGTTAATGAAATAATTTCAAAGTTATTCTTAGTTGGATAATCATTTTTTAATTGAAGAAAACGAGTACTCATGTGAATATTCATTGCCATTGTTAAAATTAACATTAGAGCAATAAAGTTTGAGGATATTACAGTTACTTTCCAACCAAGGATACCAAGCAAACCCATCATAATGACCACAGAGATTAAGCAGCTACTAATTGGAACTATGACCCATATTAATTTTCTAAAAACAAACCATAAAGTTGCTATAATAAATAAAAGAACTCCCAACCCAAATACAACAATATCACTTTTAATAAAAGTCATCATATCATCAGCAATCATTGGAATACCACCTAAGTATATTTTTCCAACATCGCCATAACTTTGAATAACTTGTCTAATTTCTAAAATATTTTCATGGTTTTTTTTCTTTAATTTGTCTTTATATGTTTCAATTTCTTCTTTTGATTTATTTTGGATGTTATCTAATTGATTATTTTCTTTGATAGTAACAATGATGCCGCTAGTTTTGCCATCTTCACTAATCACAAAATTTCTAAAAACTGGACTATTTAAAATTTCTTTAAAACCTCTATTTTTATCAACATCTTCATCTTTTAAGGTTTTAAAACTTTCTAAACGTTCTTGCAGAGGTGCATCAG
This sequence comes from Candidatus Pelagibacter bacterium nBUS_30, assembly GCF_051201245.1. Taxonomy (GTDB): domain Bacteria; phylum Pseudomonadota; class Alphaproteobacteria; order Pelagibacterales; family Pelagibacteraceae; genus Pelagibacter. Next base: position 881,564 of record NZ_CP172842.1, on the reverse strand, counting down.
AGTTATCCAATAGAGGAACATCTAAAAGTGTGATTACACTATGAACCCAACTTAAGCTTTGGATTTTATATTTTAAGCTTAAAAGATTATTAATTGAATTATCAGTTACCATTCCTTCATTGGGGGTATAGGTAAGAATTAAAAAATCTTTTGATCCATATCTTTCAGATACTTCTTCTAAATAAGCTAAGTCAGGATCACCTTCGATTAATAGAGTATCTGACGAGGCATCTAATTTAAAATCTTTGGAATAATAACCAAAACTGAGGATAGCAATTATAAGTATCCCAAATACTGCCTTTGGGTTCTTTAGAACCATATTTTGATACAAAGAAGCAAACATCAGATCTTTTATATTTGATATTAATTAGTTTGAGTATCTTTAAATTTTGTGAATCTTTCCTCAAATTCAAGCGTTACATTACCTATTGGGCCGTGTCGTTGCTTTCCAATAATAATTTGAGCTAAGTGTGCAACCTCATTCATTTTTGCTTGCCATTCTGCATGCTCAACAGTTGCTTCCCTAGGCTCTTTTCTTTGTAAATAATATCCCTCTCTGTAAACAAACATTACAACATCTGCATCTTGTTCAATAGAACCAGATTCTCTTAAATCAGCTAGTTGAGGTTTATGATCATCTCTTTGTTCAACTTGTCTTGATAATTGTGAGAGAGCTACAACTGGAACACCAAGTTCTTTAGCAATTGCTTTTAATCCTTGTGTAATTTGTGAGATTTCCTGGACTCTACCATCTTTATTAAATGTTGTTCCTCTCATTAATTGAATGTAGTCAACCACAATCATATCAAGGCCAAATAACCTTTTGATTCGTCTAGCTCGATTACTCATTGCTGCTATACTGATTGCTGGAGTTTCATCGATATACAACGGCAGTTCAGCAATATTTTTTGAAGTTTCTAAAAATTTATCAAATTGTTCATCGGAAATTCTTCCACGTCTTATATCATTTGAGCTAATTCTAGCTTGTTCTGAAATAATTCTAGTAGATAGTTGCTCAGATGACATCTCTAAAGAAAAGAAAGCAATAGAAGATTTTTTACCACTATCTTGTAATTTTTGTGCAGCATTAAATGCAATATTTGTAGCAAGAGATGTTTTACCCATTGAAGGACGTCCAGCAATGATAATTAAATCTGATTGGTGGAGACCACCAAGTTTGTCATCCAAATCTCTAAGGCCGGTAGGAACCCCAACAATACCTTCTTCATTTTTATAAGCAGCTGAAGCCATCTCAATTGTTTGTTTCATTGCCTCATCAAATTTTACAAGAGAAGAGTTAAAAGAACCTTTTTCAGCTAGATCAAATAGTAACCTTTCTGAGTTTTCAATAATAGTTTGTCCATTTGTATCTAGCTCATTTAGTTTTGCACTATCAATTGTTTGTTCTGAAATTTTGATTAACTCACGTCTTACAAACATATCATAAATTATTTTAGAATACTCAACAGCCTGACGGACTGAAGTAGAAAATTTTGTAATTTTAATTAAATATTCTGGAACATTTAAGTCATCTTTTTCATCTTCAAAATAATTCTTAAGTGTAATTGGATTTGCAAGCATTCCTTTATAAATTAAACTTTCAACTGCCTCAAAAATCTTTTGGTGCATAGGATCATGAAAGTTAATACTAGAAATTATTGTACTAATCTCATCAAAGATGTCGTTGCTAACTAAAATAGATCCAATAACTGCTTGTTCTGCTTCAATGTTGTTTGGAAGTTCTTTAAATTGGTCTTTGACTATACTTAAACTGTTTTCCATAAGGATAATTTACAGAATTATTTTTTAAATAAAATTACTAATAAGTGCTGGGGAAAAGAATGTATAATTATTGGATTGTATCAGCTGATGTAACACTGATTGTAATTTCAGCATCAACTTCTGAGTGTAGAGATATTTTCACCTTAAATTTTCCTAAAGATTTAATTTCTTCAACTGGTTGTATCATTGAGGGTTTAATATCAATTTTGTTTTCATCTTGTATCAATTTAGCTATTTCAGTTGGTTTAACTGAGCCATATAATTCATTATTTTCAGTGCTTAGTTTTTTAACCGCATATTCTTTGCCATTAATTTGTTCTGAAATTTGGATAGCTTCTTTCTTCTTTTCGCTATCTTTTTTTGACAAATCTGCTTTTATTTTTTCAACTTCTGTAATATTTTCTTTTGAAGCGTATAAAGCTTTTTTGTTAGCAATTAAAAAATTTCTAGCATAGCCTCTTTTAACGTCTATCACTTCACCGATAGAACCAACCCTCTTTACGTTTTCTAATAAAATAACTTTCATTTTTATATTAATGCTAAGTTTCTAGCTCTTTTAATTGAAAGAGATAACTCTCTCTGTTTCTTTTGAGAAACATTAGTAATTCTTGACGGTAAAATTTTTCCATTTTCAGACATATATTTCTTTAGAAGTCTTACGTTTTTATAATCAACAGCAGGTGCACCTTTTGCTGATAATGGACATGTTTTTTTAAATTTATATTTATTTGGTTGAAAGATACTTAATTTTGCAAAGTTGCTTTGCTTACCTTTTTTATTTCCGCTTTGTCTTTTAGGCATAATTAATTTCTGTAGCTTTCTTTTTTATCGCCATCTTCACTTTTAGCAAAGTAGTTAGCTTCTAGATCAAATTTTTTAACTCTTACAGTTAAGTATCTTAATAATTTTTTGTCAATTGCTTCATTTTTCTCTAATTCATCAATGACATTGCCTTTACTTTTTATTTTAAAGTGAATGTAGCTACCTTTTTTATTTTTTTTAATTAGATAAGACAAGTTAAGTAGTCCCCAGTTTTCAGTCTTTATAATTTCACCTTCATTTTTTTCAACAATTTTAGAATACTTTTCTGTTAATTGCTTAATTTCACTAGGTGAAGTATCTTGTCTAGCTATAATAGTATGTTCGTATAAATTCATTTAAGTTCTTTAATAAAAAGTGAGGATATACTATTATAAATGTTCAATTACAATAGTTAAAAAGGCAAAATAGATAGTTTTTTTTATGTTTTCAGTAATTTTTCCAGGGCAAGGTTCTCAAATTGTTGGTATGGGTAAGGAATTTTATGACAAGTTTGACCTTGTCAAAAACCTATTTAAAGAAGCAGATGAAACCCTTGGTTTTTCAATTTCTAAGCTTATATCAGATGGTCCAAAAGAGAAATTAGACCTAACTGCAAATACGCAGCCTGCAATTTTTTTAATTAGTTATTCAATATTTAACGTAATTACAAAAGAATTTAATATTGATTTAAATAAAGCAAAATATTTTGCAGGACATTCATTAGGTGAGTACTCAGCATTATCTTGTGCAGGATATTTGAATTTTTCTGATACTTTAAAGATTTTAAGAATAAGAGGTGAAGCTATGCAAAACTCGGTACCAAAAGGACAGGGTGGTATGGTCGCAGTACTAGGCTCGACCGTAGAGATTATCGAAAGAATATTAAAAGAAAATGAGAAAAATTTTAAAGTTGAAATTGCAAATGATAATTCTGAAGGTCAAATAGTTTTAAGTGGGAAAATAGAGGATTTAGATCGTCTTATTTTAGTCTTAAAAGAAAATACTATTAAAAATATAAAGTTACCAGTGAGTGCGCCTTTCCATTGTGGATTAATGAGCAAAGCAACAAATATTATGAGTGAGGAATTAAATAAATTGAGCTTTAACCAAGTTCAAAATAAATTGATCTCAAATGTTACTGCTAATGAAATAATAAGTGTTGAAGAGCTCAAAGATTTGTTGATTAAACAAATTGAAAATAGAGTTAGATGGAGAGAGAGTGTTATTAATATGATTAATAATGAAGTTAATCACTTCATTGAAATAGGTCCAGGGAAAGTTTTATCAGGTTTAGTTAAAAGAATTAGTAGAGAAGTGAAAATAGATACTATAAATAACCAAGAAGATATTGAAAGTTTAAAAATATGAGTAATTTAGAAAATAAAAATATTATAGTAACTGGTGCATCAGGTGGAATAGGAAATTCTATAATTAAAAAATTAAATAAGGCTGGTGCAAATATTTTAGCCTCAGGAACTAGAACAGAAAAACTAGAAGAATTAAAAAAGAATTTTACCAATATTAAAATATTAAAATTTGACATTTCTCAAAGTGAAAAAATTGAAGAGTTCATTGAAAATGCCACCAATGAACTTGGAGGGAGTTTGGATGGCATTATCAATAATGCAGGAATTACTCAAGACAACTTGGCAATAAGAATGAGTCTAGATGAATGGCAAAAAGTTATTAATATAAACTTAACTTCAACTTTTTTAATGAGTAAGTTTGCTATAAAAAAGATGCTCAAGAATAAATCTGGAAAAATTGTAAATATTACCTCTGTAGTAGGTCATACTGGCAATTTAGGGCAAGCAAATTACACAGCATCAAAGGCTGGAATTGTTGCAATGTCAAAGAGTCTTGCAATAGAATATGCTAAGAAAAACATCAATGTAAATTGCATTTCGCCAGGCTTCATTAAAACAGCAATGACTGATAAAATTGACGATAAATTTAAAGAGGTAATTGTATCAAAGATACCATCTGCCCGATTAGGTGAGCCGGATGATATTGCAAATGCTGTACTTTTTTTGAGTTCAGATCAATCTAGCTATATAAACGGAGAGACTTTGCATGTTAATGGAGGCATGTATATGGCTTGACAAAATAGGTTTTTAAACTATTAAGAATTCATAACAAAAAGGATCAATATGTCAGAAGATGTTTCAAGCAAAGTAAAAAAAATTGTAGCGGATCACTTAGGTATCGATGAATCAAAAGTAACTGAAGAGTCTAGTTTTATAGATGATTTAGGTGCTGATAGTTTAGATACTGTTGAATTAGTAATGGCTTTTGAAGAAGAATTTGGGTCTGAAATTTCAGATAGCGAAGCTGAAAAAATTTTAACTGTAGGAGATGCAGTTAAGTTTATTGAAGGTAAAGCAAACTAATTATTTCTATGCCATCACTAAATGATGGAGTAATGATTGTTTTATCTTCTCCATCAGGAGCGGGTAAAACTACATTGGTAAAAATGTTATCTGAATTAGATAACTTTGAAATTTCCATTTCACACACTACGCGTCAACCAAGACCAAATGAGATATCTAATAATGATTATTTTTTTGTAAAGGAAGATGAGTTTAAAAGACTAATTAAAAACGAAGAGTTCCTTGAATATGCAAAAGTTTTTAATAATTTTTATGGAACAACTAGAACACCAGTAATTGACAAGTTAAATAAAGGTAAAAATATTTTGTTTGATATTGATTGGCAGGGAGCAGATCAAATTAAAAATAAAAAGCTTGACTATAAATTGATAACTTTCTTTATACTTCCTCCAAGCAAAGAAGAATTGTTTGAAAGACTTTCTAATAGAGACATGAAAGACAAGTTAATTGCTGAAGAAAGAATGAAACAGTTTGAGAGAGATGTCTTGCATTGGATAAATTATGATTATGTTGTCATAAACGATAATCTTGAAAAATGTTTTTCTAAAATTAATAATTTAATTGTGGCTGAAATAAATAATGGTTCAAAGGATTATGATTTAGAATATATCAGAGGTCACGTAAGTAAATTAACTTCTTAATTTTTCATATTCGCTAGTTAATTTGTAATAAGTATTAAAGTCTAAATTTTGTGGTCGTAAATTTAAATCAATCTGAAGCTTATCTAATATTTTTTTATCACCATTAAATAATTGATTAAAAGGTTTTTTTAACATTTTTCTTCGCTGACTAAAAAATATTCTTGTAATTTTTTCTAAGTTTTTAGGGTTTTTAATTTTATGAAAATCCTGTTTAGGAGAAAAAAACAATAAAGAGCTATCAACTTTTGGTTTTGGAGAGAACGACTTAGGCTTAATATCACAGATCTTTTTAACATTTAATTTCCAATTGGCTAAAATTGACAATCTTCCATAAGTTGATTTATTATAAGTTGCAATTATTCTATCAGCTACTTCTTTTTGAAACATGAGAACAAGATGATCAAACCAAAAATTATCCTTTAAATTAATTATCCATTTGGTTAATATTTCAGTAGATATATTATAGGGTAAATTGCCAAATACTGTTACTTTTTCGTTAAATAATAAATTTTCATCAATATTTAAAACATCATCATTTATAATTGTTAATTGATCTTTGAATGTACTATTAAGATTTTTGGCTAAATCATTATCCTTTTCAATTACAAATATTTTTTTAGGATTTTTTTTTAAAATAAAAGATGTTAAATTTCCAGTGCCAGGACCAATTTCAAGAATAGTTTTATTATTAATTGGTGTGATATTAGATATAATTTCAAGAATGTTTCTATCAGTAAGAAAATTTTGACCTAAACTTTTTTTAGCTTTAATCAATTTTTATCCAAGAATTCAATTGCTCTTATTAAGCTTAATGGGTTAGATAAATTTTTTCCTACCATTTTTTCATTAGGCCCGTGATCAGGTGATATTCTCTTAAAAGGTAAGCCCAAAGTAATATTAATGGCATCATACTCAAATAATGTTTTAATGGGTGTTAAAACTTGATCATGATACATACCCACTATTACATCAAATTTTTTTCTATTATTTTTTAAAAATATTGTATCAGCTGGATAAGGTCCTTTAATATTATATCCTATTTTTTTCAGATGTTTTATGATGGGAGTTATAATTTTTTCATCTTCATTGAATTTATCTACACTTTCACAGTGTGGATTAAGACCCAAAACAGCAATCCTAGGTTTAGTTTTTTTTAATTTTTTATAAAATTCATTTATTAATGATATCTTTTCAGAGATTATATTTTTTGTAATACTTTTAGAGACATTTTTAATAGGAAGGTGTGTTGTAATAGGGCAAACTGCTAAATTTTTATTGTAAATCAACATAGCAAATTTTTTAGTATTTGATCTTTTTGCCAGAAACTCTGTGATACCAAGATATTTTTTGTTTAAAAAACTTGTTTTAGAAATTGGTCCATTAATTAATTTTTGAGTAAAACCAAGTTTTATAATTTTTTGAGCAATTTCAAATGAATTTTTAATAAATGAATTGGATTTATTTGTAATATTCTTTGAATTTTTTATAGATTTTAATTGAACATCTATTAAATTTATACATTTGTTATTTAGTTCTAACTTGTTGATGTCTTTATAGCTTACTAACTGTATCTTTTTTTTAAACTTACATTTTTTCATATGAATTTTCAATAATTCTAAAGATGAAATTAAAATCAAAGGACTTTTATATTTTCTATATTTTAAGCATTTAAAAAATATTTCTAAAAAAACACTATTGGGCTCTCCATTAACTAAGATAATTGGTTTATTTTTCATTAATCAAAATATTTTTTTTTATTTTTTTAAAATATATATTTGAATACTGATTTAATTGTTGATTTTTTAAAGATCTTATCCTTAAAGTTAATTCTTTTTCAACATCAATCTCTTTTTTAATTTCTTTTTTATCTTTAACGAATAATATTAAAAACCCCCCAGGAAGTAAAATTGGTGAAGTATATTCTCCATTCTGTAAATTTAAAATCTTACTTAAAATTTTTTTGTCAATAGAATTTTCACTAATCCAACCTAGCTTACCTCCAGTTTTTGAACTCTCAGAAACACTGTATATTGAAGCTGCATTTTCAAATCCATCTACAGAAATACTTTTTTCAATTTTTTTAAATAATTCCTTAGATTCGGGATTGTTTTCCACATTATAAAAAATCTCATACAAGAGATATGAATTTAAAGTTTGCTTATTTGACAAAATTTCTTTCTTTATTTTCTTTTTATCGATTTTTAATTTTGAAAAAAATTTTTTATATATCAGCTGATTCCAATATGCTTCACTAGAAAGCTTTTTTTCTATTGTGGCAATATCAATTTGGAATGATTTTATATAAGCTAAAAACTCATCTTTATTTCTAAAATTAAGATTTTTATAAATAGATTTTATTACATTATCTAAATACTCATCATCAATTTCCCTAATGGTAGATTTTGATATTTCTATTTCCTTTATTTTTTCTCTGATTAATGATGTTTTAGCAATTTTTATTATTCTATTTTTATCTAAACTTTGTAAATTTGGGTTTAAAGCTTTTAGATATTTAGCTTCATTTTGAATATCAATATTTGTGATAATTTTGTTATCAATCTTTAAAATAATACTATTTTCAATAGATAGAACTTTTGACTCATTTAACAAAATAAGCAGAGATATAGCAGAAATTCTAAAAATAAATTTTTTTACTTTTTTAAACATTTTTTATTTAAAAGATTGTTCAATAGATGTTATTGGAAAAAAGCTTATAGTAAACATCAAATTTTCAGATGGTTTAAGATCTCTATCCTCATAATATGTTTTGTTGAATCTGATGCCTGCTGTTAGACAATCGTTTTTATATTCATAAACTAAATTATAATATTCAGTAAGATTAATTTCTCTATTTCTTCTTGTTCTGAATTTTATTGAGTTAGAATCATCAAAATTGTAAGAAGTAGTATTTTCAAAAATATTTGTGTTCCCTAATTCAAGATCTTCCTCTATAAAGTTAAATTTTGTTATAAAATTATTTAAGGATAAACCAAGTTCAATTGAGTTATATTCAAAATTATTTATTTTATTATCAATTGCAAAGTCATAATCTATATCTAGAAATTTAGAAAATTGATAATTAATTGACCCAAACAAATTAGAGTTTTTTTTATTTAAAGTTGTTTGTGAAGGAACATTTTTTTCTTCACTATCTCTAAAAACTGATGCAAATTTTATTTCTAAAGATTTATCTTCATCTTTAATATTTTCTTTTTTATAGTCAATTCCAAGTGTTAAAGAGTTGCCTGATTCAAAGCTGTCTTCAAGCCCAAGTCTGTTGATATCAAATATATTATTAATATTTATTTTTCTCTCAGTATCAGAATGATTTATCATGTCACTGGGATTAAATCTTAAAGATAATCTTGGTACCAAAGTTTGATTATTTAACATTGTTTTTTTTAAAAGAGGCAATTGTGAATTTAGCTCTAATAATGACTGAATTTCAACCTGTGGACTTGATTTATACTGGGTAACATTTTTTCCCACACTATTTAAATTTTTAAAATAAAAACTTAGATTATTTGTTAATCCAACGTTTTCAAAAATTTTTTCATTAAAGCTATAACTTACATTATTAATCACTCTTGATTTTACATTATTAGTATTATCCAAAGTATTATTTCCACTAGAGCTAAAGTTTATAGTGCCATTATCAGTCGGTATAGAATTTAAAGAAAAATTATAATAGGGCAAAACATATTGATAACGATCACTTTGTAATTTTGTTAAATCTTCGTATATGTTAGCACCTCCAGATAAAAAAAAAGTTTCATTTTCTAGCAACAAATCAAATCCAGAATTCATTACATCTGAATTCAAAGGTTTCACAGAACTATTTGATAAATTGTCTCCAAATATTTTTAAATAAGTATCTTTCGAAATTCTTTCTACAAAGAGACTCAAATCACTTGTAAAAAAATTATTTATCTTGAGGTCTTTTTTAAAATTAGAAAAAAAATGATTTATATTTTTTTTCTTTTGTGTGGAAGTAGATTTGTATCCGTTAGTAATAGCAAAATCTGCAATTAATGATGAATTTTCATTTTTTTGCCTGTATTCACTTTGAATCATTTTAGCATTTTTAGTAAAAAAAATTGGATTAAATGTAAAATCTTTATCTTCTGAAATTACATGATAATAAGGTATGCTTAAAGATGATCCTAAAATATTTGAGCTATTAATTTCAGGTTGTAAAAAACCTGATTGTCTTTTAACTGTTGGATCAGGATGAAAAAATTTAGGAAAATAAAACACAGGTACGTCATAAACTTTTAAGACTGCATTATCATATATTATTTTTTTATTTTTTTGGTCATGTTTAATTTCCGAAGCTTCTAATTGCCATGCTGGGCAATGATCTGTTTTTTTACAACTTGTAAAAACTGCTTTCTTTACAGAAGTAATGTTCTTTTTTTTTAATGATGAAGCACCATACAGTCTTGGGTCATTTTCTGATTTATCAAAAAGATCTTTCTGTAATTTAATTTTTGTACCTGTAGTTTTAAAACTATTATTTTTTAAATCAAAAAAACCGCTTTCAAAATTAAGTTGGTTTCTTTTTTCAATTGGCAAATGTGTATTTTCAACAATTAAAACATTTTTACCTTTTAAAAACTCATCATTAATTTGATAATTAAAATTATCAAGAGAGTAAATTGCAAATTTATTGTCTCTAACAGTTGTTTTTTGAGAAGAATATAAGCTCATTTTATCCAAAAGATATGTTACATTTTTTGAATAAATTTTATATTTTGACTTAACATATGCATAGGTTTTTCCTTCGGTGAAAATTTTATTTAGGTTTTTTTGATAAGTTATTTTTTTTGTTTCTAAAATTATATTTTTTGTTAAATCATTTAAACTAACGTTACCACTAGCAATTATTTTATCTTCATTTTTAAAATAAAAAATTTTATCAGCATTAATTATTAAATTATTAATTTCATCTTTAATTTGAACATTTCCACTTGCAATAATTTTTTCAATATTTCTTATATAAAAAATTTCATCAGCAATTATAAATAAATTTTTACTTTTATCTTTTAGATTAACATTTTTTCTTGCAATTAAGGTTGTTGCAATTTTGTTATATTCAAAATTATTTGCTGTTATAGAGATACCGTCATCTGTAGAAGCTTCACCACCGTTATAACCTTTAAATATATTTCCATTTTGTAAAATTTCTATTTCAGTTACATTAAAATTAAATATTTCCTTTGAGCTAACATGTGGAATAATTAACATATTCATTAATATGAATATAAGGATATATGTATGTTTATTTTTCATTAATTTTATGCATCATTAATAATATCAAAAATGTCAAAAATAATTGAGGCAACCATACTGATAAAATATAATTTATTTTTTCAGTTGCGCCCATAACATTTAAAAGATTATTTAAATAATAAATAACCACACATAAAAACAAACCAATTGATATTTTAACAGTATTGCTATTAATTTTTTTGCTACTTAACATTATTAAACTTGAAAATATAGTCATTAGTACAAGATAAAAAGGATAAGAAATTATCTTTTGAATTTGAATAATGACGTCAGTGGTAGAATAGTTCAATAAATCGTAATTTTTTTTTAATTCAATTAGCTCAATAAACGAGAGAGAAGATAAATTAGAAAACAGGCTATTAATACGCTTATAATTAAAATTTGAATTAATTTTAATTTTATCAAATTTTTTAGCCGTATTATTTTCAAAAACCTCAGGTTTTAAAATTATCCATTCATTATTTTGGATATTGATTTTTTGACTTTTAATATTTCTTATTACATTGTAGCTAGTATCAAATTCAGTAATAAAACTATCTATTAAAAAATTTTCATTAACTTTTGTAGAATTAATTATAAAAATTTTATTTTCAATTTTGTCTCTAATCCAAAGGCCATTTTTATTTATAACGGCCAGATATTTGCCATCCTTTGTATAATTATTTTTCAATTCTAGATAAAAACTTTTTAAATTTGAGGAGGTATTATAAAATACACTAATTATAAAAATACTGATTAATAAAGTGGTTAAACTTATTATTGTGAGTATTGTAGAATTTTTTAAACCAGAATATTTAAAAATTTGTATTTCATTATTATTGAATAATTTAATATAAAATAATTGAGTTGTTATAAGAAATATGAATGGAAATATTTCAAAGATCATTGATGGTGAGTTTAGTAGAGATAAATAAATTGTAAAAAAAACACTTACATTGATATTTTTAAAAAATTCTAGTTCAGTTAAAAGATTTATTATAAATACAAGACTGAAAGTTATTAAAATAACAAATAAAAATGATCTTAAAAAAATATTAGTAATAAATTTTATATAAGTTTTCATTTTAAGACTCTTTAAATTTAATTAGTAAATATGTGTATAAAAATATTATTGTAAATATAGGAATTAAAAATATCACTAAATTATTAAAGAATGATTCATTTATAAATCTTATTGTTGACTCTGAAAAAATTATTAAAAAAAAACCAATTAGAAATATAATTGTTCTATACCTTAAATAGTTAACTTTCTCTTTAGAGTAGATAATTAACAGTAAGGAAATAAGCATTAGCGCTGGTAAAAAAAGTGGAATACCTAATCGTTTATAAATTTCAGCAACGATATTATCTAAATTGTTTATCTCACAATTCCTAATTTTTTTTTTAATTTTATCTTTATCTATTATACTTGTGTCAGCTAAATTAATGATACAAACTATTAATTCTAATGTTGTATGTTCCTGTGTTTTTTTTACTAAAATTGTGTCTGGTGAAAATAAAGATAAATTAAATTCAGATTTTGAAAAGCTAAAGTTTGTTATTTTGTTATTATTTAAATTTATATTTTCACCGTTATAAAGTTCTAATACCGGTATACCATTCTTGTTTTTAAAAACCCCTTTTTTTGCATAAGTGATTTGAAAATTATTTTTATTAGTATCTTTTTTTATATAGATATTATTATAGTTGCCTTCTTTATCCTTACTTTCTGTATATATTGTCAGCCTCTTAACTGCACTATTAAATTTTTTTATTTTAATAAAATTATCAAAAAAATTATAATCAGAACTTCTAATTACAGATCTTGATAAAGTTTGTGATTTTGGAACAATAATAGCTGTTAAAGCAATTTGAAATAAAAATAAAAATACTGAAAATGTTAAAAAAAAATTAACAAAGCTCATTTTAGTAATACCAAAATTCCAATAAATTAATAATTCATTTTTTAATTCATATTTAGCTATCACATACGAAAAACTAAAAAAAAATGCAAAAGGTAATATTTTGCTGATTATCTTTGGAAAATTTAATAAGGCATAATTGATATAAACAATATAATCTCGCCCATCTTCAATGATTAGGTCTAGATAGTTAACTGCTTGAAAAATCCAAATAATTACTGCTGTACTGATTAATGTGACAAGAAAAAAAATTATACAGTCAGTTAAAAATTTTCTATATAGAATTTTTTTCATTGAAATATGATATTTTTATTCATATATAGCATTCAACTCGTATAGAGTGTATTTAAAATTTATGACTGTTAAAATTAATTATAAAAAAAGTAGTCCAATAAAAGCATTTTCAAATCTAATCTTATTTGTTGATGAAAAATTCAATATTAACAGCTTAAAAAAGTATACTTCAGATATAGAATATTCATATGTTTCAGATTTGCTAAAAACTAGTGATTTAAAAAAAGATCTACTTTTTTTTAAAATTAATTCAAAAAAAACAGTTTTTTTAGTATCTATTAAAAAAGATATCAAGATATCAGATGTAGAAAATCTAGGAGCCAAATTTCATAGTTTTGTAAATTATGAACAAAAAAAAGATTTCTTTATAAATTCAGATACAGCTCAAAGTAAAATAAAAAATTTTGTAGGATATTTTCTTCACGGACTAAAATTAAAATCTTATGAATTTAATATTTATAAATCTAAAAAAAATAAAAAACAAATTTTTATAAATGTAATAGGGAATAAAAATAAAATATCTACACAAGATCATTTAAGATTTAAAGCACTAGAGGAAGGAAGTTTTTTTGCAAGAGACCTTGTTTCAGAACCTGGAAATGTCCTTCACCCAGATGAATATACAAAAAGAATTAATTCACTTAAAAAATTTGGATTAAAAATAAATATATATGATAAAAAAAAATTAAAAAAACTTGGAATGAATGCTTTGCTAGGTGTGGGACAAGGAAGTATTCGAGGATCTTATCTTGTGACTATGGAATGGAATGGAGCAAAAAATAATTCTAAACCATTAGCTTTTGTTGGAAAGGGAGTTTGTTTTGATACTGGTGGCTACTCGTTAAAACCAGCTAAATTTATGGAAGACATGACTTATGATATGGCAGGCTCAGCTACAGTTGTTGGTTTAATGAAAAATTTAGCTATAAGAAAAGCGAAAATTAATGTAGTCGGTGTTGTTGGACTTGTGGAAAATATGGTAAGTGGAAACGCTCAAAGACCTGGAGATATAGTTAAATCTTACAGCGGTAAAACAATTGAGATATTAAATACGGATGCTGAAGGTAGATTAGTTTTAGCTGATGCTTTAACTTTTACTGAAAAAAAATTTAAACCTAAATTTATAGTTGATTTAGCAACTTTAACTGGAGCTATTATAGTTTCTTTAGGATCTGAATATGCAGGCTTATTTTCAAACAACGATAAGTTAGCGAAACAATTATTGGAAGCAGGCGACAAAGTAGAGGAAAAATTGTGGAGGATGCCTCTGCATAAAAATTTTGACAAACTTATAAATTCAAAAAATGCAGATATGCAAAATATAAATTATGTTGGTGGTGCAGGATCAACAACTGCAGCACAGTTTTTACAAAGATTTATTTTAAATAAAACACCTTGGGCTCATTTAGACATAGCTGGTATGGCGTTTTCAAAATATGGTGGAGCTTTAAACTCAGGTGGAGCAACTAGCTACGGAGTCAGATTATTAAATAAACTAATAGAGGATGATTATGAGTAATACACAACAAACACTATCAATCATTAAACCAGATGCAGTAGAAAGAAATCTAGATAATGAAATTAAAGAAATGTTTAAAAACAAAGGTTTTTCAATCATAAAAGATAAGAAAATAAAAATAGAAAAGTCTGAAGCAGAAAAATTTTACAAAGTCCACGAAACAAAACCTTTTTATAATGATTTATGTGCATACTTATCATCTGGCCCAATTGTTGTAATGATTTTAGAAAAAGAAAATTCAGTATTAGCTAATAGGGAGCTTATGGGAGCAACAAATCCTGAAGATGCAGAAGAAGGCACAATAAGAAAAAAATATGGAATTTCTATTGATAAAAACTCAGTTCACGGATCTGATAGTGTTGAAAATGCTAAAATTGAAATTGATTTTTTCTTTAAAGACTAGAAATTTTTAAGATAGCTTTAGGGTATAATTTATGTTCTTGATATAAAATTTTTTTAGCAAGTGACTTAGGTGTGTCATCTTTTTTAATTTTTACTTTTTTTTGAATAATAATTTTTCCAGAATCAACTTTAGAATTCACAAAATGAACAGTGCAACCTGAATATTCGTCTTTATTTCTTATTGCTTTTTCATGAGTATTTAATCCTTTATACTTTGGAAGAAGAGACGGGTGGATATTTAGTATCTGTCCTTTAAAGTTAAGTATAAAATTTTTTGATAAAATTTTCATAAAGCCTGCTAAGCAAATTAGGTTAATTTTGTTTTTTTCTAATTTGAGAAGGATTTCTTTTTCAGCTGACGCTTGTTTTTTGAAATTAAATATTTTTTTTCTAATTTTATAAATTTTTCCAAAGTTTAAACCTTTTGATTTAGGGTTATTAGAAACTATCATTTCTATTGAGATTGGTGATTTTTTGAGTTTTGAAAATTTTAGAAGTGACTTAAGATTACTTCCAGTTCCCGATATAAAAACAGCAGTTTTTATTTTTTTAGATCCAGTTGATAGCACCATTTAATTTAACTTTATTTTTTCCTCTAAAAACTTTTCCAATCACATAGGGCTTAAAATCTTTAGCAAAATACTTTTTAACTTTTTCATATTTATTTGGATTAATTATTAAACAAAAGCCAACACCACAATTAAATGTTTTAAGCATTTCTTTATCAGATATACCGTTATTCTTTAACCACTTAAAAATTTTTAAAGTTTTAATTTTACTTAAGTTAATATTAGCAACTAAGTTATTAGGGATTATTCTTTTAATATTATCAGCTAATCCACCACCTGTTATGTTGGCACATCCATTTATTAGATTTTGATCAATTAATTTAAGAACTTCTTTAACATAAATTTTAGTTGGTGTAATCAACTCAGTTTTCAAAAATTTATTTTTCTTTATATCAATTTTTTTTTGATTAATTAGATATCGTACTAATGAAAAACCATTTGAATGAAGCCCACTAGATGGAATAGCCAGGATCAAATCATTAGTTTTGATTTTATTCTTATTTAAAATTTTATTTTTTCCAACAACACCAACTGCAAAACCAGCAATATCAAATTTACCTTTTTCATAAGTTCCTGGCATTTCTGCAGTTTCACCACCAACTAACTCACACTCAGATAGTTTACACCCGTTAACTATACCTTTTATGATTGATTTAAGTTTCTTTAAATCAATTTTATTAATAGAGATATAATCTAGAAATAAAAGTGGTTTTGCACCTTGAACAATTAAATCATTGACACTCATTGCAACTAGATCAATTCCAATTGTGTCATACTTATCGAGAGTATTTGCAATCTCTATTTTTGTACCAACGCCATCTGTACAAGCAACAATCTTAGGCTGTTTTATGTGATTTGGGATGTCAGAAATTGAACCAAATCCACCTATATTAGAAAACTTTTTTTTGCCTTTTTTTTTTGATGAAACTGAGGAAATGAAATCAACAAATTTATCAGCAGCATCAATATTAACTCCACTTTTTTTATAGGTAAATATTTTTTTATTCATTAGTATGATTTATGAAATTAAATTTTAAATATTATTTTTTTAAGAAATTATATATTCATTTTTGCATTCTTGCTTTGGTAAATATTTTTTTTTCCACAGATATTATTCATGCAAAGACATTTTCTATAGAAGATATTGAGATTTCTACCCCATTTGAGATAAATTTTGACAAAAATGAGATAATTGACAAAAGTTTTACTAAAGCTTTTACTCAACTAATTTTATCTATTGTTCAAATAGAAAATCAAAAAAAACTTAATAAAACATCCTTAGGTGAAATTAAAAGTATGATTGAAACTTTTTCAATTAAGGAAGAAAAATTTGTTGATGAAATTTATTATTTAACATTAAACGTTTCTTTTAATAAAAAAAAAATATTCAATTTTCTGGAAAGCAAAAATATATTTCCATCTTTACCAATAAAAAAAAATATCCTTTTCATACCAATTATTGTGGATGAAGAAAAAAATGAAATTTTGATGTTTTCTGAAAGCAATTTATTTAATAGGTGGAATTTAAATATTAAAAAATATCATTTATTAAATTATGTTTTACCTGCAGAAGATCTTGATGATTTTGATTTAATAAAAGCTAATTCAAAAAATTTAGAAAACTATGATTTCAAAGAAATAATTAAAAAATATAACTTAAGTGATTATATTATAACCATTATTTTTAAAAATAATAAAGAAATTAGAGTGTTAAATAAAATCAATTTTAATGAAAAAGAAGATCTAAAAAATCTAAGATTTGAAAAAATAGCTTTTAATGATGATAATAATGTTGAGCAATTTACAGAAAATTTGAAATCTATATTTGAAAATTATTGGAAATCAAAAAATGAAATTAATACTTCTGTTAAACTATCTTTAACTATCTCAATTGATAATCACGATAATACTAAAGTATCTAAATTTGAAGAGACATTATCTGATGTAGATTTAGTTTATGATTTTAGTATTTTCAAATTTAACAATAAAAGTAATATTTATAAAATAATATTTAATGGTTCTCCAGATTATTTTATTAAAATTATGAAAAATAAAAATTATGAATTTGATACTCAAAATCAAACGTGGTCTATAAAATGAACAATTTAAATCAATTAATATTAAATTTTGATCATGAGCAAAACTTTAAAGATCAAGATTTTTATGTTTCTAAAAGTAACGAATATTCTTTTAAATTATTAAATAGTTGGCCTATATGGGAAAAAAATTTTATAAACTTATTTGGTGAAAAATTCTCTGGAAAAACTCATTTAGTAAATATATTTTTAGAAAAATTCAATGGAATTAAAATTGAAGCAGATCAGATCAATAATCAATCTTTAAAAGATATTAAAATTTATGAAAATATTGTCATTGAAAATCTAAATAAAAATATTGATGAGAATATTTTTTTTACACTATTGAATAATATAGAACAGGATAATAAATTTCTAATTGTAACTACAATCAAACCTATTGTTAATTTTAAATTTGGATTGAATGATCTAAATTCTAGATCTAAAAATTTCCTATTATCTGCTTTAGAAAAACCAGGTGATGATCTTATGTTTGCATTAATACTTAAAAATCTATCAGATCGTCAAATATCTATAGATAAGAAATTAATAGATTTTATTGTTAAAAGAATTGATAGATCCTATGGCAAAATTTTTGAATTCATATATAAAATCGACAATATTAGTTTAAAAAGAAGAAAGCCAATCGATTTTAAAATTATTAGAGAGGCTTTAGGAGAATAATTGAATAAATATAGAACTCATAACTGCAGTGAATTAAGAAAAGAAGACATAGATAGAGAGATTTCTATATCTGGATGGATTAACAAAAAAAGAGATCACGGTAACCTTCTATTTATTGATCTTAGGGATAATTACGGAATCACCCAGTGTATTATCGATAAAGGAAACAAAAATTTTTCAGAGCTAGAAAAAATTCAATTAGAAACAGTTATAAAAGTTAATGGAAAAGTTATCAACCGTTCGAATGAAACGATTAATAAAGATATTGAAACTGGAGAAGTTGAGGTACTAATAAATAAATTTGAAATATTAGGAACTTGTAAAGAGCTGCCAATGCCCGTATTTAGTGATCAGGAATATGCGGAAGAGATTAGATTAAAATACAGATTTTTAGATTTAAGAAGAAAAAAAATTCATGAAAACATAATTTTAAGATCACAAGTAATTTCATATATTAGAAATGAAATGACAAAACTTGGTTTTTTAGAATTTCAAACCCCAATATTAACTTCATCAAGCCCTGAAGGTGCTAGAGACTTTCTAGTTCCAAGCAGATTAAATCCTGGTAAATTTTATGCATTGCCTCAAGCTCCTCAGCAATTTAAACAATTAATTATGGTTTCCGGTTTTGATAAATATTTTCAAATTGCACCATGCTTTAGAGACGAGGATGCAAGAGCAGACAGAAGTCCAGGGGAATTTTACCAATTAGATTTAGAAATGTCTTTTGTTGAGCAAGAAGACGTTTTTAATATAGTTGAGTCTTTATTGGTCAATACTTTTAAAAAATTTTCTAACAAAAAATTAATGTATGATAAATTTCCTAAGATCTCTTATGCAGACTCGATGTTAAAATATGGGAGTGATAAACCTGATTTAAGAAATCCTTTGATTATAAATGACATAACATATATTTTTGATCGAGACGATGTATCGTTTGAAATTTTTAAAAAACTTGTAAAATCTGGTTCCAAAGTTAGATGCATATCAACCAAGAATACGAAAGATAAGCCAAGAAGTTTTTTTGATAATATTGATAAATGGGCAAAAGAACAAGGTGCATCAGGATTAGCTTATTTTACTTTTGAAAATGATGGAGATCTATCCGCAAAAGGACCTATAGGAAAATTTTTTTCTAAAGATGCTTTGTTGGAGATAATGAAAAAAACAAATTCTGAGGTAGGAGATAGTATTTTCATGGCATGCAGTAAGCAAAATGATCTAGAAAAAATTACTTCTCAAGCAAGAGATAAAATTGCAAAAGATTTAGATTTAATTGATGAGAATATTTTTGCATTTTGTTGGATTGTTGACTACCCAATGTTTGAAAAAAATGTGATGACTAATAAAATTGAGTTTAGTCACAATCCTTTTTCTATGCCACAAGGTATTTTAGATGAAGAAAAATTTAAAAATCCTTTGGATATATTGGCTTATCAATATGACATTGTTTGTAATGGTATTGAGCTTTCGTCAGGGGCAATAAGAAATCATAAACCAGAGCTTATGTATAAGCTTTTCTCTATTGCTGGTTATAATAAAGATCAAGTTGATGAAAAATTTAGTGGAATGATAAATGCTTTAAGTTATGGAGCTCCACCTCATGGTGGAATAGCCCCTGGTATAGATAGAATTGTAATGTTGTTAGCAAATGAAAAAAATATTAGAGAAGTTACGATGTTTCCAATGAATCAAAATGCACAGGATTTAATGATGAAAGCGCCATCAGATGTTCCAGAAGAACAGCTTAAAGAGCTTAATATTTCTTTAAAAACAAAAAAATAAACTTACTTCTTACCTTTGAGACTTATTTTAACATCAGATAAATCTACAAGATTTTTTTTGTAATTATTTCTTACAAATCCTTTGCTCGTTATATCTTTAACAATTTTTAGCAATTGATTTTGATCCTCTGATTGAGGTTCATCATTAGCATTTGTATCACTCCCACCAATAGAAGGTGTGTGTGCTAGATCTTCTCTATTTTGATAAGAAATTGCTAGTTCCCTAAAAATATAATCTAATATTGAACTTGCACTTAATATTCTATCATTTCCATGAACTTTTCCTGATGGTTCAAATTTTGTACCAACAAATGCACTGATAAATTCATCTAAAGGCACACCATATTGAAGACCTAAAGATACTGCTATCGCGAAATTGTTCATCAATGCTTTTACTAGTTCACCCTCTTTGCTAGTATCAATAAAAATTTCACCTATTTTACCATCTTCATATTCACCAGTATGCAGGTAAACCTTGTGGTTTCCTATTGTTGCTTTTTGAATATAACCTTTTCTTCTATCTGGCATACCAAATCTTCTTCCGCCTCTCTCTGAAGTTTTGTTTAAATTTGATATTATATTTTCTTTATTTTGAGAAATTGGTTGGTTTTTTTCGGCCATCATCTCAACTTTTTTATTTTCAATAACTTTATTATTATTTGGGTCAAGGTTTTTAGTTTTTCGATTATCTAACTTGACATCTAAAACTTCAAATTTACCATCATCTCTTTTTTCAAGGTTTTTTAACTCAGTTTCGTTAATATCATCTAAGTAATGATTAACTTTAAAAGTGCATGTGTAATAAGTCTCAACTAAATATTTTGCCATTTGACCTCAATTTAAAAATTAATTTGTACAATGATTAATTTAATTTATATACAAATTCATATTTTAGTCTAATTTAAATTATACAATTTTTAATTGAAAAAATAAAAATATTTTATGTTGACACTTTTAAAGAAAATTTTCACTTGGTGGAATCAAGATACTTTTGGCACAATGTTAAAAACTATTTTTTTTGGAAAGTTTGTAGGTAGTGATACGCAAGGTAATAAATATTATGAAAGCAAAAAAGGTAAAAGATGGATTATTTATGCAGACTCGGTTGATGCATCAAAAATACCAGTTGAGTGGTATTCATGGATGCATTTTACACCCAATAGAATTGAAAAAAATCATAATCTTGAAAAATATAATTGGCAAAAGCCACACCAAGCTAACTTAACAGGAACTGTAGACGCTTATTATCCAAACAAAAATAAAGATGGTATTAAAAAAAAATATTCTAGCTGGAAAGAATAAAATAAAATTATTTATTTTTTGTTTTGTAACTTACTTTTTTCTTACTAATCTCTCAATTTCTCAAAGTAATTTAGAGGGTACTTTTACAGATCTAAAAATATTAGATAAAATAAGTTCAAAAAATACTTTAGTTAAATTAAAGAATGGAGAATTAATTGTATTTAAAGACTTGTCTATAAAAAGCTTAAAGTGCAAAAATTCAGAATTTGATGATAATCCTGAAATTACTGCTTATATACAAGTTAAAGATTTGACTGATGATAATAATGATGAAGTATTTGTGTTCAACGGGTGGATGTTTTCCTCTAGTCCTTCAATAACACCCTTTGATCATCCAGTCTATGATGTTTGGCTTACAAATTGTTATTAAACAATACTATCATTATCCAGCCAGCTAACATTAAAGTCAGAATTAACAAATTTTTTGTGGCTTAATAATTTTTTATGAAGTGGAATGGTTGTCGTTATCCCTTCAATTACAAATTCGTCTAAGGATCTATTCATTCTTTGAATAGCCTCAGTTCTATTTCTTCCATGACAAATCAACTTACATACCATACTGTCATAATAAGGAGTTACTTTGTAACCCTGAAATATAGCTCCATCCACTCTTGTTCTAAAGCCTGATGGTTGATGACACATAGTTATGGTACCAGGCGATGGTTGAAAATTTCTACTTGCATCTTCAGCATTAATTCTACATTCAATTGCATGTCCCCTTGGATTAATATCACTTTGTTTAAGTGCTGTTTCTCCAGAAAAGGCAATCCAAATTTGTTCTTTAATTATATCTATTCCCGTAACCATTTCAGTTACAGGATGTTCAACTTGTACTCTCGTATTCATTTCTAGAAAGTAAAATTTTCCATCCTCATAAATAAACTCTACAGTCCCTGCACCCATGTAACCTATTTTAGCTACCATTTTAACCGTTCTTTCAAACAAATCTTTTCTTATTTCATTATTTAAAACAGGGCTTGGTGTCTCTTCAATCAATTTTTGGTGTCTTCTTTGAACAGAACAATCTCTCTCGTGAAGATGAACAACATTATTCTTACCTGCTAAAATTTGAACCTCAATATGTCTGGGGTTTTGGAAAAATTTTTCAATATAAACCTCATCATTTCCAAAATATTTTTGTGCTTCTGATTTAGCAGTGGAAAATAAAGTTTCAAATTCTTCTTCTTTGTAAACTATTTTCATACCTTTTCCACCACCACCACCTGAAGCTTTAATTAAAACAGGAAATCCAATTTTTTTACATAATTCTTTAGCTTGCTTTACATTAGTAACACCACCCTCAGAACCTTCTATTACTGGCAATCCATTTTCTTTAGCGATTTTTTTAGCTTGAATTTTATCACCCATCATTTTGATATGTTTTGAAGATGCACCAATAAAACTTATCTTATTATCTTCAAGAATTTTGGCAAAATTTGCATTTTCAGATAAAAAACCATATCCTGGATGAACTGCATCTGCGTCAGTTAGCTCGATTGCAGACATTAAATTAGGTATATTTAGATAGCTGTTAGCAGGTTGATGAGATCCAATACAAACACTTTCATCTGCCATTCTTACATGCATACTTTCTCTATCTACATCGGAGTGAACAGCTACAGTTGGAATCCCCCATTCTTTACAAGCACGAATAATTCTAACTGCAATTTCCCCACGGTTCGCAATTAAAATTTTTTTAAACATTATTTTTATTCTAGAATAATAATAGTCTGACCAAACTCAACAGGATGACCGTCTTCAACACAAATTTCTTTTACAATACCATCAGCAGTTGAAGGAACATGGTTCATTGTTTTCATTGCTTCAACTATCATTATAGTATCACCTTTCTTAATTTTTTTTCCTACTTCAGCAAATTTTTTTGCTCCAGGTTCTGGTGAGTGATATGCGGTACCTATAATCGGTGAAGTAATTTCTATTCCTGATTTAACACTCGCCTTTGTTGAAACAGTATCATTTTGAATACTTAAGGGTGAGGTTGTCATTGTTGGTTGATTACTTATAGACACATTATTTTTCGAAACTTTAATCTTAGTGTCTTTTTCAGTAATTTCTATTTCAGTGAGATTAAACTCATCTAAATAATTGCTTAATTCTTTAATAATATTTTTATCTATTTTCATTTGTTAGAATCTTTTGTATTGAAATTATGGCCAAAATATAACCTTCTACTCCTAAGCCAAAAATTCCACCTGTTACTATATCGCTAATTAGCGATTTATGTCTAAATTCCTCTCTTTTATAAATATTTGAAATATGTAGCTCAATTATTGGTTTTTTAAACAAATCTAGAGAGTCTCTTATTGCAACTGATGTGTGAGTAAATGCTGCAGCATTGATTATCATGCCATCATATTTTTTTCTAGCATCTTGGATTAAATTCACTAATTCTCCCTCAATATTTGATTGGGTAAATTCTAACTCAATTCCAATCTCACTTGATTTTTTTAAACAATTTTCTTTCAATTCATTAAAGGTTGTGGATCCATATTGTGATTGTTCTCTTTCACCTAATAGATTAAGATTTGGACCATTAACGATAATAATTTTATTATTCATTCAACACTTATATACGATGAAAAAAATAAAAAAAATAAAAATTAAAGTAAATGGTAAAGTTAAATCCATTTCTGATAATTATAGCGTGTCAGATTTAGTAAAAAATCTAAAAATTCCTATGAAAAAAGTAGCAATTGAACTTAATCAAGAAATAATAGATAAAAAAAATATTAGTAAAATAAATTTAAAAAAAAATGATAAAATTGAAATAGTTCATTTTATTGGGGGTGGTTAAGTGAAAAGTGATAAATTAACAGTTGCAAAAAAAAAATTTAATTCCAGATTGATTGTCGGTACTGGAAAATACAAGAGTATGTCTGAGTGTGCAAAAGCGATTAAACTCTCTGGAGCAGAAATAGTAACTGTTGCAGTAAGAAGAGTTAATATAACAGATAAAAAAAAACCACTTCTAATGGATTATATTGATCCAAAAAAAATTACATATCTACCAAATACTGCTGGATGTTATAATTCAAAAGAAGCTTTAAGAACTCTTAGACTAGCGAGAGAAATAGGAGGCTGGAAGTTAGTAAAATTAGAGGTTCTTGGTGATAGGCAAAACTTATTTCCAGACATGATTGAAACTTTAAAATCTACTGAAGTTCTTGCGAAAGAAGGATTTAAAGTTATGGTTTATTGTAATGACGATCCATTAATGGCCAAACGTTTGGAAAATTCTGGTGCAGATGCAATAATGCCGTTAGCGGCTCCTATTGGTTCAGGGTTGGGTATTCAAAATAAAGTAAATATTAAGATTATTAGAAAACAAACTAAGTTACCTTTGATAATTGATGCAGGTTTGGGGCAAGCTTCTGACGCGACCATAGCTATGGAATTAGGTTGTGATGGAGTTTTGGTTAATACTGCAATCGCTAAAGCAAATAAACCCTTTAGTATGGCACTTGCATTTAAGCATGCTGTAATTTCAGGCAGGCAATCTTTTCTAGCTGGACGTATTAATAAATATTTATATGGCAATGCATCTTCACCCAAAAAAGGTATTATTAAATAGTAGCTGGTTTTTTAGTAAATTTTTTCTTAAAATAAGGCTTCTTTTTAAAAGATTTTTTATGAAATTTTTTTGTTTCTTTTTTATCAATAATTTTATCTTCTTTAATTTGTAATTTTAAATTTTTTAATTTCTCAAAATATTCGATTAGTTCAATTGTTTTTTTTGATTTGTTTTGAACATTAATTATATACTCTGGTATAATTAGAGAAGGATCACTAATAATATCAATCGTTATTTTATTTTTCTTTTCAAAATAAGTTAAATCATCAACAAAATTTTCTTTTAAAAAATCAGAAATTTTTTCACAAACTCTTAACTCAACAAATTTTGCTTTGTTGATAACAGCCTTTAATTCAACAGTTTTAAGTAATTTTTGAGCAAATGACTCATCTGTAAGTGTTACTTTCCACTTAATTGCACTTTCTCTTAGTCTTTGTCTGGACATTTCTAAAAGTCCAAAATTACTTATTCTTCCAATTTGTATTCTTGCCCTGTCAGCTCTACATCTCTCTTTGAGTTTTCTTTCGACCAATCTTCTATTTCCATAGCTAAGCATATCAATAAAATCGATTATAATTAGACCCGATAAATCTCTTATTTTAATTTGTCTTGAAATCTCCTCTGCAGCTTCAATATTTGTGTCTAAAGCTGTACTTTCAACATTTTTACCCTTTATTGAGCTCCCAGAGTTTATATCAATTGATACTAAAGCCTCCGTTGGGTTAATTACCAAATATCCTCCAGATTTTAATTTTATTTCAGAATCAAATATCTGATTTAATTTTTGTTCAATATTTTCCTCTATAAACAATGGAATTTTACCTCTATATTTTTTTACTTTTTTTACACTTGAAGGCATAATCATTTTCATAAAAGTTTGTGTTTTTTTATAACCCTCATTTCCTTCGACAATAATATTTTTAGTCTCCTCAGTAAACATGTCTCTCAATGTTCTTTTAATTATTTCACTTTCTTGATGAATTAAAGATGGAGCTATAGAGTTAATAGCGGTATCTTTTATTTGTCCCCAAGTTTTAATAAGTGTATCTAAGTCATTATTAATTTCATTTTTAGTTTTATTACTTCCAGCAGTTCTAACAATTAGGCCCATTTCTTTTGGAATTTCGATTTCGTTTAATATAGTTCTAATTTTTTTTCGATCAGCTGGATTGAATATTTTTCTTGATATACCTCCACCCTTAGGAGTATTTGGCATTAACACAATATATTTTCCAGCAATTGAAATGAACGTACTAAGAGCAGCACCTTTTTGACCTCTCTCATCTTTAATAACCTGAACGAGTATAACTTGATTTGGTTTTATAACTTCTTGGATTTTATATCTTTTAAATCTAAATTTAATTTCTTTTTTCTTTTCTTTTTCATGACTTAAATCTTCTTTATTTTCATCTTGTTCAATAAGTTCTTTTTTAACCTCAATAGGGTCATCAATTTCAAGTTTACCTTCAGCAATATTTTCATCTTCTTTTGCCTCAACTTCTTTAGAAAGTTCTTCTCTAGCTTTTTCTTCTTCTTCTTTTATTCTTTCTAAATCTGCTTTTGGTATTTGATAATAGTCAGATTGAATATCATTAAATGATAAAAATCCATGCCTATTTCTACCAAAGTCTACAAAAGCAGCTTGAAGAGATGGTTCAATTCTGCTTACTTTTCCAAGATAAACATTATTTTTAATAAGATTGTTTTTTAAACCTTCGTATTCGTAATCTTCAATATTGTCGCCTGATTTAAGAACAACTCTAGTTTCGTTAGGATGCGATGCATCGATGTATAAATTTTTTTCCATAATAGTTTTATTGATTGATTCATTTGATATTTTAATTTTTTATAAAATTTTGTTTAATTTTCATGCCTTATCTTTAACAAATTCAAAGATATAATGGAAACAAAATGAATAAATTTTTTAAAAATATTTTGATTGTTGCATTATCCTTGGTTATTTTATTAGGTATCTTAATTTTTGGTGTTTTGTGGACATATTCTAATAATATACCAGATTATAAATTTCTTAAGAATTACAAGCCTCCTGTTTCAAGTAAAGTATATTCAGGTAATGGAAAGTTGGTTGCAGATTTTTCAAAGGAAAAAAGAATTTTTATTCCTTATAATTCAATCCCAAATAATATAATTAACTCATTTTTGTCAGCCGAAGATAAAAATTTTTTCTCTCATCCAGGTGTAGACGCAAAGGGTGTTATAAGAGCTTTAATTAACAATATTTCCAACATAGTTTCATCAAAACGACTTGAGGGTGCTTCAACTATTACACAGCAAGTAGCAAAAAATTTTTTATTAACTAATGAAGTGAGTCTTAATAGAAAAATTAAAGAAGCAATCTTAGCATTTAGAATAGAAAGAGCACTGTCAAAACAAAGAATTTTAGAATTATATTTAAATCAAATTTATCTTGGTAGTGGAGCATATGGTGTAGCAGCAGCTAGTTTAGAATATTTTGACAAATCAATTAAAGATTTAAATTATGCCGAAGCTGCATTGCTGGCAGCTCTTCCAAAAGCTCCAAGTAAATATAATCCTTACCGAAATATTGAATTAGCAAAATTTAGAAGAAATTTAGTATTAAAAAACTTATTTGATAATAATTATATTGATTTAAGATTATATCAAAAACTGCAAAATAAAAAAATTAGTTTAAATAAAGCGAAAAAAATTTTTTCAGAAGATGCACAATATTATATTGAAGATGTTCGAAAATATGTCGTTAATACTTTTACTTATGATAAAGTTTATAAACAAGGTTTTAACATTAATACTCCAATTAATTTAGAATTTCAAAAAATTGCAACTCAAACCCTTAGAGATGGCTTGATCTCTTATGATCAGAGAAAAGGTTGGAGAGGACCATTAACTAATAAGAATTATTCAAAAAACTGGAAAGATAATTTGGAAAAATTTGATTTGGAAAAATCAATTAATTGGCAGCTAGCAATAGTAAAGAAATTAACTAAATTTTCAGCAGAAATAGAAACGGATGATCAGCTATACGGTAAAATTGAATTCAAAGATATTTCATGGACAAAAAAAGAATTTAACCAATTGTTAAGAACTGGAGACATAATTTATGTTAAAAAAAATAAGGATAACAATTATAGCTTAAAACAATTACCTAAAATTAATGGTGGAATGATTGTTATGGACCCATTTACTGGTAGAGTTTTAGCTTTAAGTGGTGGTTTTAGTTTTAAAAAAAGTGAATTTAATAGAGCAACACAAGCTTTAAGGCAACCAGGTTCTGCATTTAAACCATTTGTTTATGCTATGGCTTTAGAAAATGATTATACACCCACTTCTTTAATTTTAGATGCCCCAATAGTTTTAGATCAAGGAGATGATTTGAAAATGTGGAAACCTGAAAATTATGGAAAAAAATTTTATGGACCTTCAACACTTAGGGTGGGTTTAGAAAAATCAAGAAATTTAATGACAGTAAGAATAGCTCAAGATTTAGGTCTTACAAAAATAATAAATTTTTCCAAAAAATTAGGTATATACAAAAATCCTCAAGAACTTTTATCAATTTCACTTGGATCTGCTGAGACAACTTTGCTTAACCTTACTTCAGCATACTCTGTATTTATAAATGGAGGTAAACTTGTTGATCCAATATTAATAGATAGAATTCAAGATAGTGAGGGAAAAACTATTTTTAACAATGATAAAAGAAAATGTATTGATTGTGATCAAATTTCTTATTTAGGAAAAGATTATCCAAATATTAAAAATGATTATAAGCAAGTATTTTCACCACAAACTGCCTACCAAATGACGTCTATACTTGAGGGAGTTGTGCAAAGAGGAACGGCTAAAAAATTAAGAGATTTAAAACTAAATATAGCTGGAAAAACTGGCACAACAAATAATAACACTGACACATGGTTCATTGGTTTTACATCTAATCTATTAATAGGAGTTTATGTAGGGTCAGATAATCCCAAACCATTAGGAAGATATGAAACAGGGTCGAAAACAGCATTACCAATTTTTAAAGAATTTATTAAAAAAGTAGTTAAAAAATCTGAAGCAAGACCTTTTAAAGCTGCTAAAGGAACGGTGATGATGGTTGTAGATCCGCTCACTGGTCAAAAAGCTAAATTTAACTCAAAAAACACAATCATTGAGGTATATAAAGGTCAAAATGTAATTGATGGTAAAGTACTTTACTCAAATTCTGATAGATTAGACAATAATAATATACTAAAGTTTTATTAATGGACGATAAATATCAAAATTACAAAGAAGAAATAGAAAAAATTAATCAAAGAGTTAAGGAGTATCTTTGAAAAAAATAATATTTATTCAAAGCTTGAAAAATTAAATACAAAAATGTTAGAAGCCAACTTTTGGCTAGATAAAGTTAATTCGAAAAATACAATTAAAGAAAAAAAATTGTATGAAGATTTATTAAATACTTATAAAGACACGACTGAAAAACTTGATGATTTAGATGATTTAAGCGAACTAGCTTTAGAGGAAGAAAATCTAACAGTACAGAAAGAAATCTTACAGAGCATAAAAGATCTTAGGGTTTCAGCTAAAAAAAATGAGGTTAAATGCTTCTTATCAAACGAGGCAGACTCTCTTGATTGCTATATAGAAATTCATGCTGGAGCAGGAGGGACAGAAAGTCAAGATTGGGCCGAGATGTTGAGAAAGATGTATTTAAAATGGGCAGATCAAAAAAACTTTAAATCAGATTTAATTAGTGAGCACAAAGGTGACGAAGCAGGTATAAAATCTTCAACAATCAAAATAGAAGGGGATTATGTATTTGGGTGGCTTAAAAAAGAGTCAGGTATACATAGACTAGTTAGAATATCTCCATTTGATTCAGGAGCCAGAAGACACACAAGTTTTGCAAGTATTTGGGTATATCCAGTGGTAAATGAAAATATAAATATTGAAATAATAGAAAAAGATCTAAGAATTGACACCTATAGATCTAGTGGAGCAGGCGGCCAACATGTTAATACAACTGATAGCGCTGTAAGAATAACTCATATACCATCAAAGATTGTAGTCCAGTGTCAAAATGAAAGATCTCAACACAAAAACAAAGATACTTGTATGAATATGTTGAAAGCGAGATTATATGATTATGAAATTAAAAAAAAAGAACAAAAAAACCAAAATACTGAAAATTCTAAATCTGAAATTGGGTGGGGGCATCAGATAAGATCTTATGTTTTACAACCTTACAGACTTGTTAAAGATAATAGAACTAACTTTGAAAGCACAAGTCCAGATAAGGTTTTAAATGGTGAGCTAGATGATTTTTTAGAACAATCTCTTTATCAAATTAAATGAAAAAAAATATTATAAAATATACATTACTATTGATAGTTTTATTAATTTCATCAATATTATATTTAAGTTTAGTAGGCATAGATACAGAAAAATTCAATAATCAAATTAGAGAAAAAGTCACTAAAGTTAATAATGGTTTAGAAATTGAACTAAAAAAAATTAAATTAACGTTAGATCCTTTTAATTTTAAAATTAATGCAAAAACAATTGGTGCCAATATTTTATATAAAGGAAAAAATTTAGAACTTGAATATATTAAAACTAAAATTTCATTAATTTCACTAATCAAGGGTGTATTTGTTTCATCTAGCTTAGAGCTTTCAACCAGGTCTATATTATTAAAAGATTTGGTCACTTTCATAAAAGCATCAACAAATGTGCCAGAATTATTTATTCTAGAAAGAGCAATCAAAAAAGGACAAGTAATAGCTAATATAAAGCTTAATTTTGATGAAAAAGGAGAGATCAAACAAGATTATAAAATTAGTGGATACTTGATAGATGGAAAAATTGGATTACTTAAAAAGTATAATTTCGAAAAAATTAATTTTTTTTTAGATGTTAAAGATGATATTTTTAATTTTAAGGAGTTAAAATTTAGAGCAAATAAAACAAACTTTTTTTCAAAAAATTTAAAAATAACAAAAAATAAAAAAGATTTTCTTTTTGAAGGCGATATCCAGAATCAAAATTCCAATATCAATCATGAATTGCTTAAGTTACTAAATTTAAATTTTGAAAATTTTAATTTTCTAAATATTAATTTGTCTTCAAAAAATGAATTTTTATTTAATATTGACAATGAATTAAAAATTAAAAATTTAGACATAACATCTGAAATAAAAGTTAACAATTCTGAGTATATCAAACCGATTTTACTAAATGATTATTTTCCAGATGTGAATGATTTGATTAATTTTAAAGATCATAAGATACAAATAAGATATAAGAATAATGATTTAACTTTAAAAGGATCAGGAGAAATTAAATTAGAAAATAATTACGATGAAATAGAGTACAAAATAACCAATAATAAAAATATTTTTAACTTAGATTCAAAAATAAATTTAAGTGAATTAAAGTTGAGAAGTCAAGAATTTTTAAAACCTTTTTTTTCTAAAATAAATAAAACAACTGATCTAAAAAATCAACAAATAGAAATAAATTATAACAAAGATAATTTATCAATTAAAGGATCTGGTAAAATTAAATTGGAAAATGAATTTGATGAGTTAAATTTTTCTATCTTAAAAACTCAAGATAAATATAGTTTTAACTTTAAGTCAAATTTGGAAAATACATCTTTGAATATTGATTTTTTAAACTTTAATAAAAAAGATAAATCAAAAATACAATTAAATGTTATTGGAAGTTATAATGATAAAAATGAACTTAATTTTAATAAAATTAATATTATAGAAAAAAATAATAAAATTAAATTAGAAAATTTTATATTAGACAAAGACAATCTAATTATAAAAGTTGATAAAGTAGATTTAGATTATTTTGATACTGAAGATAAAAAAAATCAACTTTTACTTCTACGAAAGCAAAAAAGTAATTATCATGTTAGTGGAGCATTATTTAATGCCAATAAATTGATTGATAGTCTACTCAATAATAAACAGGATAGTGATCCTAAAATTTTCAGAGGAGATTTAACTTTAAGCTTAAATTTTGACGAAGTTAATATTGATGAAAAAAATATTGTAAAAAACTTAAAAGGTAAATTTTTTTTTAAAGATAATGAAGTTTTTAATGCTGATATTTCAGCACTTTTTGAACCAAAAGGAAATTTAGTTTTCACAGTGAGTACTAATGACAGTGGAGAAAAAATTACCAGTTTTAATTCTTCTAGAGCAAAACCAATTGTAGATAGATATAAATTTATAAAAGGATTTGAAGAAGGTAATTTAGATTTCTATTCTTCAAAAAAAAATAATATTTCAAATTCAGTTCTAATAATTGATAATTTTAAGGTACAAGAAGTTCCCGCGCTAGCAAAATTATTATCTCTTGCGTCATTACAGGGAATTGCAGATCTTTTGACAGGTGAGGGTATAAGATTTACTGATTTTGAAATGTCCTTTTCAAACAACAAAGATCTTATGACAATTAAAGAGCTTTATGCAATTGGACCTTCTATTTCGTTACTCATTGAAGGTTATATCCAATCTAATAATTTAATTAGCTTAAGAGGGACCTTGGTACCAGCAACAACTATAAATAGAACAATAGCTTCAATACCGTTGATTGGAGATTTATTAATTGGAAAAAAGGTAGGAGAAGGAGTTTTTGGAGTGAGTTTTAAAATTAAAGGACCATCTAGGGATTTAAAAACTACTGTTAACCCTATTAAGACGTTAACACCAAGATTCATAACCAGAACACTAGAAAAAATTCAGATAAACTAATTTTTTTCAATTTTAATATGTCTTTTTTTTCCTATAGAAAGTTTTAGATAGTTATTATTAAATAATTTATTATTGATAATTAGTTTTTCGTCAGAAATTGTTTTATCGTTGATCTTAATTGCATTTCCTTTAATTAATCTTCTAATCTCACTTTTAGAAGTTTCCAATTTCGATAGAACAACAAGTTCAATAATATTAATTCTTTGATCCAAATCTTTAGCTTTAATTTTAATTGAAGGCAAATTTGATCCAAGTGAATTTCCTGAAAATGCTTCTTTAGCAGCTTGTTCTGAATTTTCAGCAGCTCTTTTGCCATGAAGCATTTTTGTTGCCTCGTTAGCTAAAAGTATTTTTAAGTCATTAATGTTTATATTAATTTTATTTTCAATCTTATCATTTTCAAGATCAGTAAAAATTTTTAAAAATTTTACAACATCTCTATCATCGGTATTTCTCCAAAATTGCCAGTAATCATATGCTGATAGTAATTTTTCATCTAACCATATTGCACCATTTTCAGATTTACCCATTTTAGCTCCATTAGCTAAAGTGATTAAAGGAGTTGTTAATCCGTAACTTTGCTTATTAGAATATCTTTTGATAAGCTCTACACCATTAACAATATTTCCCCATTGATCTGAACCACCAATTTGTAAAACACAATTTTCATTTTTATTTAATTCTAGAAAGTCATAAGCTTGTAAGATCATGTAATTAAATTCCATATAGCTTAAAGATTGCTCTCTATCTAATCTTAATTTCACACTATCAAAAGTTAACATTCTATTAATTGTAAAATGCTTACCAATATCACGAAGAAAAGAAATATAATTTAAATTTTTAAGCCACATATAATTGTTAACAAAAATTGGCTTTGTTTTAGGATTGTTATTGTCTAAGAATTTTTTTAAAATATTTTGAATATTTTTAATATTTTTTTCAATCTCTTCTTCACTTAAAATTTTTCTAGTTTTATCTTTTCCAGAGGGATCTCCGATTCTAGTTGTTCCTCCACCCAATAACACTATTGGTCTATGACCATTTTTTTGCAGCAATCTTAAGCACATTATTTGCAATAAGCTACCAACATGCAAGCTTTCAGCCGTGCAGTCAAATCCGATGTATGCTTTAATTTTTTCATTATCCATTAAGCTGGATAATTCATCTTCATTTGTGCATTGGTAAAAGAAACCTCTATCTTTAAATTCTTTTAAAAATTTATTCATAAGTTTATAGTCACACAATATACAAATTTTTATTAAAAAGAATATTAATGAAAAAAAAATTATACACAGCCATTGGCTTGATGAGCGGTACTTCGATGGATGGTGTTGATGCATCTTTGATCAGATCTGATGGAATTGATCATTTAACTAACATTTTAGATGAATATTATGAGTATGAACCAAGTTTATACAGACGGTTAATCAATTTAAGAAATTTAGTTTTAAATGCTGATGATTTAAAGAAATATTCTAAAGAAATTAATGAAGTAGAGAAAGAAATTACTTTATTTCATAGTAAAATTATTAATGAGTTATCACTAAAGTATAATGAGGAGATTGATCTAATAGGCTTCCATGGCCAAACAATCTTTCATGATTCTGAAAAAAAAATTTCAAAGCAACTAGGTGATGGCAAGTTAATGTCTCAATTAATTAAAAAAAATGTTGTTTATGATTTTAGAAAAGAAGATTTAATAAAAAGAGGCCAAGGAGCTCCATTAACACCTATCTTTCACAATTTATTATCCAAGAATATCAGTCAAAAACATCAAGTGACGTTTCCTATGTGTTTTATTAATATAGGTGGGATTTCAAATATTACCAAAATAATTAAAAAAGACGAAAAGTTAGAAGAAAACCTAGAAGCTTTCGACTCTGGTCCTGGTAATTGCATGATAGATTACTGGATTAGAAAAAATTCAAAAAATAACTATGATCAAGATGGTGCAATAGCAAAGTCAGGTAAAGTTAATCAATTAATTTTGAATCAATCAATTGATAATTTTAAGACTGACTCATTTGAAAAATCTTTAGACATAAAAGATTTTGATATTTCATTTGTAAGAGGTTTGTCACTTGAAGATGGATGTGCTACAATTACAAATTTTACAGCTTATTTAATAGCAAAGGGTATTGAGCACTCAAATGGTAATAATAATAAACCAATTAAGTATTTATTATGCGGAGGTGGAAGAAAAAACACTTATCTTGTCCAAACCATCAAAAACTATTTATCAAGTAAAACAAATATAAGTTTAGAATTAATAGATAAATATAATTTTAATGGAGATTATATAGAGTCTCAAGCTTTTGGTTACCTTGCAATAAGATCATATTTAAATTTACCTATATCTTATCCAAAAACAACTGGCTGCATGACACCTACAGTAGGTGGAAAAATAGTTAAAAACTTTTAATAAAGAGCAGTTTCTTTTTTTATGTATTTATCCAGATTTTTGATTAAATCGTCTTCTTTTTTTGAAAAAAAATGATTAGATTCAGGAACTGATTGGAATTCTACCTTTATTCCTTTTTGAGCACTTAATCTTTTATCTAGCTCAGTAATGTATGTTAATGGTACCAATTCATCATTCTTACCATAAATCATAAGACCAGATGTTGGACATGGAGACAAAAAAGTAAAATCATAAACATTAGGTTGAGGTGATATTGCAATAAATCTATTAATCTCTGGTCTTCTCATTAATAATTGCATAGCTATTAATGAGCCAAAAGAAAATCCTGATATCCAGCATTGTGAGTTGTCAAAGTTTTCTCTTTCTAGCCAATCTAAAGCAGCAGCTGCATCAGCAAGTTCACCTTGTCCATTATCAAACTCACCATCACTTTTGCCAACACCTCTAAAATTGACTCTACACACTGAAAAATCGTTATCCATAAATGTGTGAAAAGTATCCACAACTACTTTGTTATTCATTGTTCCTCCGTATTGAGGATGTGGTTGTAGGACTAGTGCAATTGGAGATGTATTTTTTTTACTCTTATAATATTTTGCTTCAAGTCTTCCAGCAGGACCTGGAATAAATATTTCTAAAATTTTGTTATCCATATGCGATATTGATTATTATTCTCAAAAAAAAAACTACGTTTATCATAAGTGAGCGACAATATGTTAGTTTTTTTAAAATAATCTATACTTGACCATTTTAGTCAGGTATGTATAAAAACATCGAATTTAAAGGGTAATATGAAATTAACATCAAAAGGTAGATACGCCGTAATGGCATTAGTAGATTTAGCCAGGTTTGATGGTATCAATCCCGTATCACTAAGAGATATTTCTTTGCGCCAAGGTATATCTCTGGATTATCTTGAGCAAATTTTTTCTAAATTAAAAAAAAATCAAATTGTACAAAGTACTAGAGGAACACAAGGTGGTTATGTTCTTTCTAAGAAACCAAATGAGATAAAACTTACAAATATTTTTCATGCAGTTGATGAAAAAGTAAAAACTGTTCAGTGTAAAAAAGAGTCAAAAAAAGGTTGTAATGGTAAAGCTACAAAATGCTCAACTCATAATCTATGGGATGAATTAGAATTACACATTAATAGTTTTTTTGAAAAGAAAAGCTTACAGGATTTATTAAAAAATAATAATGATCAAATAAATTAAAAGATGGATAACAGACAAAAAGAAATAGATAATTTAAAAGATTATAAATATGGTTTTTCAACTGATATTGAAAATACGAGAGCCCCAAAAGGTTTAAATGAAGGTGTAATAAAGTTTATTTCTAATATTAAAAAAGAACCTCAATGGATGCTTGATTTTAGATTAAAAGCATTTGAAAGATTCAAACAATTAAAAGAACCTGATTGGCAAAAACCAAAGTATCCAAAAATAGATTATCAAGATTTATATTATTATTCAGCACCTAAAAGTATGGACGATAAACCTAAAAGTCTTGATGAGCTTGATCCCAAACTTTTAGAAACTTATAAAAAACTTGGAATCCCATTACAAGAGCAAGCAAGGTTAAATGGTATTGCGGTTGACGCAGTATTTGACTCAGTATCTGTTGCAACAACATTTAAAGAGGAATTAACTAAACAAGGAATTATTTTTTGTTCAATGTCTGAAGCTATTCAAAAACATCCTGACTTAGTCAAAAAATATTTAGGTTCTGTTATACCGACTACAGATCATTTCTTTGCAACTCTTAACTCGGCAGTGTTCACAGATGGTTCATTTGTTTACATTCCAGAAGGAATAAAGTGTCCAATGGAATTATCAACTTATTTTAGAATTAATGCATCTGAAACTGGTCAATTTGAAAGAACATTAATTATTGCTGATAAAGGAAGTTATGTAAGTTATTTAGAAGGTTGTACCGCTCCCATGAGAGATGAAAATCAATTACATGCTGCTAACGTAGAATTGATTGCATTGGATGATGCTGAAATTAAATATTCAACAGTACAAAATTGGTATCCTGGAGATAAAGATGGAGTAGGTGGAATATACAACTTTGTTACTAAGCGCGGTTTATGTAAGGGAAAAAATTCAAAAATTTCTTGGACACAAGTTGAAACTGGCTCTGCAATAACGTGGAAATATCCAAGCTGTATTTTAAAAGGTGATAACTCTGTAGGAGAATTTTATTCTATAGCAATTACAAATAATCATCAAAAAGCGGATACAGGTACTAAAATGATCCATTTAGGAAAAAATACAAAAAGCAAGATAATTTCTAAGGGAATTTCGGCGGGTAATTCTGATATGATGTATAGAGGTTTAGTTGATATATCTTCAAAGGCCGATAATTCAAGAAATTTTACCCAATGTGACTCACTGTTAATGGGTAATAAATGTGGCGCTCATACAATTCCTTACATTAAGAACAAAAATCTAAAATCAAATATTGAACATGAGGCAACTACATCAAAAATAAGTGACGAGCAACTTTATTATTGCAATCAAAGAGGACTAAATCAAGAAGAAGCAGTTAGCTTGATTGTTAACGGGTTTTGTAAAGAAGTTTTACAACAACTTCCTATGGAATTTGCTGTTGAAGCACAAAAATTAGTTGGAATTAGTTTAGAGGGGAGCGTTGGTTAAATGTTAATGATTGAAAATTTAAAAGCAAAAATTGAAGAAAAAGAAATCCTAAAAGGATTAAATTTAAATATAAATCCTGGAGAAGTGCACGCAATTATGGGCCCAAATGGTTCTGGAAAAAGTACGCTGTCAAATATTTTGTCAGGAAAAAAAGGTTATGAGATAAACGGAAATGTTACTTTTGAGGGTGAAAACTTATTAAATTTAGAAATAGAGGAAAGAGCACATAAAGGCATTTTTTTAGCATTTCAATACCCATTAGAAATTCCGGGAGTTAACACTAATACTTTTTTAAAGACTTCAATTAATGCAATTAAAAAAGCTAGAGGTGAAAAAGAATTAGATGCTATCCAATTTTTAAAATTAATTAAACAAAAATCAGCGGAATTAAAATTTGATGAAAAAATATTAAGCAGACAGTTAAATGTAGGCTTTTCAGGTGGAGAAAAAAAGAAAAATGAAATTTTACAGATGTCAATTTTAAATCCTAAACTTTCTATTTTAGATGAAACTGACTCAGGTTTAGATATTGACGCTCTCAGAATAGTTTCAGAAGGAGTAAACTCATTAAGAAATAAAGAAAATTCTTTTTTAATCATTACGCACTACCAAAGATTGCTTGATTACATTAAACCAGATTTTGTACATGTATTAAAAAATGGCCAAATAATTAAATCAGGTGATTTTGAATTAGCCAAAGAATTAGAAAAAGTTGGATATGAGGATTTTAATTAATGCAAAGTGAGATCAAATCAAATTTTGAAAAATCTTTAAGTGAAGGAAACTATTCAACTTCACAAAAAGAAATTAAAGAAAAAAACTTTAATAAATTTATAGATCAAGGCTTTCCAAATAAACGTATTGAAGATTGGAAATTTTCAGATTTAAATCAAATTATTTCAGCTAATTTTAAAAAATTAGATTTTTATAAAGAAAATAATGTGTCAAATATTGATTTTGATTCCATTAGTGATTTTAATCATAATAAGATAGTTTTTGTTAATGGTAGCGTGTCTAAGATTGATTTTAGTTATGAAAATGAAGAAAAAATTATTATAAATCAAAATTTAGAATTAGATAATGAATTGAGTGAAAATGTATTATTAAACTTAAATACCGCTTTTCTTTCCAGCTATATTAAAATTACAGTTAGCAAAGGTTATCAATTCCAAAAACCGCTGATTTTATATAATTATTTAACATCTGATTTAGATAGTTGTGGGCTGAATATGAAGCTGAATATCAATCTTGAAGATGACACTTCTATGGATGTAGTTAACATTTCAAACGAAAATACAAAAAATAATTTTTTAAATTTCAGACAAAAAATTAATATTGGTAAAAATTCTATTCTTAAAAACTATAGTTTAGATGTTAAGCCAACATCAAATATTAAGTATTCATTTAAAGATATTGGTTTAGATAAAAATAGTCATTTAGAATATTTTATTTTATCTAAAGGTTCAAAATTTGCAAAACACGACATTAATTGTTCTCTTAATAATAATCATGGCTCAGTAGCAATTAATGGAATAATTGATTTGGATAATAAAAAACATCATGAGATTAAAACTGCAATAAATCATAATGAAGAAAATTGTAAAAGTTATCAGTTAATTAAGAGTGTATTAAATGAAAATTCTAAAGGAGTTTATCAAGGTAAGATTTATGTAAATTCTAAAGCTCAAAAAACAGATGGTTATCAGTTAAGTAGAGCTTTATTACTTAATGATGATGTGGAGTTCAATGCAAAACCTGAATTAGAAATTTATGCTGATGACGTAAAATGTTCTCATGGATCAACTTCGGGCAATATTGATGAGAACTCAATTTTTTATTTAATGTCCAGAGGCTTAAGTCATGCTCAATCAAAAAAATTATTGACAAATGGATTTTTAAATGAAGCTGTTGAAAAAATTACAAATCAAAGTGTTAAATCTTTAGTTAAAAAATTAACAGGTATTCAAGAATGAACATAGGTAATATAAAAAAAGAATTTCCAATTTTTGATGAAAAAATTCAAAATAATGATCTAGTTTATTTAGATAGCGCAAACTCTTCACAAAAACCAAAAGTTGTAATTGATAGAATTAATGAGTTTTATTCAAAGCAATTTTCTAATGTAGGAAGAAGCGTTCATTATCTTGCTGTTGCAGCTACTAATTTATATGAAGAAACAAGAAGTTCTGTTCAAAAATATATTAATGCAAAAGATAAAAATGAAATTGTATTTACTAAAGGAGCTACAGAAGCACTCAATTTAGTTGCAAATACTTTGGGTCAAAATTTCCTACAAGAAAGAGATGAAGTGCTTATTACAGAATTAGAACATCATTCTAATTATGTTCCTTGGCATTTTTTAAGAAAATCAAAAAATATTAAAATTAATTTTGCAGAAATTAATGAAGAAGGTGAAATCACAATAGAAGAAATAGAAAAAAAGATAACACCTAAAACAAAAATAATTTCAATTACACATTTATCGAATGTTACTGGTGCAATTCTACCAATTAAGGAAATAACTGAACTAGCTCACTCTAAAAATATAGTTGTTGTTGTTGATGGTTGTCAGGGAGCACCTCATTTAAAACTTGATATGCAAGATCTTGATTGTGATTTTTATGCTATTTCATGTCACAAAATGTATGGTCCGACAGGATTGGGTGTTTTGTATGGTAAGAAAAAATGGCTAGATGAATTACCACCGTATCAAGGGGGCGGGGGCATGATCAAAGAAGTCAAAAAAGACATGATTTCTTATGGTGATTTACCAAATAAATACGAAGCTGGTACAATGGCTACCGCACAAGTTATAGCTTTTGACCAATCTATTAAATTTTTAGAAAGTATTGGAATAGACAATGTTATGAAACATGAAGCAGATTTAGTTGAATATGGCCAAGAACTTTTACAAAAAAATAATTCTGTTAAATTAATTGGAAGTCCTAAAGATAAAGGTGGTGTTTTATCTTTCACTATTAAAGGTATCCATCCACATGATATTGCAACTATTTTAGATGAAGATGGTGTTGCTATAAGAGCAGGACATCATTGCTGTCAAATATTACATGATAAATTAAATATACCTGCTAGTGCGAGGGCTTCAGTTGGAATTTATAATACAAAAGATGATTTAGATAAGCTTAATGACTCAATTAATAACTGTAAAAAAATATTTAACTTAAAATGAATTTAAAAGAATTATACCAAGAAATAATATTAGAACATGGTAAAAATCCAAAAAATTTGAGGAAGACGGATGGCTTTAACAAAGATGCTAAAGGTAATAATCCTTTATGTGGTGATAATGTTCATGTTTATTTAAAACTTAATGGACAAAAGATAGTCGAAGACATTTCTTTTGAAGGAAGTGGATGTGCTATTTCAATGGCATCCGCATCTATTATGACAGATTTAATTAAAGGTAAGAACGAAAATGAAGCCAAAGAAATCGTTGAAGATTTTTTAGGGATGATTAAAAAAAACCCTGAACTTAAATCAGAAAATTTAGAAGAAGATGAAAAAACAAAATTGATGTGTTTATCTGGAGTTAAACAATATCCAATGAGGGTAAAATGTGCAACTTTATCATGGCACACATTAGTCTCTGCTTTTGAAAATGAAAAAGATCAAGTGAATACGGAGAATTAGAATGACAAAAAAAGAACAAATTATTGAAGAGATCAGAAAAATTTATGACCCAGAATTACCTGTTAATATTTATGAACTTGGTTTAATTTATGATGTTCAAGTTGAAAATGATAATTTTGCAAAAATAAAAATGACACTAACTACACCCAATTGTCCAGTAGCAGAAAGTTTACCCAAGGAAGTCAAAGATGGCGCAATGCAAGTTGAAGGTATAGATGATGTTGATCTTGAATTGGTTTGGGACCCACCGTGGAATAAAGATATGATGTCAGAGGCAGCAAAATTGGAGTTGAATTTATAATGAATCCTATAATAAAACTAAGTGATAATGCAGCATTAAGAATTAAAGAAATTATGTCTAATGCAGAAAAAGATTCACTTGGCGTAAGAGTATCAGTTAAAACAGGTGGTTGTGCTGGAATGTCTTATGTGATGGAGTATACAAAAGAATTAAACCCAAGTGACGAAGTTATTGAAGATAAAGGTGTTAGAGTATTTGTTGATTCTGCTGCCATAATGTATTTACTTGGTACAGAAATGGACTACAAAAAAGAGGAGCTTTCATCCTCTTTTGTATTTAATAATCCTAATGAAACTGAGCGTTGTGGTTGTGGAGAGTCCTTTAAAATAGAGTAGGACTTATTGTCCTATTATCTGCATATCAGTATTGCAATAAACGCATGACTACGTTATAAAGTGGTTATGAATAAATTTGAATTTAAAAATCTTGTTAAAAACCTTAAAGATTCTTTAAAGGAAAAAGTTTTCTTCAAAGATCTTCGTAAAGAAGTAGAGACTGGTGCAAATGGCACACAGGACTACGTTGTTAAAAAAGGTGTTAACAAAGATACAGTCGCAACAACTAGACAGTAATTAACTACTAACTACTGTAATACATCTCAAACTCAACCGGATGAGGCGCATGTTCAAATTTGTGAATTTCCTCAAACTTAAGTGCAATGTAAGCATCAATTTGATCATCAGTAAATACACCGCCTTGAGTTAAAAACTCTCTATCTTTATCTAAACTTTCCATAGCTTCTCTTAGAGAACCACAAACTGTTGGAATGGCATTAACTTCTTCTGGTGGTAAATCATACAAATCTTTATCAAAAGACTCACCTGGATGAATTTTATTTTTAATTCCGTCGAGTCCAGCCATAAGCATTGCTGCAAAAGTTAAATAAGGGTTTCCAGATGCATCTGGAAATCTTATTTCACATCTTGCACCATTTTTACTTAGAGTAATTGGTATTCGACATGAAGCAGATCTATTTCTTGCTGAATAAGCAAGAAGAACTGGTGCTTCAAAACCTGGAATTAATCTTTTGTAACTATTTGTTGTTGAATTGGCAAAAGCGTTAATGGCTTTAGCATGTTTTAAAATTCCACCAATGTAATGTAATGCTGTTTCAGATAAACCAGCATAAGCATCACCTGAAAATACTGGAGTTTTACCTTTCCAAATTGATTGGTGGATATGCATACCTGATCCATTATCTCCAGCAACAGGTTTTGGCATGAACGTAGCTGTTTTTCCAAATGAATGTGTTACCATTTGTACAACATACTTGTATAGCTGAACATTATCTGCTTGATCAACTAGAGTTCCAAAATACATACCTAGTTCATGTTGACTTGGAGCGACTTCATGGTGATGTTTCTCAACTTTAATTCCAACTTCTTTTAGATTTTTCAAGTATTCACCACGCATATCTTGCTCACTATCAACTGGTGGTACTGGAAAATATCCACCTTTTACTGGAGGTCTGTGTGCCATGTTTCCATTTTCATAAACTTTACCAGAGTTGTATGGTCCTTCTTTACTATCTAATACAAACCCAGTGTTGTTTGGATCGTTACTAATTCTTACATCATCAAATACGAAAAATTCAGGTTCAGGTCCAAAGAATGCTTTGTCACCAATACCTGAAGATTTTAAATATTCTTCTGCTTTTTTTGCAGTTCCTCTAGGGTCTCTTTCATAGGGAGATTTTTTAACAGCATCTAAAATATCACAAAAAAGAACTACAGTGTTATGAGAAGTAAATGGATCCATTATCATTCTTGAAGTATCTGGCTTTAAAATCATGTCTGACTCATTGATAGCTTTCCATCCTGCTATTGACGAACCATCAAAAAAAACACCATCATTTAACATTTCTTCATCTACAATAGTTACATCCATTGTAAGATGTTGAAGTTTGCCTCTAGGATCAGTGAATCTAAGATCTACGAAATCTGCTTCTTTTTCTTTTATAAATTTTAAAACATTAGCTGCGCTCATTTTGTCTCCTATGTAATTTTATAAGTGGTAATTAACAAAATAATCACGAAAAATATTGCTTATTTAATAAATAACACCTATGCAATTTTCACATAAGTGGTGTAATTATGCAATATTATTAAATAAGTATTTTATAGTGAACCCTTTATTAAACAAAGAACCAGTTAAAAGAGCAGAAAAAACAATTAAAGATTTTGATCCAA
This sequence comes from Candidatus Pelagibacter bacterium nBUS_30, assembly GCF_051201245.1. GTDB lineage: Bacteria > Pseudomonadota > Alphaproteobacteria > Pelagibacterales > Pelagibacteraceae > Pelagibacter. The sequence continues at coordinate 837,553 of NZ_CP172842.1, read as the reverse complement.
ATCTTGAAATTATTTGTTTAGAACAAACTGCTAGAACAGCGAACGATGCAGCTACAGCTTTAGGTTGCAATGTTGGGGCAATTGTTAAAAGTTTACTGTTTAATTCAGGTAATGATTTTGTGCTTTGTTTGGTGTCAGGCGATAAAAGATGTTCTTTAAATAAACTAAAAAAAATTTTAAACGAAAAAGATGTGTCCATGGCCCATCCAAATGATGTTAAAAAAATTACTGGCTACACAATTGGAGGAGTTTCACCTGTTGGGCATCTTAATAAAGTAAAAATTTTTATTGATAGTAATTTAAATAGATTTAAAACGGTTTTCGCTGCAGCGGGGCACCCAAATTGTGTCTTTAAAATAGATTTTAGTCAATTATCAATTTTAACTACTGGTGAAACAAAAGAGATAACAGAATGAGACAGCCAAAATTAATAGATTATATATTATTAACAACATTGTCATTAATTTGGGCATCTGCTTTTTTTAATATTAAGATTGCAACATATTCTTTTGGACCCGTGACAATTGCCTTTTTAAGAGTTTTTTTTGGAGCAATTCCAGTTTTACTTCTTTGTTATTACAAAAATATAAAAATAGAGGCATTTTCAAAAGATTGGCATTGGTTTGCTATGATTGGATTTATCAACTTAGTAGCACCATTTTTTTTAATAGCATATGGAGTAAAGTCTGTTCAAAGTAATTTGGCTGCAATATTAATGTCGACTACACCATTAAGTTCTACTGTTCTTGGACATTTTTTTACTAAGAATGAAAAGTTTAATTTAGTAAAAACATTTGGAATTTTAATTGGATTTTCAGGAATTGTATTCTTATTTTCCGATAATATTTTAATTGATGAAAATAATTTCACCTCAGCATTGCTAATATTGCTTGGTTCAACTTGTTATGTTGTTGGTGGTGTTTTGACTTTAAAAATAAGTAAGAAAAAAAATGAAAATGTAACAGGGTCAATTTTAATTTGGGCAATTATTATTTTATTACCATTGATGAGTTTTATTGAACAACCTTGGCAAACTATTCCAAGAACTGATTCATTAATTTCAGTCATATATCTTGGTATAGTGCCAACAGGAGTTGCGTGGTTGTTAAGATTTAGAATTTTGAAAAATAATGGTTTAATCTTTCAATCACAAGTATCTTATCTAATACCAATATTTGGTACTATATTAGGTTACGTATTCTTAAAAGAACTCATAACAGTTAAGGTTTTAATATCTTTAATAGCTGTTTGTATTGGTATTTATTTTGTTAAAAAAGCCAACAATAAAAAAATTACTTAATAGTTGCCATTGCACTAATATGTGATGGCCGTGTTTCACAACATCCACCAATTATTGTTGCTCCATTATCTTTAAATTTTTTAACAATTTCTCCAATTTTTTGAGGTGTAAGATCCTCTCTTTGTCCCAAGAATTCATTTGGATTGCCGTTAGATTTTGTAAAGGTTGATGTGTATCCATTTTTTGGTTTCGTAGTAATAAATCCATTTATCTTAAAACCAAAAGGCACATTAAGACTTTTTAACTCTTCAAGATTGGCTTCATAATTTTCAGGTGACACACAAGAAAGCATAATACCAAGTAACTGTTCATCAATTATATTTTTAATATCTGAAATATTTTCCCCACTTGGTAAATTTGTGCCTTCAGAAATGTGGATACCAATTAGGTAAGGTTTTTTAAATTCTTTAATTGCTTTGATCCCACATTTGAATTCTTTAATACTGCTCCATACGTCAAAATAAAAAAAATCCACATAAGGATTCAATAATTTAGCTTGCTCATTAAAGTTTTTGGTAATCTCTTCCTCATTTCTGTCATCTGCTTCATAAGTTAAATTTTGAGGAGGTATTCCACCCGCTATAAGAATATTTGGAAATTCTTTTTTTACATCTAGTGCTATTTGCCCAGCTTTTTTGTTTAAGTATTCAAACTTATCCTCAACATTATTATCTCTTAATCTTTTCCGTCGTGTTGTAAAAGTTGTTGTGACTATCACTTCTGCACCAGCTTTTACAAAATCTCTATGGGTATCAGATAAGAGTTGATGGTAATTTTCATCTAGTATAGCGTTAGCACTCCATAATGTTCCATTGGGCTTCATACCTCTAGCTAAAAGTTCCTGACCCATACCACCATCTAAAACTCTTGTTTTTTTAAAAAAATTTAAATCCATTTTATCCTTACCTTTTTAGTGTTTTAACATAATGCTAGGTACACAATATAGTTCAACTACCTTGCTTATTGATCGTGTGGGAATTTCCATTTTAGCAGTTAATGCCCGCAATAGGATCAAATCGGCATATTTCTTATACTAGCAAAATAATGATTTGTATATTATTTTTTTAGAATAATTTTAGCATTAAAAGAAAAAGATCTTCGTTCACCTTCAATATTAAAAGGGTAAGCAGTATGAAGTAAATAATTTGGAAAAATGATTAATTCTTTAAGTTTTGGTACGACGTTATAAATACTTTTACTCAAGAAACCTTTTTGACCGTTTATAAAATCAATAGTTCCATTAGTTTTAATCTTCTTATTCTTTACTAATTTATTATTAGTCATACCTTTAGGTAGTTTTAAATAACCAACTCCTGATAAATCACCTTCATGGTAATGTATTGGATTATATTCACCTTTAAATTGTCGAACTACCCAAAGATTTAAAATTTTTATTTCTTTAAAATTTTTAATTTTTTCATTTGTTAAAAATCTTTTAATATTATCTTTAAGTTCTTTTTCTAAGTTTTTTTTAACAAAACTATTTGAAATTTTTAATTCTTTTTTAATTTGACTAGCTAGTTTCGAGCTATAATCAATTTTTTTTGATACTGACTTTGCATCAAATTCTTTGTTGAGTTTATCAAAAAAACTTTTTGAAATTCTAGTTTTGCCAATAGAAGGACCAAATGGTTTAATATTTTTCATTTTATAATTAGTTATATTAAAAGACAATTAAATCAACATTATGACAATAATTTAAAGCCCATCCTTATAGCTACAAAAATAACTAACAAAGAAGTCATTAATGCCATGGTTTTATTTGAGAGAAATTTTATATTTAAATGGTTACCTATTTGCCCACCGACAAAAACTGTTAAGAAAAGAGGCCAAAAATTAATAAATTCATTAAAAACAATATCTTTTGTAAGTTGCCCTGCAACTCCAAATATAGAGTTAACTAAAATAAACAAAGAAGCTGTTGCAGCAATATGTTTTGGGTATCCAGCTTTCATTAAAAATAAAATTGGACTTAAGAATATACCACCTCCAATTCCAACCAGACCAGACACAAAACCTATTATGGAACCAATAAAAATTGATAATAAATTTGAAATTTTTTTAATTTCTAGTTTTTTTTTATTAAAAGACTTACTTTCTATAAATAAAAAAAACCCAGCCGTTGCTAAAATAATGAACAATAATATTTCAAATATATCCTTTTCTATTGAAATAGAGGCCCCAAAAAAAGCAAAAGGTATTGATCCAAAAAGATAGGGTGTTAGTAATTTTAACTTCAGATTACCTGTTTTAATATAATTTATTGAGTTCCCTGAGACTACAATGATGTTGCAGAATAAAGCTATTATTGGAAAAATATAATAAGGAATATCCCAAATTAACATCAAAGCTAGATATGTAGACCCTCCACCAAATCCGACACTAGAATATAAAATTGCTGTTATAAAAAAAAATATTGATAATATAATCATAGTTAAAAATTATTATGAATGTAAATATAGCTTTATTAACTGTAACAGATACCAGAACATTTGATAATGATAAATCCGGAGCTATTCTTGTAGAAAAAATTAAAGAGGCTAATCATAATTTAACTGATAGAAAAATTTGTAAAGACAATAAAGAAGACATTGTTTTAATCTTAAAAGAATGGATTAAAAGTAGCGATATCGATGTTGTAATTACTACTGGTGGAACAGGGTTGACAGGAAGAGATATAACGCCAGAAGCTGTTGAGGAAATTGCTGATAAACATATCCCAGGTTTTGGAGAGGTTTTTAGGAATATTAGTTTAAAAACAGTTGGTACCTCGGCAATACAATCTCGAGCATGTGCAGTTTTGGCAAATGGTAAATACGTTTTTGCGCTTCCAGGATCATCAGGTGGAGTGACTGATGCATGGGATGGAATTTTAAAACATCAATTAGATATTAATCACAAACCTTGCAATTTTGTTGAATTATTTCCTAGACTTAAAGAAAAATAATTATTTTTGATATTTTTCTTTCCATTCAGAGTAGGGCATACCATAAATATGCTCTCGGGCGTCTGGATCAGATATAGTTATACCTTTTTTTTCAGCTTCTTCTCTGTACCATCTAGATAAACAGTTTCTACAAAAGTTTGCTAAATTCATTAAATCAATATTTTGCACATCTTTTCTTTCATCTAAATGTTTAAGTAATCTTTCAAATGTTGCTGATTGAATTTCTTTTTTTTTATTATCATTCATAAGCTAACTATTAGTCAGTTATTTTGTGAGCACAAGATGTAGTATTATATACAATCAAAAGTAGAATATAAAATATATTACAAATAGACTTTGATATAAAACCTTAGTTAACTGTTCTAATGGCTATTAAGAAAAAAAAAATAGCAAACTCAAAAACTAAGAAAAAAAAGGCTAAACAAGTCAAAGTTTCTAGAAAAAAAATCAAAACAAAAAAAAAAGTTGCTACAAAAACGTCTGCGACCAAGAAACGTTCTAAAATATCTACAAAAAAAAATAAGATCAAAAATAAAAAAAATAGAGAGGTAAAAAAAATGAGTACAGAAACAGTACAAGCTGGGAAGTCTCCTTTACTGGATACATCTCACTTAAAAGTAAAGTTTCCTTATAAAGAAAAATATGGAAATTTTATTGGTGGTAAATTTGTTGAACCTAAATCAGGTAAATATTTTGACAATGTAAGCCCAATTAATAATGAGGTTATATGTTCAGTTCCAAGATCTGATTCTAAAGATGTTGAATCAGCATTAGATGCAGCGCATGCTGCATTTCCTACTTGGGGAATTACATCAATAACTGAAAGATCAAACATATTACTTAAGATAGCTGATGTTATTGAAAAAAATTTAGAATTATTAGCTACAGCAGAGTGTTTAGATAATGGTAAGCCAATTAGAGAATGTATGGCTGCTGATTTACCGTTAGTTGTAGATCACTGGAGATATTTTGCAGGAGTGATAAGAGCTGAAGAAGGTTCTGTTTCTGAAATAAGTAACAGTGAATATTCCTACCATATACCTGAACCACTTGGTGTTGTGGGTCAAATTATTCCTTGGAATTTTCCTTTACTAATGGCAACATGGAAACTTGCACCTGCGTTAGCTGCAGGAAATTGTGTAGTTCTAAAACCAGCTGAACAAACTCCAGCATCTATTTTACTTTTAATGGAACTTATTGGTGATTTGTTACCTCCAGGAGTAGTTAATGTTGTGAGTGGCTTTGGTTTAGAAGCAGGTAAACCATTAGCTTCATCAAAAAGAATAAGAAAAATAGCTTTTACTGGTGAAACAACAACTGGACGTTTGATTATGCAATACGCATCACAAAACTTAATTCCAATCACTTTAGAATTAGGTGGTAAATCTCCAAATATTTTCTTTGAAGACGTTATGGATCAAGATGATGATTTCTTTGATAAGTGCATGGAAGGTTTTGCAATGTTTACTCTTAACCAGGGTGAAGTTTGTACTTGTCCGAGTAGGGTGTTGGTTCAAGAGTCTATTTATGATAAATTTATGGAAAGAGCTGTTGCTAGAACAAAAGCTGTAACTCAAGACAATCCTCTAAAAATGGAAACTATGATTGGAGCTCAAGTATCATTAGAACAGATGGAAAAAATAAAATCTTATCTTGATCTAGGTAAGAAAGAGGGTGCTAAAGTTCTTTGCGGAGGTGAAGTCGCTAACTTAAACAGTGGTTTGGAAAAAGGAAATTACATCCAGCCTACTATTTTCGAAGGTGACAACTCTATGAGAGTTTTCCAAGAAGAAATTTTTGGACCAGTTGTATCTGTCACTAAATTTAAAGATGAAGCACACGCATTAGAAATTGCTAATGATACTCTTTATGGTTTAGGAGCAGGTGTTTGGACTAGAAATGGAAATGTTGCTTATAGAATGGGAAGAGGAATCCAAGCAGGTAGAGTTTGGACAAACTGTTACCATGCTTATCCAGCTCATGCTGCCTTTGGAGGTTACAAACAATCTGGAATTGGGAGAGAGACCCATAAAATGATGCTTAATCACTATAGACAAGTTAAGAATTTACACGTGTCTTACAGTGAAAAAAAATTAGGCTTCTTTTAACAGATATATTATATTGGCCCGTAATAAATACGGGCCACATAAAAATGAAAGTTTCAGCCACACCTACAGCACTTGAGTTAATAGAAGATTTAAAAAAAACTCATGGTAAGGATTTATTATTTCATCAATCAGGTGGTTGTTGTGATGGTAGTGCTCCAATGTGTTATCCTGTCAAAGAATTCCAAGTAAGTGACGATGATGTTTTAGTTGGTAAAATTGGGGATATTCCCTTTTATATTAGTGAAACTCAACATGAGGCATGGAAAAATACAGATTTAATTATTGATTGTATTGAGGGAATGGGTGGAATGTTTTCTTTAGACAATGGAACTGGAAGAAGATTTTTAACTAGATCAGAGATCTGTATTCCAGAAAACACAAATATAAATTAATTATTAAATTTTTTTGAATTTAAATCTAAATAGTAAGAGTATTAATATTATTGCCATATAAATTAGTGGTTCTGTTAAATCTTTTTTAACCAACCAAATAAAGTGAACCACCCCTAGTATTGCAATAATATAAATCAATCGATGAATTTTTTTCCATTTATCTTTTAATAACATCATTGCTTTTTTTGAGGAAGTTAAAGCAAGAGGTGTCAATAAGAGCCATGCTGCAAATCCAACAAAGATAAATCTTTTTGTAAAAATATCATTTGAAATACTTTGTAAATCTAAACGATAATCAATAACCACATATGTTAACATGTGAATTGTAGCATAAAAAAAAACAAACAATCCAAGCATACGTCTTAGTGATATCCAGACATTTAATTTTGTAATTTTTTTAAAAGGTGTCATCGCTAATGTTAAAATAATAAATATTAACGTCCACTCACCAGTATGATGGGTTATCTCTTTTACAGGTTCTGGCCCTAGTTGGTTAAAAAAAATTTTATAAGTAATTATTAAAAACGGAAAAAGGCTTAGAATAAAAACACTTGGTTTTAAATATCTTTTCATTAAAAATATTTTTTTAAATCCATACCAGTATATAAACTAGCTACCTCTTCCTCATAACCATTGAACATTAAAGTTTTTACTCTAGGTGCAAATATATCATTTCCTATAATTCTCTCTGTAGCTTGTGACCATCTTGGATGATCAACATTAGGATTAACATTTGAATAAAAACCATATTCTCTAGGTGACGCCCACATCCATGAAGAAGTTGGCATTTTTTCTACTAATTTAATTTTAACAATAGTTTTTGCACTTTTAAATCCATATTTCCAAGGGACAAATATTCTCAAAGGTGCTCCATTCTGATTTGGAAGTTTTTTATTATACAAACCTGTTACTACAGTTGTTAATGGGTGTAATGCTTCATCAATTCTTAATCCTTCTTTATAAGGCCAATTTAAAACTGGATATCTTTGACCTTTCATTTGATCTGGGTCATAAACACTTTCAAATTCAACATACTTAGCTTTAGAAGTCAGGGTTACTTTAGATAGTAACTTACTTAAAGAAAAACCCATCCAAGGAATTACCATCGACCATCCCTCTACACATCGAAGACGATATATTCTTTCCTCTGATACAAACATTTCTGAAATTTCTTCCATTGAAATATTGATAGGATTTTCAATTTCACCTTCAATACTAATAGTCCAAGGTTTTGTTTTAAAATTCTGGGAATTTATGTAGGGATCACTTTTAGAAGTGCCAAACTCATAATAATTATTATATGTGGTAATATCTTTGTAACTTGTATTTTTATTTTTTTCTTCCGATAAAGCATTTCCAGCAAAGGGAAGAGAGGTCATTGCAATAGAGCTAGCTCCTATGCCGATCGATTTAATAAAGGATCTCCTGTTATTATAAATTTTTTCTGGTGTAATTTCTGAATATTTAATTTTTTTCATGAACTATAGGATTACCTTTTAACCAGTCGCTTTCATTATTTGTATAATGTTCTTTTTTCCAAATTGGTGACCTCTTCTTAATTTCTTCAATAATATATCTAGATAAAACATATGCTTCATCACGATGCATACACGCAACAGCAATAATAATACTGATTTCTCCAAGGTTTAAATAACCTTTTGCATGTTCAATAAATACCGCTTTATCTTTAATGTTTAACTTTTGATCAGCTTCATTATAAATTTCTTCAAAACTTTTTATAACAAGTCTATCATGACTATCATAAGTTATTCCTACTACACTTTTATTATCGTTTTGATTTCTTACAGTTCCAGAGAAAAAAATTGAAGCTCCAAATTGAGAAGATGAAATAAAATCTTCAGCCTCTAAAATTGAAAGTTTTTTTTCTTTTATATCTATTATATTTGTATGAAGCATTAACCTCCTCCAATTGGGGGTATAATAGCAATTTTTTCATTACTTGTTATTTTATAATTGTCGCTGACAATATTGTTACTTTTAGAACAAAATGCAGATGAATTTACAATCTTTTTAAAATTTTCATTACCTGTAAAATTTTTATCTAAATACTCTATTATCTTATTTCTAATATCTTTAATTGTTGAATTTTTTTTTATTTCGAATTCTAGAAAATTTTTATCACTAAAGTCTCGACTTGCCCCAAATAGCTCAATCTGTACTTTCATTGATATTTTAATTAAAATATTTCTTTTAAAAAATTAGGTAGCCCTTCTGGATTTTTCCACAAACCACTTTTTCCACCTTCTTTGATTAATAGCTTAACATCATGAATTTTTAGATGAGGATTAACAATTTTACTTAAATCATAAATAGTTATTAAAGCAGCATTTACCCCCATAATTGCTTCCATTTCTACACCTGTTTTTGCATATGCGGAGACAACACAAAACACTTCAAGTGTGTTATCTTTATCGTGCATAATAATTTTAGTAGCTGTATGGTCGATTGGTAGTGGATGACATAAAGGAATTAATTCAGAAGTTTTTTTAGCTCCTAAAACCGCAGAAACTTCTGCTAAAGCTACAGGGTCTCCTTTAGGCATTTCTTTATTTTTAATTAGATTAAATACTTCTTTACCAACAAAAATTTTGCCAGAAGCTAAAGCTCGTCTGTGCGTTTCTTTTTTGGCCGAAACATCAACCATGTTAAAAGAATTTTTTTTGAAAATTTCTTCTGCCCAATCTTTTAACTCATTATTTTTTATTACTTTTAAATTCTTCATATTAACCACCAGTAGTTGATAAATTCTTTGTTAAACCAGTTTCACCTATCTCTAAATAATGAGACTCTTTCTTAAAGTTAAGCTGTTTTAAAATCAAATCTTTTAACTCTTCTAATTGACTATCTTTTTGCATTAAATGCCTAATATTTATTCCAGTGTTACCAAACAAACATAATCTTAAATCACCTTTTGCAGTTATTCTTAACCTATTACAACTTTTGCAAAAATCTTCAGAGTAGGGAGCAATAACACCAAATTTACCTTTAAACTTTGGATTTAAATAGTTTTTTGATGGCCCTGCATCTTTACCAAATGTTTGGATAACCCAATTGTTATTGTTTAAATAATCAATAAATTTTTTTGCTGGAACATGATATTTATTGAAATAGTCAAGGTTATCTCCTGTTTGCATCAACTCTATATATCTAAAATCAATTTCATTATTTTTTATAAATTCAGCCCAATCATTAAAATCTTTATCAGAGTCATTTACTCCTTTGAGCAAAACAGCATTAATTTTAATATTTTTGAAATCTAAATTTTTTAGCTTTTTGATACCTTTAAGAATTTCTTCCAATCTATCATGACCAGTAATCTTTTTAAAAGTATCAGCATTTAAACTATCAACACTAATGTTAATTCCATCTAAGCCACTATTTTTTATATCATTTGCAATTTTGTCTAATCTATAACCATTAGTAGTTATTACAGTTTTTTTAATTCCTGAGTTTTCTTTTATAATCTTAACAATTTTAAAAAAATCTTTTCTTACTGTTGGTTCGCCACCAGTTAATCTTATTTTGGATACACCTAGCTCTGAAAGTGCTTTCGCCAATCTTCTAATTTCTTCTATATTAATAAAAGTCCTATTATCACTCTTATCAATTTTATATCCATCTGGTAAACAGTACCCACACTTAAAGTTACAAACATCTGAAATGGAAAGCCTTATATAAGGGAATTTTCTACCAAAACTATCTTTAAGATTATTCATTTATTATATCTAACATTCTCTTACTAAATCTAAAAAGAAAAAATTCCCCTTCTTGTAATAATAAAGAAGGGGAAAAAGAAATTATTTACCAGGTTCTTTGTAGCCAGATGCTGTTTTGTTAGCAATTTTTGCAATTGCATTTAAATTCACAACTTCATGAACAGAAAAATCTGTTACAGCTCCACTAGAAACTGCAATCATCCCAGAAGCTGAAGCTTGCTCAAAAGTACCATCAACCTCTACCATGAAATCATAATGTCCTCTCAAACCTGCGTAACCTTTAAGTTTTGCACCAACAGACTCACAAAGAGCAGTTGTTGCAGCTTTACGATCTGTATCAGGATTGCTTACAAATCCCCCAAGACCTTTTGCGGTATATTTCCCCATAATTATAAATTTAGCCATTATCACCTCCTTTAAAAAAATAATTTAATTAGAAAAGAGACAAAACTTCAATAGATTAATTTTTTTAATAATTTTAGCTGGATTTAAAGGGTTTTATTTAACTATTCAGTCGACCCATTTCTTTTAATTCAACTTCTAGTTTATCAAGCTCTTCACCACCTGCCATCATTCCAAGAAGATCTTCTCGACTAATATCTTTTTTATTAAAAGTTCCTAAACTTCTACCTCTGTTTAAAACAGTAAAACTATTTCCAACTGGATAAGCGTGATGAACGTTGTGAGTAATTAGAATTACAGCTAATCCTTCTGATGCAGCTTTAACAATATATTTTAAAACCATGGATGCCTGGTGAACTCCAAGTGCTGAAGTGGGTTCATCTAAAACTAAAACTTTAGCACCAAAATATATTGCTCTTGAAATTGCTAAACACTGTCTTTCCCCTCCTGACATTGTTCCAACTGCTTGAGACGGATCTCTTACATCAATTCCTATTTGCCCCATTCTTTCAGCTGCAATTTTATTTGCTTTTTCAATATCAAAAGTTTTTAATAAAGGTAAACCTTTAAGAGGCTCTCTTCCCATAAAAAAATTCCTTGTAACACTCATCAAAGGAACTAATGCAAGATCTTGATAGACAGTTCCAATTCCTAAATCCAAAGCGTCTTTAGGTGAATCAAAAACTGTTTTTTCACCTTCAATTACAATTTCTCCTTCATCAGGTTTATGAACGCCTGCAAGAGTTTTAATTAGTGTAGATTTTCCAGCACCATTATCTCCAAGTAAACACATGATCTCACCTTTTTTGAGTTTCATGGTGACATCTTTAAGTGCAATTACTTTGCCAAAAAATTTACTGATATTATTAAATTCAATTAAATTTTCAGACATTATTTGCTCTCTGTAACTCTTTTTCTAACATAATTATTAAACACAACTGCAATCAACATCATTGCACCTAAAAACACTTTAAACCAATCAGTATCAACATCTGTATAAAATATTCCCATTGAAACTGTTCCAAAAATTAAAGCACCAAAAGCTGCACCTATTGCGGATCCATAGCCTCCAGTTAACAAACAGCCCCCAACAACTGCAGCAGCAATTGCTTCTAATTCTTTTAAATTTCCTCTCATCGTGTCTGCTGATCCTGCATCTAAAACTTGAATTGTTGCAAAAATTGTTGACGCAATAGCAGTTCCTATAAATAAACTAATTTTTACTCTACCAACTGGAACACCTACATTTGTTGCTCCATTTTTATCTCCACCTGAAGCAAAGATCCAATTACCATATCTTGTTTTCATTAAAATCCACGTTGCAAAAAATGTTGCAGCAATAAACCAAATCACTGAAGGAGGTATTCCTGTTGCCAAAGGAGTTCCATCTGTTCTAAGCGCAATTAAGTTCATTGAACCTAACCAATTAAATAACCAAGTAAATGTATCAGTTGCAAAGATCCACGCTATTGGATCATTCTCAATTAAAACTCTTAAACCTGGAACCTGTGTTCTTCCAGTAATTAATCTTGTTAAAGCTAATGTTGCTCCTCTTAAAATAAATAACATTGCAAGAGTTACAATAAATGAAGGAAGACCAGTTCTAACAACTAGAATTCCATTAAAATATCCAACAAGTACAGCCATTGCAAAAGCAAATATAATACTTGTCCATAAAGGCCATCCCCAATAGATAGCAGGAATTGCAATACAAATTCCAGCAAAACCAATCATTGATCCAATTGATAAATCAAATTCACCACCGATCATTAGCATTGCTGCAGCAATTGCAATAATTCCTAGATTTGCAGATACATCTAAAAAGTTAAGCATACCGTATGCACTAAACATTCCAGTATCACCAGCCACTATTCCAAAAAATATAAATACTAATATTGCACCACCTAATGCACCTAGTTCTGGTCTATTTAAAAGTAGCCTTAACTTAGAGACTTGTTGAAGTCTTTCATCTTGACCTGAGATCTTTTTTGAAGCTATACTTTTTGCTTTATCTGACATTAATTTTTTTGAATTTTATTAAAAAAAAGGCCCAACTAAAAACTTAGTTAGGCCTTTTAAATTGTTTCTTATCTGTAACCTTGAGCTGCCCACTTAATTACTTTAGCAGCATTAGCAGGAGTTACAAAACCAGGACCAGTCATTACTACACCAGCTGGCATTGTTCCGTATCTCATGTACTGACCAAAGATAGCTATTGGTAAGTAACCTTGTAGGTATTGTTGTTGGTCAATTAAAAACTCTACTTTACCTGCAGCAGCAGCTTTTAACATTCCTGGTGACATATCAAATGTACCAAGTTTTACACTACCAACTTTTCCAGCAGATTCTAAAGCTTTAAGAGCAGCTTCACCTGCAAGACCAGCACCTAAAGTAAGGATAGTGTCATATCCACCACCTAATTTAGCAGCAACAGCTTTTTGAATTTCTGTTGGGTCATTAGAAGTTCCTAAGATATCAACTGATCCACCAAATCCTTTTTTGAATCCAGCACATCTTCTGTCTAGTGCAACGTTTCCAACTTCGTGGTTAACACATAGTGCTTTTTTACCACCAGCAGCTTTCATTTTTTGTCCGCCACCTACACCAGCTTCAAACTCAGTTTGTCCAACGTGAGCAGAAATACCTAGTGATGCAAAGTCATCTGAACCAGAGTTCATTGAAATTACTGGGATACCAGCAGCGATAGCAGCTTTAACTGATTTACCTAAAGCAGCAGCATCTGGAAGAGTAATCACAATACCTTTTGGTTTTTGTGAAACTGCGTTGTCGATTAATTTAGACATTTCAACCATGTCGAAAGTAGCTGGCGCAGTGTATTTGCAAGATATTTTCATATCTGCACAACCTTTGTCTACACCATTCTTAGCAACAGACCAAAACGGGTCATTAGCTTGTCCGTGAGATACAACAATCACGTCTACTGCAAAAGCAGACACTGAAAGCATAACCCAAGCAGCAAAAGCTAAAATAGATTTGTACAATGTATTCATTTATTTTTCCTCTTGTTAATAAAAGTTAACTTTTTTATGCGCGGAAGTTAGCATAAAGAAAACATAGTTGTCAAAGATCTCAATCAAAATATGTATAAATACTATACATAGTTTATAAGTGTTTTAATTTTACAATTAAAAGTTGTAATTAAAACCGTATTCTAATTTGTTTTTTTTCTTTAAGTGAGGCTGAGGCAGCATTCGCAATTATTAATGCTCTTCGCCCATCCTCAAAACTTGAGATAGGCTGTTTTCTTTTTATTGTATACGATGCTAATTCATCAAGCTGTAATTTGTAAGCATCAACATATCTATCAATAAAAAAATTTAATAAAGGTTTTTTTTGAGACGTACTATTTTTGGTAAAAGTTTGTGTTTCATTTTCGTTTTTATTGCCAGATATCAACATTCCATTAGATCCAAATAATTCCACTCTTTGATCATATCCAAAGCTACAATGTCTTGAGTTAGTAATTATACATTGAACTCCATTTTTTGACTTAAGTATGCAAGATGCTAATTCGTAATCTTTAATTTTATTAAATCTTTTATCTGAAACATTACTTCCAATTGAATAAATTGAGTCTACTTCATCATTTTGTAAATAAAATCTAATTAAGTCAAAGTCATGGATCATCATGTCTTTAAAAATTCCGCCAGAAACTTTTAAATAGTTAATAGGAGGGGGTGCTGGATCTCGACTTGTAATAATTATTTTTTCAAGTTTACCAATAGTTCCTTTTTGTAAATCTTTTTTTAAAGAGCTATGGCCTGGATCATATCTTCTATTAAAACCAAGCTGTATTTTTGGATTAAATTTTTTAATTTTTTTTTTACAAATATTTACTTTTTTTATATCTAGATCTAAGGGCTTTTCACAAAAAACCACTTTTTTATGTTTGGTTGCTTCACTAATTAAATTTATATGAGTAGGGGTGCTTGACGCAATAAAAACAACATCAATATTTTTATCTTTAAATGCTATTTTTGGATTATCAATTGAAATAGTTTTAAATTTTCTGGCAATTTTTTTTGATAAGTCTTTATCGATATCAAAAATATATTTTAAATTAAATTTTTTATGAGCATGTAAATTTTCACCATGCATTTGTCCAATTCTACCTAAACCAAATAATGCAACATTTATCATAATTTAACCCATCTTTTTTTTTTAGAAGATATTTTACATGTATCAATAAATTTTGCAGTTTCAAAACCTTCATCTTCATTTGGATAAAGAAACTTATTTTTTGATTTTCTTTTGAGTGATTTAGCAAACTCTTTATAAATGTTTGCAAAAGCATCCAAATATCCCTCTGGATGCCCATATTTTATTCTGGAAAAATTTTTAGAATATTTGGCCCCGTGAAAACCTCTTTCTAGTAATCTTACAGCTCCTTTTGCTGGATTTAATTTTAAATAACCAGGATCATTTTGTATCCATTCGAGACTTCCTTTTTCTCCAAATAATCTTATTCTTAATCCGTAAACTCCACCTTTGGCACTTACACTTGTCCACAAAATTCCTTTTGCATTGTTGTTAAAGTCAATCATAACTTGTGCATTATCATCCATTTTAATATCTTTTGATATTTGTTTTATATCAGCAAATATTGATTTCGCTTTTAATCCAGAAATATAAATAGCTAAGTGATATGCGTGACTTCCAATTTCATTTAAAACAGAAGAAGTACCAACAATATTTTTTTGTAATTTCCATGAAAGAATGTTTTTTGAATTACTCTTAGTTATTTTATTTCCGTCAGCCCAGTCTTGAATATACTCAACATTAATATAATTAACTTTTCCAATTTTACCTTTTGCAACCAAACTTTTAGCCTCTCTTACCATTGGGTAAGCAGAATAATTATGAGTTAAAGCATATTTAATTTTTTTATTTGATTTAATCTTTTTAAATAAACTTTTTGCTTGTTTTAAGTTTCCAGCAAATGGTTTGTCTGAAATTATATTTATATTTTTATCAATAAAAGTTTCAGCAATGTTTTGATGACTTCCAGGTGGAGTCATGATGGCAACAACATCAATCCCATCTGTTCTTTTTGCCTCTATATCGGCCATTTCCTTATAATTTGAATAACATCTATTTTTATCAATGCCTAAGCTTTGACCAAATTTAGATGAATTTTTAGAGTTTCTTGAAAAAACACCTGATACAATTTCATACTGGTTATCAAATCTTGCTGCAATTCTATGTACATGACCTATCCAAGATTCAGATCCACCACCAACTATTCCAAGTTTAATTTTTTTACCTTTTAATTTGGTCATAATTTAATAATTTACCTTAACAAAATTTTAAAAATTATGACAGTTAAATTAGGAATAGCGCCCATAGCTTGGAGCAATGATGACATGCCAGAGTTAGGTGGAGATACTCCGCTTGAACAATGTTTGTCTGAGGCTAATGAAGCGGGTTTTATAGGAATAGAGTCGGGTGGAAAGTTTCCAAAATACTCCAAAGATCTTTTGCCATTATTAAAAAAACACAACCTTAACTTATGTTCAGGATGGTATGGTGCAAATCTTAGAGCCAACTCTGTTAAAGAGGAGATAGATCTAATTCAAGATCAACTCACTCTTTTTCAAGATTGTAATTCACCTTGTATGGTTTTTGCTGAGGTGAGTGGTTCGGTGCAAGGAGATCCAAATAAAAGATTATCAGAAAGACCACAAATGGATTTAGAAGAAAGTAAATCTTTTTATAAAAAATTATCTGAAATAGCTAAGTATTTAGAGGATAAAGGTATGCCTCTAGCTTATCATCATCACATGGGTACAGTAATTGAAACTCATGAAGATACAGAAAAGTTATTAGAAAATACTAATGATAGTGTGAAATTAACTTTAGACACTGGACATATGTTGTTTGCCCAAGGAAATTCGAAGAAAATTTTAGAAGATTTTAGCAATCGCATAATTCATATTCACTGTAAAGATATTAGAAAAAATGTTTTAGAAAATTCTTTAGAAAACGATTTAAGTTTTAGAGGTGCTTTTTTAGAAGGTGCTTTTACAGTACCGGGTGACGGTTGTATTGATTACAAGCCTTTGTTTGATATCTTGAAAACCAAAGATTATTCTGGATGGTTAGTAGTTGAGGCAGAACAGGATCCAGCAAAAGCAAATCCTTTTGAGTACGCAAAAATTGGGTATAAATATTTAACTGAAACTTTAAAAAGTAGTAATATTGAAATTTTTAAAAATTAACTATCTATAAATAGAAGTTAATTCATTATTTCCAGCTGCAACGCATGGTGATTTAAAGCATGTGCCAACAATCCATTCCGATCCAGGATCTGGTAAAAAATTTGATGACATCACAAAAATTACTCCCATCTCAACAGATTGGCCGGCTTTACCTTCAGCTTTAATTCTTGGATCTGGGTCAGTTCTTACTGTGGTGTCTTCTGAAAAAGGATTTTCAATATTAAGATTTTTATTGATATAGCTTACTACTTTTTCAGCTACCCATTCTCCGTTACAAGGGTCACCCCAAATTGTAGATTTTCCCTCATCGTTATTTCCACAATTATTGATTTCATCATTAATTAAATTAACAACTTTATTGTGATTATCTTTAACGAGGTTTGCTCTCGCTTCTACAGCAGGTCTGGTACTTACAGTCCAAATTAACATTCCAATAACGAAGACTGCTGATAGTGAAACCAAAACCTCCAAAAAACCAAAATTTTTTAAATTAATTTTCATATTATAATTTAACGATCTTAGACTTTTCTAACTTTTCATCAAAAAAATCAATAATATTTTGTACTGTTTCTTTACCCATCCTAGTCATACATTCTTCTGTAAATGCTGCTGTGTGTGGACTTAAAAAAACTTTATCATTTTGAAGTAGTGGATTACTAGATTCTGGCGGTTCTGTTTCAAAAACATCTAAACCTGCCCCAAAAATTAATTCTTCTTTCAAAGCTCTATCTAAATCTGTTTCATTAACAATTCCGCCTCTAGCAGCATTGATGATGATGCAATTATTTTTCATAGTTTTGAGTAAATCATAATTGATTATATTTTTAGTTTTATCATTTAATGGAATATGAAGAGAAATTGCATCCATGTCCTTACAGGCGTCTTCCATATTTTCAACTTTGATGCCACCTAACTTTTCAATAACATCTTTTGAAACAAAAGGATCGTAAACAAAAACTTTCATTTCAAATCCCAGACATCTTTTGATTAAAGCTTGACCAATTCTGCCAAACCCAGCAATTAATATATTTTTACTCCAAAGCTCAACAGTCTTGGGTAGTTTATTTCTATCACTAAATTTTCCATTTTTAACTGTATCATCATACATATTTTTTCTTTTAGAAATATTAAGCAACATGAACATTACATGCTCAGCCACAGCCACTGCATTTGCTGTCGCTGTAATTGCAAGAGTTAAATTATTTTTTTTAGAAGACTCCAAATCAATATTGTCATAACCAACACCATGTCTTGAAATAATCTTTAAATTTTTTGCTGCTTCAATTACAGCACTAGTTAATTTTGCTGTTCTAATTGATGCACCGTCACAGTCTTTTATTTTAGATTTAAGAAATTCTGGATCAACATTTTCAACAACCTCAAATTCATAATTTGGATTACTTTCAAGTAATTTGATACCAGCTTCATGGATAGGCTGTATTACTAAAATTTTTTTCATAAACTCTTATACACAAATATTAATTTTAAAAAATATTTTTTTAGAAATTTATCAACTCAGATAAATCTCTTTTATTGTTTTTGAATGTAGGCAAGGGATATTTAAAGGCATATTTTCTTGGTATGCATTTTTCTTTAGCTTTTTCCCACAGTACAAGCCACTGTTTAAAGTTTGAAACAGTAATATTTTTTTTATTTTTACTTCTAACGTAGAAGCTTGGTAAAGGTTCACGACCCGAAGTTTGCCCTGCTTTGTTATATCTTAGATCAGCACTTATTCTAAATTTATTAGATTTATTTGGAATAGAACAATGTGGAGAATGTCTGTGAAGTAAAATTATATCTCCTACATCTGCTTCTAAATAGATAACTTTTTTTGAATTAAGTAAGTTAGAGTTTTTTATCTCAACTTGTCCTCTGTAACCTGAGTGGTGATTTAATAACCCCAATTTATTTACTCCTGGTGTAGTAATCATACAGCCATTTTTTTTAGTAGTTTTAGTGAAAGGTATCCATACAGTCACTAATTCAGTTTTTTTTTGTCCTTTAGTTGATAATACAGCAGCATCCTGATGCCATGGAGTTCTGCCACTTAAACCATCATAAATTGATTTTTTAGGCAATGTTTTTTCTGGTTGTTTAATTCTTGTATTTTGAACTGGATTAGAAAGAATTTCAGGTCCCAAAATTTTTTCAACAGCATTAAGTATTTTTTTGTGCTTTATTAAATTCCATAAAGAATTTGTTGCAAAATAATCGCTATCTTTTTTTACATGATCCCTCGGTAATCGAGTATTAAAATATTGGTCAAGATCAAATATATTGAGCGTTGAAACAAACTTGTATTTATTTTCAAATTTAAATTT
This sequence comes from Candidatus Pelagibacter bacterium nBUS_30, assembly GCF_051201245.1. GTDB lineage: Bacteria > Pseudomonadota > Alphaproteobacteria > Pelagibacterales > Pelagibacteraceae > Pelagibacter. The sequence goes on along the minus strand of NZ_CP172842.1, from coordinate 818,104 downwards.
CAAGGCTTTTGTTTTTTTAAGTTTTGAAGAAAATTTATGGATTAGTCTATCCATTACATACTCCATGTCATTTAAAATGGGTTTTAGATCATTATCAAAATTTAAAACATTTTTTACAACAAGGTACCCTTGTTCTTCAAATTTTTTTTTAGTTAAAGATTGCATTTTGATAATTCATAAACTTTAAAAGAAAAATTTTCTCTCTTCAACCTTGTATTAATTTGCAGCTGGAATTGTAAGATAGTTTGCGTCATGAAAAGATGTTAGCTTTTTCTTTTTATTTTTAATTATATGAGGATAATAGGGGATATTTTTGAATTTCCAGATTACAGGCTTATTTAAAGCATAACTTCCATAAATAAAAAACCTTTTAGGACAATTTTTTTCAATGAATCTTTTAACTCCATGGTAGGAATTAGGAGTTGATTGAAAAAAAACTGCTGTTCCTTGTTTAGGTGTAAATTCTTTGACAATATCAAGTTCATTAATCTTTGGGAATCTTTTGAAACTTTTTCTAATATTCTTTTTTGTCTTTTTTTTATAAATGGTAAGTGACCCACCATTTTTTTTAGGAATGTCTGTTAAGTAAATTAAAAAATTATATAATCTAGTAATATCATCTCTATGTGGCCTCAATCTATAACCGCCTTTTGAAACTGAAAAATCTATATCTAAATTTACTTTAGGATTTGAATAATTGTTTCCAAGCATTTTTTGAAGCTCACTGGAGTTTAATTTTTTCTTAATTGTAAATTTTTTTGTATTAAATATTTCTGGAAGATTGGAGTTCTCCCACGAACCATTTTTAAATTTTTTTTTAAACATGTTTTCAATTTTTTTATAGAAAGACTTACTATTAAAAAGTTTAAAGATTTTTTTTGAAATTTTTGAATTTTGAATATATTTGTCAAAATTTTTTGACCCTTTATTTATACGGCTTCTTCCACCCATGATCATATCATCAAAAGATTTGGAACTACTGATTTCTTTGATTAATGTTTTACAAATATTTTTAGGAATAATATTGCTACCTATTAAAACTGGAAAATTACTTTTTATTTTTTTCAATTTTTCAATTTTTAGCATCTAGCTATACATTCCCTCCTTAACTTTAATCATTTTGTACATTAAGTCGTTTAAAGGTGTTTTTATTCCATGTTTTTTTCCAAGACTCGAAACAACACCACTTATAAAATCAATTTCAGTTTTTCTTTTATATTGTATATCAAAAGCCATTGATGATTTATTTGTTTGGTTAGAGTCTACAATTTTATTGAACATAAAAAGGCATTCATCTTCAGATACTTCAACCCCATCTGCTAAAGCTACTTTTCTTGTCTCTAATATAATTTCTTTACCAAGTCCTCGCGAAACATCTTTTGCACTATTATTAATGTAAAGATCTGTGTGATGTAGATCAAATATTGCTGATAAAGGGCCAATTGCTGTTAATGCAAAAAGTTTCATCCATTTTCTTTTCTTCACATCGTCTGTTGCTATAGTTTCAAGATTATATGCAGTGAAAGTGTCAGCCACATCTTTAACTCTTTCACTCATTCCACCCTCGTATTCTCCTATCCACGAAGGTAAAGCAGCGTGGTTCATTATATGACCAGGCCCCAATATATTTGAAGCTTGAGTTGTTGTGCCACCTAATACTTTTTCAACACCAACAATTTTTTGCATAATTGCTTCGTGACCAAATCCATTTTGGAAGGACATAAAAACAGTTTTTTCACCAATGATATTTTTAACACTATTAAGAGCTGGCTCTAAAACAGTTGCTTTACACATTACTATTACCGCATCAACAACACCTACGGATGATGGATCAGTTGTTGCTTTAACTTTAATAAATCTATCTCCACCAAAGCCATCCATTTTAAGACCATTTTTATTTATTGCTTCTACATGTTCTTTCCAAACATCTATTAGAATTACATTTAGTCCTTTTTCTGCTAACAAGCCTCCAAACAAACAACCCATTGCACCAGCACCTAAAACTGCAACTTTTAAATCTTTATTTATCATTAAACCTTTTTTAAATTAATTTATGTATAGATATTATATATATTATCTATAGACATTATACAAAATAAATTATAGCTTAATTAAAAATGCAATTAAAAATAGAAAAATCAAAATTTAAAGAATATTCATTAGATAAAATCTCTGAAGCTTTGCAAAAAGGATTATCTGATAATTATAAAGTTGCTGAGGTAACTATAGCTGACTGCCCAAATTTGAGGGATTGGGGTTGTCCATCTGAAGGTATAAGTGGTAATCAAAAAATTATAGATGTTGGTGGAGAACCTTATATGCACGATCCAAAATTCATTGGTGCTGAATTTGATTATGAAGAAATTTCTAAAATGATTGGATCAGAAAAAAGTTATGCTTTGGGTGCTGGATCAGGTGCCATGTCTTGTTTGGATGGTCATTGTGGTGAATTAGTAATTAATGAAAATTTAATTACTTCTGAGTCAAAATCAATTATTGCTCGAGTTGGTGCTAACAAAGAATGTATTGCTGAAAAATATACAGCCAGAAAACATGGTGGCTTAGGAAACGTTTTTTATACTGATGGAGTTACAGGAAAAGTAATCAAAATTAAAATAAAAGGAAGATCTGGAGAGCAGGGCTCTCTAACTCAAGCAATGAGAAAAGCTTTGTCAGACAATTTAAAAATTGAAGGTAATGATCAGGTTGCTTTAGCGGGCGTTTTTAGAATATTAAAAGGAAAGATTAAATCACATGTTCAGCCTGATTATACTGATATTAAACATGAATATTATGACCCCGAACAAATGAAGTGTGTAAAAGATTTTTTACAATTTTATGAACCTGTTGGACCAGAGCTACAAGGTTACAGCGTACTTTGGACGGGTGATCCTACCGGAGGAGATCTTAATTTAAGAGAATCTGGCGAACACACTCATTTTCACTCTTATACAAAAAAAAATATTGCTGGCCACTATCACTTTGATGTAACACCAGATGAAATAGAGTACGAAGGGTATTTTAATACTGCAGAAGAAGTGCATAGAGTTAACAATATATATAAAGAATTAAGCAATAAAAAATAATATTAATTTAACTTTCTTTAAGATAACATTTGACTGATGAAGAGACAATTTAAGTATCCTAAGCATTTTGAGGAACAAAAAAAAATTCCAAAAATTACTCAAAAAAGAATTAAATTAGCTGAGGTGTCACTTGGTGACTTTGAGGGAAGATTGGAAAATGAATTACTTAACTGGTTCTCATTAACTCCACAACATTGGATTATGTTACATATGGTAATGCTTGCTTATTATAAAAATAAATCAATTACTAAAAATGAATTATTAAAAGTTATTGAAAAATCTTATTTAACCTCAAACGTTTATATCGATACGGCTATTAAAAAAGGTTTTTTTAGAATCATAAGAAATGAAAAAGACAAAAGATCTATCTTTATTTTACCATCTGTAATTACAATAAAAACTTTTGAAGGGTTTATTGATAGAAGAGATATTCTTTATAAAGGGATATAATAAATATTTTAATTAATAAGCTTTAGATTCTTCTTTTTTAGAAAAACCTTTCATCTTATCAACTACAGCCTTAGATCCAGCACTTAATGCTCTTTGATCTGCACCAATTGTTACAAAGTTAAAACCTTTATCAATCATTTTTTGCGCATACTCAGGCGTACCATTGTGAATTCCTGCAAAAATATTATTTTTTTTTGCATGTTCTAAAATTCTTAAAATCTCTGAATAAGCTTTTGTGCTTTCTGGTCTATCAAAACCTGGCTCTTCACCAATAGCTAAACTTAAGTCTGCTGGACCAATATAAATACCATCAACCCCAGGTGTTGACATAATTTCATCAAGCTTATCTAGCGACTCTTTAGTTTCTATCATTGCTAACTTAAGCATTTCATCATTTGCATGTTTAGCATAATCTGAACCACCATAAATTAAACCTCTTACAGGACCAAAACTTCTATAACCATGAGGAGGGTACATACATGCTTGAACAAATCTTTCTGCTTCTTCTTTATTACTTACCATTGGACAGATGATACCATAACAACCTGCATCAAGTATTTTCATTATTTGACCAGGTTCATTCCAGTTAACTCTTGCAAGTGGAGTAACATCTGTTGTTGATATAGTTTGTAACATTGGTAAAGCGTTAGTGTAATCAACTAAGCCATGCTGCATATCAATTGTAAGCGAGTCCCAACCTTGATGAGCCATTACTTCTGCAGAAACAGTACTAGGTATTTGTAACCAACCATTAATGACAGGTTTTCCTGCCTTCATCATTTCCTTAATTTTATTTTTTCTCATTTTTATATTTTTAAACCCATATGAGTGTATTTTACATTTAAATAATCTTTGATTGCTCCTGATCCACCTTCACGTCCATAACCAGTTTGTTTTATTCCACCAAATGGTGCCTCAGCAATTGCAACTACACCAGTGTTAACCGCAACACATCCAGATTCTAATTTTTCAGATCCTATATGAGCTTGGTCCATTGAATTTGTGTATAAATAGCTACATAAACCTAAATCATTATCATTTGCTCTTTCAATAACTTCATCAAAAGTTTTAAATGTTAGAATAGGCACAAGTGGACCAAAAGGCTCTTCTTTCATAATTGTAAAATTATCTTTTACATCATCAAAGACAGTTGGTTCATAGTAGTATCCTTTATTAAAACCAGCAGGTCTTTTTCCACCCATTAAAACTTTAGCACCTTCATTTTTTGTAGTCTCAACTAATTTTTCAATTTCTTCTAATCTTTTTGCGGTAGTCAAAGGTCCTAACTCAACACCTTCATCCATACCATTACCTATCTTAAGTTTTTTTGCTCTTTCCATAAAAGCACTCACAAACTCATCTTTCCTATTTTCTTGGATATAAAATCTATTAGGTGAAATACATACCTGTCCATTATTTCTAAATTTTCCAGTTATTGCTATGTCAGCTACTTTATTCATATCCACATCCTCACATACTATGAAAGGAGAATGTCCACTTAATTCCATTGTAACTCTTTGAACTTTATCAGCTGCTTTTTTTAAAATAATCTTACCAACTCTAGTTGAACCAGTAATTGATACTTTTTTGATTATGTCTGATTCCATTAACTCATTTGATATTTCAGCTGGATCACCAGATAATAAATTTACCACTCCATCTGGTACACCTGCCTCTTTACATATATCTACTAATTCCATTACAGCACCAGGAGTAATTGTATCTGGTTTACAAATAACAGAACAACCTGCTGCTAAAGCAGTTGAAATTTTTCTTGAGGCTAAAACTATTGGAAAATTCCAGGGAACCAGTGCTGCTACTACACCAACAGGCTGATAATAAACATGAACTCTAGTATCTGGAAATCTACTTTGTTGTGTTTGACCATAAATTCTCTTTGTCTCTTCAGCGTTCCACTCAAAAATATCAGCTCCACCACCAACTTCTCCGACACCTTCTGCAAGTGGTTTTCCTACTTCAAGTGTTAACCATTTAGCAAGAACATCTTTCCTCTCCCTCATTAAGTCTGCAATTTTTCTAAGGGTATAAGCTCTTTGCCAAGGTGCAGTATTTTTCCAAATTTCCAAACCTTTTTCAGCAGACTTCAGTGCTTTTTGTACATCAGCTGAAGATGCTTTTGATGCTTTTCCAATTACTTCTTCAGTTGCTGGGTTAATTACATCGTATGTTTCATTTTTTTCTGCTTGTTGCCATTTACCGTCAATGAATTGTCCAAATTTACTATACATAGAATTTATTTTTAAGTTTACTTAATGCGGTTTTTTATTTTATAAATATATATATATATAAACATTATACATATTAAAAGATAAACTTAACTTATGAAAAAAATTACACTTACCTGTGCTCACGCAGTAGTTAAATATTTAATTGCTCAAAAAATATTAATTAATGGTAAAAAAGAACCTTTGTTCCCTGGTGTATTTGGAATATTTGGACATGGAAATGTAGCGTGTTTAGGACAAGCATTAGAAGAAAATCAAAAAGAACTTCCAACTTATAGAGGTCATCATGAGCAAAATATGGCTCTAACAGGAATTGGATATGCAAGAGCAAAAAGAAGGCAGCAAATTTTTGTGGCAACTTCATCAGTTGGCCCAGGAGCAACTAATATGGTTACTGCAGCAGCAGTAGCGATGAGCAATCGATTACCAATTTTATTTTTACCAGGTGATACTTATGCAAATAGAATACCTGATCCAGTTTTACAACAAGTAGAACATTTTAATAACCCTGGCATTACAGTAAATGATGCTTTTAAACCTGTAACAAGATATTTTGATAGAATAACAAGACCAGAACAAATCATTTCATCTTTTCCTGCAGCAGTCCAAACCATGTTAGATCCGGCAGATTGTGGTCCAGCATGTATAGCTTTAAGTCAAGATATACAGGGACAAACTTATGATTATCCAGAAGATTTTTTTAAAGAAAAAGTACATTCAATTAGAAGACCAAGACCTGATGAACATCAAATTAAAGAAGCAGCAGAAAAAATAAAATCATCAAAAAACCCAATACTAATTTCAGGTGGAGGAGTTTTTTATTCTGATGCAATGGATGAGTTAAGTAAGTTTGCAATTAAACATAACATTCCAGTAACTCAAACTGTAATGGGATATTCTACCATGAAAAGAGATCATTCACATTATGCTGGTCAAATAGGGGGTTTGGGTGGAAAAAATACTAACTCATTAGCCAAACAAACAGATCTTGCAATTGCAGTTGGAACTAAGTTGGCAGACTTTACAACAGGTTCGTGGGCAAATTTTGAAAACGAAAATTTTAAACTTGTTTCAATTAATGTATCAAGATTTGATGCTAACAAACATTTAGCACAAGCTGTAGTGGGGGATGCTAAAGTTTCTTTAGATGAACTTTCTTTAGCATTAGGAGATTGGAAAGTAGGTGAAGAGTGGAATAAAAAATCTCAAACTGAGTTAAAAGCTTGGAATGAAGAAGTGGATAAAGCGAGTGCTCCTTCAAATCAAGAAGTACCAAGTTATGTCCAAGTTATTGGCGCTATTTATAAAAATTCTGATCCATCTGATATTGCAGTTACAGCTGCAGGAGGTTTAGTTGGTGAGGTCATTCAAGTTTGGAGACCAAGAGAATTAAATACTCATGAAACGGAGTGGGGTTTTAGTTGTATGAGTTACGAAATATCAGGTGCACTAGGTATAAAAATGGCAAATCCAGATAAGGAAGTTATTTCATTTATAGGAGATGGTTCATACTTATTAAATAATTCTGATATTTATTCATCAGTCATTACTAAAAATAAACTTATTATAATTGTTTGTGATAACGGTGGTTTTGCTGTGATTAACAGACTTCAATTATTTAAGGGTGGAAAAGAATTTAATAATTTACTTAAAAGTTCAAATACACCTGGTTTAGTAGGGGTGAATTTTGCCAAACACGCTGCAAGCATGGGTGCTAAATCAGAGGAAGTAAGTTCAATTTCAGATTTAGAGGAAGCTTTTAAGAGAGCAAAAAAATCAGATGTGACTTATGTGATTTCAATTAAAACACATGCCTATCAGTGGTTGGAAGGTTCAGCTTTTTGGGATAGCCCTACATTAGAAATTCCTACTACTAAAGAAAACAAAGAAGCTTTAAAACTTTATAAAGAAGGAAAGACTAAGCAAAGACAAGGTGTGTAATTCTTTATGAATAAAATTTTTAAGGTTGGCCTAATTGGCTGTGGTCATATTTCGGAAACTTATTTTAGAGCTGAAAAATATTTTAATAATATCAAAATTATTAAATGTGCAGATATCAATCATAATAATGCATTAAAATGTGCCAAAAATTATAAGATAAAAGCGTTGAGTGTAAAAGAACTGTTAAAAGATAATGAGGTAGAAATTATACTTAATCTTACAATCCCAAAAGCTCATTATCAAGTCGCTAAACAAGCCCTATTAAACGGTAAACACGTTTACTCTGAAAAACCTTTGGCAATTAATTTTAAAGATGGCAAGGAACTTTTAAAACTATCAAAAAGAAAAAAACTTTATATAGGTAATGCTCCTGATACATTTTTAGGTGGTGGAATTCAAAAATCAAAAGAATTAGTTGATAAAAATATTATAGGTAAAATTAATTTAGGTAACGCTATTTTTGCTTTCCCAGGAGTTCAGTCATACCATCCAAATCCTGAGCCGTGGTTCGCGAAAAAAGAGGGTGGACCAGTAATTGATATGGGCCCTTACTATTTAACTGCATTAGTAAATTTATTAGGTCCCGCAAAAAAAGTTTCAGGCAGTATAGTTAATGGAGTTAAAAGAAGAACGATTGGTATAGGAGCAAGAAAAAACAAAAAATTTAAAGTTGAATGCCCAACAACATACTTATCAACAATCACTTTTGAAAATGGAACAATTATCAGATTAACCCTCTCGTTTGATGTGATCGCCCATCAAAGAAATCATATTGAACTGTACGGTGATAAAGGTTCAATGATTGTACCTGATCCAAATATGTTTGGTGGTTCAGTTTATGTATGTAAAAAATTAGGTGATCCCTGGAAAGAGTACAAAACTAGCAAAATGCCATTAGGAAAAATTAATATTAGATCGCAAAGTTCTAGAGCAAATGAGTCTCCTACGAATGCTAATTACCGAGGAGCAGGCTTGGCCGAAATGGCTTATTCTATAGAAAATAAAAAGATTAATAAGTGTAATGGAGAATTATCATTGCATGTGCTAGATATAATCCAATCAACTATGAGTGCTTGTACTTCTGGTGTTTCTCAATCAATTAAAACAAGTTGTAAAAAACCAAAACCATTCTCAATAAAGGAAGTTAAAAAGATTTTAAAATAGTTTTAAGACCTTTAACTGATTGATTTTTTCTATTATTAAAGTGAAAATAAAATATTATTTATAATGATAAAATTTGATTTAACAAATAAAGTTGCAATTATTACTGGTGGAGCGCAAGGTTTTGGATTTGCAATATCAGAAAGATTTATTCAATCTGGTGCAAAAGTAATTATGTGGGACATAGATGAAGATGCTGCAAAAAAAGCTAAAGAAAAAATTAACTCAGATAATTTAAGTTACCAGATTTTAGATGTCACAAATTCAGAAAATATTAATAAAAATTTAAAAAAAATTGAAAATCAATTTAATAAAATAGATATATTCATTAATAATGCTGGTATTGCGGGAATGAATACTACAGTAGCTGATTACCCTTTAGATGAATGGAACATAGTGATTAATTTAAATCTAAACTCAGTATTTTATTGCTGTAAGGCTGTTGTTCCATTTATGAAAAAAAATAACTATGGACGAATAGTTAATATTGCATCAATTGCTGGTAAAGAGGGAAACCCTAATGCAAGTGCTTATAGTAGTTCAAAAGCTGGAGTTATTGCTTTAACTAAATCTTTAGGTAAAGAATTAGCTCAAAATAACATAGCAGTTAATTGTGTTACACCAGCTGCAGCCAAGACAAGAATTTTTGATCAAATGACTGAAGAGCATATCAATTACATGTTATCTAAAATTCCTAGAAATAAATTTGCAAAAGTTGAAGAGTTGGCATCATTAGTTACATGGCTAGCTTGTGAAGAAAATTCATTCTCAACAGGAGCTGTTTTTGATTTAAGTGGTGGAAGGGCTACATATTAATCATGCAGATAGGAATTGATGTAGGTGCTACCAAAATTGAAAGTGTGGTTTTAGAGGAAGATGGTAATGAAAAGCATAGATCAAGAACTGCTTGTCCCAAAGATTATTTAACAATTATCAATACAATTAAAGATATTCATAATAAATTAGAAAAAGAATTTCAAACAGAATTACCAATTGGTGTTTGTCATCCAGGAATACATTCCCCACAAACTGGCTTAGTAAAAAATGCGCCTAATTGCGCATGGTTAGAAAAAAAACCTTTTCAAGGTGATTTAAGAAAAGCTTTGGGTAAAGAAGTTTTTTGTGAAAATGATGGAAATTGTTTTGCTTTATCAGAAGCGATTGATGGCTCAGGAAAACATTACAAGATTGTTTATGGAATTATTTTAGGGTCAGGAGCGGGCGGTGGTCTTGTTATAGATAAACAAATAGTAAGTGGTCCCAATGGAGTAGCCGGTGAATGGGGTCATAATCAAATTCCATATTTTGCAGCAAAAAAAGAAAACTTCAGTTCAAATAATGCTAGAGAGGCAGAGGTTGAAAGTTTTATCTCAGGGCTTGGTATGGCAAAAAGATTTAATAAAATTTATGGTAAAAATTTAAAAACAAGTGAAATTTTTGAACTTAATAGAAGACATGATTTAGATGCTGAAAGATTTATAGATGAATTTAAATTGAATTTAGCAATGTCATTATCTGCAATTATTAATATTTTAGATCCAGATGCATTTATTTTTGGCGGTGGTGTTTCAAACGAAATAGATTTTTTAAGTGAAATAGAGTCTATGGTTAAAAAGTTTGTAATTGGAAAAGAATATGATGGAGTTTTTTTAAAACCTAAATATGGTGATGCTAGTGGGGTGAGAGGCGCTGCTAGATTAGGACGAAGAACTACTTATTAAAAATTCAATTAAAAGTTGAAATTAAAAAAATAATTTTTCTTTAAACTTAAATTTTTTCAAAATAAAAAACGTAAAAAAAAATACCAACTGGAGGTTGTAGACAAATTTTTCAATTTCAATTAATTTTTTTAACAGATACGATCTTTTTTTAATTAAAATAATTAGGAGAAGATAAAATGAAAAAAATAATTATTGCTATTTTAGCAATGGTTTTAGCTCCAACACTTTCTTATGCTGGATCTAAAGCAGAAGTACTTCACTGGTGGACATCAGGTGGAGAGGCAAAAGCTTTACAAGTTTTAAAAGATGATTTTGCTGCTCAAGGTGGTGAGTGGAAAGATATGCCAGTTGCAGGTGGTGGTGGAGATGCTGCTATGCAAACATTAAAAGCTAGAATAGTAGCTAATGATGCGCCGGCTGCCGCTCAAATTAAAGGACCAACAATCCAAGCTTATGATAGAGAAGGCGTTGTAGCACCATATAATATTGATGCTGTAGCTAAAGCTGAAGGTTGGGACAAACTTTTAAGTAAACAAGTTGCTGATCATATGAAATGTGATGATGGAAAAGCATATTGTGCTGCACCAGTAAACATTCATAGAATTGATTGGTTTTGGGCTAACAAAAAAGTTTTAGATTCTAACGGAATTAAAATGCCATCATCATGGGCTGAATTCAATGCTGCTGCTGATAAGCTTCAAGCAAAAGGAATTATTCCTTTAGCACATGGTTCTCAACCTTGGCAAGACGCAACAGTTTTTGAAGCTGTAGCTCTTGGTATTGGTGGAAATGATTTTTATAAAAAAGCATTTGTAGATGCTGATGTTGCGACATTAGGTGGATCTACAATGGTAAAAATCTTTGATCAAATGAGAAAACTTAAAGGTTACACAGATGCAGGTTCTCCAGGAAGAGATTGGAACGTTGCAACTGGTATGGTTATGGAAGGCAAAGCTGCATTCCAACTTATGGGTGACTGGGCAAAAGGTGAATTTGCTGCTGCTGGTTTAAAACCAGACGTAGATTACTACTGTGCAGCTACACCATCTAATAACGGTTACTTGTACAATGTTGACTCATTCATTTTCTTTAAAATTAAAGGTAAAGAAAAAGTTGAAGGTCAAAAACTTCTTGCAAGTTTAATCATGGGTAAAGAGTTCCAAAAAGTTTTCAACATTTACAAAGGATCAATTCCAGCAAGACTTGATGTTCCAATGGATGATTTTGATAAATGTGCGAAAAAATCTAATTCAGATTTAAATACTGCAGCAGCAAAAGGTGGATTACTTCCAAGTTTTGCTCACGGTATGACTTTAGAGCTTGGTGTTAAAGGTGCAATACAAGATGTTGTAACTGAACACTTTAACTCAAACATGTCTTCACAAGATGCTGTTAAGAAATTATCAGCTGCTGTTAAGGCTGCAAGTTAGTCAAAAAAGTTAATCTTAAATTTCATGCGCTATTTATTTAGCGCATGATTTATTCAGAAAATATTATTTTATGTATTGGTTAAAAAGAAATTTACCGAGGTTAGTTATAGCTCCATCTTTTGGTGTGATCGCCTGGTTTGTTTATGGTTTTATATTTTGGACAATATATATTTCTTTTACAAAATCAAAATTATTACCTAAGTATGAATTTTGGGGAATAGACCAATATTTTAGACTTTGGTCGATGCCAAGATGGCATGTAGCAGTTGAAAACTTATTTATTTTTACAATTCTATTTATAATTTTGTGTGTTTTAATTGGAATTGTTCTAGCGATTTTATTAGATCAAAAAATTAGATCAGAGGGTTTTTTAAGAACAATTTACTTATATCCAATGGCATTATCATTTATTGTGACAGGTACTGCGTGGAGATGGATATTAAACCCTTCTCTTGGTATTGAAAAATTTGCTCAAGATATAGGATTTGAAACGTTTACCTTTGACTGGTTAGTAACGCCAGGAATGTCAATATATACAATAGTTATTGCAGGCGTTTGGCAATCTTCAGGGTTTATAATGGCCATTTTTCTCGCTGGTTTAAGATCAGTTGATGATGAAATAATTAAAGCAGCTAAAATTGATGGTGCTGGAATTGTTTCCGTATATACGAAAATAATTTTACCAATGATGAGGCCTGTATTCATGAGCGCCATTGTAATATTGGTTCACCTAGCAATTAAAAGTTATGATTTAGTAATAGCATTAACTGCTGGTGGTCCTGGAATTTCGTCAGATATGCCAGCTGTATTTATGACTCAAATGGCATTTCACAGAAGTGAAATTGGTTTAGCTTCAGCAAGTGCAATAATGATGTTTTTAACTGTTTCGGCAATTGTTGTTCCATATTTATATTCAGAACTAAAGAGAGAAGATGACAGGAAATAATAATCAAACTTATAAAGAATTAGAAAGATCTTCTAACACAAAGAAACTTATCTATAGATGGATATTGTTTGTAATTTTAGGAATATTTGCACTTTATTACATAACACCACTCTATGTAATGATAGTTACTTCATTTAAAACAATGGAAGAAATTAGGCAGGGAAACTTATTCTCTTTACCTGGTTCTTTAAATTTATCCTCTTGGGATGTAGCATGGAATGGCCAAGGTTTTTCAGCAGGTGATGTTTATTTGAAAACATACTTTTGGAATTCAGTTAAATTAGTAGTCCCAGCTGTAATTATCTCAACAATTTTAGGAGCTATTAATGGATATGCTTTAACTAAATGGAGATTTAAAGGCGATAGTTACATTTTTTTATTATTTTTATTTGGAACATTTATTCCTTACCAAGCAATATTGCTTCCAATGTCAAGAACACTAGGTTTTATGGGTATCTCAAATTCAATATACGGATTGATTTTAGTTCATGTAGTTTATGGTTTATGTTTTACAACTCTCTTTTGTAGAAATTATTATATTTCTATTTCAGATGAGATTGTAAAAGCTGCAAGAATTGATGGGGCAGGTTTTTTTAAAATATTTTTTAAAATAATGTTACCGATTTCTGCTCCAATTTTAGTTGTCACAGTTATTTGGCAGTTTACTATGATTTGGAATGATTTTTTATTTGGTGCCACTTTTACTTTTGGTGAAGAAGCCCCTATTCAAGTTGCTTTAAACAACATGGTTTTAACAAGCTCGAGTGTAAAAAGATATAATGTAGATATGGCAGCTGCAATCATTGCAGGTTTTCCAACACTCATTGTTTACGTTTTAGCAGGTAAATATTTTATAAGAGGACTAACAGCAGGATCAGTGAAAGGATAACATGGCGAATTTAAAGATAAATGACATTAATAAAAATTTTGGATCTACCGAAGTTTTAAAAGGAATAAATTTAGATATTAACGATGGTGACTTCTTGGTTTTGTTAGGACCTTCTGGATGTGGAAAATCAACACTATTAAATACTATCGCTGGTCTAGAAACCTCTAACAGTGGTGATATTTTAATTGATGACTATCGAGTAAATGACATGGAACCTAGCGATAGAGATATAGCTTTAGTATTCCAGTCTTATGCACTTTATCCTGCAATGACTGTGAAAGGTAATGTTACATTTGGATTAGAACAGAGAAAAACACCTAAAGATAAAATAGAAGAATCATTAAAAAGAGTGTCTAGTTTATTGAAAATTAATGAGCTGTTAGAGCGAAAGCCCTCACAATTATCTGGTGGTCAAAGACAAAGAGTTGCTATGGGTAGAGCCTTGGTAAGAGATCCTAAAGTATTTTTATTTGACGAACCATTATCAAATTTAGATGCAAAATTAAGAGTTGAAATGAGAAGAGAAATAAAAAAACTTCATCAAAACTTAAAAACAACTGTTGTTTATGTAACCCATGATCAAACTGAAGCTATGAGCCTTGGAACTAATATAGCAATCATGAATCATGGCGTAATTCAACAATGTGACACTCCAAAAAATATTTACAATACACCTAGCAATATTTTTGTTGCAGATTTTATTGGTTCTCCTTCAATGAATTTAATTAAAGGAAAATTATCTAATCAAAATGGCCAGCTATTTTTTGTTAATGAAGATAAGGTAAATATTCCATTAAGTAATTATAATTTTAAAAATAAAATTAACCAAAGTGAGAAAGAAATTATTTTAGGTATCAGACCTGAGCATATTTATATTGAGAAAAATGCATCTGATAATTTTGAAATTAATGTTAAATCAGAGCTTGCTGAATATATTGGTCATGAGCAGATAATAACATTTGATTTTTCAGGACAACAATTGCTTGGAAAGTTTTCATCAACTATAGATATTAATATCAATAAAGAATTTAAATTATTTATGGATGTTAATCAAATATCTGTATTTGATGCCTTAACTGAGGAAAGAATGTGAATATGAATACAAGATATTCAGATTTAAAAGACAAAAGAATTTTTATTACAGGTGGTGGTTCTGGTATTGGTGCATCCATAGTTGAGCATTTTTGTGAACAAGGTAGTGAAGTATATTTTGTTGATATTAATGTTAAAGACTCAAAAAAATTAATAAACACTATTAATAATAAAGGATTTAGAATACCAACTTTTATTGAATGCAATTTGTTAAACGTCCAAAAATTACAAAAAATAATTAAAAAAATAATCTCAACTAAAGGAACTATACATTCCCTCGTCAATAATGCTGCTAATGATGATAGACATAATTCAAAACAAGTAGATGAAAAATATTGGGAAAATAGAATGGCTATAAATCTAAAACATTATTTTTTTGCTTCAAAAGCAGTAATAGATGCCATGATTAAAAATAAAAATGGTTCTATTGTTAACTTAAGTTCAGTGTCATGGATGTTGGGTGAAGGAGATAAAGTAGTTTATGAAACAGCAAAATCAGCTGTTGTTGGTTTAACTAGATCTTTTGCTCAAGAATTTGGAAAATATAATATTCGAACCAATTCTGTGATGCCTGGTTCAATTGCTACAGAAAGACAAATTAAACATTGGTTAACACCTAAATATAAAAAAAAAATTTTAGATAAACAGGCGTTGAAAAGACAACTAAAACCTGAAGATGTTGCTAGATTAGTATTATTTTTATCCTCAGACCAATCTTCTGGATGTACTAAACAAAGTTTCGTAGTTGATGGCGGAATTACTTGATCAAAGTTTAGTTTATTAAAAATAAAAAAACCTATACATACATAAAAAATTTAATGATATTTTTATAATTTAAGAAAAATGAAAAAAATTAATATTTCAATTGTTGGAACGGGTTTGATGGGTCTTCAGCATATAAAAGCTATAACAAAATCCAAAAAAGCAAATTTACATTCGATTGTAGATATTAGTAAAAATGCAACTAGCTTGTCTAAGAAATATAAGGTGCCTCTTTATTCTAGTGTTTCTGAGCTTTTGAGATCTAAAAATTTAGATGCAGTAATTGTTGCAACTCCAAATCAACTTCATGAAAAACATACCGTAAGTTTTTTAAAAAATAAGATACCAGTGTTATTGGAAAAACCAATTTCAGATAACATAATGTCCGCAAAAAAAATTATTGATATTGCTAAAAAAAACAAAACACCTTTATTAATTGGGTATCATCGAAGACATAATTCAATTGTGTCAAAAGTGAAAGACATAATTAATTCTGGTAAATTGGGAAACATTGTATCAGCTAATGTATTATGTTGGCTTTACAAGCATAAAGAATATTACAAAGAAAAATGGAGAATAAGTAAAGGGGGAGGTCCTTTAGGAATTAATCTTGTGCATGATATAGATATGATTTGTTATTTGCTTGGTCCTATTCAATATGTTCAAGCTTTTACTACAAATAAAACTAGAAAATTTAAAGTAGAAGATACGGCAACAGTAAGTTTAATTTTTAAATCAGGAGCTTTATGTACCTTAAATATTTCAGATACAATAGTTGCACCATGGAGTTATGAGTTAACAGCTGGTGAAAATCCTGCATATCCAACAACTAATCAGTCAGCGTATATGATAGGTGGTACTAAGGGATCTTTGCAATTTCCAAATTTAAAAAATTGGTTTTATAAGAAAGAAAAAAGTTGGTGGAATAAAATTCTAGTTAAAGAAGACAAAAATATAAAAGATGATAATACATTAATTAATCAAATTAATCATTTTGCTGATGTGGTTACAAAAAAAATTAAACCTAAAGTAAATGGTAATGATGGTTTAATTTCACTTAAGATATTTGCGGCAATTACTAAAAGTTCAAAAACAGGCAAAAAGATTAGAATTTAATAGATTTCTAATTTTTCATTTATTGTCATATTTTCTGTTCTTTGCTAACATTAATGATGAAAAAAATTCTCTTATTAATATCTTTAAGCTTAATTTTTTTTACGAATAGTAATGCAGCTTGTGATGACCCTTTAACAGACGGAGTTGATTATTCAAACTGCAGGTTTTCAGATGCGCAAGACTTACAAGGAAGTTATCTTCCAAATTCAAACCTATCATTTGCAAGTTTTATTCAAGTAAATTTTGATAAAAGCATAATGATGAATTCAAACTTATCATTTGGAACCTTTCCTGAGTCTACATTTGTAAGGGCCAACCTTTATGAAACAGTATCTATAGGTGCTAACTTTGAAAAAACAAATTTTACTAGCTCGAATTTAACAAGAGTTGATTTTATGGGAGCTACTTTAATTGAAGCTAATTTTCAAAATTCTAATCTTATGGAAGCTAATTTTACCTCATCAAATATAGCAAATGCAAATTTTGAGGGTGCAAATTTAATTGGTGCAACCTGGACAAATGGAGAGACCTGTGGTCCTGGTTCTATAGGTATTTGCAACAAATAAATAATGAACACTTCAATTAAGACAGATGACGTCATTTTTAATTTTTTTAAACAAATTTGTGATGAAAAAGATGATGCAAAATGTTTAGAGTTAGGAAAAAATTGGATCCAAGCAATGGAGACAAATTTATCAAGTATGGAAGCAAACCTTGATGGAGCAGATAAGCTTAAGCATAAAGATGACATACAAAGCAATCGAGACCACTTGAGTAGCTTGAAAAATAAAAATTCTTCAGAATGGCGAGAATATGCAACTCAATGCATGATTGAAATCATGAATCAAAAGACTCAATAATCATGAGCAATCAGGAAAAAGTATTTCTAATTATTTGTGCATCTTTAATAATCTTTACTTTACAATACTTAATTGAAAAACATTTTTTCTAAAGTGCTTTCAATATCTATAAATTTATAATATTAAGTAATAAAGGGGTGTCATAACAGACTGAGATTAAACCCTAAGAACCTGTCCGGTAATTCAGAAAGGGAGAACAATGGATAAAACATACTTTATAAGTCAATCAACATCACTAACATTAGTAATTATTATTAGTTTAATATTTGCAATCTTAGGTCTTTATTATTCTAAAAAATTTCAAGGTATAAATAATTATTTAACAGCCAATAGAAACATTAGATTATTTTCATTAACAACCAGTCTTGTTGCTTCAGCGTTGGGTGCGTGGATATTATTTGGTCCTGCGGCTGCCTCCACATGGGGTGGTTTAGGAGCTGTAATTGGATATTCATTAGGAACAGCTTTTCCAATGATATTCTTAATTTATTTAGGAAAAAAAATTAGAAATGAATTCCCACGAGGCTCTTCTTTGATTGAGTTTATGAGAAAAAAATTTGGAAAAAGTTTATTTAAACTAATTTTGTTAATGACAATTTTTTACATGTTTATTTTTTTGTGTGCAGAAGTTACTGCTGTGGCGGTTTTAATAAACTATATCTCAGGCACTGAACTTTGGATCACAGCATTAATTGTACTTTTTGCAACATTATCATACACACTTTATGGAGGTTTAAGAGCCTCAATATTTACTGACAATATTCAAATGATTGTTATAGGGGTTCTTTTAGTTGTAACAGTATCGTATATAATTTCTTTTACAGAAAATGAATTTTCATTTGCTTTTATAGAAGAAAAAAATCCCCAACTCCTAAGTAGCTCTTATATTCCAAATTATACAGCTGGATTAACTTTTTTTATTGCAGTTGCTGCAACTAATTTATTTCATCAAGGAAATTGGCAGAGAGTGTATGCTGCAAAAGACTATCAAACATTAAAAAAAAGTCTGATTATTTCTTTTTTTATTATTGTTCCGATTGTTTTTTTTATGGGTTTTGCTGGAATGGTTTCATTCTCAATAAATCCAGGAAATAGACCAGATCTTGGTTTTTTTTCATTACTTTTAAAAGAACGAAGTGAATTGTTATCTTTAATAATTGTTATACTTGGATTAGCTTTAACTATTTCAACTGTAGATACTTTGGTAAATGCAATTTCAAGCTTGTTTGTCGTTGATGGTAAGGCGACATTTAATCTTAATAAAAAGACTGATTATCTCAAATTATCTAAATATTTTATTATATTTTTATCATTAATCACATTTATCATAGCTTCCAAAGGGTTTGATGTTTTGTATCTATTTTTATTGGCTGATTTATTTTGTTGCGCCTTTGTTTTTACAGTTTTTTATAGTTTCTATAATAAAGGGATTAATGAAAAGACAGCATATATATCAATCTTGGTTGGATTGCTTGGTGGTTTCTTAATGTTTCCATTTCCAGATTTTTCAAAAAGTTTATTGGTTGGAATTTTAGCACCTAAAGAAATGTTTTCACCTTTTGTTGTACAATCTTTATTATTTTTATCATTTATTGTAGCCACATTTTTACCTGCAATAATTTTAAAAATTAAAAGGTAGTAGGTGTTATTGTAAAGATTTTATTTGTAAGTAGATTTTATCTTTATTTGTTTGGCCAATAGTTCGTGATATTTCTTTATTGTCTTTGTAAACAACAATTGTTGTCCAATAATTAATACCTAAAGATTTTGCAATTTCTTTATCTTTAGTTTGTTCAAAACTTAAAAAAACAATATTTTTAAAATCTTTTTTTGCTTTATCTAATATCTTGACTTGTTTAGCGCATGTTGTGCATGTTTTATTCCATGAATTTATTACAACCGTTTTTCCTTCAAGTTGAGCTTTTTTAAATATTTCATTTGAAAAAGTAGTTTCTTTGCTAATGGCATAAGCACTTATGCCAAGAAAGATAAGCACTAAAATTGATATGTTTTTCATAATACGTAAAATATATATTTATTTAAATTGATTGTATTCGAACAAATTGTCCCTATATATCAACTTCTGATGTCTACTAATCAAATCAATATTCAAAGTTTATCAAAAGTATACGCTAATGGATTTGAAGCTTTAAAAAAAATTAATCTTTCTATTAAAAAAGGTGAAATTTTTGCTATGCTTGGACCTAATGGAGCTGGAAAAACTACACTCATTAGTACTATCTGTGGAATAGTTACACCATCATCCGGAACTGTGACTATTGATAATTTTGATATTATAAAAGATTATAGGGAAACACGTTCACGAATTGGATTAGTTCCTCAAGAATTAACTTTGGAACAATTTGAAACAGTATTTAATAATGTTTCATACTCGAGAGGTTTGTACGGAAAAAAACCTGATCCTAAATATATTGAAAAAATTTTAAAAGACTTGAGTTTGTGGGATAAAAAAGATCAAAGATTAAGACAATTATCTGGTGGTATGAAACGAAGAGTTTTAATTGCTAAAGCTCTATCACACGAGCCTTCAATTTTATTTTTAGATGAACCAACTGCTGGAGTAGATGTAGAATTAAGACAAGACATGTGGAAAATAGTTGAAAAGTTAAGAAAAACAGGTGTGACTATTATTTTAACTACTCATTATATCGAAGAAGCAGAAGCTATTGCAGATAGGGTGGGCGTTATAAATAATGGTGAAATTATAATAGTTGAAGAAACAAAAGAATTACTAAAAAAAATGGGTCACAAAAAACTAACAGTCGAGCTTCAAGATGAAATTTCTAAAATTCCAGATAGTTTAGAAAAATATCAATTAGTTTTAGGGAAAAATAAAATGTCAATTGATTACACATATAATGTTCAGGCTGAACAAACCGGTATTACTAATTTATTACAAGATTTAAAAGATGCTGGTTTAAAATTAAAAGATTTAAAAACAGAACAAAGTACTTTAGAGAAAATATTTGTTAGTTTAGTGAAGGAAAATAATGAAATTTAATTACTCTGCCTTTAAAGCGATTTATCTTCATGAAATGGATCGATTTAGAAGAACTTTGATGCAATCTTTACTTTCACCAGTTCTTTCTACCTCTCTTTATTTTATTGTATTTGGATCAGTTATTGGTGGTTATGTTGAGAAAATTGATGGTATTAGTTATGGCTCATACATTGTCCCTGGCTTATTGATGTTAACACTTTTAACTCAATCAATAACTAACACTTCCTTTGGAATTTTTTTTCCTAAATTTAATGGAACTATTTATGAGATATTAGCTGCACCAATTTCAACACTAGAAATAGTGTTAGCTTTTGTTGGGGCAGGCGCCACTAAAACATTAATTGTTGGAGTAGTAATTTTTATTACAGCTAATTTTTTTGTTGAAGTTGATGTAAAATATCCACTTTTAGTAGTTTTTTTACTTATGCTTGTGGCGTTTACATTTGCGCTATTTGGTTTTTTAATAGGATTAATGAGTTCTAATTTTGAACAAATGTCGATCATCCCAACATTAATTATTACACCAATGGTATTTTTGGGAGGAAGTCTTTATTCTTTAGATATGTTACCCCCTTTTTGGCAAACAATAACTTACTTTAATCCAGTAGTTTATCTAATTAATGGATTAAGATTTGCTTTCTATGGTGTGTCTGATTTTAATATATGGATTAGTATTAGCTCAATGGTAGTTTTTTTATTTGTTTGTATAGCGGTAGTTACTGTACTACTAAAAAAAGGTTATAATATAAAATCTTAACTGTTGGCAATTTTCTGATTTGTGTTCCAAAACCAAAGTTTTTATTGCTCATTTTTCTTAATAACTGTCTTAATAATTGTTTACATAAAAAAATAGCCCAGTTAAGGGCTATTAAAAAAATTGAGGGAATTAATTTTTATTTAAAATTGTTCAGATTCAGTTGAACCATCCATTGCAGTAGTTGAGCTTTTACCACTACTGATAGTATTTGAAACAGCATCAAAATATGAAGTACCAACTTCTCTTTGGTGTTTAACACTTGTGTAGCCATCTTTTTCTCTAGAAAATTCCTGTTGCTGAATTCTAGAGTATGCAGCCATACCTTCTTTTTTATATTTTTCTGCAAGTTCAAAAATAGCTATGTTTTGTGTATGAAAGCCAGCTAGAGTTATAAATTGAAATTTATATCCCATTTTAGCAATCTCTTGTTGGAATGAAGCAATCTCATCATCACTTAAATGTTTTTTCCAATTAAATGAAGGAGAGCAATTGTAAGCTAATAATTTTCCTGGATATTTTGCATGTATTGCATCTGCAAACTTTTTAGCTTCTGCAAGATTTGGTGTTGCTGTTTCACACCAAATTAAATCAGAATACGGTGCGTAAGCTAATCCTCTTGAAATAGCTTGTTCAATTCCATCCTTAACATAAAAGAAACCTTCAGGAGATCTTTCACCAGTCAAAAATGGTTTATCATTTTCGTCAAAGTCATTAGTAATTAATTTTGCAGCATTTGCATCTGTTCTTGCTAAAATAATCAAAGGTACCTTAGCAATATCTGCAGCAAGCCTTGCTGATTTTAAGTTTTTAATCATTGTTCCTGTTGGTACTAAAACTTTACCACCCATGTGACCACATTTTTTTTCACTTGCTAATTGGTCTTCAAAGTGAACTCCAGCAGCACCAGCTCTTATGAATTTTTTAGTTAACTCAAATACATTTAATGGTCCACCAAATCCAGCTTCACCATCTGCAATAATTGGCAACATGTAATCAGTTTTGTCCTCTTTTTTCATATCACCATCTTGAAGTTCCATATGTTGAATTTGATCAGCTCTGATTAAAGAGTTGTTCATTGTTTCAACCAATTTTGGTGCACTATCATATGGATATAAAGATTGATCAGGATACATTTCTCCAGCAGTATTTGCATCTGCAGCTACTTGCCATCCACTCAAGTAAATTGCTTTTAACCCTGCTTTGGCATGTTGTACAGCTTGGTTTCCTGACAAAGATCCAAGTGTATTAACATAGGATTCTGTGTTTAATAAATCCCAAAGTTTTTGAGATTGATTTTTACATAAAGAATATTCAATATTTATAGATCCTCTTAATCTTTCAACTTCATTTTCTGTATAATCGCGTTTGATTCCAGCAAATCTTTTTAAGTCGTATGAGATATTTTCTGCACTCATTATTGTTTATCCTATGATGTTGGTTGTTAGAGAAAATTGAAGTAGTAAGAATGGATTAGCTATTATCGTCTAGAGACTTAATAAGATCATTCATTCCACTTGAACCCCAATCACAATGATCATCTCTCATATAGATTCCTCTACTGTTGTGTTGATCTAAATCTTCTTTTTTGATGATTTGAGCTTCATTTTCAGTGTTATTTAATTTTTTGTTCATACAAACTTTATAATTTACAAAGTTTACAAAAGCTATAAAATATGAAAAAAAGCTTGTAAATCAAAGAAAAAATTTGTAAATATAAATTTACAAAGTTTACAAATAGAAAATATGAGTCAATTAGATTTAAAAATAGGGCCTAAAATCAAAGCTTTTCGAAGGCAGCTTGGTCTTCAAGCTAACAAATTAGCTGAGGAATTAAGTATTTCCCCAAGTTATTTAAATTTGATTGAGAGTGGCAAAAGAAAAATTGATGGCGATCTTTTGTTAAAAGTGTGTGAAAAACTTAATATTGAACTATCTCACCTAACATCCAAAGCAGATATTAATCTACAGAACACAATTTCAGAAATTTTAGATGATAGTTTGTTTGAAGATTTAGATATATTGGGTCCAGAAGTTAAAGATCTAGTTAGTACAAATCCAAAAATTGGAAAAGCAATTGTAAGGCTTGGGGATATATTAAAAAAAAAAGACCATGAATTAATTGATAAGATTGAAAAAATTTCTGGAAAGATAGTTGATAATAGAAAAAACTCTTTTCCAGGAGAAGTCATTTCAGATTTTATTCAAAAAAATAAAAATTACTTTCCTAAACTTGAAGATTTTGCAAATAAAGTTTTTGAAAAAATTCAAAAAAATAACCGAACAAGGTATATTGCTCTTTGTGATTATTTAAATTCAGAATACTCAATTAAAGTTAAAGATGTAATACCTGATGAAAATAAACCATTTTCAAAAATATTTAATAAAAATAAAAAAGAACTTTTATTAAGTGATTATAGCTCGTTAGAAACTAAAAAACTTCATGCTGCTGCACAGATAGCACAAGAAGGAGCTAGTAAAGAAATAGATGAATATCTAACTGAGTTTAGTTTTCCTTCTGATGAGTCAAAAAAATTAACCAAAGTAGCTTTATTGAATTATTGTGCTGCAGCCATATTAATGCCTTACAAACTTTTTCATAATGAATGTAAAAAACTAAAATATGATTTAGAATTATTGCAAAATACTTTTGCAACTTCCTTTGAGCAAGTTGCTCATAGGGTTACATGCTTACAAGACCCAAAACTTCCTGGTATACCTTTTCATTTTTTAAGAGTAGATATGGCAGGGAATATTTCAAAAAGATTTTCTTTATCAGGTATTGATATTCCAAGATATGGTGGTGCGTGTCCAAGATGGAATGTTTATTCAGCATTAACTAGACCTGGAGTTATTCAAGCAGCAGTTAGCAAAATGACTAATGGTGAAAAATATGTTTGCATTGCTAGAACAGTCGAAAAGGGCATAGGAAGATTTGGACAAGCAAAAAGTATATTATCTATTGGTCTTGGGTGTGAAGCTAAATATGCAAAAGATTTTGTCTATACTGAAAATGTTAATATCAATGACAAATCAACAGAAATTCCAATAGGTGTTTCATGTCGAACATGTGATAGGCTAGATTGTTCTCAAAGAGCCTTTCCACCATTACATAAAAAGTTTGATATCGATATTAATACTAGAGGAGTTTCAGTTTATGTTACTGATGAAAATTCTTAAAGTATGGAATACGAATTAGTTGAAAATGAAGATGTTTTTACTCTTAAGAATCAAAATACCACAATAGGTTTTGTTCGATTTAACGAGCGTGGAGAAGTTGAATACATATTTGTTAATCCTTTATTCAGAAGAAAAAATTTTGCCTCTAAATTGCTTAAGTTAGTAAGAAAAAAGACAGGAAAAAAGCTTGTCTTTCAACCACCAATTAGTCCATTGGGCGAAAAATTACTTATTTCAATTAAAGATTTTAATTAGCCACATATATTTAACCTAAATTTTTTGGTAAAATTTTAAGAATGATCACAACACTTAAAAATAAATTTAGACCACGTATAAAAGCTCGTATTAGAAAGAATAAGCAAATTTTAAATAAAAATGTTAAGAATTTGTTTGAATGGGTAAAAGGTGCTGAATTAGTTGAGCTAAAAGAATGCAATACAAATGAAGACCCAGTAAGACCTGAGTTAGATAATGAGTTTAGAACTGGTTATGGACGTAAAATTTATGGTGTTAAGTATAAAGGAGAAATACATGCAGTCATGTGTTTTGCATATACTAATAAAATTCCAACAAGTGTCGAAGAACTTGAAAAATTAAGCACAGATGCTTTTTTACAAAGCGCTATGAGAGATCAAAATATTGGACAAATCGCAATTGCTTATACTGTTTGGTCTAAAAAAAAAGGCGGTGGCAAGCTTATAGTTAAAGAGGTATTTAAGAAAATTAAGAAATCCAATCACCTAAACAGATTAGTTACTTTGTCTCCACTTACTGAAATGGCAACAAAGTTTCATTCAAGAAATGGTGCAAAACTTTTACAAGTCAATAAAACAACACAAAATTTTGAATATAAAGTTATCTAAATTTATGAAAAATTTAAAACTCTTTGCTCTATTATTTTGTTTTTTTAATATTTTGTCTTATTCTAATATTATGGCCTACGAAGAATCAAATTATGAAATTGTTAAGAAGAATGAAGTCTTTGAAATAAGAAAATACTCTGACCGTTTGGCTGTAGAAACAGTTGAACACAATCAAAATAGTGGGTTTAGAAAATTATTCAATTATATTTCAGGTAATAATAAAACTAATGAAGAAATAAAAATGACCACACCAGTCACAAGAGTAGAAAAAAATGGAAATATGACAATGCAATTTTATTTACCATTAAAATTTGATGAAAATAATGTGCCCGACCCAACTGGTGATGACGTTAAAGTTGTTAATATAGAGGGTGGTTATTATGCAAGTATCATTTATTCTGGAAGATCAACAGATAAAAATTTTATAAAACATAAAAATATTTTAGAAAAAGAATTGTTAAATAATAATATATCAATTATAAGCCCTCCCATAAGAGCAACTTATAATAGTCCTTTCACATTACCTGCATTGAGAAGAAACGAAGTTATGTTTCAAATAAATTATTAGATGAACGAAATTAAAAATATTTGAATTTAGTCTGTAAGTTTTTTTAATATAAGCTGGTGACCTGTATATAGTATTTTATATTTTAGATTTTTTTTTAAAAACATAAAAACTGCTCCCATTACCTCTTCGTGAAATTTAACTACATTTCTTCTTGAATATAGTTCGTATAGAAAATCATCAATTATTAAAATACCATTTTTTTTTAGTAAATTATCTGAATTAACTAAATCTCTATAAACTTCAGGACCATAATGACTGCCGTCGACATAGATAATATCAAATTCTATCTTTATATTCTTTTTAAAAAAATCATCTGAGGATAAATTAAAGAAATTTATATTCTTAAAATATTTTTGATTTGATATAAAATTATCATTTTTAATCAAGTCTATGCAGCAAATAGTATCAATATTTAGAAATTTTTGAAAAAACAACATAGACATTCCTTCGAAGGATCCTATTTCTAAAATATTTACTTTTTTTTCAAATAATTGATTTTTCTTAAAAATTTCAAACCAAATAGGTGGATTATGTTTGAAATAATTTTTAGTAAATTTAAATTTTTTTGAATAGTTAAAAAATGCATTAGAAACATTGAGATTTTTAAACTTATAATAAAAAAATTTTGTAAAAATATTAGTTATAAGTAAAAAAGATATCTTTAATCCAATAAATTTAAGATTATAAAAAACACAATTTAAATAAATTAATTTAAATCCTCTTAAAACTTTTAAAATTTTTGTCATTTATTATCTAATTAATTATTATTATTCAAATCTAAGAAGGTTTATTATTATATTTTGAATTTGGCTAATTAAATTTATCTATTATTGATTTCTAATCAATGGATAAACTTTTGGGTTTAGATACCTCAAATTTGTGAGCATTATCAAAGCTAAAGTAACTAATCCAATACTTAATCCTAGGTTTAATAATACTTTAAAATCAAAAGCCCAATCCAATTCAAAAATATTTTCCATTATAAATTTAGAGGCGACTACTGCAAAAAAGATAGCTATTAATATTACTGATTTAAAAATAATTACAAATTCTATTAGAGAGGATAAAATTACCTCTTTTTTTGAAAACCCCAAAATTTTAAACACTAGATTTTGATATTCTTTCACTTTTCCTTGAACCATAATAGCACTAGAAATTACAATTAAACCAATAATAATAGTGACTGCCGAAATAAGGGTTACGGCTATAAATACTTTATTTAAAACATCGGTTACTTTACCCAAATAATCAGCGATCTTAATCATCGATAAACTTGGCAATACATCTAGCATCGAAGCTTCATCAAATTTTTCAATAGTTTCAAATTTAGCAGTCGCTAGATATTCATGAGGAATATTATTTGCAAATTGAGGATTAAATAACATAGCAAAATTAATACTAAGATCACGGTAATCAACAGCTCTAAAATTAACTATCTCACCTTCAATTTCTCTTCCATAAATATTAAGTGTGAACACATCACCTAAATTAATATTTAAATTTTTTGCAACTTCAGCATCTAAGGAAATTTGGAGTTTTTCAGGTTTTGTTAGATCCCACCATTTACCATCTGTTAAAGGGTTATCATCTGGAACATCCTCAACCCAAGAAGATCTTCTGTCACTACCAATTACCCAATAACTATCATTATCAGGCTTAATATAAGTATTTGGATTAACTCCATTAATCTTAATAATTCCAGATGATACCATCGGTACCACTTCAATTTTTGCATTAGAATCCATATTTAATATGCTTTTTTCAAATATTTCTTTTTCTCCTTTTTGAATACCAACAAAAAAATAGTCAGGAGCAATATCAGGTATAGATTTTGCTATTTCTCTTTGAAAATTAGTTCCAACTAATGCAAGGGTTAACAACAAAGTAACTCCCAAACCCAAAGACATAATTGTAATCGGAGTAATGCTTTTTGTTTGTGTTATGTTTTTAATAGATACTTTTAAAGATATATTGGATGTAGATTTAAATTTTTTTAAAAAATAAATGATTATTTTTGAAAGTAGAAAAAAAACAATCAAACAAACAAAAAAAGCTACAAAATATCCGATGCTATAAATGGATCTTTCAGATCCAAAACTGAATAATAATACCAAAATAGACAATAACATTAGACTTAAAGCAGTAGATTTTTTTGAATAATAAAATTCTAAATTTTGAAAAACATTTCTAAATAAATTAGATGCTCTTACTTGATCAATTGAACTTATGGTTGGAATTGAAAAAATGACTAGAACCAATAAACCAACTAAAAATATTTTAATAAAGTTTAAAATTGAAAAAACTGGTGAAACATTCAGTCCCAATTCATCTGATAAATATTGATCTACAATAGGAACTATTAAAAAACTTGAGCCATAAGCTAATGTGGTGATCACTAAAAGTAAGATTAATAATTGAAGATAATAGAGTGTTTTAATATTACCTGAATAAAAACCAACTGCTTTTCTAACCGCAATAGACATATTGTTTTGATTAATAAAAGAAAGAAGAGTATTTGCTATCCCAATTCCTGCAATCAACATCGCACTAATTGAAACTAATGATAAGAACTGTGAGAAATTATTGATAATTCTCTTCAATCCACTTGCAGAATTTTCAGGATACCTAAGTTTAACTTTTTGATCATCTTTAAATATATTTTCAATTTTTTTTTCTATTTTATCAGCATCATCTGTTTCATTGAATTTTACTTTGTATTCATAATTTAAAAAACTACCAATTCCATTTAGTTTTAAGATTTCCAATGTTTGATCACCAGCAAGCGCCCAATCACCAAAAGCAACAAAACCACTGACATCAGGGACAGATTTTACAATTCCTATAATTGTAAATAATTGATTTTGAACTTTAATTTTATCATTTATCTTAAGGTTTAAATTTTTTGATAAACTTTCATTTATTAACAAAGTATTGGGTTCGTTATGTATTCTATCAAATGCACCTGCTGGTTCATAATCAACTTTGCCATATAAAGGATATTTAGTATCTACAGTTTTAATTCTGGTAAACAGAGATTTGTTTTTGTCTCTATCAATTGTTGAAACCATTGTACTAAACTCAATCATTTGAGAAATAGTTGCAAATTCTTTTACTTGATAAACTAGTTTTAGATTTCCTTCATTACGATTATAGTCAATTTCAAGATCTCCACCTAACAGAGCTTTAGCATTATCATTAAGTTCTTTTTTTAAGCTATCTTCAATTGTGAAGATGGCACTTAAAATGAAAAGACTAATAAAAAGAGTTATTATAATGCTGGCAAGTTTTTTATAATTTCTGCTTAAATCTTTTAAAGCATACTTAATAATTAAATTAAGTTCAGATGGATTATTTAATTTTTCCATCTTTAATTTTAATTTTACGTTTTGCTTTATTTGCTAATTTTGGATCATGAGTTACCATAATTAGTGAAGAACCTTCCTCTTTAACATAGTTAAATAATATATCTGATATCATTATTGAATTCTCAGTATCTAAATTTCCTGTGGGTTCATCAGCTAAGATCAATTCTGGTTTCATCGCAATTGCTCGAGCTATAGCTACTCTTTGTTGTTCCCCTCCAGATAGTTGACTTGGTAAATTATTAAATCGATGACTAAGTCCAAATCGATCCAATAATAGTTTTGCCTCTTTTTCTGGGTTTTTAAATTTATTCAGCTCAAGGGTTAATGCTACATTTTCAACTGCAGTGTAATTTGGGATCAGGTAGAATGACTGGAATATAATTCCAATATTTTTTCTTCTTATCTCTGAGACTTCATCTTCACTCAATTTTGTGATTTCATGATTTTGAAAAAATATTTTTCCAGATGTTGCTTTTTCTAATCCACCAATTAACATAATAAGACTAGTTTTTCCTGATCCACTTTCTCCAACAATAGAGATTGTCTCTTTTTTCTTGGTAGTTAAGTTAACATCTTTTAAAACTCTGATATTATCTTTACCAGTTTGGTATTTAAGATTTACCTTGTTTAATTTAAGAAGAATACTCATGAATAAAAGTTTTATTATTAAAATAATTGTACTCTGTCTAGTCACCATAAAGGTAAGTGCAATAGAAAAAGTAATATTGTTCGGAGATAGTTTGATGGCAGGTTATGGATTGCCGAATGAGCAACATTTATCGGTAGTTTTACAAAATAGTTTAGAGGTAGAGGGGCACAACATAGAAATTGTTAATGGTAGTGTTTCAGGAAGCACTTCTGCAGGTGGATTAAATATAGCTGAGTGGACTTTATCAGAAAATAATATTGATCTTATGATCTTATGTCTTGGAGCTAATGATATGCTTAGAGGTATAAACCCTAAGGAGACAAAAAATAATTTAGAAGAAATTATTAAAATTGCAAAAAACAAAAATATTAAAGTGGTCATAGCTGGAATGATCGCACCAACCTCTTATGGTTACAGTTATAAGAAATCTTTTGATAAAATTTTTTCTGACTTATCAAAAAAATATAAGTTACAATTAATTCCATTTCTACTTGAAGGTGTAGCGCAAAAACCTGAATTTAATTTAAGTGATGGCATGCATCCAAATGACCAAGGCACAATTATCATTGGTAACACTCTAAAAAAAGCGATCTTAGAAAATCTATAAAGACTTAATATTATTTTTTTGTTATCGTTTTTTATGAAAAAAATTCTATCAATCATTATTTTGTTTCTTTCAACAATAACTGTAAGTGCGAATGACAGAGATATTGAACTTGATAAATTATTTCTAGAATTAAAAAAGAATATTCCATCTTTATCATCAGGAATTGCACAACAAATTTGGATGCTTTGGAGCACACATCCTACAGATCAAAAATTGACATCACTTTTAGATGAGGGCTCAAGATTAGTACAAGACCAACAATTAAATAGAGCTATAGATGTCTTTACGGAAGCGATTGAATTAGATCCTAATTGGGCAGAAGCTTGGAATAAGAGAGCAACAGTACTTTATATGGTTGGAGAGTTTCAAAAATCTCAGGATGATATTGATAAAGTTCTAGAATTAGAAGAAAGACATTTTGGAGCTTTGGCAGGGCAAGGTATGGTTAATATAAAGTTAAAGAATTACGATAAAGCAAAAAGAAGTTATAAAAAAGCACAAGAAATTTATCCTGCCATGAAATCTTCAAAGGTAATGATTGAACAAATTGAAGAGTTAATTAAAAGACAATCAATTTAGTTACTAAGATAAATTTTTTCAGATTTAATATTTAGGGAATAATGAGCATTAAATATGATGTTATAATAATTGGAGCAGGTGCAGCTGGCATGATGAGTGCTATTGAAGCTGGCAAACGTGGGCGAAAAGTTTTACTTGTTGATCATTATAAAAAAATTGGTGAAAAGATTAGAATTTCAGGTGGAGGTAGATGTAATTTTACTAATATTAACTCAAATCCAAGCAAATTTCTTTCTCAAAACCCAAAGTTTGTAAGATCAGCCTTAAGTCAATATACCCAGAACGATTTTATCAATTTAATCAATAAGTATGAGATTAAATTTCATGAAAAAAAATTAGGACAATTGTTTTGTGATCACAGCGCTCAACAAATTGTTGAGATGTTGCTTAAAGAATGTGAGTTAGCAAATGTAACTGTTTTAAAAGAATTTATTATAAAGAATGTTGATAAAGATAATGATCAATATCTTGTATCAACTGAGACAGACACATATTCATCAGAGTCTTTAATTGTTGCAACAGGTGGATTGTCAGTTCCTAAAATTGGTGCGACTTCATTTGGATATGAAATCGCTAAAAAATTTGATCATAATATTATTGAAACCTTACCTGCTTTAGTACCCTTAACGTTTAGCGAAAAGATATTAGAAATGTGTAAAGAATTAACAGGACTTTCTGTTGAAGCGATAGTCTCTTTTAATAAAGTTTTGTTTCAAGAAGGAATGTTATTTACGCATAGAGGGTTAAGTGGTCCTTCTATTTTACAAATTTCATCTTACTGGAAACAGGGTGATAATATTAAAGTTAATCTTTCGCCAAAATTAAATGTTTACGATTTATTAGAAGAAAAAAGAAAGTTAAATCCAAAATTTGATATCTTAAATATCGTAAGTGAAATTTTACCCAAAAGATTAGCTCAAATTATTTGTAACGAAAATAAAGTAACTGGAAATATTTCTGAATTATCTAATAAAATATTAAAACAACTAAGTGAGAATATAAATTCTTGGTTAATCAATCCAACAGGATCTGAAGGGTATAGAACAGCAGAAGTCACTTTAGGAGGAGTTAATACTAAAGAATTATCATCAAAAACAATGATGTCTAATAAACACAAAAATTTATTTTTTATTGGTGAAGTTGTTGATGTAACAGGCCATTTAGGGGGATATAATTTTCAATGGGCTTGGTCTTCTGGTTATGTTGCTGGCCAATATGCTTAAAACCATCATATCGACTTAATCTATTCTATTTGCTAAAATAAAAATATGTGTGGAAGATATGTGGTTAAAAACCCAGTAACAAAGACTAGCAAGTTAGTTAAATCTGCAATTCAAGTAGAAGATACTGAAAATTATAACGCTCACCCTTATCAAAAACTTCCGGTTATTAAAAAATATAAAAATGGAAACACATTAGAGGCTCTTAAATGGGGCTTAATACCAGGTTGGGCTAAAGATAAAGATTTTAAAGCTTTAATTAATGCAAGACTGGAAACAATTGATGAAAAAGTTTCATTTAAAAAACTAATTAAGAACAACAGATGTGTTGCAGTAGCGGATGGTTTTTATGAATGGAAAAGAGAAGAAAAAGAGAAAACACCTCATTATTTTACAAGAAAAGATAGTAAACCAATATTTTTTGCAGGGATTTTTGAAGAAGATCAATTTTGTTTAATTACAGAAGAAGCAAAAGAAAACATCACTGAAATACATCACCGTCAACCGGTAATTATTAATCAAACAGATGTTAATCGATATTTAAATTTAGAGTTACAAGGTTCAGCCTTTTTAAAGGAATGCAGTAAACCAGATCTTATTTTTCATGAGGTGTCAAAAGATGTTAACAAACCTACCAATAACAGCACATCATTAATTCAAAAAATAAATTAAATTTTGTTTAAAAATTAACATAAAATTGAAAAGCTATTCCACATAAAATAGCTCCTCCAAAACCAAAAGTTAAGTAAGCGACAAATGTAGAGCGGTTCACCAGAGACCAAACAGCTGTCATTGCTGGAATAGAACTGATTGCTCCACCAACTAGAAAAGCCATAGCACCACCAGCACTCAATCCTTGTTCAATTAATCCCGACACAATAGCTGGTGCTGCATAAGAATTTAAGTAAGCAGGTACACCAGCAAAAGCCCCAATAACAATAGATGACAATCCATCTCCTGACAAAAAACTTCCAATTATTTGAGCAGACATAAATTGAACCATTAATGCTTCAATTAAATAAGCAAGCGATAACCATTTTAATAAAAATAATCCATTCGTTATAAATTCATCTCTAAAAATTTTTGTTCTTTCTGAATTATTCCAAAATTTTAAGACAAGCTCTTGATTAAAAGGATCTTTAGTATCACAGCATGAGCCACTACTAGATTTATTTTGATCTTTTAATGGGCTCGTAAACATACCAAGTTTTGCTAAAAAATAAATTCCAAAGCCACCAATTAAACCAATAGTTAATGCTGAAATTGTTTTTGCTATAGCATAATCCCAACCAAGAGCACTTGCTGTGATCAACAGAGCAGGAGGATCAATTAAAGGTGAAGATAACCAAAAAGCCATCACAGCAGATAGTGGAACTCCTAAAGCTAACATACTTGCTATAAATGGTATTACTTCACATGAACAAAATGGAGCAAGACCACCAACTAATGTTGCAATAAAAATTGTTCTAACTTCTTTTCCTTTAAATGCTTTTGAAACTAAGCTTTCGGCACCCGTTGCTTTTAAATATGCAACTAAGCTGATAGCAAATAAAATAAAAGGAATAGTTCCCATTAAAGCCTTTAAGGCAAAAGTTAAAATTGAATTAAAATTTTCAGGAATAATTATTAAAATTGATAATGGAATTAAAAATACAAGTGTCCAAACATTTTTAATTTTAAGGTTAAAATTATTAATATTTCTTAAAAAGGCTGCTTTCATTATTTTCTTTTATTTTCATTTACACAGCATTCTTTTAAAAGATAATCAGCTAAAGATTGAATATGATTAATTTGAGCAAAGTTTAAAATGGATCTACCTTTTTTTACTTGTTTAATTAAATTTGCCTTTTTTAAATAATCGAGATGGTGAGCTAGTGTTGATAATGGTATATTAAGAAGATCTTGTATTTCTCCAATTGATAAGCCTTTTGAACCTATTTTAACTAATTCTAGAAGAACACTTAACCTATG
The DNA here is from genome assembly GCF_051201245.1 of Candidatus Pelagibacter bacterium nBUS_30. Lineage (GTDB taxonomy): Bacteria > Pseudomonadota > Alphaproteobacteria > Pelagibacterales > Pelagibacteraceae > Pelagibacter. The sequence goes on along the minus strand of NZ_CP172842.1, from coordinate 783,626 downwards.
TTTTGAGCCTACTGCATTAAATCCTTCTGCTGCTCTATCAGTATCTAACATAGTTATATAACTAGTTATATAGTTATTAATAGTATGCTGTCAATGATTAAGTAAAAGAATAGGAATGTAATTACAATTAACTGTGTGGTTATATACAGTTAAAGTTAAGTTTAATATTTGATATATCATTTTGTATAATAATAATAATTAGGAGATCTTAATGTTAAAAGTTTATTTAGCTGGTGAAATACATAGTGATTGGCGAAATGAAATTGTTGAACTTTGTAAAAAAGAAAAACTAGGTATTGAGTTTACATCTCCTATTACTGATCATGAAACTTCCGACAATTGTGGTGTCGAAATTTTAGGAGCTGAAGAAAAAAATTTTTGGAAAGATAGAAAGGGTGCCAATATCAATTTAATTAGAACCAAAAAATCTATTAAAGACAGCGATGTGGTCGTTGTTAAATTTGGTGAAAAATATAAACAATGGAATGCAGCTTTTGATGCGGGATATGCATCTGCATTAAATAAATCAATTATTGTTATACAAAATGAAGATCATCAGCATGCTTTAAAAGAAATAGATGCTGCAGCTTCAGCTGTTGCCTCAGATCAACTACAAGTAGTTAGAATATTAAAATATGTTTTAGAAGGTTCATTGAAATAAAAATTATGCTTACTTATATTGTTCCATTTATTGTCTTGATTTTGGTCGTGGTATTTATCCACGAATATGGTCATTATTATTTCGCAAGAAGATATGGGGTAGGTGTTACTGATTTTTCTATAGGATTTGGTAAAGAAATTTTTGGTTGGAATGATAAATCTGGAACTAGATGGAAAATTTGTTGGATTCCTTTGGGTGGTTATGTAAAATTTTTTGGAGATCGAAATGTATTTTCACAAGCCGATCAAGAAAAGATTTTAAAACAATATAATAAGGAAGATCAAGATAAGTTATTTGTATTAAAACCGTTATATCAAAGAGTTTTAATAGTATTTGGTGGGCCACTTGCTAATTTTTTATTAGCAATCGCAATCTTTTTTTCAATTTATACTTTTATTGGTAAAGACTTTACTCCAGCTGTAATTAATGAAGTACAAAAAGATAGCCCAGCTATGATTGGTGGACTTAAACAGAATGACATTATTTTGGAAATTGATGGAAATAAAGTTAATAGCATTATGGATGTCTCAAAATTTATCACGACTTCAACTGGTGAGATAATTGATTTTAAAGTTAAAAGAATAGACCAAGAATACATATTAAAAGTTAAACCTAATATTGTTTTAAGTGATGATAATCTAGGTAACAAAATTAATAAAAGAATGGTTGGCATTAAACTTGGTGCTTATAATAATGAAATTAACCATGTTAAATTAGGACCGGCCCAAGCTTTAATTCATTCTGTTAAAGAAGTTTATTTTGTGAGCGCTACTTCACTAAAATATATTGGTAGTATGTTTAAAGGTACTGGTGATACCTCTCAATTAGGGGGACCAATTAGAATTGCTAAGATTACTGGTCAAGTAGCTGAAATTGGTATCTTACCATTTATCTCAATAATGGCTTATATTTCAATAAGTCTTGGTTTAATTAACTTATTTCCTATCCCAATGTTAGATGGTGGACACTTAATGTTTTATGCTTTTGAAAAAATTTTAGGACGCCCTTTGTCTCAAAAAACGCAAGAAGGTTTTTTTCGAATCGGGATGTTTTTGTTGCTATCATTGATGTTTTTTACAACATTTAATGACCTAAAAGACTTAGGTTTGTTCAATTAATTAAAATTATTTGAGTCTTAAAAAAGTTAGTAAAATCAACACTTATTTAATAAATATCAAGATATTGTATGTTTTAAAAATAAAGACACTAAAAAAAAGCTTGATTAATCAACGTTTATGAGAAATATGAATATTAACCAACAAAACCGGAGCTAAAATGAACAAAAAACAACTAATAGCACAGCTTTCAGGCTCACTAAGTTTGAGCAAAGCCGATGCTGAAAGAACATTTGATACAATTACCAACACTATTTTAGATGCTCTAAAAGGTGATGACTCAGTAAAAATTGCTGGGTTTGGTACTTATAAAGTAGCTAAAAGAAAAGCAAGAGTTGGAAGAAACCCAAGAACTGGTGAACAAATTCAAATCGCTGCTTCTCAAAAAGTAAAATTCTTACCTGCAAAAGCTTTAAAAGAAGTATTCAACAAGTAATCATTTTTTTTAACAGCCCTAACGTCTTTAAATACGTTTAGGGCTGTTACTATATGCAAAAACTGCATACCAAATTTACCTAATCAGCGTTAGTTTTTAAAATTCATCAATTTATAAGACTTCATATTAACGGGAGGTTTTATGAATAAAATTATTAAATTAATATCAGCACCAATACTCTCATTTGTAATGTTAATTGGTTTAACTAGTGTTGGAAATGCTGAGACAACTGTATCAGCAGAAGTGGGGTTTATTTTTAATACTCTATTTTTTTTAATTTGTGGTTTCCTTGTCATGTTCATGGCAGCAGGTTTTGCAATGCTTGAATCTGGTATGGTAACTTCAAAAAGTGTTTCTGTAATTTGTGCAAAGAATATTGGTCTTTATGCAATATCAGGAATTATGTTTTGGCTTGTTGGTTACAACTTAGCATACGGGATTCCAGAAGGTGGATACATAGGAAATTTTGTGCCTTGGTCAGATGCCAGTACATTAGAAACTGGCTATACAGATGGATCTGACTGGTTTTTTCAAATGGTATTTTGTGCAACAACAGTTTCAATTTGTTCAGGAGCTATGGCTGAAAGAATCAAGCTATGGCCATTCTTTTTATTTGCAGCTATTTTAGCTGGAGTAATTTATCCAATCGTAATGGGTTGGCAGTGGGGTGGAGGCTGGTTAGCTGAAATTGGTTTTTCTGACTTTGCTGGATCAACATTAGTTCACTCAACTGGTGGTGCAGCTGCGCTTGCAGGTATAATAATACTTGGACCAAGATATGGTAGATTTACAAAATCTGGTGTACCAACACCAATCAAACCTTTTGCAGCCTCATCAATACCTTTAGTTACAATTGGTGTTTTTGTACTTTGGTTAGGATGGTTTGGATTTAATGGAGGGTCACAACTAGCTCTTGGATCATTTGCTGATGCTGTTTCGGTTTCTACAATCTTTATCAATACTAATTTAGCAGCTTGTGGTGGTGTATTATCAGCGGCAGTAGTTACTAGATTAATGTTTGGTAAAACTGACGTAGTTCAAATGTTGAATGGTGCAATAGGTGGATTAGTTGCCATAACAGCAGAACCATTAGCTCCATCACCCTTAACCGCAATTTTAATTGGTGCTATCGGCGGTGTCATTGTTGTGTTTGGAACTAAATTATTATTTATTTATAAACTTGATGATGTTGTTGGAGCAATACCAGCTCATTTACTCTCAGGTATTTGGGGAACATTAGCCGTACCATTAACAAACTTAGATGCCACGTTTGGTGCACAGTTAATTGGAGTGGTTTCAATAAATATATTTGTATTTATTGTTTCATATACTATCTGGTCAGTGCTTAAGTCTCTGGTAGGAATTTCTTTAAGTAAAGAGGCTCAAGCAAAAGGAACAGATGTTACAGAAACAGGTGTAATTGCTTACGCAATCAGAGACTAAAAACTTCTCTCTATATAACGTTAAAGGTCCCTTAGAAATAAGGGGCCTTTTTTATTGTTTTATAATTCCTTTTAAAGTTTCTAGCACTTCTTTTGCATGATCTTTAACTTTAACATTGTTCCAAATTTTTATTATTTTACCTTTTTTATCTATTAAAAATGTAGTGCGAATGATGCCCGTAAATTCCCGGCCCATAAACTGCTTTTTACCCCATACTTTGTATTTTTTAAGAACCTTAATCTCTTCATCGGCCAATAAATCAAATTTTATTTTATATTTATTTCTAAACTTATCATGACTTTGTAAACCATCTTTCGAAATTCCATAAATTTCACATTCTAATTTTTTAAATTTAGAAAGTAATTTATTAAAATCATTAGTTTCAATAGTACACCCGGGTGTGTCATCTTTTGGATAGAAATAAAGAACAATATATTTGTCAATAGAATTTTTTAATGAATAAATTTTTCCACTAGTTGAATTTAAATTAAAAGTAGGTGCTTTATTATTTATTTTAAGCATTATTAATTTAATTCAACTCCCATAATCTTTTATAATCAATAAAAGGGGAAAGACCATAGCTAGAATTTACATTAGTTAAATGTAGAGAAAGACTTTTTAAGGGTGATACACAAAATTCATTTGTATAGATTTCATTTAAATATTTTTCGAAGGGATCATTTCTATCTAAACAAGTATTATAAAAATTTTCCCAATATTTATCTAATAATGATTTTGTAGTCATGAATGTACATAGAGTTTGATTTATAGTTCTCCAATGTCTTTTGTTACCTATTAGTATATTTGTTTTTTCATTATTCATATATAAATGCGGATAATCTGCAGGACACATAAATATGTCTTTATTTACTTGTGAAGCTATTCTTTCGTATGATGAAATCATCTCTTCCATCATAGGTTCAACGTGTAAATAATCATCTTCTACAAAGAAAATTAAATCTTCTCCATGTTCTTTACCTAGTTCAAAAGATTGAAGTAAACTAGCTAAATTTGAAAAAGTTTGATTATTCTTTTGTTGTTTGATTGTTGTTTTAAATTTATCATGATTTAGATGAATAATAGTAACATCTAAACCGCTTTCATTTATTAGTCTTTTAATTTTATCTAAATTTCTGTCTTTAGATTTATCATCAACAATTATTGTCTTAAATTTAATATTAGGGTATTTAGTTTTAGAAAAATTAATTGATTTAATGAGTGAATTTAATGCTTTTAAAGAATATTCTATCTTTGGTTTTTCAAATAATCTTTTTTTATTTTGATCCCATATTTCAACATCAGTATTAGTTCTAAATATAATAAGTACAGAGTTAACTTTTTTTGTGATCTTTACCTCGCCTAATGGCAAAACAATTGACTTTTCATTTATGATTGAAAGATCTTCATTTAATTCCTTGTTAAGAGTGGGTGAGCTAAAATCATTTTGATCAATAATTTCGTAACCTAAAAATTTCGAAAATTTGATAAATAGTTTTTTTATGATGTTTTTTTTCATATAATTGTTTAAGATTAAATTTTTACAATATTATGAATATTAAATCATCACAAACTCTAGTCTCTGAGGCTTTAAATGAAATTAAGACTATAAGTGCTGATGAGGCACTAAAGCTTTCTAATGAGGGTAAATGCACTTTAATAGATATTAGGGAAAAAGGTGAATTAGATAAAACAGGTAGAATTGAAAACTCCAATCATATTCCCAGAGGAATGTTGGAATTTTGGCTAGATCCTGATGGTCCTTATTTTAAAAGTGGAAAAATTGATATGAATAAAGAAATGGTTTTATTCTGTGCTGGAGGCTTAAGATCTGCTCTAGCAGCAAAATCTTTAAAAGATATGGGCTTTGAAAAAATATCACATATTGAGGGTGGCTTTGCAGCAATAAGTCAAAGTGATTTTAAAATAGTTTAAGCTATTTATTATATTCGTCTAAAGCAAATTCCAATCTATCCTGACCCCAAAAAATTTTATTATTTACTACAAAAGTAGGAGCACCAAATATTTCTTGATTGTGAGCTTCTGCAGTGTGAAACTTTAATTGATCTTTAATCTTAGGGTCTTTAATACCATCAAGAAAATCATTTAAATTAATTTTACATCTTTTAAGAAGAGTTTTTAAGGTTTCTTCATTTGAAGTATCTAAATTATTTTTCCAATAAGCATCAAACATTACATTTAAGTATAAATCTTTAATTTCATTATTTATTAACAGATAACCACGCATTATATTTAAAGAATTAATAGGAAACTTTGAGTTCCACATAAAATTGGATTTATTTTTTTTAGCAATTAGATCACAATCATTTATCATGTGTTTTAGCTTAGCTTTGATGAAAGCAGGAGCAGTTATACCTTGTAATTTATGGAGACCTCCCACAAGCACTGGCTTATAATTGAAATTAATTTCTTTTTTCTCTTTAATATTTTCTACTTTTTTATGTGCTAAGTACGAGTAGGGGCTAATAAAATCAAAATAAAAATCAATTGATTTAGTCATAAAGACTTATTCTTTTTGCATAGAAAATTCTAATTATCCAATAAACAAACAAACCAATTGGACCAACTAAATATGTTGCAATCAAAGGTATAGCTAAAAGAATTTTATTTATATAAAAATTTTGAGCATCTTTTACAATCCATCCACCAATAAATAGATTTATTGCAATAAAGTGTGTCCAAAAAAGCATTATATATAAACTGTCCTCAAATAATCTAGAAAGTTCATTTAGACCAAGATATAGAGAAAAATTACCAACAAAATCATAACCAATTAAATAAGATTTGTATAAAATGAAAACATATACACCTCCTAAAATAAAAATTGGAAATACTGAGGTTACAAAAATTCTACAGAGATGAGATTGTGAAAAGAAAATTAATATAAACCAAAATGGTAAAATTCCTAAATTGATCCACATATAGAGTGTATCAATAGTGAAATAGGTATAAATTTGTTCGATCATTAAGATATATTATATAAAATCTAACCATGATTCCTATAAGAAATAGAAAAAAAACACTTCAAGTAACTGTTGAGGAAATGAGAAATTTTGCGTTTGCTTATGTTGAAAAATATGCCCCTTCAAAACAACAGCTTAAAACGTATTTACTCAAAAAATACATGAAACTGTCATCTTCAGATGTAAGAAAAAAAGACGTGAATAAATTGATTGATATTGTTTTATCAGATTTGGAAAAAAATAAATTTGTAAATGATAAGTTTTATTCTGAGAGCAAAGCTAAAAGCATGATTCAAAGAGGAAATTCGATTAATAAAATTAGAAACTATTTAATAGGCAAAGGTATTAATGATGAATTTATTAAAGACACAGTTGACAAAATAAAAGAAGATAACTCTGATCAAGATTTTTTTTCAGCTATAAAAATTTGTAAGAAAAAAAGAATAGGGCCAGCTCGAACTGAAGATAATAGGACTTTATTTTATAAAAAAGATATTTCTTTACTTGCTCGTAATGGTTTTGATTTTGAAACTTCAAGAAAAGTTATGGATATAGAAAAAGATGAATATCTTAAAATAATTAATTTACTTTAATTCTTCATCTTTTTTTTCTTCCTCAGCTAAATTATTAATTTTATTTCTTACATAGTTTTTTACAAATACAAAAACTAATAAGCCAAAAATTGAAACAGAAACTATAATAATTAGGATAATTCTTAATTGTTCTTCCATTATAATATATTTTTATTTTTTAGAATAAGACTAGGGTTTTTAAGACCTATCTTTCCATAGAGAATTTCTTTACCATCAAAATCAGTCACTGTTCCACCAGAGTGTTCTAATATCGCATGACCAGCTGCAATATCCCATTCATAAGCCCTAGGTTCAGCAACATAACCGTCGTATTCACCAGCCGCTACTACACAAAATTTAAGTGAACTTTTCATTTTGACATTTTCCTTAACACCAATTTTTTCATAAATTTTTTGTATCTCTGGTTTAATTTTGTTTGAGTAAGAAATAAATTTAATAGGTCTATTATTTAAAATATTTTTTGTACTTAAATTTATAGTTTTTCCATTAGTTATTTCAAAAGCTTTTCCTTCACCATAAGAATAAAACATTCTTTTCTTAGCTGGAGCATTAATTAATCCAGCAACAGGTTTATTGTTAATTATTAAACCTGCGTTAATAGTAAATTCCTCTAAACCATTAATATAGCTATAAGTTCCATCAATTGGATCAACAAGCCAAAAATCTTTTAAATTAGAATTACCTTTATTTTCTGAATTTTCCTCAGATATGATTGGTATATTTGGTGTTATCTCAAAGATCTTTTTTGTAATAAATTTATTAACTTCTAAGTCACCATTACTGACTGGTGTATTATCAGATTTAATTTCTTTTTTTAGACCAGCTTTTCTAATAGAGAGTGATAATTCTCCAGCTTTTAAAAAAGTGTCTATTAAATTTTCAATAATTTTTTTAATTTCCATATAAGCCTAATTAATTTTTTTTAACTCAACATTATTTGCATTAATTGTTTTTTTTCCTACATTTTCAAAATTAACAGTCACTTTACCATTTATAATAGATTGGACTTGGCCAATACCCCAATCTTTATTGTTAGGATTAGTGACTTTGTCACCTGGTTCATAATCTAAAATCATTTAATTTAACTTATATTGTAAATAAGTATAAATACCACCATATGGTTAAAGAATTAAACTCTATAGGAATTGATAAAAAACCAAAAGACACAACAGTAGTTGTGGCTATGTCTGGTGGAGTAGATTCTTCAACTGTAGCCGGCATTATGAAGAATGAAGGTTATAAAGTTATAGGCATCACACTTAAACTTTATGATGATGGGAAAGAAGTGGCGGCATCCAAACAATGCTGTTCAGGTCAAGATATAATGGATGCAAAACGAGTTGCTCATAAATTAGGAATTGAGCATAAAATTCTATACTATCAAGATAAGTTTAAACAAGGTGTGATAGATAATTTTGTTAATAGTTATTTAAATGGAGAAACTCCAATACCATGTGTTCAGTGCAATCAAACTGTAAAGTTTAAAGATTTATTTGAAGTTTCAAAAGAGCTTAAGGCAGATGCTTTAGTTACAGGTCATTATGTAAAAAATGTTACATCAAATAATGTTAACAACATGTATAGAGCTATAGATGAAAATAGAGACCAAAGTTATTTTCTATTTAATACAACCCGTGAACAACTAGATTATTTAAGATTTCCTTTAGGTGGTATGCTTAAAGACAAAACAAGAGAGATTGCAAAAGAATTAGATTTAAATGTTGCTGATAAACCTGATAGCCAAGATATTTGTTTTGTTCCTAATGGTGACTATGCGTCTGTAATAAGAAAATTTAGACCAGATTCTTTTCAAAAAGGTAATATTAAAAATTTGGATGGAAAAGTAATAGGTGTTCATGACGGTATTATTAATTTTACAATTGGACAAAGAAAAGGAATTAAAGTTTCTGATGTAGAGCCTCTTTATGTTCTAAAGATAAATTCAGATAATAACGAAATTATAGTTGGTCCAAAAGAAAACCTTGGAAAAAAAGACATATATCTTAAAGATCTTAATTTATTAACTGATAAAAAAGAGCTTGATCAAAATATTTTTGTAAAAGTGAGATCTACTGGAAATCTTCTTGAAGCAAAAGTTGATTTAAAAGATGATAATACTGCTCATGTTAATTTAGCTAATCCTGAAGATGGTATTTCGCCGGGGCAAGCATGCGTATTCTATAGCAAAGACCAGTTTGGCCATAGAGTTCTGGGGGGTGGTTGGATTAAAGAATAGAGGAATTATTTCTTCTTATTTTTTCTCTTTGCTCTTCTCTTTTTAGAGCCTTGTTTTCTTCTACCTCTATGTTTCTTCGGATAACTCATTAAGTCCTATTTATTAATTTTATTGACGTTTTTTACGGGATATAGCATTGTCTTCTAAACATATCAAATTTTATTATGAGTAATTCTTTTAAAACATTTTTAAAACACACGGCAAAAGACTTTCATAATCAGTCTGTTAATCCACCAATTGTAAGAGCTTCAACGATTATTTTCAAATCGATGCAAGATATTAGAAAAACTCAAGATAAAGCAAAAAAAAACCCTACCGGTGGACATTTTGATTATGGAAGACAAGGAACTTCAACGACTCATATACTTCAACAAATTTTATCAAAACTAGAAGAAAGTTATTTTACCTTTTTAACACCTACTGGATTTGGAGCTGTATTTCTTGCAATTTTTAGTGTCACAAGACCTGGTGATGAAATTGTAGTAGCTGATCCAGTTTACAGTCCAACACGACTACTATCACAAGATTTTCTGAAAGAATTTAACATTAAAACCACTTTTTATGATCCACATAATTTAAAGACACTAGAAAAAGCTATTACAAATAAAACAAAATTAATTTTTGTAGAAAATCCAGGAAGTAATACATTTGATTTTCAAGATCTTGGTAAAATTATTTCTATAGCAAAAAAAAATAAAATTTTAACCGCAATTGATAATACATGGGGAACTCCATATTTTTTAAAACCTATTAAGCTTGGTTTTGATATGTCAATTGTGTCTGCAACAAAATATTATTCTGGTCATTCTGATGTAATGGGAGGAAGTTTAGCTGTTAATAAAAAAGTTTTTGCAAAAGTAAAAGCAGCAGAAAGAGTTACTGGTTTAAGGTTGGGTCCTGATGATGCTTATTTAATTACAAGAGGATTGAGGACATTAGATGTTAGATTAGATCGACACAGAGAAAATGCAAAAAAAGTTGCAGAGTTTTTATCAAAATTTAAAAATATAAAATTATTGTATCCATATAAAAAAGATTCTTATAATTTTAGAATGTGGAAGAAATATTATTCAGGTGCTTCAGGCTTAATGGGTTTAAGAATTAAAGCCAAAAGTGAAAAAGCAGTTGTTAAATTTGTTAATAATTTAAAATTATTTGGACATGGTTATAGTTGGGGAGGATTTGAAAGTTTGGCATTGCATCAAAATGTTAGAGAACAAGGAAATAGAAGTTATCTTAAATTAGAAAAAAATGAGCATATCGTAAGATTGCATATTGGGCTTGAAGATCCTAGCGACCTTATCGCTGATATTAAGCAATCACTAAAACATTTAAAGTAAAATTTGAATGTCCTCTGAAAAATTTATTAAAAATAAAACAGTTCTAATTACTTTAATTTCAGCCTGTTTGATTGTAATCGTTTCCCTTGGAATAAGACAAACATTTGGAATGTTTTATTTTAATTTCTCAACCGATTTAGGAATAACTTTATCTCAGTTCGGTTTTGCATTAGGTCTTCAAATGTTTTTATGGGGAGCTTTTGCACCTTGGTTTGGAGTTATTACAGATAAATATGGAGGACATATAGCTGTATTTATTGGTTTCATTTTTTATCTACTTGGTATTTTGATGTTGGTTTCAGAATACAATACGGGGCTTTATTTTGTTACGGGCATAGGTGTCTTAATAGGTGTAGCGCTGGGAGGAACTGCAATTAGCATCCCAGTTTCTGTGGTTGCAAAACATTTTCCACAATCAAATAGAACTGCTGCAATTGGTATTGTTACTGCAGCTGGCTCCTTTGGTTACTTTGTGTCCCCAGTATTTACAAGATATTCTCTTGTTGAATTTGGTTGGGAAACTACACTTTTAATTTTTGCAGTTTTTATTCTTGCAGGTATGATATTGGCTTTTTATTTAACTACACCAAAAGATGTTGTTGGTGGGATTGTAGACGATAAACAAACAGCAAGCGAGGCACTTAAAGAAGCTTTTAAAAGCAAAAGTTTTATATATTTAACTCTGGGTTTTTTTGTTTGTGGATGGCACATTGCTTTAGTTGCAACACATATTCCGATTTATATTAATGATAGAGGATTACCAGAGTGGTGCACAGTGACAATTTTATCAATGATAGGTTTATTTAATATAGCAGGAACATTAACATCGGGATATTTAGCTCAAAAATTTAGTAAAAAAATAATTCTAAGCACAATTTATTTAGCAAGAGGTTTGGTAATAGCTTTATTTATATTTTTACCTCCCAGTCCAATTATTGCAGTGATGTTTGGTATTATGTTTGGTTTTTTATGGCTTTCGACAGTACCACCCACAATGGGATTAGTCGGTTTCATTTTTGGAACAAAATATATTGGATTGTTATATGGAATTGTATTTCTAAGCCATCAAGTAGGATCTTTTTTAGGTGCTTATTTAGGAGGGGTCTTTCATGATCTTTATGGATCTTATGATTATGCTTGGTATATATCTATTGCTTTATCAATTTTCGCAGGTTTGATACACTTACCAATAATAGAAAAACAAGTTGCAAGACTTCAAACAACCTAAACAATTGATAAACAAAAATTATTTAAATAAAATTAATAATTCTAAGAAAGCCTTTATTGTTTACAAGACAATCAAAGGTTTTGATCTTTACACTGACTTTTCAAAAAAAATAATTTTGAATGATAAAAATATTATTAAGTTTTTGAGAACAAAAAATAAATCTAGAAGCAAAAATACTGATTTATTTATAGGTTTTTTTGGTTATGAAATATTAAATAAATTAATTGGAGTTAAGCTACCTCAACAGAAAAGCATTAATTTTCCTAAGGGAATATTTTATAAGCCTGAAACTAAGATTAATTTAAAAGATAATTTGATTTTTAATTCACCAAAAACAAACAAAATAAACAAGAATTTTAAGATCAACATAAATCAAAATTCATACACAAAAATATTTAATAAATTTAAAAAGAAAATTAAATCTGGTGAAACTTATCAGATTAAAATATGCACAAAATACAAAAATAAATCAACGATTGATCCTTTGGATTTCTTTTGTAGGCTTGCTAAAACAAATTTAGCCCCAGAAGCATTTATGATTAAGGATAAAAATTTTTCGATTATAAGCTGTTCACCTGAAAATTTGATAACAAAAAAAGGTTTATCTATATCAACTAAACCAATTGCCGGAACATTAAGAAAAAATAATAAACTTAATAAAAGTAAGGCTTTAAAATTTTTTAGAAATAATATCAAGGAAACCAAAGAACATAATATGATTGTTGATATGGAGCGAAATGATCTTTCAAGAATATGCGTTCCGGGAAGTGTTAAAATAAAAAAAGAAAAAACGGTTGAAGAATATAAGGATCTTTATCATTATGTAAGTTTAGTCACTGGTAAGTTGAAAAAAAATATAAAAAATTTAGATATAATAAAAGCTATGATGCCAGGAGGTTCTGTGATTGGTTGTCCCAAGATAAGCACACTTAATCTTTTAAATCTTCAAGAAAAAGAAAACAGAAATATATACACTGGAAGTTTTGGTTTTATTAAATTTAATGGTGATATGAGATTTAATATTATTATTAGATCAATTTTAAATTATAAAAATATTTCTGAAATATCAGTTGCATCTGGTGCTGTGATTGACAGTAACGCTAAACATGAATTTAATGAAAACTTTATTAAAGCAAAAGCGCTAATAGATTTGTACAAATGATATATGTGATTGATCATAAAGACTCTTTTACACATAATGTAGTTCATCAATTGTCTTTATTTGATCAAGTAGAATGTGATGATTTTAGTAAAATTAACAAGTCAAAGTTAAATAAATCTTCAACAATTGTTTTTTCTCCAGGTCCAGGTTCACCTAAAGATTACCCGCTTTCGTCAAAGATTTACAATCAGTTTAAAGGTAAAAAAAGAATAATCGGAATATGTCTTGGATTTCAACAAATATTATTTAGCGAAGGTGCAAATATAATTGAACAAAGCAAAATTTATCATGGGTTTCAATCAGACGTAATAGTGAGTAAATCTAGTAAATTATTCAAACCTGGTCAAAAATTTAAAGTAGGTCGTTACCATTCTTTAAAATTACAAGAGCCGTTTAAAGCTGAAAATTTTGACATAACGATGAGATGTGCTATTTCAGGGGCCGCAATGTCATTTGAAAACAACATTGATAAAATATATGGATTTCAATTTCACCCAGAGTCATTTCTTACAATAAATGGTAAATTACTTATTAAAAAAATCTTATCGGCTTAAAGATCTCAAAGAAATCGAGTTCAAAGATCTTTGGGGTGATAATGGTGTATTTACTACAATGTGGATTTTTGGATCTCCTCCAAAAATTTTATTTTTTAGAGATCATATTAACAATTTAATTAAATCTACTAAGGCTTACTCTATTTTAAAACTATCTATAAGATCTGATATTTTAAAATTAATTAAAGAGAATTTAGATAGCAAAATTAAATATAATCACTTGTTAAGAGTAGCTGTTACCAAAAATACTTTATCAATTTCTCTGCGTAAAAGAATTAAGCCAAATTTAAATTTCAACTTAAAATTAGTTAATCTCAAACGACAAAAACCAGAATTTAAAAACTTGAAATATAAAAAAATTTTAAAACATTTATCAAAACTTGATAATTCTAAATCAGATATTGGATTATGTTCTAACAAAAAAATTCTTGAAACAGGAACATCGAACATACTTTTTGTAAAAGATAAAAAGATATTTTCACCAATAAATAAATTTTATAGAGGAATTACATACAAGTTTTTTAAGTCAAAAATTAAGAATATTATTAAAAAGGATATTTTAATAAATTCTTTGAATGAATTTGATGAAATTATTTTGATAGGTTCTGGAAAAGGAATTGCTTCAGTTAAAACAATTAATCAAGTAAATTGGAAAAGAAAACAATTAAAAATTTATAATCAATTATTAAAGTATTTTAATTCAGCTATAAATAAGTGCCCAAAATATAAATAAATTATGAAAGACCCTAATAATCCTTGTTTGTTTTGTAATTCAAAAGCCAGTGGTATTGCGTATGAAAATGATTTAGCATATGCAAGTTATGATACTTATCCTGTTTCAAATCATCATTGTCTAATAATTCCAAAAAGACATTTAATTGATTACTTTGAACTAACCAATGAAGAATTAATCGCATGCAATGATCTAATTAAAAAGATCAAAGAAGAAATTTTAAGTAAAGACAATACTGTAAAAGCTTTCAATGTCGGAACGAACGCTGGCAAAATAGCAGGCCAATCAATTATGCATTGCCACATTCATTTAATTCCGAGAAGGGAAAATGATGTTGAGAATCCTCAAGGTGGTGTGAGATCAGTGATCCAAAAAAATCAACATTACAAGCGTAAAATTTAAATTATAGGTTGTTATTAATGACAAATTGACCAATACTTAGGGTTGATCTAGCTAAACATCTAGATTAGAAAACTCTTTAATTAATTCAAAAAAATTTAACACAAGGGTAAAATGTTAGAGACTAATCCATTTTCAATACTAGCTGAGACAGTATCTCCATTTGCTATGCAATCTTTTATTATAGCAATGATTGCATTAATTGCGCTCGGTACAATCATTCAAATGATACATCATAAAAATTTGACGTATTTTTTAAATAACGCAAAAAAAGCTAAGCTTCAGGCAACTAGAGAAATAGGAGCAGGTGAAAAAGTATCCATAATTGCAAAAACAACTGTTGTTGATATTGGGACTACAGCTGAACTTGGATTTGGAAAGCGAAGATTATCTCATGTACTTGGAATGTATGGAACAATCATATTCTGGGTGTCCTCAGCGGTATTAGTATTTTGTTATACAGGTGCTGATAAGTCATCATCATCTATGTGGTCAATGTTATGGCATGTTGGAGCTATTTTGACATGTGTGGGTGGATATTGGTTTTGGTTTTTTTTAAGAGTTGATGTTTCGGCTGAAGCTCATCCTTGGTATAGAATAATTAAAGCAGATTTATTTGTATTAGCATTATTAGCTTGTTCAACTTTTGGTCTAGCTTGGTCGTACACTCAATTTAATGGTCAGACAGAACTTTCTTTCTTATTTTTAGCTTTATTTGTTGTTTCAAATTTAGTTTTATTTGGAGGAGTTTACTGGTCAAAATTTGCACACATGTTTTATAAGCCTGGTGCGGCAATACAAAAAAATCTTGCTGAAGCTGATGGTTCTAGAGATAATTTACCTCCACCAGCCGATGCACCTGAACAATTTGGTTTAGGTATTAAAAGAGAACAACCTAAACATTATTAATTATGAAAATTTTAAATAAGGAGAGAAAATAATATGTCAACATTTGTATACATGACTAGATGTGATGGCTGCGGTCATTGCGTAGATATTTGTCCATCAGATATAATGCACATTGATGAAAATATTAGACGAGCAAAAAACATTGAACCTAACTTTTGTTGGGAGTGTTATTCGTGTGTTAAAGCATGCCCAAATCATGCGATTGATGTTAGAGGTTATGCAGATTTTGCTCCAATGGGACACAGTGTTAGAGTAAGAAGAGAAGAAGAAAAAGGAACAATCTCTTGGAAAATTAAATTTAGAAATGGAACAGAAAAAGATTTTGTTTCACCGATTACAACAAAGCCTTGGGGAAAATTTATTCCAAAACTTGCAGATGGCGATAAGCCAAATCAAGGAGAAATAAATTCTCAAAGATTGTACACAGAACCTCAAGGACTTAATATTGATGGTGAATTACCAGTAGTTCCAAAAGACTCATTTAAAAAAGGAGTTTACTACTAATGGCTAAACATAAAACACATTACGAAGATTGCGATGTTCTAGTTGTTGGTGGTGGTATGGCTGGAACTGGAGCTACTTTTGAAGCTAGACACTGGGGAAGAGACATGAAAATTATTTGTGTTGAAAAAGCTAATATCGATAGAAGTGGAGCTGTTGCCCAAGGTCTTTATGCGATTAACTGTTATATGGGAATGCAGTGGGGTGAAAACCAACCTGAAGACCATGTAAGATATGCAAGAAACGATCTGATGGGAATGGTTAGAGAAGATTTAGGTTATGATATGGCTCGTCACGTAGACTCAACAGTTCATATGTTTGACGAATGGGGTCTTCCAATGATGAAAAATGAAGAGACCGGCAGATACCTTAGGGAGGGTAAATGGCAAATCATGATTCATGGTGAAAGTTACAAGCCTATCGTTGCGGAAGCGGCAAAAAAATCAGCAGATAAAATTTATAACAGAATTATGATCACACATCTTCTTATGGATGAATCTCAAGAAAACAGAGTAGGTGGTGCTGTTGGATTTAATATGAGAACAGGTGATTTTCATGTATTCAGAGCAAAAGCTGTTATAGTTGCAGCTGGTGGTGCTTCTCACATATTCAAACCAAGAGCTGTTGGTGAAGGTATGGGAAGAACTTGGTATGCCCCATGGAGTAATGGATCAGCTTACGCTTTACCGATTGCAGCTGGAGCGAAAATGACACAAATGGAAAACAGAATTGTGTTATGTAGATTTAAAGATGGGTATGGACCAGTTGGTGCATATTTCTTACATTTAAAAACTTATACTCAAAATGCCAATGGTGAGAACTACGAGAAGAAATGGTATGACCAAACTAAGGAATTAGTAGGTGAATATATTGATCACCATCCTACACCCACTTGTTTAAGAAACCATGCTTTTATTCAAGAAACAATGGCAGGTGGTGGACCAATTCATATGGTTACAACTGAGGCTTTTCAAGATCCTCATCTAGAAACTGTTGGTTGGGAAAACTTCCTAGGAATGACTGTTGGTCAAGCCGTAGTTTGGGCTTCTCAAAATATTGACCCAAAATACACTAACCCAGAACTGACAACATCTGAACCATATGTTATGGGATCACATGCTACTTGTTCTGGTGCTTGGGTAAGTGGACCAGAAGATTTATCTCCACCAGAATATTTCTGGGGTTATAACAGAATGCTTACAATTGATGGATTATTTGGAGCTGGAGATACTGTAGGTGGAAGTGCGCATAAATTTTCATCAGGCTCTTTTACTGAAGGTAGATTAGCTGCAAAAGCAGCAGTTAAATATATTGAAGATAAAAAAGCTGAAGGCTTGAAGGTATCTGATAAACAGTGCGAAGATTTTAAAGAAAAGGTCTTCAAACCGCTAGAAACATATACTGTTGCACAAAATGAAATTACTGGAGGAACAGTTTCTCCAAGTTATATTTCACCAATCCAAGGTTTACAGCGTCTACAAAGAATTATGGATGAATATGTTGGAGGAATAGCAACAAACTATATGACTAACGCTAACATGCTTAAAAGAGGATTAGAGCTTTTAGCTTGGTTAGAAGAAGATTTAGAAAATGTTGGAGCAGAAGATTATCACCAGCTTATGAGAGCTTGGGAGCTTAAACATAGAGCCCTAACTTCACAGTGTGTAACTGAACATACTATGTTTAGAGAAGAAACTAGATGGCCAGGTTACTACTACAGAGGTGATCATATGAAACTAGACGACGATAATTGGCATTGTTTAACAGTTTCTAGAAGAAATCCTCAAACTGGTAAGTTTAGTATGGAGAAAGTTCCTGTCTACCATATCGTGGATGAGAACGAGAAGAAAAAAGCTTCATAGTAATTCTTTAAGATTAGCATATGGATATTTTGTCAAAAACTGACGATGAGGTCTATGAATTAGCCAAACCTATATGGGATAATTTAGTCAAATCATCAAATCTAAAAGATTACGGTGGATTTACTAAAGATTTCTCAACCCAAATGCTTTTTGGGGCGAATGAAGTTGAGCTAGGTAAACAGTGGGCTAATAATAAGATAATTACTAATTTAAAAGAAACATTTGAGCCTTTTGGGTGCCTAAGAAGAGGTGTTCATGTCACTGTACTTATTAAGCAAACCAATAAAGAAATTTCAGGAGAATTTCTTGGTCGTCTAGTTCTGGGTGAGGAAGATGGAGTTATTAAAGTCTTTGGTGCTACAATTTATTAGAATATAAAAATAAATCTAGAATCAAATATTTATTTGACAATTATTGTAACGGGTGTATTCACGGTTGTAATGCAACTTTCCAACGTAAAAATCTTAAACAAAATATTTAACTCTAAAATAATTATTATTAAAACAGGTATATTTTTAAGCCTTGCCACTTATTGGGGTGTTATTTTAGTTGGAACTTTTATTACTTTTAATTAAGTTGTTTTTAAAGACATTTTAAATCTTTATGGAAGTATTTTTACCAATCGCTCAAGTATTTGTTAATCCAATTGAGATACTTTTGTTGAGTGCAATTGTTGGAGTACTTTCAGGTTTGTTTGGTGTTGGTGGTGGTTTTTTAATGACACCATTTTTAATTTTTTTAGGTGTTCCTCCAGCCTATGCAGTCGCAAATGAAGCTAACAATATTCTTGCGACATCAGTATCTGGATCCACAACACATTATTTAAAAAATACCTTAGATTATAAATTAGGCTTGATGATTGTAATTGGTGGTGCTGTTGGTACGTCACTTGGTATTTATACTTTTACTTATTTTAAAGGTATAGGAAAAATAGATACAGTTATTTCTTTGGCATACATGTATATTTTAGCAATAATTGGAACTTTGATGTTGGTAGAAAGTCTAGGAGAAATTGATAAGGCTAAAAGAAACCTTTTAGTTAAAAAAAAATTACACGTTCATTATTGGATACACGGTCTTCCTTTTAGAATGAGATTTCCTAAATCAAAATTATATGAAAGTGCGTTTACTCCAATTATAATTGGTTTACTTGTAGGATTTATAGCTGCTATCATGGGTATAGGTGGAGCTTTTATTTTAGTACCAGCAATGATTTATATTATTAAGATGCCAACCAAATTAGTTCCAGGTACCTCACTTTTTGTAACTATTTTTGTAAGCGTAATAGTTACTTTTCTTCATTCATTTAATTATGGATCAATAGATTTATTACTTGTGTTTATGTTAGTTGTTGGATCAATTGTAGGTGTGCAAATTGGTCAAAAACTTGGTGAAAAAATTGACAGTTCTGGACTTAAAGCTCTACTTGCAATTTTATTACTAATAGTTGGTATAGCTATTGCTTATGATACTTTTTTTGCAGAGCAAGTTTCAGAAGAGATAGTTAAGATTCCAAATAATGATTTAAATTTCTTCTCATTATTTATTTTAGAATTTTCTAAAGACATGCCATTCTTTTATGGTTTATTTTCAATTATGTTCGCAATTTTTTTAGGAGTTGGTGCTGCTTTTATAAGACGATTTTTTTCAAATTTAAGAAAAAAAATATTGTTAAAATCTTAAATTTACTAAATAAATTTAGTTAAAGTTTCAATATATATAAGACTTATAAATCCAACTGTTACAGCTGCAATTAAACCCACAACAAAAGGTTTATAACCCATTGATTTTAATTCCCCTAAATTAATTGAGATACCTACAGCAGCCATTGCCATTGTTAAAAATACTGTTGCTAAAGTTTTTAAATGCCCAATTAAATTTATCCAAAGATCATAACCGTTGTTATCAGGTGTAAAGAATTGATCACCAACATTCCTTACAATAATCATTCCTATGAAACCAATTACAAAATAAGGAAAAATACTTAAAATAGAGTATTTTTGGCCTTTTAACTCACCTCTATTGTATAAAAATGCAAACAAAGGTATTAAAATTACTAAAAAAGTATTTCTTATTAGCTTTGTTACTGTTGCAACATTTAATGTTTCGGGACTATTAAATTGTTGATCATAAATTAACCCAGCAGCTGCAACTTGAGATGTTTCATGAATGGATGTCCCTAAAAATAAACCTATTCTTAAAGCATCATTATCAAAATACCATTCAGCAAAATATGGATAAACGATCATTGCAATCACACCAAATAACGTAATATTAGCAATTGCGTATGCTACCTCTGATTTTTTTGCATTAATAACTGGTGCAGTTGCAACAATAGCAGTTGCTCCACAAACACTTGTGCCTATAGCTATCAGATAAGACATTTTTGATGAGATAGGTACCTTCTTGATTAATAATTTTACAAGTATTAATACACCCAAAATACAACAAATGATTAGAGGAATGGCAATTGATCCAAATTTAATAAGTTCTTCAAAACTTAATCTTATACCTAAAAAAATAATTCCTAATTTTAAAATATATTGTTGGGTAAAATCTAACCCAATCATCATACCTGGTCTTGGGGTAAATGCATTACCCATTAAAATACCAAGTAAAATTGCAATGAGAACTGTTGAAATCGGGCTTTTAGGAGTACCAAAGATTTCTATGGCTAATACATTGTTTATTCCCTGTGAAAATAAACAAAATACTAAAGCTAAAATAATACCTGGGGCAATTGACTTTAAGTATTCAAAATTAATAGGCACAGAATTTTTATGCACTTCTATAAAGCTTAGTCATCACAAATTCTTTGTGACCTAAAGCTTCAGCGCAAGTTAATCTTCCGTTTGCTACTCTCAATGTTGTTTTAATTAACTCATCTCCAGCTTGAGACATATTCATTTCACGAGTTAATATTTTTGAAACATCACAATCAATATGCTCACCCATACCTTTTACAGTTAATGGATTAGCAGTTAATTTAACAACTGGCTCAATTGGATTACCAACAATGTTACCTTGGCCTGTTGGGAATAAATGAATGTTAAATCCTGCTGCAGCTTGAAGTGTGACGCACTCTGCAGCTGCTGAAGAAGTATCCATAAAGTATAACCCTTTACCTTTAGTTGGTTCTTCTGCTGGTTCTAAAACATCAATAAATTTACAATTTCCAATTTTTTGAAAGTTTCCAAATGCTTTTTCTTCAATTGTAGTCAGTCCACCTGCAATGTTTCCAGCTGTTGGTTGACTTTCAGAAAGATCATCTGTTGCTTCTTTTAAAATAAAATCATTGTAAGAATTCCAAGTTTTCATAAATTTATCTGAAGCTTCAGGAGTTGCACCTCTAGTTGCACAAACTTGTTCAGCACCAGTTAATTCTGATGTTTCTCCAAAACATAAATGAACACCCATCGGCTCCAATTTATCCATTAAATTACCAACTGTTGGGTTTGCAGCTAATCCAGATGTTGTGTCAGATTCACCACATTTCACTGAAATCCAAAGATCACTCATTGGACACTCTTCTCTTTGTTTTTCTGAAGCCCACATTACAAATTCTTGAGCTTTTTTAGAAGCTTTCATTGTAGTTCCAATGTCTCCAGTTCTTTCAATATGAAATCCTTCAACTGGTTTTCCAGTTTTAGCTATTCCATCAACAATTTTTTTTGTCCATTTTGGCTCAATACCAATAACAATTACTGCTGCAACATTTGGATTACATCCTGTTCCAATCATTGTTCTAAAATGAAGCTCTAAATCAGCTCCAAACTGAAGTCTTCCGTACGAATGAGGAAGAGCTATTGTTCCTTTAATATTATTTGCAACTGCTTCAGCACAAGCGTTAGAAATATCGTCAACTGGAAGAATGATTACATGATTTCTTGTACCAGCTCTGCCATTTTCTCTTTTATAACCTAAAAAACTTTTTGGAATTTCCATAATATTACCACTTCTTTGTTTTAACGTTGTGAACATGAACGTGTTCACCTTTTTTAATTGATTTAACCACTTTACCTATGTCATGACCATATTTAAGGATTGTGTCACCCTCATTTAGATCAATCATTGCAATTTTGTGTCCTAAAGGGATTTCATCTACTGATTGAATTTTTGTTGAGCTGTCATCTTCCATTATCCAGCATGCACAGTCTTGTTTTGGAGTGATTTTTTCAATAACAACTACTCCTACGTTGTCTTTTTTGTCATGAATTATAATATCTGTAGCCATAATTATTGTGTCGATTTGTTTGTTTGAAATTTGTAAAATCTTATATATTAATCCAAAAAATTAACAAACGAATTTTAAATATTTTAAATTACACTTTAGAGGAGTTCTAGTTTTATGACAAAAATGACAACAGAAGAAGCTTTTGTAAAAGTTTTACAAATGCATGGTATTGAACACGCATTCGGAATTATTGGTTCAGCTTTTATGCCAATCTCAGATATTTTTCCTGACGCAGGAATTACTTTTTGGGATGTTGCTCATGAAACTAATGGTGGATTAATTGCTGATGGTTATACAAGAGCAACTGGAAAAATGTCCATGGTAATTGCCCAAAACGGACCTGGAATTACAGGTTTAGTTACACCAATTAAAACTGCGTACTGGAATCACACTCCACTTTTATTAGTTACACCTCAAGCAGCAAATAAAACTATGGGTCAAGGTGGTTTTCAAGAAGTTGAACAAATGAATTTATTTAAAGATATGGTTTGTTATCAAGAAGAAGTTAGAGACCCTTCAAGAATGGCAGAAGTATTAAATAGAGTTATTGAAAAAGCAATCAGAGGATCAGCTCCTGCACAAATAAATGTACCAAGAGATTATTGGACACAAGTAATTGATATTGATCTACCACCAATCGTAAGATTAGAAACGCAAGGTGGGGGTGTTGATGCAATTAAAAAAGCTGCTGACTTATTATCTAACGCTAAATTTCCAGTAATTTTATCTGGTGCAGGTGTTGTAATTGGTGGTGCAATTGAAGATTGTAAAAAACTTGCTGAAAAATTAGATGCACCAGTTTGCTCTGGATACCAACACAATGATAGTTTTCCAGGAAGCCACCCATTAGCAGCTGGCCCATTAGGATATAATGGATCAAAAGCAGGAATGGAATTAATTCAAAAAGCTGATGTGGTTTTAGCACTAGGAACAAGGCTTAATCCTTTTTCAACTTTACCAGGTTATGGAATGGACTACTGGCCAAAAGATGCAAGTATCATTCAAGTAGATATGAATTCAGATAGAATTGGTCTAACTAAAAAAGTTTCAGTTGGAATTTGTGGTGATGCAAAATTAGTTGCACAACAACTCCTAGCTCAACTATCACCAACAGCAGGTGATACTGATAGACAACAAAGAAAAGATATTATTCATCAAACTAAATCAGCTTGGTTACAAAAATTATCAAGTCTTGATCATGAGGATGATGACAAAGGTACAGTTTGGAATGAAGAAGCTAGAAAAAGAGATGCAGATAGAATGTCTCCTAGACAAGCTTGGAGAGCAATTCAAGCTGGAATGCCAGAAGATGTGATTATTTCAAGTGATATTGGAAACAATTGTGCCATTGGAAATGCTTATCCAACTTTTGAAAAAGGAAGAAAATATTTAGCACCAGGATTATTTGGTCCTTGTGGTTATGGCTTCCCCTCAATTTTAGGTGCTAAAATTGGTTGTCCAGATACTCCAGTAATAGGTTTCGCTGGTGATGGAGCTTTTGGTATTAGTATGAATGAAATGAGCTCTTGTGCAAGAGAAGAATGGCCGGCAATTGCAATGGTTATTTTTCGAAATTACCAATGGGGTGCAGAAAAAAGAAATACAACTCTTTGGTTTGATGATAATTTTGTAGGAACAGAATTAGACCCAGAATTGAGTTATGCTAAGGTTGCTAATGCATGTGGATTAAAAGGAGTTGCAGTTAGAACGATGGAAGAAACTACAGCAGCTATTAAACAATCTTGCGAGGATCAAAAGAAAGGAATTACAACGTTTATTGAAGTAATTCTAAACCAAGAGCTTGGTGAACCTTTTAGAAGAGATGCTATGAAAAAACCAGTTAAAGTTGCTGGTATCAATAAGACTGATATGAAACCCCAAAAATCTTTAAATGGATGAAGTTAAAATAGGTTCTAATAAAAATTTTGGAGTAGTTTTTTTTATTGTTTTTTTGATAGTTGGGTTATTTCCTTTAATTAATGATCAAGAAATGAAAGTTTGGTCATTACTGGTTTCATTAATTTTCTTAATATTAGGGTTAATAAATTCAACAATTTTAACACCATTAAATAAAATCTGGTTTAAATTTGGAATTCTTTTGGGAAAAATAGTTTCCCCAATAATAATGGGAATGATCTTTTTTTTAGTAGTAACACCGATAGGTATATTAATGAAAATACTTAAAAAAGATTTGCTAAATCTAAAATACAATAATGACCAATCTTATTGGATTGAAAAAAATGAACCAAAAAGTAAAATGAAAAATCAATTTTAATATGAGTTTTATTAAAGAATTTTGGGAGTTTCTTAAAGTAAGAAAAAAATATTGGCTTTTACCAATTATTATTGTTCTTGTTTTATTTGGTGGACTAATAATTATAACCCAAGGTTCAGCCGTAGCTCCATTTATTTATACAATTTTTTAAAGTGAAAAAAATTTTAGGTATATCTGCATTTTACCATGATAGTGCAGCCAGTCTTTTAATTGATGGAGAAATCGTTGCAGCCGCTCAGGAGGAAAGATTTACTAGAAAAAAACATGATCCAGGATATCCACATAATGCAATAGAGTTTGTTCTTAAATATGCAAATCTTAAATTAAGTGACGTAGATCAAATAGTTTTTTTTGAAAAACCCTTTTTAAAATTTGAAAGACTTTTAGAAACATATGTTGCGTTTGCACCTAAAGGTTTTGTTTCTTTTGCAAAAGCTATGCCTTTATGGATTAAAGAAAAACTTTTTCAAAAAAATCTTTTATTTAATAAACTTAAAAAACACGACAATAACTATAAATCAGACGAGAATATTTTTTTTTCTGATCATCATTTAAGTCATGCAGCAAGTGCATTTTTTCCTTCACCTTTTCAAGATGCAGTAATTTTAACTGCTGATGGAGTTGGTGAATGGGCAACAACAACTGTGGCAGTTGGAAATGGAAATAAATTAGATATTAAAAAAGAAATACATTTCCCA
Organism: Candidatus Pelagibacter bacterium nBUS_30; assembly: GCF_051201245.1. Lineage (GTDB taxonomy): Bacteria > Pseudomonadota > Alphaproteobacteria > Pelagibacterales > Pelagibacteraceae > Pelagibacter. Next base: position 758,266 of record NZ_CP172842.1, on the reverse strand, counting down.
CACTCTCTTGGTCTTCTTTATTCAGCTTTTACTTATTATACTGGTTTTAAAGTAAATAGCGGTGAGTATAAGTTGATGGGTTTGGCACCATACGGAAAGCCAATTTACGAAGACAAAATAAAACAAACTATAGATATTAAAGATGATGGAACTTTTAGACTAGATCAAAGATATTTTAATTATGCAACAGGGCTTACAATGACTAGTAATAGATTTAACAATTTGTTTGGTCAAAAACCAAGAAATTCACTAAAAGAAAAGATTACCCAATTTCACATGGACATAGCCGCATCTATTCAAAAGGTCACTGAAGAAATAATGATCAAATTAGCAAAATCCATTCGTAAAGAATATAATATTAAAAATTTATGTCTAGCAGGTGGTGTTGCACTTAATTGTGTGGCTAATGGCAAAATTCTTAAAGAAAAAATTTTTGATAATATTTGGATACAACCTGCTGCAGGAGATGCGGGAGGTTCCTTGGGTGCTGCATTAGCTTTATGGCATTTAGATCAAGGCAATGTTAGAGAGATTAATCCTAACGATAATATGAAAGGATCTTATTTAGGTGCTGAATTTTCACAAGATCAAATAGAAAAAGAACTGAAATCAATTGGCGCTATCTTTAAAACTGTTGATTATGATAATTTGATAGATCAGACATCAAATTACTTGAGTAATGAGAAAGCTATAGGTTGGTTTCAAGGCAGAATGGAATTTGGACCTAGAGCGTTAGGAGGAAGATCAATATTAGGAGATCCAAGATCTGAAAAAATGCAAAAAAATCTAAATTTAAAAGTAAAGTACAGGGAAAGTTTTAGACCTTTTGCACCTTCAATTCTTAAAGAGGATTTATCAAACTGGTTTAATATAAATGTTGAAAGTCCTTACATGTTGTTAGTCGCAGAGATTAATTCAGAAAAAAAAATTGAAATGACAGATGATCAAGAAAAATTATTTGGAATTAACAAACTAAATATAAAGAGATCAGAAATACCTGCCGTAACTCATATTGATTATTCAGCTAGAATTCAAACTGTTAGTCATAAAACTAACAAACCTTATTATGATTTAATTTCAAAGTTTAAAGAAAAAACTGAATGTCCAATAATTGTAAATACTTCATTTAATGTAAGAGGAGAACCGATAGTAAATACTCCTACAGACGCTTTTAATTGCTTTATGGGTACTGAATTAGACTATTTAGTTATTGGAAACTGTATTTTAGATAAAAACAAACAAGATCAAAGTCTCAAAAAAGATTATACAAAGGAATTTGAATTAGACTGATAATGAAAAAAATTTTATTTTTCTCAATTAGTATTATTTTTTATTATTTATTACTTGCTGCTATAGTTTTTACTTTTAGCTATGTTTCTTTAATCAATGGAAAAACATATGATTGGTTTTGGGTCAAAAGTATACAGAAAAAAACTTATTTTAGAGGTTATAGAAATATTTGGCAGTACAAAAATGATTGCACTTCTTTTGATAAAGACTTGCTTTATAAACCAAAAGTGGGAAAGTGTATTTTTAAAAATCCAGAATTCACAACTGCATTAAATTTTGACGGATATACCAGAAGCCATAAAACATCTGTTCAAGATTATCAATCAAAAGACTACCTTATAGTTTTAGGTGACTCCATTGCTATGGGTTGGGGAGTTAATGATAGCGAAACTTTTTCATACAAATTAGAAAAATTATCTAATAAGAAAGTATATAATTTGGGTGTATCAAGTTATGGGACTGTTAGAGAAATAAAAAGATTATTATTAAGTCCATATTACAAAAATAGTAAAACAATAATTATTCAATATCATCCAAATGATTTGGCTGAAAATAAAGATTTAGATTTTAATAAACTTAATAATTTAGATGAATATAAAGAAATTTTTCAAAGTGAAGATAACACATCAAGCAATGCAAGATATATTTTTCGAAATTATAAAACTTCAATTCGCTTATTTTTTTCAGATATTATTGATATTATATTCAGGGAAAAAAATTTAGAGATAATTGATTTTAATGAACATAAGGAATATTTGGAAAATATCATAAGGTTAAATATTGATTTGTCACAAAAACAAGTAGTAATATTTTTAGCAAAACAACCATGGGAAAAAGTAATTAATTTTCCTAAGACTGATAAAAATTTTAAGTATATCTTAATTGATTTAGATAAATCTAGTTTTTTCAATATTGACGAACACCCAAATAAAATTGGACATTCTAAAATAGCCAACATACTTTTTAATTTTTATAAAGATTTGGAATATAAAAATTGAAAATTGAAAATGATAAAAGTTGTTTTTGGATTAATGATATTAATCAAAGAACAAATATAAAGAGTTTAAATGGGATATTAAATTGTGATTGGCTGATAATAGGTGCTGGTTTTACTGGATTATCTGCAGCAAGAAAACTTGGTCAAATACATCCCAGCAAAAAAATTATATTAGTAGATGCACAATTAGCAGGTGAGGGTGCTAGCAGTAGAAATTCTGGCTACCTAGTTGATACTACGCTAAATGATGGCTTCACGTCTAACAAAGAATTAGAAAGCTATAAAAAAAAATCTGACATTTACCAATTAGGAATAGATGTTGTCAAAAAATTTATTAATGAATATCAAGTTGATTGTGATTGGAATGAATGTGGAAAATATTTTGCATCTTCAAAATTAGAAGATCAAAAAATTTTGTCAAATTTTTCAAATACACTCTCTAATTTAGGATATGACCATGATTTATTTTCAAAAAATGAGTTAAAACAAAGATTGGGTACAAATTTTTATAGTGTAGCACTTTATACTAGAGGCGGAGTATTATTACATCCTGGAAAATTAGTTAGAGCAATGATCGATGTTTTACCTGACAATGTTTATTTATTTGAAAATTCTTATTTATTAAATTGGAATAAATTAAACGATATAATCTCTTGTAATTTTGATAAGGGTAAAATTAATACTAAGAAAATTATTTTTGCTACAAACGGGTTTTTGAAAACCTTAGGAATTAAATCTAACTATAATTTTCCAATTACTTTAACAGCAAGCATTACTAGACGATTAACTGACTCTGAATTTAATACTTTAGGTAAACCAATCGAATGGGGTGTATTACCTGTACGACCAATGGGCGCTACTATTAGAATGACAAAAGATAAAAGAATTTTAATAAGAAACACAGCCGAGGTTCACAATCCTTTTAAAATGACTAAATCAGAATTAAACAAAAGATCTATATATCAAAAGATTGGAATTAAAAAAAGATTTCCACAATTACCAGATAATATCATTCAATCATCATGGTCTGGTATTGTATCTAGAACACGAAATAGCTCACAGATATTTGAAAAAATTGATAACAATATCTTTGCTGCTGGTTGCTATAATGGTTCAGGTATTGGTGTTGGAACTTTATTTGGAGAACAAATTGCCATTAAAGCAAGCAATGAAAATACAAGTGAAATAAAAACTATTGAAGCTCGAATTAAACCTACTTGGTTACCACCACAACCTTTATTAAATCTTGGTGTTAAAACTAGATTATTCTATGAACGTTTGAGAGCTAAATCAGAAATTTAAATTTTTTATTTAACAACTAAGCATCTTTTATTTTTTGATTTATAACAAGAATTGCACCAATAATTAATATTGGTAGACCTACAATTAAATCTGTTTGCCATTCCAATCTTTCAAAAACTGTAGAAATTATTAAAGCAAGAACTGGCATAACAACACCAACGTATCCCGCTCTTCCAGGACCTACTTTTTCAAGTAATTTCAAGTAAGAAATAAAAGCAAATATTGATCCAAAGATAGAAAGATAAAATAGGGAAGATATATAGCTGAAACTATATTCAAATAATAATTCAGCACCACGAACTTGTGTAATTAATAAAGTGACCAGAGAACCATATAACATTGCATAAGCAATTGTTTGTAGTGGAGGAAAATTATTATTCAAATTTCTTTGATGAACCATATTACCTGTTGAGGCACAAAATGTCCCAATTAATGCTAAAAATAAACCTATATGAGTACCTTTTTCTAAATTAAAACTGAAAATCTCATTATTAAAAATAATTATAGTTCCGATCATTCCAATTGCTGCACCAATTAAAGTTTTATAGGAAGGTTTTTTTTTAAAGTAAAAAGTTTCACCTAAAATATTCATAATAACAACAGTTGAAAAAACAACAGCAGGAAATGCACTTATTAAATACGTATTAGACAGATAAAAGAAAACATAATTAATTGAATAAAGACATGTTCCAAAAAATAAAAACCATAAATGATAATTGACAGAAAATTTCATTTTTTTTTTTTGATATTATGTAAATAAAAATAATGATTGCTGCAATTAGAAATCTATAAAAAACTGATACTAATGGATCCACGTAACCTAATTGAAATTTAATTAAATACCAAGTGGGAGACCAACAAAATAGAGTAATTAAAAATAAAATATAATTATTCATCAATTTGATAAGGCTTATCTCAATTAATCTCTAAAATTTACAAATTCAATTGGCAGGCCAATATCAATTGCTTCTATTGCGGATATTGCTTCTTGTAAATTATCTCTTTTTTTTCCTTCAGCTCTTAATTCTTCCCCTTGAATTTTAATTTGGATTTTAAGTTTTAGTTTTTTAACATCAGCAATAATTTTTTTAGCATTTTCTTGGCTTATACCTTCTTTTAATTCACTGACTTGTCTGATAGTTGTGCCAGCAGCACTCTCTGAATTTTTAATAGTTATTACTCTAGGGTCTACTTTTCTTCTTATAAGATGAACTTGTAGCAATTCATTTACTTGTTTTAATTTTAATTCATCTGGTGCTATTGTGGTGATAGTCTTATCTTTTCTTTCAATCGAAATATTAAGTCCTTTAAAATCATATCGATTAGTAATTTCTCTTAAACAATTAGCAAGAGCATTATCAAATTCTGGATAATTAATTTTACTTATAACGTCAAACGAAGGCATAGTTTTATATTATATAGAAACTAAAGGACCACAAGATCCAATTTTTGTTTACCTAATCTCTCGTTACCATTTTTTGTAACTAAATAGGTCTCACCCAAATTCATTGCTAAATTGCTGTCTGAATCCATTAATATCATGTGCATGAAGAAGACGTTGCCTGGAGTTATGACATAAGGATTACCAGTGTATAGCATTGGCCAGTCCATCCAATTAGGTGAAAAGGTTGAACCCAAAGAATAACCACATGCATTCATTCTAGCTTTATTGAAACTCAAATCATCAAAAGTCTTAGCGTGAGCATCAAATACATTTCCTGCAGTCTTTCCTGGAACTAAAGTTTTTACACAATTTGTTAACGCTTCAATACATGCTTCATGCATTTTAATATGTTTGTTGTCAGCTTTTCCAATTGGGATAGTTCTAAACATTGCAGAGTGATAGTGTTTAAAAGTTCCTGCCCATTCTAGACTTAATTGATCTGTTGTAGATAAATTTCTTTTTTCAGCTTGATATCTACAAAGTAGCGCATTATCACCTGAGCCGATAATGTATTCATTAGCAGGATAGTCTCCACCGTCTTCAAGAACTGCTCTTTGCATTTCTGCTAAAATTTTTGCTTCACTAGCACCAGCTTTTGTATATTTCCACGCTTCATCAAGAGCACTATCGGCAAGCTCTGCTGCTTTTCTAACATAAACCAATTCTTCATTTGATTTAATTACTCGTAATTTTGTTATTAATTCTGATTGATCTTGAACTGAGCAATAATTTGCTAAAGATTTGTTTAATTTTAAAGCATTACGTCCAGTCATTCCGTAAGCTTCGTATTCAATTCCAATATTTTTATTTTTTAGATCAAGCTCATTTAAAATTTTTTTAAGATCATCAGTTGGATTCATGCCATCTTTATCAACCCAAATTCTTATGTCTTCAATATTAGAAGTATTTTGTGCTTGTCTTAAATCAGGAGCACGAGTTAGTAGTATTACATTTCCTGCTTGATCCAATATGAGAGTTTGAAAAAAAACATATCCAAATGTGTCATAGCCTGTAAGCCAATACATGGACTCTTGCCTAAACATTAAAAGAGCATCTAAATTTTGCTCTTTCATAGATTTTAAAACACTTTGTTTTCTTTTTAAAAATTCATCTTTACTAAAATGAAGCGCCATAAAGAAATTATTAGTTTAATACTGACATTGGATCAAGTCTTGTTTGAAACCAGTTAATTCTAAAATCAAGATGTGGTCCAGTTGATCTTCCAGTTGAACCAACAGTTCCTATTACATCACCTTGATTTATTTGATCTCCAACAGATACTAAAATATTTTCAAGATGTGAATATATTGTTGAAATACCATGTCCATGATCCATAATGATTGTTCCACCTGTATAATATAAATCATCTTCTGCCATTGTTACAACTCCAGTTCCAGATGAGATAATCATTGTGCCTTGTTTTGCAGCTATATCAATACCATAATGTGGCCATCTAGGTTTACCATTTAAAATTCTTTGGCTTCCATAAACTCCACTGATAACACCCTTAACAGGCATAATAAATTTATCTTTAAAGAATGTTAAATTAGAATTAATTGCTCTAGCCTCACCAATTGCATTATTTTCTTTTTTAATTCTTTTATAAACAGATTCAGGAGGTGTTACTTTACTTTCTGCAAGTCCATCAATTCTTTGAATGTTATATTTTCTTTTTAAAACTTTTTTTATAACTTTTGATTTTTTACCGTCTATAGTTTTAGTAAATGTTAAATCAAACTTTCTATCCCTATCAATTCCAAAAACAAAAAAACCTTCTTTTGATACTTTTACCTTTTTTTTACCAACTATAATTTCTGCATTAGGATCAGTTTTTCCAAGTATAAAGTGACCTTGCATAAACTTTCCTTGAAATTCAACGGCTTTTACGTGAGATGTTATAAAAATAAATAATATTAATAGAAATCTATAAATTATTGAGCTGTCCATCCGCCATCTATTACTATTGATGTTCCTGTAATCATTGAAGAAGCTGAGGAAGCTAAAAAGCAAACTGTTGTAGCAATATCACTCTCAGTTGCAGCTCTTCCTAATGGAATATTACCTAAAGCTAATTTCTTAAATTTCTTATTTTTGAAAAAGTTTTTAACCATTGGTGTTTCAACAAAAGTAGGCGCAACAGTATTAACTCTAATATTATTTTTTGCTAGTTCAACACCCATACCCTTGGTTAACCCTTCAATACCAAATTTAGTCATATTATAAACATTTCTACCACTCATACCAACATGACCAAGCTGAGAAGACATATTAATTATTGATCCTGGTCTTTTTTTATTTTTTAACATTTTTTTAACTACAAGTTGTGCAACATTAAAAGCTGCTTTAAGATTTAGGTCGACTAAGTAGTTCATACTTTGTTGTTTGATTTTTTCAAAAGGTTCAGGGATATTGGTTCCTGCATTATTTACAAGAACGTCTATAATCTTAATTTTTTCTATTTTTTGTTTTAAATCATTATAGTTCATCACATCACATGGAATTTTTATAATTTTTCCTTTAACTTTTTTTATATCTTTTTCTAATTTATCTAAGTCAGATGAAGTTCTACTTAAAGCAATAACTGTTGCACCGGCTTCAGCCAAAGCAATAGAGCAAGCTCTTCCCAAGCCTTTACCAGCACCTGTTACTAGTGCATATTTATTTTTTAAATTAATTTTTTGTAGGTACATATTAAATAAACAATTTTAAGTCTGTATAGATTAATTCTATAGCAACTACCAGTATAGCAATTAAACCAATCCAAGCTATCCACTTATATTCATTAATCCATCTAGATATTAAATTGGCTGCTGTTGCCATTAAAATAATTGATAAAGCTAATCCAAAAATTAATAGAACATAATGATCACCCGCAGCACCAGCTACACCTAAAACATTATCTAAACTCATCGTAAAATCAGCCAGTAAAACAGTCCATATTGCTTTCATAAAGCTTGAGTTATCAACTTTTATATCTTCTTCATTAGATTGACCTTTAATTACATCAACATAAAGTTTGTAAACAATATAAAGTAATAATAATCCTCCAATTAACCTCAAGCCTGTGATTTGTAGTAAGTAAGCTGTTAACATAGTTAAGATAATTCTTAAAATTACAGCACCACCTATACCCCAGAAAATTACTTTTTTTCTTTGCTCAACAGGAAACTTAGATGCAACCATTCCAATTATAATTGCGTTATCACCAGCTAATACTAAATCTATGAAAATAATTTGACTTAAGATGACGAGCTGTTCGGCTCCAAATAATTCTGAAAACATTAGCTGCTTAATATCATATCTGCACCTTTTTCTGCAATCATTATTGTTGGTGCATTAGTATTTCCTGAGGTTATGTTTGGCATAATAGATGCATCTATCACTCTAAGGTTTTTGATACCTCTAACTTTTAATTGTTCATCTACAACAGCCATATCATCTTGTCCCATCTTACATGTTCCAACAGGATGAAATATAGTTTGAGCATGATTAGATGCTTCTTTAACTAATTCTTCATCATCATTTATACTTACACCTGGCCTATATTCTTCAGGTAAATATTTTTTAAAAGTTTCAGATTCTAATACAATTTTTCTCGTTAATTTAAGCCCTCTTGCAGCAACCATTCGGTCATGATTTGTTGAAAGATAATTTTGTTTAATCTTTGCATAAGTTCTTGAGTCTTTATCTACAATACTTACGTGACCTCTGCTTGTTGGTCTAATATTTGAAACTGTTGGGGTGAATGCATGAAAGTCATGATTTTTAGTTGCTCCTAACGCATCCATACTCATAGGCTGAACATGCCATTGTAAATCTGGTAACTCTAAAGAAGCATCACTCTTTGCAAACATACATAATTGACTAGCACCCATAGTCATCGGTCCACTTCTATTAAAAACATATTCAAGCCCAATCATCAAATTTCCAAATAAACTATTAATTTTTTTATTAAGTGATTTCAGTCCTTGAATTTTATAAATGGGTCTTAACATCAAATGATCGTGTAAATTTTCACCAACACCATTTAAATTTTGAACCATATTAATACCTAAGTTTTTTAATTTTTCTGGATTACCAATTCCTGATACTTGTAAAATTTGTGGAGAGCCAATGGCACCTGACGACAATATTATCTCTTTATTCGCTTGAATTTTTTTAAGCTCATCACCCTCCCAAAATTCAACGTCTTTAGCTATTTTATTTTCAAAATTTATTTTTTTTATATGCGCATTAGTAATAATCTTTAAATTTTTTCTATGTTTAATTGGGTTTAAATAGCCAACTGATGTACTGCATCTAAAACCATCTTTTTGAGTTACTTGAAAATAACCACACCCATGATTGTCGCCAGTATTAAAATCTTTTGTTTTAGGTATTCCAAATTCCTCTGCTGCATTTTGAAACTCATCTAAAAGAGGTAAATGAATTCTTTGATCTGAAACCGACAAAGGTCCTCCAACTCCATGGAATTCGCTTTGACCTCTTTCTTGATTTTCTGCTTTAACAAAATAGGGAAGAACGTCGTCCCATCCCCAACCACTATTTCCTAATTGCCTCCAAACATCATAGTCTCTATGCTGTCCTCGTATATATAAAAGACCATTAATTGATGAGCTTCCACCTAAAGTTTTTCCCCTGGGATATCTAATAGAAATATTATTCATGCTTTCATCAGGTTCCGTTCGATAACACCAATCAGTTTTTGGATTGTGCATTGTTTTAAAATAACCAACGGGAATATGAATCCATGGATAGTTATCTTTTCCACCTGCTTCTAAAAGCAAAACTTTATGATTTGGATTTTCAGACAATCTATTAGCAAGTACACATCCTGCAGATCCTGCACCAAGAATTATAAAATCAAAATTTTTCACTAACTTAGAATGTTTTTAAATTAAATTTATTTATTTATAGCAAATTTACTAAAAAATTGTTGAATAAATACATATTAGCTCTTGTTATACTTTTAAAATTTTGACAGGGTACTTTTTTTATAAAAAAAACAACAAGAGGGAAAATACAATATGAAAAAAATCATATCATTAGTTGTAGGAACTCTTCTTTTAACAGTAATGACTGTTACAGGAGCAAATTCTGCACAAACTCTTAAGTGTCAAACTGTAATTAGTGCAAAAGCTGACGAAGTGAAAATGTTAAAAGATTTCACTGACACAGTGACTGAACTAACACAAGGTTCACTTAAGTTCGAAATTATGCCAGCTGGTTCAGTAGTTGGTGTTAAAGAAACTTTAGATGCAGTAGATAAAGGTCTTATCGATTGTGGTTTCGCTTGGACTCACTATTGGTCAGGTGATCACCCAGCAGCTATGTTATTTGGTTCGCCAGTAGCAGGTGCAGGTGTTGGTATTGATAATATCGCATTTTTATCTTGGTTCCAATACGGTGGTGGTAAAGAACTATACGACCAACTATGGTCTGAGATGGGAAGAGACATCAAAGGATTTATGTTACAACCAGTAGGCCCAGAAGCTCTAGGTTGGTTCAAAGAGCCAATCAACAGCATGGCTGACTTTAGAAAGTACAAGTTCAGAACTCCTCCAGGAATTCCAGGACAAACTTATAAAGATATCGGTGTAGCATCTGTTGCAATGGGTGGTGGAGATATTCTACCAGCTCTTGAAGCAGGTACAATTGATGCTGCTGAATGGTGTTGTCCAAAGCCTGACATGACATTCGGTTTCCAAAAAGTTCTAAAACATTACTACCTACAAGGTCTTCACCAAGTAGTAGTAAATGCTGACTTCTATTTAACTGGTAGCAAATATAAGAAAATGTCTGCTATTGAGAAGAAAGCTTTAGAAGTTGCTGCGAATGCATCACTATCAAAATCAATGAGTTACAGAATATACGAAAACGGAAAAGCTCTTGCTGAGTTAACTGGAAAACATGGTGTAATTTTACATGATACTCCAGCTGACTATTTCCCAGCGTATATGGCTGCTGCTAAAAAATCTTTAGAGACTAATGCTGCGAAGAACAAGTTCTTTGCTAAAGTATGGCAGTCTCAAAAAGACTTTGCTGATATCGCAGTACCATTCTGGTCTGGATCTCAAATGTCTAATGCTAAGCTAGGAATGGCTCACGCAGCGACATTAAAATAGTATCAAAACTTTTATAAAGCGGGCAAGCAATTGCCCGCTTTATTTTTAATTATCAGAGAATTTTTACATGCCAAGAAACCACAAACCAAAAAAACCAATTAAACCTATGAAGCTTGATATTTCTGATGAAATGATTGCTGAGCGAAGAGGTGGTTCAGGACCAATGCCTAAGAGCATGCCTAAGTGGATGGCATCTTCAATTACAAAAATTGATTTGTTTAATAAGTGGGTAGGAAATACCGTTTGTTGGATTACAGTTCCTTTAATATTGGCAATGACATATGAAGTTTTAGCTAGAAAATTGTTTACTGCTCCGACAATGTGGGCTTACGACATGAGTAGATTTATGTACGGTGCTTTATTTATGTTAGGTGCAGGTTACGCGTTATCAAAAGGTGTACACATTAGAGCAGATTTTTTATATAGAAATTTTAAAACCAAAACACAAGGAAGAATAGATTTTTGGTTATACCTTTTATTTTATTTCCCAGGACTGATTGTTTTTCTTTATATGACAACTGGATTTGTTCAGGAGTCTATAATGAGAGGAGAAAGAGGAATGGATACAGCTTGGATGCCTTATATGTGGCCTATCAAAGCTTCTTTATGGTTTGGTATAGTGTTTTTACTCATTCAAGGTGTTTCAGAATTATTTAAAAGTTATTGGGCTGCTACCAAAGGTGTGTGGCCAGGAGAAGAAGAATAGATGTTAGCTGAATTTATAGATCCAGCAATTTTAGGTTTTGTTTTAATTGGAGTAATGCTGTTCTCAATATTTGTTGGATTCCCAATTTCATTTACATTAATTTTTTTAGGCTTTGTATTTGGTTATTTAGGCTTTGGTAAACTAGTATTCTATTTAATGACCTTACAATTTTCGATGGTCATGACCGAACAAACGCTTGCCGCTGTCCCACTCTTTGTCTTTATGGGAATAATGATGGAACAAGCAGGTTTAATGGAAAGATTGTTTTCTGCATTTCAATTAATGCTGGCCAAAGTTAGAGGGTCTTTATATTACGCTGTATTATTTGTATCTGTTGTATTTGCAGCAGCCACAGGAATAGTTGGTGCATCTGTTACCATTTTAGGAATTATGGCTGCAAAATCAATGAACAAATCTGGCTATAATGTAAGGCTTGCAGCTGGAACAATTACTGCTGGTGGTACTTTAGGTATCTTAATTCCACCAAGTATTATGCTTGTTGTAATGGGTCCTATTATGGAGATACCAGTAACGGATTTATTTGCAGCTGCGATTATTCCTGGAATTTTACTTGCAACACTTTATGCGGCTTACACTACAATAAGATGTTGGATCGATCCAAGCTTAGGCCCAGTATTACCACCAGAACTTAGAGCAACGAGTATGAAAGCTGTTTGGATTGAATTCTTTTTAGGGTTGGTCCCACCTGCAGCATTAGTTTTTGCAGCTCTAGGAAGTATCCTATTTGGTTTTGCAACACCTACAGAAGCTGCTGGTTGTGGTGCTATGGGCTCTTTGTTGTTGGCCTTAGCATATAGAAAATTAACATTTAAAAAATTACAAGATGCATTAGTTAAAACTTTAGAAATCTCAGCTTTAATAATGGTTCTGGTTGCAGCCTCAAACTTTTTTGGTGCAGTATTTTCAAGACTTGGAACTCCAATGTTACTTACAGACTTTTTATTAGGTCTTGAAATGAATAAATATTTTATTTTAGCATTAATTATGGTGATGATTTTTTTACTTGGTTGGCCATTAGAGTGGGTACCAATAGTAATGATTATAATTCCAATTATATTACCATTAGTTGAAGCTTTAGGATTTAATTTAACTTGGTTTGCAATTCTTGTAGCGGTCAATCTCCAAACCGCCTGGCTGTCACCACCTGTAGCACTTTCTGCATATTTTTTAAAAGGTGTGGTACCAGAATGGGATTTAAAAGATATTTATTATGGAATGATGCAATTTATGGTTATTCAAGTAATAGGATTAATATTAATTATTGTATTTCCTAAGATTGCTTTATGGTTACCGGCCTATCTGTATGGACAGTAGAAATTATTAGTTTATTATAATTTTTAGTGAATCAGCCAAAAGTAAAATACTCTCTTTCAAATTGGGACCTTGTTTCAGTAAACCCAAATTATAAAACTTGGGACTGGAAAGACCTTTTTTGTTATTGGGGTGTTAACGTTCAAAGCATAATAGGATTTTCTTTAATAGCTTCACTATATACAATTTATAGTCTGAATACTTTTGTAGTTTTTTTTGGAACTATTTTAGGATCATTTTTAGTTTATTTATTTTCAAATTTAATTGGTAAGCCTTCGCAAAAATTTGGTCTGCCATTTGCCGTTTTACTAAGATCTTCTTTAGGTTTTAGAGGTGCAAAATTTTTTGGCTTAATCAGAAGTATTGTAGGAATATTTATGTTTGGTATTCAAACATATTTTTTATCAAAGGCTATCGGTTATCTTTTAAGAATATTAATTTTCTCAATTGACAATTCTCTTTTAGATCAAGAAATATTTCTTACATTTTTGTTAGGATTAAATGTAATCGACTGGGTTTCATTTAGTGGTGTTGTTATTTTTCAGGCAATGATGTTTAGCGTAGGAATTCAATTTAATAAAAAGTTGATTAATATTTCAGCTATCACAGTCTATTCTGGAATGATAATTTTTTTCTTTGTTGTTTTTTTAAGCGATGTACAAGCTACATCACAAGCATTTACCAATATTTTGAATTTCAAAAATTTTTTAGATATTAATAATTTAATACCATTATTAACAGTTGCTGGAACTATTTTTGCATATTTTTCAATAATTATTTTAAGTTATGGTGACTATTCTAGATATGTAAAAGATGAAAAAAATTTAGAAAAAGGAAATTTCAGTTTAATTTTAAATCTAATTATTTTTTCATTTTTCGCTGTTTTTATTGTTGTAGGTTCTGACACATTTTTAAATCAAAAATTTGAGGATTTAGATAGAATTTTTACAAATCCAACAGACATTATTGGTAAATTTGATAATCTGCAAATTACTATTATTGTTCTTTTTTTTATAATTGTTGCTTCGGCCTCAACCAATCTGGTAGCAAATTTTATTCCATCTCAATATTCACTTATTAATTTTGTACCAAGCAAACTAACTTTGAAAAGTGCAAGTTATGTAATTTCAATTATAGGTTTTTTGATTGGAATTTTTTGGCTAACATTCTTAAGTCAAATTGGAATTTTATCTTTTATTGATACTTTTGGTGCATTTTTTGGACCATTATTTGGATTAATAATTGTTGATTACTACATAATAAAAGAAAGTAGCTTAAGTAACAAAGATATTTATTCAATCGAAACGGATAGCTCTTATTATTATTCAAAAGGATGGCATATCAAAGCAACATATTCTTTAATTATAGGATTTATTTTTTCTGCTTCAACAATTTGGAATACTAATTTAATGTTTTTACAATCTTATGCTTGGATAATTGGTGCAATTGTCTCCTCAATAACATATTACTTACTCGCAAAAAAATAAATTTATGAATGAATTTGATTTTAAAGATAGAACAGCTGTAATAACTGGTGGCGGCCAAGGTTTTGGTCTTGATATTGCCAAACGTTTTTTAGACTCTGGTGCTAAAGTTATTATTTGGGATATAGATGAAAAATTACTTAAATCAGCAGCTGATGAAGTAAATAATGCCAATCTAAGTTATAATGTAATTGATGTTTCAAATTACAAACAAATAGAAAAAACAGTTTCAGATATTGCATCAAAATCTAATATAGATATTTTAATTAACAACGCTGGGATTACAGGACCAACAGCTCCTTTGTGGGAGTATGACGTTGAGATGTGGAATAAAATTGTTCAAATAAATCTTGTTGGCACTTTTAACTGTTGTAGAGCAATAGTACCAAATATGATTAAGAACAATTATGGTAGAATAGTAAACGTAGCTTCTGTAGCTGGTAAAGATGGCAATGCAAACGCAAGCGCTTATAGTTCTGGAAAAGCAGGTGCTATTGGACTAACAAAATCACTTGGAAAAGAGCTTGCTGACAAAAATATAGCTGTAAATGCAGTGACACCTGCAGGTGCTAAAACAAGAATTTTAGATCAAATGAGCAAAGAACATGTTCAGAGAATGCTTTCTAAGGTGCCTAGAGGTAGATTTCTTGAAATACATGAGTTTACCTCATTAGTTTGCTGGCTTTCATCAGAAGAAAATTCTTTTTCCACAGCTGCTGTGTTCGATATAAGTGGTGGTAGATCTACTTATTAATACAATTGTATATTATAAATTTTTAACAATTTTTTTATTTTCATCAATATTAGTATTTTTTCCTATCACTGGAGCAAAAATCATTGCTGACCAATAGATTAATAATAAAAAGATTGAAATTGTTTTCACTCTTTTAACTTAATTAAAGATATTGAATTAAGAATGTTTAAAATGTGTCAAAAAGTTGTATTTAAAAAAATAATTAATTATAAGTATCCATGTATAAAATTTTAAGTTTAATTTTTTTAATTTCTATTTCATTCACTTTTGCAAATGCAGAAGTTACAAATGTTTTTGAATTTACAGATTCAGAGTTATCCAAATTGGAAGTAAGAAAGATAAGAGGGGCCAAAAATAAAACAATCTATTCTGTTGGATCTAATGAAAATGGTAACTTTTTAAAAGCAATTGCAGATAATGCAGCATCAGGATTAGGAAAAGAGATAAATATTGATCTAAATAAAACCCCATTTGTTAATATTACGTGGAAAATAGAGAAGGATTTACAGGGAATTAAAGAAAACACTAAAAAAGGGCATGATTTTGCCGCTCGTGTTTTTGTAATAAAAAAAACAGGTGCAACACCTTTGTCAAACAGAGCTATTAATTATGTATTTTCAAGTAATAGCGAAGTTGGTCTTAATTCGCCAAGTCCATATACAAAAAAATCTATAGATAATGTTTTAGCTACAACCAAAGAAAATTTAAACAAATGGGTAACTGTTAAAGCTAATGTAAAAGAGGATTTTAAAAGATTTCATAATTTAAATGTAAATCAATTAGATGGTTTGGCTATAATGGTAGACACTGATAATTCAAAAATGAAAGCTATTTCATACTTTCAAAATATTTATTTTTCTGCAAATTAATTAAAGTTTAAGATATTTTTTTAAACCAATACTTAAAAAAGATAGTAGAATTGCCACTATAACATCTTCTATTGGCTGTGCATTCGGAAACCCAAAATTCCATATAACAACCCCGATTAACCAAATGATATATATTTTCATTGTTCTAACTATATCTTAGTTTCTGTTATATTATTATTTTTTTTGATAGAATAATGCAATGCATGAAAATTTTTATCATAATGTAAAAGTATATTATGAAGATACAGATGCTGGGGGTGTTGTATACTATGCTAATTACCTTAAGTATCTTGAAAGAGCCAGAACAGAAGCTTTGGCAAAAATTGGATTAAGTAATTTACAAATAAAAGAAAAATTTGGTGCACTCATTATTGTTAAATCTTGCAATATTGAATATAAAAAACCAGCACATCTTGAAGATCAATTATCTATTAGATCATTTATAAAATCAGTAACAAAAACATCTTTTTTTATGAATCAGTTTATAAGTAAAAATGAAATCTTGATTGTGGAGGCGCAAGTTCATTTAGTTTTTGTAGATGAACAAGGCAAACCAGTTAGAGTACCAGATATAATTTTTGATAATTTTAAACCTTACTTTTGTGATAGTATTAAGCTTTAGTTAATCTTTTAGCTCTCAGAAATAAAGAAACCATCATTTTTTCAGTAATTAATTTTGTATTTACATTTCTTGGACTTGGATGGTAGCAAGGAATTAAAGTTACATTATCAGGTAATAAATAGGATTCACCATGTTTGAAATGTATCTTTTTAGCAAGAGTATACTTTTTTTTGTAAAATTTAAGACAATTATCAAAAGCAACTTTTCCCAATGTAACAATTAACTTTAATTTATTTAAATTAGAAATTTCTGTATCAAAATATATTGAACAATTATCTAATTCTTTATTAAGAGGTTTATCTCCAGGAGGAACACATTTTAATATATTTGTGATATAAGTAGATTTTATCTTAAGTCCATCATTTAAATTTTTTGAAATTGGTTGATTGGCTATTTTTGCTTTATACAGACATTGAAATAAAAATTCTCCAGATTTATCACCAGTAAAAGCCCGCCCAGTTCTTGTTCCACCGTGTGCAGCAGGAGCCAATCCTAATACTAGAAGTTTTGCGTTTATATCACCAAATCCTGTAACTGGTTTGCCCCAATAGTTTTCATTAATATTTTGTTTTCTTTTTTTTTTAGAAATTTTTTTAATAAAATTGGTTAATCTTGGACATTTTTTGCATTTAATAATTGTTTTATTAAGAATTTTAAATTTATTATTCATTTAAATAATTGATAGATGTGAAATAGAATATTAGATTATAATAATTATGTCTTCTAAAAAAGCAATGAAACAAGCCCAAAAGCAAGCTTATGCAAAACATAGAAGTAGCATAACAAATAGTAGTAGATTTAATTTTAAAAATAAAAATCAAATAAAAAAAAATAAAAAAAAAAATTAACTTTCTTTTTCAAATCTTTCAATTTTTTTACATGAAGACATGAGAGAAATTCCCTCTTCATTATTTATCACAGTTTTTATCATAATATTTGGATTGTTTATTTCAAATAATAATTGTGTGTAAAATTGAGGATAACCAATTTTATCAGTTAAAATTTTATCATCCTCTTGGTAGATAAATTTTGTTAATGTGTTTTCTTTTTTTACAGAAAGATCTGTAACACGATATTTTTTAAAAGTTTTATTGTTGTAGACAAAATTTCTTGTCATTAATGATTTTTCTAAATTTAAAATATATTCATTTTTTAAAAAACCATCTTTTTTATTATCACAAGCACTAAGTATGATAATTTCTGCATTTAGATTATTAACAGTAAATAAAGTCAATATAATTAAAGAAAGAAAATTTAAAAATTTAATTTTTTTCATTTTTTTCAGTTAAAAATAATCCTATTAATAGTAATGCTGTCCATCCAATACCCAATAAAGCTTTAGGACTTGTTTGAGCGCTCCAAATATCTAATACTAAAGCACCAAAAATTAGACCAATTATATAAATTAAGATTACAATTGTTGATTTATACATTTGTTAATTTTTTTTTGAAAAGAGAAATTCCATTTTTAATTTTGTGTTCGTATGACTCAATAAAACTCTTTAATTGCCATCCATTTAATCTTTTTTTAATTGTTTCAAGATTAGTTGTTTTCCAGTCATCAGTAGTTTCTTCAAGTTTCCAAATTTTTTTTTCATCATTGTTTCTTCCACATCCATAACAATAACCTGTTGTAGGATCTGTTTTGCAAATGCTGATACATGGTGAAACAATCATTTTTTTAAATATATTTATAAATTATAGGAGATAAATAGTTAATTTTTTAACAATTGTCATTGGACAAATAGTTTCAATAATATATAAAACCTCATAATTTGTGGGGCGATGGCGGAATTGGTAGACGCGTTGGTCTTAGGAACCAATATTTTCGGATGTGAAGGTTCGAGTCCTTTTCGCCCTACCAAAAAGTAAATTATTATGAAAATAACTGTAGAAAATATAAAAGGCTTAAATAAAGACGTTAAAGTTTTTATCGATAAAGAGACAATGAACTCTTATATGGATGAAAAATACGAAGAAATTAAAAGAACTGTTAATTTAAAAGGATTTCGTCCAGGAAAAGTTCCAAAAGAAGTTTTAAAAAGACAATTTGGAAAAGCTGTTTTTGGCGAAGTATTAGATAAAGTTTTAAAAGATACATCAACTAAAGCCTTAGAAGAAAAAAAAATTAAACCTGCCGGTCAACCTAAGCTTGATTTAAAAACTTATGGTGAAGATAAAGATTTAGAATATGTTTTATCGGTAACCGAATTACCCAAAGTAGAAGTAAAATCTTTAGAAAATATTAAGTTTGATCAATATACAGTTAAAATTGATAATAGTGAAACAGACAAAAGAATTAAAGAAATTGCAAAAAATCAGCCAAGTTTTAAAGAAGTAAGTTCAGATGTCAAAGCTAAAGATGGAGACCAAGTTACTATAGACTACAAAGCAACAGTAGATGGAAAAGATTTTAAAGGAAGTGAAGGTAAAAACACACAATTAACACTTGGTAAAGATTTGTTTTTAAAAGGTTTTGATAAACAATTAATTGGAGTTAAAAAAAATGATGAGAAAATAGTTGAAGCTAAATTACCAGAAAATTTTCCTGAGAAAGAATTAGTAAATAAAAAAGCTCAATTTAATTGTAAAATTTTGAATATTAAAAACCCAGAAGAGGTAAAAATAGATGATGCTTTTGCTAAAAATTTAGGTGCCAAAGATTTAACAGATTTAAAGGCTCTAATATCTAAACAGATTAATGATGAATATAAAAATTCATTGGATCAATTATCTAAAAATCAAATTTTAAAAGAAATTGAGAAAATTAAAGTTGACGAGATTCCTGAAAATTTAATTGAAGAAGAAATTAAAATTCTCTCACAAGGTATGTCTGAAGAAGATGCAAAAAAAAGCAAATCTAAATTTACTGAAACTGCAAAAACTAGAATTAAAACTGGTTTAATTTTGAATGAATTTGGTGAACAGAATAAGATAAATGTTTCTGAACAAGAGATTCAAGCTGAAGTACAAAAACAATTAAGAATGATGCCAGGTCAAGAAAAAATGGTAATGGATTTTTATCAAAAAAATCCATCTGCGGTAGCGAGCTTGAGAGGCACAGTTTATGAAGAGAAAATTTTAAATTTAGTTAAAGAAAAAGCAAAAGCTAATAAAAAAGAAATTTCAAAAGATGAAGCTGAAAAAATTCTAAAAGAAGCTCATAATCATGATCACAATCATGAGGATGAAAAAAAAGAGACAAAAAAATCAGTTAAAACAAAACCTGAAAAAGAAAAAAAACCTTCAACAAAAGCTTCTAAAACAAAGCCAAAAGCAAAAAAAGTTAGCAAAAAGTAATCTCAAGTTGTATAAGTAATACGAATCATCTTATGATAACAAAATTATCTGAACACATGAATACTTTAGTTCCAATGGTAGTTGAACAATCTAATAAAGGTGAAAGAGCTTACGATATATATTCAAGACTTTTAAAAGAGAGAATTATTTTTTTAACTGGTCAAATTAATGACAATGTTGCATCATTAATTACAGCTCAATTATTATTTCTTGAAGCAGAGGATCCAAAAAAAGAAATATATTTGTATATTAATAGTCCAGGTGGGCTGGTTACAGCTGGTCTTGGTATTTATGATACTATGCAGTATGTGAAACCGGACATTTCAACTTTGTGCATTGGTCAAGCAGCCTCAATGGGGTCGTTTTTACTTGCAGCTGGAACTAAGGGTAAAAGATTTTCACTTCCAAATTCAAGAGTTATGGTTCATCAACCTTCTGCTGGTTTCCAAGGTCAAGTAACTGATATTGAAATACATGCAAATGAAGTCTCATCATTAAAAAAAAGATTAAATGAAATTTATTCTAAACATACTGGAAAAACTGTCGATGAAGTTAAAGCAGCTTTGGAAAGAGATAATTTTATGACTGCAGATGCTGCTAAATCTTTTGGCCTTATAGACGAAGTGGTAGAAAAAAGATCATAACACACCATATATTGAAAGTGTGACAATCCAAACTTGATTAGTATGACTCTTCTATAATAAAGTAAGTTTATTGATTCGTTAAAAATTTGATATGACAACAAATAATAAAAATATTCTGTATTGTTCTTTTTGTGGAAAGAGCCAACACGAAGTAAGAAAACTGATCGCGGGACCTACAGTCTTTATCTGCGATGAATGTGTTGAATTATGTATGGATATCATAAAAGAAGAAAGCAAGGATACTTTTGTTAAGCATCAAGATGGCCTTCCTTCACCTAAAGAAATTTGTTCAGTTCTAGACGATTATGTTATTGGCCAGCCTCATGCAAAAAAAGTTTTATCTGTTGCTGTACATAATCATTACAAAAGATTAAATTATGAGAGTAAGACAAGTAAAAATGTTGAACTTGCAAAATCTAATATATTATTAGTTGGTCCAACTGGATGCGGTAAAACGTTGTTAGCACAAACTCTTGCTAGAATATTAGATGTTCCTTTCACAATGGCAGATGCAACAACTCTTACAGAGGCGGGATACGTTGGTGAGGATGTTGAAAATATAATATTAAAATTATTACAAGCCTCTGATTATAACGTTGAAAAAGCACAGAGAGGAATTGTGTATATTGATGAAGTTGATAAAATCAGTAGAAAATCAGAAAACCCTTCAATTACTAGAGATGTGTCAGGTGAAGGAGTTCAGCAAGCATTACTAAAAATTATGGAAGGCACTGTTGCAAGTGTACCACCTCAAGGAGGCAGAAAACATCCTCAGCAAGAATTTTTACAGGTAGATACAACTAACATATTATTTATTTGTGGCGGAGCTTTTGCTGGACTTGATAAAATAATTTCTCAAAGAGACAAAGGTACATCAATTGGTTTTGGTGCTGATGTAAAAAATACACAAGACAAAAAGACAGGTGAATGGATGAAAACTCTTGAGCCTGAAGATTTATTGAAATTTGGTTTAATACCAGAGTTTATTGGAAGACTACCCATGATTGCTACACTTGAGGATTTGGATGAAAAATCACTGATAAAAATTTTGCAAGAACCAAAAAATTCACTTACCAAACAATATCAAGAATTATTTAAATTAGATGGTGCAAAATTAACTTTTAAAGAAAATGCACTGAAAGAGATAGCGCAAAAAGCAATCAAGAAAAAAACAGGAGCAAGAGGTTTAAGATCCATTTTAGAAAACATTTTATTAAAAACCATGTACGATTTACCTAGCCAAGAAAATATTGAAGAAGTTATAGTTGATGCAAGTTCAGCCAAGGGTCAATCTCAACCCATATTAGTTCACACAAAAAGTGATAATAAATCTAAATCTAGCAAGACTACAGCGGCGTAATATCCATAATAAGTATCAAAAAGCTATTGCAATATAAAATATAATATCCATATTGATATTATGGACGTCAAAATTTCATTACCGTTATTACCGCTTAGAGACATTGTTGTGTTTCCAAGTATGGTTATTCCTTTGTTTGTGGGAAGAGATAAGTCTATTTCAGCTTTAAATGAAGTAATGAAAAAAGATAAGAAAATAATATTAGTTACACAAAAAAATTCAGAAATTGATGATCCTAAAAAGACAGATATTTTTATGTATGGTTGTGAAGGAAGCATTTTACAACTTTTAAAGCTACCAGATGGAACAGTAAAAGTTTTAGTTGAAGGCCTTAAAAGAGTAAAAATTTTAGATTTTAAAGATAATGATAAATTTATAACTTGTGACTATTCTCATTTTAATGATGTTCTCACTAAGGATGAAGATTTGTTTCCACTTGCTGCTACAGCATTAAGAAGATTAGAAAAATTAACATCTATTAATAAAAAAGTTTCAAGTGAAACAATTAACACAATCAAACAATTAAAAGATCCTTCTCAAATTGGAGATAATATAGCTTCTCACATCACAGCTACAATTTCAGAGAAACAACAAATTTTTGAAACAGCAGATGTTAAAAAGAGGTTAAATGCAATAATCAAAATAATGGAAAATGAAACAAGCATTATAGGTGTTGAAAAAAAGATTAGAGGAAGAGTTAAAACACAAATGGAAAAAACTCAAAGAGAGTATTATTTAAATGAACAATTAAAAGCAATTCAAAAAGAATTGGGTGAAATTGAAGACGGTAAAGATGAAACTACTAGCCTAAATAAAGCTATTACAAAAGCAAAAATGCCTAAGGAAGTTGAAAAAAAATGCCTTCAAGAACTTAAAAAATTAAAAAATATGAGTCCAATGTCAGCAGAAGCAACAGTCGTTAGAAATTATTTAGACTGGATGACAGAACTTCCATGGCATAAAAAAAGTGAAGTAGACATCGATTTGACTAAAGCATTAAATATTCTTGATAAAGATCATTTTGGTCTAGAGAAAGTAAAAGAGAGAATTATAGAGTTTTTAGCTGTTCAAAAAAGAATGGAAAAAATCAAAGGACCAATTTTATGTTTAGTTGGACCTCCAGGAGTTGGTAAAACTTCTTTGGGTAAATCTATAGCTAAAGCAACTAACAGAGAATTTGTTAGAATGTCTGTTGGCGGCATGAGAGATGAGGCTGAGATTAGAGGACATAGAAGAACTTACATTGGATCTTTACCTGGAAAAATTATTCAAATGATGAAAAAAGCTGGAACAAAAAATCCACTAATTTTATTAGATGAAATTGATAAAATTGGAAATGATTATAGAGGTGACCCATCATCTGCTTTGTTAGAAGCTTTAGATCCTGAACAGAACACAACTTTTAATGATCATTATTTAGAAGTTGATTATGACTTGTCTGATGTAATGTTTGTGACGACTGCAAACACACTAAACATTCTTCCGCCACTTCTAGATAGAATGGAAGTAATTAGATTAGCTGGTTACACAGAGGATGAAAAAATCAGTATTGCAAACAAATATCTTCTACCTAAACAAATTAAAGATAATGGTGTGAAAGATAAAGAGATGAAATTAGAGAATGACATTATTAAAGAAGTTATCAGAGGTTATACTAAAGAATCTGGAGTTAGAAATTTAGAAAGAGAAATTTCAAAATTGGCGAGAAAAGTAGTTAAAAAAATTGTTGCTGGTGAAGAGAAAGAAGTAAACATAAATAATAAAAATTTATCTGATTTTCTTGGTATAGCTAAATTTAAATTTGGTGAACTAGAGTCAGAAAATAGAGTAGGGATTGTAACAGGACTTGCATGGACAGAATATGGTGGAGAAATTTTAAAGATTGAAACTGTAACAATGCCAGGCAAAGGTAGAATGCAAATTACGGGTAAACTTGGAGATGTGATGCAAGAGTCAGTTAAAGCTGCAAAATCTTTTGTAAGATCAAAATGCTTAGAATACGGAATTATCCCTCCTTTGTTTGAGAAGAAAGATTTTCACATTCACGTACCAGAAGGTGCCACTCCTAAAGATGGCCCATCGGCAGGTATTGGAATGGTAACTTCTATAGTTTCATCAATTACTGGAATTCCAGTTAGAAGAGATGTTGCAATGACTGGTGAAGTTACTTTAACTGGACAAGTGTTACCAATTGGAGGTCTAAAAGAAAAACTTTTAGCAGCTCATAGAGCAGGCATTAAAGAGGTATTGATACCAAAAGAAAATGAAAAAGATTTAGTTGATATGCCAAAGAAAATTATTGATGATATTAAAATAACACCAGTTGAATATGCTGATCAAGTTTTAAAAGTTGCTTTAACAAAAGAACTTAAAAGAACTGAGTGGGTTGAGGTCGATATATCTAAAAAAGATGATAAATCTCAAGCTAGTATTCAATAATAATTAATTTACTTTATTTAACTGTTGATGTAATAAGAAGCCTAGTTATATGGGTGGTTAGCTCAGTTGGTAGAGCATCTCGTTTACACCGAGGGGGTCAAAGGTTCGAGTCCTTTACTACCCACCAAAATAATTTAAAGTGGGGGTGTAGCTCAGTTGGTTAGAGCGATCGCCTGTCACGCGATAGGTCGAGGGTTCGAGTCCCTTCACTCCCGCCACTTTTACTAAATTTTTATTGTTAATATCAATTAAAATGTGACGTATGAGCCCTTCAACATCGAGCAAAAACTGGTATATAGACATCCATGTTATCTGATTTTTTAAAAGATTATCTTTCAATTATTATTTTCTTAGTCATTGCTTTAGGTTTAAGTTGTGCTTTTGTTGTAATTAATTTTATCCTTTCACCAAAAAAACCAGATCCAGAAAAATTATCAGCTTATGAATGTGGTTTTGAGCCATTCGAAGACTCTAGAATGGAATTTGATGTAAGGTTTTATTTAGTAGCTATTTTATTCATCATATTTGATTTAGAAATTGCATTTTTATTTCCTTGGGCAATATCACTTGGAAATATTGGTTTACTAGGTTTTTCTTCAATGATGATTTTTTTATTTATACTTACTATTGGTTTTATTTATGAATGGAAAAAAGGCGCATTAGACTGGGAATAAAACTGAATTATAATGAATAATAAATTAGATCAAGTTCCAAATGAGTTTAAAAAACTTGCAGAAGATTTTAGTAAAAATGGATTTATAACAACATCATTAGATAATCTAATTAACTGGTCTAGAGCTGGATCTTTACATTGGATGACTTTTGGTCTTGCTTGTTGTGCAGTTGAAATGATGCAAACAGCAATGCCAAGATATGATTTGGAAAGATTTGGTGCTGCCCCAAGAGGCTCTCCTAGACAATCAGATGTTATGATTGTTGCTGGAACTTTAACTAATAAAATGGCTCCAGCTTTAAGAAAAGTTTATGACCAAATGCCAGAACCAAGATATGTAATATCTATGGGGAGTTGTGCTAATGGTGGTGGTTACTACCATTATTCATATTCTGTAGTAAGAGGATGTGACCGAATAGTGCCAGTTGATGTGTATGTACCGGGCTGTCCACCATCAGCTGAAGCTTTGCTTTATGGAATTTTACAACTCCAAAAGAAAATTAGAAATAAAGGTTCTTTTACAAGATAATTATGAAAAATTTAGAAGATTTAGAAAAAAAAATAAATTCAGGTTTAACAACTAAAATCGATAAAACTGAAATTAAACATCAACAATTATATATCGAAATAAATAAGGATGATTTGATTGATGTAGTTTTGTTTATTAAAACAAATCAAGATACTAAATTCAGACAACTAATAGATATTACAGTTATTGATTATCCAGAAAATAACCAAAGATTTGAAATAGTGTATTTATTTTTAAGTCATGAATTTAATCAAAGAATAATTCTTAAATATTCAATTAGTGAAAATGAAATTATTCCATCTCTAACTAGTATTTATCCTGCAGCTAATTGGATGGAAAGAGAAGTGTTTGATATGTATGGAGTTTCTTTTAAAGATCATCCAGATTTAAGAAGAATATTAACTGATTATGGTTTTGATGGCCATCCATTAAGAAAAGATTTTCCTTTAACAGGTCACACTGAGGTTAGATATAGCGAAGAACAAAAAAAAGTAATCAGTGAACCTGTCAAATTAGAGCAAAATTATAGAAATTTTGACTATGAAAGTCCTTGGGAAGGAACAAAATACATCAAAGAGGAAATTGAAAACAATGACAAAAAAAATTAAAAATCTAAATTTAAATTTTGGGCCTCAACATCCTGCTGCACATGGAGTGCTTAGGCTAATTTTAGAACTTGATGGTGAAGTAGTTGAAAAAGCAGATCCACATATTGGTTTATTACATAGGGGAACTGAAAAACTTATTGAAAATAAAACCTATATGCAAGCTGTTCCATATTTTGATAGACTAGATTATGTGGCACCCATGAACCAAGAGCATGCATTTGCGCTTGCAATTGAGAAAATTCTAAAAATTGATGTTCCAATAAGAGCTCAGTATATAAGAGTTATTTTTTGTGAAATTGGCAGAATATTAAGTCATATTTTAAATGTAACAACCCAGGCATTAGATGTGGGTGCCTTAACTCCTTCACTTTGGGGATTTGAAGAAAGAGAAACTCTTATGACTTTTTATGAAAGAGCATCAGGGTCAAGACTTCATGCCAATTATTTTAGAGCAGGAGGAGTTCACCAAGATCTACCAAGTGGTTTGGAAACAGATATTGCTAGATTTTGTGAATCATTTCCAAAAATAATTGATGATTTAGAAAGTTTACTAACTGATAATAGAATTTTTAAACAAAGAAATGTTGATATAGGTATTGTTACTAAAGAGGACGCATTAGATTATTCTTTTTCTGGTGTTATGATTAGAGGCTCTGGTGTTCCTTGGGATTTAAGAAAATCACAACCTTATGATTGTTATGATCAATTAGAATTTAAGATTCCAGTTGGCAAGAATGGGGATTGTTACGATCGTTATTTGTGCAGAATAGAAGAGATGAAAGAAAGTGTTTCTATTATCAAACAATGTCTTGTAAAAATGGAAAAAGGTCCAATTAAGTCTTTAGATGGAAAAATAAGCCCTCCAACAAAAAAAGATATTAAACAATCTATGGAAGCTTTAATACATCATTTTAAATTATTTACAGAAGGGTACAGAGTACCAAAAGATGAAATTTATACTGCTGTTGAGGCTCCAAAAGGTGAGTTTGGTGTTTATCTCATTTCTGATGGATCAAGTAAACCATATAAGTGCAAAATAAGAGCCCCAGGATTTTCTCATTTACAATCTATGGATTATTTAATTAAAGGTCACATGTTAGCTGATGTTCCTGCAGTGCTTGGATCGTTAGACATAGTTTTTGGAGAGGTGGATAGATGAGTTTAAGACGACCTTCAAAAGATCAGCCTGAAAATTTTGAATTCAACTCATCTTCATTAGATGCAGCAAAAACTATTGTTGCTAAATATCCAAAGGGCAAGCAACATAGTGCCGTCATGGCTTTACTTTATATTGCTCAAAGACAAAATAATAATTGGATTCCTTTAGCAGCTATGAAGTATATTGCTAAATTTTTAGATATGCCTTACATCAAAGTATACGAAGTTGCCACTTTTTATACTATGTACAATCTATCACCTGTAGGTAAATATTTTGTTCAAGTTTGTACTACAACTCCTTGTATGATCAGAGGTGCAAATAAATTAGTAGAAGCTTGTAAAGAAAAAATTTCAGAAAAAGAGTCTGAATTGTCTAATGATAAAAGTTGTTCTTGGATGGAAGTTGAGTGTTTAGGTGCATGCGTTAATGCACCAATGATGCAGATTAATGATGATTATTATGAAGATTTGGATAAAGAAAAGACAATAGAAATTTTAGATAAAATTTTAAAGGGTGAGTCTCCTAAACCAGGATCGTATAGAGGACGTATTAACAATGAGCCGGAAAATAATAGAAAAACACTTATGGATTTAAAAAATGCTTAAAGATCAGGATAGAATTTTTCAGAATTTATATAATGATAGAGGATCTGATGTTAAGTCTTCTCAAAAAAGAGGAGATTGGGTTAATACAAAAGAACTAACAAACAAAGGTAGAGATTGGATAATTAATGAAATTAAAGATTCACAACTTAGAGGTAGAGGTGGTGCTGGATTTCCGACAGGATTAAAGTGGTCTTTTGCTCCTAAAGAAGTTGGAACAAGACCTCATTATTTAGTTATAAATGGAGACGAATCTGAACCAGGCACATGTAAAGACAGAGATATTTTAAGATTTGAACCTCATAAGTTAATCGAGGGATGTTTAATTGCTTCATACGCAGTACAAGCTCACGTCTGCTACATATATATTAGAGGGGAATATTTTATTGATGGAGAAAAACTCCAGGCCGCAATTGATGAAGCTTATGAAAAAAAACTTTTAGGTGAAAATGCTGCTGGAACAGGATGGGATTTAGATATTTATATTCATTATGGTGCTGGAGCTTATATTTGTGGAGAAGAAACTGCATTATTAGAAAGTATTGAAGGTAAAAAAGGTCAGCCAAGATTAAAACCACCTTTTCCTGCTTTAATTGGACTTTATGGTTGCCCAACAATAATAAATAACGTTGAAACAATTGCTGTTGTTCCAACAATACTTAGAAGAGGTGGGAAATGGTTTGCTTCTTTGGGTAGAGAAAAAAACACAGGTACCAAAATTTTTTGCATATCGGGAAATGTGAATAATCCATGCAATGTTGAAGAAGAAATGAATATTCCTTTAAAAGAATTAATTGAAGTCCACGCTGGAGGAGTAATTGGTGGTTGGGATAATTTACAAGCTGTAATTCCTGGTGGCTCATCAATGCCTTTGATACCAAAAGAAAAATGTGAAACATTGACTATGGATTTTGATTCTTTAATGGCTGAAAAAAGTGGATTAGGAACAGCTGGTATAGTTGTAATTAATAAAGATCAAGACATTATTAAATGTATGGCTAGAATTGCAAGGTTCTACAAGCATGAAAGTTGTGGTCAATGCACACCATGCAGAGAAGGTTCTGGTTGGATGTGGAGAATGTTAGAACGTATGGCTAAAGGTGAAGCAACAAAAGATGAAGTTGATATGTTGGGTGATGTAACAAACCAAATAGCCGGTCATACTATTTGCGCATTTGGCGAAGGATCTTCATGGCCTGTACAAGGTTTATTAAGACATTTTAAAAAAGAAATTGAAAAAAGAAATAATTTGGATCCTATTATTCAGAAAAAAAGTAATATTCCTTATTTAGTTGATCAACACTTATTGGATAAAAATAATGCTTAAACTTAAAGTAAATAACATTGATATAGAAGTTGAAGAAGGTTTAACGGTTCTTCAAGCATGTGAAAAAGCAGGTGTTGAAATTCCAAGATTTTGTTATCATGAAAAATTATCTATAGCTGGAAATTGTAGAATGTGTTTGGTTGAAATGGAAAAATCACCAAAACCAGTTGCATCCTGTGCTATGCCTGCAGCAGAGGGAATGAATATTAAAACAAATACTAAGTTTGTTGAAAAAGCCAGAAAAGGAGTTATGGAGTTTTTATTGGCAAACCATCCATTAGATTGCCCAGTTTGTGATCAAGGGGGAGAGTGTGATTTGCAAGACCAATCCATGTTTTATGGAGTCGATAAATCAAGATTTAAAGAAAATAAGAGATTAGTACCAGAAAAAAATATGGGACCACTCATTAAAACCCAAATGACAAGGTGTATTCATTGTACTAGATGTGTAAGATTTGCAACAGAGGTAGCAGGCGTTCCCGAAATTGGTGCGATTGGTAGAGGAGAAGATATGCAAATTACAACTTATTTGGAGCAGTCAATGCAGTCTGAACTTTCAGCAAATGTAGTAGATTTGTGTCCAGTTGGCGCCTTAACATCCAAGCCATACATCTTTGAAGCAAGACCTTGGGAACTAAAAAAAACAGAGAGTATTGACGTTATGGATGCTATTGGCTCAAATATAAGAGTTGATACTTATGATTGGGAAGTAAAAAGAATTCTTCCAATTATAAATGAAGACATTAATGAAGAATGGATTTCCGATAAAACAAGATATGCATGTGATGGATTATTACATCAAAGATTAGATACACCATTTATCAAATATAATGGAAAATTTGAAAAAGCATCTTGGCGCGAGGTTTTTAAGATAATTAAATCAAAATTTGAAAACACTTCAAAAGAAAAAGTATGTGGATTTGTTGGTGATCTTACCAATATGGAAACAGGTTACATTTTTAAAGAATTCTTTGACAGAACACTAGATACAAATAATTATGAGTCTAGATCTGATAATCGATTTTTAGATATAAGCAAAAGAGAAAACTATTTATTTAATTCTACAATAAATGGAATTGAAGAATCTGATTTTATTATGTTGGTAGGAACAAACCCAAGATATGAAGCCACAATATTAAATACAAGAATTAGAAAATCTTATTTAAACAATAATTCTAAAATCATTTCACTTAATGATCTAGGTGATCTAACTTACCCTTATGAGTGTTTAGATGGTCAAACCCAATCATTAAAGAATATTTTTGAAGAAGATAATGAAATTTCAAATCAAATTAAAGAAGCCAAAAAACCCTTAATTATAATTGGTGAGTCGTTGTTAAATTTAAATTCATCAAAATATTTGTTTAATAAGATTAAAGAATTTTTAATTGAAAATAATAAAATTACTGAGGATTGGAATTCATTAAATATATTAGCTTGTGATGCTTCAACTGTAGGTAATTTTGATCTTGGCATAGTAAATCAAGAAAAAAGATTATTAAATGATTTAAAAGATCATAAATTTGATATTGTTTATTTAGTTGGCCAGGACAGTTTGGATTTTGTTAAGAAGGATGAATTTGTAATTTATCAGGGAAGTCATGGTGATAAAGGAGCTGAAATTGCTGATATAATTTTACCTGGCTCTGCTTACACCGAACAAGATGGTTATTATACAAATTTAGAAGGCAAGATACAAAAAGCTCAAAAGGCCTCTTATCCCCCAGGTGATGCTAAAGAAGATTGGCATATAATTAATGAATTAGCTGAATTTATGAATAATAGAAAACTATTTAATGACAAAGATGAATTAGAAAGCAGCATGTTTAATTATCTAAATTTACAAAAAGAAAAACAGGATAATTCAAATGAAAAAAATAATAAATCTACAAATACTGAATTTCAAAATGAAAATCTAAAAATTTTTATAAAAGATTATTATTTTTCAAATGTTATCGCTAAATCTTCAAAAACAATGATTGAATGCAATAATTCAAAAATTAATTTGAAATCTACAGGAACAGAAGGTTGAAATGGATTATTTAAACATCATTTTTCAAGAAGTTTATAAAATACTTTTTTTACTAGTTCCTGTTTTAGTGTCTGTCGCTATGATCGTTTGGCTTGATAGAAGAGTTTGGGCTTTTGTACAAAAAAGACAAGGTCCAAATGTAGTTGGACCATTTGGCTTACTTCAGTCACTTGCTGATGCATTAAAATATATTTTTAAGGAAATTATAATTCCTTCAAGTTCAAACAAAGTAATTTTCATTTTAGCTCCAATTGTTACTATGACGTTAGCTTTAATTTCTTGGGCCGTCATACCTTTTAGTGCAACTCAAGTATTAGCGGATATCAATGTTGGAATACTTTATCTTTTTGCTGTCTCTTCTCTAGGAGTTTATGGAATAATAATGGGTGGTTGGGCTTCTAATTCAAAATATCCTTTTCTTGGGGCAATTCGTTCTGCTGCACAAATGGTGTCTTATGAGGTTTCTATAGGAGTAATAATAATTAATGTATTACTTTGTGTCGGTTCTTTAAATTTGAATGATATTGTTATAGCTCAACAAGATTTATGGTTTGTAATACCACTGTTTCCTATGTTTGTTATATTTTTTATTTCAGCATTAGCTGAAACAAATAGACCTCCATTTGATTTACCTGAAGCTGAGGCTGAATTAGTAGCTGGTTATCAAACTGAATATTCTGGCATGATGTATGCAATGTTTTGGTTGGGTGAATACGCTAATATTTTATTAATGTGTGCTATGGGAGCGATATTGTTTTTAGGTGGATGGTTATCACCTATTGATATTTATCCATTCACATTAGTACCTGGCGCAATATGGCTGATTTTAAAAATTCTATTATTATTCAT
This sequence comes from Candidatus Pelagibacter bacterium nBUS_30, assembly GCF_051201245.1. Lineage (GTDB taxonomy): Bacteria > Pseudomonadota > Alphaproteobacteria > Pelagibacterales > Pelagibacteraceae > Pelagibacter. The sequence goes on along the minus strand of NZ_CP172842.1, from coordinate 725,819 downwards.
TTTATTTGCTTTAGTTAAAGCTATAGTTCCAAGATACCGATATGATCAGTTAATGAGACTCGGTTGGAAGGTGTTTTTGCCACTATCTTTAACTTGGGTAGTGTTTACTGCTAGCTATTTATTTTATTTTAACCTTTTACCAATAAGCCAGTAATGAAATTATCAAGATTTTTTAAGACAATATTTATGACAGACTTCATTGGAGGTTTGTTAATTGCAATTAAAGAATTATTTAAATCAAAAAAAACGATTAATTACCCTTTTGAAAAAGGTAAAATAAGTCCACGTTTTAGAGGTGAACATGCTCTTAGAAGATATCCTAACGGCGAAGAAAGATGTATAGCATGTAAATTATGTGAAGCTGTATGTCCCGCTCAAGCAATTACAATTGAGTCATCTGCAAGAGATGATGGAAGTAGAAAAACTACAAGATACGACATTGATATGATGAAATGTATTTATTGTGGTTTATGTGAAGAGGCTTGTCCAGTTGATGCAATTGTACAAGGCCCAAATTTTGAATTTTCAACAGAAACAAGAGAAGAACTTTATTACACAAAAGAAAAACTTTTAGATAATGGAGATAGATGGGAGAATGTATTAGCAGCTAATATTAAAGCTGATAACCCATATAGATAATTTATGATTGCACATTCAATTTTTTTTTATACCTTTTCGATTATAGCTATAATTTCTGCAATCATGGTTACAGTGTCTAAAAATACTGTCCATTCAGTTTTTTTTCTAATTTTAGATTTCATTAGCATATCTTGTCTCTTTATAATGATAGGTGCTGAGTTTTTAGGAATGATAATGTTAATTGTTTATGTAGGAGCTGTGGCAGTACTCTTTTTGTTTGTAGTTATGATGTTAAATGTTGCTCAACAAAAAAACCAATGGTTTGCATCACAAGAAAGTTCTAGTCATATTCCGGTGGGTTTAATTATAAGTACAATTATATTCTTTGAATTAATAATAGTTATTGGTGGCTGGAAATATAAGCCTGATTTATTTGATTTAAATAATTCAGTAAATAATTTTAGTGTGAGTAATACTCATTCTTTAGGACAAGTTTTGTATACTGATTATATTCATGTATTTCAATTAAGTGGAATGATTTTATTGGTAGCTATGATAGGAGCTATCGTTTTAACTTTTAGAAAACGTACTGGAGTTAAGACACAAAGTTACGTAAAGCAAATTTCTAGAGAAAGATCTGAAGGTGTCCAAGTTTTAAATGTTGAAACTAATAAAGGAGTTAAAATTGATGACTGAAATTGGTTTAGGGCATTATTTAACTTTAGGAGCTGTTATTTTTTCAATTGGCATAATTGGAATTTTTCTAAATAGAAAAAATATTATTGTAATTTTAATGAGTATAGAGTTAATATTACTTGCAGTTAATATTAACCTAGTTGCATTTTCAATTTTCTTAGGTGATCTCACTGGGCAGGTATTTACTCTTTTTATTTTAACTGTTGCAGCCGCAGAAGCAGCAATTGGATTGGCAATTATAGTAGTTTATTATCGAAACTCAGGAACTATTCGTGTTGAAGAAATAGATAAGTTGAAAGGATAATATGGAAATTTCAATTTTAATTCTTCCACTTATTGCTTCAATTATTTCAGGTTTTTTTGGAAAATATATTGGTGACCGAAATTCAGAAATTGTAACAAGTGCTCTTGTTTCAATCTCTGCACTTTTATCGATTAATGTTCTTTATCAAGTAATTGTCAATCAATATGAGGATAATATTATATTAGCAACTTGGATAAATTCTGGATCTTTAGATGTTAATTGGTCTATGCTAATCGATCCATTATCAGCTGTGATGTTAGTTGTTGTTACATCAGTTTCATCATTAGTTCATATTTATTCAATTGGATACATGTCACACGATCCTCATAAGCCAAGATTTATGGCCTATTTGTCGTTATTTACATTTGCAATGTTAATGTTGGTTACTTCAGATAATTTTATTCAACTATTTTTTGGTTGGGAAGGTGTTGGACTTTGTTCGTATTTCTTAATTGGGTTTTGGTTTAAAAAAGAAAGTGCAAATGCTGCAGCAATTAAAGCTTTTGTTGTAAATAGAGTAGGTGACTTTGGTTTTGCATTAGGAATATTTTTAATTTTCTATTTATTTGGAACTGTCAATTATTCAGAAGTGTTTCAACAAATACCAACAGTTATTGATAAAAATTTATCCTTTTTAGGTTTTGAAGTTAAAGCTATAAATTTAATTTGTTTGTTGTTATTTATCGGCGCTATGGGTAAATCAGCCCAAATTTTATTGCATACATGGTTACCTGATGCAATGGAAGGACCAACCCCTGTATCTGCATTAATTCATGCAGCTACCATGGTAACAGCTGGAGTATTTTTGGTTGTTAGATGTTCACCAATTTACGAATATTCTCCATTAATATTAAATTTAATAACAATTGTTGGAATGACAACTGCATTTTTTGCAGCAACAGTTGCGTTAGTTCAAACTGATATTAAAAAAATTATAGCATACTCAACTTGTAGTCAACTTGGTTACATGTTTTTTGCAGCTGGTGTAGGTGCTTATAATGTTGCAATGTTTCATTTATTCACGCACGCTTTTTTCAAAGCTTTATTGTTTTTAGGCTCAGGCTCTGTAATTCATGCATTTAAGGACGAACAAGATATTAATAATATGGGAGGTGTAAGGAAAAAATTACCTTACACTTATGTGTTAATGATTATCGGAACACTTGCTCTTACAGGATTTCCATTTTTGTCAGGTTTTTATTCTAAAGATGCAATTATTGAATTTGCTTATTTAAAAGGCAACACAACAGGATATTATGCAGCTGGAATTGGAGTTTTTACTGCATTTTTAACTTCAATCTATTCTTGGAGATTAATTTTTAAAACTTTTCATGGAGAATATAATAATAAAAAAGTCAAAATTGAAGAAACGCACGAATCTCCATTAGTGATGTTGATTCCTCTAGTTATTTTATCTATTGGAGCTATTTTTGCAGGATTTTTATTTAAAGACTTATTCATTGGCCATGGGGGTGAAAATTATTTTTGGTCAGAGTCTATTAAATTCTTGGAACCATTGAGCACTGAACACCCACCTTTATGGTTTTTGCTTTTAACACCATTTTTAGTGCTATCATCGATACCAATTGCTTATTATTTATTTGTAAAAAATAAAGGAATACCTGAACAAATAGCTAATATTAATAAGCCTTTATATAATTTTTTAATTAATAAATGGTACTTTGACGAACTTTATGAAGTTATATTTATTAATCCATCTAAAAAGCTAGGTTTGTTTTTGTGGAAATTTTGTGATGGTAAAATAATAGATAAATTTGGTCCTGATGGAATTTCATCATTGATTAAAAAATGTTCTATCAAAGCAAATAAATTTCAAAGTGGTTTTATTTATCAATATGCTTTTATTATGCTTTTGGGTTTTTCAGCTTTATTAACCTTCTTAATTATTAAATAAATGAATTTTCCTATTCTTTCCTCACTTATTCTATTGCCAACAGTTGGAGCTTTATTCTTATTTTTTACTAAAGATAAAGAAGGAAATAATTTAACAGCTAAATATGTATCCTTGTTTACTTCTATAGTAAATTTTTTGATTTCAATTTATTTATGGGTTTCATTTGATCAATCAACTTCTAGTTTTCAATTTATAGAAGATAGAACTTGGATTAAAGGTTTTGTAAATTATAAAGTTGGTATAGATGGAATTTCAATTTTATTTATTATCTTAACTACTTTTATAACACCACTGTGTATTATTTCAGTTAATAATACAGTTAAAAAAAGATTAAGAGATTTTTTAATAGCAATATTAATTATGGAAAGCTTCATGATAGGAGTTTTTTGTGCTCTTGATTTATTTGTTTTTTATTTATTCTTTGAAGCAGGTTTAATTCCAATGTTTTTAATTATCGGTATTTGGGGTGGTCCAAAGAGAGTTTATTCAGCTTTTAAATTCTTTTTATATACATTGCTTGGTTCTGTTTTAATGCTAGTTGCCATAATTTCAATCTATTGGATATCTGGAACAACAGATGTAATCAAACTCTATGAATTAGGTATAGATGCAAAGTATCAAAATTTATTATGGTTAGCTTTTTTTAGCTCTTTTGCTGTAAAGACTCCGATGTGGCCAGTTCATACTTGGCTTCCTGATGCTCACGTAGAAGCACCCACAGCAGGATCAGTGCTACTTGCAGCTATACTACTTAAAATGGCAGGATATGGTTTCATAAGATTTTCATTAGGTTTGTTTCCGGATGCTTCAGAAATTTTTACACCTTTAATTTACACACTAAGTGTGATTGCGATTGTTTTCACATCTCTAATAGCCTTAATGCAAGAGGACATGAAAAAATTAATAGCTTACTCTTCAGTTGCTCATATGGGCTTTGTAACTCTAGGTATTTTTACTATCCAACAACAAGGTATCGAAGGAAGTATAATTCAAATGATTAGTCATGGCCTAGTTTCTGCTGCATTATTTTTATGTGTTGGCGTGGTCTATGATCGAATGCACTCAAGACTAATTAGTTCATATGGTGGTATAGTTTCGATTATTCCAAAATATTCAATTTTATTTATGCTATTTACTTTAGCGGCCCTTGGCTTACCAGGAACGAGTGGTTTTGTTGGTGAATTTTTGATTTTAATGGGTGTATTTAAGGATAATTTTTTAGTAGCAGTAATAGCTAGTTTAGGGGTAATTCTAGGTGCAGCTTACATGTTGTGGTTATACAAAAGAGTTGTTTTTGGTAAATTAATTAATACTGACTTAAAAACGATGGTTGATCTTAATAAGTCTGAGTATTTTATATTATCATGTCTAGCAGTACCCACTTTGTTTTTTGGTTTTTATCCAGATCCATTAATTAATACAATCGAGGTTTCTGTTACTGATTTAATAAATATGTACAATACAAATTTAACTAATAAATAATATGGAAAATCTTAATTTAATATTACCAGAAATCTTTATTTCACTTTCAATTATGTTTTTATTAATTTTAGGTGTTTTTATAAAAGATGGATCAAAATTAATTTTTAATATTTCTTTATTGGTTCTTCTAATTACTGCAATAATTACAATTAATGAAACTTTTTCTATTAATCGTATGACTTTATTTAACGATAGTGTTGTCATTGATTATATGTCTTCGTTTATGAAAATTATTACTCTACTCGGTGCTTTTTTAGTTTTAATAATTTCATCAAGCTATCTTAAAATATTTAAAATATTTAAGATTGAGTATCCTATTTTGATTTTGAGCTCAGTTTTAGGCATGATGGTTATGATTAGCTCAAATGATTTAATGGTGTTTTACATGGGTCTTGAATTACAATCTTTAGCTTTATATGTTTTAGCGACCTTTAACAGAGATCAATTAAAGTCATCAGAGGCTGGGTTAAAATATTTTGTGCTTAGCGCACTATCATCAGGTTTACTTTTGTATGGTTGTTCATTAGTTTATGGTTTTTCAGGCTCAACCAATTTTGATACAATTACAAATCAATTAAATTCAAATGAATATGTTTTAACATTTGGAATTGTTTTTATTCTTGTTGGACTAGCATTTAAAATTTCTGCTGTTCCATTTCATATGTGGGCACCAGATGTTTATGAAGGTTCACCAACATCTGTAACTTTATTTTTTACAATGGTACCAAAAATTGCAGCTCTCACAGTTTTTATAAGATTTTTATATGTACCATTTTTAAATTTAATTGATCAATGGCAAATGATTATAGTTTTCTTATCAATAGCCTCTATGCTTTTTGGTGCTATTGCTGCTATTGGCCAAACTAATATAAAAAGACTAATTGCTTACAGTTCTATTGGTCATATTGGATATACATTAGCTGGATTAGCTACAGGCTCTAATGAGGGAATCCAAAGTTCAATTATTTACATATCTATCTATATAATCATGAACCTAGCTCTCTTTTCATGTTTGTTAATGTTAAAGAGAAATAATCAATATTATGAAGAAATAGGTGATCTATCTGGTTTATCTAAAAATCATCCATTATTGTCATTATCTTTATTAATTATTTTGTTTTCATTAGCCGGTATTCCACCATTAGCAGGATTCTTTGCAAAATTTTATATTTTTAAAGCTGTTATAGAACAATCAATGTATTTCTTGGCAATAGTAGGATTATTATCAACAGTTGTTGCTGCTTTCTATTATTTGCGAATTATAAAGATTATTTATTTTGATGCAGAAAAAGAAAAATATGATCAAGATCATAATATGTGGTTAAAGTTTTCTCTTGCATTTTCAACAATATTAATTCTTTTTTACTTCATCTTCCCAAGTCAATTGATAGATGTAGTTTCAAGAATTAATATTATTTAATGAAATTTAAAAAATTTAAATTTAAAAAAGTTAAAAGTACAAATAATACTGCAATTAGAATTATAAAAAATTATAATTTTAAAAATGGTATGGTGATATCAGAATCTCAAACAAATGGTAAAGGTCAGTATGGAAAAAAATGGATATCTCATAAAGGTAATCTATTCATAAGTTTTTTTCATGAGTTAAAAAATATTAACATGTCATTATCAGCTTTAACTAAAATAAACTGTTTATTAGTTAAAAAAGCACTTGAGAAATATTATAAAAAAAAGATTACTTTTAAAAAACCAAATGATTTATTGATTAATAAAAATAAGATAAGCGGTATTCTTCAAGAGGTAATTTCAAAATCAGATAACAAATATTTAATTGTTGGTATTGGGATAAATTTGATTAAAAGTCCAAAAATTATAAATTACCCAACAACAAATTTATTTAACTTACTTGATAAACGTATAAATAAAAAAGTTATTGAAAATGAACTAAAAGTACTTTTTGAAAAAAATTTGTCTAAATTGTATAAAATTAATAATAAATTAAATAAAATATAAATGTATATACTTGGAGATATAGGTAATTCAGAAACAAAAATTTTTATTGTTTCATCAAACTATAAAATTATTAAGAAAGTAAATTTTACATCTAAAGATATTAACCTTTTCAAACTAAATAAATTTTTTGATAAATTAAAATTGGACTATCAAAAAATTAACAAAATTCTTTTTTGTAGTGTTGTGCCTAAATCTTTTGAATTGATTAAAAAATATTTATTAAAAAAAACTCGAATAAAATGTTATGAGGTAAAAAATTTGAATTTAAAATCTTTAATAAAGATCAAAGTTAATTATAAACAAATTGGTTCTGATAGAATTACAAATGCTATAAGTTTATTGGATAAAAAAAATAATTTTATTATTTTAGATTTTGGTACTGCAACTACTTTTGATGTTTTAATTAAAGACTCCTATGCAGGAGGAGTTATTGCTCCAGGTGTAAGATTGTCATTAGATACTCTGTCTGATAAAGCTACTTTAATACCCAGAATTGATCTAAAAAAGATCAAAAATATAGTTGGAAAAGACACAACTAGTGCTGTTAGATCTGGATTTTTTTGGGGTTACGCAGGATTAATTGACAATATTGTTAATTTAATTAAGAAAGATACTGGAAAAACTTTTAAAGTAATTATTACTGGTGGTTTTTCTAATTTATTTAAAAACTCAATTAATACGAAAGTAACTCACAACAAAGATATCACAATTAACGGTTTAATTAAGATTTCTAAGCTGATCAATTAAAAATGAAAGACGAATTATTATTTTGTCCACTTGGTGGATCTGGAGAAATAGGCATGAACATGAATCTGTTTGCTTATGGAAAACCAGGTGAACATAAATGGATTATGGTTGATATTGGCGTGACATTTGCTGATGACACATTGCCAGGTATTGATTTAATTTATCCTGATCCTGGTTTTATTGTAGATAAAAAAGATGATCTTCTAGGTATAGTACTTACACATGCACATGAAGATCATATTGGAGCTATAGCTCATCTTTGGCCTCAACTAAAATGTAAGATTTTTGCAACACCATTTACAGCTGTTTTAATTAAAGAAAAATTTAAAGAAAAACATATTGATATAACAAGTCATCTTAAAATAGTTCAATTAAATGGAACTATAGATTTAAATCCATTTAAAATTGAATACATAACTTTAACTCATTCAATTTTAGAGCCTAATGGTTTGAGAATAGAAACACCAGCAGGTGTTATCTTGCATACTGGTGACTGGAAAATAGATCCAGAACCTTTGCTTGGTGGAAAAATGAACTCCAGTCGTCTTAAAGAAATTGGTAATGAAGGTGTGTTGGCAATGATCTGCAATTCTACAAATGTATTTAGCATGGGAAAGGCTGGTTCAGAATTAGATGTAAGAAAAAGTATGCTTAATATAATGGGTAGTTTAAAGAAAAGAATTATAATTGCTTCTTTTGCTTCAAATGTTGCAAGATTGGAAACAGCATTTTATTGTGCTGAAAAAACTGGACGTCAAATATCTTTAGTTGGTAGATCTATGCATAGAATATTTAAAGCAGCAAGACAATGCGGGTATCTAAGAGATGTTATTGAGCCAATTGATGCTCGTGAAGCTAAAAATATTTCTAGAGAGAAAATAGTGTACCTTTGCACTGGAAGTCAAGGAGAGCCAATGGCAGCATTAATGAGAATTGCTAAATATACTCATCCAGATGTATTTATTGAAAAAGATGATACTGTTATATTTTCATCTAAAATAATACCCGGCAATGAAAAGAAATTATACAATTTGCAAAATCAACTAGTTAAAGATGGGATCGAAGTGATCTCTGAAGAAAATGAATTTGTTCATGTTTCGGGACACCCAAATAGAGAAGATCTTAAAGAAATGTATGAATGGGTAAAACCTCAATGCTCTATTCCAGTTCATGGCGAACATAGACACATGATAGAACATATAAAGTTTGCAAAAGAAATGAATGTCCCAAACCCAGTACAAGTAGAGAATGGAGATATTGTTAAATTATATCCTGGTAAACCTCATGTTTATGACAAAGCACCAAGTGGGAGACTATATCTAGATGGAAATATTAGTGTGGTAGAAGACGCCCAATCAATTAAAGATAGAAAAAATTTAAGTGCTAATGGGTATATTGAGGCTACAATTTTGATAACTCCAAAAGGAAATATTCATAAAAGACCTGTGCTAACCTTTAGAGGTATTCCAGTAGATGACGTTGAAGAATTTGTCTATGGATTAGAAGATGAAATCGAGGAAATTACAAGAACATTTAAATTAGGTAGTAAAAAACAAGAACACAACTTAATAGATGCACTTAAGATAGTTTGTAGAAAATTTTCTAAAGAAAAAACTGGTAAAAAACCTTTTACAAATATTAATCTAGTAAGAATTTAATGAGCATTACTGGTTTAGCTATCATTTATATAATAATATGGTGGATTGTTTTTTTTGCTATATTACCAATAGATGTAAATAGAGCTAAAACAGTAAAAGTTGATGGTGAAGACCCTGGTTCCCCTGAAAATCCAAAAATGTTAAAAAAATTTACATATTGCACAGGTATTACGACTGTTATATTTACCATAATATACTTATTAATTAAATTTGAATATTTGAATTTAAGAAATATTATCAATTAAGATGTATTTATCTAAATCGTTCATACCAATTTTAAAAAATAATCCCTCAGAAGCTAAAATTAAATCTCATCAATTAATGTTGAGAGCAGGAATGATCAAGCAAGCTTCTGCAGGTATCTATTCTTGGTTGCCTCTTGGATTTAAAGTAATGAAGAAAATTGAAGCTATTGTTCGTCAAGAACAAAATAAAATTGGTGCACAAGAAATCTTAATGCCAACAATTCAATCAAGTGAAATTTGGAAAGAAAGTGGTCGTTACGATGATTATGGCGAAGAGATGCTTAGAATTAAGGATCGTCAAAATAGAGAAATGCTTTATGGACCAACGAATGAAGAGCAAGTAACTGAAATTTTTAGATCATCATTAAAATCATACAAATCGTTACCTCAGCTTTTATATCATATACAATGGAAATTTAGAGATGAGATAAGACCTCGATTTGGAATTATGAGAGGAAGAGAATTCTATATGAAAGACGCATATTCTTTTGATGTTACTGACGAAGATGCTTTCTATTCTTATAACAAGTTTTTTTTATCTTATTTAAGAACATTTAAGAGATTATCATTAACAGCAATTCCAATGGCTGCTGATACAGGTCCTATTGGTGGAAATCTTTCACATGAATTTATTATTTTAGCTGACACTGGTGAAAGTAAAATTTTTACTGATAAACGAATTTTTGATTTAAACAGTGATGGTACTGAATTGGAAAAAACATCATTAGAAAATATGCGAAAAAAATATGAACAATATTATTCTGTGACAGATGAAAAATTTAACAAAGATGAATTTGAAAAAATGGTGACTGAGGAAAATAGATTAATTACTAAAGGAATTGAAGTGGGGCATATATTTTATTTTGGGGACAAATATTCAAAAGCTATGGATGCAGCAGTCGACTTGCCTGGAGGTAAAAAGGATTTTGTTAAAATGGGCTCTTACGGAATTGGTGTGTCTAGATTGGTTGGGGCAATAATTGAAGCTAAATATGATGAAAAAAATGAAATCATGAAATGGCCATTGTCTGTTGCTCCTTATGATGTAGCTCTTATTCCTATGATTAATAAAAACGATACATCTGCACTTGAAAAAACAAATAATATTTATTCAGAATTAAGTAAAAATAATATTGATGTAATTATTGATGATACAGATGAAAACTATTCATCAAAAATAAAAAAGATGAATTTAATTGGCGCACCTTACCAAATTATTATTGGTAAAAAATCTGATGGAGATCTTCTTGAATTTAAAGAGATTGATGCTGAAACACAAAATTTATCCTTAGATAAAATTATAGAAATTATAACAAAACAAAAAGCTTCCAATTGATTTCTACTTTAGAAAAAGAAATTACTTTTAGATTTTTAAAAGCTAGAAAAAAAGATGGTTTTTTAAATGTTATTTCAATATTTTCATTTATTGGAATAAGTCTTGGAGTAGCTGTTTTAATAATTGTTATGTCTGTAATGAATGGTTTTAGATCAGAGTTAATCAACAAAATTGTAGGTTTTAACTCTCATATAACGGTTAAATCATATGATAGTTCTATTAATCAAAAAAAACTTAATAGCAAAAATTTATCCTTAATCTCAAAAAATATTGTTTTCAGTAATTCTGGTGAAGCAATAATATTAAAAAACAATACATCAAAAGGTATTGTTTTAAGAGGTTATGATAATAATGATTTCTCAAAATTAGAAATTATTAAAAATGACAAATTTAAAGGTAAAAAATTATTACTTAAAGATTTTATATCAATAGGTAATGAGTTAAGTTTTGCATTAGACCTCCAAATTGGTGATGAGATTATCCTAATGTCTCCTTCAGGTGTTGAAACGATAATTGGTAATTTACCCAAACAAAAAAAATTTATTATAACATCAATTTTTAACAGTGGTTTAGCAGAATTTGATAACAATATAGCATTTATTAATTTAAACACTTTAGAAGAATTTTTTGGATTCAATATAAGTGATAGAAATTTAGAAATATATCTTAAGAATTCTAATAAGATAGAATCTCAAAAAATGATAGTTCAAAAAATTTTTGATGAAGAATTTGTTTATAGTTGGGCTGATATGAATAGTTCACTATTTTCAGCTTTAAAAGTTGAGCGAAACGTGATGTTTATAATATTATCTTTAATAATCGTAGTTGCAGCTTTTAATATCATTTCTGGATTAACAATCTTGGTTAAGAATAAAACCAAAGATATAGCAATACTAAAATCAATAGGTGTTTTAAACAAATCAATTGTTAAGATATTTTTTTTAGTTGGTGTTATAATTGGTACTTCAGCAACTGCTTTTGGAATTTTGTTAGGGGTAACTTTTTCAATATACATAGAAAATTTGAGAGAATTTTTAAGTTCAATATTTAATATCAGCTTATTTCCAGAAGAAATTTACTTTTTAAGCAAGATGCCTTCAGAAATTAATCCTACGTCAATTTTTTTAATCGCAATTTGCTCAATAATTATAACAGTTATTGTTTCAATATTTCCAGCATTTACAGCTGCAAAACTAGATCCAATCAAGGCACTTAAATATGAATAGTTTTTTAGAATTAAAAAATATTTCAAAAAATTTTAGTACAGAAAAAAAGGTTAGAGTTTTAAAAAAGTTATCTTATAAATTTAGAAAAGGTAAAGTTTATTCTTTAATGGGGCCTTCGGGTTCTGGTAAATCTACATTATTAAATTTAATATCCTTAGTTGATAGACCAACTAATGGATCAATTAAATTTGACAACACTCAAATAAATTTTAGTGAAAACGATAAAAATGATATTTTTAGAGCAAAAAAAATAGGGATTGTTTATCAACAGAACAATCTTCTTCCAGACTTTACAGCCTTAGAAAATCTATATCTTGCTAGCTTAGCAGTCAATGATAACAAAAAAATTGCAATTTTAAAAGCTGAAGAATTATTAAAAAAGATTGGTTTGATAAATAGATCTGATCATTTTCCATCACAGCTGTCTGGTGGCGAGACCCAAAGAATAGCTATTGCTAGAGCAATGATTAATGATCCAGATATTATATTAGCAGATGAACCAACAGGAAGTTTGGATATGAAAACAGCAAAGGATATATTCGCTCTTTTAAATAATCAAAAAAAATCGGATAGATTAATAATATTTGCAACTCATAATAGATTCTTTGCCAATAAAGCAGATTATCTATTGGAGCTGACTGATGGTAGTATAAAACCTACTAATGTCTGAATCATCTTATAAAAAATACAATCACTTAAAAATACACACTCAATATTCAATATGTGAGGGTGCTATAAAAATTGATGATTTACAAGATTTCTCAAAATCTAATAAAATTCAATCTTTATCACTTTGTGATACCTCAAATCTATGTGGCGCACTGGAATTTGCAGAAAAAATTTCAAAAGTTGGTACACAACCAATAATAGGAACTCAGATTAATTTTAAATATGGCGATACCATTGGGTTGCTTCCTTTATATTCACTCAATGAAGAAGGTTATAAAAGAATTATCAAACTTTCATCACTATCTTATTTAGAAAATGATGAACTTTCAGATCCACATATAGATTTTGATGAATTACTTGAAGATAACGAGGGTGTTGCCTTATTTTCAGGAACTGTTTTTGGACTTTTTGGAAAACTTTTTGATAAAGGAAAATTTAGTGAAATACATGACATGTATGAAAAAATCAAATCAAAATATAATGATAGATTTTATTTAGAAATTCAGCGTCATAATGATCAAAATGAATTAGGCTTTGAAAAATTTAACTTAAAAAAGTCTTTAGAATTAGAAATTCCAATAATTGCAACGAATGAAGTTTTTTATCTTAATAAGGATATGCACGAAGCTCACGATGCATTGATTTGTATCGGTAACAAAACTTATGTTAACGAAAAAAATAGAATTAAATTAAGTAATCAACATTATTTTAAAACTAATTCAGAAATGACAGAATTGTTTGCAGACTTGCCAGAAGCTTTGGAAAATAATTATAATTTTCCCTTAAGGTGTAATTTTAGACCATTGTTTTCTAATCCAATTTTACCAAATATAAGTTCTGAAAAAGAGGGAAATGCTGATGATATTCTAAAAAAAGATTCATTACATGGTTTAAAAATTAAATTTGAGAAAATTTTTGGAATTAAATCTAATGAACTTAAAAATAACAAAACATACATTGATTATAAGAATAGACTAGATCATGAATTATCAATTATAATTGAGATGAAGTATTCTAGTTATTTTCTTATTGTTTCTGATTATATAAAGTGGGCTAAAAACAATGATATTCCTGTTGGTCCTGGAAGAGGTTCTGGTGCTGGATCACTTGTTGCTTGGTGTCTAGCAATCACGGATGTTGACCCAATTAAATTTAATTTAATTTTTGAAAGATTTTTAAATCCAGATCGAATTTCTATGCCTGACTTTGATATAGATTTTTGTGAGGATAAAAGAGATTTAGTTTTTGAATATTTAACCAGAAAATACAAGGACAGTGTTGCTCATATTATTACTTTTGGAAAATTAAAAGCAAGAATGGTTATTAGAGATGTTGGTAGAGTTTTGGGCCTACCGTATGGCTTTGTTGATAGTATTTCAAAAATGATACCCTTTGATCCGTCAAGACCTCAAAGTTTATCTCAATGTATAGCTGGAGAACCTAGACTTCAAAAACTTGTGAATGAGGACCCTAAAGTAAAAAAATTAACTGATTTGTCACTAAAATTGGAGGGTTTAAATAGGAATGTTGCAACACATGCTGCGGGTGTTGTTATAGCAGATAAAAAATTAACAGAAATCGTTCCTTTATACAAAGATGTTTCGGCAAACTTGTTATTACCATCCACACAGTTTGATATGTACTCAGCAGAAAATGCCGGATTAGTAAAATTTGATTTCTTAGGACTTAAAACATTGACTGTAATTAATAACACTCAAAAATTAGTAAAAAAAAATGATAAAAATTTTGATATAGAAAAAATTAGTTATGAAGATCAAAAAGTGTTTGATCTACTATCCAGCGGTAATACTGTTGGATTATTTCAGGTTGAGAGTGCTGGTATGAGAGAGGCATTAATTCAAATGAAGCCCAACCATATTGAAGACATTATTGCATTAGTTGCCCTTTATAGACCAGGTCCAATGAGTAATATCCCAACATATAATGATTGCAAGCATGGAAGACAAACACCTGATTATCTGCACCCTCTGTTAGAAGATATTTTGAAACCAACCTATGGTGTAATTATTTACCAAGAACAAGTAATGCAAATTGCTCAAGAATTGTCTGGTTTTACTGCAGGCCAAGCAGATCTTTTAAGAAGAGCAATGGGGAAAAAGAAAAGAGCAGAGTTAGAAAAACAAAAACTAGGTTTTATTGCTGGTGCATTAAAAAATGGAATAGCCAAGGATGTTGCCGCTGGAATTTTTTTAAAGATTGAACCATTTGCTGAATATGGTTTTAACAAAAGTCATGCTGCAGCATATGCTATTATTTCATATCAAACTGCTTTTTTAAAAACTTATTATCCAAAAGAGTTCATTGCAGCATCAATGACAATGGATATTTCTAATCAAAATAAACTAAGTGAATTTTATGAAGAATTAAAAAGATTGAATATCAAAGTTATAAGACCAGATATTAATGAATGTTTTGCCGAATTTAGAACAACTGATGATAATTTTTATTATGCCTTAGGTGGTATTAAAGCTGTAGGGTACGATGCAATATCAAATGTTGTTGAAGAAAGAGTCAAAAATGGAAAGTTTTCATCTATAAATGATTTTCTAAAAAGAGTTAATCCAAAAGATATGAATAAATTACAATTAGAAGGTTTAGTTAAAGCTGGTGCATTTGATAATTTGGATGCTAATAGACAGGCACTTTTTGACTCAATACCAAGCTTTATTTTAAAGACTAAAAGTATTTTTGAAGATAAATCAGCTAATCAAATTGATTTATTTTCTGAAGACGAAAAATCAGAAAATGATATTATTAATAATATTGAAGATTGGAATTTTGAGGAACGTTTATCCAAAGAATTTGAAGCAGTTGGTTTTTTTATTTCAGATCACCCTTTAAATCAGTTTACTGAAATTTTTGATGATTATAAGATCAAATATTATTCAGAATTTAATTTAAATGATGAGATAAAGGATGCAAACATTGCGGCAACATTGCTAAAAGTTCAAGAAAGAAAAACAGCTAAGGGAAATTCTTATGCTGTTTTAAAATTAACAGACTTAACGAGCGTTTTTGAACTTTTTATATTTTCAGATATTTTAGAACTAAATCGTGAAATTTTAATAGAAGGTAATTCTTTAATTTTAACTTTAGTTAAAAGTATTTCTAATGACGAAAATAGATTTAAACGTGTTAATGTTCAAAAAATTGGATCATTAAAAGATCTTTTTAATAGCCCAATTAAGGAAGTTTTTTTTGAAGTTAAGTCTGATGATGAGATAAATGAGATTTCAAAAATATTAGATAAAGAAGGTAAAACAGTAATTAACATAAACTTAATAAACGTTGATAAAACTCTGACTTTTAAACTCAGAAATAATCGAAATTTAGATAGAAAATCGCTCAACCTTCTAAGAAAAAGAGAGATTTTAAGCACTATAATATAAATAAACACTTGTTTAATTGCTAAAATCTTAGTAAATAACCCATAAAATAAATTAACACGCACACAGTTGTTGGTTTTATACCTCCGGTCCTTAATTGGAAATTACTGTGGTGGCTTAACCGGGAATAAATATGAAAATACCTAACATTACAATACAACAATTATTAGAAGCAGGCGTTCATCTTGGACATAAAACCTTAAGATGGAATCCGAAAATGAAAAAGTATATTTTTGGAAAAAGAGACTCAATCCATATTATAGATTTAACACAAACACTAGAGTTAACTAAAGTAGCATTGGAACAGGTGTATAATACGATTGCAAATAATGGCAAAATTTTATTTGTATCTACAAAAAAACAAGCATCAGAAGCAATAGCAGAAGTAGCAAAAGAAACGGATCAATATTTTGTAAATTATAGATGGCTTGGTGGAATGCTTACAAACTGGGGTACCATCTCAGGTTCAATAAAAAAAATGAAAAAATATGAAGCTGATCTTGTTGCTGAAAATAGAGGATTTACTAAAAAAGAACTTTTAAAAATGAGTGTAAAAAAAGATAAGCTTGAAAGATCCCTAGGTGGAATTGCAGAAATGAAAAAAACTCCTGACTTAGTATTTATTATTGATACTAATTAC
Source organism: Candidatus Pelagibacter bacterium nBUS_30 (assembly GCF_051201245.1). Lineage (GTDB taxonomy): Bacteria > Pseudomonadota > Alphaproteobacteria > Pelagibacterales > Pelagibacteraceae > Pelagibacter. Next base: position 708,941 of record NZ_CP172842.1, on the reverse strand, counting down.
GAGTCATTAGCTATTGCTGAATCGGTAAAATTAGGAATACCTATAATTGCTATTTTAGACAGTAACTCTAATCCAGATAATATTGATTTTCCTATTCCTGGAAATGATGATGCTAGAAGAGCTATAGACCTTTATTGTAATTTATTAAAAGAAACCATCAATAATGCAAAAAGTTCCATCCCTGCTCCTGACACAAAAAAAGAGTCTTTAAAAGAAAATAAGGAAAAAGATCATGGTAAAACAGGTCAAGAACTAGATAGAGACAAATTAGAACAAAAATTTTCTAAAGATAAAAAGGAGACATTAAATTAATATGAGTGATATCGAAAATGTAAAAAAACTTAGAGAAGCAACAGGTGCAGGGTTCAAAGATTGTAACCTTGCTATAAAAGAGTCTGGTGGTGACATAGATAAAGCAATTGAAATATTAAGAGTTAAAGGTATTTCAAAAGCATCAAAAAAAATGTCAAGAGAGGCAAAAGAGGGCGTTGTTGCTGTAAGTGGTGATGAAAATAAAACTTCAATTATAGAAGTGAATTGTGAAACAGATTTTGTTGCCAAAAACGAAGATTTTACAAATTTTGTTAAAGAACTTAGTGAACTTAATAATGAAAAAAATTCAAACGTTGAAGAGTTAAAAAGCTCAAAAATGAAAAATGGAGAAACCGTTGAAAATAACTTAGTAGCACTAATTGCTAAAATTGGTGAAAAAATTACAATAGGAAAAACAAAAACAGTAGAAAATACTGGTACTGTTAACAATCATTATCTTCACACAGTAATAAAAGATAATATTGCAAAATTAGCTGTTGTTGTATCTTTAGAGACTAAGGATAATTCAGATGTTATAAAAACGTTTGGTAAACAACTATCAATGCATATTGCTGCATCTAATCCATTAGCCCTAGAATCTGATTTAATAGATCAATCTGTTGTCAATAAAGAGCAAGAGCTTGTTACTGAAGAATTAAAAAACTCAGGTAAACCAGAAGATATTGCAAAAAAAATTAGCTTAGGTAAAATGAACAAATTTAAAGAGGAAAATGCTCTTTTATCTCAAGCTTGGGTTATGGAACCCAAAAAGAAAGTTCAAGATATTGTAACAGAACTTTCAATAGCTGATTTAAAGATTAAAGAGTTTTATAGAATTAAGATTGGAGAGTAAATGTTTGATGAAAAATCATACAGCCTTAAAATGGATAAAACCATCGAGGTATTCTCCAAGGAGTTGACTTCATTAAGAACTGGTAGAGCAAATGCTGCAATGTTAGATTTGATAAAAGTTGATGTTTATGGTCAACTGATGCCCATTAATCAAGTTGGAAGTATAACTGCACCAGAGCCAAGAACGATAAATATTCAAATTTGGGATGCCAACAACGTTCCTTTAGTTGATGCAGCTATAAAAAAATCTGATTTAGGTTTAAATCCACAAATCGATGGACAATTAATTCGATTGCCTGTTCCAGAATTAAATGAAGAAAGAAGAACTGAATTAAAAAAGCTAATTAAATCTATTGGTGAAAAATGTAAAGTTTCTATCAGGAATATAAGAAGAGAAGCAAACGAAGAATTAAAAAAACTTTTAAAATCTAAGGAAATCGGAGAAGACGAGGAAAAATCATTTGAAAAAAATGTTCAAACAATTACGGATGATCATATTAAGACTGTGGAAGAAAAGGTTTCTTTAAAAGAAAAAGAAATAATGAAGATCTAAGATGAACTCATTAGATCATGTTGCCATTATCATGGATGGTAATGGACGATGGGGTTTAAAGAATAACAAATCAAGAAATGCTGGTCATAAAGCTGGATTAAAAGTTGTTGAAAAAATAATAAAGTCATCAATCAAGCAAAAAATAAAGTACCTTACATTATATGCATTCTCTACAGAAAATTGGAAAAGACCAAAAAAAGAAATCAATTTTTTATTTGATTTATTAGAAAATTTTTTAACTCATAGAATTGATGATTTACATAAACAAAACATAAAACTTAAGATTATTGGAGTAAAAAGTTTTTCTCTAAAATTAAATAGATTATTAAGATTAGCTGAAAAAAAAACATTAAAAAATAATAAACTCCAAATTAATTTAGCATTAAATTATGGCTCTAAATTTGAATTAATTAATGCTTTTAAAAATTTAGCTAAAAATAAAGAAAACATTAATGAAAAAAATTTAGTTAAATATTTTCAAACAAAAAATATACCTGATCCTGATATGCTAATTAGAACAGGTAATACAAAAAGATTAAGTAATTTTTTATTATGGCAACTAGCTTATTCTGAAATCTTTTTTGAAAAAAAATTATGGCCAGATTTTAATGAACATGATTATATAAGATTAATTAGTAAATTTAAAAAAATAAAAAGAAATTTTGGTAAGATTTGATGAATAATGAAATAGTTAATAGAATATTAAGTTCAATTATATTAATTCCTGTAGCACTCTACTTTATTTTAAAAGGATCAATTTTTTTTAACTTTTTTATATCAGTTTGTTTTCTCATTACAGTGTATGAATGGCACAATATGACAAATAAAAAACCATATAATATATTTGGTTTAATATTCTTGATATTATCTTTTTATTCAATCTATAATCTAAGACATGCATTCGAAGGTGATTATTTATATCTATTATTCATTACAATTATTTGTGTATCTACTGATATTGGAGGTTATATATTTGGTAAAATTTTTAAAGGTCCTAAATTAATCAAGATAAGTCCCAAGAAGACTTATTCAGGCACAATAGGTGGATATTTTTTATCTATAATAGCTATAAACTACTATCTTTCGAGTTCTTATGTAGATAGTTCAATAGATTTTTCAAAAAAAATATTTATCTTTGTTATTCTAGTTTCAACCGTAAGTCAGCTAGGCGATATAATAATTTCTTATTTTAAAAGAAAATCAAAAATTAAAGATACAGGCAAAATAATTCCTGGCCATGGTGGCCTTTTAGATAGGATTGACGGAATGGTTTTTGCTTTTCCTTTTTCTTACATAATAATTTTGACCGGCATAATAAGTATTTTTTAAATGAAAAAAAAAATTGCTATTATTGGTTCAACTGGTTCTATTGGTAAAACACTTTTTAAAATATTAGAAAAAAACAAAAGTAAATTTGAAATTACACTTTTGACTGCCAATAAAAATTATAAAACATTATTACAGCAAGCCAAAAAATATAAAGTTAGTAACTTGATAATTACAAATGAAAAAAGTTTTAAAATCTTAAAAAATAAAACTAAAGACTCTAATCTTAATATTTTTAATGATTTTAAAAATTTAGATAAAATTTTTACAAAGAAAATAGATTATGTGATGAGTTCTATAATAGGTATAGATGGTTTAGAACCAACTTTTAATATTATTAAATTTACAAAAAATATTGCTATTGCTAATAAAGAGTCAATTATTTGTGGTTGGAATCTAATAAAAAAAGAATTAGAAATAAATAATACTAAATTTATCCCAGTTGACTCCGAGCATTTTTCTCTTTGGTATGGATTAAAAAATCAAGAATCTAAAAATATTGAAAAAATAATTTTAACTGCTTCTGGAGGCCCTTTTTCAGCTATACCTTTGAATAAATTTGAGAAAATAAAAATTACAGATGCATTGAAACATCCGAATTGGAAAATGGGAAAAAAAATATCTATAGACTCAGCTACAATGATTAATAAATTATATGAAGTTATAGAAGCAAAAAATATTTTTAACATACCTTATAAGAAAATTAAAATTTTAATTCACCCTAAATCTTATGTTCATGCCTTATTAAAATTTTCCAATGGTATGATTCAAATTATTGCACATGACACTACTATGAAGATTCCAATTTTTAATACACTCTATTTTAATTTTGATCAAAAATTAAAAACAAAAAATATAGATATAAATAATTTAAATAATTTAAATTTTCAAAAAGTTAATTTAAAAAGATATCCAGTCATCAAACTATTAAATTTTTTACCAAATAAACCTTCTTTATTTGAAACAGTTATAGTTTCTGCTAATGACACTCTTGTGAATCTTTTTCTAAAAAAAGAAATAAAATTTACAGAAATTCATAAAAAATTATTTGATATTATTAAAATGAAAGAATTTTTAAAATTTAAAAAAATTAGACCCAATAAGGTCAATGATATACTCGATTTAAATCATTATGTTCGTTTAAAAACTTTAAAAAAAGTGTATAAAAACCAGCAATGCCTAGAACTATAAAACTTTCATTAATTTCATTAATTTTTTTGTCCATCTTTACGTTTGCTCAAAGTGATATTGTAAATAAAATAGAAATTAATGGAAATGTAAGAATTCCAGACTCAACAATTAAGATGTTTTCTCAAATTGATATTGGTAAAGATGTCAATTCAGAATATATTAATCAAAGTTTAAAAAAATTATATGAAACAAATTTTTTTGATGATGTTTCGATTAAATTAGAATCTAATATTTTAACAATAACCGTTGTTGAAAATCCAATAATTGAAAATATTTCTTATAATGGAATTAAATCAAATACTCTTAAAGAAAAAATCACTGAAAACCTAAATTTAACATCAAGATCGTCTTTTAATAAAATTTTACTTCAAAATGATAAAAACTCAATTTTATCTTCACTTAAAAATAATGGATATTATTTTTCAACTATCGATGTAGGTATATCAGAGCTCGATGATAATAAAGTTGATTTAATCTTTAATATAAATTTAGGAAACAAAGCTAAAATTAAAAAAATTTCTTTTATTGGCGATAAGAAATACAAAGATAAACAACTTAGAAATGTTATAGTAAGTGAGGAATATAAATTTTGGAAATTTATATCTGGAAAAAAATATTTAAATGAAAGTCTTATTCAATTTGATAAAAGACTTTTGAAAAACTTTTATTTGAATAAAGGTTATTATGATATTTCTGTTAATTCGACATTCGCAAAACTTTTAAAGGATGATGAGTTTGAACTTGTTTTTAATATAGACTCAAAAAACAAATTTTTTTTTGGTGACCTTACAATTGAATTACCAGTAGATTTTGACTCAAATAATTTTATAGATTTAAAAAATTTTTTTATTGAATTAAAGGGCAAACCTTACTCTTTAAATTCTGTCCAAAAAATAATAAAAAAAATAGATCAAATTTCAATTAGTGAACAATTTGAATCAGTAAAAGCAACTGTAAATGAAAATATAAATTTAGATAAGATTAATTTAGCTTTCAAAATTGAAGAAACAGAAAAGTTTTTTGTCGAAAAAATAAATATATTTGGAAATAATATTACAAGAGAAAATGTAATTAGAAATCAATTTTATATTGATGAAGGTGATCCATTTAATGAAATTTTAACTAATAAATCTATAAATGAAATAAAATCTCTTAATTTCTTTAAAACTGTTGAATCTGAGATTATTGACGGTGGTGATGTAAATTCAAAAATTGTAAATATAATTGTTGAAGAAAAACCAACAGGAGAAATAATGGCTGGTGCTGGATTTGGAACTTCGGGTGAAGTAATTGAATTTGGAGTAAAGGAAAATAATTATCTTGGTAAAGGAATTGGTGTTGCTGCAGATCTCTCTTTAGCTACTGATAAAATTACTGGAAGTTTGGATCTTGATAATCCAAATTTTTTGAATACTGATAAATCTGTCAATTTAGGAATTCAAGTATCTGAAAATGATAAGTTATCAACATATGGATATAAATCAAAAAAAATAGGTAGTTTAATAGGAACAAAATTTGAATACCTTGAAGATTTTAAAATTGGATTAGAAACCTCCGCTTACATAGAAAAGATTGAGACTGATAGCACTGCTTCAGCAAGACAAAAAACTCAAGAAGGTGATTATTTTGATGCTTATCTTAATTTGAATTTTGATTATGATAAAAGAAACCAAAAATTTAAAACTACTGATGGTTTTAGAAGTTATTATTCGATTGGTTTACCTATGGTAAGTGACACCAATACATTAAATAATTTTTACAGATATAAAGTATATTCTGAATTATACGAGAATAACATATCTTCGTTTTCTTTATCGTTAAAATCTGCAAATTCAATTACAGGCGATGATGTAAAATTATCTGAAAGATTATTTGTACCACAAAGCAAATTGAGAGGATTTGTAAATGGTAGAATTGGTCCAAAAGACGGTGATGATTTTATTGGTGGAAATTATTACGCTTTAATGAATTTAACAAGTACTATGCCGCAAATATTACCAAATGCAGAAAACTTTGATGTGGTATCTTTTATAGATGTCGCAAACCTTTGGGGAGTAGACGACTCTAGTTTAAATGAGTCTAATGAAATTAGAAGCTCAATAGGCATAGGTATTGATTGGTATACGATTGTTGGTCCTTTGAGTTTTTCTTTGGCTCAACCAATTTCAAAAACTTCAACCGATCAAACTGAAACATTTAGATTTAACTTAGGTACAACTTTCTAATGAATTTTTTTAAAAGCTCTCTTTTTATTGTTTTATTTTTTATTACAAAAATAAATTTAGTCTATGCTGCTGACAATACAGCTTTTCTTAATATCGATTATATTTTGAATAATTCTAATTTAGGCAAATCTATTGTTGTTGAATTGGAAAACTTAAATAAATCCAATGTTAAAAAATTAGATAAAAAAGAAAAAATATTAAAAGAAAAAAAAGAAAAAATTGATAAAACAAAAAATATCTCTTCTAAAGAAAAATTTAGAGAAGATGTTGATAAGTTCAATAAAGAAGTCGCAACTTATAGAGATGAAAAAAATAAGATTTTAAATGACTTTAAAAAACTTAAAAAGAAAAAATTAGATAATTTTTTAGAAAAGATAAGCCCAATTATTCAAGAATATATGAAGAATAATTCAATTGGTATAATGGTTGAAAAAAATCAAATTTTTATGGGTAATAGTGATAATGATGCTACTGGCAAAATTATAGAATTGATAAATAGTAAACTTTAAAAAATGGATAAATTAAATAAAGATCAAATTCGTGATTTATTACCTCACAGAGAGCCAATGCTCTTAATCGATGAATTATATGATATTAAAAAACTTTCTTCAGCTACAGCTGTAGTCAATGTTAAAAAAGATAGCATGTTTGTGCAAGGTCATTTTCCAGGTAACCCAGTGATGCCTGGTGTGTTAATTGTCGAGTCTTTTGGACAGGCAGCAGCAGCACTAACAGCCTGTGGTCTTGATAAATCTACATATGAAAATAAGCTAGTTTTTTTAATGGGTGTTGAAAAAGCACGTTTTCGAAATCCAGTTATACCTGATTGTAAATTAATTTTAAAAATTCAAGCGATAAGATCACATGGAAGAGTGTGGAAGTATCAAGGTGAAGCATTTGTAGATGATAAGAAAATGGCAGATGCAATATGGTCAGCGACTATTGTTGATAGGAAATAAATAGCAATAATTTTTGATACCTATTTTTTTTTTCTTTTGATAAACAACCTATATGGTTAATCCCTTCTTTTTAAATCAAGGTCCTATTAATTTATCTTCTATAATTAAAATTTTAAAGATAACTAATTTAAAAAATATAACTGAACATAAGGTAAGTGATATTAAAGATCTATTAACATCTTCAGAAAATGATATTACTTTTTTTCATTCTAAAAAGTATAAAGATATAGCTAAAAATACTAAAGCATCATTTTGTATTACTACTGATAATTTAAAAGACGATCTTCCAGAAAATTGTATGCCTCTTGTAGTCAAAAATGTTCTTATTTCCACTTCTAAGATTACAGAAAAATTTTACCCAAATTCTGTTTATGATGATTTTGATAATTCAGTAAAAAATATATATGAAACTCATTTTACAGATAAGGTTAGTTTTGGAAAAAATGTCTTGATTGGTTCTAATGTTACAATTGAAGAAAATTGTTTAATTGGGCATAATACTATAATAGAACATAATGTCTCTATTGGAAAAAACTGCCACATAGGATCTAATGTAATTATAAGAAATTCCCTAATTAGAGATAATGTCAATATTTTAGATAATTGTGTAATAGGTAAACATGGTTTTGGTTTTTTTCCAAATAATACAAAAAATATAAGATACCCTCATATTGGAATTGTTTTAATTGAAGATAACTGTGAAATAGGCTGTGGATCGACTATTGATAGAGGATCTATGTCTAATACAGTAATTGGAAAAAATACATTTTTAGATAATCAAATACATATAGCTCACAATGTAAAAATTGGTGAAAACTCAATTGTTGCTGGCCAAGTTGGCATAGCTGGAAGTTCGATAATTGGTAACAATGTTAAAATTGGTGGTCAAGCAGGTATATCTGGTCATTTAAAAATTGGTAATAATGTTGAAATAGCGGGTGGAAGTGGTGTTATAAAAAGTATTCCAGATAATTCTAAGGTCATGGGATATCCAGCAAAAAATATTAGAGAATTTTTGAAAGAAAATAAATGATAAATAAAACTGCAATTGTAAATTCATCTGCTAAAATTTCTTTAAATGTAAAAATTGGACCATATTGTATTATAGGACCAAATGTTGAGATAGGCGATAACACAGAAATTCAATCTCATGTTAATATTACAGGAAATACTAAAATTGGAAAAAATAATAAGATATTTCCTTTTGCATCTATTGGAAATGACCCTCAGGATTTAAAATTTAATGACGAACAAACAAAACTTGAAATAGGTGATGGCAATAAAATAAGAGAATATGTAACAATTAATCCAGGAACAGAAGGGGGTGGGGGTTTAACTAAAGTTGGAAATAATTGTCTATTCATGGTGTCGTCACATATAGCTCATGATTGTTTGGTTGAGGACAATGTTATTTTGGCAAACAATGTTCCATTAGGTGGTCATGCTCACATTGAAAGCAACGTTATTATTGGAGGTAATTCAGCAGTACAACAATTCACTAGAGTAGGAAAGTCTGCAATGATAGGAGGAATGTGTGGAGTTGTAAGAGACATCATCCCATATGGAATAGCTCATGGCAACAGAAGTATACTACAAGGCTTAAATTTGATAGGTCTTAGAAGAAAAAATATTCCTAACAAAGAAATAATGATTTTAAGTAATGCATATAAAGAAATTTTCAAAAATGAAAATCTAACAGAAAATTTAAACAATCTAGGTGAAGATTATAGAAAAAGTGAATTAGTAAAAGAAATGGTTAGTTTTTTAGAAAAAGATAAAAAAAGACCGATTTGCACTCCTTTCTCAAAATAAAATGATTGGACTATTCTTAGGTGATACAGATTTTTCAGAAACTGTACTCAATAGAATAAAAAAACTAAATAAGAAATACTTTATTATTGATTTTTCAAAAAATAATAAATTTAAGAATGATAAAAATTCTCACAGAATAAGTATTGGTAAGTTTGGAAAAATTATAAACATAATTAAAGAAAGAAAATCCAAAAAAGTTTTGTTTGCAGGAAAAATTACTAAACCAAAATTTTCATCATTAAGATTGGACTTAAAAGGTATTTATTATATGCCTAGCATAATTAAAGCTGCAAAATTAGGCGATGCAGCAATTATAAAATCTATTATTAAAATTTTAAATAACGAAAATATAAAAGTTATTAGTTCTATTTTTTTTAATCCTGAGCTTGCCTTAAAAACTGGAAATTATACTAAATTAAAACCAAATTCAGATGATATTAAATCAATAAAAAAAGGAATTACGTATTTTAATAAATTAAACAGTTTAGATCACGTTCAGGCAATTATAGTCAAAAATAACACTATTTTAGCTATTGAAGATAGACATGGTACAAAAAAGATGTTGTCAAAATTACAAAAAAAATCTAAAGGCATTTTAATTAAATTGCCTAAGAAAAAACAAGACTTGAGAATGGATTTACCAACCATAGGTCTCCACACTTTAAAAGACTGTAAAAAATATGGATTAAAAGGAATAGTTTTAAAATCAAAAAAAAATATATTTTTAGATAAAGCTAAATGTATTAATTTTGCTGATAAAAATAAGATTTTTATTAAAATTATATGAAAAAAATCTTTATATTAACAGGGGAGCCTTCTGGAGATAAATTAGCATCAACAGTTGTTTCTAAACTTAAAGTTGAAAATCCTAATATTGAATATTTGTCAGTTGGAGGAACCCATTTAAAGAATCTAGGTATAAACTCCATATTTAATCTTAAAGATATCACTTATCTTGGTTTTACAAGCGTAATACTTAATATTTTTAATATTAGAAATAAGATTAATAAAACTGTCGATGAAATTATAAGATTTAATCCAGATATTTTATTTAGTGTTGATAGCCCAGATTTTACACTGAGAGTTGCTGAAAAAGTTAAAAAGATTAATAACAATATAAAAACAATTCATTATGTTGCCCCCCAAGTATGGGTTTGGAGAAAAAATAGAGTTAAAAAAATTAAAAAGTTTATTGATCATATGCTCTTGCTGTTTAACTTTGAAAAAAAATATTTTGATGAAGAGAATATAAAAAATAGTTTTGTTGGCCATCCCTTAATTGAAAAAAATGATAATGTAAAAACAACATTAGATAATATAATTTCTAAAGATAATAAAATTATATCTTTATTTCCAGGAAGTAGAAAATCTGAAACAAATGTCCTGTTACCGATTTTGATAGATTTTATTAAATTAATGAATAAAAAAAATCCTAATTATTCTTTTGTTTTTCATGCAACAGATGAAAATAAAGAATTTATAGTCAATGTGATTAAAAAAAATAATTTTAATAAAATAGATGTTGTTTCTGATGAAAATATAAAGGCTCAAGTATTATCAAATTCAATTTTTGCTGTCTCTAAATCTGGAACAATTTCACTTCAAATTTCTAATGCAAATATTCCTTCTATAATAATTTATAAATTAAGTTTTATAAATTTTATGATATTTAAATTATTAGTTAATGTTAAATTTGCAAATATTATTAATATAATTAATGACAAGGAAGTAATTCCAGAATTATTACAAAATGAATGTAACGCAGAGGAAATTTATAAATCAGTTATTTATTTTTTAAAAAATCCTGAATTAATTGAGAAGCAATTAATAGATTGTAGAAAAACTTTAAAAGGTATTAAATCAAAATCTTCATCATCAAGTGAAGCAGCTTCAATTTTAAGTAATTATCTTATTTCCTAATCTTTTTACCACTTCTTCTTTACCTAAAGAGATTATTATATCGTATAAACCAGGTCCAAATTTTGATCCTGTTAAAGCAACTCTTAGTGGTTGACCCACTCCCTTAAAATTTGTCTCGTATTTTTTTATTAAACTATTTACTACAGGCTCAAGTGTTTCTTTGTTTAACATATTCATTGAAAGCAAATTGTCTTTAAATTCTTTAATAATACTTTTTGCTTTATCATCAATCAATTCTAAATCCTTATTCTCAAATTTTACATCATCAAATATTATGTATTTCGCATTATTAAATATATCCTCTAATGTCTTTGCTTTATTCTTAAGAAAAGATAATGAAGGTTTAATTTTTGTTTCTTTTTCTATTTTAATTTTTTCCTTATAAATTTCACAATACTTTACAAGATGATCATAAAGTTCATTTTCATCAATAGTTTTAATATAATGTTCGTTCATCGATAATATTCTGCTCATATCTAATTTTGATGGAGATTTACCTATACCATCTAAGTTAAAGTGCTGAATACTTTCGTCCAGTGTAAATATTTCTTTATCTTTATAAGACCAACCTAATCTCAATAAGTAATTTCTTAAAGCATCTGGCATTATTCCAATTTTAGAATAATCATCCAGAGTTGATGCGTTATCTCTTTTTGATAGTTTTTTGCCCTCAATTGTATGTATCAGTGGAATGTGAGCAAATAATGGAACTTCCCACTTCATAGCCTTATATATTTGTATTTGTTTAAATGTATTAATTTTATGATCATCACCTCGAATAATATGAGACATGTTCATTTGATGGTCATCAACAGTTGCTGATAAATTATATGTTGGAGTTCCATCATTTCTTAAAATTATGAAATCCTCAATTGTGTTATTTTCAATTTCCACATTTCCTTGAACTAAATCATTTAATATTGATGTGCCTTCAATTTTACTTTTAAATCTAATTACTGGTTTGATATGTTTAGGAGCGTCTGCCTCAGAAAGATCTCTCCATTTTCTATTGTAAACGTAAGGAAGTTTTTTTTGTCTAGCTCTCTTTTTTTGATCTTCTATTTCTTCACTTGAACAATAGCATTTATAAGCATATCCATTCTTGAGTAGTTCATTTGCTACATTTATATGATCATCAATTTTAGTTGATTGAATATATTCTTTACCATCGTGCTCAATACCAATCCATCTTAAAGATTTGATAATTTGAATTTTATGTTCATCTTTAGATCTTTCTTTATCAGTATCCTCTATTCTAAGATGAAAGGTTCCTTTCTGATTTTTTGAATACAGCCAATTAAACAAAGCTGTTCTTACTCCACCAATATGAAGAGCACCAGTAGGAGAGGGTGCAAAACGTGTTGCAACTTTAAACATTAATGTTGTTTAGACTATTTTTTTAGAAGTTTCTATATAAAGATACCAGAACACCTTGAACTTTTACTCTATCGGGACCAAAAATCTTAGTTTCGTAGTTTCTATTTGCACTTTCAAGAGCTACAACTTTACCTTTTTTACGAATTCTTTTTAACATAGCTTCATGTTCGTCGATCAAAGCTACAACAATTTTTCCGTTATCAGCACTATCTGTTCTTCTAATTATGACAGTATCACCCTCATTGATACCAGCTTCAATCATTGAGTCTCCCTGAACTTTTAATCCAAAATAGTCACCATTTTTTTCCAAGTTGCTTGGTAAAGGTATTCTAGAAACTTCATTTTGAATTGCTTCTACAGGTGTACCAGCTGCTATTTTTCCAAGCACTGGAACTTCCATTTCGTCAGAATTAATGTTTACTTCGTCTAAACCACCTTTGATTACACTAGGTGAAAAGCTGTTGTAAATATCATTGGCAGAAGCTGTTTCAGGTAATTTGATAACTTCTAATGCTCTAGCTTTGTGTGCTAATCTTTTAATGAAGCCTCTTTCCTCTAAAGCGCTTATTAATCTATGAATTCCAGATTTTGACTTTAAATTTAATGATTGTTTCATCTCCTCGTAAGAGGGAGATACACCAGAACTTCTCAACTTCTTGTTGATAAATAAAAGTAGGTTTTTTTGTTTTTTTGTAAGCATAAGAACAAATATCGTACAAATAATGTTCTATAAAAGTTCTTCTATTATAACAATAGTAAAAATACCAGTAAAATATGGGTTTATTTAACTATAAAACTGAAAAAATTGAATTTTTTTCCAAATTTTTTAAAAGTGATTCACCAATTAAAAAAGTATTAATGGATGTTTTGTTTTTTAAATCTAAAAGTTCTTCTTTTGTTTTGATGCCACTTTCAGAGATAAGTGGCCCTTGGTGATTAGCTAACACATTATAAATATCGTAGGTTGTATTGATATCAGTTTTTAAAGTTTTTAAATTTCTATTATTAATACCAATTAATGCTTCTTTAAAGTTTAAAGCTTTTTTTGCTTCTTCAACTGTATGAACTTCAACAATAATCGACATATTAAACTTTAAGGCTTCTTCATATAATTCGTTAGCTAAATCATCTGAAACACCAGCTAATATAATTAAAATTGCATCTGCACCATAACTTTTAGCTAAAGGGACTTGAAATTTATCAATAAAAAAATCTTTACATAATATGGGTAAATTTATTTTATCTTTTATTTTACTAACATGAATTAAATTACCTAAGAAAAAATCTTCTTCAGTAAGAACTGATAAGCAAGTTACTTTATTGTTTTCATATATTTTTGCAATTTCAACTGGGTTATAATCTTCAATGATAACACCTGCTGAAGGACTTGCTTTTTTTATTTCTGCAATAATTGAACTTTTATTATTAGTTAAATTATTTTCAATTTTGTTTTTAAAATCAATAAATGAACTATTTTTATTTATAATTTCATTTAAAGATTTGACGTCTATAGTCTTTTTCAATAAATCTATTTTCTCAACCTTTTTTTTGATTATCTTTTCAAGAATGTTTTCAGACATTTTGTATTTTTTCTAAATGTGAGTAGGGTTTGCCTGACAATATAAATTCTCTTGAAAAATTATAGGCATCTAAAAATTCTGTAAACTTTTCGCTTACAATTAAACCTGCTGCCGCATTTAAACAAACAGCTTTTGAAAAATCATTATCTTTACCTTTAAATATTTCAATCATTTTATTTGCATTGAAATTTGCATCATCACCAACAAGATTTTCAAATTTTTCAGCATTAATATTCAGCAGTTTTGGATCGATCATAAATTCAGATATTTGGCTATCTTTTAATTGCATGACATTTGTTTTTGCATAGGGTGATATCTCATCTAATCCATCTACACTATTTACTATCCATGCAAATTTAATATTCAAATTTTTAAGACCTTCAGCAAAAATCTTTAATAATTTTTTATCAAAAACTCCAACAACTTGCCTTTCAACTAAAGCGGGATTACTTAACGGTCCAATCATGTTAAAGATGGTTCTTTTACCTATTTTTTTTCTAACTGGTCCAACAAATCTCATTGCACTGTGATAATTTGGAGCAAACATGAAGCCAAAATTATTATTGTTAATTTCTTTTTCTATATCTGTTGGCTCAAGATCGATTTTAACTTTTAATGCTTCAAGAACATCTCCTGACCCACATTTTGAAGAAACAGCCTTATTGCCATGTTTAGCAACTTTTGTGCCCATGCTTGCTAAAAGTAGGGCTGAAGCAGTTGATATATTTAGAGTATTCATTCCATCACCACCTGTTCCACAAGTATCAACACAATTAGTAACGTTTACTCTTTTAGATTTTTCTCTTAGAACATAAACACCTCCAGCTATTTCATCTGAAACTTCACCTTTTTCTGAAAGTAATGTTAAAAAATCATAAATTTCATTTTCACTTGCTTTTCCTGTCATCAATAATTCAAAAGCTGATTTGCTTTCTTCAAAACTTAAGTTTTGTTTTTTTTTGAGTTTTTCTAGAAATTGTTCCATGAATTAATTATTTACAAAGTTTTTTAATATTTTTATTCCTAATATAGTTTTAATACTTTCAGGATGAAATTGTACACCATGAATATCGTACTTCTTGTGCTGAACACCCATAATAATACCCTCATTGGTTTCTGCTGTAATTTCTAAGTCTTTAGATAACGATTTCTTGTCAATTATTAGACTATGATATCTAGTTGCTTCAAACGTCTTTGGAAGTTTTTTTAAGATCCCAATTCTGTTAGATTTAATTTTACTAGTTTTTCCGTGCATTAGTTGTTTTGCCTGAACGATTTTTGACCCAAAAACTTGACCGATAATTTGATGACCTAGACATACACCAAGAAAAGGCAAGTCTTTATGAAGTGTTTTTAAGATATTCAAACAATTCCCTGATTGGTTTGGGTTACCAGGGCCGGGGGAGATTACAATTTTATCATATCTTTTTTTGATAATTTCTTTTGATGTAATTTGATCGTTTCTTACAACATCTACTTTAGTTTTTAAAGAAGAGAGATAATGGTAAAGATTAAAAGTGAAACTATCGTAATTATCTATTAATAATATTTTCATTATCTTAAAGCGTTAATTAAAGCTTTAGCTTTATTTACCGTTTCCTCATATTCATTAATTGGTTTACTGTCCGCAACAATCCCAGCACCTGCTTGTACATAGAATTTTTTATTTTTAGCAACAGCTGTTCTTAGGGCAATACAGGTATCAAATTCACCATTAGCTGAAAAATATCCAATACTTCCTGCGTAAACTTTTCTTTTAGTAGTTTCTAATTCATCAATTATTTCCATGGCTCTTATTTTAGGAGCGCCAGAGACGGTTCCAGCCGGAAAACCTGCTAACATAGATTTAAATTTTGAAAACTTTTTATTATATTCACCAATTACATTTGAAACTATGTGCATTACATGAGAATATCTTTCGATAATAAAGCTCTCAGTGACTTTAACAGAATTAACTTTTGAAACTTTACCAGCATCATTTCTTCCAAGATCCAAAAGCATTAAATGTTCAGAGAGTTCTTTTTTATCTTTAAGTAAATCTTTTTCATAAAAAAGATCTTCTTTAACTGTTTTACCTCGAGGTCTTGTTCCAGCGATGGGTCTTACAGTAATTTTATTATCTCTTAACCTGACTAATATTTCAGGACTTGCACCAATAATTTGAAAATCATTAAAATTAAAGAAAAACATAAAAGGAGATGGATTTGTAATTCTTAGTTTTTTATAAATGTCCAAAGGTTTTTTTGTTAATTTGGCCTCAAATCTTTGGCTTAAAACTACTTGAAAAATATCACCCAATTTGATGTATTTTTTTGCTTTATCAACCATTTTGACAAATTTATTTTTGGACGTATTAGATTTAACTTTTATTTTTTTATTAATTTTTTTAGATGAATTATCTAAAACTTTTAAAGTAGTTTGAATTAATAGTTTAGATAGTTCAATTTTGATTTCTTCATATTTTTTGACATAGTTTTTAATTTTTTCATCATTAAAAACATTAACGATATAAAAAATTTCTTTTTTTAAATTATCATAAATTACAAGAGTTCTTGGTCTTAAAAGTCTTACATCAGGTAAATGAAGATCATCTTTACATTTGTTTGGAATTTTCTCAATATATCTAATTGAGTCATATGAAAAATAACCTGATATTAAAGAACAAATTTTAGGTAGTTTTTTTGGTGTTTCAAATTTAAATTCTTCAATAATTTTTTCAATTAATTGCTCAGGCTTGTGTTTTAATTTAATTTTTTTTTTGTTTTTTATTAAGTATGAATTATTGTTATTAAACTCCCAAATTTTATCAGGGTTTTTGCCAAAAATGGTATATCTACCTTTGATTTTACCCTTTTCAATAGACTCAAATATAAAGCTATTTTTTTCTATGAGAAAATTATCAATTAGATTAAGAACTTCATCATCATTTTTAACTTTTTTTGATGTATATATTATTTGATTTTTTTTGCTTCTGTGTCGAAACTTAAAATCTTTGAAGTTTCGATTAATTATCATTTGAAATAATTTTTAACTCTATCAATAGTTTTTTGATTTAGTTGAACTTTATATTTTTTATTAAGTAATTGATCGTAAGATTGAAGAATACTCTTTCTATTGACTGTGTTTTGTTCTTGGACAAATTTTAAGTAATTTTCATCAGTTGCATTATAAGAATTATTTTTTGCATTAACGATTTTAACTAAATAAATTTCATTATCCTTATCATTTACAAGTGTAAAAGAATTAATTGGAAGGCTGTATAATATTTTTACCGAATTTTTTTCAAAAGTATTGTTATCATTAATTGAATTAAGCGATGTGTACTCTAGGCTATTAGCTGACATTTCATTAAATTTATTATTATCAAATTCTTTTTTCTGAATTTTTTCCAAAATACTTCTATTAAAATCGAATTTTCCCTTTTGAAAAACTAATTCAGTTATTTCATCCTTGGTAGTTTTGTCATTTAAGTTTGGTCCAAGATCATATTTTTTTACTATTGAAAATAATAAAAAATTATCACCATTTTCTACAAGATCTAAATTTGATGATCTTTTAGAATAAATTTTATCCTCATTGATATTTTTTGTTGATGATGGAGTGTATTTACTTATTTTTGTTACATTAACATCTACATTTTCCAGTATTGTTTCAAATGTATCACCTTGAGAGATTTGGTCTTCAATTTTATCTATTTTATCAAAAAACTCCTGATTAAATTCTTCTATACCAATTAGATTTTTAGGGTTTAATACTGCGTATTTAAAATCAATATATTCTCTTTTTAATTGATCTTTATTTTCTTCAACAAACTCCTCAATTTCTAAATTAGTGTATCTATCTTTTTCTTTATATTTGTTAGACATTGCAAAATATTCAACATCTAGAGTTTTATTCTGTTCTTCAAATTTTTTTTGAATTACAAAATTTGGTGTTATTGTTCCAGCGCCAATTAAATCAAACAAGTGTTTTTGAAGTTCACGATTTTTTAATTGAAGCTCGAACATGGGAGCTGACATATTATTAGATAGAAGAAATTTTTCATATTTAGTTCTTTGAAATACATTATTTTCATCTTGAAAATTTTTATTTTCTTTTATTTTTTTTAAAATAGTTAATTCTGTTATTGAAAGATCAAAATCTTCAACTTCTAAGTCAATTAAAGTAGTTGAAATTAGTCCTGATAATAATTCTTCAATTATATTCTGATCAAGGTTTTCTCTAATTGCTTGTTGTGAAATATTACTACCATTTAAATAGTCCATAAAATCTTGAGTTGTTACATTTGTCTTATTTATCTTTGCTATATTATTTTGGTTATTAGTACTAAATCCTCCACCAAAACCTCCAAATCCAAATGCGATTACTATTACTGCAATTAGGATAATGCCTCCTAATTTTTTTCCACCAAAATTTTTCAAAGTTTCTATCATTACGCTATAAATATATTGATCTGTAAAAAACAAATCTATAGATTAAAAATTCAATAATGACAAATAAATATATGTATTTTGTAGCTAATTGGAAAATGTTTGGTGATTTAAGAACATTAAATTCACTAGATAGTGTTATAAAATTTTCAAATGCTAATAAGAAAAATAAACTTAAAATAGTTTATTGCCCCCCAAATACTCTTATTAGACCCCTGTCAAAAAGATTGAAAAAAACCAAGTTAGAGGTTGGTGCACAAAATTGTCATGAAAATGAAAACTATGGTGCTTTCACAGGCAGCGTAAATGCAGGTATGTTAAAAAATGTTGGAGCTAAATATATTATATTAGGGCACTCTGAAAATAGACAGTCAGGTGAAACTGATAAGCTGATAAATTTAAAGATTAAAAGTGCGATCAAATCTGGATTGAAAATTATATTTTGTATTGGTGAAACTCTTGCGGAAAAAAAAAATAAAAAAACTAATCAAGTTCTAGCAAAACAAATTAACAATGGTTTAAAATCAATTAAAAATAAATCTAACATAATTTTAGCTTACGAGCCTGTATGGTCAATTGGAACTGGCTTGATACCTAAATCAAATGATTTGTTAAAATCTGTTTCTTTTATTAAAAATAGATTTGGTAAAAAACCCCTAAAAATTTTATATGGCGGGTCTGTTAACACTAATAACATTGCTCAATTAAAAGATATTGACATTATAGATGGCTTTTTGATTGGTGGTGCCTCTCAAAGTTCAAAAAAATTTATTGATATAATTAAAAAAACCTTTAATTAGACCGCATGGAAAATATTTTGTTAGTCATTAACATCATCCTGGCGTTTATTTTAGTGTCATTAATACTATTACAAAAATCAGAAGGTGGTGCACTAGGTATTGGTGTTTCTCAAGAAAATTTCATGTTATCTAGATCTGCTGGTGGATTTATGACTAAGGCTACTGCTGTTATAGCAACTTTGTTTATTGTATGCAGCTTAGCTCTTACAATCATTTCAAGAGCAGAATTAACACCTGCAAATTCAGTTTTAGATACTATTGAGGAAAAAACTGAAGATACCCCGTCAATTCCTGAAGATAAATAATTAATACTTTTCAATTCATTTTTTATTCGCTATAAGATAATTCCATGGCGCGATATATATTTGTCACTGGCGGTGTGGTTTCTTCATTAGGTAAAGGTTTATCTTCAGCATCATTAGCTTATTTGTTACAATCAAGAGGTTACAAAGTTAGAATCAGAAAACTAGATCCATATTTAAATGTGGATCCAGGAACAATGAGTCCATTTCAACATGGTGAGGTTTACGTAACTGATGATGGTGCTGAAACAGATTTAGATTTAGGACACTATGAAAGATTTTCAGGAGTGTCTGCAAAAAAATCAGATAATATTACAACAGGAAAAATTTATAGCGATGTTTTAAAGAAAGAAAGAAAAGGAGAATATTTAGGAAAAACTGTTCAAGTTATTCCGCATATTACTGATCGTATAAAAGAATTTATCAAACACGATTCATCCAAAGAAGATTTTGTTATTTGTGAAATTGGTGGAATAGTAGGGGATATAGAAAGCCTACCATTTGTTGAAGCGATAAGACAATTTGCAAATGATGTGGGTAAAAAAAATGCATTATTCATTCATTTAACATTAGTACCTTACTTAAAAGCATCGGATGAAATAAAAACAAAACCAACCCAACACTCAGTTAAAGAATTAAGAAGTATAGGTATTCAACCTGATATAATCATTTGTAGATCTGAAAGACCTATTCCATTAGATCATAGAAAAAAAATATCATTATTTTGTAATGTTGATATTAAAAATGTAATCGAAACTGTTGATGTAAGAACTATTTATGAAGCTCCAATGAGCTTTTTTAAAGAAAAGTTAGATTTGCAAGTTTTAAACTATTTTAAATTAAAATCAAAAAAACCCGCAAATTTAAATCCTTGGAAAAAAATAACTAAAATAATTTTACATAATAAAAAACAAGTTAATATTGCAATCATTGGAAAATACGTGGAGTTAAAAGATGCATATAAATCTTTAGATGAAGCATTAACGCATGGAGGAATTGATAATAAGGTTAAAGTAAATTTAGTTAGAATAGATTCTGAAAAATTAAAAATTTCTGAAATTAAGAAGAAGCTTAAAAATATTTCAGGAATATTAATTCCTGGTGGGTTTGGTAAAAGGGGAACAGATGGAAAAATTGAATCTATCAAATACGCAAGATTAAACAAAATTCCTTTTTTAGGAAT
The DNA here is from genome assembly GCF_051201245.1 of Candidatus Pelagibacter bacterium nBUS_30. GTDB lineage: Bacteria > Pseudomonadota > Alphaproteobacteria > Pelagibacterales > Pelagibacteraceae > Pelagibacter. Next base: position 688,119 of record NZ_CP172842.1, on the reverse strand, counting down.
TTGTTATGGAATGCAGATGGCAATCATTGAATTTGCAAGAAATCAATTGAATTTAAAAAATGCTACATCAAGTGAATTTGATAAAAAAGGGTTACCTATAATTGGATTAATCAATGAATGGACTAAAGATGGTAAAAAGATTAAAGGAACCGATAAAGATTTAGGAGGTACAATGAGATTGGGTTCTTATGACGCAAAACTAAAAGATAATTCAAAAATCAGAAAAATTTATAAATCCAAATTAATTAAAGAGAGACACAGACATAGATATGAAGTCAATATTGCTTTTAAAGATAAATTTGAAAAAAAAGGGATGTTTTTTTCGGGGTTATCGCCTGATAATAAGCTGCCTGAGATTATAGAGTTAAAAAATCATCCATGGTTTATAGGAGTTCAGTTTCACCCTGAATTTAAATCTAGACCTTTAGCTCCTCATCCTTTATTCTCATCATTTATCAAGGCAGCTAAAAATCATAAATGAATAGTAAAAAAGTTAATTGTGGAAATATAGAAATTTCAAACGACAATAAGATTTGTATTATTGCTGGACCATGTCAGCTTGAAACTGAGCAACATGCAATGGACATGGCAGGTAAAATTCAAGAAATTACAAAAAAATTAGGTCTTGGATTTATTTATAAAACTTCTTTCGATAAAGCTAATAGAACGAGTTTAAAAGGTGTAAGAGGGGCCGGTTTAGAAGCTTCCCTTCCAGTGTTTGATAAAATTAAAAAAGAATTGAATGTTCCAATTTTAACCGACATTCATAACGCAGAACAATGTTCGTTATTAAAAGATCATGTTGATATTTTACAAATACCAGCATTTCTATGTAGGCAAACTGATCTGTTAATCGCTGCTGCAAAAACTAATAAAATTATAAATGTTAAAAAGGGACAGTTCTTAGCGCCATGGGACATGGTTAATGTTACTAAAAAAATAGCAGACTCTGGAAATGAAAATATATTAGTTACAGAAAGAGGAGCTAGCTTTGGATATAATACTTTAGTATCAGATATGAGATCATTACCGATCATGGCAAAAAATGGTTATCCAGTAATTTTTGATGCTACACATTCCGTACAACAACCAGGTGGTCAGGGCGAGTCTTCTGGTGGACAAAGAGAGTTTGTTGAATATCTAGCAAGAGCTGCAGTTGCCGTAGGAGTTGCTGGAGTTTTTATTGAAACGCATCAAGATCCGGATAATGCACCATCAGATGGTCCAAACATGGTTCCTTTAGATAAGTTAGAAGATTTACTTAAACAATTAACTGATATTGATAATTTAATTAAAAAGTAGTGAGCAAAATTTTAAAAGTAAAAGCAAGACAAGTTTTTGATAGTAGGGGTAATCCAACCGTTGAAGCAGAAGTCTATGTAAAAAATAATAGCGCATCAGCTATCTGTCCCTCTGGAGCATCTACAGGAACTTTTGAAGCTTATGAAAAAAGAGATAAAAATAATAAAAGATATTTAGGAAAAAGTGTTTTTAGTGCTGTTAATTTAGTTAATACAAAAATTTCAAAAAAACTAAAAGGTCAAAATATTCATAACCAAGAACGAATTGACACTCTTTTAATTAACCTTGATGGCACCAGACAAAAAACAAATCTTGGTGCTAATGCAATGTTAGCAGTTTCTATGGCTGTTAAAAAACTTTCAGCTAAAGTTAAAAAATTACCTTTATATAAAACATTTTCGGCCAAGAAAAATTTTCAATTACCATATCCTTTAATGAACATCATTAATGGTGGGGCTCACGCTAACAATGGTCTTAGAATTCAAGAATTTATGATCAGACCTGATCGTGCAAAAAGTTTCTCAGAAGCAATGAGAGTTTGTTTTTTAGTTATTAAAAGTCTAAGTAAGCTAATTAAAGACAGGGGGTTATCTACATCTGTTGGTGATGAAGGTGGTTTTGCTCCAATGATCAGTAGTAATAATCAGGCGCTAGATTTAATTGTTTCTGCAATTAAAAAAGCAGGTTTTAAAAATGGTAAAGATGTTTCCATATGTCTTGATGTTGCAGCCAATGAATTATTTAAAAAGAATAAATACTCCATTCATTCTAAAAGTTATATTTCTGTTGAAAAATCGATCAAAGAATATCAAAAAATTATTAACAAATATAAAATAAAATCAATCGAAGACCCTTTTGCAGAAAATGATTGGCTGGCTTGGAATAAATTAATGAAATCCGTGAAAGATGTTCAAATCGTTGGAGATGATTTGTATGTAACAAACCTTGAAAGACTTAAAAAAGGTTTTTTAAATATTTCATCAAATTCAATTTTAATTAAACTCAATCAAATTGGCACAGTATCTGAAACTTTAGATGTGATAAAATTTGCTCAAACCATAGGATATAAAATAATCATATCTCATCGATCAGGAGAGAGTGAGGACACATTTATTGCAGATTTGGCAGTTGGGACAAACTCTAATCAAATTAAAACCGGATCATTAGCAAGATCTGAAAGAGTAGCTAAATATAATCAATTAATTCGTATTGAAGAAGAACTTGGAAAAAAAGCGAGGATGAATAAAATCAATTAATGCTTAGATTAATAAAAAGAAATTATTTTTTATTAGTATCTATTTTTTTGATTTTTTATTTTGCTTTTAATCTTGTATCAGGTGAAAGAGGGCTTTTTTCATTTATTGAAAAAAAAAACTTTTGTCTAACTTGAAAAACGAAGAATTATCCTTAGTTAATAAGATAAATGATTTAGATCATAAAAATACTTTGCTAAGCACCAATTTAGATCTTGATTATGTTGAAACTTTAATAAGAGAAAGATTTTTGTTTGGAAAGGAAGGTGAGACAATTTATATAATTAAAAATGATGAAAACTAGACATCCAGAAAAACAAAACAAACCAATTAATCCGATCAAGAAAAAACCGGATTGGATAAGGTCTAAGCTTGTAAATAGTAAAGAGTTTTTCTTAACAAAAACAATAGTAAATAATAATAATTTAGTAACTGTTTGCCAGGAAGCTAATTGCCCAAACATTACCGAGTGTTGGAGTAAAAGACATGCAACATTTATGATAATGGGAGATACTTGTACTAGAGCATGTGCATTCTGTGATGTTAAAACTGGTTTACCTCGAAAACTAGATCAATTAGAGCCAATTAAAATTGCAGAAGCTGTTAAAAAATTAAATTTAAAACATGTTGTGATAACATCTGTTGATAGAGATGATCTAGATGATGGTGGTTCAGAACATTTCTTTGAAACAATAAATCAAACAAGAAAACAAAATCCAAATACTACAATTGAAGTATTAACACCTGATTTTTTGAGAAAAGGAGATTCTTATAAAAGAGTTTTAGATGCAAACCCAGATGTTTTTAATCATAATATCGAAACTGTACCCAGTCTTTATTTAAAAGTTAGACCTGGCTCAAGATACTTTTCATCTTTAGAACTTTTGAAAAATGCCAAACAAGTTAATAAGAATGTTTTTACCAAATCTGGAATTATGGTTGGACTAGGTGAAAGTAGAGATGAAATTTTGCAAGTTATGGATGACTTGAAAGCTGCGGAAGTAGATTTTTTAACTATTGGTCAATATCTTCAACCATCAACAAAACACCATCCGCTTGAAAGATATTATACTCCAAAAGAATTTGATGATTTAGGAACAATAGCTAAAGCAAAAGGATTTTTACTAGTTTCTTCATCACCATTAACAAGATCTTCGTATCATGCTGATGAAGATTTTGCTCAACTTCAACAAAATAGATTAAACAAACATTAATGCCCAAAGCATCAGTTAAGAGATTAATTGAATGTAAAAAAGATCAACTTGTTGATTTAGTTCTTGATATTGAAAAATATCCAGAGTTTGTCCCTTTTTGTTTGGACTCACATGTTTATGAAAGAAATAAAGAAGGTAATCAAATTTTAATTATTGCTGATCTTACCATTGGTAAAGGACCATTTAAAGATACATACAAAAGTGATGTAAAATTTGACAAAGAAAACAGTACTATAAATGTAACCAATATTGGCGGCCCATTAAATCACTTAGAAAATAATTGGAATTTTAATGAAACAAAAGGGGGCACCGAAATTTCTTTTGATATTGATTTTGAAATCGAGAATAAATTCTTAAATGTTTTGATGTCTAAGTCTTTCGAGTTTGGTTTGAATAAGATAGCAGATGCTTTTCAAAAAAGGGCCGAAGATCTTTACCAGCCAATTGAATAAATTTATGATTTAGATTTAAGAGTATACATTTTTGTAAAAAATCTTTAATTAAAAGAAATGGTTATAAAAAGTTTTAATATTTTATTTATATACATATTATTTATTACATTAACTTCATATTCTATCGCCAATTCTAAACAATTAAGCAAAAGTCCTTTTATACCTGATGACATATTAAACAAATATGATGATTTGCCGAAAGATTATAAATCAAAAATATGTGGTTTTAACAATTATAAGCCTAAAAAAAATATTATTAACAAAGATCTTGCGCCCAAAATACTTGGCTACAATTCAAGAATGGATAACTGGAAGATAGTAGAAGGTGTTTACAGTAGAGATGTTTTTAAAGAATATGCAGATGCAATAACTTATGCCAGTGTTAATGAGAATGATAAAGTTAAAGAATTTTTATTTGATAAACTTTATACTTGGTCAAAGAATAATGCACTATCAGCAACCAAGCAGTGTTACACAAACTCAAAAGATAAACCTATTTTAAAAGATTGTGAGGGAGAATGGAGCGACCCTAACGGTCAAGATATAGCGCCAATAAAAGATGCAACTGTTGCTGTAGAAATTGTTATGGGTCTTAATTATATTTATAACTTAAACTTTACATCTTATAAAACAGACGATCCCAGACATAAAAAGATTAATCAATGGTTTAAATCTTTTTACAAAAGGATAAAACCAGTATCAAAATTTTATATGGGAAATTCTGCTGGATGGTTTTTCCCTAACATTGCTCTCAAACACAATAATAATAAAAATTATAAATCATTAGTTAAAAAGCTTATTAAAGGTGCAGATAAATGGATTTTAAAAGATGGCAGCATTAAAGATAGAACAACACGTGGTAATAGGTCGTTATGGTATCATCATACTGGATTGGGCGAAGCTTTTATGATTTTGGAAATTGCTAATGCAGCAAATGTAAAACTTCCAAAAAATTATGAAAAAAATTTATTAAAAGCTGCTGAATTGTTCCAAGATGGTTTCATGGATAATTCAGTTTTAGAGCCTTGGGCAAAAAAAGCACATAATTCACAAGCAAGTAACGGTGTTCAAAAATTTAATAAAAATTTAGATGGAGTGAGTTTTAATGGCCCTTGGTTTCATATTATCCAATATAGATATCCTGATCACAGAACGTCAAAATTCCTAAAATCTAAAATGACAACTAGAGCTAGATCTTTAAAAAGTGATGAGATTGCAGGAATTGGAATTGGCTGCATCTATAATGCTTTAGCAAATTTTAATTAATAGATTGTTTTAAGAATAGTTTTTATTACCTTTTTTACTGTTAAAGATTGGATTGAGTATCTTTTTTTTGTTTTAAAAAAATTTTCTTCAATAAGTAAGGTTTTATCATTTTTTATTCCAATATAAACCAAACCCACTGGTTTGTTTTTAGAAGAACCACCAGGTCCTGCTATTCCAGTAATAGAAACGTTTATTTTACTTTTTGAAATTTTAGATAAATTCTGGACCATAGATTTACAGCACTCTTTACTTACAGCTCCATATTTTTTAATTATGTTTTTATTTACTTTTAAAATTTTAATTTTAGCTTGATTGGAGTAGGTGGTTAGCCCCATTTGAAAATATTTTGATGAGTTGGCTAATTTAGTTAAATTATGAGCCAATAAACCACCAGTACAAGATTCGGCCACAGATATAGTTAATTTTTTATTAATTAATTTTTTATGGAGAAGCTGAATACTCATTAGAATTTAAGACTTATTAGGTAAATTAATAACATTGAATACAATCCAGCCATTATATCATCCATAATTATCCCAAAGTAATTTTTAAAATTTTTATCAAAATAACTTACTGGAAATGGTTTCAAAATATCAAAAAACCTAAAGAATACGAATGACAAAACATAATATATTTCAATTTGTATATTTAGTTGATTAGTTTGGCTTAAATATAGCAACAATATTAAAGGCATAGCTTGGCCTAAAACTTCATCAATAACTATTTGTCTTGGATCTTTATTCTTAAACTCACTTTCTGCATCTTTAACTGCATAAAAAGAATAGAAAAATAAAAGAGTAAAAAAAATTATTGAAAATTTAAGATCAGTGTATCCAAGGTATTCATATGCAATATAAATAAATACAGTCGTAACTAATGATGTAACAGTTCCTGGTATCTTGGTTAAATAACCATAACCGAAGAAAGTTGATATTAGTACATTTATTTTCTTCATTCTGATATTGAGCAAATAACTTCACAAGCTATTGCTTTTTCCTTTCCAATTAATCCTAATTTTTCAACTGTTTTACCTTTTAAATTAATTAAATCTTTATCTAAATTTAATAGATTTGATAAAGAATTTATTATTTTATTTCTATATTTGGAAACTTTAGGTTGTTCACATATCAAATTGATATCTAAATTATTAATATAGAAATTACTTTTATTTAAAATATCAACAATAGGTTTTAGCATTTTTGGCGATCTAATATTTTTAAATTTATTTTTATTATCTGGAAAAATAGTTCCTATATCTTTTTTTCTCATCGCACCCAATAGTGCATCAATTATTGAATGTAAAATTACATCTCCATCTGAATGACCTTTTAAACCTGAATGAAAGGGGATTTTAACCCCACCTAAATAAAGTTTTTTATCTTTTATCAATCTATGAATATCAAATCCAATACCAAAATATGTTTTTATATTAATGATATCTTCTTTAAAAGTTATCTTATTATTTAGAGTTTCGCCCTTAATAAAATTAATTTTCAAATTATTGTCGATAAATAATGTTGCCTCATCTTGAAGTATGTTTTTTTGATTTATGGACAAATCATAAATGTCTTTAAATTTAAATGCTTGAGGAGTTTGTGTTAAGTAAGAATTTTTTCTATTAAGATTAAACAATTGATTTTTAACTTTATATTTAATTGAGTCTTTAGAAGAAATAACCGGTATCGATGCCTTGTTCTTTTTTAGAGAATTAATTAATTTATTTAAAAGACCAATAGTAAAATTGGGTCTTGCAGCATCATGAATTAAAACATTATTAGGATTAAATTTTTTAATATATTTTAAGGCAATTAAAGAGGAATCTGATCTTTCTTTGCCACCTTTAATAACTACAACATCTTTAGAATATTTTTTTTTGATTTGTTTTTTGTCATTAACAACTAAAATTATTTTCTTAAAAAGTTTTGAAATCGTAGCTTTTTCAAGTGAATGCTCAAAAAGTGCTTTATTTTTATATAAAATGAACTGCTTCGGTTTTGTTGAATTAAATCTTTTGCTTTGTCCGGAGGCAAGTATTATAAAATAATTATTCATCAAAATGGTGATTTATATATTTAAATGTCCAATTTTATTAAAAAAAACATATATTTAATATTATTATTTATTATCACATTATCGATAGGTTTTTTAACATTTTTAACTTTTATCGATAAAGGTTTTATTGAATTATCTGAGAAAAATTTACAATTTTTATTAGTTCTTAACATTATACTTTTATTATCTTTGTTTGTTTTCATTTTTGTTGAAATTAAAAAAGCAATTAAGAGCGATATTGATAAAGACGGTTTAAATTCTAATAAAAAATATATAACATATTTTGCATTATTCACCTTAATTCCTTCAGTATTAATTTCTATCTTTTCGTTATTTTTATTTTCTTTTGCACTTGAGAAATACTTTGACAAAAAAGTAACAACAGTGGTGAATAACTCCTATGAGCTAGCCAGAAATTATGTAGATGAAATTAGAAACAAAATTCAATCAGATATAGTTCTAATAGCTTTTGACATAAACAAGAGTAAAAATTTTTTAAATGATGGTAAAGATGAATATAAGAGATTTTTAGATACACAGAAATTAATTAGAAATGTTGATGAAGTACATATTATAAATACAAACAAAGAATTATTATTTACTACTCTTAATGATAATCAACCCTACATTGCTCCCGTTGATAAAGCCTTAAATTTAGTTTTAGATGATGACAGACCTTTAAAAATTATAGATGCACCCTCAAATATTTCTGCTGCAATAATGCGATTACAAAATTTTAACAATAGATTTATCTACGTAGTTAAATACTTAGATAAAGATATTTCGAGATATCTCACCGAGTCTGAAGAAGCTATTAATTTTTATTATACTGTAGAAGAAAAAAGCACGGGAATAAAATTATCTTTTGCAATAATTTATATTGTTGTTGTAAGTGTTTTGTTATTTGTCTCAATATCTATAGCTATCCGATTTTCTTCAAGATTTTTTAGATCAATTAACAATCTTATTTTTGCATCAACTTCAATTGGACAAGGTAATTTTGATGCAAAGGTTCCTGAGGTAAAAACTGATAAAGATTTAGAAATATTAAATAAAAATTTCAATCTTATGATTGATAGATTAAAAAATCAGCAAGAAAAACTTATAATTAATGAAAGACATGAAGCCTGGGGTAGCTTGGCTAGAAAATTAGCTCATGAAATAAAAAATCCTTTAACACCAATCCAATTAACAATTGATAGATTAAAAAATAAATATGCTGATCAATTAACTGATAGTGACCAATCAAATTTTAGAGATAATCTTAAAATTATAAATAATCAAATAAAACAAATTGAAAAACTAGTTAATGAATTTTCTGATTTTGCAAGAATGCCTAAACCTGTTTTTCATAAAAATAATTTGATTAATTTATTGAATGAAAATATTAAGTTGCTTCAGGAATTAGATAATTCTATAGAAATTGTTTTTTCAAATACTTCTGAAGAAATATCACTTGATAGCGACAAAGAACAAATAAGTAGGGTATTTTTTAATTTAATAAAAAATTCTATTGAAAGTATTCATCAAAAATTAGAAAAAGATAGTAGTGCCAACAAAAAAATTACTATTGAACTTAATGACCATAATAGTCATATAAGTTTTATCATTGTTGACTCTGGAATAGGATTTAAAAATCTAAAAGGTACAGTTAAAGATATTTTGAACCCATATTTTACAACAAAAAAGCATGGTACTGGTTTAGGATTGTCTATAGTTAATAAAATAATTAATGATCATAATGGAAACATTAAGTTTATTCCAATAAGTGATGGGGCCAAAATAGAAGTTAAATTTTTAAAATAATGAGTGCTGAGATTTTAATTGTTGATGATAATGCTGATATTAGAAATATTATAAATGAACTAATTATCGACGCAGGTTATAAAACAAGATTAGCTGCAAATTACAATCAAGCACTTACCGAAATTGATAAAAAACTACCTGATGTAGCTATTTTAGATGTAAAATTAGACAAAGGAGATAATGATGGAATTGAATTACTTTCTCATATTAAAACAAAGAATAAAGACATACCAGTGATTATTATTTCTGGCCATGCTAATATTGAGATGGCTGTTAAATCATTACAGCATGGAGCATTTGAGTTTATTGAGAAGCCATTTGATCAAGAAAGATTACTTAATTTTGTAAGTCGAGCTGTAGAAAATTTTAATCTTAAAAAAGAAAATAAAGAATATGAAAGTAAGTTATTTTCATCGTATGATCTCATTGGTAATAGTAAAAATATTTTAAATATAGTTGATCAAATTAAAAAAATTTCATTAACTGAAAGTAGAGTTCTTGTAAATGGTCCATCTGGCTCTGGAAAAGAATTAGTTGCAAGAAAAATTCATAAAAATTCTAACAGATATCAAAAACCATTCATTGTTTTAAATGGGGCATTACTTGATTCAAATAAATATGAATTGGAATTATTTGGTGAAGAAAAAGAAAATGGCTCAATTTCATATGGAGCACTTGAGAAAGCTAATAAAGGAACATTATTAATTGATCAAATTTCAGAAATTCCACTTGATATTCAGTCAAAAATTTTAAGAGTGCTAACAGATCAAAAATTTAAAAGAGTTAACGGCAATAGTGATATTGTTGTAGATGTTAGATTAATATGTTCTGCAAGCAAAGATTTAAAGAATGAAATTGAAATTGGAAATTTTAGAGAGGATTTGTTTCACAGAATAAATGTATTTGAGATAAATATTGAACCATTAAGTCAAAGAATTTCTGATATTCCACTTTTAATAAAATATTTTTCAAAAAAAATATCTGAAAATTATAATATTAATCAATTAGAAATTGATGAAAATGATTCAAATATCCTGAATCATAACTGGAAAGGTAATGTAAGAGAATTAAGAAATTTAATTGAGAGAATTGCTATTTTACAACCCGAAAATAAAGAAAAAATATCTAATATTATTAAAGAATCTCTAAAAAGTACTAATTTTAATGATCATGGTGTAGAAAATAGCCTTTCTGTGCCATTAAAAGAAGCTAGAGAAAAGTTTGAAAAGGAGTATTTAACTATTCAGCTAAAAAAATTTAATGGAAATATTTCAAAAACAGCTAACTTTGTTGGTATGGAAAGAAGTGCGCTACATAGAAAACTTAAAGGTTTAGGAATAAAAGAATTTAATTAAAATGAATATAATTATCTGTGGTGCTGGTAGAGTAGGTTTTACTATAGCTAAACAATTAAGTGAACAAGGTCATTCCATTACTGTCATTGATCAATCAAGTGACGATATACAAAAGATTGATGAAGTTTTAGATGTTAAAGCCATTGTTGGTAAAGCAACATATCCATCTATTTTAGAAAAAGCTAATGCTTCAGAAACTGATATGATAATAGCTGTAACCAGAAATGATGAAATCAATATGGTTATATGTCAAATTGCTTTTTCAATATTTAAAATACCCAAAAAAATAGCAAGAATTAGATCTCAAGATTATTTAAATCCAAAATTTACAAGAGTTTACAATAAAGAAGATTTACCTATTGATGTAATTATTTCTCCTGAATTAGAAATAGCTAGATCAATTCAAAGAAAATTAGAAGCACCCGGGGCATTAGATAGTGTGCCATTTGCTGACAATAAAATTAGATTATTAGAAATTTTGATTAATGAGAATTGTAATTTAATCAATATAAAACTCAATGAACTAACAAAAAAACACCCTAATTTAGAAGCAAATATTATTGGAGTCATAAGAGGTGATAAATTTTTAATTCCAAAAAAAAACGATGATGTTCAAAAAGGTGATAAAATCTATGTAATTATAAATTCATCACAAATGGCAGAAACCTTAGAAGCTTTTGGTCATAATGAAAAAATATCTAAGAAGATTTTAATTGTTGGTGGTGGAAATATTGGTTTTAATTTAGCTAAAAACCTTGAAGAAACACTGGACGAAACTAGAGTTAAGATTGTTGAAAAAAATAAAGAAAGAGCTGAATATTTAGCCAATGAACTTAATGATACAATTATTATAAATGGTGATGGACTTGATGAAGAAGTTTTAGTTGAGGCAAACTTAGAAGAAGCTGAAACTGTGTTAGCGCTTACTAACGATGATGAAGATAATTTAATGGTAAGTGTATTAGTTGAAAAATTTGCTAAAGATGAAAAAGAAATTGAAGACAAAAGAACAATGGCTTTAATAAACAAACCTAATTATTCGTTATTGCAAAATTCACTCAAGATTGATGATCTGATCGATCCTAGAATGAATACAGTATCAAGTATACTTAAACACATTCATAAAGGAACTATAGAAAATGCTTATACGATTTTAAATGGTGAATATGAGGTAATAGAAGCAGAAATAATTGAAACTTCAGAATTAATTAACAAAGAACTTAAGAAATCAAATTTGCCTGAGGAAATAAGAATAGGTGCCATTTTAAGAGAAGATAAAGTAATTATACCAAGATCAAACTTTATATTTCAAAAAGATGATAGGGTGGTTTTTTTAGCAAAAAAAGACTCAATTTCAGTAGTGGAAAATATATTTAGAATCAGCTCAATATAATAATAATGTCTCTATTTAGAGTAAAATATTTAAGTTTTTTTTTTGTATTAATTTCTGTCTTTTCTTTTTTTAATATAATTTATTCATATTATTTTAATTTATATCTAAATCTTAATACATATTACTTTAGTTTATTTTCTTCATTTATCATTGCTATTTTGTTTTATAAAATTAAATCGGGTCATGAAAAACCTTCAATTTTTGAAAAGATTCTTACAGTCCTTTTAGGATATTTTATGTTGCCACTAATTTTATCTATGCCATTTTACTTTAGTATTTATAATTTAACTTTTTTGAATGCGTTTTTTGAGTCTGTATCAGGCTTTACTTCCACAGGCTTCACTATTTTTGAAAATATAAAGCATATAGATCAAGGGTTAATTTTGTGGAGATCTTCAATTCAATGGATAGGTGGTTTGTATTTTTTATTTTCAATTATTTTTTTAATTGATATTTATGATGAAAGTTTGAAAAAATCTCTAACTAATTTTTTATCTTTCAATACATCTGAAGTTTTAAAACAAACTTTAAAGATTTTTTTACTTTATTCAGGAATAACAATTTCAATTTTTATAACTTTAAATATATTTGGGGTAAGATCTTTTAATTCACTTAATTTAGCAATGACTATAATTTCCTCAGGTGGTTTTTTACCTGTGAATGAGCTTTCATCAGTATTAATAAATGAAACTCAAATAGTTATTTTTTCAATTTCAATGCTTTTTTCCTTTTTTAGTATATTTTTTGTTTATAATTTAATTTTTTTAGAGAAAAAAAACATAAATTTTTTTTATGAAGACATTCATTTATTTTTATATTTTATAATAATAGTTACAGTTTTTTTTATTTTTTTTAGTTTTGATAATAATTTTACTTATAATTTTTTATCAATAGTGAGTAGCATTTCAAATATTGGAATTTCATTAGAAACTAATCAACCCAATTTGATTTTTATATATTTAATTTTGGTTATAATTGGAGGCTCTTTTTTTTCTACTAGCTCAGGTTTAAGATTTTTAAAAATTTATTCATTAACTAAATATTCTTTAAATCAAATCCTTTCATTTAGTAAACCAAAGAATATTTTTATGAATAAATTAATATTTTCTAAAATAAATTTTGACTTTAAAGAAATAAATAAATATTTTTTAACAATTTTAATATTTATTATTTCATTATTTTTATTAACTTCACTTTTGAGCCTGAATAATATCAATTTTGAAAATTCTTTTAAAATTGCAATTTTAACACTTATGAATACTGTAAATTCTTACGCCTATGGTATAAATGAATTTGATTTTCAAAATTTGCCTTTTATAGCAAAATATTTTCTCATTTTTTTTATGATTATTGGTAGGATTGAGCTTATATCATTGTTTTTAATAGCTAAAAAATTTCTTTTTAAATATTAATTAAGCATTATACATGTACCTGTAATTATTTATTGCGCCCTTAGCTCAGCTGGATAGAGCATCGGTTTTCTAAACCGAGGGTCGCACGTTCGAGTCGTGCAGGGCGCACCATTTACCAGATATATTCACTTTACATTTAAGCACACAACATATAGTTAAATAAACTCTAAATTAATCAATTTACTTTGATCAACTTTAGATAATGATAAAAGATAAAACTAATTCAATTTTTTTTGAATTATTTGTTAACAAATAAAAATAACTAAAAGGAAGAATAATGTTTAAATACGTAAAACAATTAACTTCTTTAGTAGCAATGGTTGCTGTGTTGTTTACTTTTACAACAGAAACTTTCGCTGCTAAAAAATCTAAGACACTTAAAAATACTCAGAAGAAGGGTTTTGTAAGATGTGGAGTATCTCAAGGTCTACCAGGATTTTCTAATGCTGACGCTGCAGGAAATTGGACTGGTGTTGACGTTGATGTATGTAGAGCGGTAGCTGCTGCAGTACTAGGTGATGCAAACAAAGTTAAGTTTACACCATTGAGTGCTAAAGAAAGATTTACAGCTTTAACTTCTGGTGAGATTGATATCTTATCAAGAAACACAACTTGGACTCTTTCTAGAGATGCTGACATTGGCCTAACTTTCGTTGGAGTAAACTTCTACGATGGTCAAGGTTTCATGGTTAGAAAAAACTCTGGAATTACTTCAACAAGCCAATTCAAAGATGGAATCTCAGCTTGTACTAACATTGGTACAACAACTGAGTTAAACATGAGAGACTTCTTTAACTCTAAAGGAATTTCTTACACTCCAGTTGCTTTTGAAAAAGCTGATGAAGTTGTAGCTGCTTATGATGCTGGTAGATGTGATACTTACACTACTGACAAATCAGGTCTTGCTGCACAAAGAACTAAAATGTCAAATCCTGATGATCACATCGTATTACCTGAAACTATCTCAAAAGAGCCATTAGGCCCTGTTGTTAGACAAGGTGATGCAGTATGGGAAGATATCGTAAGATGGTCTTTAAATACTATGATCGAAGCTGAGGAGTACGGTGTTACTTCTGCAAATGCTGACATGATGAAAACTTCAGAAAACCCACAAATCAAAAGATTAGTTGGTGCTGAAGGTGAAATGGGTGCTGCATTCGGTTTAGATAACGAGTGGAACTTGAGAATTATCAAACAAGTTGGAAATTATGGTGAAAGTTATAAGAGAAATATAGCTGACACTGGTATCTTACCAGACAGAGGTCCAAATGAATTATGGACTAAAGGTGGTATTTTATACGTTCCACCATCAAGATAATTAAAAGTAATAAATTGATAAAAAGGGCTAGATTTATCTAGCCCTTTTTTTATAGTATCAGTCTAAATGAAATTTAAAAAAATCTTACCTCAATTTTTAACTCTATCATTCATAGTTTTAATCTTTGGTTTCTTTACAATGAATGCCCAAGAGAACATGGATACCCGAGGTATCGAATTTGGTTTTGGTTTTTTATCTAAAGAAGCTTCATTTGATATTCAATTTTCGTTAATTGATTATGATGGCTCCATGTCATATGGACGTGCTTATCTAGTTGGACTTTTAAATACATTGTTAGTTTCATTCATTGGTATTATTTTAAGTACGCTATTAGGTGCCGTGATAGGTGTTGCTAGATTATCACCTAACTACCTAATTAATAAAACAGCCAGTTTTTATGTTGAATTTTTTAGAAATATTCCTTTGTTATTACAGATCTTTTTTTGGTATTTTGCAGCATTAAGAGCTTTACCAATGCCAGAAGATGCAACCTTGATATTTGGATCTTCTTTTATGACTATCAAAGGACTATACACACCTGCTCCAATTTGGAACAATTTTGATATTTTTATGATTGCCTTGATTGTTGCAATGTTTGTTATTTACTTTTTTAATAAATTTGCAAAAAGAAGACAAGAAGAAGAAGGAAAACAGTATCCTAAATTTTTAATTTCACTCGGAATTTTTGTTATACTGCCTGCATTAACTTTTATAATAGGGGGTGTTGATCTTTCTTGGAGTTTTCCAGAATTGAAACAACTAGCCCAAACTTCTTTCACGTATGAAGGTGGCATGGGAATACCACCTGAACTTATAGCGCTAACATTAGCGTTAACTCTTTATACAGCAACTTTTATTGCTGAAAACGTAAGAGCTGGTATTCAGGGTATAGGTAAAGGTCAAAAAGAGGCTGCTGCATCAATTGGTTTAACACCTGGTCAAGTTTTGAAATTAGTAATTTTACCTCAGGCTTTAAGAATTATTATTCCACCCACTACAAACCAATATTTAAACTTAACAAAAAATTCATCTTTAGCTGCAGCTATTGCTTACCCAGATTTAGTATTAGTTTTTGCTGGCACAGCTATGATGCAAACAGGTAGAGCTATTGAAATTGTAGGAATTACAATGGCTACTTATTTAACAATCAGTTTAGTAATTTCACTATTTATGAACTGGTATAATAAAAGAATTGCGATACAGGAAAAATAATAATGAGTAATATAAATTTTTTAAAACCCAATAGAGAAAATTTAAATTTATTTTTAATTTTTGGTTCTTTATTTTTTGTACTAGGTTTAATTGATTTTTGTCTAAACAATTTTTATAAGACTAATATCACTGGATTTTTACCTGGTTTTGTGAGTTTTTTTACTCCTCTAATTTTTGGAATGATTGGATTACATTTAATAAGAATAGATTTTTCTGGAATTAAAATCCTGGACGAGCTTAACAAAAATATTAATACTAGTAATTTTAACGCAGCTTTAAGTATAAGTATAATCATATTAATAATTTTTAGTGTTGCACCATTACTTAATTGGTTTGTTCTAGATGCAACATTTGTTGGTGAGAATAAAGAAGCTTGTACAGGAGGTGGTGCATGTTGGGTTTATATTAAAACTTGGTTTAATAGATTTATGTATGGAATGTATCCTAATGCTGAACAATGGAGAGTTAATGCAACATTTATTATTGTTTTAGGGTTAATGGGAGCTGGATATTTATTTCCATCAAAATTTAAAAAATATTTAACATTTTATTATGTAATTTTTTTACCAATAATATCTTTTCTTTTAATTTACTATTTAATTTCAGGTGGTGAATTTGGTCTAGAATGGGTAGAAACTGGTGCTTGGGGAGGACTTTCTTTAACATTCATTGTTTCATTCTTTTCTCTTATTTTTTGTTTTCCAATAGGCATGATGTTGGCCCTTGGTAGAAGATCTGATTTATCAGTAGTTAAATACTCTTCGCTTTCATTTATTGAATTTTGGAGAGGTGTACCTCTAATTACAGTATTATTTATGTCTGCAGTTATGTTTCCAATGTTTTTACCAGATGGAACATATGTTGATAAATTAATTAGAGTTATTGTTGCTATAACTTTATTTGAAGCTGCTTATACAGCTGAGGTTATTAGAGGTGGTTTACAAGCTCTACCAAGAGGCCAATATGATGCAGCTAAATCTTTGGGTATGGGTTATTGGAGACTTCACCTGCTCGTTATTTTACCACAAGCTCTTAAATTAGTAATACCAGGAATTGCTAATACTTTTTTAGCTTTGGTAAAAGATACTCCATTAATCTTTGTAGTAGGTTTGTTGGAGTTAGTTGGAATGTTAAATTTAGCAAAAACAAATCCTAAATGGCTTGGTTTTTCAATGGAAGGTTATGTCTTTGCTGGAATTATATTCTGGATTATTTGCTACAGTATGAGTAAATATAGTCAAAAATTAGAATTAAAATTTAAAACAGATAGATAAAAATTATGTCAGATTCAATTATTCAAATTCAAAAAGTAAATAAATGGTATGGAGATTTTCAAGTACTTAAGGATATTAATCTTGAAGTTAAAGCAAAAGAAAAAATAGTTGTTTGTGGACCATCTGGATCTGGTAAGTCAACATTGATTAGATGTATAAATAGATTAGAAGAACATCAGGAAGGTAATATAATTGTTGATGGTACTGAAATTTCAGAAGATACTAAAAATATCGAACAAGTAAGAGCAGAAGTTGGTATGGTGTTCCAACAATTTAACTTATTCCCACATTTATCTATCTTAGATAACTGCACTTTAGCACCCATCTGGGTTAAAAAAATGCCTAAAAAAGCAGCTGAAGAATTAGCGCTTAAACATTTAGAAAGAGTTCAAATTTTAGATCAAGCTCAAAAATTCCCAGGCCAACTATCAGGAGGTCAACAGCAAAGAGTAGCAATTGCACGAGCTTTATGTATGGAACCTAAAATAATGTTGTTTGATGAACCAACATCAGCATTAGATCCAGAAATGATTAAAGAAGTTCTTGATGTAATGGTAGATTTAGCAAAACAAGGAATGACAATGATAGTTGTTACTCATGAAATGGGGTTTGCTAAAGAAGTTGCAGATTGTATGATTTTTATGGATGAAGGGAAGATAGTAGAAAAAGCTGATACAAAGGAATTTTTTGCTAACCCTAAGAGTGACAGAACCAAGTTATTTTTAAGCCAAATTTTATAAATTTATAATTGTTGTTTTAAAATCAAGAACTTAAGTCAAGTAAATATAAGCTTATTTATAATCTTTTTTTTCATCTAATGCTTGACACGTATTTAGTTATTAAACTTTTGATGGCAAAATAAATAAATTTATCTGTTGCACGAACCTAAATAAATTTGTTCAATAGCCTTTTAAAATTTAATTAAGAGGGGTCTTAATGGAAGATAATTTCAATAAACACTTAGGCAATAAACTTAAACTAAGAAGATTAGCTTTAGGATTGACACAAACTAAAGTAGCGAAAGCTATAAATGTCACATTTCAACAGATTCAAAAATATGAAAAAGGAACTAATGGAGTTAGCTCAATTAGATTACTTCAATTATCAAATTATTTAAAAGTTCCAATAAATTATTTCTTTGAAGATTTTTCAGAGTATTTAATTAATCTTGAAAAATCACAAGAGAGTCATATGAATATTAATTATAATTTTTTAATAAAGTTATACTCAGAACTTAGTGATGATCAAAAATTAAAATTTAATAAATCACTACAAATTTCAGGAACAGTCGTTTCTAAAGCTGTATAATTTTAATTAGATTAAAGACCCCCCAGATATAAAATGATATTGAATCTAGATTTGATTTTAAACAATTAACTTCATATACTTTCTTTAAACAGCAACACAGCTGTCTCAAGCTTAATACACATTGTTTATTTGTTAGTTATTTTAATCAATAAAAAGTAAACTTTAAAAATGTATAAAAAAAATATACTTATTAAAAAAAGATGTATTTGCGGAGGTAACCTTAAAGAAAAAATTGATTTTGGAAAATTACCGTTAATAAATGATTTTAAAAAAATTAAAACAATTAAATACCCGACCATAATATCTCAATGTCTAAAATGTTTTTTGGTACAACTTAAATATGCAGTAAAAGATAGTTTAATCTTTCCTAAAAATTATTCTTATTTGAGTGCAGATTCACATGAGAAGATAAAAGATTATAAAGATCTTATTGCAAAAATTTCATCAAGATTTTTGCGATATAAACCTATGATTGTTGATATTGGAGGTAATGATGGATCATTGATGCAAATTGCTAAAAATAAAAATTTTTTAGAATTGAATATTGAACCTACAAATGTAGCAAATATTTCAAAAGAAAGAGGTATAAAAACTCTTAAAAAGAAATTTAATTCTAGAACAGCAAATGATTTAAAAAAAAACAAATTATTATTTGATTTTGTTATTTCTACTAATTTTTTTGCACATACTAATAATCTAAATGAAATTATTGAGGGTGTTAAAAAAATTATAAAAAATGATGGAATACTAATTATTGAAGCTCAATATATTTATAAAGTTCTAAAAGCTAATGGTTTTGATTCATTTCATCAAGATCACAAATATTACTATTCAATAAACTCTATGTCTAGAATATTAAAAATTTTTGATCTTCATGTATTTGATGTAGAATTCTTAAAACACCAACCTGAAATTATAAGAATATTTGCGTCTAAAAAAATTAAAAAAAAAACTATTAGATATAATAAGATATTAAAAATAGAAAATGATAAAGAAATTGTAAAAAAAATAAAAAAACTTAATACATTTAGAGTTAAATATATTGTTAAAATTAAAAATCTAATTAAAAAATTAAATCATCAAAAAAAAAATATTTATGGTATTAGCGCTTCACCAAGAGGTTGTGTTTTGTTAAATTCTGGAAATTTTAATAAAAAAAATATTAAAATGATTGGTGAAATGTCAAAATCATTTAAATTGAAGAAATTAATTCCAGGAACCAATATTCAAATAAAAGATGAAAATTCAATTCTAATTGACCAACCTGATTTTGTTGTAATTTTAGCCTGGCATTTAAAACACAGATTAATGAAATCTCTAAGAAAAAGAGGTTACAAAGGAAAATTTATTATACCATTACCAAAAATAAAAATCTTATAATTTTTAATGAAAACAGAAAGTCTTGATATTTTAATACCAGTTTATAATGAAGATAAAGTCATTGTAAAAACTATTCAACAAATATTAGAAAATACAAAATGTGATTATTTGATTTCAATTTGTTACGATTATGATCAAGATCCTACATTAACTATTATTAATGAAAATTTTCCTAATAATAATAAAATTAATTTTGTCAAAAATTTTTCAAGAGGCTTTAATAATGCATTAAAAACGGGAATTAATAAAACATATGGTAATGCAGTAATGTTTTATATGGCCGATGATCATGAGAATTATATGCTTATTGACCAATGTTATGAAAGATTTATCGAGGGGTATGATTTAGTTTGTCCTAGTAGATTTATAAAAGGTGGTAAAATGGAAGGCAATCCATTTGTAAAGGAATTTTTAACTAGATTTGCATCTTTTTTTTTTCAATATTTCTCAACTCTTCCAATAAAAGACTCAACTAACGCTTTTAGACTTTTTTCTCGCAAAGTTCTTAACAGTATTGGAAATTTTGAGTCTATAAAAGGTTTTACTTTAAGTTTTGAAATTACTTCTAAAGCACACAGATTGGGTTGTACGATGATTGAACTTCCTTCAGTATGGCGCGATAGAGAGGTAGGATATAGTAAATTTAAACTTTTATCTTTTTTACCACCTTATATTAGATGGTTGATCTATATTACCAAAACATCATTATTTCATATAATCAAATGAAAGATAAAATAAATCTAGGAATTGTTGGTAAAAATTTTGGCTACAAAGTTATCTATAATGCAATTAAAGATGATAAGTCTTTTAATGTTTTAGGATTTGCTTTTAAAAAAAAAATTAAACTCAAAGAATTGCCAGAAGGAATTAAAATATATCAAAATTGGAAGAAATTAATTTTAGATAAAAAAATTGATAGTATTGTCATTTCCTCACCACCTAAGACACACTTAAAAATTATTAATTTTGCAATTAAAAATAATAAAAATATTTTTTGTGAAAAACCAGTCACCACTTCACTAAATGATATTCTAAAGATATCAAAATTAGCTAAAAATAAAAAAATCGTTTTTATGGTTAATTACGAATTTCTCAATATTGATGCATTCAAAATTTTTAAAAAGGAATATTTAAAAGATATCAAAGTTAAAAAAGTCAATATTGACTGGCTTTTAAATGTATCGCAATCGAAACGATCTAGTTGGAAAAATACACATTTAAATGGGGGTGGTAATTTTTTCAATTATATTTGTCATGTATTATTTTATCTTGAAAAGTTATTTGGAAAATTAACAATTTATAAATCTAAAATTTTAGAGTCAAAAGGAGAATTAAATTATGATTTTGTTTTTTTTATAAAAAAAAAAAATTAAAGTTTTATTTAATTTTAAAATATCAAATAATCAAAAATCCAAACCATTTCATAGATTAAAGATTTTTTCTAATAAAGGTAACTACATGTTAAAGACTAATATCACAAATCTCTATGATCAATTTTATCTTAAAAAGGACAATAAAATTTTATTTAAGCCTGATGAAATTACACATGATTTTAGAATAAAGCCCACATATGACAATCTAAAAAAATTTAAAAGCAATGTTTTTAAAAAAAGATCAACATCTCCAAATCTTCAAGATGCAAAGAGAATTCATTTGTTAGTAAAAAACCTAAATCTTTTATCTAATAATCAGTGATATATTTGGATATTTTTCTGGCTCCTCGGGCAGGACTCGAACCTGCGACCAATTGATTAACAGTCAACTGCTCTACCAACTGAGCTACCGAGGAATATTAAAAATCTCAACTTACTTTTTTTTAAAAACTAAAACAAGATTTTTTTTGGAGGCAACGCCCGGAATCGAACCGGGATACAAGGATTTGCAATCCTCTGCGTAACCATTCCGCCACGTTGCCATCTTGTTTTGACTAATAGCTTCAGATATCTTTTTATATTAAATATCTCTCATTAGTCTATTAAATAACGATCTAAATTGATTATTGTTAATTTAGATTAATTAATTATAAACTTTATACATTCATGAGTAACGATAAATATATACATTCTGATGTTGAGGATAAGATTTACTCTTATTGGGAAAAAAATGGTCTTTTTAAACCAAAAGAAAATTTAAAAAAATTCTCAATAGTAATTCCACCACCAAATGTAACTGGTAGTCTTCATATGGGGCATGCATTAAATAATTCTATTCAAGATTTATTAGTTCGTTATCACAGAATGAATAATTATGAAACTTTATGGCAACCGGGTACAGATCACGCAGGTATTGCTACTCAAGCTTTAGTTGAAAGAAAACTTACTGTTGAAAAAATTGATAAAAATGAAATTGGTAGAGATAAATTTATTGAAAAAGTTTGGGAATGGAAAGAGCAATATGGTGATATCATTATCAACCAATTAAAAAAACTTGGATGTTCTTGTGACTGGTCGCGAAATGCTTTTACAATGGATGAAAACCTTTCAAAATCAGTAATAAAAGTATTCGTTGATCTTTATAATAAAGATTTAATCTACAAAGATAAAAAACTAGTAAATTGGGACACTGTCTTAAAAACTGCAATTTCTGATCTTGAAGTTGATCAAAGAGAAGTAAATTCAAAAATTTATTATATTCAATACCCTATTGAGGGAACTGATGAGTTTATAACAATTGCAACAACAAGACCTGAAACAATGTTAGGTGACACTGCAATTGCAGTTAATCCAAAAGATGATCGTTTTAAATCTTTTGTTGGTAAAAAAGTTACAATACCAATTGTTGGAAGAAAAATTAATATTATAGAAGATGATTATGCGGATCCTGAACAAGGAACTGGTGCTTTAAAAATTACACCCGCACATGATTTTAATGACTATGATGTTGGACAAAGAAACAATCTTGAAATTATTAATATATTTACTGAAGCCGGTAAAATTAACGAAAATGCGCCTAAAGAATATATTGGACTAGACAGATTTGAAGCAAGAAAGAAAATTTTAAAAGAACTAAAGGAAAAAGATTTTTTTGTTAAAGAAGAAAACATAAAAAATAAGGTTCCATATGGTGACAGATCTAATTCTATAATTGAACCTTTCTTAACAGAACAATGGTTTGCTGATGCAGAAAAACTATCTGTTAAAGCAAAAGAAGTTGTTAATTCAAAAAAGACTAATTTCTTTCCTGAAAATTGGTCTAAAACTTATTTTCAATGGATGAACAATATAGAACCTTGGTGTATTTCAAGACAACTTTGGTGGGGCCATCAAATACCCGCTTGGTACGGTCCTGATGAAAAAATATTTGTTGCCGAAGATGAAGATGGTGCAAAATTATTAGCAAAAAAACATTATAAAAAAGATGTTGACATAATTCGTGATCCTGATGTCCTGGACACATGGTTCTCATCTGGTCTTTGGCCATTTGCAACATTGGGTTGGCCAGATAATAAAGAATATGTTGAAAAATTTTATCCGACTTCAGTTTTAGTAACTGGTTTTGATATTATTTTTTTTTGGGTTGCTAGAATGATTATGTTTGGAACAGAATTTTTAAACAAAGAACCTTTTAAAGATGTTTATGTTCATGCATTAGTTAGAGACGAGAAGGGTCAAAAAATGTCAAAATCTAAAGGTAACGTTATTGATCCTTTAGATTTAATTGAAAAATATAGTGCAGACGCATTAAGATTTACTCTTCTTTCAATGGCATCTCCCGGTACTGATGTAAAACTTTCTGAAGACAGAGTTAAGGGATATAGAAATTTTTTAAATAAACTTTGGAATGCTAATAATTTTTTAATCACAAATGATTGTGATTTCTCTGATATTGATAAAGTTCCAAATTTATCAGTTAATATTAATAAATGGATTTATACAGAATTAATTGTAGCAAAATCTAAAATTGAGAAAAATTTATTAGACTATAGATTTGATGAAGCAGCAAAAAATGCTTATCAATTCGCATGGCACTCTTATTGTGACTGGTACTTAGAACTATCTAAAACAATACTATTTTCAGATAACGATGAAGCTAAATCTGAAGTTAAAAAAGTTTCAAGTTATATATTTAAACAAATCTTAATTTTGTTACATCCATTTATTCCATTTGTTACGGAAGAGATCTGGCTAAAAAATAAATTTGATAATTCAAACAAAGATTTTTTAATGCTTGCTAATTGGCCTAATGGTAAAATCAATAAAGACTCTAATACACGGCAAGTTGAAAATATTATTAGTATAATATCTGAAATTAGATCCTTTAAAAACGAGCTCAATATAGGTCCTGGTTCATTTATAGATATATCTATCAATAATATTAATGATATCCAAAAAAAATTTATTAATGATAATGAAATTATCCTTAAAAAATTAGGAAGAATAAATAATATTCATAATGATGACTTAGATAAGCCAGCAGCAACTATGGTTGTTTCAGGTGATTTATTTAAGATTTATTTTGATAAAGATGTTGATTTGAAACTTATTAAAGAAAATTTAACTAGCAAACAAAATAGAATTCAGGAAGAAATGAACAAGATATCACAAAGATTAGAAAACAAAAGTTTTGTAGATAGAGCACCAAAAGAGATTGTTGAACAGGAAAAAACTAATTATAATAATTTAAAGAACGACATTGATAAAATATTAGTAACTATAAAGGGTATATAATGGCAAAATTTAATAAAAAGAAACTTCCAAGCAGACATACATCGTTAGGAGCTGATAGAGCTCCTCACAGATCTTTTTATTATGCAATGGGTGAGACAGAGAAAGATGTAGCAAAACCTTTTGTAGGTGTTGTTTCAACTTGGAATGAAGCTGCTCCTTGTAATATTGCACTTATGAGACAAGCTCAATCAGTTAAAAAAGGTGTTAGAGCGAATGGCGGTACACCAAGGGAATTTTGCACAATTACAGTTACCGATGGAATTGCAATGGGTCATGAAGGGATGAAAGCTTCTTTAATATCTAGAGAGGTAATAGCAGACTCAGCTGAACTTACAGTTAGAGGACATTGTTATGATGCATTAGTTGGGATTGCTGGATGTGATAAATCTTTACCAGCATTAATGATGTCGATGGTTAGATTAAATGTACCAAGTGTATTTATTTACGGAGGATCAATTCTTCCAGGAAGATATAAAGGAAAAGATGTAACAGTTGTTGATGTATTTGAAGCTGTAGGAAAACATTCCTCAGGTAAAATGTCAGCAGCTGAACTTAGAAAATTAGAGCTAGTCGCATGTCCTAGTGCTGGTGCTTGTGGTGGTCAATTTACAGCAAATACGATGGCATGCGTATCAGAGGCTATTGGTTTAGCACTTCCATATTCTGCAGGAACACCTGCTCCTTATGAGGAAAGAGATAAGTATGCAAAAGAAAGCGGAAAAACAGTAATGAGTCTTTTAGCAAAAAAAATTAAACCTAGAGATATTGTTACAAAAAAAGCTTTAGAAAATGCTGCTACTATAGTTGCCGCAACAGGCGGATCTACTAATGCTGCATTACATTTACCTGCAATTGCTAATGAAGCTGGAATAAAATTTGATTTAATGGATGTTGCAAAAATTTTTAAAAAAACTCCTTATCTTGCTGATTTAAAACCTGGTGGAAAATATGTAGCAAAAGATATGTGGTTAGCAGGTGGTGTACCAATGTTGTTAAAGACACTTTATGACGGAGGTTTTATTCATGGTGATTGTATGACTGTTACTGGAAAAACAATGAAGGATAATTTAAGAAATATTAAATTTAATCCTAAACAAAAAGTTTTAAGAAAATATGATAATCCATTATCTCCAGATGGTGGAGTTGTTGGTTTAAGAGGAAATTTAGCTCCTGATGGGGGCATTGTTAAAATTGCAGGGCTTAAGAAATTACAATTTACTGGCAAAGCAAGATGCTTTGATAATGAAGAGGCAGCTATGGATGCTGTACAAAAACGTAAATATAAAGAAGGAGATGTAATTATAATCCGATACGAAGGTCCTGTAGGAGGTCCTGGTATGAGAGAGATGTTATCTACTACAGGAGCAATTTATGGTCAGGGAATGGGTGAGAAAGTTGCTCTTATAACAGACGGAAGATTCTCTGGAGCTACAAGAGGCTTTTGTGTGGGTCATGTAGGCCCTGAGGCAGCCCTAGGAGGTCCTATAGCTTTATTACGTAATGGAGATGTTATTGATATAGATGCAAAAAAGGGCACTATCAATGTAAGACTTTCTAAAAAAGAATTAGCTTCAAGAAAAAGCAAATGGAAACCACGAAAATCAGATTTTGGTTCAGGTACACTTTGGAAATACGCACAAACAGTAGGACCTGCTTATCTAGGTGCACCAACACATCCTGGTAAAAAAAAAGAAGTTAAGGATTATTCAGAAATTTAATGAAAATTTGTCCAGTCATTTTATGTGGTGGTGCTGGAACAAGACTTTGGCCTAATTCCAAAAATCACCAAGCAAAACAGTTTATTGATTTTGGAAATTGGACTTTATTAGGCAAAACTTTAGAAAGAACTAAAGCTTCGATTTATGATTCACCAATTATAAGTACTAATAAAAAATATCTAAAACAAGTTAAACAACATCTTAAAAAGAATAAGATAAAAAAATACAAAATTGTTTTAGAACCTACAAAAAGAAATACAGCACCAGCTATTTTAAGCACAGCTCTAATTAAAGATATTCCTCACGATCAACCGTTAATGTTTTTTACAGCTGATCATTTGATTGAAAAGATGAGTATATTTAATAAAGCAATTAAAAAAAATAAATCAAATTTAACTGATCAGAATATCTTTATTTTTGGAATAAAACCAACATCACCATCAAGTGAATATGGATATTTTGTAACTAAAAAAATCAAAGGAAATATTAATAAAGTAACTAAATTTATAGAAAAACCAAAAGAAGCAAAAGCTAAACAGGTTATAAAGCAAAAAGGTTATTGGAATTCAGGGATGTTTTTCCTTAGAAAAGATTCAATAATAAATAACTTTAAAATACACCAGCCAATTATTTATAAAAATTGCGTTAATTCTGTTAAAAAAGCAAAACTTAAAGATAATACTTATTATTTAAATAAAGCGTCATTCATTAAAGCAACTGCTAAATCTTTTGATTATGCAATCTTAGAAAAAACTAAAGAAATTAATGCTGTTAAATTAAATATTCCATGGTCAGATCTTGGAAGCTGGAAAGAAATTTTAAAAATGTACGAAAAAAATAAGAATAAATATATTAAAAAAAAGAATATTTTTTTTCGTCCATGGGGCAGGTATACAAATTTATTTGAAGGAAAAAATTTTTTAATTAAAGAATTATTCGTAAAACCTAAAGGTATTTTAAGTTTACAGAAGCATTATCATAGAGCTGAACATTGGCTAGTTACTCAAGGTCATCCCAAAATAAAATTGAACAAAGATAGTTTTGTAAAAAAACTAAATGATCACATCTTTATTCCACTAGAGGCAATTCATAGAATTCAAAATCCTGGAAAAAAACCAGTCAAAATATTCGAAGCTCAAGTTGGATCAATTCTTAAAGAGACAGATATAGTTAGATTTGAAGATGTTTATGGCAGGGTTAAATAAATTTACCTTTGAGCTGAAATCTTTATTGGTAAATCTTTTGTTACATCAAATCTTTCTTTTTTAGTCACATCATCAATTTGTTCTGATTTTTTTTTTAAGCACCACTCTTCATATAATCTACAAAATGTATAAATTGCATTATATCTATCGATCATTATCACAGTATTTAATTCACTTTTTATTAAAAATTTAACATCATATAATTCTTTAATGTTCACTTTGCTCAATACCTCTCTTGAATCTGGGTTATAATAACCAGATTTATCTTCACAAGGTGTTTCTAAAATTTCATCAATATATTCTTGAAAAACTTTTCCCTTAATAAACTTTTCATCATAAGTATTTGAATTTATTGTTTCATATATTAATCTTCTCAATGGAGGTTGTTTTAGCTCTATCCATAAGTTTAACAGCTCAAAATATATTAATTCATATAATCTTATCTGAATTGGTTTACCTCTAACAATTTTTGACCATTCTATAAATCTTCTAATATCAATATCTTTTCTAATATTTTTCATTTTATTAAACTTCAACCATCAGCTTTCAATTTAGTATGACCACAATTTTTACACTCAAGAGTCGTAATTCTATCTGTTGGATTAAATCCAAACTCAATATTTATAGTTTTGTATCTATGCAACCCAAGAAAACACAGTAATTTTACCAATTTTAAAATCATAATTTAGACACTTTAAATTGTTAATTTTAATCATTGATCATCAGTCTGAAGCTGAATTAGTGCGGGACTTAAATAGATCATACCGCAGACAAAAAATTAAAGCAAAAAATAATTCAGTTTTTTTTACTTATTCATTTAAGAGCACCTCTATAAATCTTTTTTTTAAAATAAATTTATTTTCTTAATTTTGATTATTTAAATTGTATTTATGTTATGATTATTCAATATGAAGGAGTTTAAAGAACTCATTAAAAAACATAAAAAAATTGAATTAGCAATTAAACATTTTACAAAATTAAGAATGAATGACAGAGCCTTTTCTTCTTGGGAAAAACTAAGAAAACTAAAAAAAGAAAAGTTAAAATTAAAAGAATTAGTTTCTAAATTAAAGAAATAATATTTTCAAAATAATATATTAAATTCTGAATTATATGGCCGTATCAGAAATTTCTAATACGACCATAATATAATTTATTTAAAACCAATTATTTGGAATAATAATGTAATGAATTGCTAAAACAATTCCAACAGATACACTTAATCCAAAGATCATTTTAATGAAGTCTTTTCCAATTAATGGAAAGACGTATTTAAATTTGTATTCTTTATTCATTGTAGATATAGCAAGTTCTCTACCACATAATAATCCTACAAATACCCATGTTGTAGACATTGGAAGGTCATTAAGTTCTTTAAAGTAGTATAGTACTGCAGCATAAATAACATTTATTATTGTTGCTGATCTTGCATATCTTGTTCCAGTCTTATCTAAAACAACTTTTTGTATTGGTCCACCATGAATATAAAATATGTAGAACAATAAAGCTGTAAAGTACGCTAGAACAATTAATAATAAAGTTACATCTAATTGTCTTGGAAGATAAACTGCTATATTAGCTACGTCATGAGATAACCAAACCCACCATAACCAACCTGAAGTTACCCATACAGAGTTTCTCCAAAATCCTATCCATTTATCTTGTACTTCATCAAATTTTTCATTGATAAATTTTGATACTACGATCCAAGCTAAATATGCAACTACAGCAGCTAAGCCATAACCTACAACACTTTTCATTAACATCTTTTCCAAAACTACAGTGGATGCAAATGCTGAAAGTACCAAGAAGGTTGTAGATACTGGGATACCAACTCTAGTTAATAATAAAAGAATAGCAGGAGCAACTGCGTGGTACCATTGAATTTCTTGAAATGGTATTCTGTTAAGTCTACCGTATGATATGTCGCCATCATATGAGTGCCATCCCCATGTTATAGCTATAGCCATTACAAAAGATGCTGAACCAGCAAGAGTGTACCATTTAAACCATTTTTGTTTAGACGCTATAAAAGTACCTAGCGTTTGTATTGAGTCATTTGCAATAACACTATATCCCGCTAAAGCAAAGCCGACGATTGTATATATTGTTGTCAGTTCCATTTTTTTCCTATTTTTTGTTTACTTTATTGTTTTCCGTTTCGAACGATTCTTATTCTTGATAACGATTTAATAGGTGTGAGGGAATTTATCTATAGCTAAATTTATTATCTTTTTTTGTAAGGAGTTGATTCATCGTTTTTTATAATAAAAAAAACATAAGTCCACAGTAAGAATTTAGAAATTTTTTTAAGAATAGATGATTCTTCTTAATTATATTATCCTTTAAATTTGTCTACTTAAAATTTACAAATATAAGTTGTATTTTGTATAATTACAAAACTGCCGACTTAACAACCTTTAAATGACAAAGACATATTTTTAATTAAATCAAAATATAAATCTTTACCTGGATCTAAAGTTGCACCTAATGGATCCAAAACACCTGTTTTTATCTTCATATCTTTCGCTACGGCGTTGATGATGTTAGGATTAAATTGAGGTTCAGAGAACACACAAGCAACTTTATCATGTTCAATAATTTCTCTGATTTCTGCTAATTGTTCGGCACCAGGCATTACATCAGGATTAACAGTAAACGCACCGAGAATATTCAAATTAAATCTTTTTTCAAAATATTGATATGCATCATGAAAAACTATAGATGACACACTTTTGTTTAATTCTGTCATCACTTGGATTGTAAGAGTATCAATTTCTTTAAGTGCTTTTTTTAAATTATCTTGATATTTTGATGCATTTTCAACATCATTTTCAATCAAATGTTCGGCCATTTCATTTAAGATTACTTTAGCATTCATTGGATCTAACCAAATGTGAGAGTCATATTCTCCGTGTGCATGACCTTCGTGATCATCTTTTTTTTTAGCATGATCATCATGGTCATGGTCGTCGTGATCATCTTCTTTTTTAGCGTGCTCATCATGGTCATGGTCGTCATGATCATCTTCTTTTTTAGCGTGCTCATCATGGTCATGGTCGTCATGATCATCTTCTTTTTTAGCGTGATCGTCATGGTCATCATGTTTATGTTCTTCAAAAATATTTCTTTCTCTAAACTTTAATATATTCAACCCTTTAACCTCCATTAATTCAATTTTTTCAGCTTTTTTAGCTATTGAGCTTAATGGTTTTTTTAAAAAATTTTCCATATCTTCACCAATCCAGAATACAATATCTGCGTTCTGCAACATTTTTGCATGAGATGGTTTCATGGAAAAAGAGTGAGGAGACGCGTAACCATCTACAATTAAACCTGGTTTTCCAATTCCATCCATAAGATAACTTGCTAAAGAATGGATAGGTTTAATTGATGTAACTACTTTTATTTCAGCATTAGCTGATGTAAATAATGTTAACATTGATAAAATTGATAAAATTAAGGATGATTTTTTGATATTTTTCATAATAAGTATTTTAATTAGTTGTTATAATATAACATTATGTAATAATATAACATTTACAAGTCAAGATATAAATGAACTCAGATAAAAATATATTAGTAGAGCTAAATAAAGTTGGTTTTAAACAAAATAATAAATGGTTAGTAGAAGGTGTTACATTAAAAGTTGAGAAAGGAAAGATTGTTACTCTAATTGGTCCAAATGGATCTGGCAAAAGTACTACAGCAAAAATTGCACTAGGTATTTATAAAAATATTGAGGGAAGTGTTGAAAAATTCACAAACAAAGTTGGTTATGTTCCTCAGAAAATTTCAATAGATTGGACTTTGCCACTAAGAGTGTATGATTTTATGCTTTTAACTGAAGATATTAAAGATGAAGCAATAGAAGAAGCTCTTACTCTTACTGGAGTTACTCATCTTAAAAATGAAAATTTAGGAAATTTATCAGGTGGAGAATTTCAAAGAGTTTTGATAGCAAGAGCAATTTCTAAAAAACCAGAATTATTAGTTCTAGATGAACCAGTTCAAGGTGTTGATTATACTGGAGAGATTGCGTTATATGAATTGATCAAAAAAATTTCAGATACTTTAAATTGTGGAATTTTATTAATTTCTCATGATTTACATACTGTTATGACAGCAACCGATCATGTTGTTTGCTTAAATGGACATGTATGTTGTTCAGGTACACCAATGGATGTTGCTAAAAATAATGAATACAAAACTTTGTTTGGTGAACAAGCTTCTCAAATTCTAACTGTTTATGAGCATAAGCATGATCATGTTCATTCAGATGAGGGTCGAATAAAGAAAAATTAACATGTTAGATGATTTTTTTATAAGAGCTTTAATAGCCGGAATAGGAGTTGCGCTAGTAACGGGACCACTAGGTTGTTTTGTAGTATGGAGAAGATTGTCTTATTTTGGCGATACATTATCTCATTCAGCCTTATTAGGTGTTACAATAGCTTATTCGTTTGAGCTTAATATTGTGTTATCAGTGTTCATAATTTCATCTGTTGTTGCATTGATATTAATTCAACTTCAGAAAAAAACTAATCTACCTGGAGACGCTTTGTTAGGTCTTTTGGCACACTCTTCTTTAGCTGTTGGATTAGTTGTAATTGGTTTTTTAACTTTTATTCGTTTTGACATAATGGGTCTTTTATTTGGAGACATATTAGCCGTAACAACTAATGACTTAATTATTATATGGACTGGTGGAGCATTAATTTTATTTGTACTTAAATTGATCTGGAAACCTCTGTTCGCATCTACGGTAAATTATGAACTAGCAGAAGCAGAGGGGTTAAATCCTGATAGATCTAAAGCTATATTTACAATTTTGATGGCTGCAGTGATTGCTATATCAATTAAAATGGTTGGATTATTGTTAATCACTGGAATGTTAATTATACCGGCTGCAATGGCAAGAAATATTTCAGACAGTCCAAAGAAAATGGTTTTATATTCAGTTATTGGTGGTCTTTTATCAGTAATATTGGGTTTATTTTCTTCATTAGAATTTAACACGTCATCTGGACCTTCAATAATTATGGCTGCTTTAGTTTTATTTATATTGTCTTTACTTAATATTAAACAATCGATTAAATTGAAAAATTAACAACTAATTGATAAGAATTTGTATATGCAAAAAGAACATAATCTTTCTAAAAACCAAAAAATTATTTTTGATATAATTGATAAATCTGGTGAGCCAATGAAAGCTTATTCAATTCTATTTAATGTTCAAAAAAAAGGAATTAAAGCTCCATTGCAAGTTTACAGAGCTTTAGATAAATTAGTAGAAATTGGAAAGATCCATAAAGTTGAAAGTAGAAATGCTTTTATAGCTTGTCAAAATTCTAACTGTCAAATTTCTAAAGCAACAGCATTCTCAATTTGTGAAAATTGTGAAAATGTTTCTGAAATAAGTAATTCAAAACTTTCAAAATATTTATCAAACTTTACAGATGATTCTGGAATGAAATACAGCAAGTATAATTTAGAATTTTTTGGTTTATGCAAAAATTGTAAGACTAAATAAATGAACAATATTCCTTTATCTTTAGATGAGATTTTCGATTTAGCTAAAAAAACACTATTAGCTAATGGATGCGATGATGAAACAGCATCTATTCTAGCTAATTTAATCAAGAATGCAGAAAGAGATGGTTCTGTATCTCATGGCTTGTTTAGATTGCCTGCTTATGTCAGTGGTCTCAAAAGTGGAAAGATCAACGGTAAAGGTAAACCTGAAATAAATAAAGTTTCTTCATCTGTAATTAAAGTTCAAGGTAATAATTGCTTAGCTCCAGTTGTTTTAAGTAAGGGTTTGCCTGAATTATCTAAGGCCGCAAAAGAAAATGGGGTCGCTGTGTTAGCTATAAATAATTCACATCATATGGCTGCTATGTGGCCTGAAACTGAAAAGTTAGCAGAAGATGGTTTAGTCGCTTTTGCTTGTACATCATACAAACCTGCTGTTGCTCCTGCTGGAGCAATCAAACCCTTATTTGGTACTAACCCAATTTCATTTGCGTGGCCTAGACCCGGAAAAACTCCTGTTGTCTACGATATGGCCACTGCCTCAATGGCAATGGGTGAAGTACAAGTCGCAAAAAGAGAAGGGCATAAAGTTCCACTTGGTACAGGCTTAACTAAAGATGGCAAAGAAACAACTGATCCAGGTGAAATAGCAGACGGAGGTGTATTGTTGCCTTTTGGTGGATATAAAGGTTCTGCAATTGCAATGATGGTTGAATTACTTGCGGGTGCTTTAGTTGGAGATAATTTTAGTTATGAGACGGCTACTAAAGATAATAATGATGGTGGACCACCTAGCGGAGGCGAATTTATTTTAGCTATTTGTCCTGATAAAACAGCCGGAACAACTTGGCAAAAACATGCTGAAGAATTTTTTGAAAAAATGAAATCAATGGGTGAAGTTAGATTGCCTGGTGAAAGAAGACATAAAAATAGACAGGATACAGGTCCTAGAAATATCAATGAGGATTTGGTTAATAAAATAAAGTCTCTAAGCTAGTTTAATTTCAATAGGCGTGTGATCTGAGGGTTTTTCTCTTCCACGAGGATCTTTATTAATATTAATATCTTTTACATTATCAATTATAGAGTTTGAAACTAAGAAATGATCAATTCTCATACCGTTATTTTTTTGCCATGCACCTCTCATATAATCCCAAAATGTATAGCCTTCTTTATCTTCATTAAAATGTCTGTAAACATCATTAAAACCAAGATTTAACATCTCTCTAAATTTTTTCCTTATTTCAAGCCTATATAATGCATCGTCTTCAAAGCTTTTAACATTATAAACGTCTTCGGCAGCTGGAATGACATTAAAGTCACCAGCAAGAATTATGTTAGAATTTTTTTTTGATAAAGTTTTTAATTGTTTAATTAATTGATCCATCCAATTTTTTTTATAATCATATTTTTCAGTATCAACAGGGTTTCCATTAGGAGTATAAATATTTATTAATTGGATAACTTTTTTCTTATATTTAATCTCTGCAGAAATTATTCTTGACTGTTTTAGTTTATCTTTAATTAGGTCAGTTCTGACATTTTCTAATTTACCTTTAGATACAATAGCAACACCGTTATAGCTTTTCTGACCAAAAACATGACTTTCATAATTCATAGATGCAAAATCATCATATGGAAAGTTAACATCTTCAGTTTTAATTTCTTGCATCATTAAAACGTCAGGTTTGTATTTAAGTAAATAACTTTTGATATTATCTATTCTTGCTCTAACTGAATTAACGTTCCAGGATGAAATAATCATTAAAGAGAGAATGAGACACCACAACCACAAGAAGATTTGGTTTGTGGATTAGAAATTTTAAAAGACTCACCTATAAGTTCAGATACATAATCAACTTCAGAGCCTTTTAATAGGTCTGCTGATGTTTTATCAATTAATATATTCTCATAATTGAAATCATCGTCATTTTTAGATTTATCAAATGTGAATTCATATTGAAATCCAGAACAACCACCACCTTTAATAGCGATTCTAAAAAAAGAACCTACATCTTTTTTAGACAATAAATTTGCTATCTGTTTTAAAGCATTATCTGTAAATTTAATTTCTTTAATCATGTCTGAACACTGATAATACTAATATAATACTTAATTATTTAAATTAAAGGATGAAAAAACACACTTTGTTAGGCGTATTTAAAAGTAAGGGTAGACTTAGTAAAGAACCTACTTCAAAGTATCGATCACCTTTTCAAAGAGACAGAGATAGAATTATTCACAGTGCATCGTTTAGAAGACTAAAACATAAAACTCAAGTATTTGTGAATACTGAGGGAGATCATTTTAGAACAAGAATCACTCATTCTATTGAGGTTGCACAAATAGCTAGATCTATCGCAAAATATCTAAACTTAAATGAAGATTTAGCTGAAACATTAAGTCTGGCTCACGATTTAGGCCACACACCTTTTGGACATGCTGGTGAAGACGCTTTAAATGAATGTATGGGAAATTATGGCGGTTTTGATCATAATCTTCAAACATTAAGAATAGTTATGTTCTTAGAGAATAAGTATTTTAAGTTTAAAGGTCTTAATTTATCAGTTGAAACCTTAGAAGGGTTATTAAAACATAATGGTCCTGTTGAAGATACAGCCTTGGTAAATAGTTTGATTGGTTTGAAAACTTTTAAGGGAAAGATTAATTTTAATACTTACGCATCTTTAGAAGCTCAAATTTCAGCAATTTCAGATGATATTGCATATAATAATCATGACATACAAGATGGGATTAAAGCTAATTTGTTTAAATTAGATGAGCTTGTTGAAATAGACTTTTTTAAATCAATTTATTTTAAGTATAAA
This sequence comes from Candidatus Pelagibacter bacterium nBUS_30, assembly GCF_051201245.1. Classification (GTDB taxonomy): domain Bacteria; phylum Pseudomonadota; class Alphaproteobacteria; order Pelagibacterales; family Pelagibacteraceae; genus Pelagibacter. Next base: position 652,169 of record NZ_CP172842.1, on the reverse strand, counting down.
AATAAGATTAATAAAAAAAATTATAAAATAGCTACTTATCAAATAATTAGAGACTCAATTGATTTAATGATCAGGGATTTATTAGTTAACACACAAAAAAATCTAAAAATGTTTAAAATTAAATCTGTAAAAGATGTTGCTAAAATAGATCAATTAATAGTTAGTTTTTCAGACAAATTGCAGAATTCAGAAAAAGAAATTAGATTTTTTTTAAAAACAAAAATGTATAATAATAAATCAGTTCTAAGGAAAAATCAAAGAGGTAAAGTGATTGTTAAAAAGTTATTTAATATAATCAAATCAAATCCTAGAAAATTTCTTTCAAAAGATCAATTGACTATAGATAAATTTAGAGCTATTTCAGATTTTATTTCAGGTATGACAGATCGTTATGCTATTAAACTATATAATAATTATAAATGAATATTTTTGAGTCATACATAGACAAAATTAAATCAATCTTAATTGATCTAAATAAACAAGGGGAATTGATAATTCCAGAAACTTTTAATGGAATTAACGCAGAAATTCCACCAGAACAATTTGATTGTGATATTTCAACTAATGTTGCAATGGTGCTTTCAAAATTAAATAAAAAATCGCCAATTGATTTAGCTGAACAAATATCTCCTATTATTAAAGATAAAGACCCACTAATTGAAAATATTACAATTGTGAAACCAGGATTTATTAATATTAAGTTTAAACCTTTATTTTGGACAAATTTTATTAAAGAAATTATCACTAATTCAAAAAACTTTGGTGTTAATGTAAAAGAAAAAAAGCTTAATTATTTGGTAGAGTTTGTTTCAGCTAACCCAACAGGGCCCTTACACGTCGGCCATTGTCGTGGCGCTATATTAGGTGATGTAATCTCTAATGTATTAATTTTTAATAAACATAAAGTTACTAAGGAATATTATGTTAATGATTATGGGAACCAAATTATTAATTATACAAAATCTGTTTATTTTAGAATTCGTGAAGTTAAATTTAAAGAACCTTTTCCTAGTGATAATACAGATTTATATCCTGGTGATTACTTGGTTGATTTTGCTAAGAATATTATTTCATTGAATTCAGATATTAATTTTGAGAATTATGATGAAATTGTAGATAAATTAACTGCATTATCTATAGAACAAGCATTATTTTTAATTAAAGAAAATTTAAAAAGTTTAGGAATTAAGCATGATAATTTTGTTAGTGAGAAAAGTATTGTTTTAAACAATGAAGTTGAAAAAGTGATCAAATTTTTAGAAGCCAGTAAGTACGTATATAGGGGTAAAATAAAAGCTCCAGCAGGTGAAGATAGTACGAATTGGGTTGAGAGAGAGCAGTTATTATTTAAATCAACAGATTTTGGTGATGATAAAGATAGAGCTTTACAAAAATCTGATGGTACATGGACATATTTTGCAAGTGACGTTGCTTATCATAAAAATAAAGTTGATAGGAATTTTGATCATTTAATCAATATACTAGGAGCAGATCATGCTGGCTATATTAAAAGAATTTCTTCTTCTGTTGATGCTTTGTCAGGTACCAAAAATAAATTAATTTGTAAAATTAGCCAACTTGTAAAACTTATCAAAGACAATAAACCTTTTAAAATGTCAAAAAGAAAAGGTGACTACATAACAGTTGACGATTTGGTTAAGGAAGTTGGTAAAGATGCTACGAGATTTATAATGCTTAATAGAAGTAGTGATGTTGAGCTAGATTTTGATTTTGATGCAGTAAAAGAAAAATCTAAAGATAATCCACTTTATTATGTTCAGTATTGTTATGCAAGAATTTCATCTGTCTTTAGACACCTTAGTAAAGATTTAAATTCAGATGTTAAAATAGATAATTATAAATTTGAATACTCAAATGATGAAATTAAGATATTAAAAAAAGTATCTCAATGGCCAAAATGTATTGATGCTGCTAGCACAAAACTAGAACCACATCGTATTCCAGTTTATTTATATGAACTAGCATCAGAATTTCATTCATATTGGAATTTAGGTAAACAACAACCAGAAAAAAGATTTATTAATGATCAAAAAAATATATCTCCAGATAAATTAGTTTTTTTAAAAGCAATATCTAACGTTATTAAATCAGGTATGAATATTGTTGGAGTTGATACTCCAGAAAAAATGTAATGTTAAAAGAAATTAAATATTTAATTTTTATAATCATAATAAGTTTATTCATTTTTTTTACTGGTAGATATTATTTTTCAGATGAAAATATTAAAAAATCTTACCGTGCTTACAAAAATATTGATGAAAAAATTAAAGTTTATTCAAAAGATTTACCAATTCTAGAAAATGATACTCAAGATATAATAGAATATGTAAAGCAAACTAATAAAAAAAGAAAAAAAAGTTTAATTTTTGGAAACTTTTAGAAAATGATTAAGAATAGAAAAGCGTTCATTGTTGGTTTAAAATCACACAAATTATCTAATAAAGAAAAAATTTTTTTACAAAAACACAGACCTTGGGGTGTAATATTATTTTCAAGAAATATTAACACAATTCAACAAACTAAAAATCTTACGGATAATATTAAAAAAATTTTTAAGGATAAAAAATATCCTATATTAATTGATCAAGAGGGAGGTAGGGTTAACAGATTAAATAGAATAATTTCATTTGAAAACCTGACTTCTGAATATTTTGGAAACTTATTTGAAAAAGATAAAATGAAATTAAATATTATCTATAAATTATTTGTTGATAAAACAGCTTTTTTGCTAAAGTTGATTGGTGCAAACATCAATACAGTTCCAGTTTTAGATCTTCGAGTTGAAGGATCAAGCAATATAATTGGAAACAGATCTTTTTCTAAAAATAAAAATACAGTCTCAAAAATGGGGGATTTATGCATAAAATTATTTCATGAAAACTCTATTGGCACTATCATTAAGCATATACCTGGTCATGGTTTGGCTAAAGTAGATAGTCACAACTTTACTCCAATCGTTAAAAAATCAGTTAAATATCTTAATAAAAATGATTTTTATCCTTTTAAGAATAAAAAAAGTTTTTTTGCTATGACGGGTCACGTTGTATATGAAAAATTAGATAAGATGAATACAGTAACTCACTCAAAAAAAATTATTAATTACATTAGGAAAGTAATTGGTTTTAAGAATATTTTAATTTCAGATGATCTTTCGATGAAGAGCTTAAAAGAAAATATAAAGATTAATACAATAAAGTGTTTCAAAGCTGGTTGTAATCTAGCGCTACATTGCAATGGCAATTTTAAAGAAATGGAGATTGTTGCCAACAATTCACCCTTGATAAGTTCTTTTATAGTAAAAAAAACATCACAATTTTACAAAATTTTAAGCTAATATCTTACTATGTCTGAGAGTGATTCTGTTTTATTTAATGTCGATATTAACAATTATAATGGACCTTTAGATATTCTGTTAGATTTAGCTAAGGCGCAAAAAGTTGATTTAGAAGAAATATCAATAACCAAATTAGCAGATCAATTTCATGATTATATAACAAAAGAGAAAGATTTGAATTTAGAGATAGCCTCCGAATATCTGTTGATGGCAACATGGTTAGCTTATCTTAAGTCAAAATTATTGTTACCTGGTACTCCTGAAGAAGAATTTAAAGTACAAGAAGTTGCGGATAAATTAAAATTACAGCTTAAAAAATTAGAACTTATAAGATTGTTATCTGAACAAATGCTTAAAAGAAAAAGGTTAGGTAGAGAAATAAGAACTCGTGGTATTAAAGGGAATATAAGATCTATTTATAGTTCAGAATATAATTTGAGTTTATTTGAGTTACTTAAATCATACTCCACAATAATAATGACAAAAGACTTTCAGAGAATGAATATTCCAAAATTACCAGTGTTCACTACTGAAGATGGTATAAAAACAATAAAACAATTTCTTGGTAAATTAATGGATTGGAAAAATATTGATGATTTAATTCCTGAAAACTTTAAAAGTGGATCAAGATATAAAAGAACTGGTAAAGCTGGAATTTTTGCTGGTTCTTTAGAATTGGTTAAGGAGGGTAATCTTTCGATAAAACAAGATAATTTATTTGATGATATTTATATTAAGGAAGTAAATGATTAAAAAAGAAAAAGCTTTAAAAAATAATGTGGTTAAATTCCCATCCAAGTTAACAGATCTTGAAAAACAAATAGAAGCAGTAATTTTTGCTGCAGCAGAGCCTTTAGATGTTGATACTATAGAAAGTAAGATCTCTAAAAAAACAAATGTTGTTAAATTGCTAAAAAAATTGCAACAAGAATATTTCAATCGAGGTATTAATTTAGTTTGTATTAAAGATAAGTGGTCCTTTAGAACTTCACCTAAGCTTTCTAGCTTAATGACACAAGAAAAAATTGTTGAAAAAAAATTATCAAGAGCAGCAGTAGAGACCTTAGCCATCATAGTTTACCATCAGCCAGTGACTAGAGCTGAGATAGAGGAAATAAGAGGTGTTGCATTTGGAACTAATACTTTAGAGATACTAATGGAATTAGATTGGGTTAAACCTGGTGGGAGAAAAGATGTGCCAGGGAAACCAATTCAATATTTAACAACTGATGGCTTTTTAAGTCACTTTAATTTACAAAAATTATCTGATCTTCCAACTGTAGACGAATTAGGTGCTGCTGGCTTAATTGATAGTTCAAGTGTTGATAATGCAATTTTTGGTTCTGGTAAATTTTTTAAAGAAAAGCAAGATGAAAAAAAAGAAGATATCTATTCTAATATTGATGAAATGTTAAATAGCACCCTTGATGAGGAAGAAAAAGATTCATAAAAAAGTCACTTTTAAATCAATCATAAAAAGGTTATAAGTTTTTATGAGCATAGGAATTTGGCAAATAGCAATAGTAGTAATATTAGTGGTTTTATTATTTGGTCGTGGAAAAATATCTAGTTTAATGGGTGATGTTGCTAAAGGTATAAAAAGTTTCAAAAAAGGAATGGCATCAGACATAACTGATGACACAGAGCCAAAAAATATTTCTGAAGAAAACAAAGACTCAAATAATAAAGATTAAATTACATGCCTACTATTGGTTGGTTTGAAATTTTAATTGTTGTAGCTATTGCTATAATAGTTCTTGGTCCAAAAGATTTTCCCGTAATGTTAAAAAAAGTAGGATCGTGGATAGGCACTGCTAAAAGTTATGTAAGTGATATCCAAAACGAAGTTTCTAACATTGATATAGAAGATGAAAATAATAATAAAATTAAAGATGAAAATAAAATAGATGAATAATGAAAATGAAGGTGGCTTTGTAAGTCACTTAACAGAATTAAGAAAAAGACTTATCCATAGTTTTATATTTTTATTTATATTTTTTATTGGATGCTATTTTTTTGCTGAACATATATATGGTTTCTTAGTTGATCCATATGCAAAAGCTGTCAAAGATGATGGTTCTGAAAGAAGATTAATTTTTACAGCACTTCAAGAAACTTTTTTAACTTATTTAAAAGTGTCTTTTTTTACTGCTTTCTTTGTTACATGCCCGTTCATATTAATGCAGATATGGAAATTTATTGCACCCGGTCTTTATAAACACGAAAAAATAGCAATTGCTCCTTATTTAATTTTAACACCCATCCTTTTTTTTCTTGGTGGCATGTTAGTTTATTATTTAATTATGCCATTAGCGATTAAGTTTTTTCTATCCTTTGAGAGTACCGGTTTATCAACTAACTTACCAATTCAACTTGAAGCTAAAGTTAATGAGTATTTATCTTTAGTAATGAAATTAATTTTTGCGTTTGGTATTAGTTTTCAATTGCCAGTAGTTTTAAGCCTATTAGCTAGAGTAGGCATTGTTGATAGCCAGTTTTTAAGAGAAAGAAGAAAATATGTTGTGGTAATCATTTTTGCTGCAGCAGCTTTATTAACTCCACCTGATCCAATAACTCAAATTGGTTTAGCAATTCCACTATTAATTTTATATGAATTATCAATATTTTCAGTAAAATTTATAGAAAAAAAAAATTTAAAAAATTCTGATGCATAATTTAAAAGAAATAAGAAAAAATTTTTCAAATTTTGAAAAGTCTCTTATAAAAAGATCTCTAAAAATTGATTTCAAAAATTTGCAAAAATTAGATGAACAAAATAGAGATTTAATTCAAAAAAAAGAAGCTTTAGAGAAGGAAAAAAAAGATATTTCAAAATCGAAAGACGAAAGTCTATTCGAAAAATCAAAAGAAATTTCTTCTGAATTGGAAAAAGTATCTGATAAACAAAAAAAAATTAAAATTGAATTAGAAAATTTCTTATCAAATATTCCCAACATTCCTCATCCTGATGTTCCGAGTGGTAAAGATGAAGATGATAATATTGAAGTGTCAAAATCTGGTAAGTTACCTAATTTTGATTTTACTCCAAAATCACATTATGAACTTGGTGAGAACTTAGACATGCTTGATTTTGATCTTGCAACAAAAACTACAGGTTCAAGATTTGTTTTTGTTAAAAATAAATTAGCTCTATTAGAAAGAGCGTTATCAAATTTTATGCTTGATACACATGTTAATCAAAACGAGTATCAGGAAATCTCACCTCCTTTAATTGCATCAGACAATACAATGTATGGCACTGGTCAGCTCCCTAAATTTGAAAATGATCAATTTGAAATTAAATTTGAAGAAGCTTCTGATAGAAAATTTCTAATCCCAACTGCTGAAGTTATTTTGACCAATATGGTTAAAGATAAAATTATAGATCGTAAAAATCTTCCAATGAGATTTGTTGCATCAACACCATGTTTTAGAAAAGAAGCAGGCAGTTATGGAAAAGACACTAAGGGAATGATTAGGCAGCATCAATTTTATAAAGTTGAAATGGTCAGCATTGTTGAAAAAGAAAATTGTTTAGAAGAACTTGAAAGAATGACTAACTGTGCAACTGATATTTTAGATAAATTAGAATTACCATACAGAAAAGTAATTTTATGTTCAGGCGATATGGGTTTTAGTGCTGAAAAGACTTACGATATAGAAGTGTGGCTACCATCAGAAAATAAATATCGTGAAATTTCATCTTGTTCCTCATGCTCAACATTTCAAGCACAAAGAATGAAAACCAGATATAAAAACGAAACTAAGGAAACAACTTTTGTTGGTACATTAAATGGTAGTGGTTTAGCTGTTGGGAGAACCTTAATTGCTGTTTTAGAAAACTATCAACAAAAAGATGGATCTATTATTGTGCCAAAAGTTTTAAGACCTTATATGAATAATTTGGAATTAATTTCATTGAAATAAAGTTGTTTTCATCAATAAGATAGTATAATAATTCAGCTAATTTATAAGGAGATTTATGGAAGGTTCAGGAATAGGACAATTTATACCGTTAATTTTAATTTTTGTTATTTTTTATTTTTTCTTAATAAGACCTCAGCAAAAAAAAGTTAAAGAACATAAGGCAATGGTCGAAAATTTAAAAAGAGGGGATAAAGTTATTACCTCTGGTGGAATAACAGGAACTGTTGAGAGATTAATAGACAACGATAAAGTTGAGGTTGAGATTGCTGATAATGTTAAAGTTGAAATAGTTAAAGCTACTGGTATCCAAGGTCTGCTAAACGCTACTCAAGAAGTAAAAAAATAATTAATTTAAGATTAAGTGCTTTATTTTTCTAAGTTACGTATTTTATCAGTTACAATTTTTTCACTTTTATTTATCTTAATTGCATCATCTAATTTATTTAAAGTTGACGATAGTTTTTTTGATAAAAAAATTAATTTAGGATTAGATCTTCAGGGTGGGTCATATCTATTATTAGAAATTGATAATGCTCCTGTTATAGAACAGAAACTTCAAAATTTAACCACAACTATTAAAAATTATTTTAAAGATAAAAATATTAAGATTAGAAATATTAAAATTGAGAATCAAAATATTTTTTTCAATGTCGACGATCAAAGCAAACAATTAATTATTGATACATTTGCTGATGAAGATAGTGATATAAACCCTTATTATCCAAGATTTAAATCACATCAATTGGCACTTGAAGAGACTAGCCTTAACTTTAAAGTGAATTTTTCAAAACAAGGTTTAATTGCTCTTAAAACCTCATCTCAAGATCAAGCTATAGAAATTGTCAGAAGAAGAATTGATGAAGTTGGCACAAATGAACCAAACATTTTAAAAAGAGGTAATAATCGAATTTTAGTAGAGTTGCCTGGTTTAGATGACCCTATGAGAGTAAAATCACTTTTGGGAAAAACTGCTAATTTAACTTTTAGATTTGTAACTAATAATGAAAATGACAATTTTGGTGTTGAGAAATTAAAATATGAAGATGGAATTGAGGAAGCAACTGTAAGTAAGCGAATTATAATAAGTGGAGATAATCTTCTTGATGCTCAACCTCAAATGGATACTCAAAATAATCAAACAATAGTATCATTTTCACTTGATAGAGTAGGAGCTAAAAGATTTGGAAAGGCAACATCTACTGGTATTGGAAAACAACTCGCTATAGTTTTGGATGGTAAAATTATAAGTGCTCCAGTTATTAGAGATACAATTGCTAGTGGCTCAGGTCAAATAAGTGGTGGATTTACTTTTCAATCTGCAACAGATTTAGCGTTATTACTTAGATCAGGTGCTTTGCCAGCACCACTAAATATTATTGAAGAGAGAACTGTTGGTCCAGATTTAGGTCAAGACTTTATAAATGCTGGGATGATAGCTTTAGCAATAGGTTTTCTTTTGGTTATTTTATTCATGTTTGTTAAATATAAAGTTTTTGGTTTAATTACTAATATTACGTTAATTATAAATTTATTTATACTATTAGGTATTTTAACCTTATTTGAAGCAACCCTTACATTACCTGGAATAGCAGGAATAATATTAACTGTAGGTATGGCTGTTGATGCAAATGTTTTAATTTTTGAGAGAATTAAAGAAGAATTAAAAGATGAAAAAAATAATATTATAGCTTTTGACACAGGTTACACTAAATCAAGAACTGCTATAATTGACGCCAATATAACCACTTTACTTGCAGCTGTTATTCTTTTTTTTATGGGCTCAGGTCCTGTGAAAGGTTTTTCTGTTACTCTTGGTATTGGAATTTTTACAACTCTTTTCTCAGTTTATTTTATAGCAAGATTATTTACTAGCATTTACGTATCAAGGAATAAAGATAAGGAGAAATTGATTTAATGATTGCTTTTAATAAATTTTATAACCACTTTAATATTATTTCAACATTGTTAATAACTGTATCGCTAATTTTATTAATTTTTAAAGGTTTAAATTTTGGTATTGATTTTAAAGGTGGAACTTTAATTGAATTAAGATCAACTGACACTAAAATAAACGTTACAAGTTTAAGAGATAAGTTTAGTCAGATGAATTTAGGAGATATATCAGTTAAAAAATTTGGTAATGATACTGATTACCTTATCAAATTTGAGAATAAAGATAATAAAAAAAATATTATTGAAGAAATTAAAACAAATCTAGATAAATCATTTGATAATAATTTTAACTTTAGGAGAGTTGAAAATGTTGGTCCAAAAGTAAGTGCTGAATTATTAAAATCTGGTGTGATAGCAATCTCATTGTCTTTAGCAATAATGCTATTTTATATTTGGATTAGATTTGAATGGCAATTTAGTTTAGGTGCAATTTTAGCGTTATTTCATGATGTTATAGTTACATTAGGAGTGTTTTCTTTATTTAGTCTTGAAATAAACCTATCTATAATTGCTGCAGTATTAACTATAGTAGGGTATTCAATGAACGATACAGTTGTAATTTTTGACCGTGTTAGGGAAAATTTAAGAAAATATTCTGATATTAAAATTTTTGAATTAACGAACATTTCAATTAACGAAACTTTATCAAGAACAATAATAACCTCATTAACAACATTATTGGCTTTATTAGCCATTTATTTTTTTGGTGGTGAAATTTTAAAAGGTTTTTCTCTCGCGATGATACTTGGTGTGGTTTTTGGAACTTATTCTTCAATTTATATTGCAAATACAGTTTTGGTCAGATTTAAAGTTTCTCAAAAAACAGTTTTGAGAGAAGATGACCTAAAATAATGAATGTATTGGCAATGTTTCATGTATGAATAAAAAACTTTGGGAACCATCTAAAAACATAAAGAAAAGCTCAAATCTATTTAAATTTGAAAAGTTTATATCTAATAGATTTAAAAAAAAATTTAATACAAGTTTTGAAAAAATTCATAATTGGTCTATTAAAAATCCACAAAACTTTTGGGATAGTATTTGGGATTATTCAAATGTTAAAGGGATTAAACATAAAAATAAAATTAAAAAATCTTCAAAATTTTATAAGAATATTTTTTTACCAAATTCTAAATTAAATTTTTCTGAAAATTTACTCTCCAAAAAAACTGACGATAAGGCAATTACCTTTATTAGTGAAAATGGTTATCGTGAAATAAAGAATTGGAGAGAATTAAATAAAAATGTAAAAAAAGTTGCTAATTGTCTAAAAATTTTAAGGATTAAGTCTAAAGATAGAATAGCAGCTTATATGCCCAATACATCAGAAACAGTTGAGGCTTTTTTAGGTACTGTAGCCATAGGAGCAATATGGTCGTCATGTTCGCCTGATTTTGGAGTTAATGGAGTTGCTGAAAGATTTTCTCAAATAAAACCAAAAGTTTTGTTTGTTACAAATGAATATTTTTATAATGGAAAAAGAATCAATATTGCAGAGAGAATTCCTGAGATAATAAAAAAGATTCCATCAATTAAACATATAATTATTTCAAAATATCCAGGTCAACCAGAGATAAAAAAATTACCTAAATATAAGCTTGTCAAAGTTCATAATTGGAAAAAAATAATTGAGCAAAATGATCCAGAGTTAAGTTTTTCCAAATTTGATTTTGAACATGAATTAGCAATAGTTTATTCTAGTGGTACTACTGGTAAACCAAAATGTATTTGTCATAAAACAGGTGGAGTTTTGCTACAACATTTAAAAGAACATCAGCTTCATAGCGACATAAAAGAAAATGATAATGTTTTTTATTTTACAACATGTGGGTGGATGATGTGGAATTGGTTAATTTCAGTTTTAGCTTCAAAAGCATCTATTGTATTATTTGATGGTTTTCCAATGTTTAAAAGTGAAGACCTTCTTTTAAGAATGGCCGAAAATGAAAAGATAACATTATTTGGTGTAAGTGCCAAATATATTGATGCATTAAGAAAGACTAAGAAAAATTTTAAAAAATTATATAAATTTTCAAAACTAAAAACTATTTGCTCAACAGGCTCTCCCTTGTCAGAAGATAGTTTTAATTATGTATACAAAAATATAAAAAAAAATGTTCACTTGTCATCTATATCAGGTGGAACAGATATTGTTTCTTGTTTTGTTTTGGGAAATTTATACCAACCTGTTTATTCAGGTGAAATACAAAACAAAGGCTTAGGAATGGATATTCGTATTTTTAATGAAAAAGGAAAATCAATTTTAAATAAAAAAGGAGAACTTGTTTGTGTTAATCCTTTCCCCTCAATGCCATTAAAATTTTGGAACGATAAAAATGATAAAAAATTTAAAAAAGCTTATTTCAATAAATATAATGATACTTGGCATCATGGTGATTACGCAAAGATAACAAATAAAAAAGGATTTATAATTTTTGGTCGTTCTGATACAACGTTGAATCCTGGTGGTGTTCGTCTTGGTACAGCTGAAATTTATTCTGAAATTGAAAGATTTAAGGAAATAAAGGAGGCACTTGTTGTTGGACAATCCTGGGATAATGATGTTCGTATTATTTTATTTATAATTCTAGATCATAAATTTAAACTTTCAGACTATTTGTTAAAAAAAATTAAATTACAAATTAAAAAAAATGCTTCACCTAGACACGTTCCACATAAGATAATAAAAGTGAACGACATACCTAGAACTAAAAGTGGTAAAATTGTTGAATTAGCAGTAAAAGATATCATTGAAGGTAACAAAATCAAAAATAGAGAAGCCTTAGCCAATCCAGATTCATTAAAAGAATTTAAAAATATAAAGGAATTACAATTTTGATAATTATAAAATTGTTTTTTATAATAACTAAAAACTAGTAAAGGTTTTGAGCTGCTACCATGCTAAGCAACATCGGTAGAGAAAGCAAAGTGTTCGTTCTAGAAAATAACATTGCCGTTTTTGCTGATTTAGCTTTTAATTCAGGTTCACATTCTACTATTCCTAAAGCTCTTTTTTGATTTGGCCAAATAACAAACCAAACATTAAATGCCATAATAACACCAAGCCACATACCAATGCCAATTGCAGTATTTTTTGGGATACCTGATCCAATACTTAAAGTCATAGCATCATGAAGATAACCGTTTAATAAAGCCAAAATTAATCCAGATAAAACAGTAAAAGCTGCAGCCCATCTAAAATAGAATAATGCTGCTGGAGCAATTACTTTTCCTATAGCAGGCTTTTGTTCATCAGGGATTTTGCCCATATTTGGAATTTGAACAAAATTGAAGTACCAGAGTAAACCAATCCACATAATTGCAACGATCACATGAATATATCTGAACAACCAGCTCCAGAAAAGTGTGTCAAAAGCAAAACCACCATTTAAATAAAATAAACCTAAAAACAATAAAATTGCTAAAGCTAACGAAGCGTGAATTGTTTTAGATAATGATGATAATAAATTACTCATGATTCTTTTTTGTTATACACTAAATTAAAAATAATTTTAAGACTCTTTTAACAGTTTATTTTAATAATGGTTTTAAAAATTGGCCTGTATAACTACCTGCGACCTTACATACCTCTTCAGGCTTTCCTTCAGCAATAATATTGCCACCCTTTACGCCGCCTTCAGGACCCATATCAACAATATAATCAGCTGTTTTAATCACATCCAAATTATGCTCAATAACAACAACAGTGTTGCCTAGCTTAACAAAAGTATGAAGTATTTCTAATAATTTTTTTATATCATGTTGATGAAGTCCTGTAGTTGGTTCATCAAGTATATACATTGTTCGTCCAGTAGATCGCTTGGAAAGTTCTTTCGCAAGCTTTATCCTTTGCGCTTCACCACCTGAAAGTGTTGTCGCTTGTTGACCAATCTTTATATAACCTAGACCTACTTTTTTAAGAGTTAAAAGTTTAGTTTTAATGTTAGATATATTTTCAAAATATTCACAACCTTCGTCAACGGACATGTCCAAAACATCTGCAATGCTTTTATCCTTAAATTTAATTTCAAGAGTTTCTCTATTGTATCTTGTTCCCTTACACTCATCGCACTGAATGTAAACATCAGGTAAAAAATGCATCTCATATGTAATAACACCATCACCTTCACAAGCTTCACATCTTCCGCCTTTAACATTGAATGAAAATCTACCTGGTTTGTAACCTCTTGTTTTTGACTCGGGTAAACTAGTGAACCAATCTCTAATTGGCCCAAAAGCACCTGTATAAGTAGCTGGATTCGACCTTGGCGTTCTTCCTATAGGAGATTGATCTATATCAATAATTTTATCTATCAATTCAACACCCTTATAACTTTTAAATGCTTTAGGAACTTTTCTTGCCTTATTATTAAGCGTTAAATTTAAAGCATGATACAAAGTTTGTAATATTAATGTGGATTTACCACTTCCAGAAACTCCAGTTATACAAGTGAAACTACCTGTTGGAATTTTAAGATTAACATTATTAAGGTTATTTCCACTAGCTCCACTAATTTCCACAAACCTTCCATTTTTAGCTAACCGACGAGTTGTAGGAATTTCAATAATTTTTTTATTAGATAGATATTGGCCTGTAATACTATTTTTATTTTTTTTTATTTCATCATATGTTCCCTGTGCTGTTATTTCTCCACCGTTTGTCCCAGCTTCTGGACCCATATCAATAATGTGATCTGCATTTTCCATAGTTTCAGTGTCATGCTCCACAACAATTACAGTATTACCTAAATCTCGAAGTCTTTTAAGTGCATTAATAAGTTTTACATTATCTTTTTGATGTAAACCGATAGATGGTTCATCAAGAACATACAATACTCCAGTTAATCCTGATCCAATCTGTGAAGCTAATCTTATCCTTTGTGCCTCACCACCAGAAAGTGTTCCCGATTCTCTAGATAAAGTTAGATAATCTAATCCAACATTTAATAGAAAGTTTAGTCTTTCATTAATTTCTTTTAATACATGTTCAGCTATTTTAAATTGCCTTTTATCTAAATTTTTTTCTAAATTTTTGAACCATTTAGCTGAGTCTAAAATTGATTTTTTAGTAACTTGACTAATATTATGATTATCAATTTTAACACATAAAGCCTCTTCCTTAAGCCTATCTCCGTTGCAACCCTCACACGCAGAGTCAGATTGATATTCAGCTATAGCTTCTCTTTTCCATTCACTATCAGACTCTAAAAATCTTCTTTCAAGATTATTGATAACACCTTCAAAAGTTTTTTTATGAGAATATTTTTCATAACCATCATCATAATTAAATTTTATTTCTTCTTCATCAGAACCGTATAAAATTACATCTTTAATTTTTTTTGGAAGTTTTTTCCATTTATCATCTAATGAAAAACTATAATGTTTTGCAATAGATGCTAATGTTTGAGCATAATATAGAGTTGTAGATTTTGCCCAAGGTTCAATTGCACCATCAGCTATACTTTTTCTATCATCTGGTATAACTAAATTTGGATCAACATTTAGTTTAATTCCTATTCCTTCACATTCTTCGCATGCTCCATAAGGGCTATTAAAAGAGAAAAGTCTTGGTTCAATTTCTTCAATTGTAAAACCACTTTCGGGACAAGCAAATTTAGTTGAATATATTAATTTTTCAGTCTTTCTAAATTTTTGAGGTAACGTTTCATCTTCATATTCTACAAAAATTAATCCATTAGATAAATTAACTGCAGTTTCAACACTTTCAGCTAATCTATTTCCTAGCTGTGAATTTAAAACAATTCTATCAACAAGGACAGAAATATCATGCTTAAGTTTTTTATCTAAATTAGGTGATTTTTCAATGTCATACAAAACGTTGTCTATTTTAATTTTTCTAAAACCTCTTCTTTTATAACTAAGAATATCTTTTTTATATTCACCTTTACGACCTCTAACTACAGGAGCATAAATATAAATTGTTGATTTTTTGGGCAACTTTTTGATTAAATCAACTATTTGAGTAATTGTTTGTGAAGTAATAGCTTTACCTGTAAATGGAGAATAAGGTATGCCTGCTCTTGCAAATAGAACCCTCATATAGTCATAAATTTCTGTTACAGTTGCAACAGTTGATCTTGGATTTTTTGATGTATTTTTTTGCTCAATTGCTATAGCTGGACTTAAACCTTCTATAAGGTCTACATTTGGCTTTTTCATTTTGTCCAAAAACTGTCTAGCATATGCTGATAGACTTTCGACATATCTTCTTTGTCCCTCAGCATATATAGTATCGAAAGCTAACGATGATTTCCCTGAACCTGATAACCCAGTTATTACAACAAATTGATCTTTTGGGATTTCAACAGAGAC
This sequence comes from Candidatus Pelagibacter bacterium nBUS_30, assembly GCF_051201245.1. Classification (GTDB taxonomy): domain Bacteria; phylum Pseudomonadota; class Alphaproteobacteria; order Pelagibacterales; family Pelagibacteraceae; genus Pelagibacter. The sequence goes on along the minus strand of NZ_CP172842.1, from coordinate 636,601 downwards.
ATTCTTTAAATTGTGTTCTTTGGCACCCTTAATAACTATCTTTTTGATCATATTTTTTGTTGCTTTGAGTTAATAAAATTAATATTCACAAGAATTGTGATATAAATCTAATTAATAAATTTAACAAATATAAATATTATGGCTGGAAGTTTAAATAAAGTATTATTAATTGGTCGTTTGGGCGCAGACCCAGAGATCAAACAAATGGTGAATGGAAAAAGTGTAGCAAGACTAAGTTTAGCTACAAGTCAATCTTGGAAAGACAAAAATACAGGTGAAAAAAAAGAAAAAACTGAATGGCACCGTGTAGTTGTATTTAATGAAGGTCTGGTTAATGTTATTCAGCAATACCTTAAAAAAGGGGCTCAAATTTATGTTGAAGGTCAATTAACTACAAGAAAATGGAAAGATGAACAATCTGGACAAGACAAATATTCTACTGAAATTGTTCTTCAAGGTTACAATTCAACTTTGACAATGCTTGGTGGTGGAAACACCGGTGGTGGTATTCAAAATGACACCACTCAACAAAACAATACCGATGAATCATCTCAAGTGTCAAATGATATGGATGACGAAATTCCATTTTAATACTTATGCAAAAAACTGAAGCACCTAAAGATAATAATATAAAATTAATCTCAATGCATGATGAGATGAGCTCATCATATTTATCTTATGCTATGAGTGTTATTGTTAGTCGTGCTTTACCCGATGTAAGAGATGGTCTGAAACCAGTACACAGAAGAATTTTATACGCAATGTATAAAGGTGGTTACGATTGGTCAAAACAATTTAGAAAATCTGCAAGAATTGTTGGTGATGTAATTGGTAAATATCACCCACATGGTGATCAATCTGTTTATGATGCTTTGGTTAGAATGGTTCAGGATTTTTCAATGAGTTTGCCATTGGTGCAAGGCCAAGGAAATTTTGGATCAATTGATGGAGATCCTGCAGCAGCCATGAGATATACCGAAACAAGACTTTCAAAAGTTTCTCAATTTTTAATTGATGACATTGAAAAAAATACAGTTTCTTACAAAAGTAATTACGATGAAACAGAAAAAGAACCTACAGTTTTACCAGCACAATATCCAAATCTTTTAGTTAATGGAGCAGGTGGTATAGCTGTTGGTATGGCAACTAGTATTCCTCCCCATAATTTAGGTGAAATTATTGATGGGACTTTGGCTTTAATTGAAAACAAAGAAATAAAAATCAAAGAGTTGATGAAACATATTCCTGGCCCTGATTTTCCAACTGGTGGCGTTATTATTGGTAAAGATATAATTAAACAGGGCTATAATAATGGTAGAGGGTCATTTAAAATTAGAGGAGAAGTATCAGCGGAGTCTTTAAAAAATGGAAGAGACAGATTAGTAATCACGTCTATTCCATACCAAGTTAATAAATCAGTTTTAAACGAAAGAATTGCTCAATTAGTAAGAGAGAAAAAAATTGAAGGTATAAAAGATATTAGAGATGAGTCTAATAGAGAGGGTATAAGAGTAGCTATTGATTTAAGAAATGGTGTTGAACCAGAAACAATTAAAAGACAACTTTATAAGAATACCCAAATAGAAAGTTCTTTTGGATTTAACACATTAGCTATTGTTGAGGGAAAACCAAAAACTTGCAACCTCAAAGATTTTTTATCTAATTTCCTATCTTTTAGAGAAGATGTGGTTATAAAAAAAACCAAATTTGATCTAGCAAAAGCAGAAGAAAGAGCCCACATCCTATTAGGTTTATCTGTGTCAGTTGAAAATTTAGATAAAATTATAAAAATTATTCGTTCATCAAAAACTCCTGATGATGCAAAACAATCTATTTTGAAAACAAAATGGAAAATTAATAGAACTCAAAAATTAATTTCTCTAGTAGAAGGTAAAAAAAATAAAAATCTTTATTCACTATCTGAGCCACAGGTTGTAGCTATATTAGAGTTAAGGTTACAAAAACTAACAGCACTTGGAATTAATGAAATTGAAGTTGAAATTAAAAAACTTGCAGAGTTAATCACTAAATTTAAAAAAATTATATCTTCTAAAAAAGAACTTTTGAAAGTGATAAGTGAAGAATTAAAAAATATTAAGGAAAAATTTGCTGTTCCAAGAAGAACAAAGATAATAGATGCTGTATTAAATTATGATATTGAGGAAACAATTCAAAAACAATCAGTTATAATAACTGTTACTCTTCAGGGATATATTAAAAGAGGGTCATTAGATGGTGTTAAGCAACAAAAAAGAGGTGGTAAAGGCAAATCTGGTATTACCACAAGAGATCAAGACTCTGTAATACAAACTCTATCAGTAAACACACACACCTCTGTTCTCTTCTTCTCAACAGAAGGCTTGGTTTATAAAGTTAAAGCCTGGAAAATTCCAGAAGGCTCAACAACTTCAAAAGGCAAATCTTTATTTAATATTTTACCGTTAAAAAACCACCAATCTATAAGCTCTATTATGCCAATTCCTGAAAATGAAACTGAGTCTAAAGATTATCAAATAGTTTTTGCTACAGCACAAGGTAAAGTTAGAAAAAATAGTTTAGAAGACTTTTTGTCTATAAATGCTTCAGGTAAAATTGCTATGAAACTAGACAATAATGATAAAATTGTCGGTGTTAAAATTTGTCAAGATGATCAAGATGTTATTTTAAGCACTAAATTTGGAAAGTGCATTAGATTTGAATCAAAAAAATTAAGAGTATTTAAAGGAAGATCTTCCAAAGGAATTAAGGGAATAGAGTTAGTATCTAATGATCAAATAGTATCTTTGTCTGTTATTGATAATGATAAAACTAAAAAAAATGGCAAAAAGTCTAAAGATGAAAAATCTGAAATTAAAGCTAAAGAAAAATATGTTTTAGCAATAAGTGAAAATGGATTTGGAAAAAAGACATCTCACAATGATTACAGGGTAACTAATCGAGGAGGTAAAGGTATAATTGGAATTGTTAATTCACCTAGAAATGGGAATATTACATCATCATTTCCTGTTTATGAAGGTGATGAAATCTTAATATCTACAAACAAAGGAAGAGTAATAAGAGTGGCTGTAAAAGAAATTAGGACTGCTGGAAGAAACACTCAAGGTGTAAGAATTATTAAATTATCTGGAGAAGAAAAGGTAGTTTCTGCAATAAAAATTGATGATAATTTAATATAATGAATAAAGTTGCTATTTATCCAGGTACATTTGATCCTATTACTTATGGTCATATTGATGTAATTAAAAAAGCTCTAAAGCTATTTGATAAAATTGTTGTTGGTGTGTCAAATGTCAGTAATAAAAACTACCTATTCAGCACAGAAGAAAGAATAGATATTGTCAATAAAGCTTTATTCAAAGATCTTAAACTTAATAAAAAAAAAATTTTAGTAGTTTCATTTAGCTCACTTACAACAGATTTATGTAAAAAATATAAATCAAATATAATTCTTAGAGGCTTGAGGGCTGTATCTGACTTTGAGTATGAATTTCAATTAGCTGGGATGAATAGAAAGCTAAATAATAATATTGAAACAATATTTTTAATGTCTGATGTTGAAAATCAAATAATTTCTTCTAGATTTGTAAAAGAAATTGTCAAATTAAATGGAGACATAAAAAAATTTACTACCAAAAGTACAATTAAATCTCTAAAAGAGAAATATGAATAAATTTTTAGTATTATTATTAGTTTCATTTTTTTTAATTACCAATCAATCAATAGCACAGGAGAATATAATGATTTTAAAATTAAAAGACGGCGATGTAAAAATTGAATTATTTGAAGACGTTGCTCCAAACCATGTTAAAAGAATCAAAGAATTAGCAGATAGTGGCAAATATGATAATGTAGTTTTTCATAGAGTTATTGATGGTTTTATGGCTCAAACAGGTGATGTAAAATTTGGTAATTCAGACAGTAGTGAATTTGATTTAAGAAGAGCTGGTATGGGTGGTTCAGATTTACCTGATTTAAAACAAGAATTTAGTAGTGTACCACACGATAGAGGAACTTTATCAATGGCAAGATCATCAGATCCTGACAGTGCAAATAGTCAATTTTTTATTTGTTTTAAAGCAGCACCTTTTCTAGATAGACAGTACACAGTTTTTGGGAAAGTTTTAGAAGGCATGGATCTTGTAGATAAGATTAAAAGAGGTGATGATAGCAATAATGGTGCTGTATCTGATCCTGATAAAATTATTAGTTTTAAATCATTATAATTTTATAAATGGCAATGAAAAATTTTGCCTTTAAAGTTTTAAATGAAGATAATTTTGCAAGATCAGGTTTAATAGAGACTCATAGAGGTAAAATTAATACTCCAGCTTTTATGCCAGTCGGCACTCAAGCTACAGTTAAAGCTTGTACAATAGACGATATCAAAAAAACTGGATCAGAAATAATTTTATCTAACACTTATCATTTAATGATCAGACCGGGTGTAGAAAGAATCCAGTCAGCAGGTGGATTGCACAATTTTATGAACTGTGACCTTCCCATTCTAACTGACTCAGGAGGTTTTCAAGTAATGTCGCTATCAAAACTTAATAAAATTGATAGAGAAAAAGGTGCAATATTTAACTCCCATGTTGATGGAAAAAAGTTTTTTTTAAGCCCAGAGGAAAGTATAAGAATTCAACTAGGCCTTAACTCTGACATTGTAATGATTATGGATGAATGTCCTAAAAATTCAAATGACTATAATCTGATTAAAAAATCAATGGATCTATCATTATATTGGGCAGAAAGATCAAAAAAAGTTTTTGGCAATAATCCTCACAAAGCTTTATTTGGCATAGTGCAAGGAGGACTTTTTAAAGACTTAAGAATTAAATCATTAAATGAACTAATCAATATTGGCTTTGATGGATATGCTATGGGTGGGTTAGCAGTAGGGGAGTCTCAAAAAGAAATGTTCACTGTGTTGGATGATATTAAAGAATTTTTACCACCAGAAAAACCACATTACTTAATGGGTGTAGGTACACCATCAGATATCTTAGGTGCTGTTAAAAGAGGTATAGATATGTTTGATTGTGTTTTACCGACTAGATCTGGAAGAACTGGTCTAGCTTTTACTTGGAAAGGACGAATTAATATCAAAAATAATAAATATAAAACTGATAATACACCATTAGATCAAAATTGTAGAAATCTGAATTTGAATAAATATTCAAAAAATTATTTAAATCATTTATTTAATACAAATGAAATATTAGCGTCAATGTTACTAACATTGCATAATATTAATTTTTATCAGGAATTAATGTTTTCAATTAGAAAAAATATTAATGAAGGCACTTTTAACGAATTTCATGATAAATACATAGATAAGTTGTAACTAGTATCTAATTTTTAGTTCAAATTGACGTTTGAAAAATTATAATAATTCTGTATATAACAACTGTTCATGTTTGAATAATTTGTGGGCCCTTAGCTCAGTTGGTAGAGCAATTCCCTTTTAAGGAATGGGTCGATGGTTCGAGTCCATCAGGGCTCACCATTATTTATATTTAGCTTAATCTTATTGGTGGATAATCTAAAATCACTTCATTCATCCATTCATTTAATTTTTTTATTCTATTATCAGATGAAGGATGTGTGCTCATAAATTCTGGTGGCTCTTTTCCTTTGTTTAATTTTTTCATTCGCTCCCAGATCTTTACTGTTTCTCTTATATCGTAACCAGATAAAGATGAAAAAATCATTCCAAGATAATCTGCTTCACTTTCTTGTTTTCTTGTAAATGGGTTCATTATTCCAAGTTGAGATAAAAGGCCAACTGTATTCATGCCAGTTGTTCTATTAACTTGAGATAATTTTCCACCACTAAATATATCAATTAACTGTGTGCCTGTGTTTAGTAAAGTCGCTCTACTTGCTCTTTCTATAGAATGTTTTGCAACAGCATGAGCAACTTCGTGCCCCATTACAGCAGCTAACCCGTTAGTATTTTTTGTAGCCTCAAGTATTCCAGAGTATATTGCGATTTTTCCACCTGGCATACACCAAGCATTTCTAACTTTTTTTTTATCAATTAATATATATTCCCAATTAAAATTCTTAGTAGGGTCATCTAAATTTTCTTTATCAAAATATTCAGAAATAGAATCTTCCATTTTTTTTCCAATTTCTTTTATTTCATCAAGTGTTTTTTTGTCATCACTCATTTTTTCTTTCTCTTTAATTTTTTCATAAATAAGAGCAGCCTGAGCATTTAACTTTGATTCTGAAACTATTTTAAGCTGTTTTCTGTCTGTGATTGGTGCGGTGGTACAAGATGGTAACACGAACCCACAACACCCACACCCAACATATGATAAAAATTTTCTTCTATTCATTCGTGTATATAATTGTTAATATCATTAAATTATGAATCTTAATAATAAAATTTTAGTTGTTTTGTTTATTATAGCAATAGTCTTTGTTATTTATTCAAGCTTTAATTAATCTTATGTCCAAACACTTTAAACGAAAATCTTTATCATTAACTCTTAGAAATTACTTCATTACTGGTGTGGTTGTTTTAATTCCAATAGGTTTTACTCTATACTTAAGTAAAATTTTAATTGGTATATCTTCAAAAATAATTCCAAAAAATATCAACCCTAATAACTACTTAGCATTTGATATACCAGGTATTGAAATCATTGTTTCTATAATTTTAATAACTATTGTTGGTGGACTTTCTTTATCTTTTTTCGGTAGAAGAATTTTAAAATTAATTGACGATCTTTTTAAAAGAATACCATTTTTAAGAACAGTTTATTCAGCTATCGTTCAAATGACAGAAACTTTTTCCAAATCAGATAGTGATAGAAAAAGTGTGGTTCTTGTTGAATATCCAAGAAAAGATGTTTGGGCGGTTGGATTTGCTACTAAGGAGAATAGGGGTGAGATGGCTAAAAAAACTAATAAAAAATTAATTAATGTTTTTGTTCCAACAACACCCAACCCAACTAGCGGTTTCTTACTAATGTTTCCAGTTGATGATGTTATATATTTAAATATGACTTTTGAAGAGGCGTCAAAATTTATTGTTTCAGCAGGCACATCTGATAAGCAATCTTAAGCTATATCGTTAATAATATCTGCTCTATCATATAATTTTACTAGTGGTTTAAATTTACTTATATCTTCATTTGATTTTTCAATTCTTCTAATTTCTTTCTCTGCTAATAAAAATAAATCACTATTGTGGATAGGATCTGCTAATTTAAAATTTTTTATACCACTTTGTTTAAAACCTAGAATATCACCAAAACCTCTAATCTTCATATCTTCCTCAGAAATATGAAAACCGTCATTAGACTCCTTTAGAATATTTATTCTTTTTTTTGCATTTTCACTTAAATTAGATTTAAACATGAGTATACATGTTGAGTCTTTATTGCCTCTTCCAACACGACCTCTCAACTGATGTAACTGTGATAATCCAAATTTATTAGCATTTTCTATTATTATTACATTAGCATTTGGAAAATCAATTCCAACTTCAATTATTGTTGTTGAAACTAGAATTTTAAATTCTTTTTTTAAAAAACTATTTAATATAATTTCTTTTTCTTCAATATCAGTTTTACCATGTAGTAAAGATACTTGATTAGGAAAAAGTTTTTGAAGGTATTCAAATTTTTTGACTGCAGATGAATGATCTAATTTCTTAGACTCTTCAATTAGCGGGCAAACCCAAAATATTTGATTTCCAGCTTTAATTTCTTTTTTAATAAACTTAATTATATCGTTAATTTTACTTTCCAGTTTACTATAAGTTTTAATAGGTTTTCTTAATTTTGGTTTTTCAGCAATAATTGAAAGATCCATATCTCCATACATGGTCATAGTTAAGGTTCTAGGAATTGGAGTTGCTGTCATTAATAAGATATCACAGTTATTGCCACCTTTATCAGATAATCTCTTTCTTTGATTAACTCCAAATTTGTGCTGTTCATCAATAATGATTAAACCAAGATTTTTATAATTTACTTTTTTTTGAAAAATCGCATGTGTTCCAAAAATTATATCAATTTCATTTGTTGATAATTTATTCAAAATATCTTTTTTAGTTTTATAATCTGATTTACCTGAAATTAATTGAATATTTAGGTTTTTTGGAAATATTTTTCTTGCAAGATTATAATGCTGTCTTGCTAAAATTTCAGTTGGTGCCATTACAGCTACTTGAAAACCAGATATTACAGTATTGAATGCTGCTAATAGAGAGACTATTGTTTTTCCACTACCAACATCACCCTGTAACAATCTAAACATTTTTTTTGATGAACATAAATCTTTATTTATTTCATTTAATGTTTTTTTTTGATCATCAGTAAGAGAAAAATCTAATTTATTAATTAAGTGTTTTTGTTTTTTTTCGTCAAAAAACTTATTTTTTTTTTTATTTTCTTAATCTTTTTTCTTATTTCAGAATTTACTAAGAATGTAGAAAAGATTTCATCAAATGCTAAACGTTGATAAAAATTTTTTTTATAATTTCCGATATTTTCAGGATCATGTAATTTTTTTATAGAGTCATTCCAATTAATATTATCAAATTTGTTTAGAATTTCGTTAGAATGCCATTCATTTAAAATTGGTAATTTATCAATTATTTGGTTTATAATCCTGTTATATAGTTTTTCCGAAATTCCCTCCGTTAAAGCATATGTATTGTGTTTTTGTTTAATTAGCGATGAGTCTTCTGATATATATTTAGGATTGGTAAGTTGGTATTTGTTTCTAAAAAATCCAATCTTACCACTTATGGTCACTTCTTTCCCTAAGGGTAAAATTTTTCTAACATATCCTTCATAGCTATTAAAAAAAATACAATCAATGTCTCCAGTTTCATCAGAACATAAAACTCTATTAGGTAAATTTCTTACTCTAGGAAATGAATATTTTTTGACTGTTATAGTGATAGTTTGATTTTCACCAATTTTTAGATCTTTAATTTTTGATGATAGACTTCTATCAGTATAAGATTTTGGTAATTTCCATAATAAATCAAAAACATTATTGATTTTTTTTTTCTTTAATAAATTTGTTGTTTTGATACCAACACCTTTTAGTGAAGTTAAGTCTGACAGCAAGTATTTATAATTACTTTTATTATCCATTAACAAGTATTATATATTCTAATAATGATACTCAATATAGAGCAATTAAAAAAAAAAATTATTTATCGTTCTAATTACCGCGGTACGAAAGAAATGGATAAATTATTAGGCGCTTTTACAAAAAGATATATTGATGAATTAAACAATGAAGATCTTGCTGATTTAGAAAAGTTACTAGATATTGACGATACTAATCTTTATAATTTTTTTAATGGTTTGGAGACAGATTATAAATTTCTTAATAATAAAATTAATCTTATGTTTAAAAATTTTAATTACAGTGGTTGTAAATAGTGGCGGAGAGACTGAGATTCGAACTCAGGAAAGAGTTGCCCCTTTGCCGGTTTTCAAGACCGGTGCATTCAACCACTCTGCCATCTCTCCGTTGAAAAGGTTTTATTATTAAAATTATTTAATTCAACCATAAAATGGTCTAATAAAAGCTAATAAAAATTTAAAACCTTACTTGATATGAATAAAGAGTTTAATAAAGGTCTACTGTTAGCTGGTTTAGGTTCTTTTTGGTGGGGTTTTTTTGGTGTTTTATATTTTAAGTACATTACTTATATAGGGCATGTTGAACTTGTTGTGCATCGTTGTTTGTGGACTACATTTACCTTAATTGTAACAACCTTTCTTTTTTCAAAATGGCATATTTTTTTTGAGATTATTAAAAATAAAAAATATTTAGTTTATTTATTTTTTTCTGGTTTTTTAATTTTTATTAATTGGGCAGTATGGATTTACGCAATTACAACTAATAGAATAATTGATGCAAGTTTTGGTTATTTTATGATGCCAATATTAAGTGTTTTGCTTGGCTATATTTTTTTTAAAGAGCAGCTAAATAAAAAAAGAATTTTTTCAATTATACTAGTCGCAATTTCAATCATATATTTAATATTAGTAAGTTTTAAATCTTTACCTTGGGTTGGTTTAATAGTCGCTTTTAGTTGGGGTTTTTATAATTTATTAAGAAAAAAAATTAATGTAGATACTGATATAGGACTTTTAATTGAAAGTTTATATATCTTACCATTTGCTTTAGGCGCATTTTTTTTTATAACCAACAATGGTTATAACGACTTTCAATTATCCAACCCTCCTATGATGCTTTTTATTTTTCTTGCTGGGCCAATGACTGTAATTCCATTGTTTTTATATGTAAGGGGTGTTGAGTTGTGTGGGTTAGGTCCTACAGGTATGATCTTTTATATAACACCTACATTGCAGTTTTTATTAGGTTTTTTTTATTATGATGAACCTTTTTCAATTACCAAATTAGTTAGCTTTATTTTTATCTGGATTGCTGTAATTGTATATTTAAAGGATTTATATGAAACTAATTAAATATATTTTAATAATTCTAGTTTTTAGTTTTACCAATGCTTACCCTGATAATGAAATTAAATTTCAAAAATGGAAAAAAGATTTTAAAAAAGTTGCGTTACAAAATAATATTTCTGAAGAAGTATTCGATACAGTTCTTGCTAATATCAAATTTTTACCAAATGTTATAAAATACGACAGATATCAACCTGAATTTTATGAAGATACTAAAACCTACATTTCAAAAAGAACTTCATCTAAAAAAGTTCTATTTGGATTAAATTTTTATAAAAAAAATTTAGATTTAATTCATACGATAGAAAAAAAATATAATATTGAAAAAGAATTATTATTATCTTTAATGGGTATTGAGACTAATTTTGGGACTTATGTAGGTAAAATGGATATTTTGTCTTCATTAGCTACCTTAAGTTTTGATGAAAGAAGAGCTGAATTTTTTTCAAATGAATTATTAATCTTATTAAGATTAATTGAAACAAAAAAGATTGATTATAAAACACTTTATGGTTCTTGGGCAGGAGCTTTTGGTTTTTTTCAATTTATGCCATCCACAATGAAAAATTATGCAATTGATTATGACAAAAATAATTATATAGATCTTAAAAATAATAATGATGCTTATGCTTCAGCTGCAAATTACCTAAGTAAAATTGGCTGGAAAAAACAACAACCATGTTTTTACAAAATTAATTTATCAAAGAAAATTCCAAATAAATATTTAAATGTTTCAGCAAAAAATCTTCATGACAAAAAAAAATTAGAGTATTTTAGAAAATATATTATAGATGACTCTGCTTTAGATGTTAAATTTGATAATATGGTTGTAGCAATAATTACTCCAGATAAAGATATTATTCCTGATGCTGAAAAATTAAACCCTGCATACATAGTTTTTGAAAATTACGAAATAATTTTAAAATGGAATAGATCATTAAGATTTTCATTAGCAGTTTGCACATTAAAAGATAAATTTGCTAATGAATTGTAAAAATTTAATCATTTTAATTTGGATTTTATTTTTAACAGGTTGTAACGAATCTAACTATAATGAAAAATCATTAAGTCGTACCTCAATATTAAAATACAAAAATTCTGGTTTTGCTCTAGTGTATGAAGATAGATTAAAGAAAGATAAGAAAATTTCAAAAAAAATTGATAATAGATCATTATCAATTTTTCATAAAACTTTAAAAAAGAATTCTTTTGTAAAAATCACAAACCCCTCGAATGGAAAAACAATTATTGCAGAAATAATCTCTAATAATGTTGTTTTTTCAGATTTCTATAATTCAGTTATTACACAGAGAATTGTTGACGAATTGTCACTTAACTTAAAAGAACCTTATATAGATTTAGTTTTAATTTCCCAAAACTCAACATTTATTGCAAAAAAAGCAAAAACTTTTGATGAAGAAAAAAAAGTTGCAGAAAAAGCACCTGTTGATGGAATAACTATTGATAATTTAGGTATCTCCATTAAGAAAAAAAATAAGATTAAAACTAGTAAATTTCTTTATTCAATAAAAGTTGCTGATTTTTATTATAAAGATTCTGCTAAGAATATGATCAATAGAATTAAGAAAGAAACCAATTTAAAGAATCCTCTTATAAAGAAATTATCGAAAACAAAATTTAGGGTACTATTAGGACCGTTTAATGATATAAAAAAACTAGAAGACTCATTTAATAAAATTAGAAAATTAAATTTTGAAAATTTAGAAATTATAAAAGATGTTTAAGAAAATATTTGTATCTGTTGTTTTAAGCCTTTGTAGTGTAGAATTTACTTTTGCTGATTTTGACGTTAAGGCACGTTCAGCAATTCTTCAAGACTACCATTCTGGTGAAATTCTTTATGAAAAGGATGCAGATAAATCTATTTATCCTGCATCTATGACCAAGATTATGACAGCAATTATTGCTTTTGATCTTATTAAATCGGGTGACATTAAATTAGATGAAAAATTTATCATTTCAGAAAAAGCATGGAGACTTTCTACCTCAGGATATTCTTCAATGTTTATTATGGTTGGAGATGAGGTAACTGTTGAAAATTTGTTGAAAGGAATAATTATTGCATCTGGTAATGATGCATGTGTTGCTTTGGCTGAGGGTATTGCTGGTACAGAAGAAGAGTTTGCCATCTTAATGACAGCAAAGGCAACAGAATTAGACATGGAAAATACAAATTTTGCAAATTCATCTGGAATTAATAACTCAGAAAATCATTCCACTGTGAGAGATATTTTAAAGATGTCTAAATATCTAATTAAAGAACATCCGGAATTTTATAAGTGGTTTGCAGAAAAAGAGTTTACGTGGGATAGAACTGGTGGAGACCCCATAACTCAAGGTAATAGAAATCCTTTATTATACAAAAACCTTGGTGCAGATGGCATTAAAACTGGATATCTTGCCGTTGAAAAATACTCTCTTGCTTCTTCAATAAATAGAAATGGTAGAAGACTTATAGCCGTTGGTAGTGGGTTTGAATCCAAAAACGCAAGATCAAGAGAAAGTTCAAAATTACTTACATACGGCTTAACTAATTATGATTTGGTGCATATAGTTAAAGCAAATACTCCTGATTATAAAATCGATGTTTGGCTCGGAAAACAAGATTTTGTTAATGCTTATAGTAATGAAGATATTTACAAAACAATTAAAAAAGCAAAAAAAAAATTATTAAAAGTTTATGTTAAATATGATGGTCCGATTGAGGCACCAATTAGCAAAGATGAAAAAATTGCTATATTAAAAGTAGTTTATGATGATGAGTTAGTTGGTGAATATGATTTATTGGCATCAGAAGAAATTAAAAAAGTAAACTTCTTATCAAGACTAATAAAATCCCTTAATTACCTGATTTGGGGTGATGTCTAAAAAACCAATTATTGTATTTGAAGGAATAGAAGGTAGTGGAAAAAGTCACCACATATCTGTTGTATCTAAATATTTAACAAAAAAAAAAATTACACACATAAAGATTAGAGAACCGGGTGGTAATGTCAGCTCTGAAAAAATAAGAAGACTTATTCTTAACAATAAATCTGATTTTAATAAAAATACTGATTTATTATTATATTTAGCTGCAAGAAGTGAAAATATAAATACCATAGAAAATTCATATAAGAAAAAGGTGGTACTTATTGATAGATTTACTGACTCAACTATTGCTTATCAACATTTTGGTATGGGAGTCGATATTAACTTAATTAAAATTTTAAATAAATTTTTACTAAAAAATATTAAAGTAGATTTTACATTTCTTAATCTAGTTAATAAACAAAATTTATATTCTAGATTAAAAAAGAGAAAATCGCTAAATAGATATGATAAATTTGATATGAGTTTTTATAACGAGGTTCAAAAAGGGTTTGTAAAAATATCCAATACTAATAAAAAAAAATACCAATTGGTTAATTCAAATTTAGATATTAAAAAAAATGAACAATTAATTTTGAATACTATTGATCAATTAATAAAATGAATATAGATCCTTCTAAGCAAACTAAGTTGTATGGACATGAGGATCATATAAATAGTTTACTAAAACTCTATAAAAAAGATTATTTACCCAATAAGATTCTTTTTTCTGGTGAAAAAGGTGTTGGTAAATCTACATTAGCCTATCATCTAATTAATCTTATTTTATCTAATGATGAGGTCGGTGTTTATGATTTAAAAAATTTTCAAATAAATTCAGAAAACAAATCTTTTAGATTAATTCAAAATAAATCAAATCCAAATTTTATTTTAGTCGATGTAAATCAAGAAAAAAAAAATATTGATATAGGCCAAATTAGAAATTTAATTTTAACTCTAAATAAATCATCCTTTAATACAAAACCTAGATTTGTATTAATAGATAATATTGAACTTTTGAATACAAATTCAATTAATGCTTTATTAAAAATACTAGAAGAGCCTAATGATAATATTAATTTTATACTGATAAATAATAATAAAAAAATTTTACCTACATTAAAATCTAGATGTTTAAATTTTAAAATTTCATTAACATTTGAGCAGTCTATAAGCATAACTAATAAATTACTAAACGAAAATTTAAATAATTTTTTAAATAAGGAATTTATAACTTACTATAGTACTCCAGGACAATTACTTAATATAATTAATTTTGCTAATATAAATAATATTGATTTAAAAAATTTAAACTTAAAAGATTTAATTTCTAAAATTATATTAGATAGAAAATATAAGAAAGATCTGTCAATTAAATATTTAATTTATTTATTAATAGAGCTTTATTTCAGAAATAATATATCTATTAAAAATATTGACTTGATTAATATGTATAATTACTTTTTAAAAAAAATTAATACTACTAAAATTTTTAATCTCGACGAGGAAGCTTTATTTATGGAATTTGAAGACAAAATATTTAATGAGTAAAAAATTTTATATAACTACACCCATTTATTATCCTTCTGCAAAACCTCATATGGGACATGCGTATTCTTCTATAATTGCAGATTTTTTTGCAAGATTTAAAAAAATTGATGGTTATGAAGTTCATTTCTTAACTGGTACAGATGAACATGGTTTAAAAATTCAGCGATCTGCAGAAAAGCAAAAAATTAAACCATTAGATTTTTGCAATCAAATAAGTCAAACATTCCGTGATCTATCTAAAACACTTAATTTAACTAATACAGATTTTATAAGAACAACAGAAGAAAGACATAAAGAAAGTGTCCAATATCTGTGGAATGAACTTGAAAAAAATGATGATATTTATTTATCAAAATATTCTGGCTGGTACTCAGTTTCAGATGAAGCTTTTTATTCAGAAGATGAAATAGAAGAGATTGATAGTAAAAAGAGATCTATTTCATCAAAATCATCAGTTGAATGGATTGAAGAAGAGTCTTATTTCTTTCGTTTATCTAAATGGCAAAAACCCCTGCTTGATTATTATGATTCTCATCCTAATTTTATATCTCCCGAGTCTAGAAAAAATGAAGTCGTAAGTTTTGTTAAAAGTGGATTAAAAGATTTGTCTGTAAGTAGAAAAAGTTTTTCTTGGGGTATAAAAGTTCCAAACAATAAAGATCATGTAATATATGTTTGGCTTGACGCACTTACCAACTATATCAGCGCATTAAATTATCCAAATACAAAAGATAAATTATTTGAAAAATTTTGGCCTGCATCTGTTCATTTAATAGGAAAAGACATTCTTAGATTTCATGCTGTATATTGGCCTGCATTCTTACTTGCAGCTAAAATTGAATTACCCTCTAAAGTCTATGGACATGGTTGGATTCTGTCAGATAATGAAAAAATGTCTAAGTCTAAAGGAAATATTTTAGATCCAATTGAAATAATTAACCAATATGGACTAGACCCCTTAAGATACTATTTAATAAAGGAAGTCTCATTTGGTAATGATGGCAATATATCTCAAGATAGATTGGAAGATTGTATAAATAGTGATTTAGCAAATAATTTTGGTAATTTATGTCAACGTGTTACAGCCTTTGCTATTAAAAATTGTAACAGCTTAATACCAAAAAAAATTGACTTTCAAGAAGATGATTTGGAAATTTTAGATAAATATAAAAACAATCTTGATATTATAAGGTCCAAGATAGACAGCCAGGACATAAATTTTTATATAGATTATATTATTAATTCATTATTTGAGGCTAATAAATATTTTAATGACCAAGAACCTTGGAAGAAAAAAGACAATAATATAAGATTAAATACTATAGTGTACACAACACTTGAAATTGTTAGAAAGATTAGTTTTTTACTATATCCAATTATTCCTGAGTCATCCTTAAAAGCTTTGAAAATATTTGATTTAAAAGAAAAAGATATAGATATATCTTCAATTAAAAAAAATGAATTTTTAACAAAAGGTAACAAGATCAATAAAATTGATATACTTTTTAAAAAGATAGAAAAAATAAATGATTGATTCACACTGTCATTTAGATCATGAGCCATTATTAAGCGATTTATCAAATGTTATTAAGCGTTCAAAAAATATTGGTATTAAAAAACTATTAACAATCTCTACAACACTTGAGAGTTTTGAAAGAATTAAAAAGATCATTAATATAGACGAAATGATTTATGGTACAATTGGTATCCATCCTCATGAAAGTGTTGATCAACAAATTACATCAGATTTTATTGTTGAAAAATTGAATCAAAATCCCAAAATTATCGGTATAGGCGAAACGGGCTTAGACTTTTTTTATAATAATAGCAAAAAAGATAAACAAATTTCAAGTTTCAAAAATCATATAGAGGCTTCAATTAAAGCAAATGTTCCAATTATTATTCACTCTAGAAATGCTGAGGATGAAACTTTTGATATCTTAAATAGTTATAAAGATAAAAATTTGAAAATTTTGATGCATTGTTTTACTGGTTCAAAAAAATTTGCTGAAAAACTTTTAACATTGAATTCTTTTTTTTCAGCTAGTGGAATAATAACTTTTAAAAATTCAATAGATTTACAAGAAACCTTTAAATTTTTACCTTTTGATAAAATTTTGATAGAAACTGATAGCCCTTATTTGGCACCTGTACCTAACAGAGGTAAAAAAAATGAACCATCCTTTATTGATTTTACAGCAACAAAATTGGCTGAAATTAAAGATTTAACCAAAACTGAACTTATTAAATTGACAACAAATAATTTTAATAAACTTTTTTTTAGTTAGATTTTATGAAATTTATTATATTGGGTTGTGGAAGTTCAATGGGTGTCCCTAGACCAGATGGTTTTTTTGGTTTTTGTGATCCAAAAAATAAAAGAAACTTTAGAACTAGATGTTCTGCTTTAATCAAAACTAATTTAGAGAATGTTTTAATAGATACTTCTCCTGATTTGAGACAACAAATGTTAAATCAAAAAATTAAATCAATTGATAAAGTATTATATTCACATATGCATGCTGATCAAACCCATGGAATTAATGATTTAAGATCATTCTATATAAAAAAAAAGAAACCAATTAATATTTTCGCTGATCAAGCTACTTCTAGATATCTTAAGAAAAGTTTTTCATACTGTTTTAATAATTTTAGTAAAGAATATCCTGCTACTCTTAAACTAAATAGAATAAATAATAATTTATTGATCAAAGACACAAGGAAAAATAGAAAAATTAAACCTATAAAAGTACAACACGGTGAAGTCCATTCTATATGTTATATAATAGATAAAAAGTTAGCATATATCAGTGATGTAAGTAAAATATTTAATAAAGATTATAAATATTTTAAAAATTTAAAATATTTGGTTATTGATTGTTTGTGGTACAGAAATCACCCATCACATTTTAACTTAGAAAAATCATTAGAGATGATAAAAGTTTTTTCACCAAAAAAAGCAATATTAACAAATCTACATACAGATATAGATTATGTTAAAATTAAAAAATTATTACCTAAAAATGTTATTCCTGCTCATGACGGTTTAACCATCAATTTATAAAATTTTCTCTATTTTTTTTACTATTTTTTTAGACATTGGGCTTGTAAAAGATGCATATGTGTCTTCAACTTTACCATGTTTGTTTATCAATATTTTATGAAAATTCCACTTAGGCACTGTTGAGCTTCCAAAAGTTTCTTTAGCCCATAAATATATAGGGTGTGCATTATCACCTTTAACATCATATTTGCTTGTCATCGGAAAAGTAATATTAAAATTAGTTTCACAAAAATCTTTAATTTCAGAGTTTGCTCCTGGTTCTTGATTACCAAATTGATTAGATGGTATGCCAATTACAGTAAATCCTTTATCTTTAAAATCTTCATATAATTTTTGAAGATCATCATACTGTTTTGTAAAACCACAGTTACTTGCAACATTTACCAATAACAATGTCTGTCCCTTAAAATCTGAAAAGTTTAACTCATCTCCATTTATAGAGTTAATTTTAAAGTCAAATAATGTTTTGGTATTTTCTGAAGTACCTTTGTTTAAGAATGAGAACATGAAAATTATAGTATAGATTAATATTTTATGCTTTATCATCTATTTTTTAGCTGAAACCAACAATAAAATATAACCAAAAATAGTTGAAAGTAACGATCCTGTCAAAACTCCAATCTTAACACCATCAATGTATTGCGTATTTTCCACAAAGGCTAAGTTTCCAACAAATAAACTCATAGTAAAACCTATACCTGTCAATATTGAAACACCATATAAACTTAACCAATTTGAATTATTTGGAGCTTCGGCAAATTTAAATTTAATTGATATGTAAGAAAATAATAATACACCGATTTGTTTACCAAAAAAAAGTCCACATAAAATACCTAGTGGGACAGGGGCCATTAAACTAGATAGTGACAAACCATCTAAATTCACTCCAGCATTTGCAAATGCAAAGAGTGGCATTATCATGAAAGCCACATAAGGAGAAATTGCATGCTCTATTTTGACAAGTAAAGAAAAATCTTTATCTTTAATTCTATGAGGAATTACTGAAGCTAATAAAACACCAGCTATAGTCGCGTGAATTCCTGATTTGTATGTAAAAAACCACATAAATAATCCAATAAATAAATAAGGCGTAAATATTTTTACTGAAAATTTATTTAAAATTAAAAGAAGTATATAACTTAATAAAATAAGGCTTAGATATGGAACGCTTAATTCTCCAGAATAAAAAAAAGCAATAATTAAAATAGCTCCTAAATCATCAATTATTGCTAATGCAGTTAAAAAAACTTTTAGTGACATTGGAACTCTTGAACCTAATAAAGATAATATTCCTAATGAGAAAGCTATGTCTGTTGCAGATGGTATGGCCCATCCATTCATTGTTTCAGTATTGCCCCAGTTAATAAAAACATAAAAAAGTGCAGGCACTAACATTCCCCCGACAGCTGCAATAATTGGTAAAAGAGCTTGTTTGATGTTTGAAAGTTCGCCTTGAATAAATTCCCTTTTGATTTCTAAAGTAACAAAAAAGAAAAAAATTGCCATTAAAGCATCATTAATCCAATGATGTACTGAAAGTTTTAATCCAAATTCATTTATTCCGATAAACAAATATGTTTCTAAAGAATTGAAATAAACATCACTAAATTCATTATTACTTACAATAAGAGCAATTATAGCTGCTATTAACAAAACTAAACCACTTGCTGCTTCTAATTTAAAAAACCATTTAAAAGGTTTTGACAAATAATTAATCATAAAAAAATTAAGTTAAATCAATAATAAATAGTTTCACATCTTTCAATAATTCAAAAAGGTTGAATAAAATAATTTCTAGTTCTGGAAAAAAGTTAATTAAAGGTGATTTTAGAGTATCTATTAAGATTATTAAGGCTACAAGAGAAATAATAAAAACTAATAAATAAGAAAAGAAATTAACTACTCTATTATTTTCAACTTTCGTATTATTAATTTTATTATTTTTTTTTATTTTAGTTAATTCTGTAATTGTTTCATTTTTTTTTATTCCCGGCGCATCATCATCTACTACATTCCTGTTATTATCACTCTTCTGAATATCTTCTAATACTGGAGTTTTTTGATTATTATCATTATCAGCGACTAGATTTTCAAAGCTAATATTTTCATTTTTATAGTGCCAACTGTAATCACAAGATCCACATTGGATTAATCTACCTCCCTCAGGTATAAGCTCATCTTCAACATTGAATTTTTTATTACAATTTAAGCACTCAATAATCATAATTTTTTTATATCAGATTCTATTAAAATTACCTTTAATTTGCATATATTTATCCTTTTAAATAATTAAAATGTGCTGTAATAGTACTCGGATCGGAGTGTAGCGCAGCCTGGTAGCGCATCTGGTTTGGGACCAGAGGGTCGCAGGTTCGAATCCTGCCACTCCGACCAGCATTTATGAATAAAGCTATAATTTATATTCCAAATAAAAACCCTATGCAGTCAGGTATTGCAAAAAATAATAAATGGGTGTTAGAATTTAAAACTAAAGATCCTACAAAAAATCCTTTAATGGGCTGGGAAAGTTCTACTGATACATTGACCGAACTTAAGCTTGAGTTTTCATCTAAAGAATTAGCAATCAATTATGCAAAAAAAAAGAAAATTGATTATGATTTAATTGAACCAAAGAAAAGAAAAACTGTTAAAAAATCATACGCTGATAATTTTTTAAAATAAACTATGTTTAGATTTTTTAAATTAAAAAAATGGTTTGTATGGTCATGGTTAGGGTCTCTAATTATTTTATCATCTTTATGGGTACAAGTTAAAATAGATGTAAAAATAAATGAATGGTTTGGCATATTTTATGACATGATACAAAAAGCTCTTGCTTCACCTAATGCAATAACAATTGAAGAATATTGGTCAAGTTTAGCTTCATTTATCACATTAGCGGGTATGTATATCGCTCTTTATGTTGCTATTAGTTTTTTTACAGCTCACTATTTGTTTAGGTGGAGAACAGCAATGGTAGAATGGTATCATAGTGTTTATGATAAAGCTGGAAAGATAGAAGGTGCATCCCAAAGAGTTCAAGAAGATACAATTAAATTTACGCGTATTATGGAAGGTCTAGGTACAAGCTTTATTGAGTCAGTAATGGTTCTATTTCAATTTGTTCCAATTTTACTTGGTTTATCTATTGGTATTCCAATTTTCTTTTTTGGTGATTGGCAATATGGTTTAATTACAGGAGCATTACTTTGGACACTTGGAGGAACAATATTTTTAATTGGATTGGGCTGGGTATTAAGATTAGTTGGTGTAGAATATGACCTTCAAAAAAAAGAAGCCGCATATAGAAAAATATTAGTAATAGCCGAAGATGATCAGAATGTGAGACCAAAAACAATTGATGAACTATTTACAGATGTTCGTTCAATTCATTTTTTAAGTTATGTTCGTTATTTATATTTTAATATTGGTAGAATGGCTTATTTGCAGGCTAATGTATTGTCAGCTTATGTGTTTTTAGCACCAGCAATAGTTGCTGGTGTTGTCACTTTAGGGGTTATGCAGCAAATTATAAGAGCTTTTGGAAGGGTAGAAGGGTCTATGCAGTATCTATTAAAATCATGGCCAACAATCATTGAACTAGCGAGCGTTTATAAAAGATTAAGAGAATTTGAATCTCAAATAATTGAGAAAGAATTAATTGATGAAAAAATTTAATGGCAATAGATAAAAAATTTATTGATCAATTTATTAATATAACTTCAAGAGCAGCTTACGCATCATCATTTTTTATAGGTAAAAAAGATAAGATAGGGGCTGATAAAGCAGCCGTAGATTCAATGAGAACAGAATTAAACAAAATAAATATGACTGGTGAAGTGGTCATAGGTGAGGGTAGTTTAGATGAAGCTCCTATGCTTTACACTGGAGAAATTCTTGGTACTAAAAATGGTCCAGATTTTGATATCGCTGTAGATCCAGTTGAAGGAACTAATTTTGTGGCAAATAATTTGCCTGGTGGTTTAACTGTTTTGGCTATAGCTGAAAAAGGAA
Source organism: Candidatus Pelagibacter bacterium nBUS_30 (assembly GCF_051201245.1). Lineage (GTDB taxonomy): Bacteria > Pseudomonadota > Alphaproteobacteria > Pelagibacterales > Pelagibacteraceae > Pelagibacter. Next base: position 614,635 of record NZ_CP172842.1, on the reverse strand, counting down.
ATTTATTTAACGCACCAGAAACCTATATGAATAAAATAGCAACAGGAAAAATCGAAAAAGGATTAATTGACCTTGATTATCCATTAAAAGAAAATATAAAAAATTTATCTGAATTTAAAAATAAAGATATCTCATCATTAACAGTTTGCATATTGGATAGACCTAGACACAAAGAAATTATTGATGAATTGAATGATTTGAATGTAAATGTTAAATTAATCTCAGATGGAGATGTTTTAGGTGCTCTTTATGTATCAGATCCAAAATATAATATTGACATGTTTATGGGTATAGGAGGTGGTCCAGAAGGTGTACTAGCTGCATCAGCACTCGATTCATTTGAGTGTCATTTTCAAGGTAGATTTATTTTTGATAATGAAAAAGATATTCAGCAAGCTAAAACTATGGGGATTAAAGATTTAGATAAGAAGTATGAATTAAGCGAAATAATAAAAGGAGATTCAATATTTTGCGCAACAGGAATTACAGATAGCAGTTTTATTAAAGGCATTACTTTAGATCAAGATAGATACATTTCAGAAACTTTAATTACGCATAAAAACACAAATTATAAAAAGTTAGTAAAAAATGTTAATTCAATTAATGAATGATTTCTGTTTCTGGTAAAAATTGGATCGAACGTAAAGTAAATAAAAATTCAGTTGAAAAAATTAAACAAGATTACATGTTTAATGAAATTTTATCAAAATTAATTGTTTCAAGAAATTTTGATGAGGATGAAATTAGCAACATAAATAACAATTTAAAAATTATTAATATTTTTAAAAATGATAGTGATTTTAAAGGTGCTTCTGAAATATTAAATATCTCTATTAGGAATAATGAAAAAATATGTATTCTAGGCGATTATGATGCTGATGGAACAGTAGCAACTTCATTACTAGTTAGATATTTTAACTATATCAAACAACCACACTTTTATTATATACCCGATAGAGTAAAAGATGGTTACGGTGCTACTAAAAAACTTTTTCAAAAACTCATTTTAAATCAACCAAAACTAGTAATAATGGTTGATTGTGGATCAACATCCAATGAAGCAATAGATTTTCTTAATGAAAATAAGATTAAATCAATAATATTAGATCATCATGAAATAAATAAACCTTATCCAAAGTCAAATATAATTATAAATCCTAAAAAAAAAAATACTTATGACGAAGATATTTATTTGTGTGCCACTAGTTTAACTTATTTTTTTTTAGATTATTTTATAAAGAAGAATAATTCAAATTTTAGAATAGATAAATATTTAATATACGTTTTACTAGCAACGGTTTGCGATGTTATGCCCTTAAGAAAAATTAATAAAATTATAGCATCCAATGTAATTAAAAATTTTAGAATAAATGATAACGCTGTATTTAAATTTATATTTGATCAACTCGGTCTAAGTAAACAATTTTCAATTGAAGACTTGGGTTTTTTAATTGGCCCCATAATAAATTCTGGTGGGAGACTTGGTTTTTCTAATTATGGTACAGAACTATTAACTACTGATGATCCTAAATTAATTCAAAAAAGATCTATTGAATTAATTAAACTTAATGAAAAAAGAAAAATATTAGAACAAAATATATTAGATGAAATTGATTATGAAAAAATTAATAAACAAAATCAAAAAGTTATAATCTATTATAATGCTAATATTAATGAAGGACTTATTGGCATTATCGCAGCACGATTAAAAGATTATTTTAATAAACCATCTATTGTAATTACAAAATCAAACAAAATCTTAAAAGCTTCAGCTAGATCAACAAAAGATTACAACATTGGTAAATTAATAAAACTACTTATTGAAAAAAAGATAATACAAAACGGTGGTGGTCACAATATGGCAGCTGGATTTTCTTTGAAAAAGGAAAATGTTTTGTTACTAGATAATTTTATTCAAAAAGATTACAAAAAAAATATTAAAGATTTAGAAACTGTTTTTAGATATGATGCTGAGATTTCTGCTACATCCATAAATACAAACTTATTTAACGAAATTAATAAATTAGGTCCTTTTGGAAATGGTAATATTTTACCTATATTTTTAATCAAAAATGTAAAAATATTAAAATCTAATATAGTTAGTGAGAGTCATGTGAATGTTATAATAAAACCTCACATAGGTACTTCTATTAAGGCAATTTGTTTTAATTGTGCAAATACTAAAGTAGGTCAATATCTGTTATCTTACAAAAAACAAATTAATATAATTGCACAAATTACTGAAAACTCTTGGAACAATAAAAAGTCATTACAGCTTAATATAAAAGATTTGATACTTTCAGTTAATTGAGCTTGAAATATATTAGCTTTTAAAATAAAAGATCCTCAAATGGTCCCTTCGTCTATCGGTTAGGACAGCTGGTTTTCATCCTGCAAAGGGGGGTTCGATTCCCCCAGGGACCGCCAAACAAGACAAATCATGATATGGTTTACTATGTATATTTAATAAAAACCTTAAAGGGTTTTTATAATAAGTCTTATGTAGGTTATACAAATAACCTTCTTAAAAGAATAGATAAACACAATACAAATTTAGGTGCAAAGTCTACAAAAGGTTATAAATGGGAGCTAGTATTTAAAAAAAGATTTTATTCAAAAAATAAGGCTCTTTCATTTGAATATAAACTTAAAAAAGATAAAAATAGAAGATCAAGATTAATTAATGATTTCAAAAAAAAAAATTCTTAAAATTGCTACAATTTTACCTTACAAAGAAAATTATTCTGTTGATAAGGCCTCCGCAGCTTCTCTTTGGGTTTCTGAATTCTTTAAAGACTCAATTCATAAAGATAAAAATTATATTTATGGAAATACAAAATCAAAAGATTATTTAACTAAAAATTATAAAAATATAATTTTAAAGAATTTGTATTCTAAATTTAGAAGTTCAACTAATGAATATGTTAACAAATTATCTAAAGATATAAATAATAAAAATTTTGATATTATTGAGGTTCATAATAGACCTATTATATTAGCCAAGCTTATAAAAAAAATTCAATGTAAATATTTTTTTTATTTTCATAATGATCCATTGTCAATGAAAGGATCAAAAACTATTAATGAAAGACTACTTATATTAAAACAAGTAGAAAAAATAATTTTCGTAAGTGAGTGGACAAGAAATAGATTTTTTATAAATTTAGATAAAAAACTTATAGCTAAAACTGAAGTTGTGTACCCAAGTGTAAAGAAGCAAAAAGAAAAACCAAAAAAAAAATTTATTACTTTTGTAGGTAAACTAAATTACTCAAAAGGATATGACTTATATGAAAAAGCTATTACTAAAATTCTGAATGAATTTCCTGATTGGAAAGCCTTTTCTGTTGGTGATGAAGAACGAAGAGATATTTATATTAATCATAAAAATCATAAAGAATTAGGTTTTTTAAAACATAAATTCACTCTAGATTTGTTGAACAAGTCTGAAATTGCAATTGTACCTTCTAGATGGGAGGAACCGTTTGGACGAACTGCAATGGAAGCTTCCTCAAGAGGATGTGCAACTATAATATCTGATAGAGGAGGGTTAAAAGAGACAACTGATTATGCTGTAATTTTAAAAAAACTTGATTTTAAAATATTGTACAAAGAAATTAAAAAATTAATCATTAATACTAAATTTAGAAAACAAATTCAAAAATCAAGCAAGAACAATATAAAACATTTAATTTCAGAAAATACAAAATTAATTGACCAAATTCGATCAAGTTGTGTTCCCAGTTTTGGTCTTACAATTATTAAAAATAAACTCAAAATAGTTAATTTATATAACCAAGGTCAAAAACTTAATCACAGACTTTTTAATATTTCTTTGGGCAAAAAATTTACCAACGGTTTTATTAGAAATGGTCATGATGTTTTGGAAATTAGTGATCGTGACTATATTAAACATAATAAGTCTTTTAATGTAATTCCAAACAAATATAATTTCCAAAAATATTTAAAAGAAACTTTTAAAAATTATAATCCAGATTTGTTATTTTTTGGACATACTAAGAATATTGATATTCCAACTATACATGAAATAAAATCTTCAAATAAAAATTTGATTATTTCCCAATGGAATGAAGATCCTGTAATGCCAAGTCTTGATTATTCTAAACAAAATATTCAAAATATCAATTTATATTCAAGTATCGTTGATCATAACTTTATTTCAACTGATCCTTCTGTACTAAAAGAGAATAAAAATTTTCATTTTTTCTTTGTACCTGTTGATAGAAACATTGAATGTTATGATGTTTTTAATTTAAAACCAAAAAAAGATCTTTTTTATGCTATGAGCCATGGTGTTAACAGAGCTGTTTTAAAAAAAGGAATTGAAGATGACAGAATAATTTTTTTAGATAAACTTGTTAAGAAAATATCTGGTATAAAATATGATTTTTATGGTTTTTCAAACAAACAACCTATTTGGGGTAATGACTTTTTTAATGCTTTAATAAACTCAAAAATGGGATTAAATTTAAGCAGAGGAAAACCAACAAAGTATTATTCTAGTAATAGAATAGCATCAATTATGGGTAATGGTTTACTTACATTTGTTGATGAAAAAGTTCATTTTAATGATTTTTTTAACAAAGACGAAATCATTTTTTACAAAAATATAACTGACTTATCTGAAAAAATTATTTTTTATTCTAAAAATGATAATTTGAGAAAACAAATTGCAGCAAAAGGGAAAAGAAAATATTTTAAACTATTTAACGAATCTAAAATAGCTAAATATATGATTGACATATCTCTAGGCAAAAATTCTTCATTAATCATTTAGCCTATTTCCTATTGTAAAGCAAACTTTCTCAAATTATAAATAATAATGTTGCTTATTTCACACAGGGGTAATTTAAATGGTATTCAGTCAGATGATGAAAATAAGCCTGATTATTTAAATTTTGCTATGCAAAGAGGATTTGATGTTGAAGTTGATGTAAGATTTGAAAATAATAAATTTTTTTTAGGTCATGATTATAGTCAATATGAAACTAATTCTGATTTCCTTTTAAATAAAAAAATTTGGTGTCATGCAAAAAATCACGAAGCATTATTGGCATTGAATACAATTAATGCTCATTATTTTTGGCATCAAGAAGATGATTATACAATTACAAGCAAAGGTTTTCTTTGGACATATCCAGGTAAAAAACTTTTAACATCAAGCATATGTGTTCTACCAGAAACTGCTAATTATAAAAAAATTGAGTGCCTAGGTGTATGCTCTGATTTTATAGAAAGATACAAAAAATGATTAAAACAATAATTTTTGATTTAGATGGAGTTCTTGTAAATACAAAACTTATTCATTTTGAGGCTCTTAATATATCGTTAAAAAAATTTAAGTTTAAGGAAATTTCTTTAGATGATCATAATAAAATTTATGACGGTCTTCCTACAAATGAAAAACTTAGGATTTTGAATAAAAAACAAAACTTACCAATTAAATATTTTTCAAAAATTAATAATTATAAACAAAAAATAACTTCACAAATTTTAAAAAAAAATATTAAAAAAGATCAAAATATTTTAAAAATACTTAGATATTTACATAAAGATTATAAAATTGCTGTAGCTACTAATGCAGTTAGATCTACATTAGAAATATGTTTGAGTAAATTAGGTATATTAAAATATATTGATTACAAATTATCTAACGAAGACATTAATAAACCAAAGCCAAATCCTGAAATTTATCTAAAAATTTTTATTCATTTTGGCATATATCCAAATGAAGCTTTAATAATTGAGGATTCACATTATGGTAGAGAAGCTGCTATATCATCTGGTGCAAAATTATTACCGATAAAAAAATTAAATGAATTAACTTTGAAAAAAATTAAGTTGCAGTTATTATCTAAAAAAAATATCAATATTAATAAGATATCTTGGAAAGATAATAAAATGAATGTACTAATTCCAATGGCAGGGGCTGGAAAAAGGTTTTTTGATGCTGGCTACATGTTTCCCAAACCTTTAATAGAAGTTAATAATAAGCCAATGATACAGCTTGTTTTAGAAAGTTTAAACTTAGAAGCAAACTATATTTTCATTATTCAAAAAGATCATCAAATAAAATTTAACATTAAAAGTGTTTTAAAGATCTTGCAACCTGAATGTAAAATAATTGAATTAGATCATTTAACAGAAGGGGCTGCTTGTACAACTTTGCTCGCTAAAGAATTTATTAACAATTCTGATCCTTTGATAATTGCAAATTCTGATCAATATATAGAGTGGAATAGCTCTAAAGCACTTTATGATTTTAATTCAAAAAATTTAGATGGTGCAATATTAACTTTTGAAGCAATACATCCCAAATGGTCATATGCTAAATGTAATGATGAAGGCTATGTAATTGAAGTTGCTGAAAAAAAAGTTATTTCAAAAAACGCAACTGTAGGTGTTTACTATTGGAAACATGGCTCAGATTACGTATCATCTTCTGAAGAAATGATTAAGAAAAATCTTCGAATTAATAATGAATTTTATGTATGCCCAGTTTACAACGAATTCTTATCTAAAAATAAAAAAGTAAAAATTCATAATGTTGATAAAATGTATGGACTGGGAACTCCTGAAGATCTTAATAACTATATTAGAAATAGTAAGTGATTATACTAAATAATAATGAAATTACTTCTTTACACACATAGTGACTATAATTGGGTATGGAAATACTGGCATCAACAAACAGACAAGTATCTCAATAACTTTCAAAAAATATGTTTACTGAATAGCAATTCAAATTTTAGGGATGATTATCTTGTAATTAAATATGATGATAAGAATACTTATAAGAATAGAATTTTATCTTGTATTAATAATTTAGATGATGAAGATGTGGTTCTTTTTGCTCATGAAGATATGTTTCTCTATAGAGAACCTAATTTTGATATTTTAGATCAATTTAAAAAAATGATTAAAAATGATACATGTGATGTTATAAAACTTATCAGAGCCTTTGAGAATCTAGATAAAACAAATATTCACAAAAATCTTTTAATAAACCCTTCAAAACAACTTTTTTCAATCCAGCCCTCTATTTTAAAAATTAAGACTTTAAAATTTATATATAAAAATGTTCCTGGAAATAATATTTGGGAATTTGAAGCTAATACTAATAAAAAATATCTTAAAAATATAAAATCTTTTTGTGCTTTTGAAGAAATATTAGACGTTAAAAGAGGCAAGTTTCATTATAATAGTTCAATTTTCCCATATATTTGTACTGCTGTTATTAAAGGAAAGTGGAATTATAAGGAATATAAAAAAGAATTATTTGAAATTTTTTATAATAAAAAATTCAATTATTTAAGCTATTATTTATCAAGAATTAATTTTTATTAGTAATAAAAATAATCTTGATTACTTATTTTCAAAATTTATTTACAATAATATTGATATTTTAATTAAAACTTAATTTTATTTAATGCATTATTTTTAAATAAATTAGCTTCTTTGATATATCGCCTTACCATTTCTGTAGATTTATGTCCTGTCATAGCCATTATGTTTCTTTCTTCTACCCCAGATTCAGCTGCAGATGTTGCAAATCCTGATCTTAAACTATGACCAGAGTAATTTTTGTTTTCTATACCTGCTAATTTTAAATATTTTTTTATAATTAGAGCAACTGTTTGGTCAGTTAATCTATTAGCAGATAATTTTGACCCTTTAACAAACCTTCTAAATAACGCTCCAGAACTTATTTTTGATATTTCAATCCATTTACGGATTGAAACTACTGGGCAATAATGTGAATTGTCAAAGTAGGGAAGTCCTTTTACAGAACCTTCACCAAATTGGTCTGTTTTAGACCTCTTAAGGTTAATTCTTAGACCTTCTTGCACAAAATCTAGATCTTCATAGTCTAATGAAACTATCTCATTTCTTCTAAAACCGCCTGAAAACCCAATTAAGATAATTGATCTATCTCTAAGTTTCATTATTTCTTCTTTTTTTTGTTGATCTATTACATTAATAATTAATTTTAAATTATTGATTAATAGTGGTTTTTTGCCTCTTTGAATACTTCCTTTTCTTCTTTTAATACCCATTATATTTTCAATAATTGATGGATGTTTAGTATCCAAATAGTGACCTTTAAGCTTATGTATGACACCTATTGATACCAATCTTCTCTTTAATGTGCTCATTTTAACTTCTTTAGTAGACAAATGAGTTAAGTATAATGAAATAATTTTGGGTTCTGACGGAAAAGATTTAAAACCGTTCTGAGAGCAGAATAGACTAAAATCATTAAAATCTGATTTATAAGCTCTTATTGTATTGTTTGCCTTAGAGCTCTGAAGATTTAATAAAGTTTCCTCTTGTAATGCTTTTATGTCTGTAATTATTTCATTCATATATTACTATTGATAACCATTAATTATCGTTAGTAATAATATAATAGATTTCTTATGTCAATAAGAATATTTTAAATATTTATGATCAAAGATTCTAGAGAACATCTTAATGAAATCAACGAAACATACCTTCAGCATATGGCTGTAGCATTTAAAATTGCTATTAATATGCTACTAACAGGTGTTATCTGTTTAATTCATGGTTTGATACCAGGTCTTTTTAAAAAAACAGCTAGCAACATGATAGTTAAAATGCATGAAATTGTTTCAAGAAATTAATTAAGTTATAACAATATAATCAATAAATTAGGATAATTATTTAAAGTAAATGATTAGAAAATTAGAGAAAAAAGATAAGGAAAATTGGGTCAAATTATACAATGGATATGCAAATTTCTATAAAGTCGCAATGAACAAAGGAATTTTAGAAACTACATGGGAATGGATTCAGAATGAAAGTCATGTTGTTAATGGTATTTGCTTTGAATTAGAGGGTAAAATTGTTGGAATTGCCCATTACAGAACAATGCCAAGACCAATTAAGGGTCAATATATTGGCTTTTTAGATGATTTATTCGTAGAGCCAGAATTCAGAGGTCAGCAAATAGCTCAAAAGCTTATTAGTCATTTAAAATCCTTATCTAAAGCCAATAATTGGGATGGAATTCGTTGGATCGCCCACTCTTCAAATGAAAATGCAAAGAAATTATACGATAAAATAGCTAATAATACAGGTTTTGAACTCTATGAACTTAAAGGGGACTAAGTTTCAGCTAAAAGTCTGGAATTACTTGAAGAAAATACCCAAAGGTAAGGTTAAATCCTACCTTGAAGTTGCTAAAGCCATTGGAAAACCTAAGGCTTTCAGGGCAGTTGCTAATGCTGTAGGCAAAAACCCCTATCCTCCCAAAATACCTTGCCATAGAGTGATTAGATCTGATGGCAGCCTTGGAGGATACTCAGGAAAAGGTGGTATTCAGCAAAAAAGACGATTACTGAGGCTAGAGAAGATCTTAATTAAATAGCATTTTTTATAAACTGATTCCTTAAATTAACCTCAAAAATAAACACTTTTAAGCTATTTTAATCCTTTTTCCCATAAATGGTGTTATGCACCCTTCAGTTGTACTAGATATCGATCTTTGCTTAAAATAAGGACCTCTATGGCCGTTTAAACCGTATATTCTGATAATGCATTGCTCTAGTTTTCAATGATACCAATACTTTAAGAAGATCAAAAAAAATGTTCTTTTTTTAATTATTTTCGCTCCCCTACTGTATTTTAATATTAATTATTTATGTTAGAATGCTTAAAAGTGTTGATATTAAACAATTTTAATCAATCACAATAAATTTAATTTATTGATATAATTTTTATTAATATAAAGTTGAATATTGGATTAATGTTTATCTTATTATCACTAATTATTGAGGTTAATAAAATATATAGTAATGTTTTTTTTACTATATTGTATAATTTTTATTTTTTTTATAGATTAAAATAATTAACAATTACATATATTTAGCTAATATAACTAATCTAAAAAATTAATATATAGTAAATAATTTATTACTATTAATTAAGCTTGCTTAGATAATATTCTCTCTTAGAAATATATAGACCGCTTAATACTATAATGAAAAGACCCAGATAAGTCCAATTATTAGGAAGTTCATGAAAGAAATAATAACTAATAATAATATTAGTGATAATCTCTGTATAGCCTAAAGGAGCTAATTTAGAAGCATCAGCATATTTGAGTGATAAAATAATAAAAAGATGCGCTACAGAGGCTATAAGGCCTATTATAGCCATCATAATCCACTCATTTGGGGTTGGATTAACCCAAACCGAGGGCATAAATACACTAATTATAGCTAACCCTACTACACCTGTAAATAAAAGTGTTAAAAGCGAATTATCTGAAGTGCTAAGCTTTCGAGTAATTACCAAATAAAAACCATAACAAATACCACAAGCTAGAGCTGCTAAAGTGGCTAAATTAACATCTATAAATCCTGGTCTAATAACTATAAGTGTTCCTAAAAAGCCTACAAGAACTGCAGACCATCTTCTAATCCCTACTTTTTCACCTAGAAAAAATGGCGATAAAGCAGTGCATGTTATTGGTGCAACAAATGCAAGTGTTAAAGCTTTCGGAAGTGAAATAACTGATATTGAATAAAAAAAGCATAAAGTTGAAAAAGCAAGAATTATTCCTCTAACAAGCTGAAGCTTTGGTCTTTTGCTCCAAACAAGGGTTTCTCTAAAAAATAAAACCATTAAAGAAAGAGTGAAAACAACAGTGAAGAAATACCTGGCCCAAGTTATCTGAAAAACATCCATTGTAAGACTTAGATGTTTAGCAATTGCATCCATCACTGGAACAATCATCCAAGCAGTAGCATTTAAAATTATTGCCTTCATAGAAGAAGGATACTGCTTAATAGAAGTATTTTAAAGCAAAGAATAATACAATTGGTATTGTTATCAGAGACATAATTGTTGATACAACAATGGTGCTTGAAATATTATCAACAATTTCTTTTGGTGAATACATTGACGCAACCAAATAACACAATATTGCACTAGGCATTGAAGACTGCAACAACACAACACCAGCTGCTACACCAGTTAAATTGAATATCTTTATAACTACAAAACCAATAAAAGGACCAATAATTACTCTTCCAGTTGAAGTAATTAGAGCATCTTTAAAAGAAAATACCTTCATTTGAGTAAGTGCTACGCCCAAAGACATTAAAATCATTACAATCATACCGTATGCTAATAACATTACAGTATTCATAACAAACTGAGGGATAGGATGCTCAAAATATAATAATAAAACTGTGAATACAATTGCGTAAAATGCTGGACTCTTAAAAATTGTTTGAAAGTCAAATGCTCTCTTGGCTAAAAAAATGTTTAAAGTAAAGTGAAGTAATACTACAAGAGACGAAATTGCTGCAGCAATACCCATGCCCATTTCACCATAAGCAAATAAACAAATTGGAATACCCATGTTACCAGTGTTAGGTAAAATGAATGTTGGCAATTCTCTAATATAATCTTTTCTCATAATAATTAAAAAGATTAAACCAACAATTCCAAATGTAGTTAAAAGTATTATTGCATAAATAAAAAATTCTTTAAAAACATCAAAAGTTACACCTCCAGCAGTTAAAGCAAAAATTACTAGTGCCGGTGTACCAAAGTTACCAGAATAAGTAGTAATAAATGAGGTATCAAAATTTGGATTTTTTTTTCCTAAAAAAAAACCGATACCAACAATAAAAAATACTGGAAATAAAACTTCAAAGAGCTTTAAATAAATATCCATTAACCTAGCAATCTTATTAGTGCAGGTGGTTTTAGGATATTTTTATTGCTCTTAAATATGGATAAACAATTACTACAATTAAGCTCAGAAGTTTTGTGAGTAATAATAACAATTGTTGCTTTATTATTCTTTTTATCAGGTGTTTGAATAAGTCTTTTTACTGATATCTTATATTTAGCTAATCGATTGGTAATTTGAGATAAAACGCCTGGTTTATCTTTTACTTCAAATCTTAAATATAGAGAATTTACGTAATTATTAATATTATAGTTTTTTAATAATTTAAGCTTAGATACAGAAACTCCTAAAGGATTTTTAATATTTCCCCTTAAAATAGATAGCAAATCAGATAACAAAGCAGATGAAGTTGGACCTGGACCCGCACCTTCTCCTTGTAAAACACTTTCGCCCACAGGTTTTCCTTCAGTAATAACAGCATTCATAACACCAGTTACATTACCAATATAAGATTTCTTGCTTACAAGGCATGGATGAACAGTTTCAAAAAGTTGATTATTCTTTAATTCTGAAATTCCTAATAATTTAATTCTTAAATCCAACTGATTTGCAATTTTAATATCTTTAAGTTCAATTTTTTCAATACCTTCCATTAAACATTTATGTTTAGAAATTTTACTATTAAAAGCTAATGCAGATAAAATTCTTACTTTTGCAAAAGCATCAAAACCGTTTAAATCAAATTTAGGATTACCTGGTTCAGCGTAACCAAGTTTTTGTGCTTTTTTTAGAACATCTTTAAAACTTTGATTAGAACTTTCCATTTCAGAAAGTATATAATTGGTAGTCCCGTTTAATATCCCATATACTTTTGATATCTTATTTGTAGCAAGCCCTTCTTTGATAGTTCTTAATATAGGTATTCCTCCGGCAACAGAAGCTTCAAATTCTAAATTTACATTATTCAATTCAGCAATTTTAGCTAGGTAATTACCATGTTTAGAGATTAAGGCTTTATTTGGAGTTATCACATGAATTTTCTTTCTTAAAGCTGTTTCAACAACCTTTTTTGAAATTCCATCTGCCAACCCAATAGCTTCAAATAAAATATCAACTTTTTTTTTGTTAAGAATTTCTAAAGGATTTTTAAAAAAAATTTTTTTATCAACCTTAAACTGTCTTTTTTTATTAATATCTTTTGCTGAAACAGCAACAATATTAATTTTCTTACCAGTTTTCAGTTCTATATCTTTTTTTTTAGTATTTAATTCATTAAGTAAATAAATACCTACTTGTCCAAGTCCTACTACAGCAATATTTATTATATTTTTCATTGGCTTATATCTGGATATTTACTTTTTTTTATATAGTCATCTATGTAAATCTGATACTCTTCTTGTGTCAATGTTGTTATATCATTAGATTTTTTAAGTATTTCTGTTAGTTTTTTTTGATCAACTTTTCTTTTTTCAACATCTTCAGTCCAATATTTAGAATCTTTATTTAAAGAACAATTATTCAAAAATAAGAAAAATAATAGGGTAATAAAAAATTTCATTATAATGCTGTTTTGTATGGAAAATTAAATTTGATATTGAAATTTTGAATGGCTTGACCTGCCCCACCTTTAATTAGATTATCTATAACAGATAGTATAATTATCTTATTTTTAAATTTTGATTTACAAACTGATATGAAGCAATTATTTGTGTTAATTACATCGTCTGTACTAATTAAGCTATCTGCTTTTAAAATTTTAACAAAATTTTCTTTTTTGTAAAAGTCAGATAATTTTTTGATAACTTTTGATTGTGTAATTCCAGTTTCTAAATCGATATAAATAGTGCTCAAAATTCCTCTAAACATTGGTGTTAAATGGGGAGTAAAAGTAAAATTAATTTCTTTATTAGTAAACTTTTTTAACATTTGATCTATTTCAGAGTTATGACGGTGAAAACCAACACCATAGGCACTTAAAGATTCATAAAGATTTTTATCTTTATATTTTTTATGTACACCTCTACCCGCACCAGAATATCCAGATTTAGAATCCATAATAATATTTTTAAATTTTACTAAATTATTTTTAAACAAAGGTATTAATGGTAGTAATACTGATGTCGGGTAACAACCAGGACATGAAATAATTTGATATTTTTTTAGGTCTTTTCCATTTATCTCAGGAAGAGTGTATAGACTTTTTTTAATTAAATTTGGTGCTCTATGTTTTTGTTTATACCATTTTTGATAATCCGATCCTTTTTCCAATCTAAAATCAGCAGCTAAGTCTATTAAAGTAACATTTTTATTTAGATGTTTTGATATATCTTGTGCTTCTCCATTGGGCAGAGCTGTAAAAACAATATCAATATCTTTTAAAAGATTTTTATTAAATTTAATTATCTTTGGTAATTTTTTATTTGATAATGATTTTTCGTAATTAGAAATTTTCTTTCCAATAGAACTATTACCACAAAGATATTTAATATTTACGTATTTGTGTTTAACTAATAACTTGATCAGTTGAATACCAATATAGCCAGTTGATCCGGCAACTAATGCATTAAGCTTAGGCATAATTTATTATAGCAGTTTAAAATTAAAAAAAAATTATCTTTTCGAGAATTGGAAGCTTCTTCTAGCTTTTCTTTTACCAGGTTTTTTTCTCTCAACAGCCCTTGAGTCTCTAGTAGTAAGTTTTTCAGTTTTTAGAGTGGTTTTTAAATTTTCATCAAACATAACTAAAGCTTTAGAAATCCCATGTACCATAGCTCCAGCTTGTCCAGTTGGACCGCCACCACTAACACTGCATCTCACATCGTAATCCGTAGGTTGGTTAATGATATCAAATGGTCTTGTTATTTGAAGATGATGAAACTCACTGGAAAAATATTCATTAAATAGTTTACCATTTACATAAATTTTACCAGTTCCTTTTTTTAACCATACTTTTGCAATTGAAGTTTTTCTTCGGCCTGTAGCGTACTTGCTATCTTTAAAATCTAATTTAAGTTTTGGTGTTTTAGCTACTGTTTGAGTATTTTCCATCTTAATTTCTTACTAAATTTTTATTATTTAACTTACCTAATTCAATTACTTGAGGGTTTTGGGCTGAATGAGGGTGATCACTTCCAGTATAAATTTTTAATTTAGTTAATTGTTTTCTTCCCAACACACCACCTGGTAACATTCTTTTAACTGCAAGCTTTAATGTTTCACCTGGTTTTTTTTCATGTAATTTCTCTGGTGTAGTCTCTTTAATCCCGCCTGGGTGACCTGTGTGTTTATAATAGATTTTTTCCTCAAATTTTTTTCCAGTGAATTTTGCTTGTTCAATATTTTTTACAACAACAAAATCACCGTGATCCATATGAGGTGTATAAGTAGTTTTATTTTTACCTCTAATAATTTTAGAAATAACAGTTGCTAATCTACCAACAACTGCATTAGTTGCGTCTATTTCATACCAAGATGATGTTACTTGGTCTTTTTTTACAAATTTTGTCATTGTGCCAGGATTAATACTATTATTAATTGTAAAGTCAATTTGATATTTGGCTTGCATTAAAATGGTTATCTGCTAGAAGGTTGTTGCCGATTTGATCCTATTGCGGGCATATAACTGCTAAACAGGAATTTTTACAACATTATCGGTAGGCATTTGAACTGTATTGTGCGCCCTACATAAAGTTAAAGCACTAAAAAAGGAGTAAAAATGAGTACAAAAAGAAATAATCCAGAAACTATAGCAATTCATGGTGGAGACTACAGAAGCGACACTGCTACTAATGCTGTAGCAGTACCTATCTATAGAACTACATCATATCAATTCAATAGTACGGAACATGCTGCCAACCTGTTTGCCTTAAAAGAGTTTGGTAATATTTATACAAGAATCATGAATCCAACTAATGACGTATTGGAAAAAAGACTTGCGGCTCTCGATGGTGGTTTAGCTAGTTTAACCGTTTCATCTGGTCAAACAGCTTCAACTTTTGCAATATTAAATGTTGCTCAAGCTGGGGATAATATTGTTAGTTCTACAGATCTTTATGGTGGAACTGTATCTTTATTTACACATACTTTAAGCAAACTAGGTATTGAAGTAAGGTACGCAGACCCTTCTAATCCAAAAAACTTTGAAAAAGCTATAGATGATAAAACAAGAGCTTTTTATGGAGAAACTTTACCAAATCCATATTTGAGAGCTTTTCCTATCAAAGAAGTTTCAGATATTGGAAGAAAATATAATATACCACTAATTGTTGATAACACAGCTGCACCAGTAATTTGTAAGCCATTAGAACATGGAGCTGCTGTAGTTGTTTATTCACTTACAAAATATATAGCAGGACATGGAACTGTTGTTGGTGGAGCTTTGGTTGATGGAGGAAATTTTGATTGGACAGCAGATCCGAAAAGACAACCTCTTTTTAACGAACCTGATGCTAGTTACGGTGGTGTAGTTTGGGGCAAAGCTGTTCCGGAACTTACCGGTGCCAATGTATCTTTTGCAGTAAGAGCAAGAGTAACAATTCTAAGAGATCTTGGCTCAGCGCTATCACCTGATAATGCTTTTGGGGTAATTCAAGGCTTAGAAACAGTAGCTTTAAGAATGAAACAACATTGTGAAAATGCTTCTAAGGTTGTCGATTATTTAAAAAAACATAAAGCAGTAGATAAAGTAATTTATGCTACTGAACATAATGAAGAAATAAATAGTCGAGCTAAAAAATATCTCAAAGGTGGTTATGGTGCCCTAGTTGGCATTGAACTAGCTGGAGGTATTGAGGCAGGAAAAAGATTTATTGAGTCTTTAAAAATGTTCTATCATGTTGCAAATATAGGTGATGCTAGAAGCTTAGCAATACATCCAGCAACAACAACACATAGTCAACTTACTGAAGATGAGCTAGCTGCAGCTGGTGTAACGCCAGGTTATGTAAGATTGAGTATTGGTTTGGAGCATATTGATGACATTATCGATGATCTGGATCAAGCTTTAGAAAATTCATCTAAAGGTAAATTAAAAGCTGTTAGTTAATTTAAGATATATATGTCAACAAATAGAAACTAATTATTTTTTTCCTCATATTTAGATATGTAGAGGAAATATAAAGTCGATAAAATTATTAAAATAGAATTTATCTGGTGTAAAGATGCATAAATAATCTTTACTCCAGATAAAATTGTTAATACTCCTAATAAAATCTGCAAAAACAAACTTATTCCAATAATTAAAATTGGTCTTCTAAATATTTTATTTGTCTCCTTAAATATAGAAATTAACAAAAAAATATAAACTATGATAATTAGGTAAGCTAAATTTCTATGTAAAAATTGCACAATGGAAGGGTTATCAAACACAGAAATGTTTAAAAATTCAATTATTTTACTGTCATCTGGAAAATAAGAGACACCCATTAAGGGCCATGTATTATAAATAGTTCCAGCATCCATACCCGATACAAAAGCACCAATAATTAATTGTACAAATAACAAAACAAGAAAAAATTTAATGAAAATTAATCTAATTGAAGTACGGTTAATTTTTAGATTGGTCAATTTTAGAAAATTCCAAAAAACTATTGAAAGAATAATAAAGGCTGTAAATAAATGTATAGATAATCTATAGTGACTAACATCAATTCTATTTACTAAACCACTGGATACCATGTACCATCCAAAAAATCCTTGCAAGCACACTAAAATAAAAATTATACCATATCTTTTTACAACCCATAAACCATTTTTAATTGTAAAATACAGTAGTGGTAAAAATGCAACCAAACCAATTAATCGACCTAGTTGACGATGAACCCATTCCCACCAAAAAATTACTTTAAACTCATCTAAAGTCATATTAAAGTTTTGTTCCTGATATTCGGGGATTGTCTTATAAAGATTAAAATAATCTATCCATTTGTCATTTGTTAAGGGGGGAAGAAAACCTACTAATAATTCCCATGTAGTAATGGATAAACCTGAATCTGTTAATCTTGTTAAACCACCAACTAAGATAATTAAAATAATCAATAATAATAATATAAGTAACCAAATTTTTAATTGATAATTTATATTGCTATTCACACTGTACATATAGAGATAAATATAATAATTATAAATTAATCCAATAAATTAAATGTCGCCTAATAATAAAAAAAAATTAAATATAATTAGAGTTAAGCTTGATAAACTAGATAATAAGCTTCTTTCTCTAATTAAATACAGAACAGGCCTTGTAAAAGAAGTGCTTAAATTAAAAGAATTTAAAAAAGAAATTGTTGATCAAAAAAGAATTACTTTTATCCTTAACAAAATTAAAGGGAAATCAAAAAAATTAAAGATCGATCCAAAAATTACTAAACGAATATGGAAAAATATGATTTGGTCTTATATTGATTACGAAAGAAGAAATTTTAGAAAAAAATAATTACTTACTGTGTGGTGGAAGTTTTTTCTCCACAAAAGTTTCATGTTTTCTAGTAGCGGGATTATATTTTTTAGCAGACAGCTTTACTTTAGCTTTTTCACCACCAGCAGGTTTTTTAACATAATAAAAAAATGGACTGTCAGGTTTAGATTCTGGAACAAGTCTTACTTTTATGTGTGTTTTTTTTGCCATGTTATTTTAAGTTTTTTAAATTTTTAACAATTTTAGAAATTTTTACTAATTTATTTCTTAAATTATCTGCTTTTATAGAATTATTTGCAATTTCGTCAAGTTCTAAAGATTCACCACCATTTAGGATCTTTTTAACACCATTAATTGTCATACCCTGTTCTTTAAGAAGAAATTTAACTTTTTTGAGAAGATTAATACTGCTTTCATCATAATATCTTCTATTTGAGTTTAGAATTTTGGGTTTAATTTGCTTAAATTGTGTTTCCCAAAATCTAATCGTATGTGTTGGTAGCACACCTTTTTTATTAGTCTTTAGATTTAATATTTTTGCAACCTCACCTATTGTTTTGTAAGCGCTATCAGATTTATCCATTATCTTTTAAATTTATAAATTCTTTAAATTCTTTTGATGGCTTAAATAACACAACGTCTCTAGAAGATATCATTTTAGTTTCTTTAGTTTTTGGATTTCTGCCTATTCGAGATTTTTTTTGTCTAATTGAAAAAGTACCAAATTTAGATAATTTTAATTTTTTTTCATGCTTAATATTTGTGACGATTGTCGATAAAAAATCTTCGATAAGGTTTTCGGAAATTTGTTTTGAAAAACCTAGCTGCATATATACAAAATTAACTAAGTCTTTTTTAGTTAAGTTTATTCTCATTAATCTAAATATTTTGTTTAATCTTTTCTATCAAATTACCTTTTACAATTCTATGACAAACATCTAAAGAATTTGAAAAACCAACAAAATCTGTTCCACCATGACTTTTGACAACGGGCGAGTCTAAACCTATAAAAATAGCACCATTATACAACCTTGGGTCTAATCTTTTCTTAAATTTTTTAAGATTTGAGAAGTTTAATAGTGATGAAATTTTTCCAATTATTGATCCAGTCATTGCAGTTTTTAGTTCACTAGTTATAAAATTCGCAGTTCCTTCCGCAGTCTTTAGGGCAACATTTCCAGTAAATCCATCTGATACAATAACATTAACATTACCATCCATAAGATGGTTACCTTCTATATAACCGGAGAAATCATAATTATTTGATTTTTTTTCATTTAATAATTGATAAGTTTCTTTAATAATTTCATTTCCTTTTAATTCTTCAGAACCAATATTTAATAAGCCAACATTAGGCTGATCATTTGGATACAATGACGTATAAAGTGAAGCTCCCATAATAGAAAAATCTAATAAGTTTTTAGAACTGCACTCAATATTTGCACCCAGATCTAAAACAACACTCATTCCTTTTTTATTTGGCCATAAAGCTGATAATGCTGGTTTATCAATATTTTCTATCATCTTAAGATTAAGTTTTGAAATAACTAATAGCGCACCAGTATTCCCTGCAGAAACTACTATATCTGCTTCTTTATTTTTAACACTTTGTATGGCAAGCCACATACTGGTTTCTTTACCTCTTTTTGCTCCTTCCAATGGACTATCAGTACTTTTAACAATTTTATCTGTATGAATAATTTCATAAAACTTTTTATCAATTTTTGATCCAATCAATTGAATGATTTTATCTCTGTCTCCAAAAATTTTGTAAAAAATTTCTTTATTAGATTGGTGATTAAGGGTTATGCCCTCAATTACTTTTTTTGGTGAATTATCACCACCCATTGCATCTACTGCAATTTTAATTAAATCGGTCATTTTTAGTTATAATTAAATTACTCTTTTGGGTCTAAAACTTGTCTACCCTTATACATACCAGTCTTTAAATCCAGATGATGTGAAAGTCTATATTCTCCAGATTTTTTGTCCTCAACAATATTTTTGGTAGAGTACTTCATTGTTTGAGCTCTTCTCATTCCAGTTCTTGACGGAGTTTGTTTTCGTTTAGGTACAGCCATAATTATGGTTTACTTACACTTTTTATATAAGAATTCAAAGTTTTTTTTGATAAATTTTCATTAAATAACTCAAAATAATCAAGTAATTGATCAATATCTTCAAAATCACCTAAATAATTTGAAATTTTTTTTAACTTCTCTTTTTTTGGCATTTCTTCCCAAAAATGAATTTCAGAAACCATTAAATGAAATAAATTTAGGTAATTTTTCATTTTTTTATTAATTGATTGATCACCATAACCAATTTCTCTTATACTCAATTCAAGTTGTCTGAAGTTAAAATCATAAATTTCTTGTAAAACAATCTTATTTTCATCACTTTTAAAATTCTTTAAAAAAAATGAAAAATGTAACAAAAAAAGAGTTAATCTATCTGAAAAATTATCTTCTCTTTTTAAAGATTTGTATAAGTCTTTATTTCTAGAGAAATTAATCAAATTGTTATAAATATTAAGGTATTTATCGATCATGTATAAAATACTATATATAATTTTTTTGTCATTAATAGTTGCAAATTGTTCTTTTAAGAAAGTTGTTAAACATCATGGGGTACCCTATTTGGAAAAAAAACAATCTTCACTTATAATCAATAAATCTAATAAAAATGACATCAAAAAAATTTTAGGAAATCCTTCAACTACTAGTAAATTTGATACTGATGTTTGGATTTATATTGAGAGGAAACAAACTCAATCAAAGCTTAAAAATTTAGGAAGAATGAAAATTTTTCAAAACAATGTTCTTGTATTAGAGATAGATAGCTATGGAATATTAAAAAATAAAGAATTTTATAATAAAGAAGATATGAATAAAATAAAAATTGTTGAAAATACTACCGAAGTAGGATTTAGAAAAAAATCATTTATTTATGATTTTATGTCTAGTATGAGACAAAAGATTAATGACCCTCTTGGACAGAGGGCCAAAAAACGTAAAGAAATTAACCAGCGATAACTGCCAGTAAAAGCAACGCAACAATATTTGTAATTTTAATCATTGGATTTACAGCTGGTCCTGCCGTATCCTTATAAGGGTCTCCAACAGTATCACCTGTAACTGCAGCCTTATGGGCTTCTGAACCTTTTCCACCATGATTTCCATCTTCAATATATTTTTTAGCATTATCCCAAGCACCTCCACCAGCGGTCATAGAAACAGCTACAAATAAACCTGTTATGATAACTCCTAGTAACATCGCACCTACTGAAGCAAGTGCTGCTACTTGTCCACCAATAACGAGAATTATAAAATAAAGCACAACAGGCGACAAAACAGGAAGTAAAGATGGAATTATCATCTCTTTAATTGCTGCAACTGTTAAAAGATCGACTAATTTAGCATAATCTGGTTTTTGTTTTCTTTTCATAATACCAGGAAATTTTTTAAATTGTCTTCTAACCTCAACTACTACAGCTCCACCCGCTCGCCCAACAGCTTGCATACCCATTGAACCAAATAAATATGGCAACATTCCACCGATTAACAAACCAACCACAACATAAGGATTTGATAAGTCAAAAGTTACAACTATACCTTCAAGTTTTGATCCTGCTACACCAGAAAAATGCTTTATGTCTTCAACATAAGCAGCAAATAAAACAAGTGCACCTAAACCAGCAGATCCAATGGCATAACCTTTAGTTACGGCTTTAGTAGTATTCCCAACAGCATCTAAAGCATCTGTTGTTTTTCTAACTTTTTTATCTAAATTAGACATTTCAGCAATACCACCAGCATTGTCTGTAACTGGTCCATATGCATCTAAAGCAACAACCATGCCTGCTAATGCAAGCATTGTGGTAACTGCTATAGCAATACCATAAAGTCCAGCGATAGAGTTAGTAGCTAAAATTCCTGCAACAATAATTAATGCTGGAATAGCAGTTGCTTCCATTGAAACGGCTAGACCTTGAATAACATTGGTTCCATGTCCCGTTGTAGAAGAAGCAGCAACAGATTTTACAGGTCTATAATTTGTTCCTGTATAATATTCAGTAATCCAGATTAATAATCCAGTGATAACTAAACCAATTATTCCACAATAATATAAACTCATACCATTAAAGATTTTGCCATTAACATTATATTCAGTAGAAAAACCAATAACATGATCTGTAACAGGATATAAAATTACTATTGAAGATAAAGCTGAAACAACAAAGCCTTTATACAAAGCATTCATTACATTTTTGTCTTTACCAAGTTTAACAAAAAAAGTTCCTAAAATTGAAGTTAGAATACAAGCTCCACCAATAGTAAGTGGGTAAATCATCATACTCATATCACCTTGAAAAAATATTGAAGATAAAACCATTGTTGCAACTATAGTTACTGCATAAGTTTCAAATAAATCTGCGGCCATACCAGCACAATCTCCAACATTATCACCAACGTTGTCAGCAATAACTGCTGGATTTCTAGGGTCATCTTCTGGAATTCCAGCTTCAACTTTACCCACTAAATCAGCACCAACATCAGCACCTTTAGTAAAAATACCTCCACCAAGTCTAGCGAAAATTGAAATTAAGGATGCACCAAAACCTAATGCAACAAGTGCATTCACAATTTCTCTCTCATCAACATTATATTTTAATAATAAATAATAATAAACTGCTATAGCTAACAAAGCTAAACCAGCAACTAACATTCCAGTTACTGCACCCGATTTAAAAGCAACTGATAATCCTTGTGCAAGACCTTTTCTTGAAGCTTCAGCTGTTCTAACATTAGCTTCTACTGAAACTAGCATTCCAACATAACCAGCAATACCTGATAAGGCAGCACCAACAAGATAACCAAGCCCAACTAATGGACTAAAAGCAACACTAACAATTACTAAAACTACAACACCTACAATTGCAATTGTTTTATATTGTCTAGCAAGATAAGCTTTGGCACCAATTTGAATTGAAGATGCAATATCTTGCATCTTTGCATTACCTGCACTTTGATTTAAAATATTTTTTCCAGTAAAAAATCCATAAACAATGGATAAAAAACCAGCTGCGATTGTGTATAATAATATTGTCTCTACTGTTGTGCTCATAAAAACCTTAAGGTTATTGATTGTTAAATTTTAAGCCCGGACAATACAAAAAAAGCTAAAAAAGACAATAAATAACTTCTAAAATTGATGCTTATAACCTTTATTTTTAACAAGTATTTGCTTGTTTTTTTGATCAATAATCTCATTTTGTTTTGAGCCTGAGTTTATTTTACCAATCTTAGTTATCTTAATACCAAGATTTTTTGACGAATTTTGAATGATTCTATTTTTAGATGGGCTGGCTGTAAAAAGGATCTGATAATCATCACCATTAGATATATATTTTAATTTACTTAATTTTTTATCTTTTATTAATTTTATTAAATTTTTTGAAATTGGAATATCTTTTTCTTTTAAAGTATAGGATAATTTTTGCTTATTAATCATTTTATCTAAATCTGCGATAAGACCATCAGACACATCAATAGAAGTATTGGCAAATTTTAATAATCTTTTTGTTAAATTAATCTTAATCTCAGGGAGGTAATACTTATTAATAAAGTAGTCTTTAATTTTTTTTGAAACTTTAATTTTATTCTTTAAAAGTTGTAAACCAACAAAACTATCTCCTAAATTTCCGGTTACATAAATATCATCATTATATTTAGCTCTATTTCTATAAATTATATTTTTTGAGTATCCAACCGATGTAATAGAAAAGCTCAATTTATTTGAGAATGTTGTGTCACCACCACATAATAAAATTCCATATTTTTTTTGTTCTTCAGATAATGATTTAGAAATATTCAACAATTTCTTATGTGAAAATGTATTTTTATTACCTGACCCTGAAACAAAATAAAATTTAGGTGTAACTCCCTTACATATTAAATCAGATATAGAAGATCTTATAATTTTTTTTATTACAAGATCTGGTTTTTTAAAATTTAAAAAATGACTACCCTCATTATAGGTATCAATTGAAATAACTAAGCCTTTTTTTTTATCGAAAAAAACATCATCATTAAGATTTAGTGAAGATTTATTAGACTTTGCTAATTTTAAAAAATATTTTTTAATTAACTCAAATTCATGCATTGGAAGTTCGCAATTTTTTTCCAACATTGTCAAGAAGTGCGTTTAAATATTTTGTTTGTGAGTCATCTAAAAAGAAATTTGATGAATTTAAATATTCTTTAATTATAATATTAATAGATAAATTTGGTTTATACATGAATTCATATGTTGCAGCTTTTAAAATAGTTTGAAAAACTTTATCAAGGTTTTCTAAAACAAATTCATCACCAAGTTTATTGTTTAACTCATCATTAATTAATTCATTTCTTTCTATAGTTCCTAAAACTATATCCTTTATAAATTTTTTAAATCTATGCTTGGGAAATTCTATATTATCATCCTCATTATAAAATTTTCCATATAATTTTTGTATTATAATTACTCTTGGATTATTTTTAGGATTAAAATGAGTTCTCATTATTGTGACAAGATAGATAGCACTGCCTTAGAAGCCTCTGCACCTTTTTTTTTCTTTTTTTTGCTTGAGCCATGTTTAGACATGTTATAATTCCATTACCAATAGGTTTTTTATTTGTTATTGATAAATGCATTATAGCATTAGTTGATGCTTGAGATATAAAGTCAAAATGAGGTGTTTCACCTTTAATAACACAGCCTAATGCAATAAAAACGTCAAATTTTTTTATATTTTTTGATATTGTCACAGGTATTTCAAACACACCTGGAACTCTAATTATTTTAATTGAATTAGATTTTGGTATCAATTTTAGAGCACTTTCTAAAAGGCCTTTAGCAATGTCTTTGTAATAATCTGCAATTACTATTAAATATTTTTTTTTCATTAAATTATTTCTTGTTTAGTTATCTTTATACCATAACCATCTAAACCAATCACTTTTTTGGGAGACTTGCTAATTAAAGTCATGTTCTTAATCTTCAAATCTTTGATTATTTGAGCTCCTATACCATAATTTCTGATTAGTTTATCTTTACCCTTTTTATAAAAATCTTTATTCTTATAATCTTTTAGCGTTTGAGTTACTGATTTTAAATTAGTGTCTTTTATAAAAACAAGAACACAATTGTTAAACTTTTTAAAATAATTTAGCGTTTTGTTAAATGAATTTGGTAATTCTTGATTCATTAAATAATTTTGTACTACATTTGATGATATTACCCTTACTCTTGGAGTGATACCTTTTTTAATGTTACCTTTTATTAAAGCAAAATGTTCTGAGCCATCAAGTAGATTCTCGTAAATTCTAATTTTATATTTTTGATTTTTAACTTCAATATTGCTTTGTTTTTTTAACCTTACTAATTTTTCTTTTTTAAGTCTATAAGCGATTAAATCTTCAATTTTTCCAATTTTAAGATTATGTTTTTTAGCAAAATTAAATAAATCTTGACCTTTAGCCATTGTTCCATCTTCATTCATGATTTCACAAATAACAGCTGAATTATTTTTTTTAGCTAATTTAGATATATCAACTGATGCCTCAGTATGACCAGCTCTAACAAGCACCCCTCCATCTTTAGCTATTATTGGAAAAACATGGCCTGGAGAAACAATATCATTTTTTTTAACATTTTTTTGTGATGCAATTTTGATAGTTTTAGCTCTATCTTTTGCTGATATTCCAGTTGTAATACCTTTTTTTGCTTCAATAGAAATGGCAAAGGCAGTTTTGTTTCTTGACTGGTTGTTTGTAGACATTAACGATAAATTTAATCTTTTAGCCTGAAGACTATCAAGAGCTAAACAAATTAATCCACGACCATACTTAGCCATAAAATTTATGTTTTTAGCATTAGAGTTTGAAGATGAAATAATTAGATCGCCCTCATTTTCTCTTTTTTCATCATCAACCAAAATGAACATGCCACCTTTTTTAGCAACATTAATAATATTTTCTATCGTGGCAAAATTATTTTTTTTCATTAAAATAATTTTTAACGTATTTAGATAAGATATCTATCTCTATATTGACTAAACTATTCTTTTTAAGAGCTATCAAGTTAGTTTCATTATAGGTGTGTGGTATTATCCAAATTTGGAAACCTTTTTTTGTAATCTTTGAAATAGTAAGAGATATACCATTTATACATATTGATGCCTTCTCTATTAATTGTTTTTTTTGTTTGGGAGTAATAATGAAATTAAAAAGGTATGATTTATCAATTTTTTTGATATCTACAACTTTACCTACAGTGTCAACATGACCTTGGCATATGTGTCCGGAAATTTTTGTTCCATATTTGAGAGGCAATTCTAAATTAATAACATCTTTGATCTTTAAAAATTTAAATTTAGATCTTTTGATAGTTTCTTTTGAAAGATAGAATTCCATAACTTTGGATTTATAAGAAATTAGAGTTAAACACACACCATCACAGGCCACAGAAAGTCCAATATCTTTACTACTTAGTTTAAAGTCACTTTTAATAAAAACATTTAAACCTTTTGGTCTTTTTATGATTTTTGTTACAACACCCTGATTATAAATAATTCCATTAAACATATTTAGATCTTATGCAATATTACTGTGTCTTTGCCAAAATTTGATTTTAACTTTTTCTTATTTTTATACTTTTGTTTAAGAATTTTTAAACCATTAAATTCCCTGAAATCATTTAATTTTGGTAATTTTTTTGAACTCTTGAATAAATAAAATTGATTATATATTTTTTTTTCAAGTAAATAATTTGTTAAATCATTGCCACCTTCAATTAAAATATTTCTTGATCCTAAACTATAAAGTTTTTTCATGATTGTTTTTATTTCAAATTTCTTATCTTTAGTTATTTTTGATTTGATAAGAGTAATTTTACTTTTTTTTAATTCATCCACTTTTGATTTATTAGCTTCATTATAAAAAACAATAGTGTTGTCTTTCACTGCAGATTTAAATATATAACTTTTTGTATTAAGACTTAGTTTGTTATCTAAAACAATTCTTATAGGTGAAAAATTTCTCATATTTTTTAATCTACAATTCAATCTAGGATTATCTTTATTTAATGTTTTGTAAGAAATCATAATTGAGTCATTAGAATACCTTAAATAGTGTGTAAGTTTATCTGACAATTTATTTGTAATCTTTTTGTAACCTTTGCTGTAAATCAAATTATTTTTTGAGATTGCAATTTTACCTGTAATAAATGGTAGTTTATTTTTCTTATTATAAAAATATGAACTATAAAATTGCAAAATATCCTTTTTTAATAAGCCAGATTTAACCTTAATATCCTTCAATTTTAATATTCTTTCTGCTTTACCATAAACTCTTTTATCAACATCTTTAACTGAATAAATAACTTCAGAAATTTTAGATTTTATTATTGAATTAGTGCATGGTGATGTCACACCATAATGGCAACAGGGTTCTAATGTTACATACATTTTTGAACCCTTAAGATTTTCAGAACAATTGTTTATTGCATTGTATTCAGCATGAGGCCTTCCATTCAATGAAGTTCTACCAATTGATATGATGTTATCATTTTTAACAATTACACACCCTACTGAGGGATTTGACCCGGTAAGACCTTTTCTTGATATTGCCAAATCTAAGGCAAGCTCCATATATAAATGATCTTTAAATGAAAATTTATCTTTTTTTGTAGACATCTAGTTTGTCCACGAATTGTACAAAATCTTTTTCTTCTCTGAAATTTCTATACACAGATGCAAAACGAACATAAGCTACAGGGTCTAATTCTTTTAAGCCTTCCATGACCATAGTTCCTATTGTATTTGTTGAAATTTCACTTTGACCCAGTTCTTCTAAAGCTCTTGAAACTTTACTTATAAATTTTTCTGCAGTTTCAGTATCGATTGGTCTTTTTTTAAGTGCAATATAAATTGATTTAGAAAGTTTATCTCTATCAAAGGAAGATTTTCTTCCATTCTTTTTAATTACCATTATTTCTCTAAATTGAACTCTTTCAAAAGTCGTGAAACGAGCACCGCAAACACACAATCTTCTTCTTCTAATAGCTGTACCATCCTCAGTAGGTCTAGAGTCAACTACTGATGTTTCACCTTTTTTACAAATTGAACAAATCATTTATTACAGATTCTTATATATTGGAAATGATGAAGTTAAAGAAATTACTTCATTTTTGACTTCATTTTCAATTTTACTGTTATCAGATGGGTTGTCAGACAGTCCTTTTAAAGTTTTGGTGATCAATTCACCTACAGTTTTAAATTCATTTAACCCAAAACCTCTGGTAGTTGCTGCTTGTGTTCCTAATCTAATACCAGAAGTAATCATTGGTTTTTCAGTATCAAAAGGAATTCCGTTTTTATTGCATGTAATATTAGCTCTAGATAGACTTTCAGCAGCTAAATTACCTTTGACGTTATATGGTCTTAAATCTACTAACATTAAATGTGTATCAGTACCATCTGAGTAAATTTTAAAACCATTATTCTTTAAAGTCTCAGCTAACATTTTAGCATTTGCTAAAACTGATTGAATATAATCTTTAAATTCTGGTTGCAATGCCTCTAAAAAACCAGCTGCTTTTGCTGCTATAATATGCATTAATGGTCCACCTTGATAACCAGGAAATACAGCTGTATTAAATTTTTTAGCTAGATCTTCATGATTAGTCAAAATTATTCCTCCTCTTGCACTTCTAAACACTTTGTGTGTTGTTGAGGTTACAACATGAGCATGATCACATGGATTAGGGTAACCTTTTCCTGCTACTAAACCAGAAAAATGTGCCATATCTACCATTAAGTATGCACCAATTTTATCAGCTATGTCTCTAAATCTTTTAAAATCTATCACTCTTGAATATGCACTACCACCAGCTATGATTAATTTTGGTTTATGTTCTAAAGCTAGTTTTTCCACATTATCATAATCAATAAGTTCTGACTCTTTATCAACATCATAACCTATTGCATTAAACCATTTACCTGACATAGAAATTTTTAGGCCGTGAGTAATGTGACCACCTGAATTTAAACTCATACCCATAAATGTATCACCAGGATTTAATAATGCTAAAAATACGGCACCATTGGCTTGCGCACCTGAATGTGGTTGAGCATTTGCAAATTTACAATTAAATAACTCTTTTAATCTTTCAATCGCTAAATTTTCAGCTACATCAACATGTTCACAACCATTATAATATCTTTTCCCTGGATAACCCTCTGCATATTTATTTGTTAAAACAGATCCTTGTGCTTCCAATACAGCTTGGGAAACGATATTTTCAGAAGCTATTAACTCGATATGTTGTTGTTGTCTTAAGAGTTCATCTTGAATAGCTTTATAAAGTTGTGGGTCTTTTTTAGACAAACTATCCTCAAAAAAACTTTTGTAACTATCGTTTAAATAATTTTTTTCTCTAGACATAATTAAATCTTTTTAATTCTTTTAGAGTGTCTTCCACCTTCAAATTTAGTTTTTAAAAAAACACCAACACAATTCAAGGCATTTTTTTTGGTTAATAATCTTGATCCTAATGTAATGATGTTTGCATCATTATGCAATCTTGATAATTTTGTCGATTTTAAGTTAAAACATTGAGCGGCTCGTATATTTTTATGTCTATTCGCTGCAATATTCATTCCCATGCCAGAGCCACAAACTAAAATACCAATATTATCTTTATTGGTTTTCACTCTCTTAGCAACCTTATGAGCATAATCTGGGTAATCAACTCTATCAGCATTGTAAGGCCCCATATCTTGAAAAGATAATTTTTTTTTTGATAAATATATCTTAATAAATTCTTTTAATTTGTACCCAGCGTGGTCTGATGAAATAAATATTTTTCTCAAATTAATTAAATTTATGATCTAACACGCAAGCAACTAAGTGAATTCTATTTTCTTCACCACCATTAAACGCATTATGATATTTAGTATTATTTGTTATCCACACAGATCCATCAGCAGGTAAGTGTTTTGCAACATTATCTATAACCATATGACAACCAGGATTTGTAATAATTGGAATATGTAATCTAGGTTCTGGGTCTCTATGCCAACTTAATGTTGATCTGGGTTGTTTTAATAAAATTCTAATTCTTCCTAGTTTATATTTTGATGACAAAACATCAAAAACCTCTTTAAAGTATGTGTTTTTATAATCTTCAATAAATTCTGAATATGCAGACTCGTTAATACTTTCGTCTCTTATTTCTTCTTTGCCCGAAGAATCTGGGTAAGTCCAAAAAACTCCTCTAGCTTTATGACCTTTAATGGAATCAGGATCACCTGGTATTTGAGTTAAAGAAATAGCTCCAAAATTGGTTATACCTGTCGGACCATCAAAGTTTTTTATCTTTATAATTTCTTTGTATGCTTTTTGTAATTCTTCAATATTAAATTCTATGTCTTGCTTTTGAAAATCTTTAAAATTTAGCGTCATTATATTTGTTTTTTACCCTTAATAATTGTTTAATACCCTTTTTAAGTTATATTTGTATATTACATTTGTCGCATTTTAAAAGAAAATTAAAACATGATTACAGGAAAATATCCAGCTTTGAGACTTAGACGAAATAGAAAGAATTCTTGGTCAAGAAAGTTAATTCAAGAAAATACCTTAAGTTCAAATGACTTCATACTACCAATATTTTTGATAGATGGTTCAAACAAAAAAGAATCAATAGCATCTATGCCGGGAGTTTACAGATATACAATAAATAGACTTGCGCAGATAGTGGATAGAGCTATTGATAGTGGAATACCAATGGTGGCTCTTTTTCCTAAAACTAGAAATAGTTTAAAAAATGAGATTGGTTCTGAGTCGCTCAATGAAAATAATTTAGTTTGCAAAGCAATTATTGAAATTAAAAAAAAATATAAAAATCAAATAGGAATAATGTGTGATGTTGCGCTAGATCCATACACCTCTCATGGTCATGATGGGTTGATTAAATCAAATCAGATTATTAATGATGAAACAATTAAAGTCCTAATAAATCAGTCATTACTTCAGGCTGAAATGGGTTGTGATGTTTTGGCCCCTTCTGACATGATGGATGGAAGAATTGGAAAAATTAGAAAAGCATTAGATCAAGTAGGCTATCAAAATATTCAGATTCTTTCGTATGCTGCAAAATATGCCTCTAGTTTTTATGGGCCATTTAGAGACGCAGTTGGATCCAAAGGATCTTTAAAAGGAGATAAAAAAACTTATCAAATGGATTTTAGAAATAGTGATGAAGCATTAAGAGAAGTTGCTTTAGATGTTAAAGAAGGTGCGGATATGGTTATGGTGAAGCCAGGTATGCCCTATTTAGATATTATAAAATCAATTAAAGAAAAATTTAAGATACCAGTTTTTGCATACCAAGTATCTGGAGAATATAGCTTAATTTCTCATGCAATTAAAAAAAAACTAATTAATGAAGATGCTATTTATGAAAGTTTAGTTGCATTCAAAAGAGCTGGAGCAAATGCAATTGTCAGTTATTATGCTGATAGAATTAATAAAATTATAAAATAATTACTTAAAGGAATTTATAAATAGCAAACGACTATTTGGATAGTTTAAATTATTAGGCTTTAAAATAGTTTTATCCAAGTAATCACTAACTAATTTGAGTCCATTTAATAAAGTTTTTAAATCGTTTACCTTAAGATTTTTTTCAATTAAAAAATTAGGTACATATTTTTTTTCTGTAGAAGAAATAGCATAATACACAGTCTCATTTTCAACTATATCTTTTTCAACTAGTTTTTCTAATTCAAGGTCGTAACCAAGAATTTTAAGTAGCTCTAATTCCCAAAAAATATAATTTTTTAACCAATCACCGTTTTTAAAAATTGAAAAAAGATTATCTATTAAAACATAAACTTTAATATTTGATTGAGACTCAGCAGTTAGAATTTTAATCAAATTCATAGCAGATGTAATGCAGGATAATTTTTGTTTATGATCAAAGTATAAAGGACTATAAGCATTGATTATTTCAATTTTAAAATAACCTATTCTATTAACGTTTTTTGAATTATGATTAATATGCAATTTATTACCAATCTGAAGGTAATTTTTAATTTTTTTTGAAGTACCGCCAAAAATAATACCTGAAACTTTTCCATGATCTTTAGTGTACAGCTCTGTAATTAAAGAATTTTCATTATATCTATTTTTACTAATTAAAAAACCTTCATCTATCCAATTCATATTTCAATTATTTTATATTTTTAAAACATTCAATAGCAGCATTTTGTTCAGCATCTTTTTTTGATTTTCCTGATGAAATAAAATATTTTGTATCAGGAAGTTTTACACCAACTTTAAACATAGGTTTATGGCGAGGTCCTGTGTTTGAAATTAATTTATATGAAGGAAGTTTTTTGAATTTTTTTAAACTAAACTCTTGTAACTTAGTTTTTGCATCAATCTGTGTAATAATACTTTTTTTAATCTGGTTTTTCCATAATTCTAAAATAACTTTCTCTGCAATAGTTAATCCCTTATCAAGGAAAATAGCTCCTATTAAAGCTTCACAACAATCAGATACAATTTTATCTTCAATTTTAATTTTTTTATTTTTAGGATTAAAAGTTAATATAAATTTATCTAAATCAATATTTTTTGCTATTTCCAAGCAGGTAGTTTTATTAACTAAAGATGCAAATTTTTTATCAAGAATTCCTTCTTTTTCATTAGGATATATTTCTAATAATTTTTTTGATATAATTAAACCAAGAACACGGTCACCTAAAAATTCTATTTTTTCATTATTTTTATTTGTATCAAAACTTTTATGAGTAAGAGATTGCTTTAATAAGTCTAAATTTTTGAATTTAACATTAATTGTTTTCTCTAGTTTATGAATGTTTCTTATCATTAATTAATTTTATCAAATGTTCTATTAAATCTTATAGATTTATGCCATTTCCAAAAAGCAAAAATACTGCCTATTTTTCTGTCAGATGAAAAAAATATAAACTGAGCTTTTCCAACTAAATTATCTTTGTGCACGTAGCCAACACTTGTTAAATATCTACTATCCTTAGAGCAATCTCTATTATCTCCTAAAAAAAAATAGTGATTTTTTGGCACTGTAAATACATCAGAGTTTTGATATGTATAATCTTTTAGATAAACAGTATGAAATTTTTTTCCACTTGGTAAAATTTCCTCAAATTTATAAACATCAATAGTTCTGTTTCCACAATAAATTTTGTTTTTAATTAAAATTTTAGATTTCAAAATTTCACTACTATTTAAATACAAATTACTATTTATAAATTGAATTTTATCTCCAGGTAGACCAATTAATCTTTTTATATAATCGGTCCGATTGTCTGCTGGTGTTTTAAATACAACAACATCTCCTCTCTCTGGACTATTAAACAAAATTCTTTTATTCAATATAGTTGGACTAAAAGGAAAAGAATGTTTGCTATAGCCATATGAATATTTAGTTACGAAAAGTCTATCGCCTATTAGTAATGTGGGCTCCATAGACGATGATGGTATATAAAAAGGCTGGATTAATAGAGATCTAATAACAATTGCAATAATTAAAGCATATAAAAGAGTCTTTATATTTTCTGAAAAAAAATTTTTATCTAATTTCATTTTGATTGAATAATTGTAAATGCAGTTGAGTAATCTTTTTCATCAGAAATTGAAAGAAAGCAATTAAAATTTCTAACTTTAAATTTTTTTTGAATAATTTTGGTAATTTTATTGGTTATCAAATAATATGGTTTACCCAAAGTATCATTCATTATCACTATATCTTTGAAGTTTAAGTTTTCTCTAAAACCTGTACCTAAAGCTTTTGTAAATGCTTCTTTAGCAGCAAATCGTTTAGAAAAATAATTTACTTTGTTTTTT
The DNA here is from genome assembly GCF_051201245.1 of Candidatus Pelagibacter bacterium nBUS_30. Classification (GTDB taxonomy): domain Bacteria; phylum Pseudomonadota; class Alphaproteobacteria; order Pelagibacterales; family Pelagibacteraceae; genus Pelagibacter. The sequence goes on along the minus strand of NZ_CP172842.1, from coordinate 580,593 downwards.
GACAAATTTGATTGTTTGAGTTCTTTATTGTCATAAACTCTGATCTTAAATTTGGTATTTCTTAAAGAATTTTTAATTCTTTTGTTTTCGATAATATCAACACCTATACCAAGAATTTTCATTATCTAATTCCTAATGATTTTTTTGAAATTTTTAATAACCTTTGATAGGCCAATAAAAACAGCTTCACCAATAATAAAATGACCAATATTGAATTCTTGAATTTCTTTAATTTTATTTAGTATTTTTGTTGTTTTATAATCCAGCCCATGACCAGCATGTACTTCAATATCAAACATATTTGCAAGTGCTGAACTATTTTTTATTCTATTCAACTCATGAGTATAATTTTTCCCCAATTTTATTAAGTTTGAAATTTTGCCTGTATGAATTTCAACACAATCTGTATCTAACATTTTAGATAATTTTATATCTTTAATTGACGGATTTATAAATAAGCTTGTTCTAATTTTAGCTTTTTTAAACTTTTTAATAATTGAGTTCAATTTTTTTTGATTTTTTTCTAAGTTTAATCCGCCTTCTGTTGTAACTTCTTTTCTATTTTCAGGTACAATGCAAATATAGTCAGGTTTTATTTTAAGGGCATTTTTAACAATTTTATCATTCATTGAAATTTCAAGATTAACTAAAACTTTTTTTAAATTACAAATATTTTTAGCATCTAAATCATTAATATGTCTTCTATCTTCTCGTAGATGAATAGTCACAGAGTCTGCGCCCATATTAATTACTTGGGTTGCTGCATAATATGGGTCTGGATGTTTTTCACCCCTAGCATTTCTAATAGTTGCTATATGATCTATGTTTACACCTAATCTTTTCACTTAATAAATCTACTTCCTGGTGTTGTGATAGGTATCAATTTAAGATTTTGTGGTAATTTTTTTTCACTAAATGTTGGAACGTCTATTTTTAGGTGAGATGTGATACCTGTTTTAATCTTGAGGGATTTTTTGGTTGATCTATCTATTATAGATGCGAATCCTAAAAGTTTAGCATTTGCCTTTTTAATTAATTTTACACATTCTAAACTTGATTTACCTGTTGTTATTACATCCTCTATTATTAAAACTTTAGCACCCTTTTGAATGCTAAAACCTCTTCTTAAAGTAAATTTTCCATTAACTCTCTCACAAAAAATTGTTTCTTTTTTTAAAAGTTTACCAACTTCATATCCTATAATTACTCCACCCATTGCTGGAGCGAGAATTAAGTCAATGTTTTTATATTTTTTTTTTATTTTATTTGCCAAAGATTTACAGATTCTTTCAGCTAAATTTGGAAAGCTCAAAAGTTTTGCACATTGTATATATTTTGAAGAATGCAATCCTGAAGATAATACAAAATGACCTTCTAAAAGAGCATTAGTCTTTTTTAAAATATTTAAGGATTTTTTGTGTGAAAGCATTTCTTTTATCTTCGTGTCTAATTATCTTAAATTTTATACCTTTTTGTTTGAGCACTGCAATAAAATTTGTGAAATTTTTAAGATTAGTAATGATTAATTTGAATTTAAAATTAATATATTTTGGATTTTTACCTGCCATTTCAACATTAGAAATATTCAACTTATGACTGCCAATTAAAGAACTAATATCACCAAGTTGGCCTGGTTGATCAGGTAATGAAATCCATAATGTAGTGTTGTATTTTTTTGCCTTCTCTTCTTTTTGCTCACCTTTATCATGCCAATACCTTCTGATAGCCGATCTAGCTTTGCCAGTTTTTGTTGTTGGTATCCAATGGAGTGATGGAGATTGATTTTTTGAAGTGATAATATTTACACTATCACCATTTCTTAATATATCCTGTAATTCAGATTTATTTCCATTTATTTCACACCCAATTGCTGTGTTACCTATTTTTGTATGTACCGCATAAGCAAAATCTATCGCTGTTGCGTCTTTGGGTAGTTTAATTACAGAGCCCTTAGGTGTAAAACAAAATACATTTTCCTGAAACATTTGTAATTTAGTGTACTCATAAGAATGTTCAGGATTTTCATTTTTTTCAATGATCTCAACAAGGTCTTTTAACCAATCGTATTCCTTCCAACTAACAGAATTAAATTTTTCTGATGATTTGTATTGCCAATGAGAAGCAACACCTCTTTCCGCAAATTCGTGCATTTCACGAGTTCTCATTTGAATTTCAATAGGTTTTTTATTTGATCCTATTACCGCTGTATGAATTGATTTATATCCGTTGATTTTAGGTGATGATATATAGTCTTTAAATTTACCTGGGATACAATTATATTTTTTATGAAATATGCCAAGAGTTTTATAACACTCATCAATATTATCTAATATTATTCTAAAACCAATGATGTCTGTAATTTGCTCCAAAGATACTCTTTTTTTTTGAACTTTTCTCCATATAGAAAACGGAGTTTTTTCTCTACCATAAATTTCTGGATTTATATGATGTTGATTTAAGATTTCACTTAATTCAAATGAAAGTTCTTCAAATATATTCTTTCTATCTAATTTAATTTCATCAAGTTTTTCTTTAATTAATTTCCTTGCCTCATAATTTAAAATTTCAAATGATAAATCTTCTAACTCATCTCTAATTCTGTGCATGCCCATTCTATCGGCTAATGGTGCGTAAATTTCCATTGTTTCTTGAGCAATTCTTTTTCTTTTTTCCTCTTTTGTGATAGCTTTAATTGTCCTCATGTTGTGAAGACGGTCAGCTATTTTTACTAATAAAACCCTAATATCTTTAGATGTTGCTAAGATTAATTTTCTAAAATTTTCTACTTTCGAATTGCCCCCAGCAGTATTTTCAAAAACTGAAATCTTTGTTACACCATCAACCAAGTCAGCAACTTCATCACCAAATTCGCTTTTAATAGTTTCGTATGTGGCAAAAGTATCTTCTATGGTATCGTGCAACAATCCAGTAGTAATAGTTGCACTGTCTAACTTTAAATCTGTCAAAATATTTGCAACTTCAATAGGGTGAACAGAATATGGGTCACCAGATGCTCTTTTTTGATTTTGATGAGCCTTTACTGCAAAATTATAAGCTTTATCTAATTTTTCTAAATTTAAAAATTTATTATATCCTTTAATCTTATTTATTAATTCACTAGAGTTAAGCATCATTCATTATAACACTAAATCAAATTTGTTTAATAGATCTAATATCATTATTTGGTAGCAAATAAATTAACTGCTTAATGTTCTTTTTTATGATGGGATGCACCCATTTTTTTTCAATTTCAAATAATGGAAATAATACAAAATTTCTTTTATGCATCATTTTATGAGGTAAATTTAATTTTCCTTTTAAATTTAGACCATTAAAATCTAGTATATCAATATCACATTCTCGAGGGGAGTTTCTGATAGATTTTTTTCTTCCTAGGTTAACCTCAATTAATTTACACAATCTTAATAGTTCAATTGGTTTCAATTTACTACTTGCTTTAATAACAATATTTATAAACTTTGGATTATTTTGGTCTGGCCAAGAAGGCGTTTCGTAGTAACTTGATACTGACAAAAAGTTTACATTATTTTCTAATAAATATGATTTAGCTTTTTCTATATTGTTGACCTTATTACCCAGATTTGAGCCAACACCTAAATAAACTATTTTAACTTGATTTTCTGATATATCTAGCTTTGTCACGATTCCAATCTCTATTTTTCTTGGTGGCTCTTTTATCAAACTGTTTTTTTCCTTTTGCAACTGCTAATTCAATTTTAGCTTTGCCTTTTTTAAAATACATTTTTGTTGGCACAATAGTAAAACCATCTCTTTGCATTTTACCAATCAATTTGTTTATTTCTTTTTTGTTAAGTAAAAGTTTTCTTTCATCCATTGGACTATGATTTGAGTAACTGGCTTGCTTATAAGCTGCTATATGTGAGTTTATTAAAACCAACTCTCCATTTTTTTCTACGGCATATGAATCAGCTATATTAACTTTGCCATCTCTAATAGATTTTATTTCAGAACCTTTTAAAACTATCCCTGCTTCTAAAAGATCTTCAAAAAAATAATTGAAACTAGCTTTTCTGTTTAAACAAATAATCTTTAAACCAGAATTGGTTTTTTTATTCATTAAATCAGTTTAGCTGAAACTAAAGCTTTTTTTACTATTGATTTTGTTTCCTCGGTAACTTTAACTAAAGGCAATCTTACAGAATCATCACATAAGTTCATTAATTTTGCTGCATACTTAACTGGACTTGGATTACTTTCTACAAACATAGCATTATGTACTGTTTGTAAAATATTGTCTAATCGTTTTGCTTCGATAAGATCATTTTCTTTTTTTGAAATTGAAAATTTTTGGAAATCTGAGCAAATTTTTGGAGCAATATTTGCAGTAACACTTATTGATCCAACACCACCTCTCTTATTGAATTCGAATGCATTATCATCATTACCAGTTAGTTGAACAAATTCATCCCCCATTTTAGATAATTGCTGATCAACTCTATTTAAATCTCCAGTAGCATCTTTAACGCCAACAATATTTTTTAATTCAAAAAGTCTTGCCATTGTGTCAACAGACATGTCAATGACAGATCTTCCAGGGATATTGTATATCAATATAGGTATCCCACATTTATCATTAATTGCTTTATAATGCTGATATAAGCCTTCTTGGGTAGGTTTATTGTAATAAGGAGTAACAACTAACGCTCCATCAGCTCCTGCTTTCTCTGCATGTGATGTTAATGAAATTGCTTCTTCTGTAGAGTTTGAGCCAGTTCCAGCAATAACTGGAATTTTTCCATTACTTTCTTTGATGCATAAATCAATTACCCTTTGATGTTCTTCGTGGCTAAGAGTGGGAGATTCTCCAGTTGTTCCAGCTGGAACTAAACCGCTTGTACCATTTTTCATATGAAAATGAATTAATTTTATATAAGCATCTTCATCAAGTCCATTATTTTTAAATGGAGTGATTAACGCAACATTTGATCCTTTGAACATAAATACTTATAACATAGTTTAAAGATTCATATACTAAAAGATTATGTTGAAAAATTTATTATTGTTTATTGTTTTGTTCGTATCAATATTATTCAATTTCAACAATCTTTCAGCAGAAACTAAATCTCTAATTCCGCCAAAAAAACCTGTTTTGACAAGTGATGAATTTAATAAAAAGATATCAAAGAATATTCTTAAACCTTTAAAAAAACCTAATAAAACTAAAAAATTAATAGTTGAAAAAGAGAAACCTGATCAAATAATAAAAGAAACTAAACTATCTTTTAAAGTGCCTAAAAAAAAACCTACTGTGGCAGGTATAAATACATCAAAAAATGTAAAAATATCCAAATATTATAACAAAAAAGATTATGCAATCGCAAAAAAAGCAATTGCAGAAATGCAAAAAAGCAGGTGGTCTTCATCACTTAAAATAGCAAAAAAAGCTAAGGACAAATCAATATATAATTTTATTCAATGGAAACATCTCTTAACAAAAGGAAACCAAGCATCATTTTATGATTATAAAGTTTTTATTGATCAAAACCCTCAATATCCAAGAATAGGTAGATTGGAATATCTTGCTGAACACAAATTATCTACTGCCAAAATATCTCCAAGAAAAATAAGAAACTGGTTTGATGGAAAAGAACCATTAAGTGGTTATGGAAAAATGATACTTGGAGAAAGTTTTGTTTTAAGTGGTGAGTCAAACAAGGGAAAAAAATTGATAAAAGATGGTTGGATAACTGCAGATCTATCCAAAAGTGAATTAAAATATTTTAGAAAAAAATATAAGAAACATTTAAATGCTGATGATTATATTAAGAGGGCTGATTACTTGGCTTGGAACAACAAATATTGGGACCTTAAAAGATTAACAAGATATTTACCTACTGAATATGAGCTATTATATACAGCTAGGCAAATTTTAATGAGTAAGAGTTATGGTGTTGATCAAGCAATTAAAAATGTTCCAAATAAATTTAAAAATGACGCAGGTTTAAATTATGATCGTTTAAAATGGAGAAGAAAAAGAGGACGTGTAGACTCTTCATTGGAAATTTTATTAAGCATTAAAAATAATAAAGATTACTTGGTAAAGCCAGAGAAATGGTGGAAAGAGCGAGAAATTATATCAAGAGCACTAATTTATAAAAAGAAATACGAAACTGCGTATAAAATTTCAAGCAATCATGGAATGTCAGAAGGACCTGATTTTGCAGCAGCCGAATGGATGAGTGGTTGGATAGCTTTAAGTTTTTTAAAAGATCCATTGATTGCAAAAGATCATTTTCAAAATTTCTACAACAATGTAAACTATCCTATAAGCACTTCTAGAGGAGCTTATTGGCTTGGAAGAACTTATGAAAAATTAGGTGATAAAGAACAATCACGTAATTGGTTTCAAGAAGCTTCAAAATATCTAACCACATATTATGGTCAGCTAGCTTTTTTAAAATTAAATCCAAATGGTAAATTTGAATTAAGTAAAGACATGGAGGTTGATAAAAAATATAGATATGTTTTTTTCAATAAAGAGTTGGTAAAAATTACCTATCTTTTACATGAATTAAAAAAAGATAAGTACACAAAATTTATTTTAAGACATTTAGCAAATGATAATATTCAAAAAGGAAGCGAAATTCTAGCTGCTGAACTTGCAACAAATATACAAAGATATGATTTTGCAATACAAGTGTCTAAAATATCTTCTTACCAAAAAAGATTTCATAACAAATTTAATTATCCAATTATAAGCACACCTAAAGCAATTAATGGTCGTAAAATTCCAGAAAGTGCATTTATCTTATCTATAATAAGACAAGAAAGTGAATTTGATTTAAGTGCAAATAGTCATGCTGGAGCAAAAGGTTTGATGCAGTTAATGCCCTACACCGCTAAACTAGTATCAAAACAAGCAAAACTTCCTTACTCAAAATCTAGATTAACTTCAGATCCTGAATATAATATAAATTTAGGTTCTCATTACATTGCAGGGTTAATACTTCAATACGATGGTGCCTACCCTTTTGCTGTTGCTGCATATAATGCTGGTCCCAATAGAGTAAAATATTGGAAAAAACTAAATAAAAATCCTCAAAAAAAACAAATAAATTATGTTGATTGGGTTGAACTTATAAAATTTAGAGAAACAAGAAATTATGTTCAACGTGTATTAGAAAACTATAACGTTTACAGATATATATTAGAAAAAAAACCAATATTGATGAAAGATTTTTTCAAAGATTATCCATTGTATTGATTTTATTTTTTCACTTCCCAAATAATTTTTAATGCTTTAATAACATTGTTATATTTATTTGCGATATCATTTAGTTCTTCTCTTTTAATTTTACCTTCTTTGTATAAATTTTCATATTTCATATCTAATGTAATATTCACATCTTTAATTTTAAAATTTACATCATGAATTATTCCTAATGGTGTGTTTGAATTACCATCTCTTTCCCATTTTTTATTTAACTCTTGATCATATAGCGAAAGACCTAAAACTGTTATCGGCCTCACATGAGTTGGGTCTGATATATAGTCATCATGTCTCGGGTGTGGAACTATTATATTTATTATAGCACCATTGCTAAAGATTCTGTAAAATTCTTTTATAATATCATTAAATACATCAGGATTTTGCCCTACATGTTCAAGTACATGGCTAAGTAAAATTTTATTTACAGAATTATCTTTAAAAGGGTATGGAAATTTTTCTAAATCGTGAACAATATCTGGGTTATAAGTAGCAAATTTGTCAATATTTGTGTATCCAGGTAGAATTTTAGACCCGCATCCTAAATTTAATTTAATCATATCCATATTCATATAGCACCTGGCGGAAGAGGAGGGATTCGAACCCTCGGTACAAGTTTCCTCGCACGGTCATTTAGCAAACGACTGGTTTCAGCCTCTCACCCACTCTTCCGTATGACATAGTGTATTAAGTGATTGTATTGAAAATTCAATATTTATAAAGTAATTATTCGATAATTATGAAAAATAGATACTCTGTATTTTCTTTGATTAAAAATGCTCTTTCTTATCATGAGAATTGGCAGAGAGCATGGAAAGATCCTGTCCCTAAAAAAGAATATGATGCTGTTATTGTTGGTGGAGGTGGCCACGGACTAGCTACAGCCTACTATTTAGCAAAAAAACATAACATGAAAAATATTGCTGTTGTTGAAAAAGGCTGGATCGGTGGTGGTAACACTGGGAGAAATACAACAATAATAAGATCTAATTATTTATGGGACGCAAGCGCTGGTCTTTATGATCATGCTTTAAAAATTTGGGAAGGTTTATCTCAAGAAATTAATTACAATGTAATGTTTAGTCAAAGAGGAGTAATGAATCTTGCTCATAATCTTCAAGATGTTAGAGATTTAAAAAGAAGAACTCATGCTAATAGATTAAATGGTATTGATGCAGTTTATTTAAGCACTGAAGAAGTTAAAAAATTTTGTCCTATTATTAATACTTCACCTGATATTAGGTATCCTGTTTTGGGTGGAACTCTTCAAAGAAGAGCTGGTACAGCAAGACATGATGCTGTTGCTTGGGGATATGCACGTGGTGCAGATGAAATGGGCGTTGATATAATACAAAATTGTGAAGTAAAAGGTATTAAAAGAAATGGTGATAGTGTTGAAGGTATTGAAACAACAAAAGGTTTTATTAAAACAAAAAAAGTTGGTGTAGTTGCAGCTGGACATTCAAGTGTCATAGCTAATATGGCAGGCATAAGATTGCCTCTTGAAAGCAAACCTTTACAAGCATTAGTTTCTGAACCTATTAAACCAATTATAGATACTGTAGTTATGTCCAATGCAGTGCATGCTTATGTTAGTCAATCTGACAAAGGTGAGTTAGTCATAGGTGCTGGCACAGATGATTACGTTTCATACTCTCAAAAAGGAAGTCATCAAATTGTAGAAGGAACACTAAATGCAATTTTAGAGTTGTATCCAATTTTTAGTAGAATGAGAATGCTTAGACAATGGGGAGGAATTGTTGATATCTGTCCAGATGCAAGTCCTATTTTAAGTAAAACCTCTGTTAAAGGTTTGTATTTTAATTGTGGTTGGGGAACTGGTGGATTTAAAGCGACACCTGGATCAGGAGATTTATTTGCTCACACAATTGCAAACGATGAGCCGCATAAGCTAAATGCTGCTTTTAACTTAAATAGATTTATAAGTGGTGACCTTGTTGATGAACATGGTGCTGCAGCGGTTGCTCATTAATGTTTATTATTAATTGTCCATATTGTGGAGAACGAGACCAACAAGAATTTAAAGCTGGTGGTGAAGCACACATTGAAAGACCAAAACAACCTACAGAATTAAGTGATGATGAATGGGCAGAATATTTATTTATGAGAAAAAATATTAAAGGTGTTCAGTTTGAAAGGTGGAACCATGTTCATGGCTGTAGAAAATGGTTTAACATGGTTAGAGATACCATTAATGATGAAATAAAATTAATATATAAAATGGGTGAAAGACCTCCTTCTGAATAAATAATATGTCAAAAAATTTAAGAGTAAAACCAAGCGAGTATATTGATGAGACTGTTAGAGTCTCTTTTAAATTTAATGGAAAAATTTACCATGGTTTTAAAGGTGATACACTGGCTTCAGCTCTACTCGCCAATAATGTTCATTTAATTGGTAGAAGCTTCAAATACCATAGACCAAGAGGAATAATGACTGCAGGTTCAGAGGAGCCAAATGCAATTGTTCAAGTTAATGACAAAACAAACAGAACAGAACCAAATGTAAGAGCTACAGAAGTAGAAATTTATGAAGGTTTAGAAGCTTCAAGTCAAAACTGTTGGCCTAGTGTTGATTTTGATGTTGGTGGTGTAAATAATGCTATCTCACGTTTTTTACCAGCTGGTTTTTATTATAAAACTTTTATGTGGCCAGCAAGTTTTTGGGAAAAATATGAATATTTTATAAGACACTCAGCAGGATTAGGTAAATCTCCAACTGATAAAGATCCAGATATATATGATCATAGATACGTTCACTGTGATGTTTTGGTTGTTGGGGCAGGTATATCAGGAATATTGGCAGCAAAAAATGCAGCAAAAAATAATTTAAAAACTTTACTTGTTGATGAAAAAAATGAATTAGGTGGAGCAACTATTTATCAAAATAGAGAGTTTAATAAAATTGATAATCAAAATTCATCTAATTGGCTTAAAAAAGAAATACAAGAATTAAAAAAGATAAAAAATCTTGAAGTTAAAACAAGAACAAGTGTTGCTGCTTTTCATGGGTATAATTATTTATTGGCAAGAGAAAACTTTACCGATCATTTAGAAAAAAATGAAAAACAAGAAAAGGTAAGACAAAGACTTTTAAAGATAAGAGCAAAAAAAGTAATTCTTGCAACAGGTGCTTTGGAAAGACCTCTTGTATTTAATAATAATGATAGACCTGGAATTATGCTTTCCTCTGCTGTTAAAAAATATGCAGATTTCTATGGTGTGGTATCAGGTAAAAAAAATGTTTTTTTCACGAACAACGATAGTGCTTATGAAAGTGCTTTTTGCTTACATAACAAAGGAATAAAAGTTGAAGCCATAATCGACATTAGAGAAAGTTCAAATTCCAAGATTGTAAAAGCTGTAGAAGAAGCTGGTATTAAAATTTATTGGTCTCACACTGTAGTTGATACTAAGGGTTACAAAAAATTAAACACTATATCTGTCATGGAGTTATCAAATGATGGGTTATCTGTAACTGGAAATAAGACAAACATCTCTTGTGATTGCTTGGGTGTTGCTGGTGGATGGACACCAGCTGTTCATTTGTTCACACAATCTGGGGGTAAGTTAATTTTTAACGAAGATAACAAAATGTTTTTACCTAATAAATATCCTTCTGATCAATTAAGTGTTGGTTCTTGTAACGGTGATTTAAAAATTAAAGAAATTATTAATAATTTATCAAAAAATTTAAAAAAATTTTTAAACATTGAGCAAACTGATTTTGACAATATTGTTGTTGAGAGTGAAGAAGAAAATTCAAAAAGAAATATTTGGTTATTACCATCAGATAAACCTATTGGAAAAACAAAACCATTTGTTGATTATCAAAATGATGCAACTGCAAAGGATATTAAGTTAGCATTACGAGAAGGATTTAGATCAATCGAACATGTAAAAAGATACACAACAACAGGTATGGGTACTGATCAAGGTAAACTTGGTAATATGCATGCACTGGGAATTATAGCAGATACCGCAGGTGTGAAAATGGGTGAACTCGGAACAACAACTTTTAGACCACCTTATACGCCATTGACTTTTGGAACTATTGTTGGTCGCAATGTAGGTGAGTATTTTGATGTATTTAGAAGAACTCCAATGAATGATTGGCATATTAAAAATAATGCAGAGTTTGAAAATGTTGGTCAATGGAAGAGAGCTTGGTATTACCCTATTAACGGTGAAAACATGCATGAAGCAGTTCAAAGAGAGAGTGTAGCTGCAAGAGAAAGTGCTGGAATATTAGATGCTTCAACATTAGGTAAAATTGATATTCAAGGCACCGATGCATCAGAATTTTTAAACAGAGTTTACACAAATGCTTGGTCAAAACTTGGTATTGGTAAATGTAGATATGGTTTGATGCTAAATGAAGATGGAATGGTTTATGACGATGGTGTCACAACAAGACTTGGAGAAAATCACTACTTAATGACAACAACAACAGGTGGAGCCGCAAACGTATTGGGCAAACTTGAAGATTATCTACAAACAGAATGGCCTGAATTAGATGTTTATTTAACCTCAGTTACTGATCATTATGCGACAGTAAGTTTATGTGGGCCAAACAGTAAAAAAATATTAAATAAAATTGCTCCTGATCTTGATTTATCTGAAGAAAATTTTCCCCATATGTCTTTCAAAGAAGCTCAAATCGAAAATATTAAATGTAGAATTATGAGAATAAGTTTTACTGGTGAGCATAGTTACGAAATTAATGTTCAGGCAAATTATGGGAAAGCTCTTTGGGAAAAATGTATTGAAGCAGGTAAAGAATTTAATATCACACCATACGGAACTGAAACTATGCACTTACTACGTGCTGAAAAGGGATTTATAATTGTTGGTCAAGATACAGATGGAACAATGACACCTATTGATCTCCAGATGGATTGGATAGTAAGTAAAAAAAAATATGATTTCATTGGTAAAAGATCACTTTACAGATCGGACACCATGAAAGAAGATCGTAAACAATTAGTTGGACTTGTAACAGATAATCCAAACATAATTTTAGAAGAAGGTGCCCAAATAGTTTCTGAATTGAATCAATCTCCTGTTAATATGCTTGGGCACATTACATCCAGTTACTATAGTCCAAATTTAAAGAAATCTATTGCCCTAGCTGTTGTTAGAGGTGGAAAAAAAATGATGGGAAAAAAATTATTTATTCCAATGGAAGATAAAACAATTAATGTAACTATAGTAAATCCAGTTTTTTTTGATGAAGAAAATAAGAGGTTAAATGCTTAATTATAAATCTCCAATAAATACAGAAATCAAATATAAAGATATATCAATTAAAGATGTTTCACCCATCATGAAACTAAACTTAAGAGGAAAAAAAAGAGAGTTCTTTACAGCTGTTGGAAAACATTTGGATATGATTTTACCAATAGAGGCAAACACATCTTCATCTAGCTCTAAACTTACTTCTATATGGTTAAGTCCTGATGAATGGATGATTATATCAAACGATATAACTGAAAAAGATACAAACAAATATATTCTTGAAGAAAATTTACGTAACAGTATTTCAAAAACTAATTTAGGTGCTGTAATTGATGTAACTGATCATTTTGTAATGTTAGAATTAGAGGGAACGAATATATATGAGTTATTTTCCTCTGGTAGTCCGTTTAATTTTGATCAATTCAGAGAAAAAAAAGGGTCTACCACACAAACATTGCTAAACAACGTTGATGTAATAATTCACAATAAAGGTGAAAATTTAGTTAATTTATTTGTCAGACGCTCATTTTCAGAGCATTTATACTCTTGGATAAATGATAGTGCGTCAAGGTTATAAGGTTATTCTTTAATTTTTATGGGTAAAAGAGGTAATGAAAAAACTTATCTTACTTGCACTTATAGTGCTTTTACCCTTTTCCGTTAATGCAGATACAAAACTAGATCAAATATTAGCTTCTGGTGAGTTAAAAGTTGGAACAACAGGAGACTGGGATCCAATGACGATGAAAGATCCTGCAACCAATAAATATAAAGGGTTTGATATAGATGTAATGAATGAATTAGCTAAAGATATGGGCGTAAAAGTTACTTTTGTGCCAACTGAATGGAAAACTATAGTTTCAGGAATTACTTCAGGCAGATATGATATTTCAACAAGTGTTACTAAAACACCTAAAAGAGCAGAAGTTGCTGGCTTTACTTCAACATATTATAAATATGGCACAGTACCACTAGTTCTTAAAAAAAATTTAAAGAAATTTTCGACTTGGGACTCTTTAAATAAAAATGGTGTTAAGATAGCTACTACACTTGGTACATCACAAGAACAAAAAGCAAAAGAATTTTTTCCAAACTCCACTTTAAAATCTGTTGAAGCTCCAGCTAGAGATTTTCAAGAAGTTTTAGCAGGAAGAGCTGATGGAAATATTACCAGTTCTACAGAAGCAAATAAATTAGTGATTAAATATCCTCAATTAGCAATTGTTCAAGATGGTGAAAAAAATCCTGCTTTTTTAGCAATGATGGTTCCTAAAAAAGATACTGTTTGGAATGATTATGTAAGCGATTGGATTGAGAAGAAAAAAAATTCAGGATTCTTTGAAAAGTTATTGGCTAAATATAATCTTAAAAGTTTATAATCAGTTAGATATTAATTTTTAATTCTCTATAACTTTAAGAGTGAAAAATATATTTTTTTTACTTTTAATTATTCCCCTCTCTTCTTGCACAAATCAAGAACTAGGGTGGTTTATTATTTCTCCAAATAATATTGAAGGGTTAACAAATCTTAAATTTTTACTAAGCGGTTTAACAACTACAATTTATATTTCTGTAATATCAATTATTATATCGATGTTATTAGGTTTGATAGTTGCTATCCCCTCTTTAGCTAAAAATAAATTTTTAACCTTTATTAATATTGGTTATGTTGAAATTGTAAGAGCGGTACCATTATTGGTTTTAATCTTATGGATTTACTATGGATTACCAATAATGACGGGTATTAGTTTTAGTCCATTTATTTCAGGAATAATTGCTCTGGCAATAAGTGAAAGTGCCTTTCAAGCAGAAATTTTTAGAGCTGGTATAAATTCAATTAAGAAAGCACAATGGGAAGCCGGTAGTTCATTAGGTCTAAATTTTTTCAAAAGATTAAGGTTGGTAATACTTCCTCAAGCAATAAAAAATATTTTACCTGCTATAGGGAATCAATTTGTTTATGTATTAAAAATGTCTTCATTAGTATCAATAATTGGTATTGGTGACTTGACTAGAAAAGCAAATGAATTGGTGGTCACAACCTATAGACCTTTGGAAATTTATACTTTTTTAATACTAGAATATTTAGTTCTTATTCTGATTGTTTCATTTTTTGTAAGAAGACTTGAAAAAAGACTAAAAGATAAATAAATTTTTACTTAATATGATTTAGCCAATTTCTAACTTCACAAGTTCGATCTTCAAAATTTAACAATTCATTTTCAGCTTTTATATATGAAATGTGTTTTTGATATTCCTCTTCATTTAGAAAATTTTTATTTTTAAATAATCTCTCTTTACGACCTGCAATAAGGTTAATCATTTGATAATATTCATAATCTGGATGATATTGTAAGCCTGTAATCTCAGAATTTCCTACATTAAAACTTACACCCATCACATTATTAACTTTATCACTTGATAGGAGAGTAGCATTTTTTGGTAATTCACTAACTTCATCAAAATTAAATGCCGGTGTATTAAATTCTTTTTTTTTATCTTTGTATATAAAATGGCTATGACCGTTATTGTTAATGATCACATTTGATGCAATTCCAATATGTGCACCATTTTTTCCAGGGTTTACTTTGCCACCAGCTGCTGTCGTACAAACTTGTAGCCCCCAACAAATTGCTAAAATCTTCTTATTTTGATTTAAACAATCGGATGCAAAATTGATGTGTTTTTTAATGATATCAGTCATATCATTTAATCTCATTGCACCTCCCGTAAAAATAATACCATTGTATTTACTTATATTTTTTATGGCATTACGTGTTTCTTCGTCATGACCAGGGTTTATAATTTCTGTATCTGTTGAAGGATCTATTTTTAAAATTAAATTTTTTAAATTATCTGCAGCTGAGGCACCAGCCGCTTTAATAAAAAACTCACTATCTTCTCTAATGTTTCCTTCAACAATTAAAATATCTAAATTACTCATTTAAAACAATTTACCAGTCATACTATGTTGATACATTATTTTCATATCATCTTTAGTCAATTTTTTTGGATTACCACTTGTTGATGGATCTGCTAAAGCCATTTCTGACAACCTATCGAGATCAAAATCTTTTTCATTAATAACATCAGATAGTTTATGTGGCATATCTAGTTTTTTTCTTAAATCTAAAACCCATTTAACAAAACCATCAAAAGATCGCTCTTTAAGTTCTAAATAATCACAAATTTTTATTATCTTTTTTTCAATAACGCTCTTATTGAAAGTTAATACATAAGGCATAAATATTGCATTAGACAAACCATGATGAATATTATTTAAGGCATTTACAGGATGACTCAATGAATGAATTGCGCCCAATCCTTTTTGAAATGCAGTTGACCCCATACTTGCAGCTGTAAGCATATTTTGACGTGCTTCCATATTTGAACCATTGTTAACAGCTTCAAGTAACCATTCATTAATTATTCTCATACCTTCTAGAGCTATACCATCGGCCATCGGATGGTATCCTGGAGCACAATAAGCTTCTAAATTGTGCGCTAAAGCATCCATTCCTGTTGCAGCAGTAATTTTTGCAGGTAAACCTAATGTCAAAGTTGGATCAAGAATAACTATTGATGGCAAAAACTTAGGATGAAAAATTATATTTTTTACACCAGTTTCTTCATTTAAAATTACAGATGCACGTCCAGTTTCAGAACCAGTTCCAGCAGTTGTTGGAACGGCAATAATTGGAGGAATTTTATCAGAATTAGCTTTAGTCCAGTTGTCTCCTACGTCTTCAAAATCCCATAATGATAATGTTTGTCCAGACATGAACGCTATAGCTTTACCAACATCTAAGCCACTACCACCTCCAATAGCTATTACTCCATCACAATTATTCTTATTATAATAATTGGCACCCTCAGTAACATTTGTTCCTGTTGGGTTACCAACGACATTAAAATATAACTCTGTGGAAATCTTATTATCTTTCAATATTGTTAAAGTTTTTTTTACAATATCAGTTTCAGCCAAACCTTTGTCTGTTACTAATAATGGTTTTGAAATACCTAAGTTT
The DNA here is from genome assembly GCF_051201245.1 of Candidatus Pelagibacter bacterium nBUS_30. Lineage (GTDB taxonomy): Bacteria > Pseudomonadota > Alphaproteobacteria > Pelagibacterales > Pelagibacteraceae > Pelagibacter. Next base: position 564,058 of record NZ_CP172842.1, on the reverse strand, counting down.
TGACAAGCTATGGCTATGTCATTAATTCTATTTTCACCTACCCACATTGTTGTTGGATAGTTCCAGTTGTATTTATTCATAAAGTTTTAAAATGTATAATTCATATAGAAAATTCAATCAAATTCTAATTGTTTCGTCTATAAACCCATGGATATTCAAATTTCATTGACCACATACCAATTTTGTTAATTCTTGCATAATCTTCATCTCTGATAAACTTTTTAGAATACCTTCTATAAGCAAATGCATAACCACTTCTAACAAGATAACTGGATAAACTTTCATCATTTACAAAACACTCTGCTAGAGTTCTTTTATATTGATCTTTACCTTCACTAATACAGATAACTTTATTTTTTCCAATCTTATCTATAAGAATTTGTTTGGCTGTTATTCCACAAGGATCACTCTCACCTTCTTTAATACATTTTTGTTTTAATTCTGGTGTATCTATGCCACTAAATCTAATTTTTTCACCATTAATTTTAATTGTATCTCCATCCGTTATCTTAATATCTTGTGATTTAATATCGATATATGTGAAAAAAAAAACTAGTGCTGAAACACTAATAACTAAAATGGCTTTTCTTTTGCTTAAATACATTATTTAAAAAATACCCAATGAAAATTATTAGAGCAATACCCATAATCCAATTAGTTGCCATTATTGTGTAAAATATATCATTATAATCACCACCTCTTATATTAATCACATACCATAAAGACAAAAATGGAAATGCAGTTAACCTAAGTATACTTAAATATAGGCTATAAATTGGTTTTTTAAGTGCTTGGAATACTGCTGTAGTGATAAAAAATACCGGATAAATAGGACCAATTAAGGCTGCAACTTTAAGATAAAGCGCCCCATGTTTAATTGCTTCAGTATTATCAGTAAATTGAGATACAAAAAATTCTGCACCAAAAAATAATATTATTCCTGCTCCAATCATAAATGAAGAGCCAAATAAAAGAGCCTTTGTATATAATTCTCTTATACGATTAAACTTCTTTGCACCAAAATTTTGTCCACCTATTGATAGTACCGCAGTATTTAAACCAATAACAGGTAATAAAAAAACCTGCTCAACCCTTAAAGCAGAACCATAGCCAGCGGTAGCCATTTCTCCAAATTGTCCAATAAAATATAAAATATTAAATATGCCAACTCCTATAAAAAGCATACTAAACATTATAGGGAGTGCTTGAGAAAATAATTCTCTCAACATATCTAATTTAGGAATAAAACACTGTATGTATAAATATTTTCTTAATTTACATGAGTTAATTTTATAAGCTAAATAAAATGTTCCAATAGATTGAGAAATTACTGTTGCAATAGCAAGTCCACCTATACCAAAAGCAGGAATAAACCCGTAACCCCAAATAAATAATGGATTTAAAAAAATGTTTAAGAAAAAACTAAAGATTAATACATTTCTATAACTTTTTGTATCACCTTGAGCATTAAGAGCACCATTTAAAGAAATTTGTATCATCACAATAAAAGTACCGTAGAAAATTATATCTAAATATTCTCTTGTTAAAACAATGCTTGAAGCATCAGAGCCCATTACACCTAAAAGAAAATTAGAAACATTTAATCCAAATAATGTGACTATAACAGATGTTAATATTGCAAAAATAACTGATTGAGCAATAAATAGTGATGCTTTATTAAATTTCTTTTCTCCTAATAAATTACCTATACATGCATTTGTTGCAGCACCAATACCAACGCCTACCGCTATAATTACAAAATATATTGGAAATGATTTAGCTATTGCACCTATAGCTTCTGCTGAAATTCTACCTGCAAACCAAGTATCAACTAAATTATAAAAAGTTTGAAATAACGAACCTACGCTTGCAGGTATCGTTACTTTTCTAAGAAGATCCCAAATAGGGTCTTTTGTTAAATTTATTTGTTTAGACAATTTATTTTTATTTATATTCTTTTTGGAATATATGCTTTGAACCACTCTTTTTAGCAAGATTTATTTGTTCTTGTCTCATTCTAAATCGTGTCTTTTGGGATTTTGTCAAGTTATCGTAACATTTTGGGCAAGAAACACCTTCTTCGTATTTTTTTGATTTTTTGTCTTTAGGTGAAATTGGTTTTCTACATCCACTGCACATGAAATAGGTTCCAACACTTAAACCGTGTTTAAGACTGATCCTGTTGTCAAAAACAAAGCACTCACCTTTCCACATACTATCTTTTTTCTTAGTATTTTTAAGATAATTTAAGATACCACCATTCAATTGATAGATATTTTTGAAACCTTTGTTCTTTAAATATACTGATGTTTTTTCACATCTAACACCACCAGTACAAAACATGGCTACTGGTTTATTCTTTTTTAATTTATTTAGATATTTAGGAAAATCTCTAAAATTATTTACATTTGGATTTACCGATTTTTTAAATGTTCCTACGTCAAATTCAAAAGGCTTTCTTGTATCAATAATATGGGTATCTTTTTTTTTAATTAATTTGTTCCACTCTTTTGGATCTAAATGAGTTTCTAAATTTCTTTCTTTAGAATTCAACATTAAATTCATTGGAACAATTTCTTTTTTAATTTTAACTTTAGGTTTGTGAAAAGGTTGGAATGAAGATTTAGAATTATTACTATTATCAAAATTTCTAAATGAAAATAGCGATTTAAGTTTTTTAATTGTTTTTTCTATATCTTTAACTTGGCCAGATATAGTTCCATTTAATCCTTCTTTAGCAATAATAATAGTTCCTCTTATATTGTTTTTAATAAAAAATTTTTGCATAGCATCTTTATTTTTTTTTAAAGATGTAACTTTTATAAATTTGTAAAAACCAAAAACTTTAAACATTATAAAACTCTACAAACTGTCATACCATCTCCTAAAGGAATTATAATTTGTTCAACTCTTTTATCATTAGCAATATGAGAATTAAATTCTCTTATGTTTACTGTGTATTTATCTAAATTTTCTTTATCAGCAACTTCTCCATGCCACAAAACATTATCAACAATTATTAAACCCCCCTTATCAATTAGATTTAATGATCTTTCGTAATATTCTTTGTAATTCATTTTATCAGCATCAATAAAAACCATATCAAATTTATTATTTTTAAGATCTTCTAAGCTTTCTAAGGCTGGTTTTATTATTGTTTTTATTTTGTGGTCTTGTTTTGCTTTTTTAAAAAAATTTAATGCCACCTTGTTAGTTTTTTCATTTTTATCAAGCGCTGTCAGTCTACCATCTTCTGGTAAAGCTAGTGAAATTGAGAGTGCACTTAATCCTGTGAAAGTTCCAATTTCTAGTACATTTTTTATATTTGAGATTTTTACGATTAAATGCAAAAAATAGCATTGTGATGGATCAATTTGCATCCTTTTGATATCGCCTAATGTATTATTGTAATCAATTATTTCTTGCTGAATTGGATTTAACTTTAATCCAAAATCATTAATATAATTTTGTAATTTTTCTGTTATTTCAAGGTTTGCACCCATTTTTATTAAAGCTTTTTCTTTAATATCTCATTTATTAATTGAGGGTTTGCTTTACCACCTGAAACTTTCATTGCTTGACCTACAAAGAAACCAAATAGTTTTTCTTTACCGTTCTTATATTCGATAGCTTTTTCACGATTATCATTAATTATCTTATCAATTAAAGCTTCTAGAGCTTTGGGGTCACTTTCTTGTTTTAAACCTTTTTCTTCGACAATTACTTGAGGATCTTTATCTCCATCAAGCATTAATTCAAATATTGTTTTACCTATCTTTCCAGAAATCGTTCCATTTTTAATTAGATTAATTAATTTTGCTAAATTTTTTGCACATATTGGGCTTTCAGATATTTCTAAATTTTTATTGTTTAAAACAGCAAACAATTCACCTGTAATCCAATTAACTGCTAATTTCATATCACGGTTCTTACCCATTTTTGCAACAACTTCTTCAAAATATTTTGCAATTTCAATATCAGATACCAATATTGTTGCCTCATAAGCAGACACTTTAAATTCATCAATAAATCTTTTCTTTTTATCATCAGGTAATTCTGGAATATCAGCTTTTAATTGTTCTATAAATTCATCTGTAACTTCTAATGGTAATAAATCTGGATCTGGAAAATATCTGTAGTCATGAGCATCTTCTTTTGATCTCATTGATCTAGTTTCATTTTTTTTAGTATCAAATAATCTTGTTTCTTGGTCAATTGATTTACCTTCTTCTATCAAATCGACTTGTCTATTAGCTTCATAATCAATTGCCATTTGCATAAATTTAATAGAATTAACATTTTTAATCTCACAACGTGTTCCAAGTTCTTTACTGTCTTTTAATCTTACAGAAACGTTAACATCTGCTCTTAAGGAACCTTCTTGCATATTACCATCACAAGTACCCAAATATCTCATTATGGATCTTAATTTCTTAATATAGGCGCTTACCTCATCTGGAGTTCTTAAATCAGGTTTGCTAACAATTTCCATTAAAGCTACACCTGATCTATTTAAATCTACTAAAGTATTTTGTGGATCCATATCATGAATACTTTTTCCAGCATCTTGCTCTAAATGTAATCTTTCAATACCTACCTCTTTTTGTCCATTTGGCATGTCAAGAACAACAGTTCCCTCTCCAACTATCGGGTATTTAAATTGTGAAATTTGATAGCCTTGTGGGAGGTCGGCATAAAAATAATTTTTTCTATCAAAAACTGACCTTTTGTTGATTTGAGCTCTTAAACCAATACCTGTTTTTATTGCTTGTTTCACACAATATTCATTAATTACAGGCAGCATTCCAGGAAAAGCAGCATCAACTAAACTTACTTGAGTATTAGGTTCAGCACCAAATTTTGTTGAAGAAGATGAAAATAATTTTGAATTAGATGTCACTTGTGCATGCACTTCAAGACCAATGACAACTTCATAAATATTGTCATATCTTTCAATCAAATATTCTGAACTATCTTTAGGCATTATTTAATCCACCAATCTGAAATTTTGTTTTTAAAGTTAATCTTATCTTCCATTGCATAAGCTAAATTTAATATCTCTTGTTCTTTAAATGCTTTACCAATTATTTGTAATCCCAAAGGATATCCTGCAGCGTCATGTCCTGCTGGAATAGATATGGCTGGTAGTCCTGCTAAATTAACAGGTACAGTGAAAATATCATTTAAGTACATTGAAACAGGATCATCTTTCTTTTCACCAATTTTAAATGCTGAACTAGGTGTTGAAGGTGTTAAAATTGCATCTACTTTTTTATAAGCTTCATCAAAATCATTTTTAATTAATTTTCTAACTTTTTGCGCTTTCAAATAATAAGCATCATAATATCCAGATGATAAAACATACGTACCAATCATTATTCTTCGTTGTACTTCTGCACCAAAACCTTCAGATCTTGTTTTTTCATACATATCAATCAAGTTTTCACCTTTAGCTCTAAAACCGTACTTAACACCATCGTATCGAGCTAAATTTGAAGAGGCCTCTGCTGGGGCAACTATATAATATGTTGGTAATGCGTAACTAGTATGAGATAATGAAATATCTACTATTTCTGCACCACAATCTTTTGCATATGTAATTCCTTTTTGCCACAACTCCTCAATCTCCTTAGGCATACCCTCTACTCTATATTCTTTAGGTATTCCTATTTTTTTTCCTTTAATATCTTTAGTTAAGTCTTTGCTATATTGATCTCTATTAAAATCAATTGACGTAGAATCTTTATTATCATATGAACTGATTACTTCTTGTAACAATGCACAATCCTCAACATTTTGTGCCATTGGTCCTGCTTGGTCTAATGAAGAGGCAAAAGCAACAATTCCATATCTAGAACAACTTCCATAAGTAGGCTTTAACCCAACTGTGCCTGTAAAGGATGCTGGTTGTCTAATCGATCCACCAGTATCTGTTCCTATTGTAATTGGTGTCAGCTGACCACTTACAGCCGCTGCAGACCCACCTGATGATCCACCTGGAACCAATCCTTTATCAATAGGGTTTTGTACATTTCCATAAAAACTTGTTTCATTGGAAGATCCCATGGCAAATTCATCACAATTCAATTTACCAAGTAAGATTGCTCCTTCATTCCATATATTTTGAGTAACCGTAGATTCATAAGTTGGGACAAAGTTTTCTAAAATTTTACTTCCCGCTGTAGTTCTAATATCTTTAGTGCAAAAAAGATCTTTAACAGCCATCGGTATTCCTGGAAGTTTTAAATCTAGATTAGGTTTTTCATCAAATTTTTTTGCTTTATCAATAGCATTTGAAAAATCTTCTGAGATATAAGAATTTAATTCTTTTGACTTTTCTGAACGTTCAACGAATGCTTTGGTAATATCTTCTGATGATAGTTTTTTTTCTTTAATATTTTTGACTAATGATGTTAATGATTGAGAAGTTATATCAGACATTATTCAACAACTTTCGGAACTACAAAAAAATCCTCGTTATCTTCAGGTGAATTTTTTATAATTTGTTCTCTTATATTTTGATTTTTAACTTCATCTGATCTAAATTTTAAAGTTGTTTCAGCAACAGATGTAAGTGGCTCTACTTTATCAGTATTTAATTCGTTTAATTTTTCAATAAATTTAAATATTGAGTTTAAATCACCTGCAAGTTTTTCAGCTTTTTGCTCATCAACTGAAATTCTTGATAATTTTGAAATGTGCTTTATTGTTTTAAGATCAATGCTCATATGGTATTTAAATATGTCGCAAACTATCACTTAAGTTAAAAATATACAATATGATCACTATTGAAGATTTTAAAAAAAAACAGTCTGAACCCTCTAGATTGATTGGATTGGATCTAGGCTCTAAAAGAATTGGTGTATCTATCTGTGATGAGAGGCAATCTATTGCAACACCCTTTAAAACAATTAATAAAACAAACACAAATGAGTTAATTGATGAATTACGGGAGATAATTACCGAGTATAACATCAAAGGAATAATAATAGGAAATCCTATCAATATGGATGGTTCATTAGGCAGATCTTCTCAATCAGTAAATGATGTATCTAATAATATTGACAAATCAATTGATGTGGATGTTTGTTTGTGGGACGAAAGACTCTCTACTGTAGGGGTATTCAATATCTCCAGTCAGCTTGATGTAAATGTTAGCAAAAGAGAAAAGAATATAGATCAAAACGCAGCAGCATTCATACTCCAAGGTGCAATTGATTTTTTAAATAATTAATTCTTGCCATAAGGGTACTTTATAGTTATAGAGTTAATTTTAATGGCAATTAAAACAAACAAAGCTATTAAAATCTCCCAAAAACATTTGTTAGGTATCCAAGATTTATCAATTAATGATGTTAATTTAATTTTAGATGAGTCACAGGCATTTATTAAGCTTAATCAAAGTAAGAATAAAAGATTAAATATATTAAATGGCAAAACTCAAATTAATCTATTTTTTGAACCATCTACCAGAACTCAAAGCTCATTTGAGTTAGCAGGTAAAAGATTAGGAGCTGATGTGATGTCCATGAATATGGGAAATTCTGCAATTAAAAAAGGTGAAACTTTGATTGATACCGCTATGACTTTAAACGCTATGCATCCTGATATAATTGTTATTAGACATCAAGACTCTGGGGCATGTAACTTATTATCACAAAAAGTTAATTGTGCTGTATTAAATGCTGGTGATGGAAGAAGAGAGCATCCTACTCAAGCACTTTTAGATGCTTTAACAATTATTAATCGAAAAAAAAAAATTGAAGGTCTTAAAATTGCAATTTGTGGTGATATACTTCACTCAAGAGTAGCAAGATCAAATATTTATTTACTAGCAATGCTTGGTGCAGAAGTAAATATTATTGCTCCATCAAATCTAATGCCAAAAGAAATAGAAAAATTTGGTGTAAATACTTTTACAGATATGAACAAGGGTCTAAAAGATTGTGACATAGTAATGATGTTGAGATTACAAAATGAAAGGATGACAGGTTCCTTTCTTTCTTCTAACCGTGAATACTATGAATATTATGGTTTAACACCAGATAAAATGGATCATGCAAAACCTGATGCAATCATAATGCACCCTGGACCTATGAATAGAGGAATTGAAATTGATACAAGATTAGCTGACGATATTAATAAAAGTGTAATTAAAGAACAGGTAGAACTTGGCGTGGCTGTGAGAATGGCTTGTTTAAAAATTTTTTGTGAATAAATGAAAAAACAATATTTTATAAATGCAAATATAATTGATCCATACAATTCATTAAATGAAAATGGAGGCTTAATTATTGGTGAAGATGGTAAAATTGAGGCTATAGGCAAAAAAGTAAATACCAACAATTTGCCAACAAGAGAAAAACCAATTGATTTAAAAGGTAAATATATATTTCCTGGGTTGGTGGATATGAGAGTATTTGTAGGTGAACCTGGTTATGAATATAAAGAAAATTTTAGAACTCTTAGTAATGCAGCATTATCAGGTGGTGTAACATCAGTTGTTACAATGCCTAACACAGATCCAATCATTGATAACGTATCAATAGTAGATTTTTTGAAAAGAAGAGGAAGAGATAAATCAAAAATAAATATATTTCCTTGTGCTTCACTGACACAAAACACTGAAGGCACAAATATGACTGAATTTGGCCTTTTAGCAAGCAAAGGAATAGTCGGCTTTACAGATGGTGTAAAAACCATTCAAAATACAAGTTTGATGTCTAAAATAATGAATTCAGCTAAAGATTTAGGATGTTTGATCATGCAACATGCTGAAGATTATTATCTTTCTAAAAATGGAATGATTAATTCTGGTATTATTGCTACTAAACTTGGTTTATCAGGAATACCGGACATTGCTGAGAGAATTATAATTGAAAGAGATTTAACCTTACTTGAAAAAGCAAAATGTCGTTATCATATTTCACAAATTTCATCAGCAAAATCAGTTTCTATAATTAAAGAAAAAAAAAGTAATATTAAATTTACATGCGGTGTATCAATAAATAATCTCTCTTTAAATGAAAATGATATAGGGGATTTTAAAACATTTTTAAAACTATCTCCGCCTTTAAGAAAAGAAGAAGACAGGGAAGCACTTGTTCAAGGTTTAAAAGACAGAACTATAGATGTAATTGTTTCTGATCACAAACCTGAGGATGAAGAATCTAAAAGATTAACTTTCTCTCAAGCAGCAACTGGGGCCTCTGGTATAGAAACACTTTTATCATTAAGTTTAGAATTATATCACAATGGATCAGTTAAACTTGAAACTATAATCCAAGCTTTGACATCTAATCCAGCAAAAATTTTAGGTATTAACAAGGGAAATCTATCAATAGACAATGATGCAGACTTTTGTGTAGTTGATCTAGATAAACCCTGGATTGTTAAAAAAGAAAACTTAGTTTCAAAATCTAAAAATACTTCAATTGAAGATAAAAAGCTCCAAGGCAAAGTAACTAATACCTTTGTAAAAGGTAAGGAATTATTTAAAATATAGTTATGGAACATTTTACAATAGGTATTATTTCATATCTTATGGGATCTATTCCATTTGGTTTTATTTTAACAAAAATTTTTTTACAAAAAGATATTAGAGATATAGGTTCTGGTAATATAGGAGCAACTAATGCTTTAAGAACTGGTAATAAGGTAATAGGATATACAACGCTCTTATTAGATATATCTAAAGCTATAATCCCAGTTATTTATGTTAAAATTAATTTTCCAGAATTAATATTTATAGCTTCATTATGTGCATTTTTAGGTCATGTATTTCCAGTCTGGCTTAAGTTCAAGGGTGGCAAGGGTGTTGCTACATATGTTGGTATTTTATTTTCTATAAACTTTTTATTAGGAACAATTTTTATAATAAGCTGGATGGTAATATTTATTTTTACAAAATATTCGTCACTTTCCTCAATAGTTGGATCTATATCTATACCAGCATATCTTTTGCTCATAGGACAAACCAATAATGTTATTTTTTTTGTAATAATGTTTGTTTTGATCTTTTTTACACATAGAGAAAATATCAAACGACTGAAAAATAAAGAAGAAAGTAAGACTAAAATTTATTAATTTGACTATCAAACTCTTTTGGGTAGTTTGTTAAATTATGAATCTAGTCATAGTTGAAAGTCCTGCTAAAGCAAAAACCATTAACAAATATCTTGGTAATAATTATACTGTTTTAGCAAGTTATGGTCATATAAGAGATTTGCCTTCTAAAAATGGGTCCGTAGATCCTGATCAAAACTTTAAGATGGAGTGGGAAGTTGATAGTTTTTCAAAAAAATATTTAAAAGAGATCACTGATGCTGCAAAAGATTCTTCTAAAATTATTTTAGCAACAGACCCCGATCGTGAAGGTGAAGCTATTGCATGGCACGTAAAGGAATACTTGAATGAAAAAAAACTTTTAAAAGACAAAGAAGTTGAGCGAGTTGTGTTTAATGAAATTACAAAAAAAGCTGTTACATACGGAATCGAAAATCCAAGACAAATAGAACCATTGTTGGTAGATGCTTATATGGCAAGAAGAGCTCTGGATTATTTAGTTGGTTTTAATATTTCACCTATCTTATGGACAAAGTTACCAGGATCAAAATCAGCAGGTAGAGTTCAGTCTGTAGCTTTAAAACTTATTACAGAAAGAGAGCATGAAATTGAGTCTTTTAATCCAGAAGAATTTTGGACACTAACAGTAAATTTTCAAGACAATAAAAAAAATTCAATCAGTGCAAGCATATCTCAACTTGATGGAAATAAAGTTGAAAAATTTTCATTTAGAAACAAAGCTGAAATAGATAAAGCAATTGAGAATATCAAAGATAAAAAATTTGATATAACTGACATTACATCAAAAGTGGTTAACAGAAATCCCTCGGGCCCATTTACTACTTCTACATTGCAACAGGTAGCTTCAAGCAGACTAGGTTTTGGTGCATCAAGAACAATGCAAATTGCTCAAAGACTTTATCAAGGAATTGAAATTGATGGTGAAACAATAGGTTTAATTACATATATGAGAACAGATGGCACAAACTTATCAGCTGATACAATCACAGACTTTAGAGATTATATAAAAAATAAATATGGAAAAGAATACCTTCCAGATAGCTCTCTAAATTATTCCGGTAAAAAAGCTAAAAATGCTCAAGAAGCTCATGAAGCTATAAGACCTACAGATATTAGTAGATCACCAGAAACTATTAAGAAATATTTAAGTGTAGATCAACAAAAACTCTATAATTTAATATGGAGTAGAGCTCTATCATCACAAATGGAGACTGCGAAATTTGATAGAAGTACAATAACTATAACTTCAAAAGATGAGAGCACTATATGCAAAACAAGTGGTTCTGTTTTAAAATTTGATGGTTATTTAAAAGTATTTCCAAACCCGAGTAAAGATGATGTTGAAGCAATCTTGCCAGAAATGTCTAAAGGACCTATTAATATTGAAGCTCTAATTGACGAACAACATTTCACACAACCCTCTCCAAGATATTCTGAAGCGAGCCTTGTTAAAAAATTAGAAGAATTAGGAATAGGTAGGCCTTCAACATATGCTAGCATAATTTCAACTATTGCTAACCGTGGTTATGCAGAAATACTTAATAAGAGATTTTTTCCAACAGATAGAGGAAAATTAATTTCTGCTTTTTTAGAAAAATTATTTTCTAAATATGTAGATTATAATTTTACAGCAAACTTAGAAGAACAATTAGATGAAATAACAACTGGCAAGGAAAGCTGGGTAAAAGTTTTAGAAATGTTTTGGAAGGATTTTAATAATAATGTTTCTGAAGTTAAGGAAAAAAGAACTAGAGAAGTTTTAGATTTATTAAATGATAGTCTTGGTACGTTAATATTTGACAAAGATGCAAATGGAAAGGTTGTTAGAAAATGTCAGTTATGTGACTCAGGTTCTTTAAGTTTAAAAAATAGCTTTAGAGGTGGTGCTTTTATTGGCTGCTCAAATTACCCTGAATGTAAATTTACGAGACCTCTATCAAAAGCAAAAGCAGCAGCACAATCACAATTAGCTGAGCCAAAGTTTATTGGAAAACACGAGAACGGAAATGATATTTACTTAAAAAATGGAAGATTTGGCCCTTACTTACAATATGAAAAAAAACTAGAAGAAATTAAGGAAGATAAAGTTATAAAAAAAAAGAAAACAAAAAAGAAAAAAGCAGATGTTAATGAGCTTTTAAAAAATGTTTCCATACCTAAAGGTTTAGAGCTTCAAAGTATAGATTTAGAAAAAGCCCAATTTTTATGCTCATTACCAAAATCATTGGGTATCAATCCAGAAAACCAAAAAGATATAACCTTAAATACAGGTAGATTTGGGCCTTACCTAAAGTGTGAAAATAAATCTGCAAGAATAGAAAATATTGAGGAATTATTTTCTATAGGTTTAAATAGAGCTATTACATTAATAGCAGAAGCTAAACCTGGTAGAATGTCAGCATCTATCATCAAAGATTTGGGTGAACACCCAGAAGACAAAAAACCTGTTAGAGTAATGAAGGGCCAATATGGACCTTATATTAAGTATAAATCGCTAAATGCTACAATACCTGAAGAAAAAGACCCTACAGAATTAACTATGGAAGAGGCATTAATCCTTATTGAGAAAAGAAAAGAATACGATAAAAATAAAAAATCTAAAAAAAAGAAAAAAAAATGAAAAAAATATTTTTTATTATTACACTTATATTATTTTCATCAAACTTTGTTTATGCTGATGAAAAAAAATGTGATGGTTTAAAAAAACTTTCAAAAGAATTTTTGAAATGTAGCACAATAAATATTAAAAAAAATACAGTTAAAAAATTAGAAAACATTAAAAAAAGTACCACAAATAAAACTGAACGTTTAAAACTAGAAGCTAAAACAGTTGGTGATAAAATTAAAAAAAAACTTAAAAAGAAAGAATAATTTATGAGTTATAATGAAAGAATTAAAGAATTAAAAATTGAGCTTCCTGATGCAAAAGCTCCAGTAGGATCTTATGTTGCAACAAAAATATCTGGAAATTTACTTTATGTTTCAGGACAAATTTCAATAAATTCAAATGGGGACTTAATAAAAGGGAAAGTTGGTAAAGATTTGACTACAGAAGAAGCCTACAAAGCAGCTGAGAGATGTGGCCTAAGTATTGTTGCTCAGGTAAAAAAAGCGTGCAAAGGAGACCTCTCTAAAATTAAATCGTGTATTAAACTTACGGGATTTGTAAATTCAACAGAAGATTTTATAGAACAGCCAAAAGTAATTAATGGTGCTTCTGATTTAGTTGCCTTAATTTTTGGTGATGCGGGCATGCATACTAGAGCTGCTGTTAGCACAAATAGCTTACCCCTGGGTGTATCGGTTGAAGTTGATGCTATATTTGAATTAAAATAAGACTTTATCTACCGATTCCAAAATATTCAAACCCAAGAGACTTAATTTTATTTGGAGAGAATATATTTCTCATATCATAAATCTTAAATTGTTTAGAGGAAGAAAATTTTTTAAAATTAATAGACTTAAAATCATTCCATTCCGTATGCACAATTACTAAATCTGACCCTTTAACAGCATCATTGATTGAGTTTGAGCATAAGACATTTTTTAATTTATCAAATTCTTTTTTATAACCTGTTGGATCATAATATTTAATTTTGGCACCCTTTTTATCAAGATAAGGTATCATTTCCAAACTTGATGAGTCTCTCATATCATCAGTATTTGCTTTAAATGTTACTCCTAAAAAACAAATTTTTTTATTTTTAATTTTATTGTTTAATATGTGATTAACTCTATTTAGTAATAATTTTGATCTTTTGTTATTAGATTTAATAACACTTTGCACAACTGATAAGTCTATCTTAAATTTTTTAGCAGTTGAAACTATAGCTCTTGTATCTTTAGGAAAACACGAGCCACCATATGCGGGGCCAGCTCTTAAAAAACGACCTCCAATTCTTTTGTCTAAACCAATACCTATAGAAATATCTTCAATATCAATTCCAGTTTTTTCGCATAAATTTGCAATTTCGTTAATAAATGTGATTTTAGTAGCTAAAAAAGCATTAGATGCGTATTTGATTAATTCTGCCGCTCTACGATTTGTAGAAACATATTTTGCTCCTTTTGAGATTAATGGAGTATACAAATTTTTCAAAATCAAATTAGATTTTTTATCATTTGATCCAATCACAACTCTATCAGGATAAATAAAATCTCTAATTGCTTCACCTTCTCTTAAAAATTCAGGATTTGATACTACTGAGAATCTATTCTTTTTTACTTTTTTTGAGATAATTTTTTCAAGTTCATCACCCGTCATAACTGGAACTGTTGATTTTGTTATTATAATTTTAAATTTATTTATAGATTTTGATATTTCTTTGCCTACTGAATAGATTTGACTAAGGTCAGCACTATTAGCATTTTTTTTTGTGGGTGTCCCAACACATATAAAAATAATGTCTGATTTTTTTATAGAATTTTGCAAATCTGTTGAAAAATTTAATCTTTTATTTTTATAATTTTTTAAAACTAATTCTTCTAATCCTGGCTCATAAATTGGTAAAATTCCTTTTTTAAGTTTTTTTATTTTTTCTTCGTCTTTATCTACACAAATTACATCGTTGCCAAGATCAGAAAAGCAAACACCACTAACTAAACCAACATAGCCAGTTCCTATCATGCATAATTTCATAATTTTGAAATCTCCTTAGATGAGTTAATATAACCACTCATAGTTCCACAGTCTAAATATTTACCTAAAAAATTATGAGCTACAAATTTTTCGTTATCATTAATTAACGATTGTATAGCATCAGTTATATGGATTTCACCACCTTTACTAGGCATAGTTTTTTCAAGTTTTTTAAAAATTGATTTAGGCAAAATGTATCTTCCTATAACAGCTTTATTTGAAGGTGCTTCTTTTGATGAGGGTTTTTCAACAACACCTTTTATCAAGAAATCGGTTTTGTTTAATTTCTTATTTAATTTATAAATTCCCCATCTAGATGTTGTTTTTTTACTTACAGTCATACTGGCCATAACCGAAGCTTTATATTTATTGTGTGCAACAATCATAGATTTAGAACAGTTTTTTTTTACAATTAAATCATCTGGAAGAAGCATTAAAAAATATTTATCTTTTATTAATTTCTTAGTTTTTAAAACTGCATCACCTGTACCTTTTGGATCGTTTTGATAAACAAATTTTATCATTTTCTTATATTTGAGAATTTTATTATATTCAGTAATAATTCTTGAGTCATTTTTTTTCTTAATTAAATTTTTATAAAATTTATCATTATAAAAATAATTTTTGATCATCATCTTTTTTTTAGAAATTATAAAGATTATTTCCGTAATGCCAGCTTCGATACATTCTTCGATTATATATTCAAGACCTGGCTTACCGTTAATGGGTAAAAGTTCTTTGGCAAATACACTAGTTAAGGGCAACAATCTAGTACCAAGACCAGCTAAAGGAATAATTGCTTGTTTAATCATTTAAATGTTTTACTTATTAATTATTTTAATACAAATGAAAATTTTATTAAACAATAACACTCTGATAAGAAAAATAAGGCCGTTTAATGATATTGGCTTTGTTCCTACTATGGGTGGAATTCACGAAGGACATATTTCTTTAATCAAAAAATCTCAAAAAATCTGTAAAAAAACAATCGTTAGTATTTTTGTTAATCCTAAACAATTTAACAATAAAAAAGATCTTAAAACTTATCCTACAAATATTAAAAAAGACTTGTCTGTCTTAAAAAGAGTTAAAAAAATTGACTTTGTCTATTTACCTAAATTTAAAGATATTTATAACAACAAAGCAAAATCTAATATTAAGATTGCAGCAAAAGATAAAGTTTTATGTGCCAAATATAGAAAAAGCCATTTTGAAGGTGTTTTAGATGTAATGGATAAATTAACAAATTTAATTAAACCTAAAAAAATTTTTATGGGTAAGAAAGATTTTCAACAATTATTTTTAGTCAAAAATTTTATTGAAAAAAAATTCAAAACAAAAATTATTGGATGCAAAACTATTAGAGATAAAAAAAAACTTGCTTTATCATCTAGAAATTACTTATTTAACAAAGATGATTTAGAGGTTGCCAGGAATATATCTAAAAATTTCTTTTTAATAAAAAAAAAAATTAAAAAACATAAAAATATAAAAAAATTCTTGTTAGAAACAAAGAATAATATGCAAAAAAAATTTAAAGTTAAGATTGAATATTTAGAATTAAGAAATGAAAAAACTCTTAATGTTACAAAAAAATATAGGGGATCAAAGCTATTCGTGGCTTATTACTTAAAAAATATACGATTAATTGATAATATTTAATTTTATAAAAAATAAGCTCCTACGCCTAAAAAAGAAACAAATCCAATTACATCAGTAATTGTTGTTACAAATACACTAGAAGCAATGGCTGGATCAATATTCATTTTTTTTAATGTTACTGGAACTAAAATTCCAAATAATCCTGCTATTATCATTGTTAAAACCATTGATATTGAAATTATAATTGAAAGAGTATTGTCTTGAAACCAAATTTGCACAACAAGAGCACTTATAGCTGCAAATATAATTCCATTTAAAACACCAATTGAAAATTCTTTTATCACATTTGATGAAAAATTATTTTCTGTTAAATCGTTAGTTGCAATTGTTCTAACAGTGACTGCTAACGTTTGCATTCCAGCATTGCCACCCATAGATGCAACAATTGGCATCAAAAATGCCAATACAACCATTTGTTCAATCGTTGCTCCGAACAAACTAATGAACCAAGTAGCTAGAAAAGCTGTAAATAGATTTAACAGAAGCCAATTAAATCTTCTTTTTGTTTTTGTAATTACTCCATCTGTAATTTCTTCATCTCCTACCCCAGCTAATCTTAAAACATCTTCCTCTGCCTCTTCTTTTAGTACTGTTAAAATATCATCACTCATAATCATTCCAACGAGTTTATTATTTTTATCAACAACAGCAGCTGAATTTAAATTGTAATTTTCAAATAAGTTACCGACTTCTTCTTTATCCATATCGACAGGTATTAAAAGTTGTGACTCTGACATAATGGAAAGCATCTTAGTATCTCTTGCGGTTGTTAATACTCTTGATGAAGGAACAGTTCCAATAGGTTTAAATTCCTCGTTAATAATAAATATTTCTAAAAATTCTTCTGGAAGGTCTTTATTTTCTCTCAAATAATCAATTGTTTGACCAACTGACCAATTACTAGGAATGGCAGTGAATTCACGTTGCATAAGTCGAGCAGCAGTATCTTCTGGGTAACTTAAGCTTTCTAATAAAGCGAAGCGATCCTTTGGAGGTAATGAGCTTAATATGTTATTTTTATCTTCTTCGGGTACATTTTCTAAAATTGAGATTGCATCATCAGATTCCAAATTAGTTAAAATTGATACTATTGAGTCTGATGAAAGATATGTAATAATCTCTGTTTGAATAGATTCATTAAGTTCAACAAAAACCTCCGGGTCAATTTTAAAATTATTTAATTTAATTAAACTTTCTCTGTCCGTCTGATTTAAATGCTCAATAATATCAGCTGCATCTGCTGGGTGCATTTCCTTAAAAGAATTAGTTATGAATTGAGCATCATTGTCAGCAATTTTTGAATTAACAACCTTTATGTATTCTTTATTGAACTCAAAATTTACTTTTTTATCTTTTATTTTTTTTATTAAAGACATAAATCTACCTATAATTTAGATTTGCACTATTAATAGATAATTAAGATAATACAATTTATAAATGAATATAGAGATCAAAAAGTCAATAAAACCAGTAAATTATTTTGAAGCTATAAATTTTCTGGAGACAAGATTGCATCAAATACATACATATAATGAAAAAGAATTAATATGGACATTAGAACATGACGAAATTTTTACCGCTGGAACTAGTTATAATGAAAAAGAAATTTTAGATAAATCAATAAAAATTATAAACACAAATCGTGGAGGAAAAATAACCTATCATGGTCCAGGTCAATTAATCTGTTATTTTGTAGTAGATTTAAGAAATAAAAAAGATGTAAGAAAATTTATAACTTCTATAGAAAAAACAATAATTCAAACATTAAGATATTTTAAAATAGAAACTTTTTCAGACAAAGATAATATTGGAATTTGGCACAAAGAGAATAATGAATTTAATAAAGTAGCTGCTATAGGTGTCAGAGTAAGAAAATGGATTGCCTATCATGGATTTGCTATAAATATTAATAACAACTTAGAGCAATATAAAAAAATAATTCCATGTGGAATATCAGATAAAGGAATAACAAATTTGGTAAAAATTAATAATCAAGATTACTCTAACTTAGAAAATATATTAATTGAAAAATTTATTTTAAATCTAAAAAACTAAGTCTTTTTGTTTTTAATAATTTTCTAAAATAATCTGGCAATAAAGCAGTGTAAGTATGCTTAATATCATTGACTATAAATCTTATTTGATATGAATGAAGCATTAAATTTTTGTTAATACCCTTATATGAATTAGATAATTTATACTTAACATCACCAAAAATTGGTTGTCCCAAAGCATATAATTGTTTTCTAAGCTGATGTTTTCGTCCTGTTATAGGTTTTAGTTCAACTAAACTTGCTTCAGAATTTTTATCAAGTACTTTGTATAAAGTTTTTGCTTTTTCGACAATTTTTTTTTCTCCATCATAACGAATAAGATCATCGTTCCATTCACCAGAATCTTTGTCAAGTTCACCATGGCAAATAGCTAGGTAAGTTTTGTGTACTTTGCGCAACCTAAATAGAGATGTTAATAATTGAGCCGATTGTCTAGTCTTAGCCATAATAAAAACTCCAGAAGTATCCTTATCTAGTCTATGAACTGAATATGGTTTTGTTCCTTGAAAAATTTCACTTTTAGCAAAAATATCTACAAGATTTTTTTTTGATTTAGTTCCACCTTGAACTGAAATTCCTGAGCTCTTATTAAGAACTATAAAATTTTCATTGTTATCAATAATTTGGTCTTCATTTGATTTAATTACTTCTCTTGATGGTTCAAATTTAATTTTTTTTTGAATTATTACTTCTTTGAAATCTATATTAAATATATTGATCTCATCATTTGTTTTTATTTTCTTTGAACTTTTTATTTTTTTTTTGTTTAACTTAACTTTACCTGATCTTAGGTATTTTTCTATCAAGCCTTGAGGAATTTTTCCTAAGGTTAATCTTATCCATCTATCTATACGCATATCATTACACGTTGTATCAACGATGTAAGACTTTTTCATGATTTAAGATTTATGCTGTAGCTTGTTTCGTTTCTTCAGCTTTAGGTGTTTCTTTAGTTGTGTCTTTTTTCTTTTTATCAACTCTTCTTGCATCAATATCTCTATCAACAAATTCAATTATAGCCATTGGCGCATTATCACCATATCTAAATCCAGCTTTAATAATTCTAGTATAACCACCGTTTCTTTTTTCATATCTTTTTGACAGAGTTTTTTTTACTTTATTTGCTGATTTGATATCTTGTAACTGAGACACTAACATTTTTGTTGTTTGTAAAGTTTCTTTTTTACCAAGTGTAATAATTTTGTCAGCCTGAGGTTTAAGAAATTTAGCTTTTGGCAAAGTAGTTTTGATTTGCTCATATTTAATTAAAGAATTTAACATATTCTTCAATAGAGCTTTTCTATGTTCGGAAGTTCTATTTAGCTTCTTATTTGCCATTCCGTGTCTCATTAGATGGCTTCCTCTAATTTTTTAGACATTTCAGCAATGTTATCTGGTGGCCAGTTAGGTATTTCCATGCCTAAGTATAGTGACATTCCAGTTAAAACTTCTTTTATTTCATTTAAAGATTTTCTTCCAAAATTTGGTGTTCTGAGCATTTCACCTTCTGATTTTTGGACTAAATCACCAATATAAATGATATTATCATTTTTTAGACAGTTCATGGATCTTACTGAAAGCTCAAGTTCATCAACTTTTCTTAAAAGATTTTTATTAAATTCAGGTTCGGTTGATACTTCTTTAACTGGAGCTTCCACTGGTTCATCAAAATTAACAAACATCTTTAATTGATCTTGAAATATTCTTGCTGAATATGCTACGGCATCCTCAGCAGAAATTGATCCATTAGTTTCAACATCCATTATTAACTTATCATAATCCAACGCCTTACCTTCTCTAGCTGTACTTATTGAATAAGAAACTTTTTTTACCGGGCTATACAGCGAGTCAATAGCTATAAGACCCAAAGGTGGCTCTTCTGGTTTATTTAAATCTGCAGGAACATATCCTTTTCCAGTGTTCACATTCATTTCCATATGAAAATTTGTATTTTCAT
Source organism: Candidatus Pelagibacter bacterium nBUS_30 (assembly GCF_051201245.1). Classification (GTDB taxonomy): domain Bacteria; phylum Pseudomonadota; class Alphaproteobacteria; order Pelagibacterales; family Pelagibacteraceae; genus Pelagibacter. The sequence continues at coordinate 543,660 of NZ_CP172842.1, read as the reverse complement.
CAAGATTACAGATAACTAAATCAGGATTTAAAATTTCAACATCTGCAATTTGTGTTATATCTGATGCTTTTATTTCACCTGGTCCTTTAGCATCTAAAATAAGTTTTTTTGTACCTTCAGAATTAGATTTTAAAGCTAAAGATTTTACATTTAAAACTATATCAGTTACATCTTCTCTAACACCTTTAATGGATGTAAATTCATGTAATACTCCATCAATTTGGATAGAAGTAACTGCTGCGCCTCTTATAGAAGATAATAAAATTCTTCTTAAAGAATTTCCCAAAGTTAATCCATAACCTTTTTCAAGAGGTTCTGCTATTATCTTAGCTTGTGTTAAGTCATCACTAATTTTAACATCTAGCTTAGATGGTTTAATTAATGATTTCCAATTTTTTACATTAACATTTTCGACTTCCATTAAACTCTCCTTTTTTTTGGTGGTCTAGTTCCATTATGAGGCATGGGTGTAGTATCTTTGATTGATAAAATTTTAAAACCTCTAGCTTGTAGAGCTCTTAAGGCTGTTTCACGTCCTGAACCAGGACCTTTAACTTCAACAGATAAAGTTTTCATTCCATATTCTAGTGCCTTAGAAGCAGCAGCATCTGCAGCAACTTGGGCAGCATATGGAGTAGATTTTCTAGAACCTTTAAATCCTTTTTGACCAGCAGACGCCCAAGAAACTACATTTCCATTAGTGTCTGCAATAGAGATAATTGTATTATTAAATGTAGATTGAACGTAAGCAATACCATTCAGTATATTTTTTTTTATTTTTTTCTTTTTAGAGTAAGAACTTTTGTTTATCTTCTTAGAAGATTTTTCAACTTTTTGTTCTTTATTTTCAACTTTATCAGCTTTAGCCATAATTATTTTTTAGTTGGTGTTAATTTTTTTCCAGCAATAGCTATAGCCTTACCTTTTCTAGTTCTGGCGTTGCATCTTGTTCTTTGTCCTCTTACTGGTAATTTTTTTCTATGCCTTGTTCCTCTATAACAAGCAAGGTCAATTAATCTTTTAATAGTAAGCGAGTAGTCTCTTCTTAAATCACCCTCTACTTTAAAGTTAGCATCTATATATTCTCTAATTTTTAAAATTTCATCATCTGTAAGCTCATTTATTCTTTTAGCCTTTGGAATTTCCAAAGAAGAACAAATTTGATTTGAGAATTTGTCGCCAATTCCATAGATATAAGTTAAGCCTATGTGGACAAGTTTATTTTGTGGAATGTTGATACCTGCGATACGAGCCATAGTTTTTGTGATAAAATTGAGCCTTTTATATAATAAGATTATGTAAAGTCAACGCCTTAAACATTGATAAAAGTGTCTATTTTCCTTGTAATTTCGTCAATTTCTAGAGTTCCATCTATCTGCTGAAAATTTGGATTTTTTGATAGATAATTAAGGACGGGTTCTGTTGTTTTTGTATAAATGTCATACCTAGACATAATTGTTTCAAGATTATCGTCCTTTCTTTTAACAAAAAATTCTTTACCACATGGATGTAAATCAATTTCCTCTTTGTTAAAAAACTCATTCAATGTTAAATTACATTTATCACAAGTTAATCTACCGATAATTCTTTTTTCTATAATTTTACGTGGCACAACAAGCGATATAATTAAATCAATTTTTTGATTAAATTTTTTTAAAATTAACTCTAAATTATTTGCTTGATCGATACTTCTAGGATATCCATCAAAAATAATTCTATCTCTGAATTTTAAGTTTAAAATAGTTTGTTCAAGAAGTTTGTTTACAATTTCATCAGAAACAAAATTACCTTTGGAAATGATACTTTCTATTTCTTTACCAAGATTGGTATTATTTTTTGATTCATTTCTTAATAAATCACCAGTTGATAATTGAAAATAGTTATGTTTTTTTACGATAAGTTGTGACTGGGTCCCTTTACCTGCGCCAGGAGGCCCAAATAAAATAATATTCACTTATTTACCAAATTTTGTTTTTTTGATTAGTTGCTCATATTGTGAGCTCATTAATCTTGTTTGAATTTGAGTCACGGTATCTATTGCAACTACAACAACAATCAAAATTGAAGTACCACCCAAGTAAAAAGGAATTGGATAATTTGCAATTAAAAATTCTGGCATTAAACAAACTAATGTTAAGTATAATGCTCCTATTGTTGTTAATTTTGTTAAAATGTTTTCTATATACAAAGCAGTACTTTCACCTGGTCTAATTCCTGGTACAAAACCACCATATTTTCTCAAGTTATCAGCAGTTTCAGTAGGGTTAAAAGTTATAGATGTATAAAAAAATGTAAAAAATATTATTCCTGATGCATATAACATCATATAAAGAGGTTGTCCTTGGGTGAAGTATGAACTGAAATTTAAAAATGTTTCATTATTTGAAAACGAAAAATTTGAGAAAGTAACAGGTAGTAATAATAAAGCAGAGGCAAATATTGCAGGAATCACACCTGCTTGGTTTATTTTTAATGGTAAATGTGAAGACTCTCCACCATACATTTTGTTGCCCATTTGTCTTTTAGGGTAATTAATCAATATTTTTCTTAACGCTCTTTCCATAAAAACAATAAACAGAATTGTGATAATCAATAAGACAAATATACCCAAAATCATAAAAGTTGATACAGCACCTGTTCTACCTAATTCAAAAGTTGTTACTAATGCTCTTGGGATCTCTGCAACTATACCAGCAAAAATAATTAAAGAGATACCATTACCAATACCTCTTTGGGTTATTTGCTCACCTAACCACATTAAAAACATTGTTCCAGCAACAATCGTTGTCACAGTAGTTATTTTAAAAAAAGTACCTGGATTAATAACCAAATCTGCAGAAGATTCTAAGCCCACTGATAAACCGTAGCCTTGAACTGTAGCTAATAAAACTGTTCCATATCTAGTAATTTGTGTAATTTTAGCTCTACCAATTTCTCCCTGTGCTTTTAAATTTTTAAAATAATCAGAAACACCTGTTAAAAGCTGAATTATGATAGATGAAGAGATGTAGGGCATGATTCCAAGTGCAAATATAGCCATTCTGCTGATTGCTCCCCCAGCAAAAACATTAAACATTCCAAGCAAACCTTTTTGGTTACCATCCATCATAATTTTAAGTTGTTCAGGGTCAATTCCTGGCAAAGGAACAAAAGTACCAAATCTATATACTGCAAGGATTAATATAGTAAAAAGTATTCTATTTCTTAAGTCGTTTGTTGATGACGATGCGCTCATTGAAATATATTATTTTTTCAATTGAATAGATCCACTAATTTTTTCTAGTTTTTCTATTGCTGATTTGGATGCTAAATCTGCTTCTATATTAACTTTATCTTTAATCTCTCCAGTACCAAGTATTTTTAACTTTTGAGAATTTTTATTAATTAATTTCAATTTTTTAAGTAATTCCATGTTTATAGTGTCACTAGGATTAATGGTTTTTTCATTAATAAATGACTGAATTTTTTCAAGATTCATAATTGCTATATTTGTTCTTGAAATTGGATTAAAACCTCTTTTTGGTAACCTTCGATATAACGGCATTTGACCACCTTCAAAAGCTTTGATAGCAACACCAGATCTAGATTTTTGACCCTTAACACCTCTTCCAGAAGTTTTACCTTTACCTGAGCCAATACCTCTACCAACTCTCATTTTAGATTTATTAATCTTATCCTTAGTATTTAAAGTTATCATTATCCTCTTTTCTCAACTATTTCTGAAATTTTTTTATTTCTAATAGCCGAAATTTGTTTCGGCGAATTTTGTTTTAGTAATGCTTTCATGGTAGCTCTGATAACATTATGTGCATTTGAAGTACCCATAGATTTTGCAACAATATCCTTAACACCTAATACCTCACAAACTGCTCTTACTGGGCCTCCAGCAATAATTCCAGTTCCTTTAGATGCCGCTCTAAGAATTATTCTACCTGAACCATCCTTAGCTTTAACATCATGGTGAATTGTTCTGCCTTCTCTTAATGGAATATGAGTGAGTTTTCTTCTTGCCATTTCATTAGCTTTTTTAATTGCATCAGGAACTTGTTTTGCTTTAGCATGTGCAATACCTATTTTACCCGCTTGATTTCCAACAACTACTAGTGCTGAAAACCCAAATCTTCTTCCACCTTTAACAACCTTCGTAATACGATTTATATGAACTAATTTTTCTAATATATCGTCAGATTTTTTATCTTTAAAATTTTCCATAATTAAAATTCCATTCCTTTTTCACGTAAAGTTTCGGCAAATATTTTTACTCTGCCATGATATCTGTATACACCTCTATCAAAGTATACTTTGGTAATTTTTTTTTCTTGAGCTTTTTTAGCAAGGTTTGTGGCAACTATTTTTGATAATTCAGTTTTATTTACTTTTTCTCCTGAACGAACATTTTTTTCAACAGAGGAAGCTGATATTAATGTTATATTTTTTATATCATCTATTATTTGCGCTGAAATATTTTTAGAGGATCTAGAAATACTTAGCCTAAATCTATCTTTAGATGCAACTTTCTTGACTTTATTGCTCACCCTAAATCTTTTTCTAATACTAGTATTTAATTTCATTATTTTTTCTTTCCTTCTTTTTTAAGAACATACTGTCCTTTTTCACGTATACCCTTACCTTTATAAGGTTCAATTTTTCTATAAGTTTTAATTTTTGATGCAACTGATCCTACTTGCTGTTTATCAGATCCAGATATTTTTAATGTTGTTTGTTTTTCTACTTCAATTTTAATTCCATCTGGAATATCATAATTAATATCATGACTATATCCAAGCTGTAGATTAAGCTGCTTACCTTTTAAAGCTGCTCTATAACCAACACCAACAAGCTCTAAAGTTTTTTCATAACCAGTACTAGAACCTATAACAGCGTTGTTAATTAAACTTCTATTCATTCCCCAAAGTCTTTTTGAATTTTGATCAATTTTTTTTGGTTTAATTGAAATTTCCTTACCATCTTTAATGTCAAGGTTAAACATTTCTAAATCAATACCGATAGATTTTTTGCCCAGAGGTCCTTCGATATTTATGATGTTATCAGCTAAAACAACTTTAACTTTTTCTGGAATTGAGATGCTTATTTTACCAATTTTTGACATTAAAATACCTTACAAATTATTTCACCACCAACACGTTGCTTTCTCGCATCAATGTCTGTCATAACACCTTTTGGTGTAGAAACTATAGCAATACCTAAACCGTTATTTATCTTTGGTAAACCTTCGGCACTAGAAAAAATTCTTCTGCCTGGTTTTGAAACTCTCTCAAAAGCACTAATCACTGGGTTACCAGAATGATATTTAAGCTCTAAAGATAAAATTGGTTTTTTTTCTTCCTCATTAATTTTAAAATCTTTTATAAAGCCCTCATTCTTAAGAATGTCGGCAATTTTTGTTTTAAAATTTGAAGATGGTAAAACTACTTTCTTATGATTTCTTGCCTGAGCATTTTTAACTCTTGCTATCATATCTCCTATTGGATCACTTAAACTCATAATTTCCTTTCTACCAGCTTGACTTAGTCATTCCTGGAATTAATCCAGCTAAACCTAAGTCCCTTAAAGCTATTCTTGATATTTTTAATTTTCTATATACCCCATGAGGTCTTCCTGTAATTTTGCATCTATTCATAACTCTTGTTTTCGCTGAGTTTCTAGGCATTTGCGAAAGTTTTTGTTGAGCTTTAAATCTTTCTTCTAAGGGTAATTTTTTATCCATAATAATTTTTTTAAGACTATGTCTTTTTTTATAAAGTCTATCTGAAAGTTTTATTCTTTTATCGTTTTTATTTACAGCACTTACTTTAGCCATGTTTAATTGTCTCCTTTTTTAATAAATGGAAAATTCATTTTTTCCAATAATGCAAAAGCATGCTCTTTATTTAATGCTTTAATTACAACAACAATATCTAAACCTCTTACTTTGTCAGCTCTATCAAAACTAACCTCAGGAAAAATAATATGTTCTTTTACACCAAAAGTGTAATTACCAAATTTATCAAAGCCTTTTGGAGAAAGACCTCTAAAATCTTTAATTCTTGGTAGAGCAATATTAACAAGTCTATCAATAAATTCATACATTTTATTCTTTCGCAACGTAACCTTCAACCCTGCATTTGATCCTTTTCTAGTTTTGAAATTTGCAACTGACTTTTTAAATTTAGTGATAACAGGTTTTTGACCAGTAATTTTTCCCATATCTTCTTCTGCAGCTTTTAAAATTTTAGCATCAGCACCATCTAAACCGAGCCCCATATTCAAAACAACTTTTTCAATTTTAGGTACCATAAAAATATTTTTAAGAGCTAAACTGTCTTTTAAAGCTGGCTGAATTTCTTTACTGTAAATTTCTTTTAATCTTGGTGTCATTATTTTTTAGCCTCTGCTTTTTTTGTAACTTTTTCATCAATTAGTTTAAGGTTTGATAAATGTATAAAGCTTTCTTTAGATACAATTCCACCTTTTTTCTCTTTAGTTGTTTTTATGTGTTTTTTAACCATATTAATTTCTTTAACTTTAGCTCTATTATTGGGTCTATCAATTTCAATAACTTCACCTTCTTTTTTCTTATCTTTTCCTGTTAAAACTCTTACTTTTAATCCTTTTTTGATCATCTTTATAAAACCTCCGGTGCTAGTGAAATTATTTTCATCTGCCCTCTGCTTCTTAGTTCTCTTGTTACAGGACCAAAAATTCTTGTTCCCACCGGTTCACCTTTGTCATCAACCAAAACTGCTGCATTGTTATCAAACTTAACTTTTGAACCATCGTTTCTATGAATTCCTTTTTTAACTCTTACAACAACAGCTTTATGAACAGTACCTTTTTTAACTTTACCTTTTGGAATTGCTTCTTTTACAGCAATCACAATAGTATCACCAATACTAGCATATCTTCTCTTTGAGCCACCAAGAACCTTTATACATTCGATTCTTTTTGCTCCGGTATTGTCAGCAACTTGCAGCTCTGTTTGTACACCAATCATTATTTTGTATTCTCCATTACTTGAAATTTTTTATTTTTTGAAAATGGTTTACTTTCGATTATTGAAACTTTATCACCAGTTTTAAATTTGTTATTTTCATCATGGGCATTATAATTTTTTCTTACTTTTATTACTTTTTTTAGAACAGGGTGTGAATATTTTCTCTCAACCATTACAGTTATAGTTTTGTTTGGTTTGTCACTAATTACTACACCAGTTAATATTTTTTTAGGCATTAATTTTTCCTTTTAATATAGTTTTTAATCTTGCAATTGTTTTTCTTGTCTCACTAATTTTTGCTGGGTTTGTTACTTGTGAATTAATCTTTTGAAATCTAAAATTAAAAAGATCTTTTTTTAATTTATCTATATTTTTTATCATTTCATCTTTTGATAATTTTTTAATTTCTTGTTTTTTCATATTAAGCAAACCTCTTAATAGTTTTAGTTTTTATTGGCAGTTTGGCTGATGCTTTATAAAGGGCTTCTTTAGCTATCTGCTCAGAAACACCATCAACTTCAAACAAAATTCTTCCAGGTTTAACTCTACAAGCAAAAAATTCTGGATTCCCTTTACCTTTACCCATTCTTACTTCAATCGGTTTTTTTGATACTGGGATATTTGGAAACACTCTAGTCCAAACTCTTCCTTGTCTTTTCATATGTCTAGTAAGAGCTACTCTGGCAGCTTCAATTTGTTTCCCTGTAATTCTTTCTGGCTGTAAAGCTTTCAGAGCAAACGCTCCATAGTTGATAGAGCTTGCTCTAGTCGCTGTTCCATGGATTCTTCCCTTATGAGCTTTTCTCCATCTAGTTCTAACCGGTTGAAGCATTATTCTTTACCCTCTTTTGGTGCTGCTTTATTAGTTTCCTGACTAAACTCTCTTGCAAAAACTTCACCTTTATAAATCCAAACCTTAATTCCTATAATACCATATGTTGTTAAAGCTTCTGCTTCAGCGTAATCTATGTCAGCTCTTAATGTGTGTGATGGTATACTGCCTTCTCTTAACCACTCAGTTCTAGCTATTTCGTTTCCACCAAGTCTTCCACTTATAGAAACTTTAATCCCTCTTGCTCCTAATCTAATACATGATTGCATAGATCTCTTCATAGCTCTCCTGTATGAAATTCTTTTTACTAATTGTTGAGCTATGTTCTCAGCAACTAAATATGCATTAGTTTCAGGTTTTTTTACTTCTTTAATGTTAAGTGCAACTTCATTAGTTGTAAATTTTGATAAATTATTCTTAATTTTATCAATATCACTACCTTTTTTTCCTATAACAAACCCAGGTCTTGAGGTGTAGATAGTAACATAACATTTATTAGATGTTCTCTCTATCATCACTTTTGATACACCAGAATTAACTACATTTTTTTTTATATAATCTCTAATTTTAAAATCTTCTATTAAATAATTTCCAAAATCTTTCTTTTTAGCATACCAAACAGAATCCCAACCTCTATTGATACCTAATCTAAAACCTACAGGATTAACTTTTTGTCCCATGACTCTCCATTTGTTTAACTTCTGATAAAATTATAGTTACTGTTGACCAAGGTTTTAAAATTGGTGCAGCTCTACCTTTTGCTCTTGGTCTAAATCTTTTCATAACAATTTTTTTTCCACAATAAGCTTCTTTAACAACTAAGTTATCAATATCATACTGAAAGTTGTTTTCGGCATTAGCCACTGCAGAATTTATTGTTTTTCTAATATCTTTGCTAATCCTTTTAGCAGAGAATTGTAAATCTCGAATAGCTACATCAACTTTTTTTCCGACAATACTTTTCAAAATAGGATTAAGTTTTCTAACACTAGTTCTAATACTATTGTTTACAGATTTAACTGTGTCTACTTTTTTTCTATTTTTTTTCTTTGTCTTATTCATATTTATTTTTTAGCCGCTGTTGCGGGTTTAGCTTTTTTATCTGCTGGTGTGTGCCCATAAAAAGTTCTTGTAGGTGAAAATTCACCTAATTTATGTCCAACCATATCCTCTGAAATTGTGATTGGTATAAATTTTTTACCATTATAAATTTGAAAACTTACACCTACAAAATCAGGTAATATTGTTGATTTTCTTGACCATGTTTTAATTGGAATTTTCTTAGGATCATCTTTGTATTTATCAACTTTTTTCATTAAGCTTTCTTCAACAAAAGGGCCTTTCCACACTGATCTAGCCATTACTTAGTATCCTTCCTTTTATTTCTTCTCTTAACAATAAATTTATCTGTTCTCTTATTATCTCTTGTTTTTAATCCTTTAGCAGATTGTCCTGTTGGTGAAACTGGATGTCTACCACCAGCTGATTTACCTTCTCCACCACCATGAGGGTGATCTACCGGGTTTTTCACTACACCTCTTGTATGTGGTTTTCTTCCAAGCCACCTTGATCTTCCTGCTTTACCAATTTTAATATTTTTTTGATCTGGATTAGTTAAAATTCCTATTGTAGCCAAAGATCTAGAGTCTATTTTTCTAACTTCGCCTGAAGCTAATTTAATTAAACTATAATTTCCATCTAAGCCACTTATTGTTACTGACGAACCAGCAGATCTAGCAATTTTACCACCAGCACCAGGCTGAATTTCAACGTTATGTATATTTATGCCAACTGGAATATCTTGGAGTGGCATACAATTGCCAACTTTAATTTCTTTTTTAGAACCATTTTCAATTTTATCACCAGCCTTGATTTTTTGTGGTGCTAAATAGTAAGCATGAGAACCGTCTTCAAATTTTACTAACATAATGTAACACGATCTATTTGGATCATATTCAATTCTTTCAACAGTAGCTTCCATATCAAATTTTTTACGGTAAAAATCTACATGTCTATACATTTTTTTATGGCCACCAGATCTATTAATATTGGTTATGTGTCCGTTATTGTTTCTGCCTTTCATTGCGTTTTTTGGAGATACAAGTGATTTGAAAGGTTTACCTTTCCACAGACCAGTTCTGTCAACCAGAATAGTTCCTCTGGTAGATTTTGTGTAAGGTTTAAAAGTTTTTAATGCCATTTATTAAATCCCTGTAGTTAGGTCAATGCTTTGACCTTTTTTAAGTGTTATTATTGCTTTTTTAAAACCAGAAACTCTTACTTTTTTTCCTCTGGTTATTTTAACTCTATTCTGTTTGTTGATTATATTAATCTTAGTCACGTTTACTTTAAAAATTTTTTCAATATTTTTTTTTAAGTTTGTTTTGTTTGCACCAGCGGGAACTTTAAAAACAATTTTATTTTGTTCTGACAAATTTGTTGATTTCTCTGTAACCATTGGAGAGACAATTTTATCGTATAAATGTATTTTATCCATTTTAAGAATATCTCTTTTCCAGTTCTTTTACTGAGCTTTCAGTAAAAACAACTTTTTTAAATTTTATAATATCGTATGAGCTGAAATGGTTTACATCAGTTACTTTAACATTTGGAATGTTTCTGGCTGATTTTTCAATTTTCTCTTTAGAGGCTTTATCTAGAATAATTAGAGAATTTGATATCTCTAATTTTTGAATAATTGCATTCATTTCTTTGGTTTTTTTAATTTCAGCAGAAAAATCACTTAAAATTAATAAATTTTTATCTTTATTTTTTTCAGTAATTAAAGATGCTACACTTAGCTTCTTCTCATTTTTATTTAATTTTCTTTTTTTGTAGGCAAGTTCACCCTTAGGACCATGTGCTATACCACCACCAACAAATATTGGTGCTTTTCTACTTGCATGTCTTGCTCCACCAGTTCCTTTTTGGGCATAAATTTTTGATGTAGGTCCACTTACTTCATTTTGCTGTTTCGTTTTAGCGTGTCTACCTTTGTAATTAGCGTTAGTTTTATATAAAACACTACTTACCAACTTACTATTAATTTTTGCAGAAAATATTTTATCTAATACTTCAATAGTATCTTTTTTTCCATCAATGCTTATTTTTTCTATTTTCATTATTTTTTCTTTTTGTCAGGTGTTTTTTTAGCTTCTTCTGCTGCTGCAATTTTTTCTGAAATCGTCATTTTATTTATATTTTTAACTGATTTTCTTACCACTACTTCTGTATTTTTTGAGCCTGGAATTGAACCCTTTAAATACAAAAGTTCATTTTCTAGGTCTGTTTTGATAATTTCAATATTAAGCATTGTTCTAAGTCTGTCACCCATGTGACCAGCCATTTTTTTTCCCTTAAATACTTTTCCTGGATCTTGACTGTGTCCTGTTGATCCATGAGCTCTATGTGAAACTGACACACCGTGACTGGCTCTTAAGCCTCCAAAGTTCCATCTTTTCATCGCCCCAGCAAATCCTTTACCTATAGTTTTTGATCTTGTATCAACAAATTTTGTATCCTTAAATATTTCAAGGCCAAATTCATTACCTTCTTTATATGTCTCTGTATCTTTTACTCTAAATTCTTTTAGTTTCTTTTTTGCTTCAGTATTTTTTTTAGCATAAAAGCCTTTCATAGCTTTTGTAAGTTTGGAATTTTTGATTTTTCCATAACCAAGTTGTACTGCCTTGTAGCCTCTTTTTTCTTCATCAATAACTTGAATAACTCTAGCTTTTTCAACCTTAAGTACAGTCACAGGAACAAGTTGACCAGTTTTATAAAACTCTCTAGTCATTCCTATTTTTTTTCCAATTAAAGCAATCTCGGTCATAACTAAATTTTAATCTCCACATCTACACCTGAAGCCAGATCAAGTTTCATTAAAGCTTCTACTGTTTGTGGTGTTGGCTCTATAATATCTATTAAACGTTTATGAGTTCTTGACTCAAATTGTTCTCTACTTTTTTTATCAATATGTGGGCCTTTTAAGACCGTATATCTCTCAATTCTTGTTGGTAATGGAATAGGACCTTTAATAGTAGCACCTGTTCTTTTTACTGTATTTACAATTTCTTCTGTAGATGCATCTAAAATCTTGTTGTCGTATGCTCTAAGTTTAATTCTAATATTTTGTTTTTCCATAATTACCCTGCAATCTTCTTAGTTACTTCATCCTGTACGTTTTGTGGCACTTTAGAGTAATGGTCAAAGAACATTGAATATTGGGCTCTTCCTTGAGACATTGATCTTAAATTATTAATGTACCCAAACATGTTTGCTAGAGGGACCATAGCTGTAATTACTGTTGCATTTCCTCTTTGTTCTTGAGTGCTAATTTGGCCTCTTCTACTATTTAAATCCCCTATTACATCACCCATATAATCTTCTGGTGTAACAACTTCAACTCTCATTACTGGTTCTAAAAGTTTTAATGTTCCTTTGGTACAAGCTTCTTTAAAACAAGCTCTGCCAGCTAATTCAAAGGCTAGCACACTAGAATCCACATCATGATGTAGACCATCTATAATAGTCACTTTGTAATCTATCATAGGAAATCCACAAAGAATTCCATTGTCTGAAACTGTTTCAATACCTTTTTCCACACCTGGAATAAATTCTTTAGGGATAGCTCCACCTTTGATTTTACTTTCAACAGATCTACCAGCACCTGGTTCTTGAGGTTCAACAAGAAGTTTAACTTTTGCAAATTGACCCGCCCCACCACTTTGTTTTTTGTGAGTATATTCAACTTCTGAAGCATTTTCTAAAGTTTCTCTATACGCAACTTGAGGAGCCCCAACATTAGCTTCAACTTTAAATTCTCTTTTCATTCTATCAACAATAATATCTAAGTGAAGTTCACCCATACCTTTGATGATTGTTTGACCAGACTCTTCATCTGATGTAACTCTGAATGATGGATCTTCTTTAGCAAGTCTTCCCAAAGCTTCACCCATTTTTTCCTGGTCAGCTTTTGTCTTTGGTTCAACAGCAATTTCGATAACAGGATCTGGGAATTCCATAGGTTCTAATAGAACAGGTTTTTCTTCATCGCATAAAGTATGTCCTGTTATAGTGTACTTTAAACCTGCTAACGCAACAATGTCTCCTGCATTTGCTTCCTTAATATCTTCTCTGGAGTTAGCATGCATCAATAACATTCTTCCAACTCTTTCTTCTTTTTCTTTTGATGAATTAAAAATACCTGTTCCAGTTTTAATAGTACCAGAATAAATTCTGATAAATGTTAAAGAACCAACAAATGGGTCGTTTGCAACTTTAAAAGCTAAGGCTGAAAAAGGCTGGCTATCTTCAAATTTCATTTCCATCTCATCCTCAGAACCTGGTTTAGTTCCTTTAATTGACCCAATGTCAATTGGACTTGGTAAATAATTAATTGTAGCATCAAGTAATGGTTGAACACCTTTATTTTTAAATGCAGAACCAGTTGTGATCGGAACAAAACTGAAGTTTAAAGTTCCTTTTCTTATGCATCTAACTAAATCTTCTTCTTTTATTTCGTCACCATTTAAATAAGCTTCCATTAATTTTTCGTCTTGTTCAACTGCAGTTTCAACTAATTCAGTTCTGTACTTTTGAGAAATTTCTTTCAAATCATCAGGAATATCTTTGTATTCCCATTCAGCGCCTAGTGCTTCATTTTTCCAAACTTGTGCTTTCATTTTAACAAGATCAACAACACCCGAAAGTGATGCTTCAATTCCAATTGGTATCTGAATTGGTAGTGGTTTACATCCCAATCTATCTCTAATCATATCCACGCATCTAAAGAAATCTGCACCAGTTCTATCCAACTTATTCACAAAACAAATTCTTGGAACTTTGTATTTATCTGCTTGTCTCCAAACAGTTTCTGATTGTGGTTCTACACCTGCAACACCATCAAAAACACAAACAGCTCCGTCTAAAACTTTAAGAGATCTTTCAACTTCAATAGTAAAATCAACGTGACCAGGCGTGTCTATAATATTAATTCTATGATCATTCCAAAAACAAGTAGTTGCTGCAGAGGTAATTGTGATTCCTCTTTCTTGCTCTTGTTCCATCCAGTCCATAGTTGCAGCACCATCATGTACTTCACCAATTTTATGACTTTTACCTGTATAATATAAAATTCTTTCTGTAGTAGTAGTTTTGCCAGCATCAATATGAGCCATGATCCCAATATTTCTGTATTTATCTAATGTATGAGTTCTAGCCATTAATTATTACCACCTAAAGTGTGCAAAGGCTTTATTTGACTCAGCCATTTTATGCACGTCCTCTCTTTTTTTAACTGCAGCACCTTTTTTTTCATAAGCATCAAACAATTCATTAAAAATTTTATCTGACATGTGTTTATCTTTTCTTTTTCTTGCAGAATCTACAAGCCATCTAATAGCTAAAGCTTGAGCTCTTTTGTTTTTTACTTCAACTGGAACTTGATAAGTAGCACCACCAACTCTTCTTGATCTTACTTCAACAGTTGGCTTAATATTATTTATTGCTTCATTAAAAATATTAATTGGCTCGTCTTTGGATTTTGTTTTAATTTTATCTATTGCATCGTAAACAATCTTAGCTGCAACACCTCTTTTACCATCGTACATTATATTGTTAATTAACTTTGGTATGATAGTTGAATTAAACTTTGGATCTGGAACTACATTTTTTTTTGGTTGAGTTTTTTTTCTAGACATTATTTACCTTTTTTAGTTCCGTATAAAGATCTTCTTTTTTTTCTATTGGCAACACCTTGAGTATCAAGATTTCCTCTTAAAATGTGATAACGCACACCTGGTAAATCTTTTACCCTACCGCCTCTAATTAATACTACTGAGTGTTCTTGAAGATTGTGCCCTTCACCACCAATATAAGCTGTAACTTCAAAACCATTTGATAATCGAACTCTAGCAACTTTTCTTAATGCTGAGTTTGGTTTTTTTGGAGTTGTTGTATAAACTTTAACACACACACCTCTTTTAAGTGGTTGCTTTTGTAATGCTGGAACCTTGTTCCTTGTTACTTGTTTAATTCTTTTTTTTCTTAACAACTGGTTTATAGTTGGCATATATTTTATTAAATTAATTAATTTATTTTTAGATGAAAATAACTGGCAGGTTATTTTGTGGCAGCGTTTAGTACTATTACTAAGTACTACATTCCAACCAAAAACATGGCCAAAATACTTATTAATCTGAATTTGTCAAACTAAAACTTCAAGTATCAGGTGATATTTTTACTGATTTACTGGTGTTTCTGAAGGTTCAGATGTTTCAATCTTTTCTTGTTCTGCTATGAAATTATTATCATCATCAAGAGCTTTTTTGTTCCATTGGTTCTTGATGTTACCCGTACCCGCTGGCACCAATCTTCCAACAATAACATTTTCTTTCAACCCATTTAATGGGTCGACTTTTCCTTTAATTGCTGCATCTGTCAAAACTCTTGTAGTTTCCTGAAATGAAGCAGCTGAAATAAATGACTCAGTCTGTAGTGAAGCTTTAGTAATACCCATTAAAACTCTTTCACCAACTGCTGGATTCTTACCTTCTGCTACAAGTTTCTCATTAGTATTATCAAATTTAATTCTATCAATTACTTCACCTGGTAAATAATTAGAATCTCCAGAAACTTTAACTTCGATTTTTTTCAACATTTGTCTTAGAATAGTCTCTATGTGTTTATCATTGATTATTACACCTTGTAATCTGTAAACTTCTTGAACTTGATTGACAAAATATTCAGTTAACTCCTTAATACCTAGGATTCTTAAAATATCATGTGGTAACGGTTGACCATCTAGCAGATATTCACCTTTTTGAATTTTTTCACCTGGATTGAAATTAATATGTTTACCTTTCGGTATTAAATAATTTGAAGGCTCACCTCCATCTTCAGGAACAATTGAAACTTTTTGTTTTCCTCTTACCTCTTTACCAAAAACAACCTGGCCATCATTTTCAGCTATAATGGCACTATCTTTTGCTTTTCTTGCTTCAAATAACTCAGCTACTCTGGGTAGACCACCGGTAATATCTTTGGTTTTAGTAGTTTCTTTTGGAAGTCTAGCGATTACGTCACCAGCAAAAACTTTTTGACCATCTTTAATAGAAAGAATTGAATCTGGAACTAAATAATATCTTGCTTCATTATCATCAGCTTTCATAATAACATTACCTTTATCATCTCTAAGAGTAATTCTAGGCTTTAAATCAGTACTTTTTGATTGAGCTCTCCAATCTATTACTGATTTAGACGAAATCCCTGTTGCATCATCAGTAGTTTCTTGAATTGAAACTCCATCTATTAAATCTACAAAACTTGCTGTACCACTTTTTTCTGCAATTACCGGAGTTGTGTAAGGATCCCATTCACAAATTTTTGTATTAGCTTTAATTTTGTCACCATTATTAAAAAATAATTTTGATCCATAGCCCACTTTATAAACTGCAACTTGAACACCATTATCATCCTCAACAGAAAGTTGAGTATTTCTTCCCATCACAATTAAATTCTTTTTAGAATCTTCTAATATATTAGAATTTAAAATTTTAAGAGTTCCTTCATTCTTACTTACAATTTGCGAGTCTTGTTTTACAGATGCTGTTCCACCAACGTGGAATGTTCTCATTGTTAACTGAGTTCCTGGTTCACCGATCGATTGAGCTGAAATCATACCTATTGCTTCACCAACATGAACCATCTTGCCTCTTGATAAATCTCTACCATAACAAGTTGAACAAACTCCTTTTTTAGAACTACATGTCATTACAGAATAAACTTTTAATGATTTGACACCTGCTGCATCAATTAAATCACAGCCAGCTTCATCAATCATAATAGATTTTTTTATTACAATTTCTCCAGTTAAAGGATTTTTAACATCATATGCTGTTACTCTTCCTAAAGCTCTTTCT
This sequence comes from Candidatus Pelagibacter bacterium nBUS_30, assembly GCF_051201245.1. GTDB lineage: Bacteria > Pseudomonadota > Alphaproteobacteria > Pelagibacterales > Pelagibacteraceae > Pelagibacter. The sequence goes on along the minus strand of NZ_CP172842.1, from coordinate 526,913 downwards.
GATAAACTAACAACAATATTTCCACCTTCCAAGATTTCCGAAAGCTCAATAAAACCTGGGTTATCACATTGAACTTTTGAAATTGTTAAATCTTGAGCCACATCACAAAGTCTTCTGGTTAAGTATCCTGAACTTGCCGTTTTAAGTGCTGTATCTGCTAAACCCTTTCTAGCACCGTGTGTAGAATTAAAATATTCCAATGCAGTTAAACCTTCTTTAAAATTAGATATAATTGGACTTTCAATAATTTCGCCTGAAGGCTTTGCAATTAAACCTCTCATTCCAGCAAGTTGTTTCATTTGAGCTGCTGAACCTCTAGCACCACTATCCGCCATCATGTAAACAGAGTTAATTTTAAGACCTTCTGGGGTTTTTTCTGTGGCTGAAATACCCTTCATCATTTCTCCAGCAACTCTATCCGTACATTTTGACCAAGCATCTACAACTTTATTATATTTTTCACCTCTAGTAATTAATCCTTCTGAATATTGTGTTTCATAATCAGCAATCAATCCTTTTGTGTCTTCAATTAACTGTGTTTTACTCTCTGGTATTACAAGGTCATCTTTACCAAATGATATTCCAGCTTTGAATGCATGTTTAAATCCTAAATCTTTTAACTTGTCACAAAAAATAACTGTTGTTTTTTGCCCACAAAATCTAAATACAATATCAATTATTTCAGAAACTACTTTTTTTGGCAACAATCTATCTATTAATGAAAATTTAATATTGTAATTTTTAGGAAGTAAATTTGCTAATAAAAATCTACCTGCTGTAGATGTGTATTTTTCAAATTTTTTGTTTCCATTTTCATCAACAGTTTCAATTCTTGATATAATAGTGCTATGAACTTTAATTTGATCAGAAGCTAAAGCAAATTCAATAGCATCAACATCGACAAAATATCCAGAAGGTTTATCTGTCATAGGTTCTTGAGAAAGGTAATAAATACCTAAAATCATATCCTGACTTGGCACAATGATCGGCTTACCATTAGATGGGGATAAAATATTATTAGTAGAAAGCATTAGTATTCTAGCTTCTAATTGAGCTTCCAAACTTAATGGCACGTGAACAGCCATTTGATCACCATCAAAGTCAGCATTAAAAGCAGCACAAGTTAAAGGATGTAGTTCAATTGCATCACCTTCTATAAGTTTAGGTTCAAACGCTTGAACCCCTAATCTGTGAAGTGTTGGTGCTCTGTTTAAAATTACCGGATGTTCTCTAACAATTAATTCTAAAGCATCCCAAACAGCATTTGTTTCTTTTTCAACCAATTTTTTTGCTTGTTTTATTGTAGATGCTAATCCAAGCTTATTTAATCTAGCATATAAAAATGGTTTAAACAGTTCTAAGGCCATTTTTTTTGGCAAACCGCACTCATGAAGTTTTAAGTCTGGACCAACAACAATTACAGATCTTCCTGAGTAGTCCACCCTTTTTCCAAGTAAGTTTTGTCTAAATCTACCTTGTTTACCTTTTAACATTTCCGCTAAAGATTTAAGTGGTCTCTTTCCAGTTCCAGTTATTACTCTTCCTCTTCTACCATTATCAAATAATGCATCTACAGACTCTTGAAGCATTCTTTTTTCATTTCTAACAATGATATCAGGAGCTTTCAGGTCCATTAATCTTTTTAATCTATTATTTCTATTAATAACTCTTCTATAAAGATCATTTAGGTCTGATGTAGCAAATCTTCCACCATCTAAAGGTACTAGAGGTCTTAGTTCAGGCGGGATGACTGGTACAACTGTTAAAATCATCCATTCAGGTTTTTGTCCTGTTTCAATAAATGACTCAACTAACTTTAATCTTTTGATTGCTCTTTCTTCATTAACTTTTGATTTTGTTTCTTTAATAAAGTTAATAAGATTTTTTCTCTCTAATTCTAAATCTAAATTTTTTAGCATTTCAAGTACAGCTTCAGCACCAATACCTGCTGTAAATGACTCTTCACCAAATTCGTCTTGATATTTGGTTAATTCTTCTTCATTAAGAAGTTGATTTTTTTGTAATCCAGTTAAACCTGGTTCAATTACTATAAAGTTTTCAAAATAAAGAACTCTTTCGATTTCTTTAAGTTTCATATCAACTGCTAAAGCAATTCTGCTTGGTAAAGATTTTAAAAACCAAATATGAGCGACAGGTGTTGCTAGATTTATGTGACCCATCCGTTCTCTTCGAACATTTGATTTTGTAACCTCAACACCACATTTTTCACAAATAATTCCTCTAAATTTCATTCGTTTGTACTTTCCACACAAACATTCGTAGTCTTTAATTGGTCCAAAAATTCTAGCACAAAATAGACCATCTTTTTCAGGTCTAAAAGTTCTATAATTTATTGTTTCAGGTTTTTTAATTTCGCCAAAAGTCCATGATTTAATTTTTTCAGGACTGGCTAAAGTTATCTTGATACTATTAAAATTTTGAGCTTCAGAAATCTCTGTGTTTTTAAATAAATCTGTTAATTCTTTATTCATTTTTAATTAAGCTCCACGTTTAATGCTAATGATTTAATTTCTTTAACAAGGACGTTAAATGACTCAGGTATGCCAGACTCAAAATTTTCCTCGCCTTTAACAATAGTTTCATAAACCTTAACTCTTCCTGCAACATCATCTGATTTAACTGTTAAAATTTCTTGAAGCGTATATGAGGCACCATATGCTTCTAACGCCCACACTTCCATTTCACCAAATCTTTGACCACCCAATTGAGCCTTACCGCCCAAAGGTTGTTGTGTGACTAGACTGTAAGGTCCTGTTGATCTAGCATGAATTTTGTCTTCAACTAAATGGTGGAGTTTAAGCATATAAATAATACCCACAGTTACAGGTCTATCAAATTTTTCACCTGTTCTTCCATCCCATAAATATGTTTGCCCTGAACCTGGTAATTTAGCAAGCTCTAGCATTTCTGTAACATTTTTTTCTTTTGCTCCATCAAATACTGGAGTTGAAATAGCTATTCCATCTTGTAAAGTTTCAACCAAATCTTTGAATTCAGGTTTGCTTAATTTTTCAACTTTATCATCAAAAATTTCTTCACCGTAAACAGATTTTAAAAATTTTGATATTTTATCAGTTTTTTCAATTTTTTTATTATTCTCATTTACTAATCTTTTAACCTCTTCACCAAATTCTTTACAAGCCCATCCTAAGTGAGTTTCTAAAATTTGACCAACGTTCATACGACTTGGAACACCGAGTGGGTTTAAAACAATATCTACAGGTCTTCCATCTTCTCTATAAGGCATATCTTCAACAGGAACAATTTTACTAACAACACCTTTATTACCGTGTCTTCCAGACATCTTATCTCCAGGTCTTAGTCTTCTCTTGATTGCAACAAAAACTTTAACCATTTTCATTACACTAGGAAGTAAATCATCACCGCTTCTAATTTTTAAAACTTTATCTTCAAATCTATCAGTAATATCTTGCTTGGCTTTATTATATTGATCTTTAAGTTGAGCTAAAGTTGCTTCATCGTTAACATTACCAACTGTGATTTTAAAAACATCATTTATAGATAAATTATCTATTGTTTCAAAATCTAATTTAGTACCTTCAGATAAATCTTTTACCTTCTTAGTTAAAGAAGATCCTGATAAAAATTGTGATGCTCTTTGTTTAATGCTTCTTTCTAAAATTTCTTCTTCAACAATTTTGTCTTGCTGAACTTCTTCGATTTCTGCTCTTTCAATCGTAATTGATCTTTCATCTTTTTCAATACCATGTCTGTTGAATACCCTTACATCAACAACAGTCCCACTGCTTCCTCTAGACATTCTTAAAGATGTATCTGTTACATCTATAGCTTTTTCACCAAATATTGATCTTAATAATTTTTCTTCAGGTCCTGAAGCTGAATCACCCTTAGGGGTTACTTTTCCAACCAAAATATCACCTGCATTAACTTCAGCGCCTATATAAACAACACCAGATTCATCAAGGTTTTTTAATGCTTCTTCATTAACATTAGGAATATCTCTAGTTATATCTTCTTCACCTAATTTTGTATCTCTTGCCATAATTTCATATTCAACAATATGAACAGATGTAAACACATCATCAGTTACACATCTTTCGGAAATCAAAATTGAATCCTCAAAATTATAACCTTGCCATGGCATAAAGGCTACAGTCACGTTTTTGCCTAAAGCTAATTCACCTAATTTAGTAGATGGACCATCGGCTATAATATCTCCAGATTTAACCTTGTCACCAACTCTAACTAAAGGTTTTTGGTTTATACACGTATTTTGGTTTGATCTCTTAAATTTTTGAAGATTATAAATATCAACACCTGATTTAGAAAAGTCTGTTTCCTCAGTAACTTTAATTACAATTCTTTTACCGTCAATTTTATCAACACTTCCATCACGTTTAGCAACAATAGTAACTCCTGAGTCTAGAGCTACATCACTCTCAATACCTGTGCCTACTAAGGGAGACTCTGGTTTTAACAATGGAACAGCTTGTCTCATCATATTAGATCCCATTAATGCTCTGTTAGCGTCATCATTCTCTAAGAAAGGAATTAATGAAGCAGCAACTGAAACAAGTTGTTTTGGTGATACATCAATGTAATCAATTGTTTCAGGTTTAGCTAAAAGAAAATTCAAATTTTGTCTACAAGAAACTAATTCTTCAATTATCTTTCCATTCTTATCCAATTTAGTATTTGCTTGTGCAATAGTGTGTTTTGTTTCTTCCATTGCAGATAAATATTCAACATTATCTTGGACAATACCATCTTTTACTTTTTTATATGGGCTTTCTATAAACCCATATTTATTTATTTTAGCATAAGTTGACAAACTATTTATCAACCCAATATTTGGTCCTTCTGGTGTTTCGATTGGACAAATTCTTCCGTAATGTGTTGGATGAACATCACGTACCTCAAAGCCAGCTCTTTCTCTAGTTAAACCACCAGGTCCCAAAGCTGACACTCTTCTTTTGTGAGTAATTTCTGATAATGGATTTGTTTGATCCATAAATTGTGAAAGTTGTGAACTTGCAAAAAAATCTTTTAGTGAAACAGTCAAAGGTTTTGCATTAATTAAATCCTGAGGCATAGCCGATTCTACGTCAAGAGTTGTCATTTTTTCTTTAATAGCTCTTTCCATTCTATAAACACCAATACGTGCTTGGTTTTCAACTAATTCACCAACTGAACGAACTCTTCTGTTTCCTAGATGATCAATGTCATCGACCTCATCCTTACCATCTCTCAAATCTAGCATTTTGTGAATTATTGCTATGATATCGTCGTTTCTTAAAATTGTAATTTTATCAGAACAATCCTGTTCTAATCTTGAATTCATCTTAACTCTGCCAACATCAGAAAGGTCGTATCTATCAGAACTAAAGAATAAATTGTTAAAAATCTGAGTAGCAATTTCAATTGTTGGCGGTTCACCTGGCCTTAACATTTTATAGATTTCTGTAATCGCCTCGTCTTTACTATTGTTTTTATCGTTTAATATTGTTGTGAGTAAATAAGGACCTTTATTTATTGAGTTGGTTACAGATATTTGCAGAGTGGATATATTTGCATCTAAAATTTGCTGAATCACTGTGTCATTCAATTCCGTTCCAATTGCAAAAGTACCCTCTTCTTCATCACTTACTTTCACGACTCTATGTAAAAATTTGCCAAATAAAGACTCTTTTGAGACTAAAATATCTTTTAGACCATCGTTTTCTAATTTTTTTGCATTTAAATAATTTATCTTATCACCTAATTTTATTACAACTTCTCCTGTTTTGGCATTAACCACTTCTTCAGAAAAATTTTTAGCTTTATAATTTTCGGGATTAAATTTAGTTTTCCATTTTTCAGTTTTAGAATCATAGGTATATTGCTCGCTAGAATAATATTCATCTGCAATTTCAGCTTTTGAATAACCTAGTGCTAGTAATAAAGTTGATGCATAAATCTTCTTTTTTCTATCTATTTTGAAATATAAAAAATCTTTAACATCGTATTCTAAATCTAACCAAGAACCTCTGTTAGGAATTATTCTACAATTGAATAATAATTTACCACTTGCATGAGTTTTGCCTTTATCATGATCAAAAAATACTCCTGGGCTTCTATGCATTTGATTAACCACAACTCTTTGAACACCGTTTGTAATAAAGGTACCACTGTTTGTCATCATGGGAACTTCACCCATATAAACCTCTTGTTCTTTTGCCGATAAAATATCTTTGGTATTGTTTTCTTGATCTATTTCATAAACAACCAATCTTAATGTACATTTAAGCGCAGAAGAATAAGTTAACCCTCTGGTTATACATTCTTCAACATCAAATTTTGGTTTATCTAATCTGTAAGAAACATATTCCAATGTTGCTTTGTCATTTAAATCCTCAATAGGAAATATGCTTTTAAAAACTCTATCAAAACCTTTTGTTAATTCAGTCTCAGCATAAAATTCTGTTAATTCTTTGTAAGAATTTTTCTGGACCTCGATAAGATTTGGAATAGATAAACTTTCTTTAAGTTTACCGAAGCTTTTTCTAATGTTTTTCTTTTCTGTAAAAGATAATTGCATTTATGTTTAATAATACTGATCAAAAATAATCAGTATTCGAATTCTTTCTTATTAATTTATTTAAGTTCTACTTTAGCGCCTGCAGCTTCTAACTTAGCTTTAATCTCTTCAGCTTCTTTTTTGTTAACACCAGTCTTAACTTCCTTTGGTGCTCCTTCTACTAAATCCTTAGCTTCCTTTAAGCCTAATGAAGTTGCTGCTCTTACTTCTTTAATAACGTTAATTTTCTTTTCACCTGCAGAAACAAGCATTATTGTAAAGTCATCTTTATCCTCTGCTGGAGCTGCACCACCTGCTGCTGCGGGAGCTGCTGCTGCCATTGGAGTTACACCCCATTTTTCTTCTAATTGTTTTGAAAGTTCAGCTGCTTCAGCAACAGTTAAACTAGAAAGGTCTTCGATAATTTTGTTTAGGTCTGGCATAATTTACTCTTTTACTCTTTAGGTTGTGTTTCAGAATTTTCTGCCGACAAATTACTCATTTTTTCCGAGTATGCAAGCAAAATACTAACTAATTTTGATGCTGGAGCATTTAAAATACCAACAATATTTGCTCTCGCTTCATCTAATGTTGGTAAACTAGCTACATTTTGGACACCAGCCTGATCTAAGACCTCATCGTCCATAATTCCACCAATTAACTTCAGATTTTGATTATCTTTAGCAAATTTCGAGAGAATCCTTGCTGACATTATAGCATCCTCACCAAAAGCAACTGCTGTAGGACCAGTAAATAAATCAGACAAATTTTTGCACTTAGTTTTTTCTAAAGCTAATTTTGTTATTCTATTTTTAGTTATTTTGAAAATTATACCATGCTCTCTCATTTTAGCTCTTAAATCATCAAGCTGAGTCATTGTTAAACCCTGATAATGAGTAACCATCACAGCTTTGCTATTTTCAAACTGCGTAGCAATTTCTGAAATATATTTCTTTTTTTGATCTTTGGTTAGCATGACTATATCGACTTCCCTAATTTAACTTTATAAGAAACACCCATTGATGATGTTGCAAAAGTATTTCTAATTAAATCACCTTTTAAAGTATTGTTTGATTTTTCCTTTTCTAACGCATCAAGTATTGCATGGAAATTTTTTAATAATTGATCATCATGAAATGATTTTTTTCCAATACTAACTCCTATGTTGCCATCTTTGTCATTTCTAATTTCAACTTGACCAGATTTAGCGTTTGTAACCGCATCTTTAATATTCTCAGATACAGAACCAAGTTTTGGATTTGGCATTAATCCTTTTGGACCTAAAACTTTACCTAATTTTGAGAGTTTAATCATCATTCCAGGGGTACAAATTAGTTTTTCAAAATTTAACTCACCACCTTTAATTTTTTCAACAAATTCATCACTGCCAACAATGTCTGCACCAGCATCTTTTGCTTCTTGAGCTTTACTATCTTCACAAACAACTGCAACTTTTACTTTTTTTCCAGTTCCCCCAGGTAAGTTAACAACGGTTCTAATGTTAACTTCGCTTTTCTTTTGTTTGTTATTAATTTGAAAACTTAAATCTAAAGACTCATCAAATTTAGTTGTACAATTTTTTTTTAAAACTGGTAATAATTTTTCAATTAACTCCGGAGTGAGATCTTTTGTTTTTTCAGGTAGTTTTTTAAATCTTTTGGACGGCATTACTCTTTCACCTCAATTCCCATAGATCTAGCTGATCCACCAATAATTTTAACAGCTTCATCTAAGTCATGAGCATTTAAATCGTTCATTTTTTGTTTAGCAATTTCCTCTAATTGTTTTTTTGAAATTGATGCAACAATATTTCTTCCTGGTTCTTTAGAACCACCTTTTAATTTTACTGCTTCTTTAATAAAGAAAGATGCGGGTGGTGATTTAATTTTAAAATCAAATTTTTTATCTTTGTAAACTGTAATCTCAACAGGAACAGGTTTACCAGCCATTGATTTAGTTTTATCGTTAAAAGCTTTACAAAATTCCATGATGTTTACACCACGTTGACCTAGTGCAGGTCCAACAGGAGGAGCTGGATTTGCTTGACCACCTTTAATTTGTAATTTTATAAATCCACTAATTTCTTTTGCCATTAACTTACTTTCTCAACTTGGTTATATTCTAAATCTACTGGTGTTGGACGTCCAAATATAGAAACTGACACCTTAAGTCTAGACTTTTCTTCATCTATATCTTCAACCATTCCACTGAATGAAGCAAAAGGGCCATCAACAACTTGAACTTTTTCGCCAACGCTGTACTCTATACCAGATTTTGGCTGAGCTACACCATCTTTTATTTGACCTAAAATCTTTTCTATTTCCTTGTCTGATACTGGAACAGGTATACCTTTTGATCCAAGAAAACCACTAACCCTCTTAATATTTTTGATCATGTGATAAATATCATTATCCATTTCACATTTAACCAACACATATCCTGGAAAATATTTCTTTTTTCTTTGAATTCTTTTTCCTCTTTTGACCTCTGTTACATCATGTGTTGGAACTATAATTTCCTCAAATTTATCTGAAATCTTAGCTTTTTCAGCTTCTTCTTTAATCGCACCTGAAACTTTGTTTTCAAAATTTGAGTGAGATTGAACTATAAACCAATTTTTCATTAAATACTCACTTTAAGTAATAGCTCTAAAAAAAACTTTAAAACTTGATCTAAAAGAAGAAAAAACAATGACATAACAAGAGCCATGGCAAAAACCATTAATGCCCCTTGTAAGGTTTCTTTCCATGTAGGCCATGAAACCTTAAAAGCCTCTTGCTTTACCTCTTGTAAAAATCTGATTGGGTTTCTCATAATATTTTAACTCTAATTGGCAGGAGCGGAGGGACTCGAACCCTCAGCCTCCGGTTTTGGAGACCGGCGCTCTACCAATTGAGCTACACTCCTATTTATAGAGTTACTCTATAATTTTTGTTACTACTCCCGCTCCAACAGTTCTTCCACCTTCTCTAATTGCAAAGTTTAATTGTTCTGACATTGCAATCGGAGTAATTAACTTGACAGTAAATTTAGCATCATCACCTGGCATAACCATTTCTGTACCTGCTGGTAACTCTACTTCACCCGTCACGTCTGTTGTTCTAAAATAAAACTGAGGTCTGTATTTAGTAAAGAAAGGAGTGTGTCTTCCACCTTCATCTTTTTTAAGTACATAAGCTTGAGCTTCAAATTTAGTATGAGGAGTAATTGAACCAGGCTTACAAAGAACTTGACCTCTTTCGATGTCAGATCTTTCAATACCTCTCAATAAAATTCCTACGTTATCACCAGCTTCACCTGAGTCTAAAAGTTTTCTAAACATTTCAACTCCAGTACAAACTGATTTTTTAGTTTCTTTAATACCAACAATTTCAACTTCTTCACCAGTTTTAATTACACCTGATTCAATTCTACCAGTTGCTACTGTTCCTCTTCCAGAAATTGAAAACACATCCTCAACAGGCATCAAGAATGGTTTATCAACATCTCTTGCTGGTTGCGGAATATGTTCGTCAACAGCTTTCATTAATTCTAAAATTGAATTTTTTCCAATTTCATCATCTCTTTTTTCTACTGCTGCTAAAGCTGAACCTTTAACGATTGGAGTTTTGTCTCCAGGATATTTGTATGAAGTTAAAAGTTCTCTAATTTCTTCTTCTACAAGTTCGATCATATCTTTATCATCAACTTGGTCTACTTTATTTAAGTAAACAACAATAGCTGGAATTCCAACTTGTCTTCCTAAAAGAATGTGCTCTCTTGTTTGTGGCATAGGACCATCAGCAGCGTTAACTACTAAGATAGCTCCATCCATTTGTGCAGCACCAGTGATCATGTTTTTAACATAGTCAGCGTGACCTGGACAATCTACGTGAGCGTAATGTCTTTTTTCAGTTTCATATTCAACGTGCGCAGTTGAAATTGTAATTCCTCTTTCTTTTTCCTCAGGAGCTTTATCGATTTGATCATAAGCTACTGCTGCTGCTCCACCTGCTTCTGCTAATGTAATTGTGATAGCTGCAGTAAGAGTAGTTTTTCCATGGTCGACATGACCAATAGTCCCAATGTTACAGTGGGGTTTACTTCTAACAAATTTTTCTTTTGACATTACTTTTTTACCTCAGTTTTTGTTTTCATTAATAATTTCTTTTTCTTGGAGCGGGTAAAGGGAATCGAACCCTTACATCCAGCTTGGAAGGCTAGCGTTCTACCATTGAACTACACCCGCACAACCCCAAGAGTAACACTCCATGTTACTTAAAATTTTTATTGAATGGTGGAGGGGGAAAGATTCGAACTTTCGAAGACCGAAGTCAACGGGTTTACAGCCCGCCCCATTTGACCGCTCTGGAACCCCTCCTATTGGGGAAGTGTCCCCTGTTCAATAAAGCTTCAAACAACATGCGTTTTATATATTTTATTTATGCAATTGCAACACGAGATTTAATAAGAAAATATACAAAAAAACGTGTAAAACTCATTAAAATATATGAATAAATCGTCTTTTTTTATAGCTGGTCAACATGCTGTTATCGAAGCTCTTAGAAATCCTGAACGAAAGGTTTTAAGAGTGTTTTTAACTGAAGATGCTAAGAAAAATATACACAGGAAAAATCCAAAAAAAAATGTTTTGGAAGATGTTAAAGTTTATTTTAAATCTAAAAAAGAATTAGACAAATATACATCTAAAGAACAATTAATGCATGGAGGGTATGTTGCAGAAATTGAACATTTAGATCAACCTGATTTAAAAGAATATATTAAAGAAAAAAAAAATTGTACTTTTGTTTGTTTGGACGAAGTAACTGACCCAAGAAATATTGGTTCATTAATTAGAAGTGCTGCATCATTTAAAATAGATGGTTTAATTATTAAAGAAAGACAATTTCCAAAAGATAGTAAGCTTATGTACAAGTCTGCAAGTGGTTGTATGGAGCATTTAAATATTTTTCAAGTATCTAACATCAACTCCACTCTTAAAAACTTAAGAGAAAAAAACTTTTGGGTCTATGGATTTGATGCAAGAGGCGAAAAAGATTTTACAGAAGTAAAATGGGAAGGAAAAAATGTTCTTCTATTTGGATCAGAGGGTTTTGGTATGCGAGAGCACACAGGCAAATATGCAGATTTTTTTGTTAAAATTGATATGAATAAAGAGATTGAAAGTCTTAATATATCAAATAGTGCAGCAATTGTCTTTCATCATCTAAGCTATCTAAAAAAAAGAGTTGATTAATTAATAAATAGTTAATAATTATGGCTTATGCCCTTGTAGCTCAGCTGGTAGAGCAATTGATTTGTAATCAATAGGTCCGCGGTTCGACTCCGTGCGGGGGCACCATCAAAATGTATTTTAGCTAGTTATAAATCTTTGTAAGTGATCTATAAGTTCTTTTTGTTCTTTAATCATAATTTTTAAAACATCGCCGATTGAAATAATTCCAACAACTTTTTTATTTTCTAATATTGGTAGATGTCTTATTCTATGTTCAGTCATTAACTCCATACACTGATCAATTTTAAAATCACTAGTAACGGTAATTAATTCTTTAGTCATAACCTCGTCTAATAATGTATCTTTGCTATTCTTACCTTTTAAAATAACCTTTCTTGCATAATCTCTTTCTGAAAAAATACCTATTGGAAAATCATTATTATCTACAATAATGATTGCACCTATATTCTTTTCTGACATTAAAATAAGTGCTTGCATTACACTTTGGTCTTTTGAAATAGTCCAAATTTGTCTATCTTTATTTGATTGTAAAAAATTTTCTAATTTAGTCATTGTCATTTCTCATTAAAAAACTTTATCACTGTGTTCATGCTGTGTACAGTTTTGAAAAAACTTTCAATTATCGTTGATAGTATTTATCTTTTTGAATTTAGACTTTCGATTTTTAATCAATAGGTCCACAGTTCGACTTCGTGCAGGGTACCACTTTATTAATTTCTTACAGGATAAATTTTATTAATCTTAAATGATGACTTGCTATCAAAAGTAAATTTATGGTCAAATTTACTTGATAGAGGCATAAACCTCATCGTCATTGCACGTCTTGAATTTGGTGAATTATTTTCTTTTGATCCGTGAACCATATAAACATCATGCAGAGATATTTGCCCTCTTTTGAGTAGTAAATTAACTGATTTAGAAATGTCATAATCATTTTTGTTAAGCTCTTGGTGCAATGTTAAATTTTCTTTGTTGTTTCTAGAATGATCTTTAAGTTTTTTATCTTTATGTGATCCTTTAATAAATGTCAGACATCCATTTTCTTCAGTTGCATCATCAATTGCTAACCACACAGTACATGTCGCAAGAGGGTTTATTGGCCAATATTGACCATCTTGATGCCAGGGAGTTTCAAAACCATTATAAGCAGGTTTTGCAAAAAAACTTGAATTCCATAAAGCAAACTTACTGCCTAGTAATTGCTCTATAAAATCTAATATTTTATCATTCAAACAATATTTTAAAAAACTTTCATCTTTTAAAAGTAAAGCTGGACAATAATTTTTATATTCTGGAAATTTGTGAATTAATTGATTGTGTTTATTTTCTATCTCAAAAAGATCATTTTCAGACATCTTGAAATCAGGAATTACAAAGCCGTCTTCTTGGTATTGTTTAATTTGCTCTTTTGTTAACACTTTAGATATTAATTAGTTTCTCTTCTCAATTGTTCAATTTTAATTTTTTTTTGTAAACTTCTATTCTTGTCATAGAGAAGATTAAATTTAATCTTATTGTTGGTATTTACTATAATTGATTTAGCATTTCTAACTTCAAGATTGTCTGCAACAGCACTAATCGGTCGTTTAGATGGATTTAAATTAGTGATTACAATCTTTAATTTATCATTAACTATTTTACCCTTCCATCTTCTTGGTCTAAATGGACTGATCGGTGCTATTGATAATTTTTTTGAATTTAGACTTAGTATAGGTCCATGCACTGATAAATTATAAGCTGTGCTACCAGCTGGTGTTGAAACTAGAACACCATCCGAGACTAATTTTTTTATAATCTGTTTGGATCCATGTTTAATTGATAATGAGGCAGCTTGTCTACTTTGTCTTAAAATTGATACTTCATTTATAGCTAAAGATTTTTTTATTTGATTATTCTTATTTTTAACAATCATTTCTAGCGGCGAAATAGAAATCATATTTGCTTTTTCTAAATTTTTAATAATATTTTTTGATGAAAATTTGTTCATCAAGAAACCATAATTTCCTGAGTTAATTCCATAAAATTGTTTATTTGAATTTTTATTCTTTTTTAAAGTTTCAAGCATAAAACCGTCACCACCAATAACAATTATAAGATTGTTTTGTTTAAATTGATTGTTATCTATTTTTTTTACTAATAACTTTTTAATGTTTAAGGATTTTCTATTTTTATCAGAAATTATCTGAATCTTACTCATTTAGTGGTGCCCTCGGCCAGACTCGAACTGGCACTCCGCAAGCGGCAAGGATTTTAAGTCCTTTGTGTCTACCAATTTCACCACGAGGGCATTAATGAATTTCATGATTATTTATGCTAATATTTATAGTTGAACAAGAAAAATTTTCAATCTATTCGTTATTTAACAATAATTCAATAATCTTGTTTGCAATCAATAAATTTCCTTTTTTATTAAAATGTACATCATTCCAAAAGAAATATTTTTCATATACTTTTTCAAAGCCAATGTTATTCACCTCGTCAATGAACTCATCAAAATAATCAATAAAATATTCACATTTATTTTGACAAAACTCTTTCCATTCTTTTCTATAAAAAGAATTATTCTGAGTATTAATTAAATTTTGAGGCCATGGATAAATAGCTAAACTAAACTTTATATTTTTCTCTTCTAATATTTTGTAAATTTGATCAATATAGTTCTTTGTTTCTTCATGAATAGCGATTATTGATTTTCCATTTATTTTTGTTTCATTAATATTTTTATGTAACCAAAATGATTTACGTTTCGCACTTTCATTGAAAATTATTTCTGTTGTTTTATCATTATTTTTTTCTGTTTTTTTTTCTAATTTTTTTAAAACATACATATAAAAGTTTGTTAAAGGAAAATTTTCTCTAAGCCATATTCTTCTTTGATCTCTTTTGTCGTGTATTATTGAGTATTTTTCACTATCAAATTGATAATACGCTTCATCATAATAATCACTGATATCTAAAAAAAGTATTACGTGCTCAAATTTTAAATTTTTACTCAAAAAAAAATTAATTTTAGCTAGATGTACTTTTGGAGAGTATGAGCTTACCCCCATATTAGCTACATCTAATCCTGATATATTTTCAAAAATACCTACAAATGTATCTTTATGATTTAACGCTATCCCTTCAGTAAATGAATCACCCAAAAAACCAAAGTTAAAAAAATTTCTTTTCTTAGTGTTGCAATTTGATTTAAATCCATACTCATTAGTACAGAATCTATTAATTTCACCAAAACCAACTGACTTCATGTTTATATTTTCTTTAAATGTATGGTGAAATTTTTTATGCCAGATATTTGCTCTTTTGTCATAAAATTCTGTTTCCTTTAAATAAGGATCCAAATGCACTAAAATTTTTTGACCAAAAAAAAAGTCTAATACTAAAATTAAAAAAAAAGTTGTAGCCAAAATTTTGCTTAAAAATTTTAAGTAAGACAGAAATTTTTTGAATAAAAACATAATTACAATAGATAATTTTTTGATTGTACAATTTTAAAATTAAATTTTATTAGTCTTTTAAGAATTAGTTCTTCACCATTTTTATGAAAATCATAAGAATATCCTTCATAAAGATTTATATATCTTTGAGCCTTTTTATAAATGTAGTATTTTATCTTATTTAAAAAATTCATTTTTTATTTATTATTCAAACCTTTTCTCAAGTATTTTATCTCTAAACTACAGTCTTTGTATCCTCTTTTAACAATATTTAAGTACCTTTCAGTTGGAAATTTAAATTGTGATTTCTTTACCATTGAGTAGGTCATAACTTTTTTTCCATAATGATAAAAATAATACTTCTTATATAAAGTAGGATAATCCTCATAAACGTCTAATTTTTTTTCATCACTTTTTGATATCTTAAATAATCCACCTGGTACTATTGAATTCTTTTTAGGCTCAATATCTGCAGCTCTATATTTGCTCCTAAAAGTAAGTCTAAAATTTTTCAAATTTATTTTTTTTATAAAAACACTGTCTTTACATCTTCGTTTCATTTGAAAATGATGAAGGTTACTTCCGTAAGCAAAATAAAGCATTTAACGATCTACTACTTCAATGTTTTTACTGTCAACAAATTTTAGAATTTGTGATTTACAATTATCAATCTTGGATTGTTCCTCTGATCTTATTACAATTGAAACTCCTAACTTCCCGGCTTGAAAAAATGGATAGCTTCCAATTTCAACATCCTGATTATCATTTTGGACTTTAGTTAAAGAGTCTGCGATTTCACTTTCAACCGTTCTTAGGCTTATAGTTAAACTTAAAATAGGTTCACCCCCAACAATACTATTGGTTAAACCACCTAACATAGATTTTAATATTGATGGAACCCCTGGTAAACAGAATACATTTTCAACACTAAAACCTGGTGCACCACTTGTGGGATTTAAAATTAAATTTGCATTTTCTGGCATCCATACCATTTTTTGTCTACCTTCATTAAATTCACCTGGCTTATAATAGACCTCTAAAATTTTATATGCTTCTTTATGTATTTTATATTTTAATCCAAATGCTTTTGAAACAGATTCTGCAGTAATATCATCGTGGGTAGGACCAATACCTCCTGTTGTAAAAACATAATCGTAAGATATTTTTAATAGATTAAGTGTATCGATTATTGTTTTTTCAATATCAGGAATAACCCTAACCTCTCCGACTTTAACCCCAATTGAATTTAACCATGTAGCTAAAGTTGAAGTGTTGGTGTCTTGAGTTCTGCCAGATAAAATTTCATTACCTATAATTAATATTGCGGCATTAACTTTTGTGTTTTTAGTCATTTTAAATGTATAATTTAGAAATGGAATTTACCAAGTCTTTAATAAAAGGCAAATTAATCAAACGTTACAAACGTTTTTTTGCTGATGTACAATTAACAAATGAAGTAGTTACTGCACATTGTCCCAATACAGGATCGATGAAAGGCTTATTAGATGAGGGCAACGATGTTTATTTGCTACCTAACAATGACCCCAAGAGAAAACTTAAATATGGACTTGAAATTATTAAAACAAGAAAAAACCTAGTAGGTGTTAATACCCACATGGCCAATAGAATAGCTCAACACGCTTTAGAAAATAATCTTATTAAAGAACTTAAAAATAGTGATCTAATTAAACCAGAGGTATTTTTTAATAAAGAGACTAGATTTGATTTTTTAATTGAGAAAAATAAACAAAAGAGCTTTGTAGAGGTTAAAAATGTTACCCTTTTTAGAAATAAAGACACAGCTGAGTTTCCAGATGCTGTGACAGCACGTGGCACCAAACACCTACTCACTCTTATTGATGCCATAAAAAAAAGTTATAAAAGCTACTTATTATTTTTAGTTCAAATCCAAAACATGGAAAAGTTTAAGATAGCCAAAGATGTAGATGCTGAATATTATAAGAATTATCTAATTGCTAAAAAGGCAGGAGTTAACTTTTTAGCCTATAGATGTGATATAAGTTCTAAAAAAATTTTTATAGATAAAAAACTGAAGATTATTGATGAGTGATTATAAAGAAAAATTTGAAAAAATGAGAGTAGCCGGAAAGTTGGCAGCTCAAACTTTAGATATGCTGACTGATAATATTAAAGAAGGTGTATCAACAGATCATATTGATAAATTAGGTTACGAGTTTATTAGAGATAATGGTGGATACTCTGCCCCACTTTATTATAGGGGTTTTACAAAATCTTTATGTACATCTTTAAATCATGTGGTTTGCCACGGTATTCCATCAGATAGAATTTTAAGAGATGGCGATGCAATCAATGTGGATGTCACTGCTATTGTTGATGAACATTATGGTGATACTAGCAGAATGTTTTCAATCGGTAATACCTCTGTTAAATTAAATAATCTAATAGATACAACTCACGAGTTTATGATGAGAGCAATTAAGATATTAAAACCTGGAATTAGATTGGGAGACATAGGATACGAAATTCAATCATTCGTTGAAGATAAAGGTTTTTCAGTTGTAAGAGATTTTTGTGGTCATGGCATAAGTACTACGTTTCATGAACCACCTAACATTTTGCATTATGGGAGCAAAAATTCAGGCATGGATTTAAGACCTGGAATGACTTTTACAATTGAACCTATGATTAATACCGGCAAATATGCTGTTAAAATGTTAAATGATGGTTGGACTGCTGTTACAAAAGATAAATCTTTATCAGCACAATTTGAGCATACATTGGGAATTACTGAAAATGGTTATGAAATCTTTACAGAATCTGCTAAAGGTTATTCAAAGCCCCCATACTTATAATTAATGATTAAAAGATACTCTCGTAAAGAATTAACTGACATTTGGTCAGAAGAAAATAAATATAAAATTTGGCTAGATGTCGAAGTTGCAGCTGCTGAAGCTATGGAAAAGCTTGGTCAAATTCCAAAAGGAGTTGCTTCAGTTGTTAAAAAAAAAGCTAAAATAAATGTAAGCAGAATTCACAAAATTGAGTCTGAAGTTAAACATGATGTTATAGCATTTCTCACTTCAGTCACTGAAAGGGCTGGAATTAAAGCTAGATACTTACACCAAGGAATGACTTCATCAGATGTATTGGATACCAGTTTTAATATTCAAATGGTTCAATCTGGTAAAATAATCCTAAAAGATTTAGATCAAATTTTAAAAGTTTTAAAAAAACAGGCTAAAAAATATAAATTTACTCCATGTATGGGTAGAAGTCACGGTATTCATGCTGAACCAGTTACATTTGGTTTAAAATTGGCTTCTTTTTATGAGGAATTTAAAAGAAATAGAAAAAGATTAATCGATGCAATAGATGAAGTGTCAACTTGTGCAATATCAGGTGCTGTTGGAACTTTTGCTAATATTAATCCTAATGTTGAAAAACATGTTGCAAAAAAATTAGGTTTAAAAGTTGAGCCAATTTCAACTCAAGTAATACCAAGAGATCGTCATGCTTTTTATTTTTCAGTACTAGGTATTATCGCTGGATCAATTGAAAGAGTTGCAGTTGAGATTAGACATTTACAAAGAACTGAAGTTTACGAAATGCAAGAATTCTTTTCAAAAAATCAAAAAGGCTCATCTGCGATGCCACATAAAAAGAATCCAATATTAAGTGAAAACTTAACAGGACTTGCTAGAATGGTCAGAAGTGCAGTAACCCCCGCTTTAGAAAATATTGCCCTTTGGCACGAAAGAGATATTTCTCATTCAAGTGTTGAAAGAAATATTGGACCTGATGCAAATATTACGACTGATTTTGCATTAGTCAGATTAGCTAATATTTTAGATAACATGATTGTTTATCCAAAAAAAATGTTAGAAAATTTAAATATCACTAAAGGATTAATTTTCTCACAAGAAGTAATGCTGGAATTAACAAAATCAGGATTAAGTAGAGAACAATCTTACCGAATGGTTCAAAATTATGCTAAAAAATGTTTCGCTGAAGATTTGGATTTATTTGATGTTATTAGATCAGATAAGTTAATTATGAGCAAAATCACTCCTAAAAAACTAAAATCTATATTTAGTTACGCAAAACACTTTAAAAATGTAAATTTCATCTTTAGAAGAGTTTTTAAATAATGAAAAAAGGAAAAAAACTATACGAAGGTAAAGCTAAAATCATTTACACAACAAATGATAAGAATTTAGTTATTCAATATTTTAAAGATGACGCTACCGCTTTTAATAATCAAAAAAAATCTACCATAGAAGGAAAAGGTGTTTTAAATAATAGAATTTCAGAACATATCCTTTCAAATCTATCTCAGATAGGAATTAAAAATCACTTGGTCAAAAGACTTAATATGAGAGAGCAAGTAATTAAATTGGTTGAAATCATTCCAATTGAATTCATCGTTAGAAATGTTGCAACTGGATCTATTACAAAAAGATTAGGGATTGAAGATGGAACAATCTTAAAAGAGCCTCTTATTGAATATTGCTTAAAAGATGACAAGTTAGGTGATCCATTAATAGCGGAAGAGCATATATTGGCTTTTGATTGGGCTACAAAAAAAGAAATCGAGAAAGTTAAGAAAATGATTTTAAGAATTAATGACTTTATGATCGGTATGTTTAGAGGTGTTGGGATTAAATTAATTGATTTTAAATTGGAATTTGGAAGATTAAAAGTTAACGGTAAAGAAGAGGTTATTCTTGCTGATGAAATTAGTCCAGATACTTGCAGACTTTGGGACAGTATTACAGATAAAAAGTTAGATAAAGACAGATTTAGAAAAAATTTAGGTGATCTTATTCCTGCTTATACTGAGGTTGCTAAAAGACTTGGAATACTTCACGAACAATCAAATGTTTCAGCAGTAAATGTTACAAAATTATCTTCAGTTAAAAGGAAGCGTAAATGAAAATTTCTGTAATTATTACGCTTAAAAAAGATGTGCTAGATCCTCAAGGAAAAGTTATTCACCAAACCTTGGATGGAATGGGATTTAATGACATCAATGAAGTAAGACAAGGTAAGTACTTTGAAATTGATACTAAGGAAAGTGATCCCAAAAAAGCTAAAGATAAAGTTGAAGAAATGTGTAACAAACTTTTAGCCAATCTAGTTATTGAAAATTATAAAATTATTGATGCACAATAATTAATGAAATCTTCCGTCATTACATTTCCTGGTTCTAATTGTGACAGAGACATGGATGTTGCTCTTAAAAAATTTGGGTTCAAAAACAAGATGGTTTGGCATGACGACGCTGAACTTCCAAAAAGTGATTTAGTTGTTTTGCCAGGTGGGTTTTCTTATGGGGATTATTTGAGATGTGGGAGTATGGCATCAAAGTCAAAAATAATGAAATCGGTAATTAACTTTGCAAACTCAGGTGGAATGGTGATGGGTATTTGTAATGGATTTCAAATTTTAGTTGAAACAGGTTTGGTTCCAGGTGTTTTATTAAGAAATAAATACTTAGAATTTATTTGTAAAAATGTGTTTGTTAAAATTAATGATAAAAAAAACACTTACTTTAAAAACATTGATAGTGAAGTTTTAGAGTTTCATATAGCTCATAATGAGGGAAACTATTTTTGCACCAATGATCAATTAAAAGAAATTGAAGATAATGAACAAGTAGCGATCAATTACTGTGATAAGAAAGGCATAACCGAAGAGAAATATAATCCTAATGGATCCATTAAAAATATTGCAGGTATATTTAATAAACAAAAAAATGTTTTAGGTATGATGCCTCATCCTGAAAGAATGATTGACCCTTCTCTATCAGGTGAAGATGGATCTCTTTTTTTTAAAAATTTAATTAATAATCTAAAATGATTGTAAACGAACAAGTTGCTATAGATCATGGTCTTAAAAAAGGTGAATATGCAAAAATATGTGAGCTACTTAAGCGAACTCCAAATATTACTGAGCTAGGCATCTTTTCAGCGATGTGGAATGAACATTGTTCTTATAAATCTTCAAGACTTCACTTAAAAAAACTTCCAACCAAAGGAAAACAAGTCATTCAGGGACCAGGAGAAAATGCGGGAGTTGTAGATATTGGTGATAATGATGCAATTGTATTTAAAATTGAAAGCCACAATCACCCTTCTTTTATTGAACCTTATCAAGGTGCTGCAACTGGAGTTGGTGGTATTATGAGAGATGTGTTTACAATGGGAGCGCGTCCTATTGCTAATTTAAATTCTATTCATTTTGGATCTCCTCAACACAAAAAAACTAAAAATTTACTTCGAGGTGTAGTTCACGGTATTGGTGGTTATGGGAACTGTATGGGTGTTCCAACTATAGCAGGTCAAACTAACTTTGATAGCTCGTACAATGGTAACATTCTAGTTAATGCGATGACATTGGGTTTAGTGAAAAAAGATAAGATTTTCTATTCAAAAGCAGCAGGTTTAGGCAAACCAGTAATTTATGTTGGATCCAAAACTGGTCGTGATGGAATTCATGGTGCTAGTATGGCATCAGCTAGCTTTGATGAAAAAATTGAGGAAAAAAAACCGACAGTTCAAGTTGGTGATCCATTTACTGAAAAACTATTACTCGAAGCTTGCCTAGAGTTAATGGCTGGGGACTCAATTATAGCAATTCAAGACATGGGTGCAGCTGGACTTACATCATCAAGTATTGAAATGGCCTCAAAAGGAAATCTTGGAATTGAAATTAATTTAAATAAAGTTCCATGTAGAGAAACTAAAATGACACCTTATGAAATTATGCTCTCTGAAAGCCAAGAGAGAATGTTAATTGTTTTAGAAAACGGTAAAGAAGATCAGGCTAAAAAAATATTTGATAAATGGAATTTAGATTTTGCAGTAATTGGTAAAACAACTAATTCTAAAAAGATTGAACTATTCTTTGATAATGAGCAAGTTGCAGATATTCCGGTCAATACTTTAGTTGAAAATTCACCAATGTATGACCGAAAATGGAAAAAAGCAAAACTACCTAAAAAAAATAAAATTAAAAAAGAAGATCTTAAAAATTTAAAAATTATAGACGTTTTAAAGAAAGTTTTATCTAATCCAAATGTTTGCAGTAAGGAATGGATTTGGCAACAATACGATCATACAGTTATGGGTGACACTATACAAAAACCAGGTGGAGACTCTGGTGTTGTGAGAGTTCATGGAACTGATAAAGCAGTTGCAGCATCGGTCGATTCATCTGCCGTATATTGTTGGGCACATCCCTTAACTGGTGGAAAACAAGTTGTTTGTGAAAGTTTTAGAAATCTAATTTCTGTAGGTGCAAAACCAATTGCTATTACTAATTGTTTAAACTTTGGCAGTCCTGAAAATGAAGAAAACATGGGTGAGTTTGTTGAATGTGTTCAAGGTATTGGGGAAGCTGCTGAATATTTAAAATTTCCAGTCGTTTCAGGAAATGTATCTTTTTATAATCAGACAAAAGAAGAAGGTATTAAACCTACCCCATCCATTGGCGGTGTTGGCTTAATCAAAGATTATAACAAAATGATCACAATGGATTTTAAAGAAGTTGATAATATCGTTTTAGTTATTGGAAAAACTGAGGGACATATTAATCAAAGTTTGTTTGCAAGAAACATTTTAGATGAAAAAAATGGTCCTCCACCAGAAATCAATTTATTTAATGAAAAAAATAATGGAGAAACTTTATTAAAGTTAATAGATACAGGTCATATTAAAAGTGCTCACGATGTATCTATTGGTGGAATTATTACTGCAGTAGCAAAAATGTGTATTAAAGGAAACAAGGGAATTAATCTTAAAAAACCAAAATACCTAATTAATGAAATTGAATATTTTTTTGGTGAAGATCAAGGTAGATATGTGATCGAAGTAAGCAAGGATAGTCTTAAAAAAGTGACTGATATTTTAAACAAAAATGCAGTTCATTATGATGAACTTGGAACGATTAACAAGGATCAGATGTTTATTGACGAAAAGACAAAAGTAACAATTGACGAATTAAGAACATCGAATACAAATTGGTTATCAAATTATATGAGCAAATAATGGCAATGGATTTAAAAGAAATTGAAAGTTTAATCAAGGAAGCTTTAGCTGATGCTACAGTTGAAATTCAAGATTTAGCTGGTGATGGCAATCATTACTCAGCAACAGTAACTTCTGCACAATTCTCAGGTAAAAGTAAAATTGAACAACATAAAATGGTGTATAATTCTCTAAAAGGTAAAATGGGAAATGAATTACATGCCTTAGCAATTAAAACAAAGGAGCAATAATGGATGATAATACAAAAAATTTAATTCAAACTCATATTGATAGTAACGAAGTATGTTTATTTATGAAAGGTACACCTGATGCTCCTCAGTGTGGTTTTTCAATGGCTGTATCTAATATGTTAAAAATTCTTGAAGTTAACTTCCAAGGTGTAAATGTTTTAGAAGATCAAAATGTTAGAGAAGGAATTAAAACTTTCAGTGACTGGCCTACTATCCCGCAACTTTATATCAAAAAAGAGTTTGTTGGCGGCTGTGATATCGTAAAAGAAATGTACGAAAGTGGTGAATTAGCAAAATTACTTGAGACCAAGGGTATAAGTTTTAAAGCTAAAAATTAATTATTATCTAGAGTAATATTCAATTACTAAATTTGGCTCCATCACAATTGGATAAGGAACTTCTTCAAACTTAGGTACTCTCACAAATTTAACTTTTTTGTTTTTCTCGTCCATTTGAATATATTCTGGTGTTTCTCTTTCTTTACTAGCTAAAGCAATATCAATAATTGCTAATTGCTTAGATTTGTCTCTAATCTCTATAGAATCTTCTTCTTTAACTATGTAACTTCCAATATTAACTTTTTTACCATTCACTCTAACATGTCCATGGTTAATTAATTGTCTTGAAGAAAAAACTGTTGTTGCAAATTTTGCTCTGTAAATAACTGCATCTAATCTTCTTTCCAGTAAACCGATTAAATTTTCACCAGTATCACCTTTAAGCATAACAGCTTTTTTATAAATATTTCTAAATTGTCTCTCATTAATGTTACCGTAGTAAGCTTTTAATTTTTGCTTAGCTTGCAACTGAGTTCCGTAATCAGAAAGTTTTCCTTTTCTACCTTGACCATGTTGTCCTGGTCCATAGTCTCTTTTATTAAAAGGACTCTTTGGTCTTCCCCATAGATTGGCTTTAAGTCTTCTATCTACTTTATGTTTAGAGTTTAATCTTTTTGTCATTTGATATTGGGGTTTATAAGCTTACAGGCTATTTTGTCAATCAACGTTTTTTACCCAAACTAGCGAATACACTGGCTAATATACGCGTTTCTTTGGCTGATAATTCCATTCTATAGAAAATATTTCTAAGATTTTCTAGCATAATAGGTTTCTTCTCCTTTGGTTTGAAAAAATTGATCTCATCTAAGTTTTGAATACATAAATTGGTCATTGAATGTATCTCTTTTTTGGAGGCAGCTTTAACTTTTTTAGATTTTTTAAAATTGGAAGTCTTAGATTTTATGATACTTGAAACGTACTGAGCAATGATAATTAAACTATGAGATAAATTTAAGGATTTGAATTCAGGATTAGTTGGAATTTGCAACGTGTAATTTGCATAACTTACTTCATTATTTGATAATCCTGATGCCTCAGATCCGAAAAGAAATGCTATTTTTTTGGTAAAATCAATCTTTTTTAAGTTTTCTAATTGAATATGTTTAATATTTTTGTTTCTAAATCTAGCAGATGTTGCGATGACATAATCTATATTTTTTAGTGCAGGCTCTAAGGTATCAAACACTTTGCTCCTATTAATTATATTTTTAGCACCAACAGAAGTTGCTAAAATTTTATCATTAGGAAAAATAGGTTTTGGATCAATAATTGATAATTTTTGGAAATTAAAATTTTTCATACCTCTTGCACATGCGCCAATATTTTCTGATAACTGGGGCTTATGTAAAATGAAAGTAATATTATTTGATGACATTATTTATGATAAATCAAAACTTATAAGCTAGCTGGAGCCTTATCTTTAAATAATTTATAATCCAAACTATCAACTAATGCTTTAAATGATGCATCAATTATATTTGGTGAAACACCTATGGTAAACCAATTTACACCTTTAGAGTCTGTGCTTTCAATTGAAACTCTAGTTACTGCTTCAGTACCTGTATTTAAAATTCTTACTTTATAATCAACTAATTTTAAGTCTTTTAAATACTCAGAATATTTAGCAAGTTTGTTTACATTCTTTCTAATCGCATTATCAAGTGCATTTACAGGTCCATTACCCTGTCCTTCACATAATATTTTTTGACCATCAACTTCTAATTGAGCTTTAGCATGAGAAATAATTTCACCAGTACTGTCTTTTTTAACTGATACATCATACTCATTAATTAATATGTATCGCGGGATATCACCTATCAACCTTCTTGCTAATAATTCAAATGAAGCATCTGCTCCATCATAACTATAACCTATAAATTCTCTGTCTTTAACTTCACTTAAAAGTTTTTTAATTTTTGGATCATTTTTTTCGATTTGGATACCAATAGATTTTAATCTAGACATTATGTTTGATTGACCAGCTTGATCTGAAACAACAATGTTTCTTGAATTTCCTACTTCCTCAGGTTCAATATGTTCATAAGTTTTTGGATTTTTTTGAACTGCAGAAACATGCATTCCACCTTTGTGTGAAAAGGCAGAAGCGCCCACATAAGGTAAATGTTTGTTAGGTTTTCTGTTTAATAATTCATCTAATAATCTTGAGCATTGAGTTAGATTTTTTAAATTTTCTCGTTTGATATTAAGTTCAAATTTATCACTAAAATCCCTCTTTAAAAATAATGAAGGAATTAAAGACATTAAATTTGCATTACCACATCTTTCCCCTAATCCATTGATGGTTCCTTGAATTTGTCTAACCCCCGCCTGAACTGCAGCTAAACTATTTGCTACAGCATTTTCAGTATCGTTATGCGCATGAATACCTAGATTTTCACCTGGAATATGTTTTGTAACCTCTGATACAATTTTTGATACTTCGTGTGGAAGAGTTCCACCATTCGTATCACACAAAACAACCCATCTAGCACCTTGATCAAACGTTGCCTTAAGACACTTTAATGCATAATCAGGGTTTGATTTATATCCATCAAAAAAATGTTCTGCATCAAACATGAATTCTTTGCCTGAGCCAACTATATGTTTTGTACTTTCGGTAATGTTTTCTAAATTTTCTTCATTAGTGATTCCAAGTGCTACATCAACTTGAAAATCCCAGGATTTTCCAAACAAACAAACTGCAGAACTTTTTGAATTAATTAGAGAAGCTAACATCGGGTCATTTTCAGCACTATGCTCTGATTTTTTGGTCATACCAAATGAAGTTAATTTAGCATTTTTAAAACCATGATCTTTGTTAAAAAATTCAGTATCTGTTGGATTAGCTCCTGGCCAACCACCTTCTATGTAATCAACACCCAAGTTATCAAGAGAATTTGATATTTTTTCTTTATCATCAATTGAAAAATCGACACCTTGAGTTTGAGCACCATCTCTTAACGTGGTGTCAAAAATATATAGTTTTTCCTTGCTCATTTAAATTTCCAAATTGTTTTACCATCTTTATCTTCTATTAAAACACCTTTGTCCAAAAGGTAGTTTCTTATATTATCAGCTTCTTTGTAATCTTTATCAGCCCTAGCTTTATTTCTAAGTTCTATCTTACTTTCAATTTCTTCTTCTGAAATATCTGCTTTATCTTTTTTATAATTTAACCACACCTCTTTAGTTTCTTGAAGTAAACCTATGAAGTTACAAGCTGAATTAAATATTTGTTTATCCTCATCATTTCCTTTATTAGCTTTTTCATAAAGATTATGTAAATTTGCAATATAACCAGGTGTATTTACGTCGTCATACAAGGGTTGAATAATTTCATCATTAACAGCTTTGTTTGACGGCAAATAAACATTATACCATTTATCAATCGTATTTTGACAATCCTCTAATAGTTTATCGTTCCAATCCAATGGCTGTTTGTAATGAGCGCTAATCAAAGCTAATCTTAAAACTTGTCCGCTAACTTTTTTTCTAAAATCTTTTATCTTTAAAATATTTCCTTGAGATTTTGCCATTTTTTCATTAGACATAGTGATAAATGCATTATGCAGCCAATAATTTGCAAAAACTTTAGTGTCATTTGCACATCTTGATTGAGCTATTTCATTTTCATGATGTGGAAAAATTAAATCTATTCCTCCTCCATGTATATCAAACTCATTACCTAGAAATTTCTTAGACATTGCTGAACACTCTAGATGCCAACCTGGCCTACCTTTTCCCCATGGTGAATCCCAAGAAGGTTCATTTTCTAAAGAAGGTTTCCATAACACAAAATCTTCAGACTTCTTTTTGTTGTCACTTACTTCAACTCTTGATCCAGCAATTAAATCCTCTAACTTTTTGTTAGATAATTTTCCATAGTCTTCAAACTTTTTGACTTCAAAATAAACATGTTTATTATTTTCATAAGCAAAATCTTTTTTGATTAATTCAGAGATCATCTCAATCATTAAATCTATATGTTCTGTCGCTTTAGGTTGTTGTGTTGGAGCTTCACAATTTAGATAATTACAATCTTCATTAAAACTTTTGATTACAGTTTCAGTTAAATCTGAGATAGATATTTTCTTATCATTTGATGATTTAATTATTTTATCATCAACATCTGTAATATTTCTTACGTAAGTCACTGAAGAAAATTTACTCTTTAGTATTTTAAAAAGAATATCAAAGATAACTATAGGTCTAGCATTACCAATATGGGGGTCATCATAAACTGTAGGGCCACAAACATACATGCCTACATTTTTTTCATCTATTGGAACAAATTTTTCTTTTTTGTTACTTAGATTGTTTGTTAAAAAAATATCTTTATTCATCATTTTAGAAATATACTTAATTTATAGATTTGTGAATCTATTTGATTAATTTGGAATTTTGCAGACTGGAATGGGCTCCATTTTATGCAAATTTTGTTTTCTTATTGTTTCGTATTTAGCTCTATTAGGTGAATTTGGGTTATCCATAGCTTCTTCTAATTCTTGATATTTTAAACCAAGCTGACCTTCATCTGTTCGACCATCGTCCCATAGACCATCTGTAGGAGCTGCCTCAATTATTTCGTTTAAAATTCCAAGCTCTTTTCCTATCTCCCAAACTTCTGTTTTATTGCAATCTGCTATTGGAGAAATATCAACTCCACCGTCACCATACTTTGTATAAAAACCAACACCAAAATCTTCAACTCTATTACCCGTGCCAACAACAATACCTTTGTTTGCTGCGGCTACCTGATAAAGAGTGGTCATTCTTAATCTTGCTCTAGAATTTGCCATTCCATGTTCATTATCAAATTGAGATAATGTAGAAGAAAAAGCGGAAAATAATTCATCTAAGTTTACTGTGTGTGCTTCAACATTATCAAATTTCTTAACCAACCACTCTTGATGTTTTAAACTTAAATCATGTTGCTGAGATTTTTGTTTAATTGGCATTGATAATACAATTGTTTTTAATCCAGTCATTGCACTTAAGGTGCTAGAAACAGAAGAGTCTATCCCACCGGAGATTCCAATAACCAATGATTGTGCCTTACTTGGCATATTGTTGGCATAATCTTTTATCCAATTAGATATAAAATTTACTTTTTCTGAGGCATTCATAAACTTAAAATATTATTAGTTGGTATCTTTTACAATGTTTTAAGATGCCGCTCTGTCTGCATTTTTAGAATATAAACTATTCTTTTTAATCTCATCAGAAATTAAAAAAGCTAATTCTAAGGCTTGATTTGCGTTAAGTCTCGGGTCGCAATGAGTGTGATATCTAGATGATAAATCTTTTTCTGATATTTTTTGAGCTCCGCCAATGCATTCGGTTACATTTTGGCCAGTCATTTCTATGTGCAAACCACCCGCATAACTTCCTTCACTTTGATGACAAGCAAATACATTCTTAACTTCATTTAAAACGCTATTAAAAGGTCTTGTCTTAAATCCTGTTGCAGCTTTAACCGTATTACCATGACAAGGATCACACGACCAAATTACATTTAAACCCTCTTTTTTAATTGCTCTTATTAATTTAGGTAAATGTTTTGAAACATTGTCTGCACCAAATCTTGATATTAAAGTAATTTTTCCTTTTTCATTAATTGGATTAATTTTATTACAAAGATTTATTAAATCTTCTGGTTTTAAAGTTGGCCCACATTTAATTCCAATTGGATTTTCAATTCCTCTACAAAATTCAACATGTCCACCATCGAGCTGTCTAGTTCTATCTCCGATCCAAACAAAATGAGCTGAGGTGACATGATTTTCTCCAGTCGTAGAGTCTGTTCTTGTCATTGTTTCTTCAAAAGGTAATAACAGTGCTTCATGTGAAGTCCAAAAATTAACTGTCTTTAATCTTCTATTAAAATCTGAATTTATTCCACATGCATCCATAAATGCTAATGCATCAGCTATTTTATCTTCTAAATCTTTAAATCTCTTTAACGCTGGACTATTTTTAATAAACCCAAGGTTCCAATTGTGCACATTTTGCAAATCAGCAAATCCACCATGGCAAAAAGCTCTGATAAGATTTAATGTTGCAGCTGATTGAGAGTAAGCTTTAAATAATCTTTTTGGATCAGGAACTCTTGACTTTTCATTAAATTCCATTCCATTAATATTATCACCTAAATAACTTGGAAGCTCTATTCCGTCTTTAGATTCAACTGGTGAGCTTCTTGGTTTTGAAAATTGACCAGCTATTCTTCCAACCTTTACAACGGGTAAAGATGCCGAGTAAGTTAAAACTAGTGACATTTGCAACATCAGTTTAAATGTGTCTCGAATATTGTCTGGATTAAATTCTGCAAAACTTTCTGCACAATCTCCTCCTTGAAGCAAAAAAGCTTTACCATCAACTACATCAGCAAGTTGATCTTTTAGATGTCTTGTTTCACCTGCAAATACCAGTGGTGGAAATGATCCGAGTTTATCCAAAACCATATCCAATTCTTTCTTATCTGGATATTCAGGAATGTGTTTAACAGGATATTTTTTCCAACTATTTTTTTTCCAATTTTTCATATTCAACTGAGGATTGTTTTAACAGAGTTTATAATTTATTCAACTATGATAGACATTAATTTAATTAAACTTTTCATAGGCTGTTAAGATGGATTTAAAATTTCTATTAGATAAAGCAATTAAACTACATGTGCAGGGAAAACTTGATAAAGCTGAAATTATTTATGACAAGATTATTAAATTTGACGCAAATAATCTAATTGCTAATGCAAATTTAGGTTCTCTAAACAACTCCAAAAAAAAATACTCAAAAGCACTTAGATTTTTAGATCATGTTTTAAAAATGAAGCCAGATTTTATAGATGCATTAAATAACAAAGGTAATTCACTTAAAGGCCTTAATCAATATCAAGAAGCTTTAACTCTATATAATAAAGCTTTAGAAATAAATCATAATTTTGTTGATGCTCTAAATAATAAAGCTAATTGTTTAAGATATTTAGAAAAATTTGAAGAAGCACTAATTTTTTATGAAAAAGTATTAAAAATAAAACCAAATTTTGTTGAGGCAGTCTACAATAAAGGAATATGTTTTTATTTACTAAATCAACTTAATGATGCAATTAATTGTTACCAAAAAACAATTGAATTAAATCCAAATTTTATTGAAGGTTATTATAATTTAGGCTTGTTACAATTGACACAGGGAAATTATAAAGATGGATGGAAAAATTATGAGTGGAGACAAAATCGTAGTAATCAAAAAAAAGAATACCCTTACATAAATAGATTTACTAATTGGACTGGCAAAGAAGATATAAATAATAAAACTATTTTTATTTCGAAAGAACAAGGGTTAGGTGATTACATTCATTATTGTAGATATTTACCAATGGTTCAAAAATTAGGTGCTAGAATTTTTTTAGATACACCCAAACCATTAATACCACTAATTAATACAATGAAAATTGATTATAATCATATAGATAATTTAAAAGATTTAAAATTTGATTATCACTGTCCGATTGTTAGCTTGCCCTATTTATTTAATACATCACAAAACAACATACCAAATCAAATACCTTACCTTTTTACACCTCAGGTAAAAAAAGAATATTGGAAAAAAAAATTAGAAAAAAATAAAAAAAAAAAGATTGGTATAAAATGGTGTGGTATAGCCACACATAAAAATGATAAAAATCGGAGTGCAAATCTTGAAAAAATTAAGTCATTATTTGATCTACCCTATGAATTTCATTCATTAGACTTTGAATTAAAGGAAGAAGATAAAAGAATTTTAAAAGAAATTCCAAATCTTAAATTTCATGGAAAAGATTTACTGGGCCTTGATAGTACAGCCGGCCTAATTGAACAATTAGATTTAATTATTAGTGTTGACACAAGTATGGCACATTTATCTGCATCTATAGGTAAAAAAGTTTGGATTATATTGCCACATATTCCTGACTATAGATGGTTATTAAATTGTGAAGATAGTCCTTGGTATCCAAATATAAAACTTTATCGCCAAAGCAAAAAGGATGATTGGGTAAAAATAATTAATATTATAAAAAAAGATATTGCTAAAACTTGATAATTTTAACCAAATATAATCTCATGAAAAAATCTGCCTGGCATTAAAGTAAATGCGCTAGCAATTAAAAGAGCTCCAATATACACGCCAATCATTGAATGCATATGTGCAATTTTATATCTTTCTATTTTTGTTTTTTTGAATTTCTTTATATTCCAAATAGAATAAATTAATGAACCTATGGTGTATGGTATTAAAAGATGAATTAATGAATATTGTTCAGGATTTATTGTTTGAATAAATATTGCTGTTAGAGAAACAATTATCAAAACAATCACCCAGGTACGACCAAGTATTTTATGATTCTTTGTGCCTTTTTTTTTTATAAAAATATATAAACCGAGCGGAATTGCTAAAAGTGCTAGTGCTGCATGAATATAAATTATCTGCATATTTAATTAATAAACTCTCTGTTAAAAACTACTCTACGGTTACAGATTTAGCTAAATTTCTTGGCTTATCGATATCATAACCTTTTTTAAGAGCTGAATAATAAGCAAGCTTCTGAAGAGGGACAGTTAAAAGAAAAGGAAGTAAATCATCATTAGTACTTTCTACTTCAATTGTTTCCCAAATATTTTCAGAAATTACTTCATCTTTACTTTTATTTGTAATCAATAAAACTTTTGCACCTCTTGCAATAACTTCCTGCATATTTGATATTGTTTTTTTATAGTAATTGTCTCTAGGTGCTAAAACGACGACAGGCATTCCCTCCTCTATTAAAGCAAGTGGTCCATGTTTCATTTCACCAGCTGGGTAGCCTTCAGCATGTACATAAGACAGTTCCTTTAATTTTAATGCTCCTTCAAGTGCAATTGGATAAGAATAACCCCTGCCTAAAAACATTGAACCCTTTGCATCATTAAATGTAGAAGATATTGCCTGAATATCGTTGTCAATTAATAATGTTTTTTCAATTAAACTTGGTAAGTTTTTTAAATCTTTAATTTTTTCTTGATAATCTTTATTCTCAATTTCATTTCTAAAAGAACTTAATTTTAAAGCCAATATATAAAGTACAAGTATTTGACCCAAAAAAGCTTTTGTTGAAGCAACACCTATCTCAGGTCCACAGTGAATTGGTAATACAAAATTTGATTCTCTTGCAATCGAACTTTCAATTACATTCACCACAGAACAAGTTTTCATATTGTTTTTATTACATAAATCTAAAGCAGCATAAGTATCTGCAGTTTCTCCAGATTGTGAAACAAAAACATATAAAGTATCGACTTTAAATCTATTTTTTCGATACCTAAACTCTGAAGCTATATCTATATTAACATCTAAAGATGTTAATTCTTCAAACCAATATTTGGCCATTAAACAGGAATGATAAGCAGTACCACATCCAACTAAAGTAATTGAATTAATTTCATTAATTTTCCAAGGGAAATTATAAATGTTAATATCATTTTTAATATTATCTACATATTCCTTAATGCCAGTCTTTAAAGTTGTAGGCTGTTCTTCAATTTCTTTAGCCATATAGTGCTTAAAATCACCCTTATCATAATTTTTTTGATCAGAAGAAAGTTCCAATACTTTTTTATTAATCTTTTTTCCTTCTTCATTAAAAAAATAAACTTCATCTTTTTTTACCATGCAAAACTCACCATCATCTAAATAAGTGATTTTATTTGTCATTGATTTTAAAGCATAAGAATCGGATCCTAAATAATTTTCATTTGGACCATAACCGACTGCTAAAGGAGAGCCACGTCTAGCACCAATAATTAAATCAGGTATATCTTTAAAAATAATACCAAGAGCAAAACTCCCATGTAATTGTTTTAAAGTATTTTTAATAGCCTCTTGAATTTCAGTTTTTTTTAAATTTTCAGTAATTAAATGCACAATAACCTCAGTGTCTGTTTGTGATTTAAATATATGCCCCTTATTAACTAAATGTTTTTTTAATAACGTTGAATTTTCAATTATTCCATTATGAACAACTGAAACATTATGAGATGAATGTGGGTGTGCGTTAACACTATTAGGAATACCGTGAGTAGCCCACCTAACATGCCCAATACCAATATTTCCTGATAGTTTTTTTAAATCAAAATTTTTTTCTAAATTTTCTACCCTTCCTTCAGATTTTACTTCATTAATAAATCCATCAGATAATGTTGCTATACCAGCTGAGTCATATCCTCTGTATTCTAATTTTTTAAGAGAATTTATGATGTTAGATGAAACTGATTTGTTACTAGATATACCTATTATTCCACACATATATTATTTTCTTTTATATTTTTTAATATCTACTTGTGGTGATCTTGTTAATGCTAAAGATTTCTTTTTGACATTTTTAGTTATTACTGATCCAGCACCAACTGTACTTTCTTTATCAATTGTAATAGGTGCAACTAAAGATGAATTAGATCCAATAAAAACTTTGTCTTTAATTTTTGTTTTGCTTTTTTTTACTCCATCATAATTACAAGTAATTGTACCTGCTCCAATATTTACATGTTTGCCCACTTCGCTATCGCCAACATAAGATAAATGATTTACTTTAGATTTTTTTCCAATAGTACTTTTTTTAATTTCAACAAAATTTCCAATCTTAGAACCCTCTCTCAAAATTGTATTAGGTCTAATCCTAGCATAAGGTCCAATTTCAACTTTATTCTCAATCGTGCAAGACTCAAGATGAGAAAAAGATTTAACAATTACATTATTTGCAATTTTTACTTTTGGTCCAATAACTACATAAGGTTCAATTGATACATTTTTTCCAATTTTTGTATCATTAGAGAAAAAAATTGTTTCAGGCCCCGTCATCTTAACACCTGCTTTTAAAAATTTACTTCTAAGTTTATTTTGAATTTTTTGTGAATTTAATTCTTTCATTTTAAAATGCTTTACATTAAGAATATGTCTTAATTAATTCACATAATATTTCTTTAAAATACTTTTAAAATGAACCAAAAATTTACTATTTTATTTGATTTAGACGGCACACTTGTTGATACAGCGCCAGATCTTATGCTTGCACACAATCATGTTATGAAAAAATTTGGATATCCTACCAAATCAACTGAAGATATTAGAAATTTAGTTGGTAAAGGTGCGGGAGCTTTAATTGGAAGATCAATATGGGGGCAGGCAAAAAAAGAATTTAGTAAAGTTTTGGATGATAAGATTAAAGATGAAATGGTTAAAGAGTTTATAAATTTTTATGGAAAAAATATCATTAACGAAAGTACTTTAATTACAGGAGTAAAAGAATTTTTAAAGTGGTGCAAAGAACATAATATATCGATGGCCGTATGTACAAATAAACAAGAGCGTTTATCAAATGATCTTTTAAAAAAAATTGGAATTTATGATTTTTTTGAATATGTAGCAGGGTCAGATACTTTTGATTACTGTAAACCAGATCCTAGACACCTAACATCTGTTGTAGAAATATTAGATGGAGATATAAAAAAAACTATTATGATTGGAGATAGTGAAACAGATGCTAATGCTGCAAAAGCAGCTGAGATACCAGTTATTTTATTAGAAAATGGATATACTGAAAAAAATACAACTGAAATATATCATAATCACCTAATAAAAGACTTTATTGGTATTGAAAAAATAATATCAAAATATCTTTAATATTGATTAATTTTTTTTAACTATTAAAACAAAAACTCTATTTAGGAGTTATTTTGTTATTACACACAGTTAAAGTTTATCCATCTAAAATAAATCTACCAAAGAAGAAACAACTTGCATGGAAAATTGCTGAGATTGCAAGCGATAATGCTAAACTTAATAAAGATGCAATAGAAATGGTAATTAATAGAATTATTGATAATGCCTCAGTTGCTATAGCTTCTTTAAATAGAAAACCAGTAATCTCATCTAGAGAGATGGCTCTTAAACATTTTCGTAAAAATGGAGCAACTTTATTTGGTGTAAATTCAAAATTAAAATTTGATTGTGAGTGGGCAGCTTGGTCAAATGGTACTGCTGTTAGAGAACTTGATTTTCATGATACATTTTTAGCAGCAGATTACAGTCATCCTGGAGATAATATTCCACCTCTATTAAGTGTTGCTCAACAAAATAAAAAAAGTGGTTTGGATCTTTTAAGAGGAATTATTACAGCATATGAGGTTCAGGTTAATTTAGTTAAAGGTATTTGTTTGCACAAACATAAGGTTGACCATATTGCGCATCTAGGTCCAAGTGTTGCGGCAGGTTTAGGTACAATGCTTAAACTTAATACTGAAACTATTTACCAAGCTGTGCAACAATCACTTCATACAACTGTATCAACTAGACAATCAAGAAAAGGTGAAATTTCAAGTTGGAAAGCTTATGCTCCAGCTCATGCAGGTAAACTTGCAATTGAAGCTGTTGATAGAGTTATGCGCGGTGAAGGTGCACCAAGTCCAATTTACGAAGGTGAAGATAGTGTAATTGCTAGAATATTAGATGGTAAAAAAGCTAACTATAAAGTTCCCCTTCCAAAAAAAGGTGAAAGTAAAAAAGCTATACTAGAAACATACACAAAAGAGTATTCAGCAGAATACCAATCCCAAGCATTAATAGATTTAGCAAAAAAGTTAAGATCAAGAATACCTCAGCTAAATCAAATTAAAAAAATTAATATTTTTACAAGTCATCATACTCACTATGTGATTGGAACTGGTGCAAATGATCCTCAAAAAATGGATCCAAACGCAAGTAGAGAAACTCTAGATCACTCAATAATGTATATTTTTGCCGTTGCATTGGAGGATGGTGATTGGCATCATGTTAAATCATATACAAAATCAAGAGCAAATAAAAAAAGTACAATTAAAATTTGGAAATCGATTAAAACTTTTGAAGATAAAAAGTGGACAAGAAAATATCATGATCCAAACCCAAAAAATAAATCTTTTGGTGCAAAAGTAATCATAACTCTCAATAATGGTAAGAAAATTACTGAATCACTTGATCGAGCTGATGCTCATCCATATGGGGCTCGTCCTTTTAAAAGACGAAATTATATACAAAAATTTTTAACATTAACTGATGGAATTTTAAGTAAAAACGAAAGTGACCGTTTTTTAAAAACTGTTCAAAATCTTAAAAATTTAAAAACAGGTCAATTACATAAATTAAATATAGAAGTAAAAAAAAATAGATTAAAAAGAAATCTTAAAAAGGGAATATTTTAGTGCACTTTGTTGAAAAAGAACCCAGTCAAAAAAGAATAGATTTTAATGAAAAATTAAAATCAAATAAAATCTTAAGAGTTCCAGGTGCGTATAATCCATTAACAGCAAAATTAATTGAGGAAATTGGCTATGATGCGGTTTATGTTTCTGGAGGAGTTATGGCAAATGACCTTGGATTTCCAGATATTGGCTTAACAACTTTACAAGATGTTAGCACTAGATCGTATTTAATTTCAAGAGTAACCAACCTGCCAACAATAGTTGATATTGATACAGGTTTTAAATCTTGCAAAGAAACTATAGAAACTTTTGAAGAATTTGGAATTTCAGCTGTTCATCTAGAAGATCAAATTGAAAGAAAAAGATGTGGCCATCTTGATAATAAAGAACTGATATCGACAGATGAGATGGTTAAAAAGATTAAAGAATGTGTTGCAGCAAAAAAAGATGATAATTTTAAAATTATTGCTCGATCAGATGCAAAAGGTGTTGAGGGAATAGATAAGATGATTGAAAGATGTAAAGCATACATTGATGCTGGCGCAGAGATAATTTTTCCAGAGGCTTTACATAATGAACAGGATTTTGAAAAAGTTAGAAAAGAACTTTCTTGTTACTTATTAGCAAATATGACTGAATTTGGAAAATCTAAATTATTTAATTACAAAGAATTAGAAAATCTTGGCTATAATGTTGTAATTTACCCAGTAACTACTCAAAGATTAGCAATGAAAAACGTAGAAGATGGATTAAGAGACATTTATGTTAATGGACATCAGAACAATATTATTGATAAAATGCAATCTAGAAAAAGGCTTTATGAGTTGGTTGAATATGAAAAATATAACTCATTAGATGAAAAGATCTATAATTTTAGCACGGAAGGACACGAATAATGAGTGATGATATTAAAAAAGGTTTACTTGGAATTGTTGTAGACGAAACTGAAGTTTCTAAAGTAATGCCTGAAATAAACTCTCTCACTTACAGGGGTTATGCAGCTCAAGATTTGTGTGCTGTGTGTAAATTTGAAGAAGTGGCTTATTTAATTTTAAATAAAGATTTGCCAAATTCAATTCAACTTAAAAAATTTGAAAAAGAGGAAAAAGATAACAGAGAGTTGTCAAAAAATTTATACGAAATAATTAAACACATGCCAAAAAAATCTCATCCCATGGATGTTGCAAGAACTGCTGTTAGTGTGATGGGCTTAGAAGACAAAGAAACACCTGACTCTTCACATGAGGCTAATATGAGGAAATCGCTTAGAATTTTTGCAAAAACTCCCACAGCATTAGCTGCATTTTACAGAATTAGAAGTGGGAAAAAAATTATTAAACCAAAGAAAACTTTGTCTTTTGCTGAAAACTTTTTCTATATGTGTTTTGGTAAAGTTCCGCAAAAAGAAATTGTTAAAGCATTTGATGTGTCCTTAATATTATATGCAGAGCATAGTTTTAACGTTTCAACTTTTACTGCTAGAACTATTACAAGTAGTCTTTCTGATATACATGGTGCTATTACTGGAGCGATTGCTAGTTTGAAAGGACCATTACATGGTGGGGCCAATGAAGAAGTTATGCACATGATGAATAAGATTAAAAAACCTGAAAATGCATTAAAATGGATTAAGAATGCACTTAAAAATAAAGATGTTGTTATGGGATTTGGTCATAGAGTTTATAAATCTGGTGATTCAAGAGTTCCAACAATGAGAGAATACTTTGGTAAAGTTGCTAAAATTAAAAAAGATAAAAAATTTGAAAAAATTTATGACATCGTTGAAAAGGTAATGATTAAAGAAAAAAATATTCACCCAAATGTCGATTATCCTACAGGACCTACTTACCATTTAATGGGGTTTGATACCGATTTTTTTACTCCTATATTTGTAATTTCAAGAATTACTGGTTGGTCTGCTCACATAATGGAGCAGCATGCTGCTAACAAGTTAATTCGTCCACTAGCAAAATACAAGGGCAGTAAACATAGAAAAGTTATGGAATTAAATTATAGATAATTTATTTTTTTTCAATTTTTGCAAATCTATCCTTGCAAATAATTGAACAATTATAATTGTTCTTTAAAGAAAATTCATCAATAGCTTTTTTAACGCCAGGTGCATAAGATAAATCATAATCATCACACAAAACAGTTCCATTATTATTAATAACTTCAATTGAACAGTTCAAGTCATTCATGACTGTTGAATAATCGTGTCCACCATCTAAAAAAACAAAATCTATTTTTGACATATCGATTTTTTTTAAAATATTATTAGAGTTACCTTTTATTAACGAAACATTTTTCTTAAATTTTTTTAAAAGATCTTCTATAGCTTCAATACTGTATGGGCTTTGTCGCTTTATATAGTTAAAATAGATTGACTTTAGAGGATTTGAAAACTTTGTATTAGGAATTATTTCATCTTTATTTTCTGAATTTTCTTCAAATAAATCCAAACCTATATACTTGAAATCATTTCCATGAATATTATGAAGTACTTCACAAACATTACGGGCTGTAACACCATGAAAAACACCAATTTCAAGAAAAACTTTTGGTGATTTAGAGATGACTTCATTTAGGAAAAAATCACCTACACCTTTTTGCTTTAAGCTAGTTTTGCGAAAATATTTTTTATATTTCAAGCGTATTAACTAAAGGCTTCTACCCAAGTACCTTGTGTTGATGCCTTAGAATATTCAGTTGCACGACCTTCAAAGAAGTTCATGTGCTCTACAGCATTAAGCATCGTATCCAACCAAGTTAAAGGATTTTTTTGCACATCATAGATAGCTTCTAAACCAAGCTGGTCTAATCTTCTGTTAGCAATAAATCTAATATAATCCTTAACTTCTTGAGCAGTTAAACCTTCCATTGGACCCATTTCAAAAGCAAGATCTATGAATGCATCCTCATGTTCAATAATAGTTCTACAAGCTTCATAAAGTTCTTTTTTTAATTTTGGTGTCCATATTTCAGGATTTTCTTTTATAAATTCTTTAAAGACTCTAATCATAGAATTGCAATGAAGTGTTTCATCTCTAACAGACCAAGTAACAATCTGACCCATTCCCTTCATCTTGTTGTGTCTTGGAAAATTTAAAAGAATTGCAAAACTTGCAAACAACTGAAGACCTTCAGTGAAAGCACTAAAAACTGCAACTGTTTTTGCAATATCTTCTTTAGAATTTACATTAAAACCTTGCATGTAATCATATTTATCTTTCATCTCTTTGTATTTCATGAAAGCAGAATATTCAGACTCAGGCATCCCAATTGTGTCTAGCAAATGAGAGTAAGCTGCTACATGGACAGTCTCCATTGATGCAAAAGCGGTCATCATCATTAAAACTTCAGTAGGTTTAAATACAGTTGTATAATGTCTCAAATAACAGTTGCTAACTTCTACATCAGCTTGAGTAAAAAATCTAAATATTTGAGTTAATAAATTTTTTTCTGATTGAGATAAGTTTTTTTGCCAATCTCTAACATCATCACCTAGTGGCACCTCTTCTGGCAACCAGTGAATTCTTTGTTGGGTTAACCATGCATCATAACACCATGGGTATCTGAAAGGTTTATAAACTGGATTTTCAACTAATAGACCCATTTTTTTTGGTTGAATTATTTCTTTATTTGGTGTTTTAATTTTTTCCGTTACTGGCATGAAAGGCACTCCTCGTATTCTGGTTGTTCGTTTAATTGTTTCTCTTTAGATTTGTATACATTAGCTGTTACATCAGTTGATTTTGCGTCATTAATGTTTTCAGCTCTTTGAATTGATTTTGATCTGCAATAATAAAGGCTTTTTAAGCCTTTTTTCCATGCATCAAAATGAATTCTATGTAATTCTTTTTTATGGACATCTGCTGGTAAAAATAAATTAACTGACTGAGCTTGAGATATAAATGGAGTTCTGTCACCACTTAATTCAATAATCCATTTTTGATCTAACTCAAAAGCAGTTTTGAAAACATCTTTTTCTAAATCAGTTAAAAAATTTAAATGTGATACTGAACCTTGATTTGTTGTAATTGTAGACCAAGTTTCATCATCATTTTTTCCATGACCCTCTAAAATTTCTTCTAAATATCTGTTTCTAACATTGAAAGAACCAGATAATGTTTTGTGAGTATAACTATTAGCAGCTATAGGTTCAACCCCTGGAGAAGCACCGCCACAAATAATTGAAATTGAAGCTGTTGGAGCAATAGCAGTTTTATTAGAAAATCTTTCTTGATATCCATATTCAGCTGCATCCGGACAAGCACCTCTTTCTTCAGCTAAATCTTTAGATGCTTTGTTCACTTGTTCGTCAATTTGTTTAAATATTTTTTTGTTCCAAGATTTTGCCATTACTGACTCAAGAGGAATTCTATTTTTTTGTAAAAAAGAATGAAAACCCATAACACCTAATCCGACACTTCTTTCTCTTTCAGCTGAATATTTTGCATCTTTAAACTGGTCTGGAGCTTTGTTAATGAAATCAGATAAAACGTTATCGAGAAATCTCATTACATCATTAACCATATCTGGATCATCTTTCCATTCATCATACTTTTCTAAATTCAGTGAAGATAAACAGCAAACAGCAGTTCTATCTCTACCATCCTTATCAATTCCAGTAGGTAGAGTTATCTCGCTACATAAATTTGATGTTTTAACAGTTAAGTTAGCAAGTTTATGGTGCTGGGGAATTAGTCTGTTAACAGTATCAATATAAATTATATAAGGTTCTCCTGTTTCAATTCTTGCGGTTAATAATCTAATCCATAAGTTTCTTGCTGAAATAGTTTGCTGAACTGTTCCGTCTGCAGGACTTTTTAATCCCCACTGTTCATCATTTTCCACAGCTCGCATAAATGCATCTGAAACTAAAACACCATGATGTAAATTTAATGCTTTTCTATTTGGGTCACCACCTGTAGGTCTTCTCATCTCTATAAATTCTTCAATTTCAGGATGATCAACTGGAAGATAACAAGCAGCAGAACCTCTTCTTAAAGATCCTTGACTGATTGCCATTGTCAAAGAATCCATAACTTTTATAAAAGGAATTATTCCAGATGTTTTTCCAACCTTACCAATTTTTTCACCAATAGATCTAAGGTTACCCCAATAACTTCCTATGCCACCACCCTTTGCAGCTAGCCAAACATTCTCACTCCAAAGATCAAGAATTCCTCCTAAACTATCCGAAGCTTCATTTAAAAAACACGAAATCGGTAATCCTCTTTTTGTACCACCGTTTGATAAAACAGGTGTCGCTGGCATGAACCAAAGATTACTAATATAGTTGTAAATTCTTTGTGCATGTAAATTATCATCAGCATACGAACTTGCAACACGTGCAAATAAATCTTGAAAAGATTCGTTATGACCTAAGTATCTATCTTTCAATGTTGCTTTACCAAAGTCTGTTAAATTTGCATCTTTGGATCTATCAATCTTAATTATGATACCTTTGTCATTTTGAAAAAGTTCTGTTTCAGTACTTAAAGAAAATAGGTCTGGTCTATTTCCTTTTGATACTTCTTTTACTTCTGGGCTATATTCAGAGACAGCTTTCTTTAGGGCCTGAGATAGAATCTTATTCATATTTAATACTATATTTTGTTATTGTGACGAAAACAACTAGATGTTGTATGCGTTTTATGTTGATATACTATATAAACAATTAATCAACAGAACATTTATAGAACGCGACAAAAAAAATATCAATAAAAAAATTTAAAAAAGAGTAAGTAATTAACAAATGACTGAAAAAATAAAAATAGATCCATATGGTTTTAGAGAATATGACGCTCGTTGGTTGTACGAGAAAGATATTAATAGTCAAGGAATCACGAATCTTGGCAAAGGATTAGGTTCTCAAATAAAAATTCATACTAAAAAAAACA
Source organism: Candidatus Pelagibacter bacterium nBUS_30 (assembly GCF_051201245.1). Classification (GTDB taxonomy): domain Bacteria; phylum Pseudomonadota; class Alphaproteobacteria; order Pelagibacterales; family Pelagibacteraceae; genus Pelagibacter. Next base: position 483,927 of record NZ_CP172842.1, on the reverse strand, counting down.
ACCCAAGAGTAATAGTTGGTCATGACTATAGATCATATAGTGAGGAAATCAAAAGTGCTCTTAAAAAAGGACTACTCTCTACTGGATGTCATATAGAGGATGTGGGTTTATCATTATCGCCCATGGTTTATTTTGCGCAATTTAATTTAGATGCTGATGCAGTTGCAATGGTTACAGCAAGTCATAATGAAAATGGTTGGACTGGTGTAAAAATGGGAATCAAAAAAGGATTAACTCACGCTCCAGAAGAAATGAAAGAATTAAAAGATATAACTTTAAATGAAAAATTTTCAAATGGAGATGGTAATGAAAAGCAAATAGAAAATTTTCAACAAGTTTATAAAGATGATTTAATAACAGGTAATAAAATTAATAAAAAATTAAAAGCAGTTGTTGCTTGTGGTAACGGTACAGCTGGTATATTTGCTCCAGATATTTTAAGAGGAATTGGTTGTGAAGTTATAGAGCTTGATTGTGAATTGGATTGGACCTTTCCGAAATATAATCCAAATCCAGAAGACTTGGAAATGCTACATGCTATTGCTAAAGCCGTTAAAGACAATAATGCTGATATTGGTTTTGGTTTTGATGGTGATGGAGATAGAGTTGGTGTTATTGATAATAAGGGAAATGAAATATTTTCTGATAAAATAGGATTGTTAATTGCAAGAAACCTTTCAGCTAAACACAAAAATTCAAAGTTTATTGTGGATGTAAAATCAACTGGTTTATATTCAAAAGATAACATTCTACTAGAAAATAATTGTGAAACTATTTATTGGAAAACAGGTCATTCCCATATTAAACGAAAAGTTAATACTGAAAAAGCATTAGCTGGTTTTGAAAAAAGTGGCCATTTCTTTTTTAATCAACCACTGGGTTATGGATATGACGATGGAGTCAATTCGGCAATTCATGTTTGTCATTTATTGGATAATCAAAATAAAAAAATGAGTGAAATCATTAATGAATTACCTAAAACTTATCAAACACCTACAATGGCTCCTTTTTGTAAGGATGAAGAAAAATACCAAGTTGTTGAAGACTTAGTCAAGCAGGTTAAAGAAATAAAAAATAATAAAACTAAGATTGATGATCAAATAATCACTGAAGTACTAACAGTAAATGGTGTAAGATTTTCTTTTGAAGATGGTTCTTGGGGATTAATCAGAGCATCTTCAAATAAACCATCACTAGTGATTGTTACTGAAAGTCCAACATCAGATATTAGGAAGAAAAAAATCTTTGATTTTATTGACAACATGCTCCAGGAAACTGGCAAAGTTGGAGAGTATGATCAAAAAATATAAATTTTTATTAATAATAATCCTATTATTTTCGTCAAAAACACATGCTTTTAGCCCTAAAATTGAACAGGAAATTTATGTTGGGTGTTACGGTAGTTCCAAGCAATACATAGGACCTGAGAAAGCAAAGAGTTACTGCCTCTGCACATTAAAAAAACTTAATGAGAAATACAATGATAACCAAATTAATAAGGTTTTTAAACAAAAACCAGAAAAAATTATTGAAGCCACAAAATTTGCATCATTGTTTTGTGAAAAACAAATTTAATTAAAAACTATTTTTTATCATCATCAATTGTATATGAGTCATTATTATCGATATCTGATTTTTCATATCCAATTTCATTATTGTTAATTTCATTATCTGATTTAGTTGAATCTAGTTCTTGTTTTTCATCTTCTGCATCTTTATAAAAATTTTTGATTAAAGCATCTTCTTTCATTTTTTGTTCTTCATCAAATTTTCTTTCCCATTCTTTCATTCTTAAATCTTCTTCTTTAAGTCTCTCTTCTTCTTCAAATTTTTCTTTACGAATTCTCTCTTCTTCTTCTTCTGTTTTTTTAAGATTTTCTTCTTGAAGAATTAACTCTCTTTCTTTTTCTTTTTCAGCTTTTAATCTAAGCAAACGTTCAGCTTCTATTGATTTAAGTTGATTTTCTTTGTTTCTAAGCTCAGCTTCTCTAGCATTTTGTTCGGCTTCTTCTTTTAATAATTGTCTTTTTAAGTCTTGTTGTCTTTCAAGTTCTAGATTTCTTAATCTCTCCTCTGTTTCTTTTAATCTTTCAGATTCATATTTTAGTTTAGCTGAAGCTTCTCTAATTCTTTGTTCTTCTTCTTTACGTTTTTGTCTTTCAATTGTATTTATTCTTCTGGCTTCTAGTTTTTCTTGTTCTTTTTCTTCTCTCTTTTTTTTAGCTTCAATTTCTTTTAATCTTATTTGCTCGATTTTATATTCTGTTTTTTCTTCTCTAATCCTTTTTCGTTCAAGCATTTTTACACGCTGCTCCTCTTCTTTTAATTTCCTAGCATCTTCTCTTAATTTTTTAGTTTCTTCATCTTTTATTTTTTGTTGTTCAATTTTTAATCTTCGAAGTTCAACTTTTTTTCTTTTTTCTTCATTTTTTGCAATAAGCTTTTCATTATCTTTTATAAGTTTTTCTTTCTGTGCAATCTTTATTTTTTCATCTTTTTCTTGTTGTAATTTTTCTTTTTGGATTAATTTTTTTTCTTCTTGAATAATTTTATGCTTCTCAAGCTCAATTTTTTTTTCTCTTTTAATGTCTTCACGCTCTTTGATTTTTTTATAATCTTGATAAAATTTATTAATTGATTTCTTTGCTTGATTTAATGGGTTTGCTCTTATTAATTTTTTTAAGTCTGTTTTTTTAACAAACTCATCAATATTTAAGAATTTTTCTAATTTAGTAATTTTTTTATGAATTTTCTTATTCATTTAAAAAAGCTATCAACAATAACCAGGTTCTAATACCTAGATGATGGTTAATTTAGGTTTTTTAAAACCAAAAAATACAGATATAATTGTGTATATTTCAAAAATACACTTTTTACGTGTTTAATATTTTTTAAAGAATCGATTACTTTATAACTGAGGTGATGGAGGGAGACTGAAGTCACCTCTTTTTATTTAAAAGCTGTTCTAATTTTATTTAAAACATCTTTTAAGTTTTTTGCTGAATATTTTTTCCCTTTAACAACCCATACAGATAATGGCCATGAACTATCAGTTTTTTTTCTAGAGATAATATGGATATGTAATTGTGGAACTATATTACCTATTTTTTCTATATTAAGTTTTGATGTTTTAAATAGTTTCTTCATAAGCCTACTTACCAAAACAATTTCCTTCATAAGTAATATCTGATCTTTAGAATTAAGTTCACTGATATCTGTTACATTTTTTCTCTTAGGTATTAATATCAACCATGGAAATTTAGAATTATCATGAAGTCTTATAGAGCATAATTTTAGTTCAATTATATAATGAGAGGATTTTAAGAATTTCTTATTAATTCGATACATAAGATTATTTAATTAAATTTTTAATCTTTAATCTTTGAATTTTTCCTGAAGATCCTTTTGGAAGTTCATCAAAAAAAAATATATTTTCTGGTGATTTAAATTTACCTAAAATTTTTGAACAATGATTAATCAAATCTATTTCAGTTAATGAGTTTTTATTTTTCAACACAACACCTGCTTTTACAGTTTCACCATAATGACTACATTCATCACCAAATGCTGCTGCTTCGAGTACATCGGGATGTTGATACAAAACATCATCAATTTCTCTTGGTGAAATATTTTCACCTCCTTTAATTATAAGTTCTTTAATTCTACCTTTTACAAAGACAAAATCTTCAGAGTCCATTAAACCTAAATCACCCGTTAAAAGCCAATTATTGTAAAAACTTTTTTTTGTTTCGTTGGGATTTTTATAATATTCTTTCATCACATTTTTACCTCTTACACAAATTTGACCGATTGTATTTCTTTCAACTTCATTAAATTCATTATCAAAAATTTTAACTTCGTTTCCATAAGGTATACCAGGTGAGCCGTATTTAATAGGATTGGGAGAAGGCGGATTAGACAAAATAGGAGCACACGTTTCTGTCAGACCCATTGTTTCAATCATCTTTATCTTAAATTTTTCTTCAAAATTCTTATGTGTTTCTGGGGCTAATGCTGCCGATGCACTTCTACCAAATCTTACAAGTGATGTATCCAATGATTTAAATTCAGCTTCTGAATATTTATTTAATAATGAAGAAACTATAGTTGGTACTATGCTAAACCAAGTACATTTAAATTCTTCAATGTGTTTCCAAAAATTTGTAGCAGAAAACTTTTCAGATAAAACTAATGAGCTTTGACTTACTAATGGTCCCATTACTGTAACTATTAAGCCATTAATGTGATATAATGGAAGAACGCATAATGCCTTGTCGGTAGTAATTAATTTATGTGATATTAAAACGTTTTTACCTCCATTTAAAACATTGTCATGAGTGAGCATTACACCTTTGGGTTTTCCAGTTGTACCCGATGTATACATTAACAAAGCATTGTTAGATTTATTAAGATTATCTAATTCTATTTTTTCATCATTTAATTCATCTATGAAATTATCTTTATCAATTTCTATAAGCTCAACTTCACTTCTAGACTTTTTGATTATTCTTTGTGCTAAACTTAAATTTGATTTAGTTGAAAGTAATAGCTTAGATTCAGAATGCTCAATGATGTAAGCTAGCTGTTCCTCTCCTGCCACTAAATTGAGAGGAACTTGTATCATTCCAGAATACATAATTCCTAACATGAGTTGAATTCCACTTAGTGAATTTTCTGTCAGTGTACAAATAAGTGAATTTTTCTTCTGTTTTTTTTCAACAGATAAATAATAATTTATCTTATCTAAATTTATTTTAAGGTTTTTATTTGTTATTTTTTTTTGAGTATTTGGGCAAGTAATAAAATCTAAATTTGGATTATTTTCTGAATTAAAGTTTATAAAATCTCTTACTGTGCCTAATTCCATTCAACTATACTAAATTTTTTAATTCTTTGGGGTCATTTTTTTCACAGTAATCTTTAAAATACTCTTTAAGTTCAGCTTCCTTACCCGAGATTAAATTAGATATTTTAGTTATATTTAAAAAATGTTTGTAATTTAAATTATTATCAATTGTATTTTTTTGCCAAGTTCCACAACCCATTGATAGAGAAAAAGGTAGACCATTAGTAAAACTTCCGCCTGTAGCAAATGTATGTGCTTGATTAACAATCACTCTGCACACAGATAAATCTAATCCTAATTCAATTACTCTTTCATCTTTTTTGGTATGTACACCAACGGAATGGCCTATGCCCTGATAATTTAGAATTTTTTTGGCTAATTCCTTAGCTTCATTAAAGTTTTTGACTTTATATACGGTCAACACTGGTGATAATTTTTCACCTGAAAAAGGGTAGTCTAATCCAACTCCATCTTCTTCAACCATTAATATTTGAACATTTTTATCTACTTTAAGATTTAACTCATTTGCAATAAATTTTGCTGATTTTGCAATTATTTTTCTATTTAGCTTTCCATCAATCCATAAATTTTTCTGTAAAACCTCTTTTTGATTTTTATTGAGTAAAACTGCATTTTCTTTTGATAATAAGTTGATTGCTTTTTCATAGATATCTTCAATTAAAATCAAATTATTTTCTGATGAACAGCTTGTGGCATTGTCGAATGTTTTTGACATTTTTATTTTTTTAAAAGCGTCTACTAAATCAGCTGTTTCATCAACAATTGATGTTACATTTCCCTGTCCAACACCAATTGCTTTAGTGCCAGATTTTGCAGCTTCCCTAACATTATTTAATGAGCCGGTTACAATAACTAAATCAACATTTTTCATTAGCTCATTAGTTAACTCTTTTGTGACATCACAATCAAAAGTTTGAATTAAATTTTCAGGAGCACTAATTTTTTTTAACTCATTATTAATTAATATTAATAAATCCCTAAAAACCTTAGATCCAGCTGGTGATGGAGAAACTATAATCGAATTTCTTCCTTTCAAGGCATTAATGATATTGTTTATTGGAGTTGCTGCTGGATTGGTTGACGGTGTAACAGCTGCAACAATTCCAACTGGTTTTGCTATTTCAATAATTCCTTTTTTCTTGTTTTCATTAATCACTCCTACAGTTTTGATATTTTTTAGGTCTCTTAAGAGTCCAAGTGTTTTTCTTTTATTCTTTAAAATTTTATCTTCTGGATTTCCAAGGCCAGTTTCACTCACAGCTAAATTTGATATTTTTTTGTTATTCGATGGCTTACATAATGCCCAAGCAACTGCAGTAACAACTTCGTCAACTTGATTTTGATTATAATTTTCAAAAATAGATTGAGCTTTTTTTGCTTTAAGAACTAATGATTGAACTATTTCTAAAGAAGACTTGTTATTCATAATTTTTTACTAAGTTTTAGAAGTTTCGCCTTAAAATATTAAGGCGAAACTTAATTGATATAGTAATAATTACTATTAAGGTTTTAGTCCAGCAAGAAGTTTTGTTAAGCTTACTTTTCTAGCTTTCCACATTTCTTGTACTTCAGCTCTGCTCATAATTCTAACAGGTGAACCACCTTTTTTCATTTGTTTCAAAGTTTTTTTATCATTAAACATTAAAGGAACTTTAGCTGCTAAATATTCAATAATTTCTGGTGAAGTTCCTTTAGGAGCCATGATGCCTCTAAAGTTTACACTAGAATTATCAACATCAAGACCTTCTTCTTTTAATGTTGGAACATTTGGTAAAAATGTTTTTTCTCTTTGAAGATCGGCAATTGCTAAAATTTTAATATCATTCTGACTTCTGAAAGCATCTGAAAGATTATTAAAACCAGCCATTACTTGACCGCCTTTAACAGCTGCTAATGCAGGAACACCTCCTGTATGAGGAACATAAGTTAACTTTGCTCCACTAGCTTTTTGAAATTGTAAAAAAGCTATATGATGACCAACAAATTTTCCAGCACCTGAAAAAGTAACTTTACCTGGATTCGCTTTTGCAAATTTAACCATATCACCAACTGAATTGAATTGACTGTCTTTACTGACAATCAAAACCGCTGGATCTGCTCCCCAGTTCGCTATAGGTTCCAAGTTATCTATGTTGTATTTTGTATCATCAAATACTATTGATTGAGATACAAAATGTGGGATGTTGTAAGCAGCTAAATCATATCCATCTTTTCTAGCTTTAGATGCAAACCAATTCCATCCTACTTTTCCACCAGCCCCAGGTTTATTAACAATAACTATTGGCTGTCCTAAATAATCTTTCTTAGGATGAGCCGCCATCATTGTTACTAGTCTTGCTTGAAAATCAGTAGCACCACCTGGGTTATAAGCTACCATTACACTTATCGGTCTATCAGGATAATCAGCTGCTTTAGCAATTGATCCAAATGAAAGAAGCGATAAGATTATTGTGATATATAAAAAAAATTTTTTTATATTCATATCTACCTCCTCTGTTAATAAAAATTAGATCACAATAAAATTGGTATGACCATTATTTTTTTTAGTTATATTTTTTAATTATATTTAAGATATGTAAAATTACTTGTCTTAAAGCTATCTTATTTAAAATACTACTTATGATTGTATTTTTAATTAAATATTTCTAAAAAAGAAAAAATCTAGGTACTTGAACTTTAAGCATAATAGAAAAAAGGAAATAAATAAATAACATGAATATAGTTGTTATAATTATTGTTTGAATTATTTTTTTAATATTTTTATTTTCTGAATAGTAGTAACTATTTATAAAAAACAATAATATAGCTAAAAGATAAAACCCAATAGTTTCGCTGATAAAAATAAATATAATTAAAGAAAATAAATAAACTGATAGTTTTTTAATATCAATCTCTGCAACTGATAAAGTTTTATTTAAAAAATAAAAAATTAATGAAAAAGAAGATAAGATTATCATTACAGATGTTATTAATTTTGGAAATAAATATGCTTCAGATGTATTTTCTGAACCGCCAGTGAACGAGGCAAATGCTAATAAAATTGAGATAAATAATATACAAATCAAAGATATTAAATTATTTATCTTAAGCATTTTTTCTCTTCATTTCTGAAACAATTCCATAAACTATAGAAATTATACATAATGTTATTATTGTTAAATTTAAATATCCTGATGTTAAATATCTAAAAATACCCTCTTGTGTATCTGCAATTATTTTTGCTTGACTAAAATTAGTTTCAGCAATTGGTCCTAATATTAAACCTAAAACTATCGGTGCAGCTGTAAAACCAAATTTTGATAAAAAAAACATTGAAACACCTAAAAACAACATAACAATCACATCCGCAAAGTTATGTTGGACACTATAGGTTCCAAAGATAGCAAGTATCGTTATAGCTGCAGCCATATAATTTGTTGGAGTTTTAATTACATATTTTGCTAAACCGCTAATATATAATCCAAAAATCAACATCATAAATTGTGCAACTAATAATGAATTAATAAAAGTCCATGTTGTTTCAGCATAAATTGTAAAAAGATTTGGTCCTGGAAACATTCCATGTATTAATAAGCCTCCCAACAAAACAGCTGCTGTTGGACTTCCTGGAACCCCGAGTGTAAGTAAAGGAACTAAAGATGGGCCAACCATAGCATTGTTTGCAGACTCAGCGGCAATAATTCCATCAGGTTCTCCTTTTCCAAAATTTTCTTTATTTTTACTTAATTTTTTAATTTGATCGTAAGATACAAGTCCTGCTATCTGTCCTCCTGCACCAGGGATTAAACCAATTATAACTCCAGATACGCTTCCAACTACTAATGCTTTAATTCTTGAAAGATTGTAAATAATAGACTGAACTATACTTTTTTTTTCCATTTGAAATTGATCAGAGTCTAATTGTTTTTTTTCAATCATTGATAAGACTTGAGGGATAGCAAACAAACCAACCAAAGCAGCAATAATATTTATGCCTCCTGAAAAAATTGGATTAAAAACAAATCTTTCAACACCTAACACAGAGTCATACCCTATAGTTGCCAACCATAAACCGATGGCTCCAGAAAAAAGTCCTTTAATTATTGAATTAGAATCTAGTGTTGCAATTACAGTAACGCCAAAAATTGCTATCCAAAACATATGTGATGGACCAAACTTAAGAGCAAAATTTGCTAATATAGGAGTAAAAAAAATTAAAATAATAATTCCTATTACGCCGCCAATGAATGAACTGATAAAACAATAATGTAGAGCTTCTTTTGATTTACCACTTTTTGCCATTGGATAGCCATCCATAACTGTTGCGATGTTTGCAGGAGCACCAGGTATTTTTAATAATATTGCACTAATTGCTCCACCAGCAACAGTAGCTGTATAAACCGCACCAAGCATAATTAAACCTTGGTCAGGACTCATTTTAAAAGTGAAAGGAATTAATAAAGCAACTGCCATTGTAGGACTCAATCCAGGAGCAGCTCCCATTAAAAGTCCACCAATAGTTCCTAAAACTAAAATTAATAAATTTTCAAATATGAAAACGTTAGAAAAATATCCTATAAACTCCATAATGTTAAAATTTAAGTCTAACTAAATTTTAATCAAAAAGTCTATAAAAGAATTAAAGTTTAAATCGTAAAATATTCGTATAAAAATTTACAAGCTACCACAAACAATAAAAGTCCAAAATATTTACTTATTTTTTGTTTATCGATTTTATGAACTGTCCGAGCACCGATTCTAGCCATAAAAGTTGTAATAGGAATGAAGATTAAAAAAGTAGGTATATTTAGAAAACCAACACTAAGAGGTAAATTGGTCTTTAAATAGGTACCACTTATGACAAAACCAATAGCACCAAATAATGCAATAAAAAAACCGATTGCTGCAGCTGTCCCGATAGCTCTATTAATTGAATAGCCAAAAAACTTAAATATTGGTACATTCATAACTGCTCCTCCAATACCCATGGGCGCAGAAATAAATCCAGAAATTAAGCCAAAAATAATTTTATATTTCTGCTTAATCGAAATTGCTATTATGGTTTCTTTTTCTTTCAAAAATAATAAATACAAACTTAACAAAAAAAGTACTAATGAAAAAAATAAAACCATATTTTTAGTATCTAAAAAAACTGCAAAAATTGTACCCAATGAAACACCTATCACTGTAAATAAACCGTAAGTTTTAACCAAATTAGTATCAACAGCTCCAAGTTTATAATGAGTCATTACAGAAACAAAAGAAGTTGGAATAATAATACCAAAAGAAGTTCCAACAGCCAGGTGCATAATATAATTTGTATCAATATTTAAGCTTTCAAAAACATAAAATAAGAATGGAACCATTACCAATCCTCCACCGATACCAAACAGACCAGCTATAAAACCAACAGGTATGGCTGTTAATGCCATCAATAAAATAAAATAACTATATTCGTTTGTTAAAATTGAATTAAGCAGATTGGCCTACACTTGTGTCAACATTGTTATACCTAATCTTATCCATTATGTGATCAATTTTTTGAACATCTGCATCTCTCACGCACATATTCTCACTTAAGTATCTTTTCCAGTAACTAGCGCCTGTTTGTCCATGAAATAAACCAAGAGTATGTCTCATTATTTGATTTAGTCTAGTTCCCTTCTTTAATTCATCTTTTACATAGGGAATTAACTGTTCAATAACATCTTGTCTGCTTGGAATATTTTCATTATTGAAAATTTCTTTTTCAATCTCTGCCAACATGTAAGGTGTGTGATATGCAGCTCTACCAATCATAACACCATCTGTTTTTTGAAGTAATGGCTTTATTTGATCAACAGATGTTATTCCTCCATTAATAATTATTTCTTCATTTGGAAAATCTTCCTTTAATTTGTAGACGTATTCATATTTTAAAGGAGGGATGTTTAAATTTTGTTTAGGAGTAAATTTTCCCAACATTGCTTTTCTAGCATGAATAATAAATGTTTTAACCCCAGTTGATTTTAAAGTTGAAATAAAATTATGAAGATTTTCATAATCCTCAACGTCATCGTATCCAATTCTAGTTTTGATAGTTACTGGTAAATTTGTTGAAGCTTGCATTTTACTAAGGCAATCTGCAACTAAGTTTGGTTCTTTCATCAAACAAGCACCAAACTTACCTTTTTCAACTTTTTTACTTGGGCAACCTAAATTTAAATTTATTTCATCATAGCCAAAATCTTCACCTATTTTCGAAGCTTCGGATAAAAGTTTTGGAGATGATCCTCCTAATTGAAGTGCAACAGGTTTTTCATTAATATTAAATCTGAGTAATTTTTTTTTATCGCCTCTATTGATTGCCTCATCAACAACCATCTCTGTATAGAGAAGTGTGTTTTTAGAAATTAATCTAAGAAAAAATCGCTCATGACGATCTGTGCAATCCATCATAGGAGCAACTGATACTTTCCTATTCATGATTTAACTTTATATGATTTTATTATGAGTTTGAAGCGTCTGAATCTTCTGTAATTGCTTCTGCTTCTTGGTTTTCTTGTTCTGAAACTTCATCTAAAGAAACTTCACCTTGCTCATTCATAGTTTCTTCATTTGTTGAAGGATCAACGTCTGGCTTAGCTGTTTCTGATAATTCAGCTAAATCTTCTTGGGATACTTGAATTTTTTCTGGAGTTTTTCTTGCTCTCTTAGATGGTAAAATTGGTGTTCCACTTTTTGAGATTTCACCTTTATACATGCTTTCAAAATCATCACCTACTTCTTCATCATCTTCAGAACCATCATCAACTTGCTCAACATGTTTTCTAAGTTTGTAGACAGCACTTTCGGTTAAGTCTGCTACTTTAATTTTTTCTTCTGCAATTTCTCTTAATGAAATAACTGTATTTTTGTCGTTATCTCTATCTAAAGTTGGTTCAATACCTGAGTTTAATTGTGTAGCTCTTTCTTTAGCAACAAGTACTAATTCATAAGGGCTATCTACTTTATCTATACAGTCTTCTACGGTAACTCTTGCCATGGGCGATTATTTATACCCGAGACCTTAAAAATGCAAGTTTTTTCTAAATTATTACTGGATTAAGCTTTTTTCTAACAAGAAACAGAAGGATTAAAGAAATAAATATATATGTGCCTGATACAGTAGCAATATCTCCCACAGTAAAACCCACATCTATTAAATACCCAAACAAAGCTGTACCAAAAGCTGTAGCAAATACCATTAATGCCGTTGTAAGAGCTTTAATTGATCCAAGGTATTTTACTCCATATAATTCGGCCCAAGTAGAAGATCCTAGTATATTTGCAAATCCATTTGAAATTCCAACAAGTCCCAGAAACACAAATGCAGTGATAGGCGTGTCAAAAAAGAATAAAACAATCACAGAAAGTAAAAGTGGAATATTCATGTAAATTAAAAGTTTTCTACTTGTGAATTTATCAATTAAAAAACCTGATAAAAATAAAGTTAATACAGAAAAAATAGAATAAGACATAAAAGATTGAGCAATTACATAAGGACCCCATCCTTTTGAGGTTTGCACAAAAGATTGAAACACAGCAAACCCAGTAAAAATCCATGGCATAGCTAACATATTAAGACTAATAATATAAAATCTATAATCTTTTATTACTTCTCTTCTCTTCCATTGTTTTATTTCAATCTCTTCAATATTTTCATCATTGCTTTCTCTAGAGTCTAAATTTAAATTTTTAATTAATAAAAAAGATGCAATAGGTAAAACAATTAAAACTGTTACTGAAAATATAAGCCAAAGATTTTGCCAATCTAAAAATGTTAATAGATATACCATTAAAACAGGCATAATAAATTCTGCAGACGAAAGACCAAACCAACTAATGCTTAAAGCTCTACCTCTAGTTCGAGTAAAGTATCTAGAAATTGTTGTTGATGCTGTGTGAGACATCATTCCTTGCCCAGAAAATCTCATCAAAAAGATTGCAATAAAAAGCAACAAAACTGAAGACACTTTTGAAAAGAAAAAACATGCAAAGGATAAAAGAATAGTTACAAAAAAAGCAAATTTAAAAATATTTACATCATCTATTTTCTTTCCAACCCAAATTAATAAAAGACTACTGCACAAAGTAGCAGATGCATAAATTGAGCCAAATTGTCCATGGGTAATAGATAGTGCGTCTCTAATACTAGAATTAAATAGCCCTAAAAAATAACTCTGTCCAAAGCTAGAAAAAAATGTAAAAATAAATCCAAATAGAATTACTTTAAACTTCAAACTATTAAACATAGGAAATAAAAATTATGTCTTGTAATGTTGCTTTCATAGGTCTTGGTGTCATGGGTTATCCAATGGCTGGTTATATATCAAAAGCTGGTCACAATGTAACTGTTTATAACAGAACAGCAGCTAAAGCTGATAAATGGATTGCAGAATATAAAGGTTCAAAAGCAGATACACCTGCAAAAGCAGCAGAAGGTGCTGATTTTATTTTTACCTGTGTTGGAAATGATAATGATTTAAGAGAAGTATCTCTTGGAGAAAATGGGATGTTTAATACAGCTAAAAAAGGTTGTGTTTATATTGATAACTCAACTGTATCAGCTGAGATATCAAGAGAGCTTTATAAAGCTGCAAAAGATAAAGGATTTGATTTTTTAGATGCACCTATCTCAGGTGGTCAAGCAGGTGCTGAAGGTGGAATTCTAACGGTTATGGTTGGTGGTGATGAAGAAGTATTTAAAAAAGCTGAGACTGTAATTGATTGCTACAGTAGAAAAGTAAAATTAATTGGTAAATCTGGAAGTGGTCAACTGACTAAGATGATGAACCAGATGTGTATAGCAGGAGCTGTACAAGGTTTATCAGAAGCTATTAACTTTGGAATTAATGCAGGCTTAGATATGGATATCGTTATGGAGACTATATCAAAAGGTGCTGCGCAATCTTGGCAAATGGAAAATAGATATCGAACTATGACAGATGATAAGTTTGATTATGGTTTTGCTGTTGACTGGATGAGAAAAGATCTAGCTATAGTTATTGAAGAAGCAAAAAAAAATGGTTCGCCAGTCCCAATTACAGAACTAATTGATGGCTACTATGCAAAAGTTCAAGAAATGGGTGGTAATCGTTGGGATAGTTCGAGTTTGATTGCTTTACTAAAGAAGAAAAAATAATATTAGTGACTGACACAGTTCCTTACTACGAGGATTTTACTGAGATCAAAAAAAAAATTTGGTCGATGCTAACAAATGCAGTTAAAGATAGGGGCTCACCATTTAGAATACCTGTATTTATTTGTGGGAGTCAAAATGATTTTGATGGACGAATTGTAGTTCTTAGAAAATCAGATGAAGCTAATAACCTTGTTCAATACCACAGTGATATTAGATCAGATAAAATTACCAAATTAAAAGCTAACAAAAATGCTGCAATGCTTTTTTATGACAAGGAAGAAAAGATACAGGTTAGGCTAAAAGTTGAGTGTATTGTTAATCATGATAATGAAATAACAAAAGCATCTTGGTTAAAAACAGGTCATATGAGTAGAAAATGCTATTTAGTTGATAATGGGCCTGGGGCAGAGTCTGATAACCCAACATCAGGATTAAAACCTGAATTAGATAATTTTGAATATACAATGGAGCAAAGTGAAAAAGGTTATAAAAACTTTACTGTTATTCAATGTAAAATTAAATCTATTGAATGGCTCTATTTAGCAGCTAAAGGTCATAGAAGAGCTAAATTTGATTTAGAAAACAATAAAGAACACTGGCTAGTGCCTTAAAATATTGATTTAGAATATTTTTTCCAATTATCTTGATAATGTTTGGTATTTTTTATTACAGATTGTTTTTCCTCTTCAGTGACTTCCCTAATAACTTTACCCGGAGAGCCAACAACCAATGAATTGTCTGGTATTACTTTGTTTTCAGTAATTAACGCTTTGGCTCCAATGATGCAATTTTTTCCAATCTTTGCGTTATTAAGAATAACTGCACCAATCCCAATCAGACTATTGTCTCCTATCGTGCATCCATGAAGCATAACTAGATGCCCAACTGTTACATCTTTTCCAACTTTTAAAGGGCAACCTGGATCAGTATGTAAAATACTGCCATCTTGAATGTTTGACCCCTCACCTATATAAATATTTTCAATATCACCACGTAATACTGCATTAAACCAAATACTGGAGTTTTTCTCTAATGTAACGTCACCAATTATAGTTGCATTTGGTGCAACCCAATTTTCGCCAGAGTTTTGTGGTTTTTTATCTTTTAAATCGTAGAACATAATTTATATATTCTTACAGTATGCCAGTTCAAACTCCAATATGTGATTTTGGTAAAAAAGCTTTACCATTTGAATTAAAGTCTACAGATAATAAAATTATTTCACTAGATAATATTAGAGGTGAAAATGGAACCTTAATAATGTTTATCTGTAATCATTGTCCATATGTAAAAGCTATTACAAAAGAAATAGTGGAAGATTGTAATGAATTAAAAAAAATTGGTATTAACTCAGTTGCAATATGCTCTAATGATTTTATTAATTATCCAGAAGACTCATTTGATAATATGATCAAATTTTCAAAGGATAATCAGTTTAGTTTTCCATACTTACAAGATGAAACACAAAAAATTGCTAAAAAATATGGTGCTGTATGTACACCAGATTTTTTTGGTTTTGATAAAGATCTAGGGCTTCAATTTAGAGGTCGATTAAGAGAACTTAAAAATTTTATTCCAGTTAAAGATGGTGAAAGCGACCTTTTAAAAGCCATGAAACAAATAGCCAAAACCGGCAAAGGACCACAAGATCAAATACCAAGTGCTGGTTGTAGTATTAAATGGAAGTATAATTAATGTATTTAATTGTAACTAGATCCTATCCACCTGAACTTGGTGGTATGCAGAGCTTGATGTGGGGTCTATCAAAAGAACTATCTAAAAATTTTATGATCAAAGTATTTGCAGATCATATTGAGAGTCATAAAACCTTTGATGAACAAGCATCATTTTCCATTGAAAGAGTTGGTGGAATTAAATTATTAAGAAAATACAGAAAAGCCCAATTAATTAATGAGTTTATTAAAGAAAATAAAATTGAAGGTATTATTGCTGATCACTGGAAAAGCTTAGAGCTTATTAAATCAAACAAAAAGAAATATTGCTTGATTCATAGTAAAGAAATTAATCATCCAAAAGGAACGAGTTTAAACAAGCGCGTTTTAAATGTTTTAAATAATGTTGAAAAAGTAATCGCTAACTCTGAATTTACAAAAAATCTAGCTATTGAATGTGGAGTTATTCAGGATAAAGTTATTGTCATCAATCCAGGTATAGACCCTGCTGTTGAATTAAATAAAAAATCTTTAGATAAAGTTGAAAGTCTTCTTAAAGTAAAAACGCCAAGACTAATTACTGTTTCAAGATTTGATAAGAGAAAAAATCATGAAAAAGTTGTTATGGCATTAAGAAATTTGAAACAAATTTATCCTGATATAGTTTACATTTGCGTAGGTTATGGGGATGAAGAGGAAAATATTAAAAAACTTGTAAAAGAGCTAGATTTAGAGTCTCAAGTTATGTTCTTCAGTGATATTAGCAATGAATTAAAAAATGCTTTAGTTGCCAAATCAAATATTTTTGTCATGCCCTCAGTTATTCATAAAAAATCTGTTGAAGGATTTGGTATTGCCTATGTTGAAGCTGCTCAATATGGAATTCCATCAATTGGTGGTAAAGATGGTGGTGCAGCTGATGCTGTTGAACATGAAAAGACTGGATTAATTTGTGATGGAAATAATTTAGATGATATTTATTCATCAATTAATTCAATGTTAGAAAATAAAAAATATTTAGAATACGGAAAAAGCGCAAAAGATAGTATCTCAAAATTCTATTGGTCTAATATAATTGAAGAATATAAAAAAATTTTAAATTAAACCTTTTTACCCCTAAAAGTTTTATATATATGCCACACTACTATTAGTATCGTTGTAGCCAATATACATGCTGTAAGTGTTCTATCCCATAAAAATGTCCAAGAACCATCACTTAATAATAAAGATCTCCTTAAATTTTCTTCCATTAAACCACCAAGAACAAAAGCTAAGATTAATGGTGGCATTGGAAAATCATATAAGCGCATAAAGGTTGCAACAACTGCAATTCCTATCATCAAATAAATATCAAAATTATTAAATGACATCACATATATTCCTGTAATTGAAAAAAATAAAATTAGTGGAATTAAATAATTTTTAGGTATCGCTAAAATTCTAGCGATATAAGGAATTAAGGGTAAGTTTAATATAAGTAGAATTACCATTCCAATATACATCGACATTATAACTGACCAGAAAATTTCAGGATTAGTTACATAAAGTCTTGGGCCAGGTTGAATACCAAATCCTAGAAGAGCCCCTAACATTACTGCAGTAGTACCACTCCCAGGTATTCCTAAAGTAAGTAATGGAACAAAAGCACCAGAGCACGCTGCATTATTTGCTGTTTCAGGTGCAGCTAATCCATGAATACTTCCTTTACCAAATTTTTCTTTTTCTTCATCACTTACTAAATTTCTTTCCATTCCATATGCTAAGAAAGATGCGATAGTTGCTCCTGCTCCAGGTAATACCCCAATTAAAAAGCCAATAATTGAATTTCGAGGAATGGTTTTTAACATTTTAGTTCTTTCTTCTTTATTAATCTTAATTGACCCAAGTTCTGTTAAAGATACTTGTTTTGCAGCTGTAGTTGGATCGTTACGTTTTAAAATAATAGTGAGTGCTTCACTCATTGCAAAAGTTGCCATAACAACAAGAACAAAACTTATTCCATCTGTTAAGTTCATATTGTTAAAAGTAAATCTTGTTATGTCAGATAAACTATCTTGACCAACAGATGCTAACATTAAACCAAGTACCACCATCATCATTGCTTTAATAAACTGACCTTTTGAAGAGAATGCAGCAATAGCAGTTAAACCTAAAATCATTAAAGCAAAATAATCAGGTGATCTAAACGATAAACTTACTTTTGATAAACTTGGTGCCATAAACAATAAATAAATTGCAGCAAGTGTTCCTCCCGCAAAAGAACTCCAAGCAGCTATAGCTAAAGCTTTACCTGCTTTACCTTGCTGAGCCATTGGATAACCATCAAATGATGTTGCTACCGTTCCTGGAACTCCTGGAGCATTTAATAATATTGAAGAAGTGGAACCTCCAAATACAGCACCATAATAAACTCCTGCCATTAAAATCAAGCCAGTCGCTGGATCAAAACCGTAAGTAATAGGTATCATTAGAGCTATCGCAGTCATTGGTCCAAGACCAGGAAGCATGCCAATAATTGTTCCAAAAAAACAACCAATCATTACCATAAATATATTTTGAAATGTAAGAGCTGTTTTTAATCCAATTAAAATTCCTTCTATCATCCCATCACTCCTAACATTTGAAGAAATGGATCTCTTAAGTAAATGTCAAGAACACCATGCAAAAGATACATAAATGCTGCAACAAATGGAAAAGAAAGCATAAACATTAATACCCACCTTCTCTCACCTAAAAAATAATAAGATGCCATTAGAAATAAAGAGGTAGTTAAAAAATACCCAACTTTTAAGATTAAGGCTCCATAAATTATTGCAATGAAAACTAAAATAGTAGTTTTTTTGTACTCTAAAGTTCTATGTTCAACTTTAATTGTATTTGGATCAGGTAAAATTACTTTAAGTCCCGAAAAAAATAATCCAGCATAACCTAAATAAATTGGAAATGTTCTGGCATTAAAAGGTGCATTTTCATCAAATGCAAAAACTTGAATTTGGTAAGCTGTATATAAATAAAATGCAGAAAAAATAAAAAAGAGCAGTGATATAATTTTTGTAGTATTTATATTCACTGCTCTAATTTTAAATAATCCTAAGGATTATATAACTCCTAATTTCTTCATAAGAGTTGTCATTTCTTCTGTTTGTTTTTCTAAGAAAGAAACAAACTTGTCACCAGGATTATAAATATTAACCCAAGCATTTCTTGCTCTAACAGTTTCCCATTCAGAAGTTTTTTGTACATCGCCTAGCATTTTAGCAATTGCGTTTTTATCTGCACTGCTCATACCTGGAGGACCAAAAAATCCTCTCCAGTTAACGAATTGTACATCGTACCCTTGTTCTTTTAGAGTTGGTGCATCTGGAGCATCAGAAACTCTTGAAGGAGCAGTAATACCAATAATTCTTACTTGGTCTCTTGCACCCATCAATTCACCTAAACCTGTAGAGATAATTTGAGTCTCTCCAGACAAAAGTCCAGCTAACGCTTTTCCACCAGCATCATAAGGAATGTAAGCTACATCATTTGGATTAGCACCAGCAGCTTGGAAAGCTAAAGCACCAATTAAATGGTCCATACTTCCTCTTACTGATCCACCAGCCATTTTGATAGAGCTTGGATTCTTTTTGTATGCATCAACTACATCTTTAAAGTTTTTGTAAGGTGAGTTTTTTGCAACTGCAATTGCACCATAATCCCCGATTACACCAGCAATCGGCACAACATCTTTATAAGATAAAGTACCACTTCCACTCACGTAACCTTTGTGTCTAGTGATTGATCTTAAAACTAATGGTGTAGATTGAACTAAAACTGTATTTGCAGGTTTAGTATTAATCATGAAAGCTAATGCTTTACCACCACCACCACCTGACATATTTTCAAATGATGCACTTTTTAACATGCCAGCTTTTGTTAAAGCTTCTCCAGTACCTCTAGCAGTTCCATCCCAACCACCTCCAGCACCACCACCGATTACGAAATGAATTTTATCAATCGCAATTGAACTAGTTGTAGTTGCTGAAAATAATAAGATTGCTGAGAATAATACTGAAATTATTTTTTTTATATTCTTCATTATTTCCCTCTCTTTTTAATTAAATTAGATTTAATTTATTTTATTAACCAATGTCTAAATATATTATTACTATTGTTCTATACAAAAGAACACGTTATTCTAATGAATAGAATTATATGAAATTAAACAAAAATACAGTTGGTGTTGAAGCTGTAAACAAAGCTTTAGAAATATTAAATTGCTTTACTGAAAAAAATGAAGCTCTTACTGTAACAAAGATAGCTCAGATTACTGGTGATCATAAAAGTAGAATTTCTAGAATATCGAAATCACTTGAAAATTTTGGATACATTAGAAAAATAAAAAGTGGAGAATTTAAAATAGGCCACTCTATTCCTAGATTGTATGAAATTTACGATAGTAGTTTTAATTTAAAAAATTCTATTAAATCAGAATTAGATTTCATCTCATCAAAAACTAAAGAAACAGCGAGTTTCTTTGTAAAGCAGAATGATGTTCGAGTTTGCATCCAGTCTAGTACGCCTAGTAAATCGATTATACACTTAGAGGAAATAGGAGGTAAAAAACCTTTAAACAAAGGATCCAGTGGTCACGTTTTATCGGCTTATAATAATTTAGAAATTAATGATAAAGATAAAGTTTTAAAAAATGGATACGCTATGACTTTTGGAGAAAGAGATTCCGAAATGGCGTCTGTATCAGTTCCAATATTTAGAAAAAAAAATCAAATTCTTGGAGCATTAACTATTGCAGGTCATATTTCTAATTTTAATAAAAAAAACTGTATTAATTTCTTAAATGTACTTAGATCCTCAAGAGTAAAAATTGAAAAAAATTTAATTCAAATCAAATAATGATAAAACAAATTAATCAAATTTTCAAAATAAAATTTATTTCCGTTTTAATAATTTCTTTTCCAAGTGCAATTATTGCTGAATATTTTAATATTCCTCTAGCTTGGTTTTTGGGACCAATGATTATCACATCAATTGCCGCTTTATCAGGTCTAAAAATTATAATGCCCAAAATTGTTTTAAGCTTCATTTTGATAATTTTAGGTTTGCATATCGGGAATTACATAGATCAAAATCTATTTAATCAAATGTTTGATTGGATATGGACTTCATTGATTATGTTGATCTACATAATAATTTGTATTTTAGTTGTAGCCAAATATCTTCAAAAATATGCGGGTTATGGTGAAAAAGCTTCAATATTTTCAGCGGCTCCTGGTGCATTAGGTCCTTTAATGATTTTAGCTGAAAATGAAAAAACTGATTTATCTCAAGTGGCAACTTCACATCTAATTAGATTAATTATAATCATAACAGTTATTCCATTTATTATCGTTAATAATACTGGTTCAGAAATATTGCTATTAGATAACTTTGATTACATGGGTCAAAATCATCTAAAATTAATTTTACTTATCATTGCATCTTTATTTTTTATTTTTGTTTTTGATAAAATTAGAGTTCCAGCAGCTTTATTATCAGGAACGCTATTTGCTAGTGGGTTATTACAAATGACTGATGTTGCATCATACAAGTTACCAGATGCTTCAATTAATTTTTGTCTTTTAATTTTAGGGGCTTCTGTTGGATGTAGATTTGCTGAAAAGACTATTAAAGAGATTGCCAATAATTCTCTTCATAGTTTGGTCGCAACAATAATTCTTGTTCTATTAGGATTTATTGCGGCTTATGTTGCAACATTTTTTGTTGATACAAATATTTTAACACTCATCTTATCCTTCAGTCCTGGTGGAATTTATGAAGTAGCAGTAATTGCAATAGCATTTGATTTAAAACCTGACTTTGTAGCTTTCCATCATATAATAAGATTATTATTTATTCTTTTTACGGTGCCAGTTATT
The DNA here is from genome assembly GCF_051201245.1 of Candidatus Pelagibacter bacterium nBUS_30. Taxonomy (GTDB): domain Bacteria; phylum Pseudomonadota; class Alphaproteobacteria; order Pelagibacterales; family Pelagibacteraceae; genus Pelagibacter. The sequence goes on along the minus strand of NZ_CP172842.1, from coordinate 462,330 downwards.
TTGAAAGTATTAAGTAAATTTAAGAAATTAAGCTAGACAATCTTTGAAAAACTTTTTCAGCAGATAGATTGGATAAGTCAGAAACTTGAATTCCTTTAAAGTTTTCTCTTTCAATACTTACTTTGTGAGCTGTGGTATGTGAGCCAAATAAAGCCATTCCTTTAGAACCAAGATGTGCTGCCATATGTGCAGGACCTGTATCATTAGCAACAACAAATAAACTGTCCTTAATTAATGCTGATAACTGAGAAATATCTAAAGCTTTACCATTATCTAAAACACAAAGCGCATTAATAGTTGATGCTTCTTTAATTTCACGTGGTCCAGGCGCAATAACTACTTTAAATTTATTTTCTAATTTTTCATTAATCATATCAATTAACTTATTATAATAAGGCCATTTTTTTGATGTTAAGTGAGGTGAGCAAAAAGGAAAAAGAATAATATATTTTTCTAATTGATAGTAATTTTTTATTTGAGATATATCTGATGGACTCCATGAAAAATCAGGGCTTAAAGTATGATTAGTGTTAATTCCTGAGATTTTTAATTGCTGGTCAAATCTAGATAAAACAGATTCTTTATCAAAATCTTTTTTTGTAGTTCCTTCAGGCAATGTGGTCTCTGTAGATGACCAGATCTCTTTTGATGCATTTGGAAATAGAATTCTTTTATAGAAAGCTGTTCTGCTTGAGTTTTGTAAATCGTAAACTTTTGAAAAGTTATATTTTTTAATATTTTTCATTAAAGAATATAGATAAATCAGGTTTAATCTTGATAATCGCTTGTCTAAAATAACATTGGAAATATGTGGATTTTTTTTAAATAAATCAAAATATGGTTTTGTAGTTAATAAGTGAATTTGATCATCTTTATGGCTTTCAGAAATATCTTGAATTGCACCGCATGCTTGGGCTATATCCCCCAAAGAACCATGTTTAATGATTAAAATATTAGACATATTTATAACAACTTAGCATAGTATAAAATTTTATGAATAAAATTATAGTTGAAGTCTCAATAGGTGAATTATTAGATAAAATTTCTATACTAGAAATTAAACAAGAAAAAATTAAAGATCCTGAAAAATTAAAATTTATATCAGACGAACATGCTGTTTTAAAAGATCAATTAAACAAAAATGTAAAATCAAATGATGAAATTGAAAAACTATTTCAATCTCTAAAAGAAATTAACGCTAAACTCTGGGTTATTGAAGATGATAAAAGATTATGTGAAAAAGAAAAAGATTTTACTGAAAAATTTATTAAACTTTCAAGAGATGTTCATTTTTTAAATGATGATAGAGCTAAAATAAAATTAGAAATAAACAACCTTACAGGTTCAAAAATTAAAGAAATTAAAGAATATACTAGCTACTAAAAATTTTAGGAAACCAATCCTCACGCATAATATCGCCAGATTTTAAATTTATTCCGTCAAAAGGAGGTGAAGTAGGTCCGCCTCTATCAATATATTTAACATCACTCCCAATAAATCTCATAGAAAATGCCCTTCGTGAATTTAGAGTTTTATTACCCGTTGAACCATGAACTGTCTTAAAATTAAATAATACTGCGTCTCCTAAATTTAACTCAGGTATCAAAATATCATGATCGAAATTATCTATTTTAGGCATATCCATAAAGTGACTATTATCCTCATACCACGATTGATCATTAGACCATTTTGTAGGTCGAATTAACTTGGGCCATTTATGTGAGCCTAATATTAATTGGAGATTATTTTTTTTATCAACTTCATCTAATGGTATCCAAAAACTTCCTGTGTTATCACCATTGACACAATAATAAGGCATATCTTGATGCCATGGTGTTTCTTTATTTGTTCCAGAATCTTTAATAAAAATATGATCATGAAAAATTTGAGTAGATTTTGAATTGGTTGCTTCAGCAACAATCTGGGCACCTGGTGAGTTAAATATACAATCTTTAAATTCTTTTATTCTTTCCCAATTACAATAATCTTCAAAAAATCTACCTTGATTGTTATTTACATTTTCTCTTCCATGTCTACTCGGCTTGTCTAAAACTTTCTGAAATCCTGTTCTTAAGGGCTCTATCCAATCTTTAAAAACACCTTTAACAATTATTGCTCCAAGATTTTGATAATCATCAATTTGTTTTTTTGATAGAAACATTTTAATTTTATTGAAAGCTATATTTTTTCTCTAAATATTTAATCAAATTATGAATTAAAAAAGTCATAAATAAGTAAATGCCTCCTGCAACTATAAATACTTCAATTGGTTTAAAAGTTGTCGAAATTATATACTTAGCAACACCCGTTAGATCCATCAATGTAACCGTGCTTGCTAATGATGTTCCTTTCATCATCAAGATTATTTCATTTCCATATGCGGGTAATGATTGTCTGATTGCAATTGGTATTTGAATCTTATAAAAAATTATCTTATTTGATATACCTAAACTTTTTCCAGCTTCAATCATACCTGGCTTAATTGTCTGAAATGCTGATCTTAAAATCTCAGATGTATAAGCACCAGTATTTAAAGCAAAAGCTATGATTGCACACCAATATGGTTCTTTTAAAATAACCCATAAAAAAGTTGATCGCAGATATTCAATCTGACCTAATCCAAAATAAATAATAAAAATTTGAACTAATAGTGGTGTCCCTCTAAAGATATAAGAATATCCATATGCGAATTGATTAATAAAGATATTCTTATTCATTCTTAAAATTGCAAAAAATAAACCTAGAAACATTCCGATTATCAAAGAAACAGAAAGAAGCTTTAATGTGATAACAGTTGCACTGAGCAACTTTGGAAAACTAGTAATCATTAAATCAAAATCCACTAATACCCCCTACTATATTTTGCTTCTAATCTATTGATTAGTTTCATGCTTAGATAAGTAAGCAATAAATACAAAACTGCAGCAAACGAATAAAAGAATAGTGGATCCCTAGTAGATCCTGCTGCAATATATGATTGCCTCATAATCTCAACTAAACCGGTAACTGAAATTAACGATGTATCTTTTAAAGTAATCTGCCAAACATTACTTAAGTTTGGAATGGCTAGTCTTAACATTTGAGGTAATATTATTTTATAAAATTGAGCAAACTTACTAACACCTAATACTTTAGCAGCTTCAAACTGACCTTTGTCTATTGATTGAATTGCTCCTCTAAATACTTCAGTTGAATAAGCGCCTGATATAATCCCAATTGCCATTGAACCTGTAATAAATGCATTGATTTCAATATATTCAAAGTATCCAAAGATTGATGCCACATACATAATTGCACCACTCCCCCCAAAAAAGAAAAGGTAAATTACTAAAAGTTCAGGGACACCACGAATAACTGTTGTATAAAAATTTCCAATTAGATTTAGTGATTTGTATTTAGATAATTTAAGTGGAGTAAATATAAGTGCAAAAAAAAATCCAATAAACATTGCTGTAACAGAGACAGCTATTGTCATTAGGGTTGCGTAAAATAATTCGTCACCCCAACCTGTTTTGCCAAATGCGAGAAGTTCCATATAGACTGGCGACTATATATTATAGTCGCCAAATCTGAAATTAATTACATAGAAGCGTCGAAACCGAAGTGCTTAATAGCAAGTCTGCTAATAATTCCTTGTTTTCTAGCTTTATCAATTGCTTTGTTGAAGTCTTTAAGAAGTTTAGCGTCTCTTGTACCGATCGCACCATCTCCACCTTGTCTAATTCCAACACCAACACCATTACCAAAAGCACCACCTGAAAACGTTGGGCCAACTAATACAACTGGTTTTCCTGATTTGTCAGCATAATCTGTAAATGCAACTGCTGCAGCTAAAGCAACATCACATCTTCCAGATGTTAGGTCTAAGTTTACTTCATCTTGAGTTTTGTAAGTTCTAACATTTACACTACCAACATCACCAGACTCCAGAAAGTTTTGGTGAATTGTTCCTGTTTGAGTACAAACAGTTTTTCCAGCAAGTGCACCAGTTAAAGTTTTAAGAGCTTTTTTAACAGCAGATCCACCTAAAGTTAAATTAACACCTTCTGGAGTATCAATTCCCTCTAAACTTGAACCTTTCATAACCGCAAGTGATGCTACTTCGTCAGCATAACCTTGAGAAAAAGTAATTGTTTTTTGTCTTTCAGCTGTAATTGACATTCCTGCCATTATCGCATCGAACTTTCTCATTAACAAAGCTGGAATCATTCCATCCCAATCTTGTTCAACGATAGTACATTCATGTTTCATGATTGCGCAAAGTTCATTTGCTAGCTCAACCTCAAAACCTATAAGTTTACCTGAGGCATCTTTAGAGTTCCATGGAGGGTAAGCGCCTTCAGTTCCAATTTTTATTTTGTCAGCGTAAACATTTCCAATGACTAATAAAGAAGTAAGAACTGTTAAAATAGTTTTTTTGAATATATTCATTATTTTCTCCTTTAATTTTTAAGAAGTATTTCACAAATTAGATAATTTAAAAAGAAAAATTAATGATTTATTGATGAAGAAAAATTCCAAGAACAATCAAAACTAGGTATATAAACTCTAGATATTTTAGTGTTTCCAAAATGGTGGTTAAATACATTCAGCCAATTATCAACCTGTTTGGGTTTTTTATCTTGGCTTCCTACTTGAGCAGTGATTACACCTTTTGGTTTTAATATTCGTATCATTGAGTCCATATTTTTTGCAGCTAAATCTATACAAAATTGGTCGTCATTGAGGTCAACAAAAATATGATCATAAGTATCATCTTCTACTGATTTAATACTTTCAAAAGCATCACCCCATACACATTTTACAGAATTTTTTTCTGTAGCTTTATTTCCAATATTACCTAAATGCTTACTACAAACATTCACAACTTCTGGATCTAATTCATACCAGTCTATAAAATTAAAACTTTTAGATACACATTCTCTTGCAACACCACCATCTCCACCACCAATGATAGCAGCTCTTTCATTGTCCTTATTTAATTGAAGACCAGCACCTACAAAAGTTGAACTATATAAATATTCATCAGTTGCAGCGACTTGTATTTCTCCATCAATAAATAATGATTTTCCAAATTGTTCTAATTCTAAAATTTCAATATGTTGACCAACTTTTGATTTAAAATCTTCAAGAACATCATTTACTACATATGATTTTTGTAATCCTTGTGAACTATAAATGTCATGATAAAGAGATTTTGTATCTCTATTAAATTTTTTTTTAACAATTCTTTTATGAGTAAATTCTTTTTTAATTATATCAATTGCAACTGATGGGCTAACTTTTCCACAAGTAAAAAAATCAAAACTAATTATTCCTTTTTCAGGAAATGTGTGAAAACTAATATGGCTTTCTGCTAATAATGCTAAAATTGTAAAACCTTGAGGTTCAAATTTATATTTGGAAATATTAAGAATTGTTACATCGGCTGCTTTTGCAATATCATTAATGATTTTTTCAAACAAAGAAGGATCGTATTCTTTTGTAGTTCCTATAATGTCTAGAGTTATATGCTCACCAACTTTAGTCATTTTCCTCCTATATTTAAAAAAACACTTAATATAGATATTAATATTATTTTCAATGAAAATAAAATAATCGTTTAACTAGAAATCACTCATTCTAATATGAAATAATTTTGCACCTTTTTCGCAATTTTCTATCCAATCTGAAGAAGCATTGCTGTCCGCATTATCAGAGATATATTTAAAACATTTAAATTCTATGCCTTCTAATTTACAAACTTTTGCCAGGGCATAGGCCTCCATATCTACTATGTCTACATTCATCTCTATTTGCCTATTTACAAAACTATCTCCACTTCCACATGAATATCCTTCCTCAGAATTTATTATTTCATTAATATTATCAAATGGAGTTTCGCCTAACTTGAGATCTAACAAGCCTCTAACATCCATATCTCTTTGATAAAATTTTGTACACTCAACAATACCTAACAATTCTTTATTAATAGCACCCGCTGTTCCATAATTAATAACTTTTGAGGGTTTGTGATCATGAATTAATTTAATCAAATTATATGTAGCATTAATTTTACCTACACCGATATGATGAAAATAATTTAATCCAACAGTTTCTTCTTTTAAAGCTGCAACAAATAATTTATTCATAAAAAATGAATTTAAAAAAATATATAAGATCAATACCAGATTATCCTAAAAAGGGAATTCTTTTTAGGGACATTACAACTCTAATTAAAGATGAAAATGCTTTTGCAGAAACTATAAATCAAATTGTTGAAAGATCAAAAAAATTCAATTTTACAAAAATTGCAGCTATCGAATCTCGAGGTTTTGTATTTGCTTCAGCGGTTTCATATATTTTAAAAAAACCATTCATAATGTTAAGAAAAAAAAACAAATTACCTGCAGATGTTCATTCAGTAGATTTTGAATTAGAATATGGTACGGCAACTATAGAAGTTCACAAAGATTCTATAAATGAAACTGATACCGTTTTAATTATTGATGATTTAATAGCTACTGGTGGTACCGCTGAAGCTGCTGCAAAACTAATAGAAATATCAAAAGGCAAAGTTGCAGCTTTTGTTTTTGTAATTAATTTATTTGATCTTAAAGGAGCTAATAATTTAGTAAAAAATGATTACAAAGTTGAAAACTTAATTGAATTTCCAGGCCATTAATATTTGAAAGTATTTATATCGTCATACATTATTTGTGAAGGCTATAGATATATGCCAACAGCCATTTTAATATTATTTTTTAAGCATCTTTATTAATTAACTATCCTAGGTCTAAAAGAAGATTTTTTTCCTAAAAGAGCATTTATAAAGCCTAGGCACCTGTGCAAATAAATTTTTTTTTTTTTGAATTCATTGTAATTAAATAAAAAAAATACTTAATTAAAGCGGATATAAAAGTGGGTAGACAATTAGTTAAGGCACTAAAAAAACCATTATGTTTTTTGTTATAATAAAATTTAGACCAAATCCAATGCCAATTTCTTGAAAGCTCAACTTGCTCATTATATTTTTTATCAACAGCACTAGCGCCAAGATGAGTAATTTTAGAACTCGGAACCACATATATATTCTCATTTTTATCAATTATTCTTTTGCACAAATCATCATTTTCTAAATATAAAAAAATATTTTCATCAAAAAAATTAGTATTTTTAAAACTTTTTAATTCATTTAATCTTTTTAAATTTATAATCATCGCATAGCCATCGACACTTTTTACTTTAAACGGATTTAAAGTATGTTTGGTCAGATGTTTGAGGTCATCTAATTGATAATTTGGATAATCTTCTTTATTTGAAATTGGAGCAATAATTGAAAAATGTTGAATTTTATTTGACTCACTTATAATTTCATCAATTGTGTTTTTTTTCAAAATAACATCAGGATTTAAAATAAATGCATAATCAGTTTTGACATATCTTAACCCTAAATTATTTCCAGGCCCCATACCAAGATTTTCTGATGACAGGATACATTCAACATTATTGTATTTCTTTTCTATGTTTTCTTTAAATAATTTATCCCCAGAATTGTCTACAACAATAATTTTTATCTCATTAGGAATTGATTTGATGCAATCATGTATTACGTCTTCACTGTAAAAACTGACTATTACTACTGATAAATTTTGAATAGATAATGTCATATGATAAGTGATATGAACTATACTAATACTTTTTAGTAATGTAAAAATATTTATATTTATGAAAAAAATAATTGTTACTGGTGGACTGGGGTTTATTGGAAGTAATTTAATTGATCTATTACTCAATAAAAATTATTTTGTAATTAATATAGATAAAGTTTCATATTCATCAAATTTTTATAATACTAATGAATATAAGTTCTCAAAAAAATATAAATTTATCAAATGTGATATTGGAGATAAAAAATTAAGAAAAATACTTAACAAATATAAACCAAGTGGTGTTTTTAATTTAGCCGCAGAAACACATGTTGATAGATCTATAGATGACCCTAAAAACTTTATTAAAAGCAATATAGTTGGGGTTTATAATTTATTGGAATGTTTTAAAGATTTTTCAAAAAAATTTAATTCTAAACTAATACATGTATCTACAGATGAAGTTTATGGAGACATAGCGAATGGGCGGACTAGCGAAACGTACCCCTATAAACCCAGCTCACCTTATGCCGCAAGTAAAGCGGCTTCTGACCATTTAGTTAGCTCCTATGTAAGAACTTATAACATTCCTGCAATCATAACTAACTGCTCAAATAATTATGGCCCAAAACAACATCCAGAAAAATTAATTCCAAAGCTGATTTACAATATATTAAATAACAAACCTCTTCCAATTTATGGAAAAGGAACAAATTCTAGGGAATGGATTTATGTTAAAGATCACTGCGAAGCTTTGATTAAGGTTTTTCAAAAAGGAAAGGTTGGAGAATTTTATAATATTGGCTCAAATAAAAATCTCAATAATATTCAAGTTTGCAATAACCTTTTAAATGTCTCAAAAAACTCAATGATTTTAGGAAAAAAAGTTAAAATCAATTTTGTTAAAGATAGACCTGGTCATGATACTAGGTACGCACTGAATAGTAATAAAATTAAAAACAAACTTAATTGGATGCCTAATACAAGTTTTAAAAAAGGAATTTTATTAACTTTTGAATGGTACAAAAACAATAAAAAGTATTACAAGAACTTATCAAAAAAAGATATTTTACAAAGACTAGGTAATAAATGATTAAAAAAGGAATTATTTTAGCAGGTGGCATGGGAACACGAATGAGTCCACTTACAAAAGCAGTGAATAAACAATTACTACCAATATACGACAAGCCTTTAATATTTTATCCTTTGTCGATCTTAATGCTTTCAAAAATTAGAGATATATTGATTATTGTAAATAAAGGACAGCTTGAACAATATAAAAGATTAATACCAAACGGTAAAAATTTAGGAATTAAGATCACTTACATTGAACAAGACAAGCCAAGAGGCCTACCAGATGCTTTTATCTTGGGTAAAGATTTTATTAAAAATGAAAGTGTTGCTTTAATTTTAGGTGATAATTTTTTTTATGGTCAATCTTTAAGTAAAATGCTTCTTGATTGTGTAAAGATAAAAACTGGTGCTAAAATTATACTTCATAAAGTTATAAATCCTGAAAATTTTGGTGTTGCATTAACTAGAGGTAAAAAAATTATATCAATAAAAGAGAAACCAAAAAAATTTTTGTCAGATTTGGCAATTACAGGGTTATATTTTTTTGATAATAAAGTGGTTAAGTATGCTTCAAAACTTAAACCTTCAAAAAGAAAAGAATTAGAGATAGTAGATCTATTAAACGAATATAGAAAAAAAAATAAACTTACTGCAGAATTTATTGGCAGAGGTGGTGCTTGGCTTGATACTGGATCTATAGAAGATTTTTACAAAACAAGTAATTTTGTATCAGCAATTGAAAATCAACAGGGTTTAAAAATTGCATGTTTAGAGGAAATAGCAATGCTAAATAAATGGATTAAAAAAAAAGAAGTAAATAATGCCATAAAATTTTATGGAAATTGTGAATACTCAAAATATCTAAAAAAACTAATTTAAATGATAAAAAAAATAAAGACAGGTTTTAAAGATCTAATTATTTATGAGGGAAAAAAACATAAAGATAAAAGAGGATATTTAATAGAAATGCTCCGAGAAGAAAAAATTGGTAAAAAATTTAAATTTCAAATTTTATCTAAATCTAAAAAAAATGTACTTAGAGGTTTGCATTTTCAACTTAAGAAACCACAAGCAAAACACATAACTGTTATTAAGGGAAAAATATTAGATGTTGCTGTTGATTTAAGAAAGAAATCAAAAACCTTTGGTAAAGTTTTTTCCATAATTTTAACTGACAGTAATTGTAAATCAATTTTTATACCTGCTGGGTTTGCTCATGGGTTTTTAACCTTAGGTAATGAAAATATAATTCACTATAGTTGCACGGAATATAGATCAGTTGGAAAAGAATTTAGCCTTTCATACAAAGATCCCTCTCTTAAAATTAAATGGCCTAAGGTTAAATTTATTCTAGCTGCAAAAGATGCAAATGCTAAAAATTTAAAAGATCTTATTAAAGAAAAAATTATATAAATTTAAATCAAATTTTACTTTTTAATCTATAGAATGATCTGAAGTTTAAATATGAAAATAATAATCCTAATATTTCAGCAAAATAATAGCTCATTTCTGTAAATCTTAATTGAAAAAAACAAATAGTAATTTTTTTTATAGCTCTTATTAAATTTGGTAAAGTTTTTACAATACCATTTAAATATCCATAATGTTTTTTGTAATAATAAAATTTTGACCAGCAGTAATGCCAGTTTCTAACTTTTATATAATCGTTCATAAATTTTTGGTCGATTGATTTTGATTTTGGATTTGAGATTATAACTTTATCATACATATACACGGGTAAATTTGCATCAATACATTTTTTAAATAAATCACTTTCCTCAAAATATAAAAATATTTTCTCATCAAAATAATTAATCTTTTTAAAGGTATTTCTTTCAACAAGCATTACACATCCATGATTAAACAATACCTTATGTAAATCTTGATTTTTATTCTTATCAATAATCGATCCGTTATAATTATGATTTTTTATTTTTGGTGTTATCACTCCAAATTTTTTGATTTTAATAGCCTTATTTATTAGTGTGATAATTTGTGATGTTTTTATCTTAATATCTATATCAATAAATAATAAATATTTTTTTTTTGTTTTTTTTGCTCCGATGTTGAAAGCTGCACCTTGACCATCATTTGATTTAGGAATTATAACTTTTACATTTTTAAATTTACTCTCAAATTCTTTTTTTATTGATGCGTCCATAGAATTTTCAATTAAGATAATTGAAATATCTTTATTTAGATATTTTATTGTTTTTTGAGCCTTATCTTTTGATCTAAATGAAACTAAGATTATACATAAATTTTTAAGTAAATTTTTTTTCATTTATACTTTGTGACAGATTGATTAGATTAACTTTTTTAACTCTTTTATAACAATTCCTTGCTCATCATCGGTCAAAGTTGGGTACATTGGTAATGAAAATATCTTTTTTGCCATTTCTTCAGTTTTTGTCAAACAAGTGCAAGATGAGCACACAAAATGCCTATATGCATCCATTATATGAATTGGCCAAGGATAACTAATGTTTAGATGAATATTTTTTTTTGATAATTTTGACATAATTTTATCACGGTCTGGATGAGCAACCACAAATATATAATAAGCATGTTTGTTGTCAGGATGTTCTAAAGGTAATTCAATATCTAAGTTTTTTAGTTCGTCATTATATCTTTTTCCTATTTGCCTTCTTCTATTAATCCATTCATCAAGATATGGTAATTTCTTCAATAAAATTGCCGCGTGAACTTCGTCAAGTCTTGAATTAGTGCCATGTTCTACCGCATAATATTTTCCATTCCAGTGACCAGACGACATTTTCTTTTTTTCCATACCTAAAAACCTTATTCTTTTCATTCGGTCATAAAGCTTTTCATTGTTGGTAGATATGAACCCCCCATCTCCATAAGCTCCAAAAATTTTAGTTGGATAAAAAGAATAACAGCCAGCATCACCAATTGACCCAGCTTTTTTATTTTTATATGTGGCTCCATGAGATTGTGCGCAATCCTCAATTACTTTTAAATTATGTTTTTTTGCAATTTCCATAATCTTATCCATTTCACACATTTGACCGTAAAGATGAACAGGAACTATTGCTTTAGTTTTTTTATTAATAAAATTTTCTAATCTATCAACATCCATTAAAGAATATTGATTTATATCTACGAATTTTGCAGAAGCTCCTGTGTTTACAATTGCGGTCACAGTAGGTACAGCCGTGTTAGAAGTTGTTATAACCTCATCCCCAGCACCAATATCAAAAGCTTTTAATGCTATAGTTATAGCGTCAGTGCAATTTCCAACCCCTATTCCATATTTACATTCATGATAAGTTGAAAATTTTTCCTCAAATTCATCCAATTTTGGTCCAAAAATAAGTGTTCCATTTTTAAAAACCTCATCTACTGCACTCAAGATGTCTTCTCTTAACAGTTCATATTCTTTTAAATAATCCCAAACTTTAATCATAAAAATAAAGTATAGCTTTTAATGTATTTTATCAATATTAAAACTGGCAAATAGGTTTCTTGCTTCAATAGTTAAAAGATTCCTTTTAATTAAATCTATTACCTGATTATGCGAAGCCCATTTAAAATTTTTAGCTAATCGCACTTTTTCTTTTTCTTTTAAAAATTTTATCAAATTATGTGTCTCATTTTTAAAGAATCTTCCACCTTCGTCAGAATTAATAAATTTTATTATTTTTTTTTTTAAATAAATTAAGAAATTTAATGTCCTTATTTCCTATTTTTTTTGTAAAATTTTTAACAGAAATCGTGGAAGTAAATTTGGGTGATGATAATCCTGCCTCTTGCACTCCCTGCAGCAAATAATGATTTGTTTTGTTAATCTCTTTAACTAAAAAACCATTTAAAGATATGTGGTAATCACTAACAATCGGTTGGCACCATTGACTAACTTCGCGTGAGCTAGTTTTTATTTTTAAAAACAAGATGGAAAAAAAAAAATTTTTATTATTTACAATTTTATCCTTAAATATTTTCCAATTTTTTAAATCATTAAATGAGATAATTTTTTTTTTTATCTTAATTTTTTTTTTTAAATAAGTTAAAGTATTTTTTAAATTAGAAAAATTGTTAATTGGATTATCCAATGTATTTTTTTTAATTGAACTAGATAAAACTGATATTGTATCCATATTTAGTAAATTCTTTTTTTTTAGAAGATATTTCAAATTTTCTTTTGTCACCCAGATATAATTTTTTATCTTTTTTATTTTTTCTTTTCTAATATCAATTAAGATATTATTATTTGATTTTTCAAGATATCTAGTGCCTTGTTCTGACAATCTAGACTTGGAAATAGTCTTAATTTTTAATTTATTGCCGATAAAAAAGTTAAGATAATTAGTTTTTTTTCCACCATGTTTTTGCAAATAATTACTTTTTGTAGCCTGGACAGTAGGAGATAATTGTATTCCACTTTTATTCCCTGGTTCTACTTTTGCTTGTAAAAGATAATAATCAACATCTTTGATCTTTTTTTTAAGAATTCCAAGGATGCCCACTTCTTTCTGAAGTATTAATGGCTGAAACCATGCTTCATTATTATTTTTTATAAACTTAAAGGGGACGATAGAAAAAAAAGCTTTGTTATAATTAAATATTTTTTGATTGTCGATTTTCCAATTTATTACATCTGAGATATTTATCCTGGATACTTTCATTAAATTTTTTTTTTTTTGATCCAGAATCCATTTGTTGAGGTCTTTTATTCTCATTAAAGACTAATAATTTTTATTTTAGGAACATGTGTAATAAATTTTCCACCTCTTTTTAGAAATTTTTGTTCTTTTTTTTTTATTTCTTTTAAAAAATTCCAAGCTCCAAGAAAGGCATAGTCAACATCTTCTGGTATTCCGTTGTTTGAAGGTTTAATCAAAATATGCTTCCCAGGTGTAAATTTACCTTGTTTATTTTTAGTTGAATCTAATACATAATTAATTAAATCATTTCCTATGTTGCAATAATTAAAAATAGTAGCAGATTTATACGTTGCTCCATAACTTACAACCTTTTTACTTTTTTTTTTTAGTTCTTTTAATAATTCTAATAATTCATATTTTGATTTTTTTACTCTACTGGCAAACTTTGTATAAGTAGATAATTTATGAAGTCCTTGTTTAAGCTCTTTTGATTTTAAGTTTTTAACACTTTTATTAATAGAATATTTTGCATTTTCTTTGCAAACATAAAATCTTGTTGAGCCACCATGAGTCTGAAGTAGCTCAACATCAAAAACTTTTAATTTGGATTTTTTTAAAATATTTGAAATTGCTATTAAAGAAAATATATGAACATGTTCATCATAAAATTGATCATAAGAATTCATTTTTATTACAGATCCCATATATGGGTCTTCAAACACAAAAACACCGTTATCATTTAATGATTTGTAAATTGCATCAAATGTTTCTTTTAAATTAGGAATATGAGAAATTGTATTTGCTGAATATATTAAATCAAAGTTAGATTTTTCCTTTAAAATTTTATTTACTAGTTTTCTGTTCCAAAAATTTGGATAAGTTTTATATCCTAATTTTTTTGTAATTTTTGCTAAATTCAAACACGGCTCAACAGCTACTATTTTATTTTTTTTAAAATTTTTTAAAAATACACCATCATTACTTCCAATTTCCATTGAAAAATTGGGTCTAAATCTTGATTTTAATTTATTCGCTACAGATTTAAATGATTGCCTCATTGTAAATGATTGTGAGGCTCTATGTGCATACTTGTCAGTATATTGTTTTTTTGGATCAACCGGCTTAGATAAGGAAACTAAAAAATTTTGTGTATTAAAAATTACTGATAAATTGTAAAAATATTCATTTTTAGTATTGCTTTTATTGATTGAACTTAAATAAGAGTTTGTTATTGGCTGTTTTAATAAGTTTAAAAATTTTTTTTTCATTACAATTAATATTTTAATTTTGAATTGAAGGATTTATATTATAAATTAGTGATAATAATCAAGAAACTTAGTAATATTTACCAATTAGTAAGGTTAAAATTAATATTATTTTAAACTTTTGATTAAAAAAACAAATATAGGGACCAAATCTGAGATCAAAAAATAAAAAAATTGTAATTACAGGGGGAGATGGGAGATTCGCTCAAGTTCTAAAGCAGTCAAAAATTAATTTAAATATTTTTTACCCAAACAAAAAAGAGTTAAATATATTAAATGCTAAATCTATAGAGAAATATTTAAAAAAAACCAAACCCAAATATCTCATTCATGCTGCAGCTTTATCAAGACCCATGAAGATTCATAATAAACAAATATCTAAAAGTATAGATTTAAATATAATTGGTACTTGCAATGTAGTTAAGATTTGTTCAAAACTAGATATCAAATTGATTTATTTTTCAACTGGTTATGTTTATGAAGGCAAAACTGGCAATTACAAAGAAGAGGACCCCGTACTACCTGTAAATAATTATGCTTGGTCTAAATTAGGTGGTGAGTGTGCTGTTAAACTTTACAAGAATTCACTAATTTTAAGAATTACAATGTGTGAAAAACCTTTTATTCATAAAAATGCTTTTCATGACATTAATACTAATTTTATTTTTCATGATGAAGTTGCGATGATGATACCAAAAATTTTAAATAAAAAAGGAACTTTAAATGTGGGTGGAGAAATACAATCTGTGTACAACTTTGCAATCAAAACAAACAGAAATGTTAAAAAAATTTCAGGGAGAAAACAGTTTCCATTAAATCCATCAATGAATATTAGAAAACTTAAAAAAATTATTAAGCCCAATCAATAAATTTATTAATGGTAGCGGGAAGTGGGATCGAACCACTGACCTCAGGCTTATGAGTCCTGCGCTCTAACCAACTGAGCTACCCCGCCATTAAATTATTAAAAGATTTATAATACAATTTTTTTTGGTTGCAATGAACATTTTTAAACTACTAGTAAACAATAAATCTAACAACCATTAAAATTAAATTTTACTTTTAATGCTTTAGATAATTCATAAATTGTATAAAATTAAACTTTATCAATGTTATCAAATTCAAATACTATATTATCGTTATTCAAAGCTAATAAATTTCATGAAGTTATAGAGCTTTTAGATAAATCTAAAAATGAAAATAAAAATAGTTATATGTTTTATTTTTATCGGGGTATTGCATATTTAAAATTAAATAAATTTAGTAAAGCTAAAGAAGATTTTAACAAAGGAGTTAGTTTAAATTCAAATTCACCTGAAATATTTAACAATTTAGGTATATTGAATTATACAATTGGAGAAAACGAACAAGCGATAGAAAATTTCATTAAATCAATCAATTTAAAAAACAATTTTAAACAATCAATTTCTGCTTTGATAAATGTTTTGTCTCATACTGAGAATTATGAAAAAAATAATTCAGATATTGTTTCAACCCATAACAAGCTAAATCAAATTAATTTTAATTATTCACCCCAAGATTTTATAATTAATAAAAAGATTAAAGATTATATGAATGAAATTAATAATGTTGTTGATGATAAATTAAAAAATTTAGAATTCGACATGACGCAAACTTACAGAAGGAATAAACCACCACTTCATTGCGATAGACATAAAAAGGTTTTTAATACATTCAATGCTATTCCAAAATTTTGTTTTGATTGTTTTAAAGTTCAGATTGAACTTGATAACGTAGTAGACTTAATAAAATTATTTATAATTTTTGACAATATTAAATTTCTAAATAACAACACAAGAAAATGTATGATTGAATTAAGGCCAAATGTTTCTGGTAAATATAAAGGTTTAGTTTATTGCTCTTCAATAAAAGAATCTGAAAATATTTTAAGTCAATTAAAAGAAGTTTTGGGTAAAAATATTAATTCTAATATTAGTTATAAGATTAAAAAAGGATGCACAGAATATGCTTTTAAGTATCCTACCTATGATAGTTTAAAAGATAATGCCATGACATACAATCCAGATTGGAAAAAATATGAAGATACAATTGACCAACAAAATCCTGATTTAATTTTAGATAAAATCACAAGACCGACCATCAAAGGTGTTTCCCTTTATGATGCTTTAGTAATTAGAAATTGGCTTGCTTATGCAAAATTAATTAATGACAAATCACATACAGAAATTACAAATCAAAATTTTTATTCTAAGTTTATTGAAAAACACTTAAAAAGATCGAAAAGTGCTTAAATTAAAATAAAGCAAATCCAGTAACAATACTAATCGCAAATATTAATATCGATAAAAAGATTATTTTTTTTTTAAATCATTTTTTTTATCAACTTTAACTCTGTTTAGTAAAATATTTATATCAGTTGTTTTAAGTTTTTTATTTATAGAATTTATATTTGGGTCAAGATTATCATTTGTTGACGTGTGGTTATAAAAACTTTTTTTCATTTTAAATATTAAAACAGGTATTTCACTAAAAAACAAACTAATAGCTATATTTTTTTAAAATTATTTACTTTTAACGGTCTTAACAATATTTCTGCTTGATATTTTTTCTTTTCAATTTCAATATATATTTTTTTATCTCGCAAATCTTCATTAGAAAGATCTGATTTTATATAACCAAATGATAGATTTTTATTATAATTAAATGAATAATTTCCAGAAGTTGTTTTGCCAATAATGTTATCATTTAAATAAATTGGCTCTTCATGAAGTAATAGTGGCTTACCAGGTTCACTATTTTTTAAGATAAACATTGCAAACCTTCTGTCCAATTTTTGATTTTTAATTTTTTGTAATATTTTTTTTCCAATAAAATCAAATGATTTTTTAAAACTTATTGCAAAATTTAAACCTGCTTGGTATTGATTTTCTTCAGGTGAAATGTCGTGTCCCCAGTGTAGAAAACCACTTTCCATTCTCATGATATCCATCGTATGAGAACCACAATGACTAAGTTTAAAATCTTTACCAGTATTTACAATCAAATCATAAATTTCTTTTCCATTATCTTTATTAATGTAAATTTCATAACCAAGCTCACCAACATAAGATAATCTTTGTACCCATACATTTATATGTCCTACTTTTAAAATTTTACCAGTTCCAAATTTAAAATTTTCATTTGATAAATTTTGATTTGTTAGTTTTGATAATAAGTTTCTACTTTTAGGTCCAAATATTCCTAAACATATTATATCATCAGTAACATCTTTTAATTCAACGTCGCCGGATAAGTGTTTTAGAATATGCGCTTTATCATGAGTCCTTACTGCAGCTGAGCTAATTATTCTAAAATGATTATTATCAATACAAACAACTGTTACATCTGTTTCAATACCCGCACCCTCATTAAGCATATGGGTATATGTGCATTTACCAATTTCATTTTTAATATTAGCAGTGCACAATCTTTGCAATTCTTCATATGCTTTATCTCCTTTAATTTCATACTTTGAAAAAGGAGAGAGTTCAAACAGACCAACATTTTCAATTACATTTTTACATTCGTATTCCACAGATGGATACCAATTTTGATAATTAAAACTATAATCGTATTCTGGTTTAGAGCCATTTAATGCAAACCACATTGGTCTTTCATATTCTCCTGATTGACCAAAACATGCACCAGCATTTTTTAATTCATTATGATATGGAAGTAATTTTTGATTTCTTGATGTTTTATGTTGTTTATACGGCCAATGCATTCCATATAAATCCCCTAAAGTTTCTGTAACCCTATTCATTATAAATTTTTTAGAAGAATGAAATGTTTGGAATCTTTTTATATCTAGTGAATATAAATCTTCATTCATATATCCATTTATCATCCACTCAGCTGTAACTCTACCTGCCCCTCCTGAGCTTGCAATTCCAATACTATTAAAACCACAACAAGTATATAAATTTTGCACTTCAGAAGTTTCACCTAATAAATATTGTGTATCTGGTGTAAATGACTCTGGTCCTGAAAAAAATTTTCTTATTCCTGCATTTTCTAACAACGGAAGTCTTTTAAATGATTTCTCTAAATAAGGTTCAAAATGATCAAAATCATCAGGAAACTCACCAAAGGAAAAATCATTAGGGACTATTCCCTTTTCTTTAAATGCATTCTTTGCACCTGGTTCAAAAATACCAACCAACATTTTTCCTGCATCTTCTTTAAGATAAAGACAGTCATTATAATCTCTTAAGACTGGAAGATCTTTTGGAAGATCTTTCATGGGCTCTGTAATTATGTAAAAATGTTCATTAGGATATAAGGGTACACTCACTCCAATATCTTCACCAATTTGCCTAGACCACATTCCAGTTGCAAGCACCACATACTCACAATCTATTTTACCCTCTTTAGTTTCAACACCAATAATTCTATTGTTTTTTAACAAGATTTTAGTCACTGGTGATTTTTCAAATATCTTGGCCCCTTCCATTTTTGCAGCTTTAGCCAACACATTAGTGACTCCAACAGGATCTGCTTGACCATCCTCAGGCATATAAACACCACCCAAAATGTCTTGATCATTAATTACAGGATATAAATCTTTAACTTTTTGTTTATCTAATACCTCAACATTTACGTCAAAAAGTTGGGCGGAAGTTGCTTGTCTTAATAACTCTTGAAGTCTTTCTTTTGAGCTTGCTACAGTTATCGCACCATTTTGTTTTAAACCAGTGGAGAGTTCAGTTTTTTTTTCAAGTTCTTTATACAGATTAAGAGAATATTTTCGAAGTTTAGTAATTGTAGCAGTTGCACCTAATTGTCCAACTAATCCTGCGGCATGCCAAGTAGTTCCTGAGGTTAATTGGTCTCTTTCAAGTAAAATTGTATCTTTCCAACCAAGTTTTGCTAAATGATAAGCAACCGAACATCCAGCAACACCTCCACCAATTACAACAACTTTTGTGCTGCTTGGTAAAGCTTTTTCCATTTAATTAGATTTTAATAGCCTCATCTGGTGAGACATAATCATGCCCAAAAACATCTGCTACCGCTTTATATGTTACATGACCTTTATGAACATTTAATCCAGCTAAAAAATTTTTATCTTCACCTAAAGCTTTTTGATATCCCTTATTAGCAAGTTTAACTAAAAAAGGTAAAGTTGCATTATTTAAAGCTAATGTTGAGGTTCTTGGAACTCCTCCTGGCATATTAGCCACACAATAATGAACAACATCATCAACAATATAAGTAGGGTCTCCATGAGTGGTTGGTTTGCTTGTCTCAACACATCCACCTTGATCAATTGCAACATCAACAATGACTGATCCACGTTTCATTAATTTAATCATGTCTTTAGTAACTAATTTAGGAGCTTCAGCACCTGGAATTAAAACACCCCCAATTAAAAGATCAGCTTCTGATACTAATTTATTTAAATCAATCTTATCACTTTGCTCTGGAATTATTTTATCTCCAAACATTTCTACGAGTTGTTTTAATCTTGCTTCAGATTTATCAACAATATGAACTTGGGCTTGCATACCAGTTGCAATAACTGCTGCATTTTCACCTACAACTCCGCCACCCAAAATAACAACTTTGCCAGGGGCAACTCCTGGTGCTCCACCTAATAGAAGCCCTCTTCCTTTCTGATTTTTCTCCAAACAATGAGCTCCTGCTTGAACTGACATTCTCCCTGCAACAGCACTCATTGGTGCAAGCAAAGGTAATCTTCCATTGTCATCTGTTACTGTTTCATAGGCAATGTTAATACTTTTAGATTTGATTAACCCTTCAGTTAATTCTTTTGCAGCCGCAAGATGAAGATAAGTGTATACAATTTGATTTTCTCTAATCATATCTACTTCAACTTTTTGAGGCTCTTTAACCTTAACTATAATTTCAGCATCATTAAAAATGTCAGCTGCATTATTAACAATTTTAGCACCCACACTTGTATACTGTTCGTTTTCAAAGCCAGCTTCAAACCCACCATTGTTTTCAACAAATACTTCGTGACCTTCAGAAATTAGAGTTTTTACACTTTCTGGAGTTAATCCAATTCTATGTTCTTGTGGTTTAATTTCTTTGGGTACACCTATCTTCATAAAACTTCTTTCTTTATTATTTGTTTAAAACTAATTAGTTTTTTTGGTTTTTTTGATAATTAGTGATACCTGTTCTCAGTTTATCAATAATTTCATCAATATGTTTTTCCTCACAAATAAATTGTGGAGCAATAATCAGACAGTCACCAGTAGCTTTAAAATTTACACCTGCTTCATAACAAGCTTTAAAACATTCGAAACCAGCTTTACCTGGTTTGGTATTTAATTTCATATCAATTCCACCCATCATTCCATAACCTCTGATGTTATCTACTGACTCTAAGTCTTTAAGAGAAAATAAACCTTTTTGGAAATAAGGGGCTAAGTTTTTTGCTCTATTAAAAATATCATCTTTTTCAAATATATCTTGAACAGCTAAGGCAGCAGCTACTGCAACAGGTATTCCTGAATAAGTGTATCCATGAAATAATTCAACAGCTCCTGTTGGCGAAGCATCCATTACAGCATCATAAATACTATCATTACATGCAACAACACCCATTGGTACCACACCATTAGTTGTGGCTTTGGCCATTGTCATAATATCAGGTGTTACACCAAACTCATGTGCACCAAATTTAGATCCAGTTCTACCCCAACCAGTGATCACTTCATCAAAAATTAAAAGAATGCCATGCTTGTCACAAATCTCTCTTAATTTTTGTAAATAACCTTTTGGTGGAACTAATGTTCCTGTCGATCCAGCAATAGGCTCAACAATACATGCAGCAATATTTTCACCACCAAAGTTTTGACAAATAGACTCCAAATCGTTTGCTAAATAATCTCCTGTTTCAGGTTGACCACTTACAAATTTATGTTCTGGTAAATGAGTATGTCTAATGTGCTGAACACCTGGCATCAAAATGCTAGCAAATGTTTTAACATTATTAACCATTCCACCTACTGAAACACATCCTATATTCATTCCATGATAACCTCTTTCACGTCCAACAAATCTGAATCTTTGTGAGTCACCTTTTGCTCTATGATAAGCAACAGCAATTTTAATTGCAGTTTCAACAGCTGTTGATCCACAAATTGTAAAAAACATTTTGTTTAAATCACCTGGAGTATGTTTTGCTATTCTTGAAGCTAACTCAAATGAACCACCAAAACCTTGTTGAAAAGGTTGTGCATAATCTAATGTATCAAGTTGTTTTGTTACTGCTTCTGTAATTTCTTTTCTTCCGTGTCCTAAAGGATTACAAAATAATCCTGAGCTTGCATCGATTTGAGTTTTGCCATGGTGTGTTTTTAAGTAAACACCCTTTGCTTCAGTTATTAATCTTGGGTTTGCTTTAAAATCTTTATTAGATGTAAACGGCATCCAATGTTCGTTTAATGAATTTGGTACTGAAGTTCTATTTTCTGAGCTCATAAAATTTCTTTCTTGATATTAAATATTTTTTGTAAGTTAAACTTACGGCCTCTTTAGACTAAAATAAATACTTAAACTAGAACATTATTGACACAACCATAGATTGTAGCAAGTGACATTTTTTTGTTTTACTTCGCTGACAAATTGAATTTAAATAAGGTTAATTTAATTAATTAAACATAGGAAAAATAATGAAAAAAATATTAAGTTTTATCCTTGGTTCAATTGTTGCTCTTAACCTTTCTATTTCAGTTGCAAATTCAGCTGCTAAAGAAGTAAGAGTTGCATTCTTTCTAGAATGGCCAACACCAAACCAAGAAGACAAAGTTAAAGGCTTGTATGAAAAAGCTTTAGGTGTTCCAGTTAAATGGACAAACTTTTCAAATGGTGGTGCAATGACTGATGCTATGTTAGCAGGAGATATTGATATTTCTTACTCACAAGGTTTAGTGCCTTTCATTAACGCTGTTAAATCTAAAGCGCCTTTAAAACTTGTAGACATTGCTATGGAATACGGAATGGGTGGAACAACTTGTGTTACATCTAATGCTTCTGGAATTACTAAAGCAAATGGTTCTGAGTTAGAAGGTAAAAAAGTTGCTGTTCCACTTGGAACAATGGCTGAATACGTTTTTGACGAAAGTATGAAAGTTGTTGGAGCTGACAGATCTAAAATGGATGTTATTCAAATGGACCCAGAAGAAGGTGCTGCTGCATTAGTAAGTGGTGACGTAGTTATGGCTTGTCTATTTGGTGGTAACTCTATCAAAGCTGCAACTGCAGTTGGATCAAGACTTTTAACAGTTCAAGAAGCTAGAGATGCTGGTATCTTAGGAATTGATATTACATCTGTAACTGACAAGTTCATGAAAGAAAATCCAGGAATGTTAAGAACTTTCATCGAAGTAACTCATGAAGCAAATGCTAGATACGCTGCTGGTAAATCAGACATGAACGTAATAGCAAAAGACGCTGAAATGAAACTTGGTGATATGAAAGAAACAATCGGTGGATTTAAATTTCTTTCACCTGCTGAAACTGAAAAGTCTATGACTTCTGGAAATCTTGCTGGTTTCTTAAAAGGAATGGATACTCCTAACGGAGCAGTGGACACAAGTTTTTTACCTCTTTAATAAGAGAGTAAAATAAATTTTAATAGGCGCCAATTAGAAATAGTTGGTGCCTATTTTTTTAAAATAATCTAATATAAAGAATTCTTATGAGTGATTTGGTTTCTCAAAATCTAAACATGATTTTCAAAACTCCTAAAGGAGAAACAGTTCACGCATTAAAAGATGTTAATTTTACTCTAAAAAAAGGAGAACTATTAACAGTTCTTGGTCCCTCTGGATGTGGGAAAACAACATTACTAAATATCACGGCTGGATTTTTAAGACCTACCTCTGGTCAAATAACATTAGGCAATAATGAGATTAATGGACCTGGTGTTGAAAGAGGAATGGTATTTCAACAAGGTGCTTTATTTGAGTGGTTGACGGTTGCTGAAAATGTAAATTTTGGATTAAGAATGAAAAATGAAGATCCAATTGAGACAGCAAAAAAAGTTGAAGAATGGTTAGAGATTGTTGGCCTTCAAGGATTTGGAAATACACCTACATACCAACTATCTGGTGGTATGCAGCAAAGAGTTGCTCTGGCAAGATGCTTAATTAATGATCCAGATTTAATTTTAATGGATGAACCTCTTGGGGCACTAGATGCACTGACTAGAGAAAAAATGCAGTCTTTAGTTCTTAAAATTTGGAAAGAAACTGGAAAAACAATTATTTTAATCACTCACTCAGTTGAAGAGGCTTTATTGCTTGGTGAAAGGTTATATGTAATGGCACCAAGACCTGGACGTATACATAAAGAGTACAATCTTCCATTTGCTTCAATGGGTTTAAAAGAAGATTTAAGAGATATTAAAAACTTGAAGGACTTTACAAGTAAGAGAGAAGAAATCCTAACCATGATTTGGAACATGGAAGAAGAAATAATGGGTAAGGATATTTAATATGTTTACTCAAATTATAACTTTTTTAATTATTGTAGCTATCATTGGCTGCATTATGTACGGCAGAAAACTTATAAGAACTGAAAAAGTAGATGCTGTTTTTGGAAACCCAGAGCGAGCAAAAGGTGGAACTCATTGGATTATTGTTGGAAGTAGTGTCATTCTATTAACTTGGCTTTATTATTCATGGGATATAGCAAAATCTTTTTACCCTCAATCAGCGAATGAACTATGTCAGGTTGGTAAAGTAAATGACTCTTTATTATCTTTGAAATACTTGTTTCCTATTGAAGAGAGAGAGTTCAAAAGTACATCTATTATTAAAGCTGAAAATAAAAATATAGTTAAGCTTAGAAATGAAATTAAGAACTCCAGTGAAATTAGCGAGCAACACAGAACAATCTTACTTGGGTTAATTGATAAGACTAAATCTACAATTCCATTATTAACTAATGAAGCTTTATTAGATACTCAAACAAAAGTTAAAATTTTTGAACTTGCAGGTAAAATTGATCAATTATCTGCCGAATTTCAGAAAAAAGATTATCCCTATGAAAGTTCAGAGCAAAGAAATAAAAGATTAATCGATGCTCAAGCTGAGGGTGGTTGGGGAGCTTCTGGTACAGCTGTAGAGAATACTGTTGAAGTTCCAACAATTCCTAAAACAGACAAAGGTCTAAAATTTGATGCAGCAGCACAAGAACTTAAGATAATTAGCGATGAATTCTTTAAATTAAGAAATCATAACTTTCAATACAAATCAGTTATGAAAAAAATTAAAGATGACGTTAAAACATTTAGAAAAGAAGCTAACGATAGTGAAGAAGTTGCTTCTACATTGGCAAAAGATATTCTTAAAATTGCAAGAAGAATTGAATATGCAAGTATATTCCCCCCTAAAACTTTAAATGATCTACAAGGGGCAATCATATCTTTTGATGAAGTTCAAAAAAAGGAACAAGGCTCTTTAAAGTATGTGGATATGCTTTTATTTCCAGCTGGTACAATTGTATCAAGTGGTCCAAATTGTTCTGAACAAGGTTCAGGAAGATGGCTACCCAAACCTTCTGATACTCTAGATAAATTTATTCTTTTATCAAAACCTAGTGTTGGTTTTAAAAATATTCCATTGCTTTGGTTTGAAATGATGGATGTTAGTAAAATAGTTGGTTTTATTCTACCTGATTGGATTGCAGATATTGTGCCTGGTAAATACCCTGTTCATAATGAAATAGGTGTAGTTGAACCAAATTTTAAAAGTAAAGTTTTAAGTGTAGTAACTGGTGAGTTTAAATTATTTAAAATTCCTGTTCCAATGGGGCATATATGGGATTCTTTTTTAAGAGTATTGTTAGGTTTGGTAATTGGAATTATCTTAGGAGTACCTCTTGGATTGTTTATGGGTCTTAATAGATTTGCCAAAGGATTTTTTGACCCATTAATTGAATTATACAGACCGGTTCCACCGCTAGCTTGGGCTCCACTTATTATATCTGTACTTGGAATTGATAACGTTGGGAAAGTATTTTTACTTTTCATGGTATCTTTTTCTATTATGATTATATCAGCTCGTGCAGGTGCGTCTGGAACTCAACTATCAAAAATTCATGCTTCTCACTCTTTGGGCGCTTCTAAATGGCAGATATTAAGATACGTAATTTTTCCAAATTCATTACCAGAAATATTAACTGGTGTAAGAGTTGCAATTGGTATGTGTTGGGGAACTTTAGTTGCAGCTGAGTTTTTAGCTGGTACAACTGGTATTGGGTTTGTTGAAAACGTTGCTAAAAAATACTTCCAATATGAAGTTATTTGGATAACAATTTTTGTTATGGGAATGCTAGGTTTATTATTTGATGTAACTTTACGAAAACTTATAGATAAATATATTCCATGGCGTGGCAAAGGTTAGCCAAAACAAATATACTCATTCATAATTAATGAAAATTATTGATTGTACCACATACTATTCTGAGGATTTAATGATGGATGTAAGATTCCATATACTAAATGAACACGTGGATAAGTTTATAGTAACGGAGTCTAAATACTCCCATAGTGGGAAATTAAAACCATTAAATTTTGATATTAACAACTTCCCTAAATTTAAAGATAAAATTGAATATTTGGTCATTGAAAATGAACCAGAAGGTATTGATGAAAATTCAAATAACTCTAGTTCAATTAAAAGAATGAATAGCTTATTAAGAATTGAGCAATCTTATAATTTTATGTTAAATGCATTAGAAGATGTTGCTGATAATGATTTAATTTGTTTAAGTGATAATGACGAGATACCTAATTTAAACTCAAAAGATTTTAAAAACGCAAAAAATGATATTTTCATTTTTAAGCAACTTTTTTTTTATTATAAATTTAACTTATTTTACGATTTAATGCCATGGTATGGAACTAAAGCTTGTAAAAAGAAAAAATTATTATCATTGTCTTGGCTAAGAAATTTAAAAAATAAAAAATATCCATGGTGGCGTTTAGATACTATTTTTTCAAAAACTAAGCACATCAATTTAAAGATTATACAAAATGGAGGTTGGCATTTTACAAATCTAAAATCAGCTGAAGAAATTTATAATAAGCTTTCAAATTTTGGACATCATAATGAATTTGATGACTCTGGTTTAACTGTAGAAAATATTCAAGAATGTATTGATAATAGAATTGTTAACTACAATCATAAAGCAGATCAGTCTGAAGATAATAAATATAATGCTAACTATAAACTTCAAGTATTAGAGGATCATAATTTACCATCTTATTTAATTAAAAATAAAGAAAAATTTAAAGATTGGTTTGATTAGTAAAAATGATTAATTGGGGCATCTTAGGTTTGGGGCGAATGGGATTAACATTTGCAAACTCAATAGAGGAAACTTCAAACTCAAAATTAATTGGGATAGCAAGTAAATCTGGAAAAAAATTTAAAAACTTTGAAAACCAAACATATGAAAATTTAATTAAAGATAAAAATATTGATGCAATATATATATCTACATTGAATAATACACACACCCATTTAATTAAAGAAATTTCCAAAGAAGGAAAAAAAATTTTATGTGAAAAACCTGCTTCAATGTCATTGAATGAATTAGTTGAAATTGAAGAAATATTATCTGAAAAAAAAATTCAATTTTATGAAGCAATTGCATACTATTCACATCCTCAAACTATTGAGTTACTTAAATTAATTGAAAATGATGAAATTGGTGAAATTAAAAATATTGAAAGTAATTTTGGATTTGAAACAAAGTTCAAACCTTCTTCAAGATTGTATGATAACTTTTTAGGAGGTGGTTCAATTTTTGACTTAGGTTGTTACCCAATAAGTTTTTTTATGTTATTAGTCAAAGACAATTCGAAAATATCAATACAGTCAAAAAACTTAAATTATGCCCCAAGTGGTGTTGATGATGATGCCACAGCAATTCTAGAATATAGTAATAAATTTACAGCTAACATTCATGTTAGTTTTAAAAAACATTTAGATAATAGTTGTACAATTCATGGAACTAAAGGATTTATCAAAATTAAAGAGCCATGGCTGCCAAATCTTAATACCGAAATAGAAGTTTCAAGCAAAAATCACTTTTTTTTAAAAACAATAAATTCAAAATTATCTGTTTATGCCAATCAAATTGAAAAGGTTTCTGAAAGTTTTATCAACCCAAATTCTAAAATAAATTTATTTAACATAGAAAATTCCTTGATTAATATGAGATTGATCAGTAATTGGATGAATAATTAAATATATTATGAAAACAATTAAATTAAAAAAATTAATAATTTCAATTTTTTTAAAACATGGTTTGTCATTAAATCATGCAAAAATATCAACTAATGCACTAATTAATGCGGAATTAGTTGGAGCGTATGGACACGGTTTATCGAGATTGAAGATGTACTGTGATCGTATTTCAAAAAAAGTAATTAACCCAAAACCAAAAATTAAAATAAAGAAAATATCTCAATCAATTTCTCACATTGATGCAAATAACAGTATTGGTTTTGTTGCAGCTGATCTTGGAATTAAAACTGCAATTAAACATGCACAAAAAACAGGTATCGGAATGGTTGCCGTTAAAAATAGTGGTCACTATGGATTGTCTGGTTACTATGCCGAACAAGCTGTTAAGAAAAATTTAATTGCAATGATATATACCAACGCTCCTCCAGCAGTTGCACCTCATGGTGCATTAAAAACTTTATTTGGTACAAACCCAGTTTGTTTTGGTACCCCTACTGGTTCTAAAATTCCTTTTATTTTGGATACATCGATTTCAATGATTAACAGAGGTAAGATTAGAGTAGCTGCAAGAAATAATCAAAAAATTCCTGAAGGTGTAGCTTTAGATAAATTTGGTAAACCAACCATCGATGCAAAAAAAGCTCTGGAAGGTGTACAGCTTCCAATAGCAGGATTTAGAGGATCTGGACTTGCTTGGATGGTTGATATTTTAAGTGGTGTACTAACAGGTGGAAATCATGCAGGTAGAGTTAAAGATCCCTTTGATGACTTTTCTGGACCACAAAATATTGGTCATTTGTTTATAACTTTTAAAGCAAATTTATTTCAAAAAAATTACAATCAAAGAATTAAAGATAATATTAAAACAATTAAGAAACTTCCTAAAATTAAAGGTGTAAAAGAAATAATGTATCCAGGACAAAATAAGTTTAATCGTTACAAACAAAATCTTAAAAAAGAAATCTCAATACCTGATATAATTAAAAAAGATTTAGAAGTTTTAATTAGCTAAAAGCGTTAGAGCGCCTAACGATAAACACACAGTTGAAAAGATTATTGTTCTTTTTAACTTATCTTTTTTCTTTTGAACTGCTAATCTTTGCTTTAGAACATCGACGTTAACTCTAGGGGTCTCTATCACAACTGATGTTCTATTTAAGCTCTCTGTACTCATTAATATCAATAGATCATGTAATGCTTAGATTAGATACATAACGTTTGTCCAAAATGGGTTGACTCTACTCTATTTGTTGTCCAAATTGGGTTTTTTAAAAATATGAAAAAATTACCCAGCATATCCAATGAAATTGATGAAGATATAATCTTTAAAATTCTTAATAAAAATTTTAGTAAGATCGCACCCTACTGGTTTGAATTATTATCTAGTTGGCTTATTCGTTCATACAATGTTTTTCAGGATATCGATAAATACATAATTTTAGTTTACTTAATAAATAAAGACTTAATATTCTATAGAAAAAATGGATTAATTGTAGATTACGATACATTTTATAATGATAAATCAATAGAAATTCCTAAAATCAATATCAGTGATATTTCAACTGATCTTAAGATACCTAAAGAAAGCATAAGACGTAAGCTTCAAGAATTAGAGAAAGAAGGAGTAATTAAAAAAAATGGAAAAAAGATTTTTTTAGATAGATCTGCCTTTATAACAGCAAAACCAAAACAAACTTTAAATGAATTAAGTGTCTTACTTAATAAGTTTAATAAAATATTATTAGACGAAAAAATAACCATTAAGATTTTCGATACAGATGAAATTACAACGTCACTTAAAAATAATTTTTCTTTTTGTTGGTATCAATTTTATAAATTAGTATTAACTCTAACCAATCGTTGGAGGATTGCTTTAGCTGATTTAGAAAGTTTGGCTATTGGGTTAGTAGTTCTTTTAAATACAGTAGGCAATAAAACTTTTAAAACAAAAGATTTAAATATGAATCATTGGACAAAGTTAGCTCAGGGAGCCGATGATGTGGGAGTTAATGCCATGTCTTTATCAGATATTACGGGTATTCCTAGACCTACAGTTGTTAGAAAGATAAAAAGATTAGTTGAAACTGATTTTTTACATATTAATGAAAAAAAACTTATTACACTGAACATAAAAGGTTCAAGGTTAAAAAAACAAATTAAGATGCAAAATCAAAATATGAAAGATTTAAGTAATATGTTGCATAGAATTTTTAACCAAATTAAGGTTATAAATTCTGATTAGATTTTCTTAAAATATAAATAAAGATAAAACCAGTTATATACATCGTAAGTGCATAAGCTGCTGTGGGTACCATATAAGCTAAATCATCAAACATTAATGTTGCAACAAACACTGCTAAAGTTCCATTTTGTAAACCACATTCTAATGCAATACATTTTTGTTGAGCTATTCCTGATGCAAATTTTTTAGCTATAAAATATCCTAACATCATCATTACTATATTTAAGATTAAAACAGCTAAACCAGCTTGAGCAAGATAATTAAGAATATTATCTTTTTCTTCAATCCAAATCGCAACAAAGACAATTATAAATAACAAGCTAGTTAATTTATTAATAATATTAATTTTAGATGAAATAAAATTTTCAGCAAATCTTCTAATAATCATTCCAATAAAAACTGGGACAGTTACAACTAATGCCATCTTCAATGCAATACCTATCAATGAAACTTCTTGTGGAACTACAGCTCCAAAAAATTCAGCTGAGTTAATGACAACAAATGGAACTGATATAATGCTAATTAAACTTACAACTGCAGTCAAAGAGATTGATAATGCTACATCTCCATCTGCAAATTTAGTTAATACATTTGAAGTAACTCCTCCTGGTGCTGCAGCAATAATCATTAAACCAACAGCTAATGGAGCTGAAAGATTTAATATTAAAGCTACACATAGGGCAACTATTGGTAAAATTACTAATTGAGAAAAAAAACCAATAAAAAAATCTTTTGGAGTTTTTAATATTCTTATAAAATCTTCACCTTTAAGACCAAGGCCTAATCCTAACATTATTAATGCTAAACAAATTGGTGCTATTTTTGTAACTATTTCCATACCTGCAGTTATTTATAACAATATTTTCTTAAAGAACAAATTTAAATCTTTCGTTAACAGGTTTGGCTTTGATAGCGCAGAAAACTAGCCACTTTCATTTATTTTATTTTTTTTTTTAAAATTAAATATTCTTTAATAAGAATAAGATTTAGTAAAATATATATTTTATATTATTAAATTAAGTGAAGCAGATCAGTTGTCCACTTTGTGTTTCATAGCATCTGTTGAAATTAATATTTGATTCCATAACTGCTTTTTTACAGCCTTCTTGATTAATAAGATTATAATCGTCAATTAATAATATTGCATTTTTTTCTAATCTAGGAAGTATAAATTTTATAGCTTCTAATTGAGGGGTATATAAATCAAAATCAAGATGTGCAAATGAGTATTTGATAGGGCTAATTTCGTTTTTTTCATTCTCATTCAAGCTATCGGGAAAATGACAACATATTAATTTTAAATTACAATTTTTATTTAATAAATCTTTATTTAATTCTTGCTCTAAAATTTTATAATCAAAATCTTTAAATCTAGTTTGTTTGGTAAATGGCACATATGAACCTTGATAATGTGGATCAAAATCAGTAACATTT
Source organism: Candidatus Pelagibacter bacterium nBUS_30 (assembly GCF_051201245.1). GTDB lineage: Bacteria > Pseudomonadota > Alphaproteobacteria > Pelagibacterales > Pelagibacteraceae > Pelagibacter. The sequence goes on along the minus strand of NZ_CP172842.1, from coordinate 430,803 downwards.
TTTTTAATGTTGTCAGAATAAACTCCAAAACTATCTAAAGCAAATATTCTAGTATCGGGTTTAACAAATTTTGAAATAGTAGTTATCGTTCCACCTCTATCAACACCAAATTCAATAACATTTGTTTGTTTATCTTTAAAAAATTCATTATGTAATTTCATCATTTGATACATATTAAAATTTCTTTCTCTATCTTGAGATGATTTGTGCTTAATACTTTTCCAGTTGGCTAAAAAATCTTTAGGATATTCTATATCAGCACCTAAAAAATATTTTCTTAAAGTCCAAAAAGTATCAGATAAAAAAATTATAATTACCATCTGAATGTTCTCTGGCAGAAGTTTTCCTATAAATGATCGAATTTTTTTAAACATTTTAATTAATACTATAAATTGTCCATTTGCTAATTTTTCTAAATAATGAGTAGTTATCTAAAATATAATCATTTACAAGATTTAAATTCAATTTAGGACTGCTGTATCCATCAATTAAAAACTCATAGAGAATATAATTTGGTTTTTTAAAAGAAATATCATTGATCATTTTTTTTTGCAGATTCTCTGGTGATGAGGTGTAGATGGTATAAAATTTTGAACAAGTTGGTTTTCTTAGAAAATATGGAATTGCATTTTCATTGGTAAAAATTTGAACACATTCTTCTTGCCTCACAAGTTCTTTGTAATATGAAATCAATTCTTGATAGTCTTTTTCTAAAAAAGCTAAATCATCTTTATAAATTAATAACTTTACTGATGAAAAAAAATTAGGAATATTTGCTATTCGAATATTCTTATTAATATTAAAATTCAAAATTAAAAAAAATGTTAGTAAAATAATTGGTAGATGTTTATTTAATATATTTATTTTTTTTAAGAAAATAATGAAATAGTTAATTATAAAGTAATAAAAAGGTACGTGTATTAAAATTAATCCTGCTTTAATATGGACTGTATCAGATCTACCAAGAGCTATTTTAAAACATACACAAGAAATTATAAACAAGGATACTAATGAGAGTTTAGTATTTGTCGAAGCAAATTTTTTATCTTTGAAAAGAAAATTCACAACAAACACACCTGTCAATAAGATCATTAACAAAGCTTTTGTAGAACGAACATCTTTTGATAGAAATGGTGTGGGGTATATTAGTCCACCAATATATTCTATTGTAGATATCATACTTAATGTATTGCTAATAAATTCTAAGAATTCTTTTTCAGGTAGTAAAGTATAGCAAAATAACCAACCCAAGATGATATAAGCCCATAAATAAATTAAATAACGAAAAAATTTTTTATAAATAAGGAAAATTGAAAATATTATAATTAGAAAATTAATAAAAAAACCAACATCAATAAACCAAAACATAGATATACTAGACAACAATCCTATTCCTATAAAAGAAAGAGATTTATTATTAGAAGCATCAAAAAAATTTAATATAAATAAAGAAAAAATTAAAATAAGAAACAATCTAAAATATGAACCTGCCGTAACATCGTAGGCAAACAAATTTATTAGTAAAAAAGATAAAATTATTAAAAATAAATTTTTTTCAACTTTGGTTAGAAGACATTTCTCAATCAATGACTTTGCAATTAAGATAAATAAAATTTTATTACAAAGTGTTAAAACTAATGGAATAAATCTTGAAAAACCAATTGAATTAATATTGATAAACTTCCATAAAAAATAATTATAGAAATTTCCAAATAAGCCCCTACCAACATAAGACGATTGCCACAATTCATCTGTATATATTGCGTTTGATGAGGCGGTTAGCCAAAGACCCTCGTGAAACATGTCTATATTAGAAATAAAAATTTTAAAATCTAGACTTAAGAATTGAAATAAAACAATGATAATTAGAATTTGAGTATAAAAAAATAAATCTTTATTGTTATTATCAATTTTATTTATTTTATTATCATTTGATAAATTGATAGTAATTTTACCATAGAAAAATCTATAAAAGAAATAACCACTTAAAGGTAAAAATATAAATAATACAAACCTTAAAGAATCATTTAACGGATTATATAAATTGAGTGGGTAATCTTGTCCCTGAATAGCTATTGACGTATCGTAGGGTAATTTTACATAAGGCCAAACAAGTGTCACAAAAAAAATGAGACAAACCAGCAAAAAATATGGAAAAAAATTTCTCAGACTAAGTACTTTTTATTATATAAATTTTAAATTAAAATATTAACATTAATAATTTGTATCGACAATAAAATTGATTATCTAAATTGTAGAATAAGTTTAAACTATTTTTAAAATTTAAGATTTGTAAAAATTTATTTATAATTTATTAAAAAATTCTCTTATATCTTTTATTAACAGATTTGGTTTTTCAAGTGCAGGAAAATGACCGCCTTCTTTCATTTTATTAATTTGTCTAACATTAAATATTCTTTCAATATAAGATTTTGGAGGCCATTCAGACATTTCTTTTGGAAACATTGCAATACTAGTTGGGATTGAAATTTTTTTAAAATCTTTTGGAAAGTAACGGCCACCCTCCTCACGTCTTCCAAAATATATCCAGGAAGCTGTATTAAAAGTATTAGTTAAAACATAAACCATGATGTTTGCTAAAAGAACATCTTTTGAATATACGCTTTCTATATTGTTATCTTTTAAATCTGACCAACCATGCATCTTTTCAATAATCCAAGCAGCAATTCCTACTGGGCTATCGATCATTGCATAACTTAATGTTTGAGGTTTTGTTGCTTGTTGAGTTCTATACCCATCTTGAGTAATTTGATCATTATCAAACTTATTTTGCCAAACCTTTTCTTCCTCTGTTTGTGGGCCATCAGGATGTCTCATGGTTAAACAATTAATGTGAATAGCTTTACAATGATCATAGTGATCATATCCTAGCCAGTTAGCGATAGTTGCACCCCAGTCACCTCCTTGTGCCACATATTGTTTATGGTTTAAATTTTCAGTCATTAATTTATCCAAAATTTCAGCAATTTTTCTTGGACCGATAGGTTTCTTTGGTGCACCTGAAAAACCAAAACCAGGTAAGGATGGTGCAATAACAGTAAACGCATCATCTGCATCACCACCAAATTGTTCTGGGTGAGCTAGTGGTTTTATAACATCTAAAAATTCAACAATTGATCCTGGCCATCCATGCATCAACAATAAAGGCTTAGGATTTGCTCCACTGCCCTTTTCTTCTATAAAATGAATATCAATCCCATCAATATTAGTTTTAAAATTTGAAAAACTATTGATTAATTTTTCATGTTTTTTCCAATCAAAATTAGAGACCCAATATTCGCACAATTCTTTTAAATAGTTCTTATTAGTTCCGTGTACCCAATCATCCATGTCTTGAATTGAAGACCACGGGTAATTCTTTATTTTTGAATTAATGTTAGAAATCTGTTCATCTGATACATTAATTTTAAAATCTTTAATCATTTTGTCTTATTTTGTTATCAATAATTATAAAAACAACTATATACATTTTAATTATTATTTATAATTATTGTTTATGCTTTCAAATAAAGAAATAGTCTGCCCCAATAACCTTTTAGATGAGGCTCATAAGAAAAAAGGTGTACAAGTTGCTGTTGTTAATGCGGGTAAACCATTACCTATGTTATCGGTTCAAGATGCAGTAAATGAAAATTTAATTGAACCTATTTTTATTGGAGACAAAAAAGAAATTTTAAAATGTGCAGAGGATTTGAAATGGGATATTTCAGAATATGAAATAATTGATGAACCTGTTGAAAACGATACCGCAAAAATTGCAGCAAAACTTGCTAGCGAAGATAAAATAAAAATAATTGTTAAAGGTCATATTCATACAGATGTCTTAATGAAAGAAGTTTTAAAACGTGAATATAATTTGTTAGGAAAAACCCGATTAAGTCATATCTGGCATATGTCTGTTGAAAAAGATGGCAAACCTTTAATCATTACTGATGGTGCTTTAAATGTTTTGCCTAATGTAAAAACAAAGATGCATATTCTTAAAAATGTAATTAATTTTTCTAATAGAATAGGAATATCTAGACCAAAAGTTGCTGTTTTATCAGCTACAGAAGAAGTTTTAGATAGTGTTCCAAGCTCTTTAGATGCTGCCGAATTAACAAAACTTGCAAAAGAAGAAAATTTAGAAGCTGATGTTTTTGGACCGTTAGCATTCGATAATAGTATTTCAAAAAAATCAGCTGCTATAAAAGGAATTAAAAATGCAGTAGCTGGAGAAGCTGATGTTTTATTAGTTCCAAGTGTAGAAACTGGAAATGGTTTAGTTAAGATGATGATTTATTTTATGGGAGCTTGTGCTGCTGGAGTTGTAGTTGGTGGTAAAGTTCCAGTTGTAATTACAAGCAGATCTGATGAAGCTCAAGCAAGACTAGCTTCTATTGCAGCAGCAGTAGTTGCTTTAGATTAATTCTAAATTAAATTTATGAAACCAATCGATTATATAAGTTTATATCTCTTAGTGATCATTCTTTGTGTTACTAGTGTAAATATGGCTTACAGGTTTTATTTTTAAATCGTTGAATAAAATTCATTTTTACCTTATTAAGATGTTCTTAAACAAAGGAAATAATCAATGGCAATACAATATTTAAAAAAATCACCAAAAACATCTTCAACAGACGATACAAAAACTAGAGGTATAGTTGAAGGAATTCTTAAAGACATAGAACAATCTAAAGAAGAGGGTTGTAAAGAACTTTCAAAAAAATTTGATAAATTTGAAGGTGATGTGGTTATTTCTAAGGAAAGAATTGAAGAAATTAAAAAAACATTAGATCAAAAAACTAAGGATGATGTTCAATTTGCTCATGAGAGAGTAAGAAAATTTGCTGAAGCACAATTAAAAAACTATGGACAAGATTTTGAAGTTGAGCTTTCTGAAGGATTATTTGCAGGTCAAAGATTAATTCCTGTTAATACAGCTGGATGTTATGTTCCTGCTGGAAGATATGCTCATATTGCTTCTGCAGTTATGAGTGTAACAACTGCAAAAGTTGCGGGTGTAAAAAATATTCTAGTGTGTAGTTCTCCAAAACCTGGTGTAGGAGTTCACCCAACTATAGTTTATACGGCTGACCTTTGTGGTGCAGATGTAATTATGAATTTAGGTGGTGTTCAAGCAATAGCAGCTATGACAAATGGATTATTTAATAATGCACCAGCAGATATAATAGTTGGTCCAGGTAACCAGTTTGTAGCTGAAGCTAAAAGAATACTATTTGGAAAAGTTGGAATTGATTTATTTGCAGGTCCTACAGAGATAGCTGTCATTGCAGATGAAACTGCAGATCCTGAAATTGTTGCAGTAGATTTAGTTGGTCAAGCTGAACATGGCTATAACTCTCCTGCTTGGTTATACACAACAAGTAAAGAATTAGCTGAAAAAGTGATGAAAAGAGTTCCTGAGTTGATTGCTGAATTACCAGAACTTCCAAGAACAAATGCTGATGCAGCTTGGAGAGATTATGGTGAAGTAGTTCTTTGTGATACAGACGAAGAAATGGCTTCTATTAGTGATGAATATGCTCCTGAGCACTTAGAAGTACAGACAAAAAATTTAGAATGGTTTCACAAAAGATTAAAAAATTATGGATCTTTATTCATAGGTGAAGAAACAACTGTTGCTTATGGTGATAAATGTTCAGGGACAAATCATATTTTACCTACTAAAGGTGCTGGAAGATACACGGGTGGTTTGTTTGTTGGAAAATTTATTAAAACTTTAAGTTTTCAAAGAATGACCAAAGAATCTACTGAATTAGTTGGTGCAGCTGCTGCTAGACTTTCTAGATACGAAGGAATGGAAGCGCACGCAAGAACTGGTGATGTGAGACTTAAAAAATACGGTTATTCTAACTAGGATTTAACTCTTTTACCGTTTTCATCAAAAACGAAAATATCTTTTGAGTTGAAGCCCATTGTATTTTCTATGTTGTGATGACTTGGTATTTTGGCACTAATTTCGTATTGATCCATTTTGAGATAGGCAATTTTTTCATTACCTAGATTTTCAATCAAATCTACTTTTGGATTAAACTTGTATTCACTATTTTCTGAAACACTCAAGTGCTCAGGTCTTAAACCTAAATAGTAGTCTTTCTTAGAAAAATTTATTCCTTTAATTTTAACTGAATTTCCTAGAAACTTAATTTCATTATTTGAGATGACATTATCACCATTAATTTTTAAAATATTCATTTTAGGAGTACCAATAAATTGAGCCACAAAAACATTTGAAGGATTTGTATATATTTCATCTGGTGTACCAACTTGTTCAATATTTCCATGATTTAAAATAACTATTCTGTCAGCTAAAGTCATAGCTTCAACCTGATCGTGTGTTACATAAATCATATTTGTTTTTATTTGGTTGTGAAGTTTTGAAATTTCAACTCTCATTTCAGCTCTTAAAGCTGCATCAAGATTTGATAGCGGCTCATCAAATAAGAATATTTTTGGATTTCTTGTAATAGCTCTTCCAATAGCAACTCTTTGTCTTTGACCACCAGAAAGTTGTTTAGGTTTTCTCTCTAATAATTCTTCAATTTTTAAAATTTTGGCAGCATGCATAACTTTTTGCTCAATTTCCTCTTTAGATCTTTTTTCAATTTTTAGACCAAAAGACATGTTTTCATAAACATTCATATGTGGATATAAAGCATAAGATTGAAAAACCATTGCAGTTTCTCTTTTTGATGGATGTAATTCATTAACTAACTGATCGTTAATAAATATCTCTCCTTCATCAATTTGTTCCAACCCTGCAATCATTCTTAATAAAGTAGATTTTCCACAACCTGAAGGTCCAACTAAAACTAAAAATTCATCTTCTTTACCTTCAAGATTAAAATTATTTATAATCTTGTTAGTTCCAAATGATTTGTGAATGTTAGTAAATTTTATATTAGACATTATAATTTTTTTATTAGTTCAAAAATATCAACACCAATTTGGTTTAAAATATGGGCTATGTCAATTGGAACCCAGTTCTCTCTTATTTTTCCTTCATCATGATGATAAAAATCCATTACTCTCATTGTAACATTTTTATTGTTAGGAGGATATCCTAACCAATCATTTGAACCATAAGTTGCTTGAATACTGTGCCATCCTGCAGTTAAAGAAAACTTTCCATCTCCTAGCTCAGAATAATGACCTAGTTTCCAGTAATTTCTTTCTTTGAAGGTTTTTCTAAAAGGAAGTTGATGATTATCCACAAAACCTTCTAAAGATCTTGCGGTCCCTATTCCACTTGGTCCATACCAAATCATTTTATCATGCCAAAACTCTGCTTGTGGATGATCAATTAGTTTTAATTTTAAATCTTCATCTGAATTTGTATCTAGTTCAGGTTTAATATTTAGACTTCTTTGCATTATAAGTGCTTGATCTAAATTTGATTTAGAAATGTTGATATCTTTTTCAAAGAAATTTACACCATCAGTATTAATTGGGTTTAGCCAATTACCTTCAGCACCTCTTGATTTATGAATAGGAAAAACTCCTGTTTGAAATATTAAATCGATAACATCTATTAAGATATGGCTTTCAACTATTTTGTCATTTTTGAGCTCATGTATTTCACAACATCTTAAATTAACCATTTTATTATTGGGTCTAATACCAAGCCAATCTTTTTTAAAGACTCCAGAAAGTGTAGAAATTGAGGCAACTTGTATTTTATCTCTAAACGTTCCACCGATTATTAGTTGTGTTCTTCTCTCTAAATCAGGGAAAGACTCAAATAATGGTAACCAATAATCATCTTTAAATTTATCAAGACCACTAAACTCATTAACAGGGTGAAAACAATTAACCTTTATATCTTTAGCAAAATATTTGTTTAAATTATCATCTAGCTTAGATTTTCCTGAATGAACTATATCTGTTAAATAATTTTTTACTTTTTGTTTGTTTTTATAATTTTCTTCAGGAGTAATAATAATATTTTCTACGTCTTCTTGCCCTTTAAGTCCTGTGTCAAAATTTTCAATTTTCATATATAAAACAGTTATATTTAATAAAAAGACAATAAATATTATGACTGAAAGAATTGCAAGATTTAATGAGCTGACACCTAGCACCTTACCTTTTGTTGAGGGAAGAATGGAAGGTCATAAAGAAAGAAAAAATTATTCAATTGTAGGTCCGGGTGTCGCAGAAGATAGTAATCAGTCTGTTAAAATTTCTAAACCTCATGGTTACAATCTTGGCGCAGTTAGCGCTAACCCTAAAAATGGTTCAGGGTTACACAGTCACACAACTGCTGAAGTATTTTTAATCTATTCAGGTAAATGGAGATTCTATTGGGGTGCAGATGGTAAAAATGAAATAATTTTGAGTAAAGGGGATGTTGTTTCAATGCCAACGAATATGTTTAGAGGTTTTGAAAACGCTGGTAATGAAGAAGGTTTAATTTTTGTAATATTGGGAAATGATGATCCTGGAATAATCACTTGGGTTCCTAATGTTTTGATTAAAGCAAAAGAAACTGGATTAGCTTTGTTAGATGACAATTCTTTGATTGATTTAAATGAAAGTGAAATACCTCAAAACAGAAAACTATTAGAGCCTATCACAAATGAAAAGCTTAAAGAATTTGATAACTATGAAATAGATGAAATTAGTAAGTTTGTTTGTAAGTTTAAAGATCATATTAATCATGAAACTATTCTAAATAATGAAATTAAATTAATTCAAATTATAGGTAATAATTTTTGTAAAAAATCCTATGATCCTTTAATTAATCATACCACTGGTTTTAATTACAGTATTCTAAAAGCTAAAAAAGGGCTAATTGAGGATTTGATCTTTGACAAACCAACTATTTTATTTTCACAAAAAGGAACTTGGAAAGTTAAAATTGAAAAAGATGAATTTGATATTAATTCAAAAGATACTTTTTCCCTTCCGTTAAATACTAAAGTTAGCATTTCTATTGATAATAATGAAGAATGTTTTTTAAATTGTGTTAGTAAAGCTTGATGAAGGGCTTTGATAAAAAATATAAAGATTTCCCAGACTTTATTTTAAAAATTACTAAACAGATTTGGGAAGGAAAAGATGTGGATTCAATTGGTGAATTTTATACAGATGACATACCAGTTAGGTCCCCTTTTGGAATAACTTACGGCAACAAACCTGTTATAGAGGCAACTTATAATACCCTAAAAGAATTTCCAAATAGACAATTACTTGGTGAAGACGTTATCTGGAATGGAAATGATATTAATGGCTATCATTCCTCACATAGGATTTTAAGCAAAGGAACACATTTAGGAGATGGATTTTATGGCAAACCAACTGGAAAAGATATTTATTATAGAGTAATAGCAGATTGCGCTTGTAAAAGTAATCAAGTGTACGATGAATGGATTGTAAGAGATCAAGGAGCAATGGTAAGACAAATTGGTTATACTCCAAAAGAATTTGCTCAAATAATGATTGATAAGGAGGGTGGACTTGAAAAAGCAAAAAAACTTTTTGATAAAAATGATATAAAGCCATCAGATTATCAACCAGAGAAAATAAAAAAAGACTCTGCGGGTCAAAAATATTCAGAAATATTAAGTAAAGTTTTTGAAGAAGGTTACGATTTTAACGATTACAATAGAGCTTCCAGTATTTATTGGCCGGGAAATAAATTGGGTCATGGAAGAGAAGATATTTCAAAATTTTGGAACTCTTTAAAAGATATTTTTACTGATATCAAATTTACCATTGAACATGTTGGATATTTAGATGAGTCTAACAAAAACCCAAGGGCATCAATTAGATGGTTTTTAGAAGGTATGCACTCAGCAGACAGTGGAGACTATGGTAAAAAAACAAATTCTAAATTATTTATTATGGGAATAAATCATGTAGAATTAAATGAAGATGGGGTTATAAGAGAATGGGTTTTGTTTGATGAGGTTGCAATATGGAAACAAATTCTAATAAATAGTAATTAAAATGACTAAAATAAGAACAACTCATGTTGGAAGCTTACCAAGATCAGATGAGCTTTCTGATCTTTTATTTAAAAAGGACAAGCAAGAAAAAATCGATTTAGAAAATTTTGATGCTGTAGTAAAAAAAGATGTAAAAAAAATTGTAAAAAAACAAATTGATCTAGGTATTGATTTTATAAGTGATGGAGAGATGTCAAAAATCAGTTATGCGACTTATGTTAAAGATAGAATAGATGGATTTTCAGGAGAAAGTGAAAGAAAAGCTCCAAGAGATCTTGATGATTTTCCAACATTTAAAGAACGAATTGCAAGAACAGGTGGAACACCAACCTATACAAGACCTTGCTGCACACATGAACTAAAAATAAAAGACACTTTATCTTTAACTAAAGATATCAATAATTTTAAAGATGCTCTCAAAGAAAATAATCATAGTCATGCATTTATGAATGCTGCCTCTCCAGGTGTAATTTCAGCATTTTTACCAAATAAATTTTATAAAAATGATGATGAATATCTAAATTCTTTGTCAAAACTCATGAAGCAAGAATATGAAGAAATTGTTTCTAACGATTTATATTTGCAATTAGATTGTCCTGATCTTGCTTTAGCAAGACACATGACATTTAAAGATTTGTCAGAAGATGAATTTTTAAAAAGAGCAGAAAAACAAATTGAATTTCTTAATCAGTCTTTAGAAAATATTCCACAATCTAAAATTAGAATGCATATCTGCTGGGGTAATTATGAAGGACCTCATTCATATGATATTTCTTTAGATAAAATCTTACCTTTAATTTTAAAAGCAAATGTTGGAACATATTTGCTAGAGTCATCAAACCCAAGACATTCTCATGAATGGCAGGCGTTTGAAGGTATTAAATTGCCTCAAGATAAAATTATAGCCCCAGGTGTGATCGACTCTACTACTAACTTTATAGAACACCCAGAGGTTGTAAAAAATAGACTTATTCAGTTTTCAAAAGTAGTTAACAAAGATCAATTAATGGCAGGAACAGATTGTGGTTTCAGTACTTTTGCAGGTTTTGGAAATGTTGATGAAAACATAGTTTATAAAAAACTTGAGTCTTTAGTAGTTGGTACAGAGCTTGCTTCTAAAGCTATTTAATTTTTTGCTTTAAATTATCAAAAAAAACGACAGAATGACTTTATAGATACTTTTAAGTATTTTATAGGGTTAAAAGATTAAAATTATAGAAAGGTAATGAATATGAAAAAAATATTAATCGTATTATCGTTTTTGCTATTTGGCACTTATGCTAATGCAGACTGTAATATTAAATCTGGATCAATCAACATCTTGGCGAATGATTTTCCAGCATTAAGAACACTTGTTGATACAGCTAAAGAATGTAAAGGTAGTGCAGATTTTAAAGTAACACATTCAGCAGAGCACAATAAAATTGCTGTGCCAGCGCTAACTGCTAATCCTTCAGAATTTTCTGTTAGAGTAGCAGCAAACAGTTCAATTGTTCCATTAATGAATGGTGATTTAATTAGACCTATGAATGATCTAGTTAAAAAATATGGAAAAGGCATTCAAGATTCTCAATTAATTACAATTGATGGAAAAGTTATGGCTGTTGCATTTATGGCCAACACTCAGCATTTATATGTAAGAACGGATGTCTTAAAAGAAAATGGTATTGCAATTCCTAAAACTTACGAAGATGTTGTTGCAGCTTCTGAAAAAATTAGAGCAGCTGGAAAAATGAAATATCCTTATGCTGCAGCCTATAAAGCTGGCTGGAATTTAGCAGAAGAATTTGTAAACATGTATATTGGACATGGAGGTGAATTCTTTAAAGCTGGAACAGCAAAACCAAATATTAATAATGCTAAAGGTGTAGCGACTCTAAATATGCTAAAAAAATTAGCTGATTTGAGTAATCCTGATTATTTAACACATGATAGTGAAGCAATTAAAGTAGAATGGGAAGCTGGAAATGTTGCCATTATGACTTTATGGGCTTCAAGATCTGGAACTCTTCTAGATGATGAGGGAGATGCTAAAATCACAGCTGCTACTAAACTAGTTGCACCAGCAACTGTTGGTGGTGGAAACATTCCTGCTGCAACACTTTGGTGGGATGGATTTACACTTGCTAAAAATAGACCAGATGCAGATGCAGAAGCTTCTTTTAGAGCAATGGCTCATGCTGCTTCTTCAAAAGAAATGGTAGCAAAAGCTGCAGACCAAGCTGTTTGGTTAGTTGAAGGATTTGTTCCAGGACCAAAATCTGTTGGTGTAATTGAAGCAGTTAAAATGGGTGCAAAACCTTATCCAATGTTACCTCAAATGGGACTAATGCACGGTGCCTTGGGTAATGAAATTGTTGAATTTTTGCAAGGAAATGAGACAGCTGAACAAGCATTAAAAGATGTTGAAGCTGCTTATAACACTAAAGCAAAAGAACAAGGTTTCCTATAATATCTAAGTATCTTTAAGTGGGGATTTATTCCCCACTTAACTAAAATTCATGCCTAATAAAAGTTTTTTTTGGTTTTTTTTACCAACTGGTTTAGCAATGATTTTATTCATTGGGTTACCAATTATATCCACAGGTGTTCAATCTTTCTATGCTCAACACGATCAGATTTTAAAAGAAGTTAAAAAATGTGATCCATTTGGCTGCAAGGTTTCAGTACAAATTGATCAAGAAGCTACTTCAAAAATTAGAGAAGAAAAGCCACTTGGAAAATTTAATGGTTTTGGAACTTATGTAGACAGAAATCATTTAGCGACTGACCAATTATCTAATTTTTGGAGTGAGAGCAATTCAACTGGAGAATTTTTAACTAAAGTAGGTAATCTACCTTTTTATAAAGCATTAATTTTTACTTTTACTTATTGTATTATTGTTACACCATGTGTTTTATTGTTGGGATTTGTTATTGCCCTTAGTCTAAATTCAATTTCTAGAAAAATAAGAGGTGCTTTAATCTTTGGTACAATTTTACCAATGATAGTAACTCCATTAGTTGGTTCTTTAGTTTTATTTTGGATGGTAGATGCAGAAGGAATTATTGGAGCAAACTTACAATTATTGATGAATGATCCTTATCTATCAGTTAAATCTTCTAAAACACTTACTTGGATCACAATTATTATTTATGGTATTTGGCATCACTCCCCTTTTGCCTTTGTAGTATTCTATGCAGCTTTACAAACAGTTCCTCAGGAACCGTTAGAAGCTTCAATTATTGATGGTGCTTCAAGATTTCAGAGAGTTAAGCATATTGTTTTACCTCATATTTATCCTGTTGTAACATTTGTAGCTTTAATTTCTTTAATGGATAACTTTAGAGTATTTGAACCTATCATTGGTTTTAGCGCACAGGGTAGTGCTCAATCATTGTCTTGGTTGATATATGATAATTTAGTTAATGAAGAGGTTATTTTATTTGGCTCAGCAGCTGCAACTTCAATAATGACAATAATTGGAATAGCAATAATACTAACGCCAGTTTTAATAAGAACTTGGAGAGAATTTAGAACAAATAGATAATAATGGATTACGGATTAGATAAAAAATCAAATAGTTTAAAGACCTTCAATACTATGTTTATAGTTGTTTGGTTATTGATAGCATGTTTTCCATTTATTTGGACTTTTTGGGGTTCTTTCAAAGTAAGAGCAGACTTTTTTTCAAGAGCTGATTGGTGGTATGCAATAACAGCTTTCAACACATTATTAGAAACTGGTAAAAGTTTTACAACTGAAGCTTATAGTGGCGCATGGTTTGAAGGTGAGTTTTGGAAAGCATCAAGAAACACGATAATAGTAACTGTAAGTGTAGTTTCTGTTTCTTTGTTTCTTGGAACCTTAGGAGCTTACGCTTTATCAAGATCTACAAAAAATTATGCATTTTGGATTTTAATTATTGCATTAGTATTTAGAGCTATGCCTCATATAACTTTAGTTTCTGGATACTTATTTCCTTTTTTTCAATTACAAATTTGGGGAATTCTACCTACAACAATTGTAGTGTTAATAGCAATTAATCAACCATTTACACTTTGGCTACTTTACTCTTTTTTTAAAACTGTTCCAAAAGAACTTGACGAAAGTGCACTAATAGATGGGTGTACATACTTTCAAACATTCAGACATATAATTATGCCTGTGATGTGGCCAGGAGTTATAACAGCTGGATTATTTAGTTTAATGCTAGCATATAACGATTTTACTGTGACAGCCTTATTACTTAATCAAGAAAATCATACAATGGTTCCTAAAATTCAGAGTTACCTTGGAACCAATCAACACGAGGGTAATTTGATGTGGGCAGTTTCAGCAGTAGTTTCTGCTACAGCACCTTTATTCTTATTGGTAATGTTTTTTCAAAAACAAGTAATAAGTGGATTAACAGCAGGCGCTGTAAAAGGTTAATTAACAAAATCTTTAATTAAATTATTAAATTTATCTGGTTCTTCAAGATGCACGTTATGACTACAATCTTTAAAGATTTCTAGTCTACTATTTTTAATTTTTTTGTTAAGTGTATCAACTTGATCAAAATTATATGAGGTATCTTTATCACCCCAAACTATTAATGTTTCATTTTTAATATTTTCTAATTCATCAATTCCTGACCAATTTTGCATTGCTTTAAGTGCATTATCAGCAGTCTCTAGAGAAACATTTTTAACTGCATTTGCACATAAATAATAATTTTTATCCTGGTCACCTTTTACAAACCATTTTTGTGGTACTCTTGAAAATGAAATTTCTACCCCATCTTCTTTAAGTTTTTTTCTAGTTTCGTCAATTGGTTCAAACCTTCCGGGTATTTCACCGATAGATCCAGTTGCAAAACAAATTAATTTATTAACTCTGTTACCAGCAATTTTAGTTATTTCTTGAACTATCATTCCACCCATTGAATGACCAAGTAAATTAAATTTATCTATTTTTTTTTCATCTATTATGTCAATTACAAACTTGGCCATTTTATTAATTGAGTCTAATGATTGGACGCCGCTACTCTCACCAAATCCAGGTAAGGCTGGTGAAATTACTCTACAAAAATTTGAAAAAAAATTTCTTTGATTGCACCACATTTCAGATGAGCCCAAATAACCATGAACTAATACTAAAGGATATCCCTCACCTACATCATTTATATAAATTTTACTCATAATATTTAATTAATCATTTTTGTTATAATAAACAATGTTAAAAAACTCATAAAAATAATTATTGAGATATTAATTATATTCCAAATTTTTTTACTTTTCGCATATTTTGACAGGTATTTTGAAAGATATCCAATTAAGAAAAAAAATAAAAAAGATGCAATTGATGCACCTACTCCAAAAAGTATTTTTTGACTAATTATGAAGTTTTTTGAAAAATTTCCTAAAAAAAATACTGTATCAGAATAAACATGTGGATTTAAATATGTAAATCCTAGAGTTTTTAAAAAAATATTAAATGCTGTAATGCTGGTTAAATCTGTATCAAAATTGACTGCCGTATTATAATTCTTTATTTTTGAATAAATAAAATGAAGTAGAAAAATAACTAAAGTTATATTGAATATTAATTCAACAATTGAATTAAAATACTGATTAAAAAATTGAAAAATAAATATCCCAAGAAAAATTAAAATTAAGTCTGAAATAGAGCAAACTATACAAACAAGAAATACATGTTGTTTTTTTAACCCTTGTTCAATTACAAAAATATTTTGAGCACCTATTGCTAAAATAAGACTTAAACCAGTAAAGAAACCTAATAACAGAAATTCCATTAGGGTTTATTAAACTCTTTTCTTACCTTGAACAACCCTATCTAAAATTAATGCTACAAATAATATCGCAACACCTGCAAGTATACCTTGACCAACATTGGCATATTGTAAAGCTTCTAATACATCTTGTCCTAAACCTTTTGCTCCAATTAGTGATGCAACTACAACCATTGCTAAACTTAACATTACAGTTTGATTTACACCTGCTAAAATTGATGGGGTGGCTAAAGGTAAATCTACCTTTCTTAATAAATACCATTTAGTTGCACCGTAAGCTATTGCAGCTTCCCTGATTGTCTCTGGCACTCCTCTTAGTCCAAGTACTGTTAATCTAACAACAGGAGTTCCACCAAATATCATTGTAATTATTACTGCTGCAACCTTCCCTGTTCCAAAGAATGCAATTACAGGTATCATAAATACAAATGCAGGCATTGTTTGCATAAAATCCATTATTGGTCTTATCATTGAATAAAATCTTTGTCGTCTAGCACAGAAAATTCCAAGGGGTATTCCAATTGCAATACTTAAAATTGCAGCTGTTCCAAGCAATGCGAGTGTTGTCATAGCTTTTACCCAAAAACCTAAAAACCCCATGTAGCTTAAAAATCCAGCAGAATAAATTGCAGCTCTAGGCCCAGCTGATAATCCGGTTAAGGTTACTATTGTAGTTATAATTACTATCCAGGGAGTTTTAACAAACAATAATTCTAAGAAATCTAAAACAGATCTTATTCCAATTGTAATTGCCGTGAACAATGCATCTCCTTTTAAAACAGCATAATTAAAAATAGTTTCGACCCAAGCTATAGACGTCAATCTAATATCGGGATGAGTTGGAAACTCATTCATAATGTCTATTAAACCCGGAAAACTATAATGAACTACAGAGAAGAACATGATCACAGAAGCAAAAACTGTACTTAAAAAATAGTTTTTAGTTTGCATGCCTGGACTTATTGTTTTGTCTGAAAGCCATTCAGAATATCTTTTTTCTAATTTAGAGTTTGCAAGAACACCTTGAACTATTTTTATTAAAATCAATGAAACAATACCAAAAATTGTTATCCAAATAGCTGATGCTTCAATTCTATCGACTTCATTTATATAGCCTTGCATAGCATCTTCTAACGATTTAATGTTCCTCTTATAAACATCAACTTTGTCTGGATTGTTAGTTATAGCTGCTTCTAATTGTTTGTTTCTAAAAGCAATAGTAGATTGTACCTGTTCAATTTTTTGAATAGCATCCTTTGTAATATTTCCAAATAAACCTCTAATAATTTGAACAACTGAGAAAGTTTCAATAATTAAAAAAGTTAAGGCCCAATTCCAAATATTTCGCATTCCAAACCAAATTGGCCCAAGAATTGCAGCATATAAATTAAATGAGAAAGAAAATGTTGGCTTGCTTCCTATTTTTTGGAATTGATCAATATAATAATCTGGATTTGTTTTAACAAAATCAGTTATTAACTCTGATCGAGAGGGATTATTTAGTTCTTTACTCACCATCTCCTCCTTCAATAACTGCTTTTAAAAGATCGGACTGAGAAATAACACCAATAATTTTATTTTGATTATTATTTACAATGATTGGTTTGTCTCTTGAAGCTGATGTCTCAATAAGTTTACTCAATAAATCGCTTTCATTAACAACTTCTAAATCATTTGAAAGTTTTCCATTTTTATTTTCAAAATTTTCAACTGATTGCATTATTGATTTAGCTTGAACTACTTTTAATCTAGAAATTCCTTTAACAAAATCAGCGACATAATCATCTGCTGGACTAACAACAATTTCTTCAGGTGTTCCAACCTGAATAACTTTACCATCTCTCATTATTGCGATACGATGCCCTACTCTTACAGCTTCATCTAAATCATGGGTAATGAAAACAGTTGTTTTTTTCATTTGTTTTGAAAGTTTAATAAATTCTGATTGAAGTTGTCTCCTAATTAATGGATCTAATGCACTAAACGGTTCATCCATTAATAAAAAATCTGGATCTGCTGCTAATGCTCGAGCTAGACCTACTCTTTGCTGCATTCCACCTGATAATTCATGGGCAAATTTATTTCCCCAACCTTGTAATTCAACTATATCTAAAATTTTATTTGCAGCATCTAATCTATCGTTTTTACTCACACCTCTAATTTCAAGTGGCATTGCGATATTATCAACAACAGATCTATGAGGCATTAGGGCAAAGTTTTGAAATACCATACCAATTTTTTTATTTCTTAGTTCTTGTAAACTTTCTCTATCAAGACTCATTACATCCTGACCATTAATTAAAATTTTGCCAGAGGTTGGTTCTAAAAGTCTATTTATGTGTCTAACTAACGTTGATTTTCCACTACCAGAAAGGCCCATTACACAAAATATTTCGCCCTGTTTAACATCAAAAGAAACATCAGAAACACCTATAACTGAGTTATATTTCTCTAAAGCTTCATTTTTTGAAATTCTTTTATTTTGAATTGCATCTATTGCTTCGTCGGAAGTATTACCAAAAACTTTCCAAACATTTTCAATTTTAATTGCTGATCCAGATGAATCCATTTAACTTTCTTTTACTTGAGGAAAATATACCCGGCAATATAAAATTGCCGAGTATAAATAATTTATTTTAGATTAAAGACCTAACCAACCATCAACTGTTGATTTGTTAGCTTTCATCCAAGCTCTCGCTACATCAGCTGGTTGTTTTTTCTCAACTGAAATTGCGTAAGCCATAGCAGATACATCATCTGCTGTTAATTGAAAGTTCTTAAAGAATTCAACGATAGCTGGAGATTTACTTTCTAGAGAAGTTCCCCATCCAATTTGAATTTGTTTAAGTGCATCTTTAGAAGCTACGTATGATTTTTTGTACCAATCAGCATCTTCTTTAGGTTGTACCATTTTGTATTTAGCTGGATCGAATTTTGGCTCTTCCAACATAACTACATCAGCCATTCCCCAAATCGCATGTGGCTTGTAACAATAAAATGCATAGCCTTCACCTTTTTTAATAGAGTCAAGTACTCTTGCATTTTTAACTGCTTCTGCTGCTCTTATTGGTTCGATACCCGCATCATATAAACCATAGTCTCTTAATTTAACTTGGTTAACATTAGCTGAAGCCCAACCATCTGCACCAATCCAGAACTCACCTTTACCATTGCCATCACTATCCATAGCTTTAACAACTTCGGGTCTTCCTAAATCTTCAATTGCAGTAATATTAAACTTTTTTGCAAACTGTTGAGAAACACAATACCCTTGGTTTCCTTCATATGGTTTGCTGCTTAACTTCAAAGTTCCTTTTGGAACTAAATCATTTGTGTAAGCTTGTTGGTTTGGTAACCAGATGTCAGGGTGAACTTCAATCTCACCTTTGCTTCTGTCGATCGCACCATAAATAGCAGTGTTGTTTCCTGGGACAAGTTCTGCTTCTCCGCCCATTTTATCTGTAACAACTGCAGCTAATAAGTTTGCAATAGCTGTTGCACCTGTCCAACCTGGATCTCCAATTTTTACTTTTTCAGCGAATGATGAAAATGTTGCAAAAAGTGAAATAAGTCCAGCTACAAGTGTAGTTTTAATTATTCTCATTATCTCTCTCCTATTAATTTATAAAATTTAGTCTAACGTGAATGATTTAAGTGAGTCAAAGGAAATAAAGTTATAAAATGTATAAATAACAATGCTTTTTTATCTTAATGGTCGCAGTTATTATTGGTGACTAATCCAAATGGTTTTAGTTTGAAGAAAAGAATTTAATGCTTCAGTACCTTGGTCTCTACTCAATGATCCAGATTGTTTATAACCTCCAAATGGAGTTTTAATATCACCTTCTGAAAAAGTGTTAACTGATATAGTTCCACATGGAAGGCTTTTGGCTAAATGAAATGCTCGGTTTATATCTTGGGTGAATACACTTGCATGTAATCCATATTTTGAATTACTTGCAATTTTCAAAGCCTCTTCATCATTTTTAACTGTCAAAACTCCTAGTACTGGACCAAAGATCTCTTCTTGAGCAATGGTCATATTTTCTTTTAATCCATCAAACAATGTTGGCTTTGCATAAAAGCCTTTTTGTTTATTGTTCGATACTCCACCAGATAAAAGTTTTGCACCTTCATCTATACCTTTTTGAATATACCCATCAACTGTTTGCAAGTGTCCTTTTGAAATCATAGATCCCATATTAGATTTTAAATCTAATGGATCACCTACTTTTAATTTTTTTACTCTTTTAATTATTTTATCTAAAAATTCATCTTTAACTTTTTTGTGAACTATTTGTCTCATGTTTGCAGAACAGTTTTGACCACCATTCCAAAATGCAGAATTAATTGCATTATCAATTAAATCATCATTAATTTTCGCATCCTCTAAAACTATAAATGGACTTTTGCCACCCATCTCTAAAGCAACAGGTTTTAAATTACTTTCGCTTGAATACTTTAAAAAATATCCACCTACTTCAGTTGAGCCTGTGAATGAAACAGCATCAACATCTTTGTGTCGACCTAGAGCCTCACCAACATCTCCATATCCTGGAAGAACATTTAATACACCGTCTGGAATTCCGGCCTCTTTACCAATTTGAGCAACTCTTATTGCTGTTAGTGGAGTATCTTCTGCTGGCTTGATAATTACTGAGCAGCCCGCAGCTAATGCAGGAGCCATCTTCCAAACAGCCATCATTAAAGGAAAGTTCCAAGGGACAATTCCTGCAACAACCCCTATTGGTTCTTTAACTATTAAACTTGTAATAGATGGTTCGGTTGGACCAACTTTTCCAAAAACTTTATCTATAAGTTCTCCATACCACTGGAAATGCATTGGAGCATCATTGGCGACTTCATTAATACAATCTGTAACTAACTTTCCAGTATCAACACACTCTAAAACTGAATTTTCATCTCCATGTTTTCGAAGTAATTCTGCAAATTTTAATAAAACTTCTTTTCTATGCTCTGGTGAACATCTAGACCAAACACCACTATTAAAGGCTTTTCTTGAAACCTTAACTGTAAGATCAACATCTTTATGATTACATTTAGCAACAGTGCAAAGTGTTTCTCCTGTTGCAGGATTTATTGTTTCAAATTTTTTACCATCAATGGCATTAACATATTTACCATTGATAAATGCTCTTCCTTCAAACTTTAATTTTTTTGCGATAGCTTTATAATTAGTAGCCACTAACTATTCTGGGTTAGCTGTAAGTGTTTTGATCTCTAAAACATTTTCATTAGGATCTTTTACAAAGAAAGTCTCTTGTTCATATTTTGTACCCTTAAATCTTAAATAAGGCTCATCGTAATACTTGGTGCCATTATCTTTTAATCTCTGTTTAAGAGCATCAAAATCTTTCTTTGATAAATGCACGCCAAAGTGAGGAACAGAAACATTTCCCATATCGACATCATGTCTTTCGTTATCTAATTTATGCTCACTTGCATGAAGAGTTAATTCATTTCCCCAAAAATCAACATCAGCCCATTCTTGATCAGAGTTATCTAATCTACAGCCTAATGTTTCACTGTAAAATTTTTTTGCTACTTCTAAGTCACCACAAGGGACAGCTAAATGAAAACAATTGGTATTTCTATACATAAATCTCCTCTTTAATTACGAAATATAATCACTATATAAAGATCACAATTAAGTCAATCTAGCAAAAAAACATGGGAAATTTTTTACAATCTATAATTGATCGAGATCCAGCTGCAAAATCTAAGTTAAGTTTAATTTTAACTTATCCTGGAGTTAAAGCAGTCTTCTTTCATAGACTAGCAAATTTTTTTAGTACCGCTAAATTTGAAATAATTGCAAGAATGATTTCCCAGTTTTCAAGATTCTTAACTGGTATTGAGATTCACCCTAAAGCTAAAATTGGAAAAAATTTATTTATTGATCATGGTATGGGAGTTGTGATTGGAGAAACTTCTGAAATTGGTGAGAATGTAACTATCTATCATATGGTTACACTTGGAGGGATTGCACCAAGTATAAACTCAAATGGTCAGCGTAATATTAAAAGACACCCAACAATTGAAGATGATGTAGTTATTGGATCAGGTGCGCAAGTGTTAGGTCCTGTCAGAGTTGGAAGATGTGCAAAAATTGGTGCTAACGCAGTGATTACAAAAGATGTTCCAGAAAAAGCTGTTATGGTTGGTATACCAGCAAAGAATGTTGGTATTGCTGATAGCGAATTCAAACCTTATGGTATTACTCCAGATAGTGATACAAAATCAGACTAATGAGCAACATTCAAAATGATTTTATTTCAGGGATTGGAAATACTCCTTTAATAAAATTAAGAGCTGCATCAGAAATAACTGGATGCAATATTTATGGTAAAGCTGAATTTTTAAATCCAGGTGGATCAGTTAAAGATAGAGCTGCATTGGCATTAATAAAAGACGCTCAAGAAAAAAAATTAATTTCAAAAGGTGGGACTGTTGTTGAGGGAACAGCAGGTAATACTGGAATTGGTTTGGGTCTTTTAGGAAACTCCTTAGGGTACAAAACTATTATTGTAATGAACGATAATCAAACTCAAGAAAAAAAAGATTTATTAAAAAACCTAGGTGCAGAACTTAGATTGGTAGCACCAAAGCCTTACAAAGATGAAAATAACTTTGTAAAAATTGCAGCAAGACTAGCTGATGAATTAAGACCATCAAATAATAACGGTGTTATATGGGCTAATCAATTTGATAACACGGCAAATGCAAAAGGTCATTATGAGGGAACTGGACCAGAAATTTGGGATCAAACAGATGGTAAGGTTGATGGATTTGTTTGCTCGTCTGGAACCGGTGGAACTATTTCTGGTGTAAGTAATGCTCTTAAAGAAAAAAATAAAGATATAAAAATTTATTTATCAGATCCCAAAGGTTCTGCTCTTTATAATTATATAAAGAATGGTGAGTTAAAATCAGAAGGTGGGTCTATTACTGAGGGAATTGGTTCAAGTAGAGTAACTAAAAACTTTGAGAATGCTAAAATAGATGATGCTTATTCAATCGATGACCATGAAGCACTACCAATTCTTTACGACCTAATTCAAAATGAAGGGTTAAGCCTTGGCACAAGCTGTGGAATTAATATCGCTGGTGCAATTAGATTAGGTAAAGAATTAGGACCAGGAAAAACGATTGTTACAATTCTTTGTGATAGAAGTGATAAATACTCAACAAAGATGTTTAATAAAAAATTCCTTGAAGAAAAAGGTTTACCCTTCCCTAATTGGCTTTAGATATAAATTTTATCTGACAACCCATATATTAGAACAGCACTCAAAATAGTAAATACTAGTGGTGCTATAACACCTTCGTTCGAGTCATTTCTAATTCCTGTTTTGTCAATTTTTATCGAATAAGTGTTTACAATTAAGATGCATACATTTTGTACAAAAATTAAATTAAAGAATGCCCAAGTACCTTCAACACCATTAGGTCTGACAAACATTATATAAAGAGCCATCAATAATGCTCCTAGAAAAGTAGCACCTATCATTCGCATTATAGGTGTTGCTGTTTCATCCATTTCAAATTTAGCTCTAAAATTTTTATTATTAATTATCATTTGATAAGCATAAATTCCAAAACCTAAAAAATGAATTATGAAAAGGATTAAGTAAAAAATTCCATTAAATTTTTCAATCATAGTTAATTTTTATCAAAAAAAATTGTTATTGTTAATTTTTAAATGTAAGAAATTAATTCTAAGATAAGTTGTAAAATAACTAAATTTTATAAGTACTAAGCCTTTTTCTTCGATATTTTTATAATGTTATGCATTTAATTTTTTGGGATAATGAAAAATTAATAATGAAAGGAGAATAAAAATGTCAGTAGCAAGAATAACGACTCTTAACTTAAAATCTAAGGAAGGCGCAGATCAAATTGCAGAAACTTACAAAACAAATGCACCAAGTGAATTTCCTGAAGCAGAACAATTATTGGAAGTTCGTATAAATGACAAAACTTTAATGTTTGTTTCATTATATGTAGATAATGATGCAATGGAACGAGCTTCTGCTTCAAGAACGAAACGAATGGATTTAAATAAGGAAGTAATTGATTCAGTTGATGGAAAAGCTGGTGAGGTAATCTTAAATCACAAAAACTAAAGGAAAAAAATGCAAGCAATATACACAAGAACAATGAAGGTAAAAGATAACAGCTTAGGTGAAGCAATGGAAATTGGAAAAAGTTTAGCAAAGGTTAGAAAAAAATATTATCCTAAGCACAATATTTATTTTTCATTTCAAATTGGTGGTGATCCAAGAACAATTAGAGAAACATTAATTGGTCCAATGTTTGAAGGAGATAATGAGGCTGATGCAAAAATGTCAGCAGATAAAAAATATCAAAGTCTTCAGAAGCAATTGAAGAAAGTTGCAGTTGAAGGAACTATCGAAGACGAAATAAGAGTCATCTTTAGTGAATAAGTAAATATTAATAAAAGGAGATAAAAATGTACGTAAAAATAGAACAAAAACTATCTAAAGGATTTAACTTATGGAAAGAAATGATCCTTGCAAATGGAGATAAATTAAAAAAATATGGAATGACAATTGCTTTTGCGGGCACAGATAAAGAAGATGATAATACAATGACAGTAATTGTACATTTTGAGTCAATGGAAGGAATGAAAGGATTTAGTGGAGACGAAGAAATAATTAAAGCAAGAATTGAGGCTGGTGTAATTATAGATCAATCAAAAATGACTATGATGTCTGATGATTCAGTAATGAACCATTCTGGTTAATAATTAAAAGAAAGAAAGATAAATATGTCAATATTAGCAAAATATAATGCTGCTATGGAAGCAAAAGATGAGACTGCAATGAATGAAATTTTACATGATGATTATAAGTTTACCATGCATGCATCAGGTAATGTTTTGGGAAAAGCAGATGTAATCAAGTGGGCAATGAGTGGTGACATTAAAAGAGATAAAATAAGAGTGATTTTTGAAAATGATGAAATTGGTGTTGAGCATGCATTTGTATCATTTAATGATGGAAATACAGAAGCGGTAATGGCTGTATTTAAATATCAAGATGGAAAAATGATTTCACTCGAAACAGGTGCAACAAAAATTCCTAAATAGCTATTTGGGTCATTTTGCACATGCAAAGTGACAATAATGGTTATTTTAAAAACTTATTATTTTCATATTGTTTAGTCAATTAATCAAACAAGGAAAAATATGAAAAAAATAGTAATAACATTATTCTTAGTACTTTTTACAAGTTCAGTATATGCAGGTTCATGTCCTATGATGGCTAAGAACTTAGATGATAAAATTGCTGAAGCACAAATGCTAAGAGATCAAGGTATGGCAGCCCATGATGCTGGTGACCATGCAAAATCAGAAGAGTTATTAAACAAAGCTTTAGAATTATTTAAAAGTTAATAAATAATTATATATATTTAGCGAAATTTCATTTAGAGTAATTAAATGAGTCTCGCTACCTCTTACGCTTTTTTAATATTAGCTGTTGTTTTGGGAGTTACTTCAAATAGTTTTGCAAAAACAGCTGAAGGTTTTACTCTTCTATTTCCAAGTATTATTACCGGAATAACGATTGTTATGTGCATGTATGCTCTTTCAATGGTAATGAAAAATATACCTATGGGAATTACTTACGCTTCATTTGCAGGACTAACAATAATTGCAACTGTAATAGTCGGTGTAATTCGCTTTGATCAAATGCCTAATCTCTATTCAATAATTGGTTTGGCCTTTATTATAATTGGAGTTTTAATGGTAAACCTTCTGGGAAATAATTAAATGAAACCTTTGTTTGGATATTTATTTTTAGCTGTTGGTATTTCATTTGGAATAGCTTCAAATAGTTTTGCAAAAATATCTGATGGTTTTACAAAATTAACACCCTCATTTTTATGTATATTGTTTATGTGTATAACGATGTTTTGTATGGCAAAAGCTATGTCAGCGCTTCCAGTTGGATTTGCTTATTCAACATATAGCGGGTTAACAGTTACTGGTGTTTTGGTTTTTGCAATGCTTAAGTACAATCAAGTTCCAAATATATTTGCAACTATTGGAATTGTTTTAATTATTATTGGGGTTGTAATGGTTAATTACTTAGGGAAATTAAATTAATTAAAATTATCAGGTAATTTATGAGTACCATCATCTGACAAGATGATCTCAAATTCATCTACAACATTAGACAAATCTAATGAAGAATATAAATGAGGAAACATATTTCCATCAGAGGCTTGTTCCCAAATTAAATGATCTAATTTTAATGTTTCAACTTTAAGTAAAACTAAATTCTTTTGTTTTAAATAGTACTTTTCAAGAGTTCCTTTAACTTGTTCTTCTCCTGAAAAATGAATAAAACCATCCTGTATATCTTTAGCAGATCCCAAATAAGTTCCTGACTCTTTTACTTTTTGCCACTCTTCCTTATCAATTATTTTAAAAATATATTTTAAATTCACAACTACCAAGAAGAGTTTGGGCCATTTAAAAATGCTAATTCTTCTTCAGTAGATTCTCTACCAAGAACTTTGTTTCTATGAGGGTATCTATGAAATTGTCTGATAGCTTTAGTGTGATCCTGCCAAAATTTTTTAATTTGGACATAACCTTCGTGTTCTCTTAAATATTTATTAAGCAAATAATAAGCCATGTCGTGATCTGTAATTTCTTCACTATGAATAAGAGGTAAAATCATAAAAAATCTTTGACTTTCATTCATCGCTTCAAGATAGCCAGCATAAACAGCGTCATTTACTATCAATCTTGTTTTATGATCTTGGGCAAACGCCTTCTTATCATCTCTAAACATATTTCTTGAAAATTGATCAAAAAGAATAACTAAAGCTAACGCACTCATCGGTTGATCTTGCCAATCATCATATTCATTTTGAGAGGCAAGCTCATAATCATTTAAAAATCTATCTCTTATAATTTGATCAAAAGTTTCATCTTTTTTAAATCTTTTTTCAGCAGGTGTTTCTTTAAACCAGAAATCTAGTACCTCTTGTGCTTTTTTTGGGATCATTTAGAAACTGGTTTCAATAATTTTAAAAATTTATTGTGAACAATCTTATTAGATGACACTAAAATATTTCCAGCATTGACTGCATCTTTATTAGACCACGTGCTTACAATGCCACCTGCTGCTTTAATAATAGGAATTAATGGATGGATATCCCAAATTTTATTCGAGCATTGCATTACAGCATCAACTCTACCCTCTGCTAAATGAGAATAACTTAAAGCATCACTGCATGGAAATTGCATCAATTTCAAAATCTTTGGAATTTTTTTTTGTTGATTTAAAGAAAGTGCTCCATGAAAAGCTGCTGATAATTTTGCGCTACTAAAAGTAGCTTTTTTATTTACAGATATTTTTTTTCGTTTGCCGTTATCATAAACATAAGCAATTTTGTCAGAATAATTTAAATAATACTTTTTAAGAACTGGAAAATTGGCCAGTCCTAAAATTGGATATCCCTTGTAATTCAATGAAATCAAATTACTCCAAGTTGGATTACCGATTACAAAAGATCTAGTTCCATCGATTGGATCTATTACCCATGTAAAATCACTTTTAGATTTTTTGTGTCCAAACTCCTCGCCTATAACTTGATGATCTGGGAATTTCTTTTTTATTTTCAATCTAATGAATTTTTCAAAAGCCTTATCTGATGTTGTGACAGGATCATAACCTTTGCCTTTAAGTTTATTAGAAACTTTAAAGGTTCCTTTTAACTTTGAATGATAAAAAGTTGTTAGATCTTTTGCTAACTTATTTAGAAAATTTGCATAGATACTGTATTTTTTTGAATTTAGTTGATCCACATCAATCTCTTACTATTTAATTTAAATTGAATAAAGTTAATTTTTAAACAAATTTTCTATTTGTGCTTCTGCATCTTTGATTGATTTTTCATAATCTAATGCCATTTGATCAGCACTTATTACATCAACTTTTTCAATACCAAAGAAATTTAATATAAACTTTAACCATGGGGTAAGGAAATCTTCAGAACTATTAAGTTTAGTCCCACCTGATGTAATCACAAGATAGGCTTGTTTATTTTTAAGTAATCCCTCTCTTCTACCATTAGGTTTGAACCTAAAAGTTTCTCCAATTCTAGCGGCCAAATCAGACCAAGCTTTCAAAGTTGCGGGAGGGCCATAATTATAAATAGGGGCTGAAATTATTATGATATCGCTTTCTTTTAACTCAGTCACCAGTTTATCTGAAAGTTCAAACATTTTTTTATGTTCCTCTGTTTGATCTTTTTCATCAATTTTCATACCTGACTCGGTTAAACCACTTACAAACAACATTTCATCATCAAGATCTCTGTATAAAACCTCGTCTCCAGGTTTTTTAATTTTGTCTAATAATTTTTTTGCTAATGCTCTTGATGTAGAGCCTTTTTTTCTTGCACTAGAATCTATTTGGTAAATCTTCATAAAATACTTTTAACCGAAATTTTGCATAAATGGAAAAATTTTAATTATATAAAAACCTATCGCTTGCAACTGATTAGTTAGAATTAAAATACCTGTAATTAAAAGAATAATACCCCCTATTTTTGATATCAAATTAATATTTTTTTTAAAATTTTTAGAAAATAATAAAAATTTTTGAATTAAATAACCTGATAAAACAAATGGTATTGCTAGACCCAATGAATAAAAGCTTAACATTATAACTGCTCTAGTCAGAGTTTCCTCAATAGAAGCTAGAGCTAAAATAGAGCCTAAAATAGGTCCAATACATGGTGTCCATCCAAAACCAAAAGCTAAACCTATAACATAAGGAAATAATATATTTTGAGAACTTTTAGCTTCAAATCTTTTTTCTAAATTTAAATACCCAATATTAATCAAACCAACTAACTGTAATGAAAAAACTATTATAACTATACCAGCAATAATTCTAAGAATTTCAGAATTTTGTAAAAGGGTTTGCCCCAAAAAAGATGCTGATGCACCTAAAATAATAAATACAGTAGAAAAGCCAAAACAAAATAAAGCTAATGGTAAAAGTTTAATTTTTTTGGAAGCTAAAATATCTTGTAATGATTGTCCTGAAATGAAAGAAACATAACCAGGGATTAAAGGTAAAACACATGGAGATAAAAAACTTATTAGTCCAGCTCCAAAAGCAATTAATAATTCAGTCATTTATCCTGTATTCTTCATTGCAGCAGAAATACCTGCTATCGATGTCATTAAAGCATCATCAAGAAACTTTTTATCTAATTCTTTATATTTTTTATTATTTATCTTATTCATAATATTTGCCTGAAGAATATTTAGCATCTCTGTGTAATTATTTCTTATAAATAATGCCTTTCTAAATTCTTTTCTCTCTTTAAATACCTCTTTTGGAGTAATCTTGTTATGCAATTTAACTAATGCTTTAAATTGAAATCTTAGTTTTTTACCAATTCGTTTTAAAGCTTCATCTGCTAAATTGTTTTCATAGATAATTGAAATTTCAGGATCAACTTTGGATATTACCATGTCTAAAATATCCATTGTAGACACAAAATAAGGCCAATTTTTTTCCATATCAGTTAATGTTTTTGAAAATTTTTTAATTGATCCATATCTAAGAGCCTCTGTAGTGCCCAACCAAGCAGGCAACATCAATCTTATTTGAGTCCAGGCAAAAACCCATGGTATTGCTCTTAAACTTTGAATGTTATCAACATTTTTTCTCTTAGTTGGTCTAGACCCTATAGCAAGTTTTCCAAGAGATTTATGTGGTGTAACAGTTTTGAAATATCTTATAAAATCTTCACTTTGATTTAGATTTTTTCTATATGCAGAGGTTGAAATTTCAGACATTTTTTGAATTAAATCACGCCATTTTTTCTTTGATTTTGGTGGTGGATTTAATGAAGCATCCATAACAGCTCCTATGTAACTGCATAGATTATATTCAGCTAAAGGTTTATATCCATATTTTTGCTGAATAACTTCTCCTTGATCAGTAATTCTAATTTTACCATTAACTGTATTTGCCGGTTGAGATTTTAAAGTTGCTTGAATGGGCCCACCACCTCTTCCTGCCGAACCACCTCTACCATGAAAGAAGACTAAATCTATTTTATATTTCTTTGCAAGATTTCTCAATTCTTCTTGAAGTTTATATTGATGCCAACTTGCAGACAATTTTCCTGCATCCTTACTTGAGTCTGAGTATCCAATCATAACTTCTTGTTTGTTATTAATTAATTTTCGATACCATGACAATTTGAAAAGGCTTTGCATAATATCTTTTGCATTTTTTAAATCTTCTAATGTTTCAAATAATGGTACTACCCTTAATAAATTCTTAGTTTGCGCCTGTTTTTGTAATAAATAAACTGATAAAATATCTGATGCTTTAGATGTCATTGATATTATATATGCACCTAAACATTGATCAGGCTCTTTTGATATTTGCTTAAATGTATTCCAAACTTCTTTATTTTCTTTATCTCGTATAATTAATCTATCTATAAAATATTTTTTTTGTTTAATTAGTTTGTTAAGTAAATTTAACTTTTTATTTTCATTCAAGTTTAAATAATTAATATTGAATTTTTTATTGATTGAAAAGTTTACTAATTTTTCATGTCTTGATGACTCTTGTCTTATATCGACTTTTGCAAGAT
The DNA here is from genome assembly GCF_051201245.1 of Candidatus Pelagibacter bacterium nBUS_30. Taxonomy (GTDB): domain Bacteria; phylum Pseudomonadota; class Alphaproteobacteria; order Pelagibacterales; family Pelagibacteraceae; genus Pelagibacter. Next base: position 400,367 of record NZ_CP172842.1, on the reverse strand, counting down.
TTATTCCAAAACATCTTACCCTTCTAATCAAATCTAATAAATCTGAATTTGCTATAAGTTGGCCATGATTTAAATTTAATGAATCTCTTACAATTCTAAGAGGTTGCAAAATTTCATTTTTATCTTGTAACAACCTGTTATTAATGAGTGGTACATTTTTTGTTAAATGATTTTCGATTGATTGGTGAGTTAATCTAATTTTATCTCTAATAGGTCTTAAATAAACTCTATATGGTTCAAAAGTTTTACCAGTTACTTTTTGAATTTGAGTAGAACATTCTTTCATAGATAGATCTTGAATTAATTTAGTAAATTCTTTTTCATATAGTTTTGCAGCTTGCCATCTAGAAAATAGAATAACTTTTTTTGTAACTTCAGAAGTTACGTTAGGGTTTCCATCACGATCACCTCCCATCCATGATCCAAATTGAATAGGATTAAAACCTCGAGGTAAATCTTTTTTAAGATTTTTTCTAAAAATATCATTTAATCTTTTATAAACTTTAGGAATAGTATCCCATAAACTATCCTCGATCACAGCTAGACCCCACTTAGCCTCATCTAATGGAGATGGTTTTGACCTTTTAAGCTCGTCTGTTTTCCAAATTATAGTAATTTCCGTATAAATTTTTCTATCTATTTCAATTATTTTAGAGGGATATTTCTTAAATAAATGTCTTTCCTCCGTTAATTTAATTAAATTTGCATACTTTTGAATTAGAGTTCTTCTTTTTACTTCTGTTGGATGAGCAGTAAGAACAATACCAATATTAAGATTTTTAGCTTGTTCATAAATTTTATTATTTGAAATTTTTTTATTCTTAAAAAGATTTTTAATAATATCCTCTATAAAGAGATTTTGATTTTTATTTTTAAAATATGGATTCTCATATTCATTGAGTTTCCGAGATGCATCTAGTGACTCAGCAAGATTCATCAAGTTTAAGATATGTGAAAAAGATCGAGTTATTTTGAAAGTTTTTTGAGGATTAAGTCTCTTAATTTCTTTTGAAATTTTTGAAAAAACCTTTTTTTTATTCTTATCTAGTAAAGTATTTTTGGAGAGTAGTCTTAATTTTTCTACTATATTAAAAAAATCTTCACCTTCCTGATCCTTTATAACTCTACCAAGAAATGTTCCTAATAATCTTATATCCTCCCTTAAGAGTTTAGTTGGTATCCTCTCATAATAAAGATCTCTTTTTTTCATTACTTAATATAAATTTTTTTTGTAATTTTCCTCTCATATTAGTTTTTACACTAAATAAAAATCCTGAATATGTATATTTTTGCAAATCTGCATTACTCATACCTTTTGTGGCAGATGTAATAAAAAGCTCATTGTTTTTTTGTCCACCAAATGTGCAATTAGTTATATTTTTTGCAGGTAATTGAATTCTATGAATTAATTTTGCCCTATCATTGAATACAGAAACACAAGCCCCATGAAAATGGGCAACCCATAGGTTTTTATTTTTATCTAGCGTCATACCATCTGGTGACCCTTCTTTTGATGAGAATTTTTTAAAAATTTTTTTATTTATAATCTTATTCTTTTTATTTATTCTAATTTTATAAATTATTTTTTTAGAACTATCTGTGTGATAAAAATTTAATTCATCAATAAAAGCTGGTCCATTAGTAATTCTGTAATTTCTATCTACTCTAGTCAATAATAAATTTTTATCTAATTTATATAATGAGCCTTTTTCAATTTTTCTCTCAAGATTATCCATAGTGCCAAACCACAAATTTCCTTTAGGGTCCGTTTTACCATCATTGACTCTATTTAATTTAATATCCTTTTCTATTAAAATGCTTTTAATAATTTTCTTTGTTTTGATATTTTGAATTCTTAATTCACCTTGAAGTCCCAAAATAAAAATATCTCCTTTAATATGAGCTAAAAAACCAATTTCTTTGTTAACTCTATATTTTTTCTTTTTATTATTTTTTGTGTTTAAAGAAAAAAAACTTTTCTTTTTAATATCTACAAAATAGATTGAATTATGCTCCTTAACCCAAAGCGTTCCTTCTCCTAGTTTGCATCTTAATTTCCAAAGTACTTTTGCTTCAGTTGTTTTAAGTTTATTCATAAATTTCAAATTCTTTGAGAAACTCAGGGTCAGGTGTAATTCCTATTCCAGGATTATCTGATACAGACACAAATCCATTGTTTTTTTTTACTTGATCTGAGATTGAAAAACTTTCTATAGGTAGATCAGTAATAAAAACATTTTTTTCAGTTGTATCAAACTCCAACATTGATTTTGATGGAAACAATCCTCCTGGCATATCAGGTTGTGCTGTTAATAGATGCAAGTTAACGGCGATACTTACTGCAGATCCCCATACGTGGTTTATAACTGGAATAAAGTTTGCCTGTGCTAGTGCTGATACCTTTAGATACTCAGTAATTCCACCTAATCCACAAACCTCTGGCTGAGCTATATCAATACATTTATTTTTAATTAACTCATTCCATCCATATTTTGTAAATTCAGCTTCACCGCCTGCAATATTTGTATTGATTTTTTGTTTTAATTCTCTGTATCCATCATAATCTTCTGGTGCAACAGGCTCTTCAAACCAAAAAATATCAAGTTCATCCAAACCTCTCCCCACATACAAAGCATCATTTAAATTATAAGCATGATTTGCATCCACCATTAACTTAAAGTCTTTTCCAACAACTTCTCTTACAGATCTAACTAACTTAAGATCTTCTGTTGGGCCTAATCCAACTTTCATTTTCATTGCCTTAAAGTTTTTAGATTTAATTTGTTTAGCTTCTTCCTTAAATAAATCTACTAACTCTGAAGTGGATTTTTTCTGTAACATCATGCCATAACCATAAACTGGTATTTGATCATTACATTTTCCACCAACTAATTGATAGAGTGGTGTGTTGGTTTTTTTTCCTAAAATATCCCACAAAGCTATATCAACTCCAGATAATGCTTGAATTGGCATTCCTTTTTGACCGCTATCTCTTAAAAGGTTGTATACTTTGTGCCAAATATACTCTTTGTTGATTGGGTCTTCGCCAACAACTAATGGTTGGATAACTTTTTCAACAATAAACTTGTTAGCTAAAGCAATATTACCAGGTCCAAAACATTCTCCCCAGCCTGTAAGCCCTTCATCAGTTTGAACTTCTACAAGATGTGCAGTTCGGTGTTTATAATACTGTTGTGAATATCCTAATTCTTCTTCTAACTCATATCTAAGTACATGACTTTTAATAGAAGTTATTTTCACAATCGATTATAAAGCAACCACTTTCGAGTTTTGCTCACCTAAGTTATCTATTGATAATTTCATTGTATCACCAGCTTTTAAAAACTGTTGTGGCTTCATCCCCATACCAACGCCAGGAGGTGTTCCAGTAGTAATTATATCGCCTGGTTGTAAAGACATAAACTTGCTTACATAAGAAACTATTATATTCACATTAAATATCATTGTGCTTGTGTTACCAGTTTGCATTCTGTTCCCATTAACATCTAAACTCATTTTAAGATTATTAATATCTGACACCTCATCCTTTGTAACAAGGTATGGTCCTATAGGCCCATAAGTATCATGAGATTTTCCTTTAACCCACTGACCCATTTTTTCAATTTGCCATTCTCTTTCACTAACATCGTTAACTAAACAATATCCCAAAATATGATCTTGAGCTTTGTCTTCTGAAATATGTTTGGCTTCTTTACCAATTATAATTCCAAGTTCAACTTCCCAATCTAGTTTTTTTGATCCTGAAACAATTTCAACATCATCATTAGGGCCAGTTATACAGCTAGTTGCTTTCATAAACATTATTGGTTCTGATGGAACTTCTGCGCCAGTTTCAGCAGCATGGTCAGAATAATTTAAGCCTATAGCTACGAATTTACCTGGTTTTGTTATGCAAGAACCCACTCTTTCACTTGAAGATAGTTCTGGCAGTGAATTTAAATCTACACTTTGCAGTTTTGAAATAGTGTCAAAGTTAACATGATCAGGGTTTAAATCTTTAACATGTGAACTAATATCTCTGATTTTACCCTCTTTATCTAATGCTGCAGGTTTTTCATTTCCTTTTTGTCCTACTCTTAATAATTTCATAATTCTCCTTTTTAAATTAATTAAATTGAAATTCCACCATCAACAGAGATTGTTGTTCCTGTTGTAAATGTTGCATCATCACCTGCTAAATACACTGCTACTGCAGCAATTTCCTCTGCAGTTCCTAATCTACCCATAGGTTGTCTGGCTATGAAATCTTTCTTAGCCTGAACTGGATCTGGACTTTGATTAACTCTGTCTTGCCATGAAGGTGAAAATACTGTTCCTGGTGCAATGGAATTACATCTAATATTTTGTTTTACAAAATCAGCTGCTATTGATTTAGTTAAACCAATTACTGCTCCTTTTGTAGTTCCGTATACAAATCTATTAGGAAATCCTTTTAAACTTGAAGCGCATGATGAAACATTGATTATGCTTCCACTATTTTGTTTAACCATTAAAGGTAAAATAGCTTTACACATTTGGTACATGGATTTTACATTTACCTCAAAAGAAAAGCTCCAATCCTTATCTTCACATTCTAAAATACTTCCATGATGAACAAAACCTACGGCATTAAATAAAACATCAACTTTTTCAAAAGTTTTAACAAATTCTAAAATTGCTTTGTTGTCTGTTGAGTCTAGAGTGTGGACATTAATTTTAGGAAATTCTTTGTTTAAATCAGCTAAGGTTTTGTCATTTAAATCTGTTGCTGTAACACTTGCACCCTCATTATGAAAAGCAATTGCAGTCGCTTTACCAATTCCTTGGCCTGCTGCTGTTACTATGATTTTTTTACCTTCTAGTCTTCCACTCATTTTTTATTTATCCTTTCAATTTCTTTATAAATAGAACTATGGTCTGTCTCACCGTGTCCGTTTTCAACAAGAGTTTTATACATTTCTTTAACTAAATTTGAAATAGGTAAATGTGTGTTATAGCTATTTGCGCACTCTAAAATATTATTCATATCTTTTAAATGAACAGAGGTTCTACCTTTTGGAGTAAAATCTTTATCAATCATTCTTTTCCCATGTGTTTGAAGAATTTTGCTATCCGCCCATCCCCCTGACAAAGCTTTAATCATTTTATCTGGATTTGCTCCTGCTTTTTCACATAATGTTATGGCTTCAGCAACTGCTCCAATAGTTAATCCAACAATAACTTGATTTGCTAGCTTAGAAACTTGTCCGCTACCTGATGGTCCAACTAAAGTTGGGTTTCCCATTGTTTTAAATATATCAATCACTTCATCAAAAACTTTTTGTTCACCACCCACCATTATTGCTAATGAAGCTTCTTCTGCTCCAATAGTTCCTCCTGATACAGGTGCATCTAAATAATTTATATTTTTTAATTTTAAATTATTATAATACTTTGTTGCAGTAGTTGGTTTAACTGAGCTCATATCAATCACTGTGGCGCCTGACTTTAAATTATCTAAAAAATTAGAGCTATTCATAACATCATCAATTGCTGTATCATCTGTTAGCATTGTAATTAAGACATCACTTTCATTTACAACATCATTAATTGTTGGTGAAATTTCTGCACCAAATTCTTTTAATGGCTCAGCTTTACTTTGTGATCTATTAAATGCTTTTAAATTATAGCCTGCTTTTAATATATTTTTTGCCATTGGCAGACCCATCAAGCCTATACCAATAAAACCTATTTTTTTATTCATTTATTTTTTTGGAATAAATTCGTGGAAATTTTGCGTAGTAAATTCTGGAAAGAACATTACACAAGCTAAAACAATTAATTGAATTAAAATGAATGGACCAAATCCTCTAAAAATATCTGTTAAAGATATATGTGGTGGAGTTACAGATTTTAAATAAAAAGCTGCTGGACCAAATGGTGGACTTAAAAAAGAAACCTGCATATTCACACAAAATAGAATTCCAAACCAAATAGGGTCAAAGCCAAGAGCTAAAACTATTGGTAAAAATACTGGCATTGCTAATAAAACAATTCCAACCCAATCCATAAACGCACCTAATATTAAGAACATTATTTGCATCATAAAGATTAAATACATTGGCTTTAGATCATAACCTAAAATCAACTCAGCAACATATGTTGGACCACCTGCTAAAGAATAAGCGCCAGCTAGAGTTGTTGCACCAAATGTAATTGTTAAAATTGTTCCAGATGCTTTAAAAGTTCTAACTAAGGCATCTCTAAATAAAAACCATGTTAATTCTTTTCTAAAGAAAATTATGATCAATGTAGCAACAACACCCATACCTGCTGCTTCAGTAATTCCAGTGATACCAGAATAAATCGAACCCAAAACAATTACCACTATAGCAATTGGAGGCAATAGTCCTGGAAGGTATGACATCTTTTCTTTAAAAGTTAAAGCTGGCTCATCACTTATCGGTGCAAGTTGAGGCTGAAGTCTTGTTCTAACAAGAATGTAAGTAATAATTAAACCAGAAATCATTAATCCAGGAACTATTGCTTCTTGAAATAGCATTGTAATAGAAGTTTGAGTTGTTAATCCATAAATAATCAAAACAATTGATGGTGGAATCATTGTTCCTAAAGATCCAGATGCACAAATAATACCAATGGACATATCTTGATCATATTTTAATCTCAACATTTGAGGTAAGGCTATCAATCCAAGTAAAACTATTTCTCCTCCAATAATTCCACTCATTGCAGCCATGATCGTTGCCATTATTGCTGTTACAACACCAACTCCACCTCTAGTTTTTCTAAGCCAAGCATTTAAAGCATCATATAAGTCTCGCGCTATGTTCGAGCGTTCAAGTAATGAAGCCATAAATATAAACAAAGGAACAGATAAAAATGAATAAGTTACTACGAGTGAATAATATCTTGATAGTAAAATTCCAAGCGCGTGCTCACCAATATTTGCAAACACTACTACAGCAGCCATAAAACCAGAGGCAAAGCCAAGTGGAACACCTATAGAGATTAGTGCAAGTAAACCAAATATAACTATTAATGAAAGTGCTCCTATTTCCATATTATTTCAAATCTTTAGATGGGTCGTATTGTTTTTCTTTTGGATTTTTCCAATCTACTATTAAGTTATTTACTGATTGAACTGCAATAAGAAACACACAAATAAGTGTAAGTGGCTTCATAGTAGCAGGTATTGGAGGATCCCAAAAAGTTGCAAATCTTTCCCATGTTGTAAATGATCTATGTGCGTCTTCCCAACCACCATATATTACAGCTGCAGCAAATATAACTATTACTAATGTGCTTATTAAATCAAAAATTCTTTGAGTTGGTCTTTCTACATAATCATATAACATCACAATTCTTATATGGCTTCTAAGTCTTGTTGCGTATATTCCGCCAACTAAATAAATAACTCCTGCTAACCATAAACATAATTCATTTACCCACATGGTTGGTTTTTCCATAATATATCTCATAAAAATTTCGTACATCATCACAACTACGATAACTGGGATTAAATATTTAATTGTATGACTTATAAATAAAGTAATTCTGTCTACCCAATTGATTGGGAAATCATCTTTGCTTGCAACTTTTTCAGTTTGTTCTTGTAAAGACTTATCAAGCATAATTTTTTAAAATTTTGAAAAAGAAGGGCCTTTTCAGGCCCTTCAAGATTTTTCTGTATACTATAATTATAGGATACCGTTAGCTTTCATGTAAGCTTTGTGCATTTCTATAAGTTGAGCAGCCTCAGGAGATTTTGTCTTCCAAGTTTCCCACGCTTTTAGTGCAGAAGCTCTGAACTTAGCTCTCTCTGATGGAGCCCAGTCATGAAGAGTAACGCCCATACCTGCTAATTGTTTAACAGCTTCAGCATTTTTTCTTTCAACTAAGCTAGTGATAGTTCTACCAGCAATTTCTATTCCGGCTTTCATAGCACCTCTTTCATGCGCTTTTAACTTTTTCCAAACTTTAGAATTACAAGCTAAGTGGTCAGCTGGCATAGAGTGGAAACCAGGATATGTAGCATATTTATTTTGCTCATAGTGTCCACCTGCAGTGTTAGTTGCTAAACTAGAATAGTCAGCACCATCAATTAGACCAGTTTGTAAAGCAGTTGGAACTTCACCAAAATCCATTACGATTGGTTTAGCGCCTAACTCAGCAAAGATCATACTTTCCATTCCTGGAGGTGATCTAAATTTAAAGTCTTTAATAGATGCAACATCTGGAATTGGAACACTTGAAATAAGTGACTCATGTCCAGGTATCCACCAACCAATAAGTGTCATTCCATATTTATTGTATAATGCATCAACAGCATCTTGAGCACCAGGGTACTTTAAGAAATCATATTGTTGATAAGGGTTATCGTATCCACCCATTACATCACCTGCAAATTGGAACGCAGCATTTTTACCAGTTTGGTAACCAGCACCTGTCATATCACAGTCAATAATTCCAGTTTGTGCAGAGTTAAATACTTCAGCAGATTTTCCTGAAACTGATGATGAGTAAAACATTTCTACTTTTAAGCTTCCACCAGAAAACATTTCTACGTTTTTAGCGAATTGAGCTGCAACTTCACCATTTGGTGAATTAGCAGTAAAGTGAGTTTCAATCTTTAAAGTTTTTGCATTTGCAGAACCAAATAAAGCAACTGAAACAACAGCTACCGCAGCTATAGTTTTTGTTATTAATTTTAACATTATCTTCCTCTCGGTTATGTTTTTAATTATGTGACTAAATCATATTTGATTTTAAATTACAAATAAAACGGGGATAATATGTGTATAGAAATTATATATATTAATTAAATAACAACTTTTAGTTGTATTAGACTACTTCAGATATAAGTGGCTTGTTTTCAAAAAAACAAAAAATATTATCTACTGCCATCATGCTCATTGCTAAACGAGTTTCATGAGTTGCACTTCCAACATGTGGTAAGACAAAACAATTATCTAACTTCATGTATCTTTCATCTAAGTTAGGCTCATTGTTAAAAACATCTAAGCCAGCAGCATAAATTTTATTATTTTGAAGAGCTTCTATCAATGCATCATCATCAATGGTTGAGCCTCTTGAAGTATTAATCACTACAGCATGTTTGGGCAACAAACTAATCGATGATTTATTCAAAATATGTTTTGTTTCAGCAGTTGCTGGTGTGTGAATACTTACAAAATCACATTCGGGCATCATAGACTCTATATCTGAAAAATATTTTGCTCCATCCTCTAAATCAGAAGAAAGTTTATTTCTATTATAGTAAATAATTTTCATACCAAATGCCTTGGCACATTTTGCAGCCATTCTGCCAATTCGACCCATACCAATTATACCAAGTGTTTTTCCAGTAACTGAATTTCCTATCATAAATTTAGTTAAATCAGGTTTTTGATCTTTCCATGTTCCAGATCTTACTAAATTATAAGCTTCACCAATTCTTCTAGAAGCAGCAAGGATTAATAAAATAGTTGTTTCAGCAACAGCTTCATTTAATACATTTGGTGTATTGGTTACTTTAATCTTTTTACTTTCAGCTGATTTAACAGAAATATTATCATAACCCACTCCTACTTGAGCTATAATTTTTAACTTTCCATTTAAATCTTTAAAAAATTCTTCTCCAATTTTATCAAAACCTGTTGATATAAATCCATCGTATTCATTGGCCATTTTAATAAGCTTGTCATTTGGAATTGGCTCATCATTAGGGTTTAGGGTTACATCAAAATCTTTTCTTAATTTTTCTTCAGCTGCATCTGATAATTTTCTTGTAACTAAGATTTTTGCTTTCATAAAATTAATGTGAGTTTCTTGGTATACCTTTTTTAGTCGCCACATCTAAATATAGGGATCTAGATTTAATGCAAGCACCATCTTCAAGTTGTCCTACTGTGTTTCTAAAAATTTCTTGCCATGGAGTCTGATTGTCAATTTTAAGAAGTTTCTTTTTCTTTCTTCTTTTTTTAAATTCTGCTTGAGAAATTAATAAATCTACTCTTCTCTTATTTAAATCTATAGTCATTTTATCTCCAGTTTTAACTATAGCTAAATCGCCACCTACAGCAGATTCTGGTGAAACATGAAGAATTGATGGACTTTCAGAAGTCCCACTTTGTCTACCATCACCTAGTGTTGGTAACGCATTTATTCCTTGTTTTAAAAGTCTATCAGGTGGCTGCATATTTACTACTTCAGCTGCACCAGGATAGCCAACAGGTCCACAGCCTCTAATTATTAAAATTGATTTTTCATCTATATTTAATTTTTTACTATTAATTCTCTTATGATAATCTTCAGGTCCTTCAAATACTACTGCCTTTCCTGTAAACACATTAGGTTTTTTTGGATCTGATAAAAATCTTTCTCTAAATTCTTCACTAATTACCGATGTTTTCATTACAGCAGTCGAGAAGAAATTACTTTTCATAACTAAAAAACCCGCTTTTTCAGTAAGAGCTTCTTCAAAAGTTTTAATTACACTTCTATCTGCTTCAATTTTTCTTTTTAAATTTTGACCTACATTTTTTCCCGATACAGTCATTATGTTGGTGTGAATTTTTTTATGTTTCATTAATTCTTTCATTATCGCAGGTATTCCTCCCGCTCTATAAAAGCTTTCCATTAAGTATTCACCAGCTGGCTGACAGTTAGCAAGTAGTGGGATTGCATGACCTAACTTTTGCCAGTTAGATAAATCAAATTTTATTCCCATATGTTTAGCTATTGCTATTAAATGAGTTGTACAATTACTTGATGCTCCTATTGCACTTGCAACTACCACTGCATTTTCAAATGCTTTACGTGTCATAATTTTTGATGGTTTTAAATCTTCATGAACCATTCCAACAATTCTTTTTCCAGTTTCAAAAGAAATTTGCTCTCTTTCTCTATAAGGCGCTGGTATTACTGCACACCCTGTTAATGACATTCCTAATGCCTCAGCAACAGAATTCATTGAGGAAGCTGTTCCCATTGTATTACAGTGACCTATGCTTGGGGCAGAAGCTGAAACCATGTCCATAAATTCGTCATAATTAATTTTACCTTTAGATAGCAATCTTCTTGCTTCCCAAATTACAGTTCCTGATCCTGCTAATTTACCTTTGTAAACTCCATCCAACATCGGTCCTCCAGATAAAACTATTGCAGGGATGTTAACTGTTGCAGCTGCCATCAAAGCTGCTGGTGTTGTCTTGTCACAACCTGTTGTTAAAATAACTCCATCAATAGGATAGCCATAAAGTACCTCTACAAGCGAAAGATAAGATAAATTTCTATCTAGCATTGCTGTTGGTCTTTTTCCAGTTTCTTGAATTGGATGTGTTGGAAACTCCATTGGAATACCACCTGCTCTTCTAATTCCATCTTTTATTCTTTTGCTTAAGGATTGAAAATGTCTGTTACATGGTGTCAGGTCACTTCCTGATTGAGCTATACCAATTATTGGATTACCAGACTGAAGTTCTTTTCTTGTTAACCCATAATTTAGATATCTCTCTAAATAAATTGCAGTTTGTTCTGGGTCTTTTGGGTTATCAAACCACTGCTGACTTCTTAAATTCTTTTTTTTCATAGAAACAATGTAATAAAATTATTATGGCTTGTTTAAAGCATTATTTATATAATAAATTTGTGAATAATCTAATAGTTTTAAATCAGAATGATAATGTAGGAGTAAGTCAGTTTATTATACCTGAAAAAACTAAAATAAAAGGTCATGATATAAGCACAATAGACCCAATACCTTTTGGTCATAAGGTTTGTCTTAAATCAATAAATAAAGGTGATCCTATTATAAAATATGATCAAATAATCGGTTTTGCATTAAATGACATTAAACCAGGTGAGCATGTTCATTCACATAATTTAGAATTCAGAGAGTTTAAAAGAGATTTTAAAATTTCGAACAAAAAAAATATTATTAGTGAAAAAGCTGACACCTTTTTTAACGGTATTCTAAGAGATAATGGTGATGTGGCCACAAGAAATTATATAGGAATTGTTAGTACAGTTAATTGTTCTGCAACAGTAACAAAGATGATTGTAGAAAAAATTAAATATTCTAATATCTTAAAAGAATATCCAAATATTGATGGCATAGTTCCTATAACACATTCTACTGGGTGTGGAATGAATACAGTTAGTGAAGGAATGCAAATTTTTCAAAGAACAATTGATGGATTTAAAAATCATCCAAACTTTTCTCATGTTTTTGTAATAGGTTTGGGATGTGAGTGTGCGCAAGTAAGCTTATTTGATGAATCTTTAAAAAAACATAATCGAATACATTTTTTAACTATTCAAGATGAGGGAGGAACTAAAAAAATTGTTGAAAAGGTATTTTCACAAATAAAAAATTTACTTAACGAAGCTAACGATATTGAAAGAACATCACAACCTGTAAGTCATTTAACATTAGCTTTACAGTGTGGTGGGTCTGATGGTTATTCTGGAATTACAGCAAATCCTGCTTTAGGTGTTGCGGCAGATCTAATAGTTAAAAAAGGTGGAAGCTCAATATTATCAGAAACACCAGAAATATATGGTGCAGAACATTTATTAATTAATAGAGCAAACTCTAAAGAGACAGCTGATAAATTAATAAAAAGAATTGAATGGTGGAGGCATTATACTTCAATTAATAATAGTTCAATGGATAACAATCCTGCTCCAGGAAATAAAAAAGGAGGCTTAACTACTATATTAGAAAAATCTTTAGGTGCAGTTGCTAAAGGAGGAAATTCTATACTTCAAGATGTATTAAATTATGCAGAACCTCTAAAGAATAAAGGATTTAATTTTATGGACTCACCAGGTTATGATCCTGTATCTGTTACAGGCCAAGTTGCATCAGGTGCAAATGTGATTTGCTTTACAACTGGTCGAGGCTCTTGTTTTGGATGCAAGCCAGTTCCAAGTTTAAAACTTTCAACTAACACTACAATGTATGAAAAAATGACTGAAGATATGGATATCAATTGTGGAACTATTGCTGAAGGAAAAGAAAAAGTGGAAGAAGTAGGACAAAAAATATTTGAATTAGTTGTAAATACAGCCTCAGGTAATAAATCAAAAAGTGAAATTAATGGCTATGGTGACGAAGAATTTAACCCATGGCAAGTTGGTGTTGTAATGTAAATATTTTTAAAATATTTACTCAACTATCACATGACTGAAACTAATAAACCACCCCTAGTAAAGATAATTCTATTGTCCGCAACAGGTTTTTTTATGTTTGTGTGCATGGACTCTTTAGCTAAATTTTTAGGAGGAGTGATGCCAATTACACAAGCTGTATGGGGTAGATTTTTTTTTCATTTTATAGCTTTAGGAATTTATTTTTTAATTTTTAGGCCAAAAATTAACTTAAAAAAAAATTTTAAAATTCAAATTTTAAGGTCTGTATTAATGATTACAGCAACTTTTTTTATGTTCAATTCATTACAAAGATTTGATTTAGTTGATATTTATGTAGTGTTTTTTTCTGCACCATTAATCGTTGCAATGTTATCAGCCATTTTTTTGAAAGATATTTTAAGCCTAAAAGGTTTGTTGTTAATGGTAATGAGTTTTGGATCAATTATATATTCTCTTGGTCCAAGCATGAAGGTTTTAAGCCCAGAATTAATTTTTCCACTAGTACCTCCATTATGTTGGGCTCTTTATCAATTTTTTACAAAGTTAATTTCAGGAAACAATGATCCATTTGCATCAATTTTTTATACAGCTATTACAGGAGCTATCGTTTTTTCAATTTACGTCTCTTTAAACTGGGCTCCTATTGAAAAAAATAGTTATTGGCTACTTTTAGTTTTATTAGGTGTATCAGGTTTCATTAGTCACTTTATGCTAATTTACGCGATTCAATTATCTAATTTATCTTTTGTAACTAATTTTCAATATTCACAATTAGTATGGTCTACAATAATAAACTTTATGATATTTGGTGTGCCAATTGATGTTAATAAAATTTATGGAGTAATTGGAATTATCGTCTTTGGAATATTATTTATCAAAACTGAAGGTTCCAAAAAAAAAGTTAAAATAAAAAATTAATTTATTTTTTTAAACAGTTATTGACTAAAATTGCCATTAATATCCATATTATAAAAGCTTCACCGTTGGTAAATGAATAGTCTGCTCCAGCAAAGCCAGCTATAATATTTATAGAATAAATGATTATTGTAGAAATAACTAAACTAACTAAAAGTTTTATAAGTCCGTTTACATAATTCATCTTTAAACTTTATACATATTATTCTATTATGTAAACTTCAATTAATTATTATTATGAACAATATTGGATTTATTGGTGTGGGTTATATGGGTTACGGTATAGCTAAGAATATTGTAAAACATGGCCACAATCTTTTTGTGGTGGCAAACAAAAATAGAAAGCCTATCGAGAAAATTGTTAGTGAGGGTGCTAAAGAAATAAAATCTATTGAGGAATTTTCAAATAAGAATTTAGATTGTTTGTTTATGTGTGTTACCAACACACCAATCGCTAAATCTATATCTGAAAAGCTTTCAAAAATACTAAATGCAAAAACTATTATAATAGACATCACTACTCACAACAAAACTGGCTCAATTGAAACAGAAAAAATATTTAAGTCTAATAATATTAATTATATTGAATGCCCAGTAATGGGTGGTCCAGTTCAAGCAGAAGAAGGTGTCTTGGGAGGTATTGTGGGTGCATCAGAAAGTAATTTTAAATTAGCTGAACCATATTTAAAGATCTTTTGTAAAGATTATTTTTACTTTGGCCCAGTTGGTATGGGTGCAAAATCTAAGCTTTTAAACAATTTTTTATCGTTAGGAAATGCAGCTTTAGTCAACCATTTGGCAAAAACAGCTATAAAATTAGACTTGGATTTAAAAAAAGTTTTTGATGTTGCTAAACTAGGATCGGGCAATTCAACGGCGCTAGTGAGAGTTTTTGATAATTTACTTAAGGGTGATTTTACAGGTTTTAAATTTACAGCAACCAATTCTGTTAAGGATTTAACTTATATACAAGATCTATTGAAAGATTTTCCTGAGGCTGAAAAAGTAGCAAAGGTAAATAAAAATTATTTCCAAAAAGCTGTTGATGATGGTTATGGAGAAAATTTTATAAGTGAATTGATAAATAAAAATTAATCAAAGACTAAAATTAAATTATCGAGATTTTACTAAAGCAGCAGGTTGTATTCAAGAAGTATATTTTCATTAATTGTAAATAAATCAATTGATATTTTTTTATTAATAATTACCTTTATTAATAAGGAGGTCATTATGCTAAATCTTACACCACCTGATACATAACTGAACAATAAATCCATAAACAAGAAAAATAAAATCCAATCGGATTTAAATGCCAAAGAGGCTATATAAGGGAGCTCTTTAGGTAATCATCTTAAAGAGCGAACCCTTAAAATTTAATTTACAGATTTTAAGATTTCTAGTGGAAGTGGTGCTTCTGGGTATTTTTTTTTACATAGCTCTTCGTAATTTTTACAAAAATCTATAACAGTTTCGAAGACTTCATTTTCTTTTTTATCTAAATCTAATTTTGATATCAAATCACTTCTGTCTTTTTCTAACTCTTTAATTTGCTCATTTGAAAAAAATTCACCTGTTTCAATTTCCCAAAAGGTATTGTTCATTTCCTCATCAGTTAAATCATTTAATTTCTTTTGTAAAACTTTTATAGTTTCGTCATTTGTTTGCTTATCTCTCATTGGTGAATTTTTTAATTTTCCAAGACATTTGTCCCTAAGACCATCTATAAAGTGATTGTAAGGTTTTCCCTCAGAAAGATCTCTAAAGTGGTTACTGGTAAAATATTTTTTTATTGCTAACTTTGTTGAAACTTTTTCTTTACCTTTAATTATAGATACCTGAACATAAACTTCTTGGCTAATATATTCCTCTAAATGTTCTTGTACTTTTGGTGGAATCATATTCAAATTATATCTAAGTAAAACTGTTAATGTTCTTTTCTATATTTGCTATGACAAGCTTTACAATTACCCCACATTAATTTTCCAACAGTTCCCTTAATGTCGTCTGTAGTTTCAATTAAAGAGGTTAGTTTAATCATATCAACAGATGATTTTTTCATTAGTGTATTGAAATTTTCTTTATCCTGCCAAATAGTTGGTAAAGCACCGGTTTTAAAACCCTCTTTAGAATTTTCAGGAAATAATCCCAACAATACCTCATAATTTTTACTCATTTCAATCATCAATTCTTTAGCTTCATCAAATTCTCCATTAGCAGATAAGGATTGAACTCTTTTTGCAGTCTTATAATTCTTACTAAATAAAGCCTTTCTTGCTTTGATAGTATCTTCAGCAGATTGTTCAGAATTTGCATTAGAAGCTAATAATACTAAAATAATTATAAACAAACAGGTACCAATATTGTTTGCGATATGTTTAATTGGGGAATGCATGTTAAAAATACTCTAACAGAGTATGGTTTAATTTCAAAATTTTTACATTGGGCAAGTGCTGCATTGCTTTTTATTCAAATTCCTATTGGATTTTATTTGGTAGATTTAGATTTTGGACCAGAGAGATTGAGCATTGAAAATATTCACGTGATAATTGGTTTATCTATATTTTACTTGGTAATTTTAAGGTTAATTTATAAAATCTTTAACCCAACACCAAAATTAGAACCAAGTATTTTTAAAGGTCAAAAATTTCTAGCAAAGCTAAATCATGTACTTCTGTATGTGACAATTCTATCAATCACAATATCAGGAATTTTTAAGAAATTATTCAATGGAGAAGCACTCACAATCATTTTTAAAAAAATTAAAATTCAAGATAATTTTGAATTAGGAGAATTATTTTATGATATTCATATTTTTTCAAACTATTTACTGATAGCTCTTATCATTATTCATTTAATGGCTGTGATTATCCATAAATTATTTTTTAATGACAATTTATTAAAAAAAATTCTTTAGCTAATGAATATTTTTTGCATTCTTTATAATGTGATGCAAGTTCAACCCTCGGTCACATAGTTTTATCAATCCTGTAATATTTGTTATTCCTAAATCTTTTGCTTTGTTTAAAAGAAACAAAAACAATCTAGCTGTTAACCAGCAATCACCTAGGGCAGAATGTCTAACTTGATCATCAGCTTTTATATTAAAGTGTTCACATAAACTTGTTAGTTCATAATTCTTTAAATCTGGGAAAAGTCCTGCAGTAAGATGAATTGTATCAATTGGCTGAATAACCTTCATTCGATTGGCAAGATTAGTATTTTTAGCATTGTTTTTTAAAAATTTAATATCAAAATCAATATTATGACCAACTAAAACACTCTTTTTAATAAACTTTAGTATTTTATCTTCTATTTCAATTAATGTTGGTTTGTCTTTAACATCTTCATCCTTAATGTTGTGTATCATAGTTGATTGTTCTGGAATTTTTATTTGAGGATTCACTAATTCATCTAAAATCACATCTTCTCTGATCTTAAATTCACTAATTTTAATAGAAGCAACAGATATAACTTTATCTCCCTTAGACACTCTCAATCCTGTTGTTTCGGTATCTAAAATTGCAAAATTAGATTGCTCAAGTGTTACTCGATTAAACAACTTTTGTTTTTCAAAATAATATTTAATCTTATTAAAAATACTCTTCACCAATATCTACTCTTACCCTTTGTTTTAATTTTCTAATTTGTTTAAGATAAATTTTTAAAACTTTTTTTTCTCTTTCAAGTAAAGTTTTTGGATCAATAAAATTTTTAATTGTTAAACCTTGTTTTGTTCTTTCAACTTGATTTTTAAGTAAAATATTTGACATAAAACGATGAGCATTTTTGAAAAAATCTACTTCATCAACAGTTAAAACCTTTAATTTATTGAGTTCATTTAATCGCTCAAATGTTGAAATTTTTGTAACCTTATGTTTGATTGAATATAATCTAATACTTTCTACCAACGGAAGTGTTCCTGTGTGCTTTAGGTTTAATAATCCTAAATTTTCCTTATCATTTTTTTCTAAAATAAATTGACCAAAAAAACCAATTGCAGCGTCACTTTGTTCTTCACTAAAATACAAAAACTTTAATAATTTTTTTTCATGCAGTTTTTTGTTTAAATAAATCTTTAAATTTTCAGCTAGTTTTTTTTTACCATAAATAGATCTAAAATCGTAAAGCATATCAATATTTCTCATATCTTGAGGGGTGTGATTATCTAAAAATTGAGTAATTTGATTTTTCCATTCTGGTACACTTTTTCTCCACAATGGATTACTTGCCATTAAGTCTCCTTTACAAAAAGGAATACCGCAGTCATCCAAAGTTTTTGTAAAATCCTTAGCAAGCTCATTAAAATATAAATCTAATTTTTTTGGGTCTTCATTGTTACTTTCATAGATTATTCCATTATCCTGGTCAGGATGCAGAAAACTTTCCATTCTCCCCCCTGAGCCCATAACAATGACCGAATATTCTGGAATTTTTTCTATTATATTTTTTTCCCCAACTCTTTTTTCTGCCAATCGAATTGCCCTACGGTAGATGACATTATTTAAAAAACTTAATAAATATGAAATATCACCTGGATAAGCATTTCTAACTAACATGTTATTAGCTAAAACGACTTGTTGTTGTTTAATTTTAATTAAACCTGAAACGTCTTGCTCATCGTAAGTCATGTTGTCAATTTGATTGACCACATCTCCTAATTCAGCTTGCAAAGCTGTATTCATATCAATCATTCCCTGTATTTTTAAACTCATATCTAAAACAGGAAGATGATTTAAATTTAATTTTCTCATTTTGCCTACCGCATGAAATAACAAATCGTCCTCATAAACAAATTTAACTGGATGTGTCATAACTTGATCAACTTTTGTTTTCTCATCAGCGCTAAAAGCGACCCTTTTAAGAATATCTTTTTCAGTTATTATTCCGATCATTTTTTCATTTTCTTGAATTATGACAGTTGATTTTTTTTCTTCTCTGAGTTTCTCAATAGTTATTTTAACCAGTTCATTTTTTTCAACCAGGATAAAGTCATCAGTCATATAATTCATGACTTTATTAGTAAACAAATCTACACTGTTAGATCTTTTAGACATTTCTAAATATAATTATACATTGCAACTTATCGTTAAATATAATTTTTTTTTTAAAGTTTGAATTAATTTCATTCACTCCCTTTTTGATTTGATTTAGATCAAATTCTAATAATATTGAAATATATCTATCGTTAATCATTTGAAGGTATTTTGACTTTAAAATTTTAACTTTATAAATAAATCTTTTTGTCTTACTAATTTTGTTGTTTTTCTTTAGTAGTGCAATTATCTTTTTGTCCCTATTCAAAGATTTTTTAAGTTTACTGTTCATTAATTTGAATGTAGGGATTTCATTTTTATATGGATCTAAAGTTAACACCATAATAACACCATTTGGTTTTAGATATTTTTTACAAAGTTTAATTAGTTTTTTGATTTCTCTAATTTTCAACAAGTGAATTGTTTGTTTTATTAAGATTAAATCAAAAAACTTTTTATTTTTGTCTAAAAAATTTAAACCGTTTGATTTTTTAAATTTAATTCTTTTATCTTTGTCTTTGTGGTCTACGATATCGATACCTGTAGGTTTAGATGTTAACTTTAATTCATTATATAAGTTTCCAGAAATTTTGCCCCTTCCACACCCAATATCTAAAATTTCAGATTTAGAATTAAGATTGCTGTTTTTAATTAAGAATTTACTGAAAGATTTAATATAATCTTTTGAGGACAACCAAGTTTTATTATCCCAATTTTTTAACGATACCATTTTGTTTTTTTTATAGAAATCTAATCCTCTACTTCTGATAATAGTGATGCATTTCCACCCATTGAAGCAGTATTGTTAGAAATACTTTGTTCATGGCATAACCGTTTTAAATACTCAGGTCCTCCAGCTTTTGGACCTGTGCCTGATTTTTCATATCCTCCAAAAGGTTGAACTCCTACTACTGCACCAATCATGTTTCTATTTATATAAATATTGCCAATTTCAGCTTTTTCTACCACCCTATCAATGGTTTTGTCTATTCTACTGTGTATACCAAGTGTTAATCCAAATCCAAGATCATTAATATCTTCGATTAATTGATCTAAATTTGAAGCTTTATACTTTAGCATGTGGACTACTGGACCAAATACTTCATTTTTTAAATCTGATAGTTTTTCAATTTCAATTAATGTTGGTGGAATAAAATTACCTTGATTTAAATTTATCTCTGTTTGGAAAACTTTATCAAATTTTTTTATATGATTATTAATATTATCAAATGCCTCAGTATCAATTACTGGCCCAATATCTGTTGACAATTCTTCTGGATTACCAACTTTTTGTGTTTTCATTGCTCCAATTAAAGTATGCTTGGTATGTTCATAGATATTTTCTTCAACACATAATATTCTACAAGCTGAACATCTTTGCCCTGCACTATCAAAACCTGAATTAACTACATCTTTTACAACATGCTCTGTTAAAGCTGAAGTATCTACAATCATGCAATTAAGACCTCCTGTTTCTGCAATGAAAGTTGGAATATTTTCTTTTTGCTGAAGATTAGATTGAATAATTTTTGCTGTTTCTAAGGAACCAGTGAAGATGACATTCTTAAGTTTTTTATCATTAATAACTTTTTTTCCAATTAATGCTCCATCACCTAATAACAATGCAATTGCGTTACTGGGCAAACCAGCTTTTAATAAAAGTTTTATGATATAATATGCTGCAAATGATGATTGTTCAGCGGGTTTGGTAATTACTACATTGCCAGTAATAAGTGCAGCAACAGTTTGACCTATAAAAATTGCTACTGGAAAATTCCAAGGGCTTACCACAAACGAAAGGCCTTTTCCTACCATTCTGTATTGATTAAGTTCTCCAGTTGGTCCTTTTAATGTTTGAGTTTGAAATAAATTTAAAGCTTCTTTTGAATAGTATCTGCAAAAATCAATTGCTTCTCTAATTTCTGCAATTGAGTTTTTAATACTTTTACCAGACTCTTTTGCACATATTTCAATAATGTCATTTGTATTATCTTCAATTAAATTTGCAAATTTTAAAAAAATCTCAGCTTTTTTTTCAATTGGAAATTTTTTCCATTTTAAAGAGTATTCTTTTAAGCTTTCAATTGCTATTTCAGATATCTTCTCATCAGCAAAATACTTTTTGCCTAAAACTGAAGAGCTATGAGGAGATTTTATATCTATCTCTTTATCTGATTTAATATCCTTACCATTAATTAATGAGTAAGCTTTAATATCTTTAAATTTTCCATTAAATTGAAAACTTTCAACCACATCTTCCTCACTTAAATCTAAGCCTTTCGAATTTTTTCGATCTCCATAAATATCTATTGGTTTTTTAATTTTGTCCTCATCAAGTTTTTCAATTTTAGCAAGTGGGGATTGAATTAACTTTGAGACATCAAAATCTTTTGTTTTTAGTTGATGAATAAATGAAGTGTTAGCACCATTTTCTAGCAATCTTCTTACTAAATAAGGTAGTAAATCTTTGTAGCCACCAACTGGCGCATATACTCTACATTTAAAATTTTCATCTTTTTCAAAATATGAATAAATTTCATCACCCATTCCATGTAATTTTTGAAATTCAAAATCCCGATCTTTAAAAAGAGTTTTAATATATGAAATACTATGAGCGTTGTGGGTCGCAAATTGTGAAAAAACATTATCATTTTCATAGAGCTTATGAGCACAAGCAAGATATGATATGTCGGTTGCAAATTTTTTAGTAAACACTGGGTAATCAATAAAACCTTGTTCTTGAGCAACTTTTATTTCTGTATCCCAGTAAGCTCCCTTAACCAATCTGATATTAATCTTTTTATTAACTTCATTTAAATATTTTTTAAGCCAATCTAATACAAAAAAAGCTCTCTTTTGGTAAGCTTGAACCGCAAATCCAAAACCTTGATATTTTTCATCAATCAATTTACTTTCAATTATTTCCTTAAATATGAATAACGATAAATTTAATCTATCAGCTTCTTCTGCATCAAAACAAATATCAACATTATTTTCTCTTCCAAGTTCAGTAAGTTTATAAGCCTTTGGAAAAAGTTCTTTTTTTAATAGATCTAATTTGTTTCGCTCATATCTTGGATGTAGAGATGATAGTTTAATCGAAATACTTTTTTTATGAGGGTTCTTTCCTTTGCCAGTTTTAATTATTGCTTCTTCATATTGACTATAATATCGATCAGAATCCTCATAAGTAACTGCTGCTTCACCCAACATATCAAATGAAAAAGTATATTTGTCATGTTTTTTTTCATTACTAAAATTAATTGCTTTTTTGATATCTCTTTCAAAAACAAATTGTTTAGCAAGAATATTAATTGCTTGCTTGATTGCATTTCTTAAAATTGGGCCTGAAAGATTTTTAACAACTTTACCTAATATATTTTTATTTTCTTCAACTTTTTCTTCAACAATTTTACCTGTTAATAAAAAAGCTATTGAGGAGATATTTACAAATAAATCTTTATCATTTTTGATATATTTTTTCCAATTTCCTATTGGAATTTTGTCTTCTATTAAATCATTAATTGTTGTTACATCTGGTATTCTTAAAAGAGCTTCTGCTAAACACATCAGCACAATACCTTCGTTGCTTGTAAGTGAGAACTCATGAATTAATTTACTAAATGGGCTTCCAGCTTTGTAGTTTTGAGCATTTTTAACAATATTAATTGACAAATAATCTATTTGTTTTTGATTAAGTTCTGAAAAATTAGACACTAGATAGTAAAAATGATCTTTGACTAATTTTTTTTGATTTAAATATTTATTATCGAATATATTTTTCATTGCTTAGTGACAGGCTATTCCAAACTTTTTTAATCTCCAATAATTGTAAGGCCAGGGAGTTAAAAAACCCACAATTAACATGATTGGCACAATCCACCATGTTAACATTGCCCCACCTGTTAAAAGATAATCAGTTAAGTTCATTGCAATTTCCATACTAATCATTGAAATAAAACTCATCCCACATGCAGTTTTAAATGCACTTTTGAAATTAAAATTCTGTCTCATTAATATTATAGTCTCTAGGATTATACTTGTGATTAAACCGTTTATGATTGCTAGAATCATAATGGCTACAACTGTCCATGGAATTTGTGTAATTTGAAAAAATAAGATAGTTCCAAAATCTCCAATCGAACAACCAATCACACACCACATCGTATTTTTAGCACTTGATTTCCAAGTGTGATTACATGACCAATCAAATGTGGAGGTATTCATAATAATTTGATATTAATATTTTATGATCTTTAAACAAGTATTTGACATTAAAACTTCAACTTATACGTATTTAATTGCTTCGGCAAAAGGTCGCGAAGCTATAATTATAGATCCGGTAATCGAAAATGTTAATGAATATATTCAACTTTTAGAAGCATTAGATCTTAAACTTGTAAAAGTCATTGATACTCATATTCATGCAGACCACGTAACAGGAGCATCTAAATTAAAAAAAGCAACGAACTGTGCAACTATTATGGGAGAGCACACACCTTCTGAAGCTGTTGAGATTAAAGTTAAAGATAACGAAATAATAAAAATTGATGATTTAAAAATTAAGTCAATCTATACACCGGGGCATACATCGGAAAGTTATAGTTTTTTACTAGAAAACTATTTATTTTCAGGTGATGCGCTTTTGATTAACGGGACTGGAAGAACTGATTTTCAAAATGGAAATTCAAAAGATTCCTATCATTCAATTTTTGATAAACTTTTAAAATTGCCTGAAGATACTCTTCTTTATCCTGGTCATGATTATAATGGTAAAAAAGTAAGTACGATTGGAAATGAAAAAAAATTTAATCCTAGATTACAGGTTAAAAATGTTGATGAATATATTGAAATTATGGCAAACTTAAATCTGACTAAACCAGATATGATGGATAGTAATGTTAATAGAAATATTCAATTAGGTGCTAATTGAATATAACAAAAATTAAAAACCAATAAGAAATCAATCCAGAAAATATTGTAGCAATTACATTTTTACTAACAAGACCGACTACTATTGCAACAATTGCTGCAAATATTTTTGGGTTATTTTCAATTAAAAGATCTCCAGTCATATCCAAGAAAATAGCTGGAAAAATAATTGCTGGAAATATTGCTGATGGAACAAAGGACAAAACTTCTCTTACTCTATCTGTGAACATTTCTTTTTTAAGTATTGCAATCATTAAATATCTTGAAAAGAAAGTAATTAAACCACAGTAAATTATTAATGACCACTCAACCATTATTTAACCCTTTGAATTTTGTTAAAATCATTGCTGCTACTAAGCCACTAACTGCGGCTACAATCACATATGCTTTAAAAGGAATAATTTCATACCCAACTGTTGCTATTAAACCAGAAATAATAATTACAATTACATTTATTAATTTTCTTAAATCATCAACTATTAAAGCTAAAAATGTTAAGGGAACTGCAAAACTTAATCCAAGTTTTTCTGGTATTATTGAACCTAAAAATATTCCAATTATTGTTGTTATTTGCCATATAACCCAACAAGTAGCCCCTGCACCAAATGAATGAAAAGCTTTGTCTTTATCAGAACTTTTTTTTAAATAAGAATTTGTTACTGCAAACGCTTGATCAACTAAAAAATAAGAAATTATTATTTTCCAAGTCATTTTAAAATCTGACATATGTTCTGATAAAACAGCCCCATATAGTAAATGCCTTGAATTTACAGCACCTACAGAGCTAAGTATCACTAACGAGGAAGCTCCTGCAGAAAAAAGCTGTAAAAAAATTATTTGTGAGGCACCACCAAAAATTATAATCGACATTGCGATTGTTGTTATGGGCGATAAACCAAGATCTATAGCCAAAACTCCAAATATTATTCCAAAAGGAACAACAGGTATCATTAATGGGCTTACATCTGCCACGCCTTTGAAAAATATTTTAGATCTATTACTCATTTAAAGACGCTATGTATTAGAAGCAAACTATATGGTCAATATTTATTGGTCGCTTGATACCAAATTTTTCATCAATTTCATGTTGGTGCATATGGTGTGAATGGACAAAAACAGGGATAAGTAAATCACTATTAGTTTTTAAGGTATATATAAAGTTAGTACCTCTAAATTTTCTATCTACAACTTCTAGCTTTAAATTGCTCTGGTCATCATGTTCTAGATCTTCAGGTTGTAATAATAATTGAACATCTGAACCTTTTGGATAACGTTTTGTAAAATTGCCATTAATGGTTCCCAGATCATCACTTTCTAAGCTATTTTCACCAGTAACTTTTGCTGGAATTAAAATTCCTCTATTTAGAAAATTTACAACCTCTATAGAATTTGGAAAATGGTAAACATTATAAGGGTCGTCATATTGTTTTAGTTGACTGTCTAAAATTATTCCACATTTGCTTCCAAGATAAAAAGCTTCATATGAATCATGTGTTACTATTATTGTTGTAATCTTAAGGTCAGTCAAAACTTGTT
Organism: Candidatus Pelagibacter bacterium nBUS_30; assembly: GCF_051201245.1. Classification (GTDB taxonomy): domain Bacteria; phylum Pseudomonadota; class Alphaproteobacteria; order Pelagibacterales; family Pelagibacteraceae; genus Pelagibacter. The sequence goes on along the minus strand of NZ_CP172842.1, from coordinate 374,796 downwards.
TTAGTTTAACTTGAATCTCTTCTTTAAAACTTTGGTCTACATTTGATAATGGCTCGTCCAATAAAAGCAAATCTGGCTTAGAGAGTAATGCTCTAGCTAGCGCTGCTCTCTGTGCTTCACCAGAGCTAATTTGGTGAGGAAATTTTTCTTTGACATGATCTAAATGAAGAAATTTTATAACTTCTTCAATAGTTAAACTTTTTTTCTTTTTCTTATTTCTTTCAGCTCCAAATTGAATGTTTTCAAGGACATTGTAATGAGGAAACAGTGAGTTATCTTGAAATGCTAATGAGATATTTCTATTTTCTGGTTCAATATGAACATCTTTAGATGAAATAATTTTATTTTTTAATGAAATTGTTCCAGACTGAATTTTTTCTAATCCAGCTATTGTTCTTAAGATTGTTGTTTTACCAATACCAGATGGACCTAAAAGACAAATAATATCACCTTCATTTTCTATTGTTAAAGAAACATTGTTAACTTTGCTTTTAGCACTTGCTGCAAATGTAACATTGTCAATTTCTAAAAAATTTTTTGGCATATAAGAATTAATCCTTAAGAATATATCTAGATGTAATTAAAATAAAGAAACTTGCAATAAGAATTAGGAATAATGAGGGTGCTGCAGCAGCTTCTAATAAGTCCTGAGATGCAAATATGTAGGCCTGAGTTGCAAAGGTCTCAAAATTAAAAGGTCTCATTATTAGTGTTATAGGTAACTCTTTTATAATTTCTATAGCAATTAATATTCCAATCAACATAATAGAATTTTTTAAATAAGGAATATGTATATTTTTAAAAGTTTTAAATTTTGAATAACCTAAAAGATATGCACTTTCATCAATTGAATAATTTATTTTTAAATAACCAGATTTAATTCCATTACTTGCTAAAGAATAAAATCTAATAAAATAAACAATAACCAAACCCAATACAGAACCAATGAAAATAGATTTTATATTTCTAATTTCAAATAAATTTATAATATTATTATCAAACCAAGAAATAAAAGTGATAAATGCAACTGCTAAAATTATGCCAGGAATAGCATATCCAGATATTGAAAAAGTAGTTAAGATTTCTAGAAATTTACTACGAGAAAGTCTATTTCCATAATTTGAAATAAAAGCAAAACCAATCAGAACTATACTTGATAATAAAACTAGAATTATTGTGTTAGAAAATAATTCAAATAAATTTAAATCTGCTAAATGTTTTGGAAAAATAACTGTCCAATAAAGCATTTGCAAAACAGGAAATAAAAAACTAATAAAAAAAACTAAAAAACAAAATGAAAAAGCTAGCCAAGCTCTTAAGCCATATAAGGTTGTTAATGATTTCTTTTTAAATCCACCTTTACTTGGTGAGTGATACTGTGCTTTTTTTCTAGATAAATTTTCTAATATGAATAATCCAAGGATAAAAATTAAAAGGTAAAAAGATAATTGATTTGCTAAGGCAAGATCATCAAAAGAAATCCATGCGTTATAAATTCCAGTCGTAAGTGTCGAAATTCCAAAAAAAGATACTGAACCAAAATCAGACAAAGTTTCCATGGCAACCAGTGATAATCCAGCTACTATTGCGGGTCGTGCTGATGGTAAGATTATTTTTAAAAATGATTTTTGTTTAGTAAAACCAAGATTTCTTCCAAGTTCTATTAAATTTTGTGATTGATAATGAAAAGAAGCCCTTGTTAGCACGTACACATAACCAAATAATGAAAATGAAATTGAAAGTATTGCACCTATCATTCCATCAAATTTAGGTATTGAAGAATTGTAATCACCTTCGCCAAATAAATTTTTTAATATGGAAAAAGCTGTTCCATAATTTTCAAAAAAAGCTGTCAAAGAATATGCATAAATATAAGAAGGTACTGCGAAAGATAAGATCAATGCCCACTTAAAAAAATTTGCTCCTGGAAATGAATAAAATGAAACTAAATAAGCTCCTGTTACTCCGATCACAAAGGTAAGAAATAAAACACCCGATAAAAGCGATAAAGAGTTAAAGATATAATCATATAGGAATGTATTTTTGATAATACTTGAATATTCTCCAGTGCTCTCAAAAAAGCTCGAAAATACAGTTAGAATAGGTATTGCAACTGCAATTGAAATCAAAAAAGAACTTAAATACCAAATATTTATTTTTCTTAAAAACATACTTACCCTTTAATGTTAAGTGAACATAATTAATAGAAGGGTAAGGACTATTAAATTATGTTCACTTTTTGAAAATTAATCTTTTTTATCAAAAATATTTACGAATTGATCAGTCTCATCACTTTTGATTTCAGATAACTTTCTGTTATTCATTTTTTTTTCAATTTTTTTACACTCTGAGAAACACGGATCGCATCCCTTAGAAGACTTATTATAATCAAAATTTAATGAATTCTTTTTTATCATTAATTACTTCCACTTAGCTCCAAGCATACACTCTAAAGCTGTTGCCTGGTTTTTTCCATAATTAACTACTTTAGTATTTAAATCTTGTTTAAATCCTAGACCCATTTGTTTAACTAAGTCATGAGGCTCAACGCCATCAATCATTGGATATTCAAATGTATTATTAACTATATGTTCCTGTGCTTCTTTTGTTAAAAGAAATTCAAGAAGTTTTTTTGCATTATCTGGATTTGGAGAATTTTTTAAAACTCCACCACCACTAATATTCATATGCGTTCCTCTATCTCCTTGATTAGGAAAGAACGGTAATACTTTTTTAGCAGCTGCTTGTTGCTCAGCTCCTTTTTTTCCAGATAACATTAAAGCCAAATAATAAGTATTCGCTACAGCTAGGTCTGCTTCTCCTGCGGCTACTGCTAAAATTTGAGCTCTATCATTACCCTTAGAGTCCCTCGCCATATTAGCAACAACACCTTTTGACCATTCACAAGTAGCTTTTTTTCCATTATTCTTAACTAATGAAGCAACTAAAGATTGGTTATAGATATTGTTTGATTGTCTAATAACAACTCTTCCTTTCCATTTAGGATCGGCAAGACCTTCATAAGTCATTCCATTTAATTCATTGGCATTAACTCTTTCTGGAGAGTAATACATAATTCTTGCTCTCTTAGCTATTCCAGTCCAGTTGGCAGATCTAAAATTTTTTGGGACAGCTGCTTTAATTGCTGAAGTCATTGAATTTTGAAACATCCCTTTTGCATCAAATGCGCCTAGTCTTCCAGCATCTGCAGTAATATAAATATCTGCTTTAGAGTCTGTGCCTTCTTCAGTTATTCTTTTTTGAAGAGCTTTATCTTTTCCAGATACAACATTAACTTTAATACCTGTTTTTGAAGTAAATTTTTCATAAAGCTGAATATCTGAATCGTAATGTCTTGCACTGAATACATTAACTTCAGCTGCAAAAACTATATTTGTAAAGAAAACCAAAGTTAATACTAATAAACTTATTTTTTTCATTTTATCCTTTTCTTTACCCTTGTTATTTTTTCAGTTGAGAACTATTCTCAATGCGAATGATTATCAATCGCATATAATGTCGCAGTTGTAAAGGACTATTTGTATATAATTTATAGATGAGATCTTAAGGAAATTGTTATTTCCAGTCGCCTATTTTACTAAATAAGAAGTTTCTAAAAGCTTGAACTCTTGCAGTATTTTTTAAAGATTGAGGATAAACAAAATGAGCTTCTGTAATTGGTCCTTCAGATTTTGGAAGAACTTTAATTACATTGGTTGAATTTGATACTAAATATTCTGGTAAAGCAGCTAAACCTACTCCAGTCTCTACTGCCAGAAGTAAACCCATCACACTATTTACCTTCATTACAGTTTTTCTTTTTTTGCCATCATGCATACCAAGTTTTAATGCCCAATCAGGATTATATACTGGAGAAGGCGCTCCTTTACCAAATGAAATAAAATTATGTTTATTTAAATCAGCAATAGTCTTTGGCATACCGAATTTTTCTAAATATTTATTAGATCCATAAATATAATACTTAATATCAACTAATTTTTTTTGAATATAGTTTAGTTGTTTTGGTCTTCTCATAAAAATTCCAATATCAGCTTGTCTAGTACTTAAATCTAATTCTTTGTCATCAAACACCAATTCAATTTCAATTTCTGGGTTTAATCTCATAAACTCTTGAATTCTTGGTGTTAACCAGTGAGTACCAAAACTTCTTACAGTTGTAATCGTTAATTTTCCAGTTGGTTTATTTTTTTGATCTCCTAAAGATGTTTCAACTTCTTTTAGCTTGCTGATTACTTCATGAGCAGTTTTAAATACATATTCACCATTTTCAGTAAGTGTCAACCCTCTAGCGTGTCTTTCAAATAACTGTACTTTTAAATCTTGTTCGAGAGATTGTATTTGTCTGCTTATAGCTGACTGACTTAAATTAAGATTAACAGTTGCATTGGTAAAGCTACCAGCTTCTGCAACTGCATGAAAAATCTTTAATTTGTCCCAGTCCATTATTTATTAACATCAACTATGTATCTGCCTGATGTTTCTCCTTTTAGCATTTTTGAATAAATATCCGTTAATTCATTCAAGCCGATTGTTTTAATAGACTCTTCAAGTTTATCAAAATCAATTACATTTGAAACTTCATTCCAAACAAATTCTCTTCTTTTAATTGATGCAGTGACCGAGTTTATACCCCATAATTTTACTCCTCGAATTATAAACGGCATTACTGTTGTGCTTAATTTGTAATCAGACGCATTTCCACATGCAGCAACAATTCCGTTATCTCTTGCTTGAGCTAATGTATTAGCTAAAATTTTTCCACCCACTGTATCCACTACTCCATCCCATAAACCTTTGTCTAGTGGTCTTGGATCTTTGTCAAAATCGTCTTTATTTACAACTGTTTTTGCACCTATTGATTTTAAATAATCTTCGTTTGATTTTTTTCCCGTTACTGCTGTTACATCGTAACCAAACTTTGATAAAATCATTACGGCAATACTTCCAACACCACCTGAAGCACCAGTAACTAATACATCTTTTACTTTTTCGCCTAATAATAATTCTTCTCTTGCTTTAATTGCAAAACAACAAAGCAATGCAGTCAAACCAGCAGTACCCATAATCATTGATTGTTTTAAAGATAGGTTTTGTGGTTTTTTAACCAAAAAATCTCCACTTACTTTTGCGTATTGTGAAAAACCACCATAATAAATCTCTCCAACTCTCCAACCTGTTAAGATTACTTCATCATCTTTTTTAAATTTATCATTTGAACTTTCAACAACTGTTCCTGAAAAATCAATACCTGGTATATGAGGAAATTCTTTAACTAACTTTGCGCCATTATTTAAAATTAATGCATCTTTGTAATTTAAACATGAATACTCAACTTTAACTGTTACATCGCCATGTTTTAAAAAACTTTTATCAATTAACTTAACTTCTCTTGTAAAGCTTTCACCCTCTTGATTGATGATTAATGCTTTGAATTGATCTGACACAATATTATTTGCTTATAAATCTAAGATACCTATTTTGAATGCTTAAGTCTTCTTTAAACTGGCCTAAAAAATAATTAGTAACTGTTGTTGCGCTTTCTTTTTTAATTCCTCTCATTGTCATACATTGATGAGCAGCATCAATTGTAACCGCAACACCTTTTGCATCTAATGATTTCATTAAAGCTTGTGCAACTTGCATTGTTAGTCTTTCTTGGGTTTGTAATCTTTTTGAAAAAACTTCAACAACTCTTGCAAGTTTACTTAACCCAACAACTCTATCTTTTGGAATATATGCAACATGTGCCGTACCAACTATTGGCGCCATATGATGCTCACAATGACTAGTAACTGAAATATTTTTTTCAACAACCATATCGTCATAACCTTCAACATCCCCAAAAGTTTTATCTAAAATTTTTCCAGCATCTTCGTTATAGCCCCCAAAATATTCTTTAAATGCTTTAACAACTCTTTTAGGTGTTTCAAGCAAACCTTCTCTACTTGGGTCTTCGCCCATCCAAGATAATATAGTTTTGAAAGCTTCTTCAGCTTCTTGGTCAGAAACTTTGTTTCTGTCTAAAACTTTACTATCGGTATCTTTAACTAATTTCATAGCGCCTTTTTATACAGTAAATACTTAATTTTAAAATATTTAATATATCGAGATTTATGTTAAATAATCAATCCATATGTTCAAAAAGAGAGAAAATGTCCTAGAAATTGAAGAAGGAAATCTGTTATCACCTAAATTTGATAATGATGGGTTAATACCTGTAATTACAATGTGCTCTAAAACAAAAGATGTTTTAATGCATGGATATATGAACGTTGAGGCTTTAAAAAAAACAATTGAAACAAAAGAAGCTCATTATTTTAGTAGATCAAGAAAAGCTATTTGGCATAAAGGTAAAACAAGTGGATTTACCCAAAAAGTAACTGAAATTAGAATTGATGATGATCAAGACTCAATTTGGATGACCGTAGATATTGGTGAGGGGTCAAGTTGCCATGTAGGATATAGATCGTGTTTTTATAGATCTATACCAATGGGACCGATAGAAAATGGTCGAGAAATCAAAATGAAGTTTGAAGAAAAAGAAAAATCTTTTGATCCTGAAGAAGTTTATAAAGGTCAGCCCAATCCAACCAAAATCTAAATGAGTGAAAAACAAAAAAATGTTTTAGGTGAAGACCTAGAAGAGTGTTCTAATAATCCATTAACAGGCTGGTATCGGGATGGTTGCTGTAATACAGATGAAAATGATCATGGTATTCATACTGTTTGTGCAAAAGTTACAACTGAATTTTTAGAATGGTTAAAAGTTGCAGGTAATGATTTGATAACACCTCACCCTGAATTTGGATTTCCTGGTTTAAAAGATGGTGATGGATGGTGTGTTTGTGCTAGCTGGTACGCTAAAGCAGTTGAAGCTGGTAAAGGTTGTCCAGTATTTTTGAAAAGAACTCATAAAAATACTCTTAAACATGTATCTATTGAAACATTAAAAAAGTTTGCAATAGATTTATCTTAATTTACATATTTCCGTATTTAGGCCCACCGCTACCTTCTGGTGCTACCCAAGTAATATTTTGTGAAGGCTCTTTAATATCACAAGTTTTACAGTGAATACAATTTTGAGAATTAATCACAAATTTATTTTGATCATTTTCTTTTTGAACCTCATAAACTCCCGCTGGACAATATCTTTGCGCAGGTTCATCAAATTTTTCTAAAGTGTAACTAATTGGCAAATTAGGATCTTTAAGTTTTAAATGAACTGGTTGATTTTCAGCATGATTTGTACCAGTTAGATAAACCGAACTTGTTTTATCAAAGGTGATGACATTATCATATTTTGGATAATCTATTTTAGGCATCTCATTTGCTGATTTTAATGTTTCATGATCAGCATGTTTGTGTTTTAGAGTAAAAGGCAGCTTTCCTTTAAATAAAATTTGATCAATTCCAGTAAATATTATTCCAAGTATTAAACCCCAACTAAAACTAGGTTTTACATTACGGGCCGCATGAAGTTCTTCATAAACCCAACTCTTTTTAAATTTTTCCTCATAAATTGATAAATTTTTATTTTCTTTAATATTTTCAAATATTGTTTCAGCAGCAATCATTCCACTTTTCATTGCTGTATGAGACCCTTTAATTTTTGGCATGTTTAATGTTCCTGCATCACAACCAACCAGTAATGCTCCTGGCATAAACATTTGAGGCAAACTTTGAAGGCCTCCTTCAATTAAGGCACGCGCTCCATAAGAAACCCTTTTTCCTCCTTCAACTATTTTTTTAATTGCTGGATGGGTTTTAAATCGTTGAAACTCATCGTATGGAGAAAGATGTGGGTTTTTATAATCTAAGCCAATAACATATCCTAAAAACACTTGCTTATTTTCAGCATGATACATAAAGCTTCCACCATATGTATTATTGTCTAATGGCCAACCCGCAGTATGCATTACCATCCCTTCCTCATGATTTTTATCTTCTATTTCCCAAATTTCTTTAAAACCAATTCCATACTGTTGAGGATCTTTATCTTTTGAGAGATTAAATTTTTCAATTAATTGTTTTCCTAAGTGACCTCTACAACCTTCTGCAAATACAGTCACTTTTCCTAATAATTCTATACCAGGCTCAAAACTATCTTTTTGATTTCCTTCTTTATCAATACCCATATCTTGAGTAGCAACACCCTTAACAGATCCATCCTTGTTATATAAAATTTCACTTGCTGGAAATCCTGGAAATATTTCAACACCTAATGCTTCAGCTTGTTCTGCTAGCCATCTGCATAAATTTGCTAAACTAATAATGTAGTTGTTATGATTTTGCTGAACCTTAGGAAGCAACCATGTGGGCCAACTTAACGATTTTGTTTTACCTAAAAATAAAAATTTTTCTTTTAAAACTTTAGTTTTAATTGGAGAGTTAAGTTCTTTCCAATTTGGTAATAGTTCATCTAATGCTCGTGTTTCAAAAACATTACCACTTAAAATATGCGCACCAATCTCTGATGCTTTTTCTAATAAACAAACGTTTAAATTCGGATCAAGTTGTTTAAGTTTAATTGCTGTAGATAATCCAGAGGGACCCCCTCCAATAATAACAACATCATATTCCATCGACTCTCTAGCCATATGATATTTTTATCTTTAAGAATTATTTTTGTATAGTGTTTAATTTGTTCAGCTCTTCTAAGAACTGAGGCAAAGCTTCAAATAGATCTGCTTCTAAACCATAGTCTGCAACACTAAAAATTGGAGCTTCTCCGTCTTTATTTATAGCAACGATTACTTTACTTTCTTTCATACCTGCCAGATGTTGAATAGCTCCTGAAATTCCAACTGCAATATATAAATCTGGAACAACTACTTTACCTGTTTGTCCGACTTGGTGGTCATTACTAATATATCCTGCATCAACTGCTGCTCTTGAAGCACCTATGGCTGCATTTAATTTATCTGCAATAGAGGTAATTAATTTAAAGTTATCTCCACTTTGCATCCCTCTTCCACCTGATACTACTATTCTTGCTGTGCCAAGTTCGGGTCTATCTGATTTAACTTCTTCTCTTTTAATAAATTTTGTTAACGAAAACTCTTCTCCTGCTTCAGCAGTTTCAATTGGTGCTGAACCACCTGAGCTTTCACATGGATCAAAAGAAGTTGGTCTAATAGTGATACATTTTTTTGCATCAGAACTTTTAACGGTTGCAAAAGCATTCCCCGCATAAATAGGTCTAACAAAAGTATCCGCTGACTCTACTTTAATAATATCACTAACTTGTGATGTATCTAATTTAGCAGCTATTCTTGGCATTAAATTCTTACCAAATGTATTTGCTGAACAAACTATATGAGAATAATTATCTGCAAGTTTTGTCACAACCGGAGCAAAATTTTCTGCTAAAAAATTTTCATAATGAGCAGCTTGAACTGTGATTACTTTTTTAACCAAAGGTAGTTCTGAGGCAGCTTTTGCAGCATCAGCACAATTATTTCCAATAACTAATGCGTGAACATCGGCATCTATTTGAGATGCTGCTGTTACAGAATTTAAAGTAAAAGATTTAAGCTCTTTATTGTTATGCTCTGTGATTAATAATACCGACATTATATTACTCTTGCCTCATTTTTTAATTTTTGAACCAATTCAGCAACGCTTGAAACCTTAATTCCTGCTTTACGCTTAGGTGGTTCTTCAACTTTAATCTGTTGGATTTTAGGTGCTGTATCAACCCCTAGATCTGATGCATTCATTTGTTCAATTGGTTTTTTCTTAGCTTTCATTATGTTTGGCAATGAAGCATATCTTGGTTCATTTAATCTTAAGTCACAGGTTACGATGGCTGGAGTATTGATCTCGATAGTTTCTAAACCCTCATCAATTTCTCTAATAACTTCTAATTTTCCATCTTTAACATCAATTTTTGAGGCAAAAGTTGCTTGAGGCCAGTTTAATAATGCACTCAACATTTGTCCTGTTTGATTGCAATCATCATCAATTGCCTGTTTACCCATAAATACTAAATCTGGTTTTTCTTTCTCAACAATTTTTTGTAAAATCTTTGAAACAGCAATGGGTTCTATTATGCCATCTGCTTTAACATGAATTCCTCTATCAGCTCCAACCGCTAGAGCTTTTCTGACAGTTTCCTGAGCTTTTTCTTCACCAACTGTTACAGCAATCACTTCTGTTGCTTTTCCACTTTCTTTTATCTTTACCGCCTCTTCGATTGCATTATCATCTGGTGGATTTGTTGACATCTTAACATTGTCAGTAACAACACCTGAGCCATCTTCTTTAACTCTTATTTGAACGTTGTAATCAATAACTCTTTTAACGGCGACTAAAATTTTCATTAAGCTCTCAATAAATTATTTTCAGAATCGTATGGACTCTCTTCTAAAACAGTAGCCTCATACATTTCACCCAAAATATCAACTTGTAATTTGTCACCTACATTAGCATGCTCTGGTTTAACCATGGCAAGAGCAATTGATTTATCTAATCTAAAACCAAATTCGCCACCAGTTGCTCTTCCAACAACTTTGTTATCTTTGTAAATTGGGTTATTTCCCAAAACATCTGCATCTTTGGTGTTATGAATTTCAAGAGTAATAAGTTTGTTATCAAAACCTTTTTCTCTCCATTTGTTAAGAGCCTCTAGTCCTATAAAGTTACCTTTGTTAGGGTGAACAAATCTATCTAACCCAGACTCGTACGGTGAATATTCAATTGAAAGCTCAGTACCAACTAGTTTATATGATTTTTCTAATCTTAAGCTGTTCATTGCTCTTATACCAAAAGGTTTAATTCCTAAACTTTTACCAGCTTCCATTATTTTATCAAAAATATGATTTTGATATTCAATTGGATGATGAAGTTCCCAACCTAGCTCACCAACAAAATTTACTCTCATGGCATTAACAGGAGCATATCCAACATCGACATTTTGTGCTGTTAACCATTTAAAATTTTCATTAGAAAAATCATCAGTAGATATTTTTTCTAATAACTCTCTTGATTTAGGACCTGCAACAACAAGCACACCTGTGCTATTAGTCAGATCTTCAAATGTAACGCCTTCTTCTGGCATCCATTTTTTAATCCAATCATGATCCAATCTTAAGTTTGCACCAGCAGATACTAAATAAAAACTATCTTCTGCTTCTCTCATAATTGTAAACTCTGAATGAACACCACCTTTAGTATTAAGAGCATGGCATAAACCAATTCTTCCAATTTTCTTTGGTAATTTATTTGCTACCAAATGATCTAAAAATTCCTCAGCTTTTGGACCTTTAATTCTGCATTTTGCAAATGCAGTCATATCTAAAAGACCAACATTGTCTTTTACATTTTGGCATTCTTTTTTTATAGCCTCAAACCACTTAGATCTTCTAAACGACCAGTCATCTTTTTGCTCCATACCATCTGTTGCAAAAAAATTAGGTCTTTCCCAACCAAATTTTTGACCAAAAACTGCACCTAAATCTTTCATTCTTTCATAACAAGGAGATGTTCTTAAAGGTCTTGCGGCAGGTCTTTCTTCGTCAGGATAGTGGGTAATAAATACATGACTATACGCTTCTTCATTTTTAGCTTTTAAATAAGATTTAGTTGCATAATCTCCATAACGTCTAGGCTCAACACCAAGCATATCAATAGTTGGCTCACCATCAACAATCCATTCAGCTAATTGCCATCCTGCTCCACCTGCTGCAGTAATTCCAAAACTATGTCCTTCATTAATCCAAAAGTTTTTTAATCCCCATGCAGGTCCAACAATTGGATTACCATCTGGTGTATAACAAATTGCACCGTTATAAACTTTTTTAACACCAACTTCTCCAAACGCAGGAACACGGTGTATTGCGCCTTCAATGTGTGGTGCTAATCTATCTAAATCTTCTTGAAACAATTCATACTCTGAATCTTTTGAGGGACCATTAACATAACAAGCTGGTGCACCATCTTCATATGGACCTAAAATTAATCCACCTGCTTCTTCTCTCATGTACCATCTGTTATCGCTGTCCCTTAGAACTCCCATTTCTGGTAAGCCATCTTTTTTTCTTTTTTGAATTTCAGGATGTGGTTCGGTTACAATGTATTGATGTTCAACTGGAATAACAGGAATATCTAAGCCTACCATTTTACCAGTTTGTCTTGCAAAGTTTCCTGAACAAGAAATAATATGTTCGCACTCTATAGAACCTTTGTCAGTTTCAACAACCCAACCATCTTTAGTTTGTTTCATTGAAAGTACACTTGTGTTTCTATAAATCTCTGCACCTAGATTTCTTGCACCCGTTGCCATTGCTTGTGTTAAATCAGCAGGCTGAATATATCCATCTTCTGGGTGTTGGATCGCACCAACTAAATCATCTGTATGACACAAAGGCCAAATTTCTTTTACTTGATCTGGTGTTAAAAATTTTACATCGACGCCAATAGTTTGAGCTACACCAGCATACTGATGATACTCGTCCATTCTATCTTTGGTACTTGCTAAACGAATATTTGATACAACACTAAAGCCAACATTTTTTCCAGTTTCTTCTTCTAATTTTTTATAAAGATCAACCGCGTATTTATGAAGTTGTCCAACTGAATAACTCATATTAAATAAAGGTAATAATCCTGCTGCGTGCCAAGTAGATCCTGATGTTAATTCTTTTCTTTCAACAAGAACAACATCTGACCAACCTTTTTTTGCTAAATGGTAAAGAGCACTAACACCTACTACTCCACCGCCAACTACTACAACTTTAGTTTTTGTTTTCATTCGCGATTCCTACTAAATTTTTTGAAATAACGAAACAAAATTGTAACTGTGGATAATTAAATTGAACTCCCTAGTGGGATCGGATTTGAGACCATGCTCGTCAACCAACAATCTTTAAGTTCACCCTCTTCAGTATACTTTTCAACCTGCCAATTGAACTTATGATAGATTTTATTTTTATCTAAAATAACTACCTCAAATTGAGCCCATTTATCGCTACTTCCAAGCTGGGTAATTGTGTGGCTCAAATGATTAATCATCATCTCATAGGAATTGCCCTTCAACATCCTTTTAAAATTACCTAGGGGACCTGTAACCTTTTTGTTATTTGGGTGGGCAAAATTCCATGTTTGCTCTATGCCACTATCTTTAAAATTAAGGTCATTTTTCTGAAGGCCAGTTAGCTGAATTTTAACCACTTCTTTGGGATTAATATCGCTACTTGGCTTTAATATTTCTGCTTTGGATACTGAAATAGTGATGAAGAGTAAAATTAAAACTTTAAATATTAATGGCAGTCTTTTTAACATCATCTAAAAATTCTTGTCTTTTTGCATCACTAACAAATGGTACTGCAAAATATCTTCTATAAACAATGTTATATATGCCACACATATGAAACACCCCTCTTTTAAGTCTTCTTATCGGAAGGTTTAAAAAAAAGGTAGTAATTGCTAATCTTGGAGATCCATATGTACAAAAAATAATTGCTTTTTTTTGTCTCAAATTTCCAATCGGATAACCATAATTACCCCATAACTGTTTAAATCTAAAAGCCCAAGGTGGCGCTAATACTTTATCTATCCACCCCTCAACAATTGCTGGCATCCTAAAATTCCAAATTGGTGCAATTAAAACAATTGTATCACACTCTTCAATTCTTTGACGATGGTTTAAAACATCTTCACCAGGCTCCTCACCTGCAAAAACTGGATTAAATTTCTCTTTATATAAATCAACAGCATCAACTTTATTCCCTTTTTCTTCAGCTGTTTTGATAAAGGTATCTCTTATTGCGGCATTAAAAGATTTATCATTATAATGTCCATAAACTAGAAATATTTTTTTACTCATGAATTTTAATTCTCAAAGTTAATTAACTTTACTAAATAAAAACCTACAAACATTGCTATAACAAATGTTAGTGAGTGAATATCTAAGAGTGCAATTGATGATATTGCTGGTCCAGGACATAACCCAATTAATCCCCATCCAGCTCCAAAAATCGCAGATCCTAAAATAAGTTGATTATTAATGCTTTTATTATTTGAATAATTGAAATTTTTAGCAAGTATTGGTTTTTCTTTTTTTTTGATTATATGAAATAAAGGTGAAGATACTATTAAAGCACCAATCATAACAAAAGCCAGAGAAGGATCCCAGTTTCCAAACAAATCCAAAAAACCTAAAACTTTTTCAGGGTTAATCATTTCTGAAATAACCAGTCCAATACCAAAAATAATTCCTGAAATTAATGAAACTAATTTATTCATATAAAACTTTTTACTAGCACCGTTAATATTCCAACAATCATAAATGTTATAGTTGCAACAATTGATCTAAGTGAAAATCTTCCACAACCACTAATGCCATGACCGCTTGTACAGCCACCACTTATTCTGGTTCCAATTCCTACTAAAAGACCTGCAATTATTAATAAAATGAAAGAATTTGAAATTGTGATTTTAATATCATTATTAGCAAACAAATTATAAAGGATTGGTCCAATCACCAAACCTAATAAAAATAATATGTTATCAAATCTATTGTCTTTATTGGTCAGAGCATTGGCAGCTATTCCGCTAATACCTACTAGTCGGCCATTAAATAAAAAAAATACCACAACAGCTAAGCCAATGAGAATGCCTCCTAGAGTTGCTGTAACAGGTGTAAAATTTACTATATTCATTTAATTACTTAAAACAGGAAACGCTTGTCTAATTTTTAAAAAATGTTTTTGATATTCCATTTTAGTACATTTATTTTCTATATATTCAATATCATTTTTCTCAACTAGCTCTTTAGCATTTTCATCTTTTATACCCAACTGTAGCCACAAAACTTTTGCTCCAATCTTTATTGTATCTTCGGCAATGGGAAATACTTCTTTGGAAGGTCTAAAAACATCAACTATATCAATTGGTTCTTTTATATCTGTTATTTTTTCAAACACTTCCTCACCTAAGATTTTTTCACCTTTAGCTCTTGGGTTAACTGGAATAACTTTGTATCCATATTTTTGCATATATTTCATAACTATAGTTGATGGTTTGGTGGGATCTTTGCTCACTCCTATCATCGCAATAGTTTTATATTTTGAGAGAATATCTTTGATCTCAGACATAAATTATTTATTTTTTTTTATCTGATCTTCGCAAAATTTCCGGGCTTCTTTTAAATCTGTAATCTTGGACTCTGATAATTTTTGACTTCCAGCAAGACATGCATCTACAGCTCTCTTGAGATTATGATCTTTAAAACTTAAAGCAAAATACATTCCTGAAATAATAAAGATAACAATTAAAATATTTTTTTTGTTTTTCACTATTTATTTCTCCATTTTGGTTTTCGTTTCTCTAAAAAAGCAGATATTCCTTCTTTAGCATCCATTGCCATCATATTCACAGTCATCATTTTACTCGTATATGCATATGCTTTTTTTAATGACATTTCTAATTGTTTATAAAAAGCTTGTTTACCAATTTTGATTGTTAAATTTGATTTTGATGCAATAGTTTTTGCAATTTTTAAGACTTCGTTATCTAATTTTGATTTTGAATAACAATCATTAATTAGTCCAATGTCTTTTGCATATTTTGCCTTAATAGGTTCTCCAGTTAACAACATCTGCATCATTGGTTTTCTATTAATTTTTCTACTTACCGCAACCATCGGAGTGCTGCAAAACAATCCTATATTAACACCAGGAGTAGCAAACAAAGCATCATTAGTGCTGTAAGCTAAATCACAACTTGCAACTAACTGGCATCCAGCAGCAAATGCTGCCCCATGAACTTTAGCAATTACTGGTTTTCTTCCTTCAACAATTTGGAGCATTACTTTTGAACAAAGATTAAATAATTTTTGATATTTATCTCTTTTTTTTAATCCTTTTACTTCTTTTAAATTGTGTCCTGCGCTAAAGCCTTTGCCGGCACCTTCTAAAATGATAACTTTTAATTGTTTATCAGCATCAAGTTTTTTAAAAGTGTTAAGTAGATCAGTTAAATTTTTAAACGACAAAGAGTTGTAAGTTTTTTGTTCATCAATAATAATTGATACAATTTCATTAGTTAATTTCTTTATTTTAATATTACTTACCATATCAATCAGCTAAACCATCAGATCTAGCTTGATTTCTTTCTATATGAATTGGCAGAACTTTTCCATAAATAGCTTTTGAATGTTCAGGAGTATTAACTCTCCAAGGATCTAATACAAAAGCTGGTATACAAAGATATCTTGGCTTTTTTCCTTTTACTTTTGTAACTCTATGCATTGTAAATCTACCCTTAAATATTTGTAAATCTCCAGGTTCTAATTTTAATTGTCGAACCTTTGTTCTGTCACCATCTAGTACTTTTTTAACCTCATCAAAATTTTCATTTCCTGGCTTTCTTATAAATGGACAGTATTCAAAAATTCCACCCTCATCAGGTTTTTGTATCATTATACTAAGTGTAAATTCACAGCTATCAAAATGCCAAGGAAGAATTCCTTCTGATCTCATTACATTGTAAGCGTGACAAGCCAATGGGTCTGCCCATCTGTATATTGGAGAGATTCCCAGACAAGCGGATACAAATTTTAAAAGTTCTTTCTGTTCATATAAAAATTTCATTTCAGAACCTTTGTCAAAAAGATCTGAGTTTAAATATCCATTGTCTCTTTCTAAGAAAGTTCTTTTAGGATGGTTTGGAGATAAAGAAGGGTCATCTTTAGAGTTAAGATATGGATTAATACTTTTTTTAGACATAAAAACTTTATCAATTTTTTTTTCCAATTCAAAATTCATAGTCTCAATTGACTTTGGTAAAATGAAATTTGGAATAGTAGAGCAGCTAAACTGATCTAAATCATCTTTACATTTTTTAATTATTGTTTGTATCTTGCTGGAAGATAGATCGTGAATTGGATAATTTTCTAAATCTACAATAGTTTTTAATCTATCGCTCATTAAAATTTATTCCAATTTTCCTTCTTCTCTCATCTTAGCTCTAATTTTTGTAGCTGAGATTTCTTGAATTTCTTTCGAAAGTTCAATTTCTTCGATTTTGTAACCAACACCACGCCCGTAACAAATATTAGTAATATTTGGCACTATCATTACTTTAAATTGACCTTCAAATTCAGGATTTAACCTGTCTTCAATATTTTTTTTAACTGTTTCAAAATCAAAAGGATTATCATCAACTCCTTGAACATCTCTAATTTGAATACAAACTTGGCCTGTTTTTTTAACAATCTCTTTGAATAAAGTGTAATGACCATCGTGAAATGGTTGCCATCTTCCTAACATTTGTGCGGTTGGTTTTTTGTTATCCCATTCGTGAGCCATTATTTTATCTCCTTTAATATTTTTGGTGCCCAATTTTTAGCATCTTGTGTGGTTACATGAAAGTTAAACTTATCTGGTTTAACAAACATTTTATTTGTATCATCAAACCTTCCTTCTTTAATTGTATCAACCCAAACAATAAAATCTGCTGGAAACAGGGCTCTTGCTTCAGGCGTGGGGCAGACAAAATCTGCTACAACAAAATTACCATCATCTTTTAACTTTAATGCAAAATCTGCCATCCTTTTTGCCTGTCTTTTTCTTCCCTCTTCAGAAAAATCCCAATCATTTGCATCTTTTCTAACCTCATCTGCATTTAATCTTTTTGCATTAAGCATTGGTGCTAATTCTTCAGCTAATGTTGTTTTTCCTGAGCCAGGTAGACCCATTATTAAAATAATTTTCATCTTTATAATAAGCTATTTGCTACCCACTTATGAAATTGATGAGTTGGTTGATCCATAACTGGTGAAAAGTTTCCACCGTTATAAACTGGTGAACCTCTTCCTTCCTGCATTCCTTCGATTGCACTTATATCTTCCAACATAACATCTTTCCAAAATCTTGCATTTTCTTTTCTTAATTCTTTAAGCTCTTCACCATTTGCACTTTTATCGCCAACATAATACATTTGCATATGTTCTTTAGTTTTATTTGTTGCAAGTGGTTCAAGCCAAAATACATAAAAATGATCTAAGTGCAATCCAATCATTACATTTGGGAATAGTGCAATATATTCAGAATTTTTGAGTGATTTTTTTTCCCAGTTTTTAAATGTATCAAATTTGTTATTTCCTTTAACTGGTTGTTCATATTTCGCACTTCCTTGTCCCGCAAATCGATTTGGTAAACCTTGAATGTGATAATGATCATTAATATTTGATACTTTGTTTAATTCTGGGTGAATAGTTGGTAAATGATAACTTTCACAATAATTCTCAATTGCAAACTTCCAATTACATTTAACTTCTAAATCAAATGATCCATGGTCTTTAGAATAAACTAATAATTTTTGATCTTCGCGATTAATAAATTTAGACCATCTTTGATCAAGTGGATTGATGTATTCTTCAAATTCAATTTCATTTGAATTAATATTAACAAAAATAATATCCATCCATATTTTAGACCTGACTTCTTTTAGATTGCTCTGATTCTTTTTAAATTGATCTGAATTATGAATATTTAAACCTCCTATATGAGGTGTAGCCACTAGATTTCCCATAAAGTCATATGACCAGGAATGATAAGGGCATCTAATTACATTTTTCAAAGTGCATGGCTTGTCTATTAGCTTGAAGCCTCTATGGCTGCAGACATTGTGGAATACTCTAATATTAAGATCCCTGTCTCTGACTATCATCAAAGGAATCCCGAGTAGATTGTATGGTTTGACATCTCCAGCATTAGGTATTGAGCTACCCACTCCAATTACTGTCCATTTATCACAAAAAATCTTATCTCTTTCATATTCTAAATATTGCTCATTGGTGTAACATTCGTTCGGAAGCCCATTTGCAGTCTCAATAGATTTGTCCACATTCATCAATTTCTTGATATCCAAGATTTTTGAGAGAGTATTATTTTTGAGATTTTGGCCCATAAAAAAAATTACCATGACCATAATTTTTGGCAACAAATTTCCATTTTGGACCATGTTGAATTTCTTTGACAGCTTTTTCAAATAAGATAATGATCGGGAAAAAATGAATTTTTCATTGGAAATTGGTCCACACACTGACCTAGAAACTTTACCTCCTGTAAAGGATGTTTATGTTACAATGTTACCAGGTGGTGATTATAAAGAAACTGCTGATAAATCAGGAGACCTTGTAAAAAAAGGTTTTAATCCAGTTCCACACTTTCCAGCTAGATCAATAAACAATGAAGATGAATTAAAAGATTATGTTTCAAGATGTAAAGATCAAGGTGTTAAACAAGCTTTAGTCATAGGTGGAAGTAGAGAGCCAATTGGAAAGTTTGATAGCTCATATCAAATTTTAGAAACAGGTTTTTTTGAAGGAATTAAAATTGGTATTGCAGGTCATCCTGAAGGAAGCCCAGATATACCAGAACAAAATTTAGAAAAAGCAATGATGGATAAGAAGCCTTATGCTGATTACATAGTAACCCAATGGTTATTAGATAGTCAGCCTATTGTTGATTTCATTTCTAAACAAAGCGTACCAGTGCATGTTGGAATTACTGGGCCGATGAAAATATCTAGCTTAATAAAATTTGCTAATATTGTCGGAGCGAAAAATTCCATTAACTTTCTTAAATCTAATTTTACTAAGGCGTTAGATTTATTGAAACCTAAAGACCCTAATGATTTAATTGGGAAAGTTAAATCACATACTGATAACTTCCACATTTATACATTCGGCGGCTTGAAGGAAACAAACAAGTGGTTGAAGGAGAATAGTTATGTCTAATGAGTTTGACTATACTAAGTTAAAACATGCTACTACAGTTGATCAATCGGATCGTGCAGTACCATACAATTTAAGACAAAGTGGGCCAACTAAAGTTGAAATGCTTATCTCAACAAGAGTAAGAAAATCACCTTATTGGCATTTATCAATGCAGGCAGGTTGCTGGAGAGCAACAGTTTACAATCGTATTTATCACCCAAGAGGATATGTAAAACCAGAAGATGGTGGAGCAATGGTTGAGTATGATGCAATTGTAAATCACGTTACTATGTGGAACGTTGCTGTTGAAAGACAAATCAGAGTTAAGGGTCCGGATGCAGAAAAATTTACCGACTATGTAATAACTAGAGATGCAACAAAAATTTCTCCTATGAGAGCAAGATATGTAATCTTGTGTAACGCATACGGTGGAGTTTTAAATGATCCAATTCTTCTTAGAATTTCTGAAGATGAATTTTGGTTCTCTTTATCAGACTCTGATATTGGTATGTACCTTCAAGGGGTAAATGCTGATGGAAGATTTGACTGTACTATTGAAGAGATTGATGTCAGTCCTGTTCAAATACAAGGACCAAAATCAAAAGCTTTAATGAAAGATCTTTGTGGAGATCAAGTTGATTTCGACAATATGCCTTTCTACGGTTTAGCAGAAGTTAAAGTAGGTGGAAGAAGTTGTGTAATTTCTCAATCTGGTTTCTCTGGAGAAGCTGGGTATGAAATATACTTAAGAGACTCTACTCTTTATGCTGAGGATATGTGGAATGCTGTTCTTGAAGCAGGTAAAAAACATAGCCTAATGGTTATTGCTCCTGCTCACCATAGAAGAATTCAAGCAGGAATTCTTTCATGGGGTCAAGATATGGATGCTCAACACAATCCATTTCAGTGTAACCTAGGTTACCAAGTTTCATTATCTGGAAAAGGTGAATGGAACAAAAAAGGTGATTATGTAGGTAAAGCTGCGTTAGAAAAAATGGGTGCAGAACTTAAAGATGGTAAAAAACCTTACAAGCTTCAATTAGTTGGACTTGAATTAGGTGGAAAACCAATTGAAGAGTATGCTCCTGATTTTTGGCTAGTATCACCTGAGAATGGCGGAGATCCAGTTGGATTTATCACCTCTCCTTGGTATCACCCAGAGAAAAAACAAAACATTGCTATGGGATATGTGCCATTTGATGGTACATTAAACTCTAATGGCTTTCCTAAAGGTACTGTTGGAACTAAATTTAAAGTTCATCTACCTGAAAAATACTCTGATACACCAGGAATACCTGTTGATGCAGTAGTAGTGGATATACCATTCAAAGAGTCTTTCAACGCAAACACTAGAGAAGTTGTAAAAGGCTAAATATATTTTGGGGGAGCTAAAATTTAGCTCCCCCACTAAATAATGACTAAAAGTTTTTTAATCGTAATTTGCATTATTATTGCGATTGCTTTAATAATATTTCCATTAATAGTTTCTTACAAAGCACAAAAAAATAAAAAGAGTAAAAAATAATGTTTGGTGAGTTTTTAAATATAATTTTTAAATCAATAAAATTAGACAAATCTCTATATACAGATAATAAAAATTTTGGTGAAGCTTCAGTATATTTTGCTGGCTTGATAATGATTTTGGATGGCATTGCTGGAGCTGTCGCTGCAAATACAATTATAAAAACAGCAGTTGCAATGTCTGGACTTACTTCAATTATAACTTGGTTAGTTTGGGCAATTTTTATTTACGTAATTGGTGTTAAGCTTTTTCCTGATAAACAAACAAAAGTTCCTTTTAAAAAAGTTCTAACAGCTGTGGGATTTGCACATGCTCCAGGTTTGTTAAGATTTTTTGCTGTAACGCCAAATATGATGATACCTATAATTTTTCTAACTCAATTTTGGATTTTTGCAGGATTAATAATTTCGACCAAACAAGTGCTAAACTTAAAATCAAATATTAAATCTTTTGGAATTGTATTTTTATCTTTTTTGATAATAGCATTTTTATCAATCTCTTTTGTAATGAGCAGAATGAATATGCTGCCAGTAAGTCAGATTAGCTAAATTGGAAAAATAGTCTTAGAAACTCTACAAGATGAGCACAGTTTATAACTAGTTAAAATCAAATTTTGAGAAACACTTTCGTCCTCTTTCTTGCATTCTTCACAAATATTATTTAATTCTTTAGCGATTTCTTCACTATATTTTTGCTCTGATTTATCAGTCATTATCTGTAAGTCCTGCTCCAGCAGCACCTTGTTTTAAGCTGTCACTTTCTTCAACAAAAGTATTTTCAGCCAATTTATACAAATTATTCCACTCTGAATCTGTAAAGTTATCTTGATTATTAACAAATTTAATCTCAATTTCATTTGCAAATTTAGGAAAATCTTGATTGAAAATATTTGAAGAAATATTTACATTTAGGTTAAGCAAAATTTCATTTTGATCAAATTTAAAATGTATTTTTTTTCCACTTATCTCTGAAGCTCTACTTAAAAATGATAAAAATATAACTGGATGTGCAATTTTTTTAAAATGGATTGAAGCAAAATTATCAATCAATTTAATTTGATCTAAAAAACTAATACCAAGTATTATTGGACAGAAAGCTTCTGAAGATGGTTCATTTTTTTCACTAATTAAATTTAAATCTTCAAAATTTTTTGTCTCTTTGTCTTTATAGTACTGATTTAAGGTTTTAATTCCTTGTAATCCAAACATTTCTAACAGTCGTATAGATTTTCCTACTTCTTCAGAATTTCCCCAAGAAAAGCCAACTGCTCTACTTGCTCTTTTAGCTGCAGTTTCAATTTCACTTAGAGATCTCATAATTAATTATTAGTTTTATAAACCCATTGCTCATCGTAACTTTTTAATTCGCTTGGTAATGGCGCACCTTGAAACATGCAAATTCTTAACCATTTATCTGATCTTGGATCAAACTTTAACGCACCAAAAAAAGACAATTTAAGCCTCAACATATCTATAGGAACAATATTTTTACTGATTGTATTGTCTTGAATTTCTGAATATGGAAATTTTTCTATTATAAAAGCTCTTCTTACAACATGTCTTAATTCTGAGTTTAGAGATAAAAATTCAGCAATAGATGAGTTATTTTTTTCAGACAATAATTTTTCATAAAGTTTTTTTATGTCTCTTGCAACAGCAAGTGGTTGTTCAAGCTCAGATCCATGTTCCTCAAATCTATTAGCTAATCTAGGTTCTTCTTTGTTTTTAGATATAAACCAAAAATTTTGATGATTTTCTTTTTGATTAAAATTAATATCTAAAATATTTGGGTATTTAATTTCAATAATATCGCGTAATTCCTGTACTGTTCGATTAGTTGGAATGTTAAAATATTTATCTTCATCAGAACTCATATTGCTAACTAAAGGATTGGTAATATTACTATAGGGCTCCATCATTATTGAGACAATATATTCTATACATTCTTCACAAGTGTTTTGCTCTAACCACAAATATATTTCATTAAATGGATATTCAATTTTAAAATCAAAATTATTTTCAATATAATTTATAAATTTTTCAACATTCTTAAGTAGTAAACTAATTTTTTTTTGCTGGTATTCACTATCTGTATTCCAACTAGTAATATTTGTTAAAGATTTTTTTATACAATCTATGAAAAGCTCACTATCCTTATTTTCAACAATTTTTATTTCTCTAATTTCTTTTAATGCGGTTTCTCTACTTAAGATCCAATTATTTAGCAATGTTGGATGATTGACTATAAAAGGAGCCATACCAAGGCCAGTTGAGTTGCCAATACCTAAATTTTTACAAATTTGATCGTCTAATTTCACTGCTTTGTTTGGATTTTTACAATGCGCAATATGATTTACTTGATCAAAAGTAAATTGTCTTACGAGATAAACTAGCATCATCTCTAATCTAAAAGGGCCATTAATTTCCTCTCTATTTTTAATTCTAAATCTATCAGCAAGTCCAAATTTACCAGATCCATAAACCGCTGTAGTTCTATACAAATAACCAACTTTAGATAATAAGTTTACATCAGGCTGTCGACCATCACTTAAACATTCTACTACATGATTAAAAACTCTTACTGACTTATTTGCTCTTGAAAGAGTTAACTCTTTAAATGTAAGTCTGCCCACTTCTTGTTTTGGAACTTCATCTTTTAATCTTTTAATATCATCTTTACTAGGAATGCCGTCGTGCAATGTAAATGCTGCATCCCACTTAGTAGCTATAACCCTATCAGATCTTTCTTCATCTTTAATTGGATTTGCAAAACATACTAAAGAATAAACTCTATCTTTCTTTTTAAATGAATAAACTGCTTCTCCATAACCTTCTTGGTTTAAATTAAATAAATCTCTATTGTAATCCCAATCTTTAAACTCATTTAAAAAACTTCTTAAAAATGATAATTTTGATTGATGAAATGATCCTAATCTTGATAATTTCATTATCATATTTGGGTTTCTTAACTCAATTTTCATAATTAGATTGATTTATAGAAATTATACCAGTTGTTTCCTAGTATTCCATGTGTCTCATTATCTGAAAATCCTATCTTTTTAAGGCCATTTTCAATATTTTTAAATCCTCTAGCGTCCTCAAACCATTTAGGTTGTTTAGGAAAGCCAGGTTTGTTTTTAGAACCTTCTCCATAATTTTTACTTTTAGACCAAGTGCCATTTCTCATCCATTCAACAATACTGTCTGGTTGATCCAAGCATAGATCAGAACCAATACCTATATTTTTTAACTCCATAATTTCAGCCGTTCTAGCAACCATTTCACAAAAACTTTCAATTGTACAATTAGTATTATCTTTTAAGTGATGTGGGTATAAAGATAGTCCTAACATACCACCACTTTCACTTAGCGTTTTTAAAAGATCATTAGATTTATTTCTTTTTGCAGCATGCCAAAATGTTGGGTTTGCATGAGTGATTGCTATTGGTTTTTCACTGAATTCAATTGCATCAAATGTGCTCTTTTCTGCTGAATGAGACATGTCAACCACAATACCCACTCTATTCATTTCTTTTATAGCTTCACGACCAAAGTTTGTAACTCCACTATCTATTTTTTCATAGCAACCAGTTGCGAGTAATGATTGGTTGTTATAGGTAAGCTGCATAAATCTACATCCTAAATTATGAACTTTTTCAACTAAATTAATATCATCTTCAATTGGAGAGCAATTTTGAAAACCAAAAAAAATTGCTGTTTTTTTTTCAGAACTTGCTTTTTCAATATCTTTATAATCTCTACCAAGGAAAATTAAGTCAGAGTTTTCTGAAAAAAGTATTTCCCATTTTTTAATTTCTTCTAAAAGTTCATGATAATCTTCGTGATAAACTATTGTTACATGAACAGCATCTAGCCCTGCAGACCTATTATATTCAAAAATTTTTCTAGACCAATTACAGTATTGTAGATTATCAATTTTAAAATTCATATTATAAGTAACTTTAATCAAAATGATTTTTAAATACTATTAATTTTATTGAAATTTTAAGCTAATTTTGAAATAAGTCTTTTAGTATTTTTCATGAAAAAAAATAAACCTTTAAAAGTTTCAATAGTAATGGGTAGTCAATCTGACTATAAAACTATGCAACTAACAGAAAAAACTCTTAAAAAGATTGGCGTTTCATTTGAAACCAAAATAATATCAGCACACAGAACTCCAAAAAGAATGTACAAATATGCTGCTGCTGCTCAAAAAAATAATATTGGGGTCATTATTGCTGGAGCTGGTGGATCTGCACATTTACCAGGAATGATATCTGCTATAACATCACTACCAGTTTTGGGTGTGCCAATTGAAAGTAAAAAACTTAAAGGTCTTGATAGTTTATTATCTATTGCACAGATGCCAAAAGGAATTCCCGTTGGAACACTGGCAATCGGTGAAGATGGTGCAATAAATGCAGCATTGCTTGCTGCATCGATTATAGCCAACAATAATTCTTTAGTTAAAAAAAGATTAAATAGCTGGAGATTGGCTCAAACAAAATCTGTAAAAAAAAATCCTAAATAAAAATGTCACAAATAACACTTGGCATAATTGGTGGAGGACAACTTGGTAGCATGCTTGCTATTGCAGCAAAAAAATTAAACATAGAAACAATAATTTTTTGTGATGATGCTGAAGCACCAGCGCAAAATTTTTGTAATAAATTTATTTTTGGAGACTACAACAATAAAGAAAAAATTAGTGAATTTTTAAACCTTGTTAGTATTGTAACATATGAGTTTGAAAATATTCCCTTTGAAACACTCAATGAAATTAATAAACTAAAACCTGTTTTGCCAAAGCCATCTGTAAATAGACTTATTCAACATAGATTGGCTGAAAAAGATTTTGTTAATAATTTAAATATTAGAACAACCAGATATGTTTCTATTGAAAAAAAGTCAGATATAGAGGCGTTAGAAGATTTTTTACCTGGTATACTTAAAACAACTACACTTGGTTATGATGGTAAAGGACAACATCCAATTAAATCAATTGAAGACCTTAGCTCACTAAATCTGGATTTTTCAAAGGGTTATATTTTGGAAAAATTAGTAAAGTTAAAAAAAGAAATATCTATAATCATAACTAGATTTAATAATCACAAATATGAGATTTATGAACCAATTGAAAATACTCATGAAGATCAAATATTGAAACATTCCAAAATTCCAGCAGAAATTGGTGAAAAAATTTTTAATCAGTCAAAAGAATGGGCAACGTTAATTGCTGAAGAATTGAAATATGTAGGAACTCTATGTGTAGAATTTTTTATAGACAGAAATGATAATCTGTATGTAAATGAAATTGCTCCAAGAGTTCATAATTCAGGCCATTTAACAATTAATGCATATAATATAAGTCAATTTGAGAACCATGTTAGGGCTGTGTGTGGCTTAGAACAAGTATCACTTAAGAAATTATCAAATGCAAAAATGATTAATCTTATTGGAAATCAAATATCAAATTATAGAAATTCAATTAAATTAAATGATAATGAATTTTTTTTTGATTATTTAAAAAAAGAAATCAAAGAAAAAAGAAAAATGGGTCACATCACAACTTTAGTTTAAATGTTAAAATCTATAGAAGGTAATTTTGATAATCCAGAGGTTCATGAGCTTCTTACGAGTCATTTCATTGAATTAAGATCTGTATCACCTGAAGATAGTTGTCACGTACTAGATATAGCAGGACTAAAGGATCCTACTATTAAATTTTGGAGCTTATGGGATGAAAATAATTTAATGGGAAGTGGTGCTTTAAAGTTTCTTGATAAAGAGCATGGTGAATTCAAGTCAATAAGAGTAAGTGACAAATTTAGAAACCAAGGGAATGGCTATAAAGTCATAAACCACTTAATTAATGAGGCAAAAAAACTCAATATTAAAAGATTAAGTTTAGAGACTGGTGCAGGTGATTTTTTTTTAGCTGCTAGAAAACTATTTCATAAATGTGGTTTTAACACTTGTGAGCCTTTTTCTAGCTATAAAAGTAATATTAATTCTGTTTATATGACTATGCTAATTAACAACAAATAACTCTTTAATTATTTAATATTATTAATTTAGTTGACAAAACCCTATAAATTCTAAACAAAGCCGGAATTACTTAATTATAAGTAATAAATTAATACAACGAAAAGTAAGAAGATAAATATGAGTCTACAAGGAAAAGTAAAATGGTTCAATCCAACTAAAGGTTTTGGTTTTATTGAAAGAGAAGATAAAGAAAAAGATGTGTTTGTACATGTTTCAGCAGTAAGAGATGCTGGTATGAACGGTTTAGATGAGGGTCAAGCTTTGACTTTCGATGTTGAAGATGGTCCCAAAGGTCCTTCAGCAGTTAACTTAAAAACTGCATAATTCACACTTCCTATTGGCTGAAAAATTAGAATTTTAATCTATAGATTAAAATGATTAAATTCAGCCAATAGTAAAATTCTCCTAAAAAAATCTTTAAACACAATTTTTAAATACTAAAATTTAATAGTACAATAAGTATTATTAATATGAGTAAGAGATTTATAAACAATATTAGCAATCTAGTGTTTAAACCATTTGATAACTATGGTGAGCCAGTTGAGGGTATGAGCTGGCATAAAATAAGTTACGATAAAAAAAATGGAGGATTTGGTTCATATATTCTTAAGATGGATCCAGGCGCTAAAAGCTTACCTCATATTCATCAGGGCTTTGAAGAATTTTATGTAATAAATGGTGAGCTTGAGGATGCTGATGGTAAAATTTTTAAAAAAGGTGATTTTGTTACTTTTGAACCTGGAAGCACTCACAACTCTCATACGAAAAATGGTTGCCTACTTATAGTTTTTATGAGAGGTATTAATAAACCAATCTAATATAAATTATTCAAAAAAAAATATGATCGGCATTTTAGGTGGAATGGGCACACAAGCAGGTTTAGACTTTTGTAATAAACTTGCAATTTTAAATCGAGGAAAAATTGATCAAGAATATCCTCTATTTATACTTTATAATAAATCCAATATACCTGGTAGACCAGAGTCAATTGGAGTTCAGACTGGAAATTTATCAAACAAATCTTCAAATAACACCAGTAAAAAAAAATATAATCTTGTTTTAAAAAGTTTACTTCAAGGCTGTAAATTACTTGAAAAGAATAAGTGTAAATTTATTGTTATACCTTGTAATACTGCTCATTATTGGTTCGACGATTTACAAAAAAAAATTAAAATTCCAATTGTAAATATGCCGAAAGAAGTTTTTAAATTTACAAAAAAAAATTGTAAAAAAAATTCAAAAGTAGGTCTATTAGCTACAGAAGGAACTTTAAAAACAGGTGTTTACAATAAAATTTTTGATAAAAGTTATAAATTGATAAAACCATCACAAAATTTACAAAAAAAATCAGTAAATAAAGCAATAAAATTTGTTAAAATGGGTAATGTAAAAGCTGCTGCAAAAGCAATCAAGCCAGCAATTAATGAATTAATTAAGATGAAATGTAAAAAAATAATTTTAGGATGTACAGAGCTTCCAATAGCAATCTTTGCTTTTAAATCATTTAGCAATGTAAAATCTTCTAAAATCTTTTTAGATCCAAATTTAATACTTGCAAGTTCTGCAATGACTAGACACAAAAAATAATTCATGCCATTGGATACTGACAAGCCCTATGTTCTAAGAGTTGCAGAATTGATTTATTCAAAAGTTAATAAAATCAAAAAAGACAACTCTGAAATGACTAATATACAAGCTTTTGAGGTTTTTATGACAACCAAAGATTATGATTTAATTAGTTCAGGAGAATTCCATGATCAATGGTTTTTAGAATTAAAGAATAATAACTTTGTTGATAAAATTACTGGTAAAAAAATTAATGATGAAACTATGAGACTTTTAGAGTTACAAAAAGACTCGATGGTTAAGTTCTTGTTAAAAATACCTAAATTATATTACACAAAAAGCCATTTTCCCTTAGAAATATCTCAGAGAGCATTTGATCATCTTTGGAGAGTTTGTGAGAGCTTTGAAATGTGGTGTAAAGAGACTAAACAACAAAATTTAATAACTTTAAATATTTTAGATTAATTTAATTTTAACTTTTTTCTTGTAAGCTCAAATTTTTTTTCCACAAGATCTGTAAATTTTGTTTGAAACTTATGACTTTTACTTTGACTTTCAACAGCATCTTGTAAATGTTCAAAAGTATTTTTGCCTGTTTCATTTTTTATAGCTGTGTTTGCACCATACTGAAGTCCAGCTTGAAGAACATTTCCTGTTGTTACAGCAGTCATGCTTGGTCCTAATAGAGCGGTAGTTTGAAGGCAACCATTCAAAAAAATAAGTGAAAAAAATATAAAAGATATTTTTAAAAATTTCATAAGCTTGAGCTAAGTAATACATATCTGATTCTTCAACTCAAGCTAGAAATAGTTCAATTTAGGTATTTTTTTGAGATAAAATTCTATTATGAACTATAAAGCAAAAATGATAAAGATTTTTCCGTTCATATTTGTTTTATTATGGTCTTCTGCGTTCATTACCACAAAGCCTATAATTGACAACAGCGACCCCTTTTCAGCACTTGCTTTTAGATTTTCAATCGTAGCAATTGGTTTTTTCCTGTTTTCCGTTTATTCAAAACAAAAAATTTTAATAAAAAGAAAAAATTTTATTGAATCTTTTTTTAGTGGAGTTCTTTTTCATGGATTTTATTTAGGTGGGGTTTTTTACTCAATTTCAAAAGGGATGCCTGCAGGAATTGCTGCTTTAATAGTCACCCTACAACCAATTCTAACAAATGCTTTTAGTGGTCCAATTTTAAATGAGAAAGTAACACCAAAACAATGGCTTGGGGTTTTGTTAGGCTTTATAGGAGCGGCCTTAGTTTTAGGTTTAGATATTGGTTCAGAAATTCCAATAGCTGGTTTAGCTGCAACTGTAATAGCTTTAATTGCAATAACATCCTCAACTATTTGGCAAAAAAAACTTAGTAACAATTTACCATTATCAGTAAGCAATATGTATCAAGCTATAGGTGGTTTTACTTTTCATCTATTGGTTATAATATTTTTTGCAAAACCATATATTGATTTTTCACAAACATTTTTAATTGCGATGAGTCACCAGATATTTTTAGTATCATTTGGTGCTTTTACAATATTGATGTATTTAATTAAAAATAACTCAGCAAGCAAAACTGTTTCTATATTTTTTTTAATACCAGCAACATCCGCTCTCATGGCTTGGCTATTTTTAAATGAAAATCTAACCAGTTTAGATCTTGTAGGTTTTTTAATAACCACAATAGGTGTTTACATTGCAACACGAGATTAAAGATATTTAGTTAGAATGCTTTTGAATAATAAATATACAAATTTGTTTGTGTCATATTTTCATAGGCTAATTCTTGATACTGAATAATAGAAGAAAATCTATTATTTGAAGATAAATCATAATCAAAACCTAGGGAAACTACTGGACGAGTTTTTTTTAAGTTTGCATCAAGATTTACTGTTGGAAGACCTGACATACCCGTGGGTGCTAACTTAGAAATTGTATGATAAACATCATGTTCTATTCCTAAAGTAGCATGAAGGTTAAGTGCTGGTGTTAAATTTGCATCAATTCTTGTACCTAATAAAACGGTAAGCGCTTTATCATTAATTTTATTATAAGTAAGTGGGCTAACAGGTCCTACTTCTGTATAACTATCTTGTTTTTTGACTGCGTATCTTGATGCAAAATAGGGAGTATAATTAAT
Source organism: Candidatus Pelagibacter bacterium nBUS_30 (assembly GCF_051201245.1). Taxonomy (GTDB): domain Bacteria; phylum Pseudomonadota; class Alphaproteobacteria; order Pelagibacterales; family Pelagibacteraceae; genus Pelagibacter. The sequence continues at coordinate 343,774 of NZ_CP172842.1, read as the reverse complement.
TTTATTTTTTTTTGAAATTACATAACGTGTTTCAATTGTATTACTAATTGCTTTTGTTAGTGTTTTTCCTGTTCCCTCTTCTGAATTTTCTCCTGCTGCACGGGTGATTGTAGCATTTTTTTCTTGATACGCGTTTGCATATTTTACTTGAAATCCTAAGCCAGAGCTTTTTTGATTCCAAACAATTAAACTTCCAAGAAGTGGAGTATTATCTGAAAGTTTTAAATTTTTTGCTGTGTCGTGTTTAGTATTGGTGTGATAGAAACCTCCTATCCTCAGTTGATCAGAAAATCTCTTTCCACCTACTAGTACTAATCCATTTGTTGTTGAACTTGGATTTGTAACTTTAGAACGTCTGCCTCCTAATGACAGACATGTATCATTATTATTGCCAAAAAAATCACAATCATAAGTATTCATATGAGCAAAGTTTGCATCTGTTACTGATTTAAGACTATTCATAGACTCAAGAGTAGGTGTTTTAGGCAACGTAGAAGATGGTGGAACTGAACTTTCTATAGCAGTAATAATTAAATCCCAATCATCATCATTATTAGTATCATCTAATTTCCAATAATATTTATTTGTTCCTTCAAATTTATTACCTGTTGTGCAGTCTGTATCACTAGTGCATGATACTAAATCACTTTCTGTTAAGCCGCTAATTACGTCGCTATAAGTCGTATTTACTGATGAACCAGTTAGTGTTGAAGTGCTATGTACACCGAAAGTCGTCGTTCCTGATTTATTGCTAAAAACTATTTTACCATAATCAGAAGTGCTATTAACAATTACATTGTAATTTGTAGGAAGCTTATATCCATAAGTCAGCGCATCATTCCCTCCTTGAGAGTTATTCAATGTTGTAATAGTTCCAGATTGACCTGCGTCATTAGCATTATTAATATCCAAATCAGCACCTGTTATCGTTCCAGTATTGTTAATTGTTCCAATAGTTGCTCCTAATATATTTTTAATACCATCTGCATTAGTAGAATCTGTAATATTGCCTGAGTTATTTATTGTGGTGATTGCCCCTTCATTTTTAATTGCAGCACCACTGTCATCTCCTGTAATATTGCCTGAGTTAGTAATTGTTCCGATAGCTCCGGTTGCGTTAACGTAAATTACACCATTACCATCAATAGCAGAAATAGTTCCAGAATTATTTATTGTATTAATTACACCACCAGTTGAAGAAACGATTGCCTGACCGCTACCACCGCTAGTTTTGGTGGTAGAAATAGTTCCTGTATTTTCTATGGTACCTATTGTAGCGTTAAAATTTCTAATTGCTTTTCCATCAGCTCCCCATGCCTTAATTGTGCCGGCATTTTTGATTGTTGTAATTATACCGCGACCTGAATTCATAATGGTTTCGTTTTCAGCTTGTATCGTTGCGCCACTTTTATTTTCTATTAAAGTAATTGTGGGCACTGATTCATCATTTGATGCGTTTCTAATTGCTTGTTCTTTACTAGATCTAATCATCCCTGCATTTGTTATTGTTCCAATGGTATTGTTATTTTGAATAGTATATTTTCGTACTGACCATATATCACCGGTAGCAGTATTTTCAATTTTGTTAATTGTTCCATTTTTCGTATTTGCAATTGCAACTTTACTGTTTGAATAAATTTGTCCACTATTAACTATATCTCCAATGGTGGATCCATTAAAAATTGGATAACCAGCTCCATTGGAAGTGGATTGCTTAGTCTCTATTCTTCCATTATTAGTAATTGTTGTAATGCTGCCTGAGCCTGCTGCATGTTTAATTCCGTATCTATCAAGGCCATCTGCAGTGTCGTAACCTATACCTGCATCGCTATTAATAGTAATAGTAGTATTAGTACCGTTTGTAGTGATTATTCCCTTTTCATCATCACTTGAATGTCCTTTAATTGTAGCACCATCAATAGTAATGTTAGAACCATCACCCGTTACTACTATTTGTCTACAATCTGAAGTGTAAGTTACAGTCGTGCCATTAACATCGGCACAATCAGCAGCATAAGTTTTTTTAGGAAAAAAAATTATTAATAATGTAATAAGAAAAATTAAACTTACACAGATGTAAGTTTTATAATAATTTAATATCAATTTAAATACATACATTAAATAAATATTTCTTGTGACCTATTTATTCTTTAGGAAGATCACCAACCTAAAATCATGTAGTGACAAAATTTATCTAAAATTTATAAAAAAAATAATTAATTTTTAATACTTAATATGTTCATTATGGGTCATAATAGTTGAATAAATTTGATGTAAAATAAAGCTTTTTGTCTTACAAAGATTTAAAGCCAAACTCTAAAGAAGCATCTGTAATAGAGTGATACAAAGATTCACCAAAACTTCTGAGAGCAAACAATCTTACTTTATCTGAATTGTCGTCTAGCATATCAACCGTGAAAGCTATTCCATTATAAGTAGAATTTATTGAATTATTTTTTTCTAAAGTATTAAAATTAAAAGGACAGCCTTTCTTTAAAACTTCTTTAGCATCTTGACCTTCTATTTCAATTATCGCTTTTGAGTGAGATAAATCAGTTACCGCAAAATCTGTTTCATTTAAATTTTGTGAAATATTTTTAAGTAAATCTTTTTTTGTAGAAACCAAAAGCCAATTTTTTGGACCGTTCCATAAAATTCTTGTATCAGTATTATTTATTACTCTTAGTGGCTCATCTTTTAATTTTAGACCATCGATATCAATATTTTCAATTGAAACTGTAGAGTTTTTGTATTGAACTATTTGAACTATTAATAAATTCTTTATCTCAGAAATTTTTAAAAGATCATTTTCATTTTTACCTTCATGGTCCCCAAATTGGCCAGTTGAATGAACATTTGCTAAAGCTGATATTAAACTCATGATCTAACCCTTTCACCTTTTGGATCAACATAGTGAGAAGATACTATTTCAACTGGGATTACCTTATTTTTAACTGGAGACATTACAAATAATTTTTCACCAATCATGTTTTTTCCATCTTTTAGTATTGCTAAAGAAAATGGATTATCATGTTCTACACTCCAACAAGAAGCTGAAATATAACCTAATTTTGGATTTGGTAGTGGTGCATTTGAGTCTTTAACTAAATGCGATCCTTCAGGAATACTTGTTTTTTTATCTAATGGAACAACACCGACAACTTTTTGTCTATCTTCGGCTATAAATGCTTCTCTAGTTAAAGATCTTTTTCCAATAAAATCTTTCTTTTTACTTAGTAATCCTTCAAGAGAGTTGTCATAAGGGATCGTTCTTCCATCAAGCTCAGATCCTGCAACGTGTCCCATTTCAATTCTAAGAGTTGATAATGCCTCTGTTCCATATGGTTGAATTTTAAATTGTTTACCAACTTCCATAATTTTTTCCCACATAAAGTCTCCATTATCAGACTCAACATTTACTTCATATGCAAGCTCACCGGAAAATGAAATTCTAAAAATTCTAGCCTTAACTCCAAACAAATCTCCCTCCATGTAACCCATAAAAGGTAATCCTTCATTTGACACGTCAGAATTTGGAAATAGTTTTTGTAATAAATCTCTAGATTTAGGTCCAGCAACTGCAGCTCCTGCCCATTGCTCTGTAGTTGAAACTACATTCACATTTAATTCGGGCCATACTAGTTGTAAATAATATTCTAAATGTGAAAGAACGTTTGCAGCTTGTGCGGTAGTAGTTGTCATGTGATAATGATTTTCTGAAATTCTTGTAGTTGTTCCATCGTCCATAACAATCCCATCTTCTCTTAACATCACACCGTATCTTGCTTTACCAACTGGTAACTTTAACCATGCATTTGTATAAACTCTATTAAGCAGCTCAGCTGCATCTGGTCCTTTAATATCTATCTTACCTAATGTGGTTACATCACAAACTCCTACATTAGTTCTTACGTTTTTTGCTTCTCTTTTTGATCCTTCAAATAAATTTTCATTACCTTGTTTGTAGTATCTTGGTCTTAACCACACACCTGCATCAACAAAAACTGCATTGTTTTTTTCATGCCAAGAGTGCATTGGTGATTTTCTTGTTGGTTTTGAATGTTTTCCAACTTCTCTTCCAACAATTGCTCCTATTGAAACAGGAGTGTACGGTGGTCTAAAAGTAGTGTGACCAACATTTGGTACTACTTTATTTTCAATATTTGATACTAATTGTAAGCCATTTAAATTACTCGTTTTGCCTTGGTCAGTTGCCATACCAAGCGTTGTATATCTTTTTACATGTTCAATTGATCGATAACCCTCTTTAAGTGCTATCTCTACATCAGAAACCGCTACATCATTTTGAAAATCTAAAAATCTTTTATAATTTTTTCCCTCAGGTAATGGCACACACCAAAACTTGTCGTGAGTTGTTGATTTTTTTTCGACTACATTTGGAAATGAAATTTCATTATTATTGTTAGTAATTTTTTTTGATAACTCATGACCAGTTTCAAAAGAACTTTTCAAAGTCTCCTCTAAAGTATAAGTTCCATTTGCAGCGCCTAACGTTGTTTCGTTTTGTTTTGATACACCTGGAACAAATGCATCAATTTCTTCATTGAATTTTGTTTTATTTCCTGATTGTGAAGCTAAATGAATTGTTGGTGTCCAAAAACCTGAAACACATATACAATCACATTTAATATTTTCTACCATACCAAGCTGTTCTTTATCATCTGAAATTTTTGCAATATCTGCTGATTTTACTTTTTTATAACCTTGAGCGGCAACTACCACATAAGAAAAATTAATGTTAATTCCCAAATTTTTTGCTTCATCGACTACTTCTGATTGAGGATCTTTTCTTGTATCTAAAATAATTGGTTCAACACCATTTTTTTTAAATTCAATTGCAGTTTCATAACCACTATCGTTATTCGTAAATATTAAAGGATTTCTTCCGACTAATACTCCATAAATTTTAAGGTATTCTTTTGCTGCTGATGAAAGCATTACTCCTGGGGTATCATTGTTTCCAAAAACAATTGGTCTTTCAATTGATCCTGAAGAAATTAAAACCTCTTTTGCTCTAATGTACCAAAGTCTTTGTTTTGGATGGTATTTTTTTGTCTGTGGAAGGTGATCACTAATTCTTTCAGACATTACCAGCATGTTATGATCATAATATCCAAAAACCTGTGATCTGTTTTTAACAACAACGTTAGGCATTTTTTTAAGTTCTGAAATTATTCCATCAGCCCACTCTTTACCTGATTGATTTCCTATATTAACATCACTAGTTAATAAAGTTCCTCCATGTCTAGCTTTATCTTCAGCTAAAATAACTCTTGCTCCATTTTTTGCTGCAGCGTATGCACTCGCTAAACCTGATGGGCCTGAACCAGCAATTAATAAATCACAATATTCGTATTTATGTTCATATCTCTCTTTATCATGTTTAGTAGATGCAACACCAAGACCTGCTGCTTTTCTAATAAATGGTTCATAAACTTTGTACCAAAAGCTTTTTGGCCACATAAAAGTTTTGTAATAAAACCCAGCAGGTAAAAACATTTTAAAGAAATTATTTATTGCTCCAATATCAAAGTTTACACTTGGCCAACAATTTACACTTGTTGCCTCTAACCCTTCAAAAAGCTCTTGTTCTGTGGCTTTAATATTAGGTTCAGTTTCACCATTTCTATATAATTGAACAATTGCATAAGGTTCATCAACCCCAGCGCCAAAAAAACCTCTTGGTCTATGGTATTTAAAGCTTCTACCGATTAAATGAACACCATTAGCTATTAAAGCTGAGGCTAAAGTGTCTCCCTCAAAACCATAATAAGTTTTACCATTAAACTTAAAAGATAATTTCTTATCTCTATTTATTAAACCAACATCTGATAATCGATAACTTTGATCCATTATGAATTATCCTCATTAGCTTTTAGTGTTCTAAATATTTCATGAGTTGCAGTGTCTCTTTCAACTTTTATCCATTGTCTGCACCCTGATAAATGTTGCCATAACTCTAAATGTTTTCCTCTTAAACTTTTTCTATTATAGACAAAGTTGTCCCAATCTTGATCTGTTACCTCTTTATTAAGTTCTGGTCTTTTAACAGTTGCGTCACCACCATAAGAAAATTCATTTTGTGATCTCATTCCACAGTGTGGACATTTAATATGAAGCATTTATGAAATCCAAGTTTTTGTTCCAAGTCCTTTTTCATCAAGTAAGTGACCTGTGTTAAATCTATTTAAACTATATCCTGCGTTTAATTTATGAACTCTGTCTTGAGCAATTGTATGAGCGAATGTCCAACCCGATGCAGGAGTTGCTTTAAATCCACCATAGCACCAACCACAATTTAAATATAAACCTTCAATATGTGTTTTATCAATTATAGGAGAACCATCCATAGACATATCCATTATTCCACCCCAAGTTCTCAACATTTTTAATTTACTTAAGAACGGCATCATTGCTATACCTTCTGTCAACACATGTTGTAAAGTTGGTAGGTTACCTCTTTGCGCATAACTATTATAACCATCAAGGTCTCCGCCCATTACCATTTCACCTTTGTCAGATTGACTAATATAAAAGTGTCCTGCTCCAAAAGTAACCACTCTATCTAAAATTGGTTTTACAGGCTCTGAAACACAAGCTTGAAGTAAGTGAGTTTCTACAGGCAATGTCATATTTAATTTCTCTGCTAAATGATTAGTACTTCCAGCAACGCATAATCCAATTTTCTTAACTTTGATGTCACCTCTTGAAGTTCTTACTCCATTAATTTTTCCACCAACAACATCAAATCCTGTTACTTCACAGTTTTGAATGATATCAACGCCCATTGAGTCTGCTTGTCTTGCATATCCCCAAGCAACCGCATCGTGTCTAGCTGTTCCAGCACTTGGTTGCATTAATCCACCGAAAATAGGGAACCTTACATTTTCAGAAAAATCTGCCATTGGAATAATTTCTTTTACCTGTTCTCTGTTTAAGAGTAACGCATCTATTCCATTCAATCGCATAGAGTTTCCTCTTCGCGCATACACATTCATCTGAGCATCTGAGTGAGCAAGATTTATAATTCCTCTTGGTGAAAACATTACGTTGTAGTTTAAATCTTGGCTCATCTTTCTCCAGAGATCCATTCCAAATTCACTGAAGAGTGCATTATCATCATGCATATAGTTTGATCTAATAATTGTAGTATTGCGGCCAACATTTCCACCGCCAATCCAACCTTTTTCAATGATTGCAACGTTAGTAATGTTGTGCTCTTTTGCTAAATAATATGCGGTCGCCAAACCATGACCACCACCTCCAATGATTACAACGTCATATTCTTTTTTAGGTGTTGGATCTTTCCATGCTAAATCCCAGTTTTGATGGCCAGAAATAGCATTTTTAATCAGATTAAATATTGAATATTTTTGCATCAGATATTTTTATCTCAATCAATATAAATAGTTCTTATTTTTTTTATATATATTTTTTAGAAGTTTCCAAAGATGTCAAAAAGAGATAAGAAGTCATCAAAAAAATTTATAACTTGTAGGATTTTATATGAGCGAAGTTAAGTCAGATATTCAAATAGCTAGAGAAGCTAAAATGCAACCTATAAATGATATTCTAGCGAAAATAAATGTACCTGATGAAAGTGCTGCTTTCAGTCCGATGGGCAGACACATTGCAAAAATTAATTTAGAATATTTAGATACCTTAAAAGATAAACCGGATGGAAAATTAGTTTTAGTTACTGCAATCACTCCTACTCCAGCAGGTGAAGGTAAGACCACTACTTCAGTTGGACTTAACGATGGTCTAAATAAAATTGGAAAAAAATCTATTGTATGTTTAAGAGAGCCAAGTCTTGGTCCTTCATTTGGTATGAAAGGCGGAGCAGCTGGCGGCGGGTACGCACAAGTGGTTCCAATGGAACAAATTAATTTACATTTCACTGGAGACTTTCATGCAATAACTTCTGCGCATAATTTATTATCTGCTTTAATAGATAATCATATCTATTGGGGAAATAAATTAGATATAGATGTAAGAAGAATTGTTTGGAAAAGAGTGATGGATATGAATGATCGTTCTTTGAGAGAAATAAATATTAATTTAGGTGGTATTGCAAATGGATTTCCACGAGAAGATGGTTTTGACATAACTGTTGCATCTGAGATCATGGCGATCTTTTGTTTATCAAATGATTTAGAAGATTTAGAAAAAAGAATAGGAAATATTACAATAGCATACACAAGAGATAGAAAACCTGTTTACGCAAAAGATTTGAAAGCTCAAGGTCCAATGACTGTGTTGTTAAAAGATGCAATTAGACCTAATGTTACTCAAACTTTAGAAAATAATCCTGCAATTATTCATGGGGGCCCTTTTGCAAATATTGCACACGGATGTAATTCAGTTATTGCTACAAAAACTGGACTAAAGCTTGCTGACTATGTTGTAACAGAAGCTGGGTTTGGTGCTGACTTGGGTGCAGAAAAATTTCTAGATATTAAGTGTAGAAAATCAAATCTTAAACCAAGCTGTGTAGTGATTGTTGCAACAATTAGAGCACTAAAAATGCATGGTGGGGTTGCCAAAGATGATTTGAAAAATGAAAATGTGGAAGCTCTTAAAAAAGGACTGATTAATCTTGAGAGACATATTGAAAATGTAAAAAAATTTGGTTTACCCGTTGCTGTTGCAGTTAACCATTTTATTAAAGATACTGACAATGAGGTCAAAGCTTTAATAGAATTTTGTGATGGATTGGGAGTTAAAGCAAGTCTTTGTACTCACTGGGCAAACGGTGGTGAGGGCACAAAAGAACTAGCAGCGCATGTTGCTGATCTATGTGAAAAAAATGAAGCTAAATTCAAGTTTTTATACGAGAGCAAAACACCTTTATTTAAAAAGATTGAGACAATTGCAAAAGAGATTTACAGAGCAGATGAGGTTATTGCTGATACAAAAATTAGAGATCAACTTAAAAGCTTTGAAGAAGCTGGTTATGGTGAATTACCAATTTGTATTGCAAAAACTCAATATAGTTTTTCAACTGATCCTAGTCTTAAAGGTGCACCAACAGGTCATGCTCTCCCTATAAGAGAAATAAGACTTTCTTCTGGCGCAGAATTTATTGTTGTTGTTTGTGGAGCTATTATGACAATGCCGGGTTTACCAAGAGTACCTGCGGCTGACTCAATCAAACTTAATAAAGATGGTGAAATAGAAGGTCTATTCTAGAGATTTCTTACCAATCAATTTGTAATTTTTTATTTTCACAAATAGTTTGCAGCATACTGAACATTAGCGGGAAATGCTGAGGATTTAAATCTTGTAAAATTTTTGGTCCAATTTCTAAAGCTAATTGAGCACCTTCTACAGTAATGTCTCTCATAAATTTTTCTTTAGCATCATTATACAGATATCCCTCACCTAAATATTTTCCCATCAAACTATTTCTTCCTCCAATTGCGCTAACATACAAATCGCCTAAACCTGCTAAACCATAAACTGTTTCTGCTTTACCTCCATAATTAGAAACAAACTCTACCATTTCAGAAATTGATCTATGTATTAAAGATGCTGCGGTATTTAAAAAATATTTTGATTGAATTTCTTTTGAAGCTTTGGGATTGCTCAAGCCTTCAGATGCTCCAATTAGCATTGAGTAAATATTCTTTATTGCTCCTGATAACTCAACACCATTTATATCTTCTGAGATTTCAGTAGAGTAATAGTTAGTTGAGATTGTTTCTTTTAGGAACTGACTTTCTTTTAAGTTTTTATTTGCAATAACTGTTCCTGTTCTCATTTTATTTGCTAATCCTGCAGCTAAACATGGTCCTTTGATAGCTGAAATATTAATTTCAGAATGACCTTCTTTCTCTAAAAGATTTTTAATTTTGTCTGAAAGTGTAGAGAGCTCATTATCTACTATGGATAGACCTTTGGTTAATAATACAATTGGTATTTTCTTTTTATATTTTTTTGAAATTTGTTGAACAAACCACTCAATACCTACTGAACTTACTCCACAAACAATAATATCAATATTTTGTTTTAAAATAGTTTGTAATTTTTCAAATCGCTCAAATTTAATTTCTTTTGGTAATTGTGTCTTTAATGCTGGATGTATATGATTATTAGAATTAATACTTTCAATTAGGTTGTCCTCTAAATGTGTTCCAACAATTGTAACATCATTTTTATTATCTAAACATGGAACTGCAAAAGCAGACCCCATTGCACCAGCACCAATAATAATTATTTTTTTCATAAATTGACGTTTAAAGCTTTATTTTTACAAGATTTACTCATTTGATTTATATCAATAATATTACTGTAATAAGATATATTTATTGTAATTTTTAACATTTTGTTAGTAAAGTAGATTATATAATAATTTTTAATGGAGATCTTTTATGACTAAAGTAGCAATAATCGGTGCTGGCCCTTCTGGTTTAGCTCAACTACGGGCTTTTGAATCTGCTCAAAAAAAAGGTGAAAAAATTCCTGAAGTAGTTTGCTTCGAAAAACAAGAAGATTGGGGAGGGTTATGGAATTATAGCTGGAGGACTGGAACTGATGAGTATGGAGAGCCTGTACATTGTAGTATGTATAGATATCTTTGGTCCAATGGACCAAAAGAATGCCTTGAGTTTTCAGATTATTCTTTTGATGAACATTTTGGTAAACCTATTGGATCTTACCCTCCAAGAGAAGTAATCTTGGATTATATACGTGGAAGACTTGCTAAATCAGATTTTAAAAAACAAGTAAGATTTAGAACTTCTGTTCGTTGGGTAAGTTACAACAAAGATAGTAAGTTATTCACAGTCTCAGTTGAAGATTTAGTCAAAAAGGTAACCTATAGTGAAGATTTTGATTATGTTGTTTGTGCATCAGGACATTTTAGTACTCCAAATGTACCTGAATTTGAAGGTCTTTCGACTTTTGGCGGTAGAGTAATGCATGCTCATGATTTTAGAGATGCTTTGGAATTTAAAGACAAAGATATTTTAATTGTGGGTACCAGTTACTCTTCAGAAGATATTGCATCTCAATGTTACAAATATGGATGTAACTCTATTACAATCAGCCACAGAACTGCACCAATGAATTATCATTGGCCAGATAGAATTACTCAATCCCCTTTGTTGGTTAAAGCTGATCCGGATAACACAGTTCACTTTAAAGATGGATCTAAAAAAAAGGTAGATGCTATAATACTTTGTACAGGTTATTTGCATCATTTTCCTTTTCTTGAAGAAGAGCTTAAATTAAAAACGAGTAATTTATTATGGCCTCTTAATTTATATAAAGGAATATTTTGGGAGTCTAACCCCAAAATGATGTACCTAGGTATGCAAGATCAATTTTATACTTTTAATATGTTTGATGCACAAGCTTGGTATGCAAGAGATTATATTCTTGGAAAAATTTCATTACCCTCAAAAGAAGAAATGACAAAAAATAGTCTTGAATGGAAAAAGAGAGAGGACTCATTACAAGATGATGAGCAAAAAATTTGGTTTCAAGGTGATTATACAAAAGAACTTATTGAAGCTACCGATTATCCAGATTTTGATATTGAAGGAGTGAATAAAACTTTCATGGAATGGGAGCATCATAAACATGAAGATATTATGACTTTTAGAAATAATAGTTATAAATCTTTGATTACTGGAAAAAAATCTCCTTTACATCACACGGTATGGCTAGATGAGTTAGATGACTCCATGAAGGCTTATATAAAATAATTAGTATTACTATTATTTTAAAAAATATGTTGTTTGTTAAAAACCTTAAATCTATTTCTGATCAAAAATGGCAAACAACAGAAAAATATCCAGGCGTGAGATGGAAATTCTTAATTGATGCTGATTATACAAAAAGTTCTGGGCTTTCTCTTGGTTTTGCTGAAATTGCCCCAGGAGGAGATTTAACACTCCATTATCATTCGCCTGCAGAAATATATGTGGTCACAAATGGTACTGGTATGTTAAATAAATCTGGGGAGCTTGAAGAAATTAAGAAAGGTGATGTAGTTTATATAGCTGGTAATGCAAAACATGCCTTAAAAAATAATGGAAAAGAAACTTTAGAATTTTATTGGATTTTTCCAACAGATCGTTTTTCTGAAGTTGAATATTTATCCTAACTTATACCTAAGTGTTTTTTTCGTTGATCTACCCACGTTCTAATTAAATGATCAAATACCAAGCCTATAAAAGCAACACAAACACCGAGAGTTAAACCTATACCAGCACCTTTTTTATCAGATAGAGCTTTTAAAATATATTGACCTAAATCTTCTGTTCCAATAAATGCCCCTATAATTACCATAAATAAAGCAAACACAATTGTCTGATTTAAACCAAGCATCATGTGCGGAAAAGCTAATGGAAATTCTATTTTCATCAATCTTTGTAATTTCGTTACACCTGACATTGAGCCTGCATCATGCAATGAAGCTGGAACGCTTCTTAATCCCTCAATAGTATATCTTGTAGCAGGTATCGTTGCATAGACAATTACTGCGATTAATACCGATGTATCAGTAACACCAAAAAGCATCATTACTGGAATTAAATATACAAATGAAGGGAAAGTTTGAAAAATATCACAAACCCCTAGCATAAAATTCGTAGTATATTTATTCTGAAAACATAAAGTTCCAACGGTAAAACCAACAACACAAGAAATAATTACTCCAAATGTTGCCATGTAAGTAGTTACTAAAGCTCTGTCCCACCACGGGCTAAGTGCTATAAACAATGTTAATCCACCCACTACAAAAGCAGAACGTATTCCACCAATTATATAACCCGCACCAATGACTAATACCAAAGTAGCAACAGCTGGCATCCTTAAATATAAAGCTCTCATTGGTTGAAGAACTTCTGTAATTAACCATGTGTTAAATATTTTTAAAGTTTGAAAAAAAGTATCCCAAACCCAATCAACACCTCTATTCCAAAAATCTGCTGTTGATATTCCTTTGTTATGTGGAATTTCATAGAGATAATTAAAACCTTCCTTAAAGAAAAAAGAACCTACAAAAGCAAGTATAATTCCAATTAATACCGCACCACCAAAAAATATACTGTTTTTATGTTGCTCAAAAAAAGTTAGATTTCCAAAATAATCAATTTGTTTGTTTGCCCAAGCTAAAGATAATTTATCCAATAATATTGCAATCAAACTGATGCACAAACCTGCCTCGAGTGCTAATCCAATATTTAATTGGTTTAGTGCAAGTAACAAATTAAAACCTAAACCTTTTGCACCTATGAAGGCTGAAATCACAGCCATAGAGAAACATACCATAATCACTTGGTTTACTCCGATTAAAATATCTCTTCTTGCAGTTGGAATTAATACTTTAAACATGAGTTGAGAATTAGTGCATCCACTCATTCTTCCAGCTTCAATAACTTCAGGAGGTATTCCTCTTAGACCTAGTAAAGTTAATAATATCATTGGTGGAACTGCCACAACCATCGTTATAATAACTGCCGCATGATCACCAACACCAAATAAAACAATTGCAGGAACTAACACAGCGTATTGAGGCATAGTTTGCATAACTAAAAGTATTGGATATAAGGCTTTTTCAACTCGTTTACTTTTGAATGCTGCAATACCTAAACCCAAACCAAAAATAAAAGAAAGTGGTGCTGCAACTAATATAAAAGAAAGAGTTTGCATCGATGGTTTCCATTGACCAAATACGGAAATATAAATCATAACTATGCCAGCAAATATAGCTAAGCCTTTTCCGCTCAAGTTATATCCAAGTATCACTGCGCCAGCTGCAACAATTGTCCAAGGTAATCCTGGTAATTTTGCCCATGGGTTTGCTCCTATCCAATCCCAACTAGTAAATGCAACAACTGTTTGAACGCCTCCTAATATAACTTCTCTAATTAGCTCAATAAGAAAAGTCATAAACGCTGTTATATTTCGAGTTAATTGAAGAACTAAAGGTCTAGTTTTGTATGATTGAGTATTTTCATTCCAAAACTCCATTGGCATCCACTCGTTCATTAAAAAGAATAAAGTATCATTTATCCAAATAGGTAACCATCCTAGTAAAGGTGGTAATCTCCAGAAAACATCAAAGGCGTAATATCTTACTTCAGCACCAAAAAGTGTATAAGTACTTTGATTTGGATCTTTAATAAATTCTGCTTGACCTCTTATAAACTTGTAGGTTTCAGGAACATCAATTGCAAAACATAAAGAAAAAAATACAATCAATAAAAATAGCCATTGAAATAACTTTGGATATTTTTTTAACAGTTCCATATTTTAATCATTATTTTTTTTTCCGCCAAAAACAGTATTAATTATTTTTGAAGGTTGTACAGTTCCAACAATTTGATTATTTTTATCAATAACACCAACAGATTTTTCTTGATTTAAAATCTTTTCAGCAACATTTTCAATTATTTCATCTTTCGAAACTTTTAAATCACTTAAATTTTCATTATGAGGTTTATCCATAATATCCTCTATTTTTAATACTTTTTCTCTAGGAACTTCTTCGGTAAATTTCCTAACATACTCTGTAGCTGGATTTAAAACAATATTAGCTGGTGTATCAAGCTGTTCGATTATTCCGTCTTTCATAATTGCAATTCGATCAGCAAGCTTTAACGCTTCATCAAAATCATGTGTAATAAACATAATTGTTTTCTGTAATTTTTCTTGAAGTCTTAAAAACTCATCTTGCATTTCTTTTCTAATTAATGGGTCTAGAGCAGAAAAAGGTTCATCTAAAAACCAAATATCAGGTTCTACGGCTAACGACCGAGCAATCCCTACCCTTTGTTGTTGTCCTCCAGAGAGTTCTCTTGGAAAATAATTTTCCCTTCCGTCAAGACCAACAAGTTTAACCATATCCATAGCCTTGTTAATGCTTTCTTGATCTTCAACTCCTTTGATCTGAAGTGGAAACGCAATATTTTCCAAAACTGTTTTATGTGGAAGTAGTGCAAAGCTTTGAAATACCATTCCCATCTTATTTCTTCTAAGATCAATTAGTTCTTTATTATTTAATGTAAGCAAGTCTTGACCTTCTATAAAAATCTTTCCACCAGTTGCATCTGTTAATCTTGAAATACATCTTAACAAAGTAGATTTTCCTGAGCCTGATAAACCCATTACAACCAACATTTCTCCTTTTGAAACTTCAAAAGAAGCATTATTTACTCCTACTATGCATCCATTTTCTTGAAATGTTTTTGCATCCACGTTTCCATTAGCATCTTGAAGCATTTTTTGAGCGTTTGCTCCAAAAATTTTGTAAACTGAGTCACACTTAATTACAGCATTAGTCATAATATTTTAATAAGTTATACGAAATAAAAACAAAATACACTTTTTATATTATTTCGAATTATTGTATTCCTCCTTTAAAAATTTTTAATAAAATAAACCCTAGTATCAATTCCTGTGCTTAAAAAATTTAAAACTTCCCCACTAACAGTAATTGTTTCTTTTTCTCCACCATTAATACTTCCATTTAAAACAAAGCCAGCAATACATTTATTATTTTCTTTGTCCCAACTTACAAACGTTTCGGCAATTTGATTGCCATTAGTAGTGTATATTTGTTTAGCTTTATAATTAATTAAATTAGCACCCATAACGGCACGTTGTGGAATAATTTTTGTTATTTTACATACTGTTTCGTATTGTTCTTTGGATAATTTATAATGATCGCTTCCCTCATAAAAAGTTAAAATTCCAGATGGCAATGTGGAGATTATTTTACTTAACTTGTTAGCTTCTGCTATTCTTGCTTCTTCCTTTTTCATTTTTTCTACAAGCTCATCTCCCTGACCAAAAAACATATTTAAAATAGCAAAAGATAAAATTACAACAAATGTTAAAGAAACAAGGCCACCAAATTTCTGGATAGGCTCAGGTAACAATTGTTTTAATCTATTCATATATCCATCAATCATGATTATTCTTGTAATTTTCCGTTTTTCCAAATTCCTATTTTTATTTTTCCATCAGACCAAATAAACTTTCCTTCTCCATTCATAAAGCCATTCGCCCATTCACCTTCGTAAACAGAGCCATCAGGAAAAGTTAAAATTCCTTGACCGCTCCACTCACTATTTTTAAATTCTCCTTTGTAGATGTACCCGTTGGGCCAAGTTTCAATTCCTTGCCCATGTTTTTGTGTTCCAGCCCAATTCCCTTCATAGGTCGTTTTATCTGTATAGGTCCATTTACCAAAACCATTTTCACAGTCTCCTTCACAGCCTGTTTTTCTAGCTGACACTGAAGTTGCGATTAAAAAACTTAAAGTTATGTAAAAAATATATTTTTTCATTTTAGCTACATGTATAAAAAGAAATATCCTTTTCAAAATTATCGCTTTTCAAATCTTTTGTAATCTCATGAACTAATTCACCAGATTTTCTATTAATAATACCAGACTCTGAATAGTTCTTATCTTTATCAAAAGCTTTAAACAAAACTATATCTTTATTAACAACTTTTACATCAAACTTTGTATTTTTTGAGAGAAATACTGATAATCCCTTAATTAAAAGTTTTTCAGGTTGTTTTGCATTAATTGTAAATTGGTCTAAATTTTTTTCATTTAAATCTTTTGCTAGAAAAGTTTTATAATTATATTCTGAATTCTTTAAAATTTTTTTTTCTAATTCGCAAACAAAACCAATATCTATATCTTCTTGTATGTCGATATTTTTTGCTAAAGATAAATTAAAAACAAACAAACCTAACAATACATAAAGAAAGCATTTTGTCATTTTTTTAATAAAAATTTATAATTTGAAACTTCACTAGATTTATTTATTTAAAAAAAATCCCCCCCAAGATTGTTGGGGGAGATTTCATTATTATATTTTAACTTTATTTAGTAAATGGTTCCCAAACACTTTTATTGTCTGCTAACCATTTTTTTGCAGCGTCTTCATGAGTCATCTTGTCTTCATCAACTAAAGCAGCCATTGCTCCGATATGACTTGTTGAAAATGACATTTTTTTGAAAACCGCAGCTGCACCTGGATGAGTATTAGGAAAGTCCTCATTCACAGCTTTTTTCAAATAACCATCTGGAGATCCACATTTTCCATCACCACCATCTTCTGGTCTACAACCAGCAGAATATGGAGGAAAATCAATAAATGTGAAACCTTTTCCATCCGTAAAGTTTGGAGTCCAGTTGAATATTATAGTTCCTCTACCTTCTTTTTCAGCAGCCTTAAGTTCTGCCCAAAGTGCATCTGCACTTCCAGCAAATTTAACTGTCCAAAGATCTCCTAGCCCTAGAGCATCAACCCTCTGAGGTATTAAATCTCCGTGCCAAGTTTGAGGACCCTCTAACATTCTACCTTTTCCACCTGAGTCAGGTGTTGCAAAGTTTGCAGCACAGTCCGGATTTTTTAATGCAGTCCAATCTGGAAGACCCGGACATAATCCTTTATCAGCAACCCAGTTAGGATATCCCATATCCTCAAGAGTTCTTGCTTCGTGATCACCCCAATCAAGTATTCCACCCTTGTCCATTGCTGTAGTAAATGATTTACCAAAAGCAGATTCCCAAACTTCGTGTGCTAGAGTTACATCGCCAATACGAATTGATTCGTATACAGCTTGTGAGTCTGTGTTTACATAACTTACATTATTTCCCATGCTCTCAAATATTCCACCAATAACGTGAGCCATTACAATTTGGCTTGACCAGTTATGAGTAGCAATAATTATAGGCTGAGCACTGTCACCACCTTTTTTGGCAGTTTTGTCTCCACCTTGCATGAAAAAAATTGCGGCAACTATAACTACCACCGCACCGATTATTAACGGTAATTTATTCTTCATATTTTATCTCCCTCAATATTAAGTTTAATAAACTATGTTCTCACTTATTAAATTTATAGTCAATCCCCTATGATTATATTATGCTTAATGAAAAATATTAAATAAGCATTGTATATGTTAGGTACTAGCAACAATATTAAAAATCCTGGTCTAAGAGTTTTACCACCAGGAGTTGAAAGATACTTTGTTAAGGGTGGTGGTTTATCTGTAATTGAAATTTCTACAGATGATAAAATCGAAATTATTAATGACGAGGGAAAACAAATTTGTGAAATAATTGTTTTTAATTCTAATGGAAAATCAGATTTATCAATATTAAATTTAAAAGAAAATTCAAATGCAGATTTTTCAAAAAGAACAATAGCTAACGATGAAAAAATTTCAAAAATATTTAAGAAAAAAAGTTTTGATTTAAATAAAGCTAAATCGTCTATTATTTTTAGTGAAGACTGTGTGATGGGTGAAAAAATAACTTTATCCTCTAAAGATAAATGTTTTGTCTTGATAGCAGCCCCAGGCAATCCTCTTAATGTTCATGAACAAAATCCACCAACTGATTTAACAATTTTTTTGAATAAAGCGCAGTTCTCAGAAACCGATGAACAATTTATTCTACCAGATCCTTTAAGTGATCCAATAGTTGAGCAACTTGTTAAAAGAAGGACTGCAGAAACTTACGAAGTTAAAGCTGGGGAATATATTCAAATTATTGATACGGGTGGAAGACAATGTTCTGATTTTTTAGCTTTTGATACTCATAAATTAAATGATGGAATTGAAAGTATTATTGATGATAAGGCAACTAGAACTTTTATGGGTAGCGCGTACCCTGGGCCAGGTCTATTTTCAAAATTCTATGATGGTGATCATGAGGCAATGGTTGAGGTAGTTAGAGACACTGTTGGAAGACACGATACTTTTAACCTAGCCTGTACTTCAAAATATTACGAAGATTTGGGTTATATGGGTCACATCAATTGTACCGATAATTTTAATAAAGAATTGGAAAAATATGATGTCAAAGCTAGAAAAAGTTGGTCAGCAATAAATCTTTTTTTCAATACAGCCATAGATGTAAATAATGTTGCAACATTTGACGAACCTTGGTCAAGACCTGGTGATTATGTTTTGTTCAGAGCTTTAAAAGATTTAACATGTGTATCATCTGCATGTCCTTGTGATGTTGATGCCGCAAATGGCTGGAACCCTACAGATATATTTGTTAGAACTTATGCAAAGAATGAAAAATACTCAAAAGCAATTGCATTTAGAATGAAAACAGACGCTGAACCAAAACTAACCCAAGAAACTGGATTTCATAAAAAGACATCAGAATTAACAAGAAACTTTGTTGAATATAAAGGTTTTTGGCTTGCTAATAATTTTACAAATTCTGGAACGATAAAAGAATATAACGCTTGTAGAGAAAGTGCGATAGCAACAGATCTTTCACCATTAAGAAAATTTGAAATTTTAGGACCAGATGCTGAAAACCTAATGCAATATACTCTTACAAGAAATGTTAAAAAATTATCAATCGGACAAGTTGTTTATACTGCCATGTGTTATGAAAATGGATGCATGTTGGATGATGGTACTTTATTTAAATTTGGACAAGATAATTTCAGATGGATTGGTGGAGATGAGTACAGTGGAGAATGGTTAAAAGAACAAGCAAAAAAGAAAAATTATAAAGTTTGGATTAAGTCTGCCACAGATCATATTCATAACATTGCTGTTCAAGGACCTAATAGTAGAAAAATTTTAGAAAAATTTATTTGGACAGCACCAATTCAACCATCAATAACCGAGCTAGAATGGTTTAGATTTAATATTGCACGAGTAGATCATGAAACAGGAACTCCAATTGTTATTTCAAGAACGGGTTACACTGGTGAACTTGGATACGAAATTTGGTGTCATCCAAAAGATGCTGCGGAAGTTTGGGATAAAGTTTGGGAAGCAGGAAAAGAATTTAATATTACTCCACTTGGCTTGGAGGCTTTAGACATGGTTCGTATAGAAGCTGGACTTATTTTTTATGGATATGAATTTGATGACCAAACAGATCCTTTTGAAGCTGGAATTGGTTTTACTGTTCCACTTAAAACTAAAGAAGATGATTTCATTGGTAAAGATGAATTAATTAAAAGAAAAGCAAACCCACAAAAAAAATTGGTAGGTTTAGAATTGGTTGGTCACGAACCAGCTATTCATGGTGACTGTGTTCATGTAGGGCGCGCTCAAGTTGGTGTAATAACTAGCGGCATGCTTTCGCCAAAACTTGGTAAAAATATTGCTCTTTGTAGAATTGATGTAAAATATTCTGAAATTGGAACAGAAGTTGAAATCGGTAAACTAGACGGTCATCAAAAAAGAATTGGTGCCAAAGTTATTGCTTTCCCATTCTACGATCCAACAAAATCAAGAGTAAGAGCTTAGATAAATGACTTCCACTAAAAAAACACTTTTAAACTTTTGGGAAGATCAAATGAAACAATCCCATACATCTAGCAATTATTTTTTTAGAAAATCACCTTCTCACTATCATATGATGCTATTGGTAATGTCGGCATACAAAGAAAATAAAAAATTATCTGTTGAGGAACTTAAAACAAAATTATTTAAAACTTCTCGACCAAAATCAGCTCTTATAATTACCGAGGCTTGTGAAAAAGGATTCTTTAGATTAGAAAAAACTTCAACTGATCAGAGAATAAAAAATATTATGCCTAGCGAGTCCTTTATTAATGAGTTTAATGATTATTTAACTACCTTAAAAAACATCAGTTATTAGCTGGTTTTTTTTGAAATTTTTCAAAATATATAAATTTTATATATAATTTTTAGTTCTATAAAAAATTATATTAATTACTTGTTTCAAAAAATAATGTTTTGTTATGTCAACATTACCATCAAAAGCAAAAGTAGTAATTATAGGCGGTGGTATTCACGGTTTAAGTACAGCCTGGAAACTTTCAGAGACTTATAAAAATCCTGGTGACATCATAGTTTTAGAAAAAAATGATATTGCTGCTGGTGCAAGTGGTATTGCTTGTGGTGTTGTTAGGAACAATTACTTTCAACCAGCTATGAGAGAATTAATGGCTCACTCTGTTTCTGTTTGGGAGAGCGATCCTAAAGCATTTAAATATAACCCAGTTGGTTATTTGCAAATTTCACCAGAAGTAATGCATGAAGATGTTGCAACTATCTATGAACAACAAAAAGCAATTGGTTACGAATCTGAATTTATTGAAGGTGAAAAAGATTGCATGAATTACATGAAAAGTATGTTTGATGATTGGCAAGCTCAAGGCATCACATCAGTGCTTCATGAAAAAAAAGGTGGGTATGCATTTAATAAAGACTCAATTAAAGCACTTGAAGATAAGTCTACTTCAAATGGAGTACAAGTTATGAAGGGTGTAACAGTTACAGGATTTAAAAGAGGCAGCAATAGTAAAGCAGTTACAGGAGTTGAAACTGATAAAGGTACCATTGAGTGTGAACAAGTAGTTGTTGGAGCAGGTCCATGGGCTAGAGATTTTTGGAACATGTTAGAGCTTCCTAAAAAGGCTAACATTAAAGGCAAAGATGGTAAATTACACGAAACCGATATGTGGACATATTGGATGCTGCAAGAGGGTGTAATTGGTGTTGAGCCAGATTTTTTAAAGATGAATAATGGAAAACAACCACCAGTAATCCACGTTGATTCTACTGCGCCATTGTACTCAGATAAAACAAAAAAATTAATTACAGAAAAAATTTGGGGAATTTATTATAAACCTGATATTGAAGGTTTAGGTGTTCAAGGTGGAACATCTCCATACATAGT
This sequence comes from Candidatus Pelagibacter bacterium nBUS_30, assembly GCF_051201245.1. Classification (GTDB taxonomy): domain Bacteria; phylum Pseudomonadota; class Alphaproteobacteria; order Pelagibacterales; family Pelagibacteraceae; genus Pelagibacter. The sequence goes on along the minus strand of NZ_CP172842.1, from coordinate 322,092 downwards.
TGACAAACATTTTGATAAAATAAACGTAGATCCATACGGTTTAGACTCTCCTGAATTTCAAACTACAGAAGCGTTTAATGACATGTGGTGTTCAGCTTTAGCTCATTGCCAAAAAAGATTTGAAGGTAAATCAGATCTTTATAGAAAAGGACCATCAGGTGGTCTTGGATGCATGACACCAGACTCATTTCCAATCTTTGATAGATTTTTAGAAAATGTTTATATGATTGCTGACGCTAACCATGGTTATAAAATGATTGGTGTTGGAGAACTTGTTGCAAAAGAAATTCTTGGTACTGAGAGTGATTTATTGAAACCGTTTAGATTCAACCGTTACGAGAAAGGTGAACTTCATCCTACATCGAACAGTCCGTTCCCTTGGAGTTAAACTTCAAGCCTAGACACTAATAAGTTTTTCAGCTAACTTTGAATAAATAAAATTCATTGGGGGATGAAAAAATGACTGATCTAGATAAACACGTTAACCAACCAGGTAGAGCAAAGTTAGTTAAACAAGTTAGAGCTAAGATTGATGAACTGGGTATTGAATATATTTTTTTTCAATTTATTTCTGTTACAGGTAGAGTTGTTGGAAAAGGAATTCCCACAGATCACTGGGAAAGAACTTGTGAAAAAGGTTTTCAATTAGTTTATGGTGCAACAGCAAACTTGTTTGTTGATCGTCATGGAAATTATATTGGTTATGGACCTGAAGCAAAAGAACTTGTAGGTATTCCTGATCCAGAAACATTTTGTCAACTTCCTTGGGATAAAAAAGTAGCAAGAGTATTTGTAACTTGTTTTAGAAACAGAGAAGAAAGAGAGAACCCTGGCGCTCATTTAACATCAGATTGTCGTGGTAACTTAAGAATTCATGCTCAAGAATTTAAGAAAAAACATGGATATCAGTTAAGAGTTGGAACTGAGCCAGAGATGATGTGGCTTACAAAAAATGAAGATGGTACCCCAACTGGCAAAGGTTTTTCTAAACCATACTGTTATCATATAGATCAATTTGAATCTTTAAGACCTGTGTTTATGAAGGTTTTTGAATATGCTAGAGCAATGGGCTTTGACATGATTCAAGGTGATCATGAAGATGCACCAGGACAATTAGAATTGAACTGGATGTATGATGATGTTTTAAGAAATGCAGACAGACTTTCAACTTACAGACAAATTTGTGCTCAAGTTGCACGAGAATTTAATCTGATTGCTTGCTTTATGACAAAACCTTTTATGGGAGTTTCTGCAAGTGGTTGTCATACGAATATGTCTTTATGGACAGGTGGAAAAGATGTGGTTAATAAATTATCTCACAAGTCTTTACCAGCTATGGACCATGTATTCACATATGTAGAAGGTGGAACAAATACTTTTATGCCAGATACTAAAGATGTCCAGTTACCAGGTAAAGTTGGATTAAAAGCTATTGGTGGTGTCATGAAGCACTTAGGTGCTTTGACTGCTATTGGATCATCAACTGTAAACTCTTATAGAAGATTATGGGATACAGGGTTTTGGGCACCAGTTTATGCAGACTGGGGATATCAAAATAGAACTTGTGGATTAAGAGTATCAGCACCAGGAAGATTTGAATATCGTTCAGTTGACTCTATGCACAATCCTTATTTGATGGGCTCTGGATTATTAAAATGTTTTGAAGATGGAATATCAAACAACATTGATCCTGGAAAACCAGAGTCTCGTAGTATGTACGAAGCTCAAGCAGCTGGTAAAGAAGTTAAAAAATTACCTTTAAGTCTTGGTCAAGCACTTGACTGTTTAGCTGAGGATGAAGTTATTAAATCAGCTATGCCAGATGAAATGTATAAAGTATTTCATTGGTATAAAAATGATGAATGGGAGAGATTTTTAGGTGCAACAACTCAATGGGATCTGGACACTTATCTTGATTGTCTACCGTAGGTCTTAAAAATAAATAAAAGGGGTAAAATATATGTGTGGGATAGCTGGATTAATACATAGAGGTAAATCTTCAAATGTTGGAAGCGAATTACAAGGTATGCTTCAAGCATTAAAACATAGAGGTGAAGACTCAACAGGTTACGCTTTATACGGTGATACAGATGGTAAAAATTTTATCATGCGTTTCAAAGTTGGAGAAAATGTTGGTGAAGGAAGTTCATCAATTATGGAAGATGTTTCAGTTTACGATGAAAGAAAAAAGATAGTAGATCAATATTTAGCAGAGTTAGGGGCTAAAGTTCTTAAAGAGGAAAGAACTCTACCCTATTCACTAAGATATGAAATTTCTTATGATAAAAAAGATCTATTAGATTTTTCTCAAAAAATCGAAAGTATCCCAGGTGTTGAAATTCTTTCAATGGGAAAATCATTGGAAGTAATTAAAGATCTTGGAAATGCTAAAGCAGTTTGTGATAGATATTCATTAGATAAACTTGTTGGAACTCATGCAATTGGTCATGCTAGAATGGCAACAGAATCTGGTGTTGATATTAAATCAGCCCACCCTTTTTGGGGTTATCCTTTTAGCGATGTATCAGTGGTTCATAACGGACAGCTTACAAATTATTGGAACAATAGAAGACAATTAGAAAATAAAGGTATGAGATTTATGTCTGAGTGTGACTCAGAATTAATCGCAGTTTATATTGCTCAAAAAATGAGAGAAGGAGCAAGTCTTGAAGAAGGTATGAGAGACTCTTTAACAGGACTTGATGGAGTATTTACTTATTTTGTTGCAACAAGTGACTCGTTAGGAATGGCAAAAGATACTATGGCAGCAAAACCATTAGTTCTTTACGAGTCAGATGATTTAGTTGCAATGGGTTCAGAAGAAATAGCGATCAGATCAGTTTTACCACAAGAAATTGATACATATGATCCATTTGATGGAGAGGTAAAAGTATGGCAAATCTAAAAACAAGCGAGAAAAAATCAAAAGCCCAGTCAATGGGTATGCACAGCGAAGTTTTAACAGGAAGAACTCAACAAAAGTTTTTTAACCCTGATGAAGCTGAAAACTTTTATTACTTTGGTACTTATGATGTTGATTTCAATAAAAGAACAGATCTTGATGTAAAAGATATGTCGGCTCCGGAAGCTAATAAGGAAATCGATAATTTAATGAGTCAAGGTTATGGAACTATTGTTATTAAAAACCCACAAGGAAAACATAGTTTAGGTGTTGGAATTTTGAATAAATTAAACTTAATTTTTGAAGGAAGTTTAGGTTATTTTGGTATGGGTTCATGTGATGGCCCTACTGTTAGAATTAATGGTAGAGTTGGTTGGTCTTGTGCTGAAAACTTAATGGCTGGTAAAGTTGTAATCGAAAAAAATGCAGGATCATGTTTTGGAGCAGCTATCAGAGGTGGAGACTTAATTTGCAAAGGTAGTGTTGGTGCTAGAACTGGTATTGATATGAAAGGTGGAACTATTATTGTTGGTGGTGACGCTGGTGCATTTACAGGTTTCATGATGCAAAGAGGTAGAATAATTATTCTTGGGGATGTTGGAATAAATTTAGGTGACTCTATGTATGATGGTACTATTTTTGTTGGTGGGAGTATTGGCTCATATGGAAGTGATGCAGTTGATGCTGATCTTTCAAAAAGTGACCAAGACTGGTTAAAACGAAAATTAAAAGTTGCAGAAATCGGTGAAAATTTTGATGTAAGCAAAATGAAAAAAATTGTAGCTGGTAAAAAACTTTGGAATTACGATAATTTAGAACCTACAGAGAAGAAAGGAGCAATTTAATGCCTAAGAAAAAAACAAAAAAAAATGGTAAGGGCGTTGGTGGAAAAGCGGACGTTCATGCACATGAAGATGGAAAAAGAAATAAAAGTTTATTAGGTCATAATGCTATTTTTACTCCTGAGGTAATAGACGATATTCATATCAAATCTCAGTTAGGTAGATACCGAATGCGTGGAATGGCATTAATGAAAAAAATTCCAACATTTGATGATCTAGTTTTTCTACCTGGAACACTTACAAGATTTGTAATCGAAGGTTACAGAGAAAAATGTGAAACTAAGACTGTAATTGGACCAAGATGTGAAAACCCAATTGAACTTGATATACCTGTTTACATTACTGGTATGAGTTTTGGAGCACTTTCTTATGAAGCAAAAACTGCTTTAGCAAGAGGAGCTACTATGGCTGGTAGTGCAACTTGTTCAGGAGAAGGTGGAATGATACCTGATGAAAGAAGATATTCTGAAAAATGGTACTACCAATGTATTCAATCAAGATACGGTTTTAATCCACATCACGCTCAACTTGCAGATGGAATTGAAGTTTTCATTGGTCAAGGTCAAAAAGTTGGAATGGGTGGACACTTAATGGGTCAAAAAGTAACTGACCAAGTAGCTGAGATGAGATCATTACCTTCAGGTATTGACCAAAGATCACCTGCTAGACACCCTGACTGGTTGGGTCCTGACGATCTAGCTTTAAAAGTTGAAGAATTAAGACAATTAACAAAAAACAAAGTGCCAATTCAGTTAAAACTTGGTGCATCAAAAGTTTATGATGATGTTCGTATGGCTGCAAAATGTGACCCCGACTCTATCTATTTAGATGGAATGGAAGGTTCAACTGGTGCAGGACCTCATATCGCAGCTGCAAATACTGGTATTCCAGGAATAGCTGCTATCAGAGAAGCAAGAAGAGCAATCGACGATGTGGGTAAAACTGGTAAAGTTACTTTAATTTATGCGGGTGGTGTAAGAGATGGTGCTGATATGGCAAAAGCTTTAGCGTTAGGTGCTGATGCAATTGCAATAGGTACTGGATCAATGATCGCCTTAAATTGTAATAAAGATATTCCAGAAGCTAACTTTGAAAAAGAAATGGGTGTAAAAGCTGGTGAATGTTATCACTGTCATACTGGTCGTTGTCCAGTTGGTGTTGCAACACAAGACCCTAAGCTAAGAGCAAGATTAAATCCTGATGATGCTGCACTTAGAGTTTACAACTATCTTCATGCAATGACGTTAGAAGCTCAACTTTTAGCAAGAGCATGTGGTAAAACTAATATTCACTCTTTAGAGCCTGAAGATTTAGCTGCATTAACTACGGAAGCATCTGCTTTAGCAAAAGTTCCATTAGCTGGAACAAACTACACAGTTGGTGTTGATAACTATCATAAAATATAGAGGTAACTATGGCTAAGAAAAAAACAAAAAAAACAAAAGTAAAAAGCAAAGTTAAAAAAGAGAAAAAACTAAAGCTTGGTACTTTTAAAGAAACAGCAAGAGAAAAACTAATTGGCCAACATATTGGTTATAGATATGATGTAAACTTACTTCCTGATTACAAAAGAATTACTCCATTTCTTAAAAAATATGTAGAAGCTATGGGTTGGGATGATCTTAACTGGTTAGAAGATGTTCATATGGGTTATGAAGAAGGAAAACCAGCTGTGTTTTGCAGAAATGCAAATGGCTGGGTTACTATTCCAAAATCTATTAAACTTCCTAACAACCAACAAGATAGAGACATGATTGCAAGAGAGCTTTTAGTTAAGTTTCAAATGTCTCCAAAACATCCTCTTGTTGATTTGAAAAAAGCTTACTTAAAATTCTAATAAAACAATCTTAAGTTGATAATTAATTAAAAACCTAGTGTTCACGCTAGGTTTTTAAGCATTGTTTTGTTTGTCACACCTTACAAAATTTTATAGGGTTCAATAAACTAATATGGGAGAGAGATTATGACTGATCAGTTAGGTGCTCTTACAACCATATTTACAGAATTTTACTACTGGGTAACAGTGGTACTGATGTTTTTAATTCACGTCGGTTTCTGTATGTATGAAGTTGGAGCTTCTCGATACAAACATCACCAACATACTCTTATGAAAAATACAATGCTGATACCTTTGGTAACAGTAACTTGGTTTTTCTTTGGTTGGTGGATTTACTGGGCATTTCCAACAGGACCTGGAATTGCACCTTCAATAATGAATGAAAGTGCTGCATTGATAACCGATGAAAGTACTTTTAGTGCTAAATGGTATGCACCAAATACTGAATTTATGGCGGTTAACTTAGGTGACCACATATCTGGAGTATTCTGGGCTGCGTTCTTACTATTTTCATGGACAGCTGCTTCTATTGTTTCAGGAGCAATCATTGAAAGAATTACAACTTTTGCTTTTGGAATTTTAGCAATTGCAATAGGTTCGTGTTTCTGGGTGATCGATGCTGCTTGGGGATGGCACTTTGATGGTTGGATGCTTAAAATTTTAGGATATCATGATGCTTATGCATCAGGAGTAATTCACGCAATTGCGGGTGGATTTGCTTTAGGTGTTCTAATGGTTTTAGGACCTAGAATTGGAAAATTCTCATCAAGTGGTGAGCCAAGAAATATAGGACCAAGAAATCCTTGGCTAGTTACAGTTGGGTTGTTTTTAATCTATACTGGTTTCTGGGGATTTTATGCGGCATGTAATATACCGATATTTGATCTTGGACCTGAGTATGGAATGGAAGGTGTAACATACTGGACAGCTACAAACATATATGTAACCCCTACTACACTTAGTGGTATAACTTATAACTTCTTGATGTCATTATCAGGAGGATTATTAGCTGGATATGTGATCGCCAAAGGTGATCCTTTCTGGACTTACTCAAGTGGACTAGCAGGTATCATCTGTGCTTCAGCTGGAAATGATTTGTATCATCCAATTCAAGCAATGATTATCGGTATGATCGGTGTTGTTGTTGCATACAAACTACATTACTGGGTTGAACGTAAGTTCAAAATTGATGATGCAGTTGGTGCAGTAGCAGTACATGGTTATGCTGGTGTTGTTGGTCTTATCATATGTGGATTTGTTTTAAATGGTTACCCATCATCTGGTTACAGTGTTGGCGCTATGTGGGACGGATCAACTTATGCATCAATCAATCCATTAGGTCAATTTCTAGGAGCAATAATAATGTTCGTAGTTCTTGGACTAATACCAGGCTATGTCATAGCTAAGATACTAAGCGCATTTGGTAAATTAAGAATACCGCGTGATGTTGAAATAGCTGGACTAGACTATGATATGATGGAATCTGCTAAAAAAGATGAACGAGCAGTTTCATCTGCAACTAGGTAAAGGAGAAAAATATGGCTACAGTTACAAACTGGATAGATCATTTAAGTGCTAAGGAGGTTGTCGGTGCAGTTTATCCGGGAGCTGGATCTAGTGAAACTTTACTGGTTATTTTAGGTATAGTTATCTGGATTGGTTGGCATGTTATTACTAACAATTCTGAGAGTGAGGAACTTTCAAAATTGGCTAGAAAAAGACATGGTGCTAATGATCATAAAAGCAATATTACCGATTGGTAATATAAAATAAAAATTTGGGCGCTACTTGATTGTGGCGCCCTTTTTTTTTATAATCTCTATAAATGAGCGATAATAATAACGAAGATCTTAGACCTACTAAAATGAGAGGTGTTTTATTTCCTAAAGCTAAATATGGAGTGATAGCGGCTATTATCATCATTGTTGTGGTCAATCTTATCTACTATAAAGACTTCTTAAAATCTCTATTAAGCTAAACCAAATATATTATGTGTGGAATTGTTGGAATTTATTTAAAAACAAAAAAATATGAAAAACATTTAGGTAAATTTTTATCTGGAATGCTAGATGGTATGGCAACAAGAGGACCTGATAGTGCTGGTTTTGCGATTTATACTAAAGAAAATAAAAATACTTTTAAATACTCTATTTGTCTTGATGAAATAAAAGAAAATGATTTTAAAAAGAAAATATCAAAATTTATAAAAAAAATTAAGTTAACTAGTTATGCAGATCACGTTGTTTTAGAAACTAACGAAAAACCCTCTAAAATATTAAATTTATTAAAAAAAGAAATTCCAGAAGTATCTTTAGTTGGTTATGGAAAAAGTATTAATATTTTCAAACAAACTGGAAATCCAAAAGATGTTGTAAAAAAATTTAAATTATCCTCTTTTTCAGGAACACATGGAATTGGTCACACAAGAATGGCAACCGAAAGTGCAATAACTACACAAGGTTCCCATCCTTACTCTACATCGGAAGATGAATGTTTAGTTCATAATGGCTCCTTATCAAATCATAACAATGTAAGAAGATCACTTATTAAAGATGGTCAAAATTTTAATTCTGAAAATGATACTGAAGTTGCAGCTGGATATATTTCAAATCAAATATCAAAAGGTAAGGACTTAGAAAAAACATTAAAAAATAGTTTAAAAGATTTAGATGGGTTTTATACTTTTATTGCAGGTACAAAAGATGGCTTTGCATTATTGAGAGATGAAATTGCTTGCAAGCCAGCTGTTGTTGCTGAGACTAAAGATTATGTTGCGGTTGCATCTGAGTTTCAAGCTATGGCGCATCTTCCAAATGTAAATTCAGCAAAAATTTTTGAACCAAAACCTGGTGTGGTATATCACTGGTAATTTATGAACTTTGATTTAAACAAAAAAATTTTAAGAGAAGTAAATCAACATCTACAAAACGTTGATAGAAAAAGAAATACTAGAAAATTCGAAATTTTAAACCCTCAAGGACAACACGCTATATGTGCAGGTTTGAAAGATGATATTGATGTAACAGTCAAAGGTCATACTGGATATTACTGTGCAGGTATGAATCAAAAAGCAACTGTTACAGTTCATGGAAACGTTGGAACTGGTGTCGCTGAAAATATGATGTCAGGTAAAATTGTTGTTAAAGGTAACGCCTCTCAATCAGCTGGTGCCACAGGTCATGGGGGTGCATTAATTATAGAAGGAGATGCAAGCTCTAGATGTGGAATATCAATGAAAGGAATTGATATAGTAGTTAAAGGTTCTGTTGGCCATATGTCAGCTTTTATGGCGCAAAAAGGTAATTTAGTTGTAATGGGTGATGCAGATGCAGATCTTGGAGACTCAATTTATGAAGCTAAGATATTTGTAAAAGGTAAAGTTAAAAGCTTAGGTGCAGATTGTGTGGAAAAGAAAATGGATAAAAAGAATATAGATGAATTAACAAAACTATTTAAAAAACTCAATATTTCAGAAGATCCTAAAAAATTTAAAAGATATGGTTCTGCTAGAAATTTATATAATTTTAAAATTGATAATGTGGGTGCATACTAAATATGAAAAAAGATCTTAAAGAATTTAAAACATTTCCAAGCTCTACAATAAAAGAAATTCAAAGAGCAGCAAACGAAGGGATTTATCAAATAAGAGGATTGGGTGCTAAAAGAAAAGTTCCTGATTTTGATGATCTTGTTTTTTTAGGCGCATCGATGTCCAGGTACCCATTAGAAGGTTACAGAGAAACATGTAACACTTCAGTTATTTTAGGAGATCGATTTGCAAAAAAACCGATCAAACTAGATATTCCAATTACAATTGCTGGGATGAGTTTTGGAGCACTCGGTGCTAATGCAAAAGAAGCTTTAGGAAGAGGAGCATCTGCAATGGGAACCTCAACAACTACTGGTGATGGTGGTATGACACAAGAAGAGAGAGGTTCTTCAAAATATTTAGTTTATCAATTACTACCTTCTAGATATGGCATGAATCCTGATGATTTAAGAAAAGCAGACGCTATTGAAGTTGTAGTTGGACAAGGTGCAAAACCTGGTGGTGGTGGAATGTTGCTCGGTCAAAAAATTAATAAAAGAGTTGCAGGAATGAGAACCTTGCCAGAAGGAATTGATCAAAGAAGTGCTTGTAGACACCCTGACTGGACTGGCCCAGATGATTTAGAAATTAAGATTCAAGAACTTAGAGAAATTACAAATTGGGAAAAACCAATTTATATAAAAGTTGGAGCTGCAAGACCTTTTTACGATACCACATTAGCTGTAAAAGCTGGCGCAGATGTGGTTGTACTTGATGGAATGCAAGGTGGAACAGCTGCTACTCAAGATGTTTTTATTGAGCACGTTGGAATTCCAACCTTAGGTGCATTAAGAGAAGCTGTTGATGCTTTAAAAGAATTAAATATGCATAGAAAAGTTCAGCTTGTTGTTTCAGGTGGTATTAGAACTGGTGCAGATGTTGCAAAAGCATTGGCAATGGGTGCAGATGCTGTATCAATCGGCTCTGCTGCAATGATGGCTTTAAACTGTAATGCCGACTTATATGTTAAAGATTATAAAAAACTTGGAACCGAACCTGGTTATTGTCATCACTGTCATACAGGAAGATGTCCAGTAGGTGTTGCAACACAAGATCCTAAACTAGAAAAAAGATTAAATCCAATTGAAGCTGGTAAAAGAATTAAAAATTATTTAACAACTTTAACTCTAGAGTTGCAAACGTTAGCTAGAGCTAATGGTAAATCAGATGTTAGAAACTTAGAACCTGAAGATCTAGCTGCCTTAACAGTTGAGGCTGCTGCTATGGCAAGAGTTCCTCTAGCTGGCACAGATTGGATACCTGGAAAAAAATAATTGAATAAAACTTTTTAAACAAGTAGGATTAATCATGTCAAAAAATCTTTCACAAATTGCCAAACAAAAAAAAATAAAATATTTTCTAATAAGTTTCGTTGATCTTTTTGGAGTTTTAAGATCTAAATTAGTTCCAGCTCAAGCCATAGGTGAGATGCAAAAAAATGGAGCTGGCTTTGCTGGGTTTGCTACATGGTTAGACATGACACCTGCTGACAGTGATATGTTTGGGGTGCCTGATCCTGATAGTTTAATTCAATTACCATGGAATAAAGAAATTGGTTGGCTGGCATCAGATTTATACATGGACGGAAAACCTGTAAAGGCTTCACCAAGAGTGATGCTTAAAGAACAAATTAAAAAGATGTCTCAAAAAAAATTACAGATGAAGTCTGGTGTTGAATGTGAATATTTTTTAATTTCAGAAGATGGATCATCAATTGCTGATCAAAGAGATATTCAATCTAAGCCTTGTTATGATCAATCAGCTTTAATGAGAAGATATGATTTAATTAAAGAGATATGTGACTGCATGATTACAATGGGTTGGAAGCCCTATCAAAATGATCATGAAGATGCTAATGGTCAATTTGAGATGAATTGGGATTATACAGATTCATTAATTACAGCTGATAGACATGTATTCTTTAAATATATGGTTAAAAGTTTAGCTGAAAAACATGGTTTAAGAGCAACCTTCATGCCAAAACCCTTTCATAATCTAACTGGAAATGGTTGTCATGCTCACGTTTCAGTATGGAATGGTAAAGATAATAAATTTTTAGATAAAAAAGACACACTTGGTTTAAGTAAATTGGCATATAATTTCTTAGGTGGCGTGATGAATAACACTCAAGCATTATCTGCTTTTTTTAATCCAACAATTAATAGTTACAGAAGAATTAATGCTCCACCAACAAAGTCAGGTGCAACTTGGTCGCCAAGTAGTATTTCTTATACAGGAAATAACAGAACGCACATGATTAGAATTCCAGATCAAGGAAGATTTGAATTAAGATTAATGGATGGTGCTGCCAACCCATATTTACTTCAAGCAGGAATAATTGCTGCTGGTCTTGAAGGAATTGATAAAAAATTAAATCCTGGAAAACCATTGCATTGCAACATGTACAAGGATTATAAAAAATATCCAAAACTAAAAAAATTACCTAATGATGTTAATCAAGCAATTTCTATGCTTCAAAAAAGTAAATCTCTTGCTGATGCCTTTGGAAAAGATGTAATTGAAAGCTACATAAAGCTTAAAAATTCTGAGATAAAAGACTTTAAGAGCAAGTTTTCATTTAATAAGAAAAAACCAGTCACTAAGTGGGAAAAAGATAATACTTTAGACTGTTAGATTATGGCAACTTTATCTAATGGTCATCAGTGGAAGTATTCTGAATTTTTAGATAATAAAGATTATTTATTTGATAAAAAACAAATTTTCAATTCACTATCTGAAAAAGAAATTGATGATGCTTATTCTAGTATTTCAAAATGGGAAGGATATGCCCCTACTCCTTTAATATCTCTTAATAAGTTATCTAAAGAATTAAATTTAAATAAAATTTATTACAAAGATGAAAGTAAAAGATTTGATTTAAAATCATTCAAAGCACTGGGAGGTGCCTATGCTGTTGAAAAAGTAACCCAAGGAAATAAAAATATCACTGTTGCAACTGCAACTGCTGGAAATCATGGAAGATCTGTTGCATGGGGTGCTAGAAGATTAGGACTTAAGTGTAAAATCTTTATTAGTGAGTTTGTTAGTGATGCTAGAGGTCAAGCTATGGCAAACCTTGGTGCAGATGTAATTAAAGTAAAAGGCAATTACGAAAAATCACTAATAGAATGCATTAAGCAATCCACAGAAAATAATTGGCAAATAGTACAAGATGTTGCTTGGAAAGATTATATGCAAGTTCCAACATACACGATGGCTGGTTACACAGTTATGATGAAAGAAATTATTGATCAAATCAATAATGAAAAAATTTCTCATATAATTTTACAGGCAGGTGTTGGTGGAATGGCTGGCGCAATGGTTGCAGGTATTGCAAGATACTTAGATAACGTTCCTGTTACATTGGTTGTTGAACCTGATAGTGCAGCTTGTGTTTTAGAGAGTATTAAAACAGGAAAAATAGAAAAAATTGATATTAAAAGAGAAAGTCTTATGGGTGGTATGTCGTGTGGAGAAGTATCATTAGTCCCATGGGAAATTCTAAAAAATTCAGTTAAACATTGCATCAGTTTACCCGATGATGATATTGCAAAAACTATGAAATTACTTGGAAACTCAGGTTTTAGCGATGAACCTATTATAGCTGGAGAAAATTCTGCACCAGGAGTGATTAGTTTAATTGCTAGTTGTGAGGATCAAAATTTAAAACAAAATTTAAAATTAGATCAAAATTCAAATGTTTTAGTTATTGGTTGTGAGGGTGACACAGATCAAGAAATGTACCAAAAATTAGTTAATCAAAATTAATTGTATGTCAGATACAGGAATTTTTTGGATAAGAGATGATTTTAGAATAGAAAATAATCCCGCATTGTCATTTGCAACTCAAAATCATGACAACGTAATTGCTTTATTTATCTATAATAATAAAAATTTTGATAATCAAACTGAAGCACAAAAATGGTGGGTTTCAAAATCTTTAGAAGTTTTTAAAACAGACTTATCAAAATATAGTATTAATCTTCAAATAGTTAATGGTGATGAATTGGATGTTTTCTCTAAGATCAAAAAAAAAGACAATCTTACAATATATTGGAATAAAGTTTACGAACCAGATGTAATTGCTAAAGGAAAAAAAATTAGAGATGTTTTTATAAAAAATGAAATCAACTTTAAATATTTCAAAGGAAATATTTTAAATGAATTTCAGGAAGTAACCAAAAATGATGGAACGCCCTTTAAAGTATTTACTCCCTTTTGGAGAACTGCTGAGCAAAAATATTTAAGTTTAGCTCCTACTAAAAATTATATTGTTAAAAAAAAAACTAAAGAAAAAACTTTTTTTAAGAACTGTATTGAACCAAAAAATATTTTACCTAAAAAAGATTGGTATAAAAAATTTGATAAATACTGGAAAATTTCTGAGAGTAATTCTAAAAAAATCTTAAATGATTTAATAGAGAATAAAATTAAAGACTATGGAACTACAAGAGATATTCCATCTGTTGAGGGAACTTCAAAGCTTTCACCTTATATTAAACACGGTCAAATTCATGTAACAAGTATTTGGAAAAAATGTAGTGAAATCAAATCTAAAGGAATTGGTTACAGAAAATATATTAATGAACTTGGATGGAGAGAATTTTCACATAGTTTAATTAATTATTTTCCAGAATTTTTGAAAGGTAATTATAGAAAAGATTTTGATAAATTTCCTTGGGTCAAAAATGATAAATATCTTAAAGCATGGAAAACAGGAATGACTGGTTATCCAATAGTTGATGCAGGTATGAGAGAATTATACGAAACTGGCTGGATGCATAATAGAGTTCGTATGGTAGTTGGATCTTTTCTAGTTAAACATTTGAGAATTAATTGGACTGAAGGAGAAAAACATTTCAGAAATTGTTTGTTAGATTTTAATAAAGCAAATAATGTTGCACAATGGCAGTGGGTTGCCGGTTGTGGTGCGGATGCTGCACCTTATTTTAGAATTTTTAATCCTATTTTACAGGGAGAAAAATTTGATAAAGAAGGACTTTATGTAAAAAAATGGGTGCCAGAATTAGATAAAGTACCAAGTAAATTGGTTCATAAGCCTTGGGAAATGGAATTAAAATACCAACAAGCGATCAAAACAATTATTGGAAAAGATTATCCACAACCAATAGTTATTCATGAAAAAGCTAGAGCCTCTGCCCTAGAGGCTTTTAAGACCTTAAAAAAATAAGCAGTAAATAGACTAATTGCCAATAAAATGATGAATTATTGTTCTATTTTGAGGGTTTAGCCTATGTTCAAATAAATATAAGCCCTGCCAGGTACCTAGTAATAATTCTCCTTCTCTAATACTTAATGAAATTTGACTATTGGTTAATGCAGACTTAATGTGCGCAGGCATATCATCCTTTCCTTCGGTGGTATGGACATATAGCTTGTTATCCATAGGAGCTAATTTATCAAAATAATTTATTAAATCTGTTTGAACATCTGGGTCAGCATTTTCTTGTACAATTAAAGATGCACTGGTGTGCTGAATACTTAAATTAAGCATCCCATTTTTAAAATTATTTTTTTTAATCCATTCAATTGTTTGATTGGTAAATTCATATAATTTTTGACCACTAGTATCTATTTGAAGATTATAAAATTCTTGTTTCATTGATTTAAGTTAATTGATGTTAGCTCATACAACCGGCTAATAGTACGTTTAAATGGTTTTTCTAATAATTTTGATGAGGTAAATTCATCTAGGTTTTGATTTGCTGTAACTGATATTGGAATATTTTTGTCATAAATTACATCTAATAAAGTAATGAAACGTTGTTGTTGATTAGAATTATTATCACTAAATTGAGGAACTTTATCTATTACAATAAATTTACAATTTTTTATTATTTCTAAATAATCTTCTGCACCTAAATTTTTATCACACAACTCATTAAAATTAAATCTTATAACACCATCATAAAAATTCTCAATTTTAAAATCCCTTCCTTTTACATTTAATATCTTTGAAGATTGTTTTTTATCTTTTGTTATAGTTCTAAAAAATTTATTCATCTTAAAATTTGTTTCTTGGTTCAGTGGATAAAAATATCTTTGTTTTTGATTATTATTTGATTTTCTATAATCATCTTCAATCTTAAGTTCACATTCTATAGACTTTTGTTCCATAATCTGAATAAATGGTTTAAATTGATCCCTTTGAAGACCGTCTTTATATAATTCAGAGATTTTAGTATTAGAAGTTACAATAATTTTAATATCTTCTTTAAAAATTTGATCAAACAATTTTCCTAAAATCATAGCATCCACTATATTTGTGACCTGAAATTCATCAAAATAAATTAATAAAGACTTTAATTTTAAATTTTTTACAAATTGATTAATTACATTTTCTTCTTTTTCTTTTTTTTCATGAACAAAGTCATGAAAGCTTAACATAAACTCATTAAAGTGTAATCTTAACTTTTTTTCTTTTAGATGATCAAAAAAAAAATTTAAAATCATAGTTTTACCTACACCAACATCACCATATAAATAAAAACCTTTTTTAGACGATTTTTTTGAAAACAATTTTGAAAAATAAGATTGAAAATTCTCTTGGTAGTATTGCTCTAATTTCTTAACAACTTCTATTTGATTTAAATTAACTTCTAATTCTTGATTGTTACACAAAGATATAAATTCGTTTTGAAATTTTTTTACCATTAGTTTTTTTTTGTTTTAAAATCGATACCATATTCTGATCTAGGACCTTTTCGTAAACCAAAAGGGCCAGGAATAAAAATTGTCATCGGTTTTGTGCCTTCTTTTAAGTCTACTCTATGATGGGCATTTGCTGAACGAAAACCAATATATCCTGGCTTTCTCCAGGATTTACCTTTTTTAGTAGTTTCCCAATAACCACCCCTTAAAATTATAGTAATATATGGACATAAGTGATTATGAACACCTTCTCCATGATCATCTGCAAGCATTTCATGAATTAAGACATTAAAAGGGAACCATTTAGGCCTATATCTAAACAAAACATAGTATCTGTTTAACCAAGGTTTAGCCTTATCAAATCTTGGATGGGAAGGTCCTCTATCCAAAACAACCTTCTTTCTACCGATCTTATCTAAAAATTTTAAGATCATATCTAGTTATATTGAATAATAGATCCGTTCCTTATTACAAATAAATTTTGATTAAATATAAATGGTCTTGAGATAAAATTTCCAGCTATTTTTTCTGTATTAATCACGTCACCCAAACTTAAATCTGCAATTATCATCTTTCCATCTGAGTTTGTTAAATATATCTTTAAATCTCCTATAGCAAAGCCTACTGGTTTTATATCTTTTCTCTTTTTAATTTTATAATTTTTATATAAATCTGTTATTCGGACAATGTTACCTTTATTTTTTTCAATCACATGTAAGTAGCCATCATTCGAAACTGTAAAAATTAAATTTCCAGTCGTAATAGGAGTTAAATTTGAATTAATCTTATTAATCCAATTTGTAGTGCCTGTTTTAACATCTACTGAATAAAATTCATTCTTATTATTAGAAAAGAAAATTGATTTACCATCGGAAACTAGTTTTGAAACTTTAAAATTATAAGTCTCATTTATAATGTTGCTACTTTGAGTGGGTAGTTGCCAAGTTATTAATCCAGTAGCAATATCAACAGCAGTTATATCACCTATAGAATTGCTAAAAATAACCATTTCATCAACTATTATTAATGACAATTTAGAATTTGATATTGTAAAAGAATCTTCAGTTTGTAAATTCCAACATTCAGACCCATTATCAATATCATAACATCTTAAAGTGTTTTTATAATCAACCACAAATATTTTATTTTTATTTTTCTTTATTTCAGAATTAAACGGATAACTATTATTTTTTGACCAATTTAATTCACTTGAATTAATATTTACTGAATAATACTTTGCTATATTATCTGTGACTAACAAATTCTCACCTTCTAATGCAAAATTTAATTTTGGTTTTAATTTTTTTTCAGATTTTGAATAATAATTTTTTTTCCACAAAACCTTTTGTGAATTATTATATCTAATAATTGAACCTTTTTTGTCAAAAAATATTAAACCATCGTCTAAAAAAACTGGCTTAAGATCGAGTTGATTGATATCATCTAATTTTGAAAATTTATAGTTACCTATTTTGCTTACTAAACCGTTGTAATCTTGAGATCCATAATTATTTTTATTACTTGTAATTTTATTATTACTTTCAATTGATTTTAAATCTAACTTTATTTGTTGATTGAACTCAGTGGTAATTTTCTTTTCTTCTGAAAATACTTTTATGATATTCTTTTTATTTTCTACGTTTTTTTCTTTGTCTTGCCAAAGACGTGAATTTTCATTGAGAGAACAATGGCTTAAAATAACTAACGATATTATTAAAATGATAAATCTATTCACTCAAGTCTCTATTCAATCTTTTCTCAGCTTGTAACCTTATATCTGAATTTGAGTTTTCTAAACTGATTATTTGATTGAAGAATTCTTTTGATTTTTGCCTTTGATCTTTTGAGTAAAAATATTCTGCCATTAGATATAGTGCATGAGATTTCCAAACACTCTCCGAATTAATCAATGAATTTACAATATTTAATAGATCACCTTCTTGAGCTTGATCAGCATTAAATAGCGCTTTTTTATATATGATTAAGTTCTTTATCTCATTATCTAGTGTGGTCTCATTAATTAGAATATCAAAATAATTATTAATCTCATCTTGATTAGAAACTAATTTATTATCAATAATAAAATATAAAGATAGTGGCGAATATGTTGGATCTTTTTCATTTATAATTTCCACTAATTTTTCAACTGTTATGTTTTTTGTATTTTCTGAGTAAGATAATGTTGTGGAATTAAATTTATTTGATATTTCTTTTTTTTTATTATTTTTATAACTATCAAAACTATAAGCACTTATTAAAATAATAATTAAAACTACTGCTATCGAGATAATTTTACTTTTATTGTTAATAAAAAAGTTTCTTACTTTTTCATTTCTAGTGTTGCTATTTATAATTGAAATTTCTTCATCCATAGTTAAATCATATTCCTTAATACGTATTGGAGTATACCTCCATTTTTATAGTATTCTAATTCATTTTTGGTATCTATTCTGCATAAAGTTTTTATTTTTTTTATATCCCCTGAAGCATATTTAATTTCCACAGTTACTTCATCAGATGGATTTATACCTTTTTCAATATCAAGGATATTTATTAATTCTGAACCAATTAGATTTATGTTTTTTCTATTTATATTGTTAGTAAATTGTAAAGGCAAAATTCCCATTCCAATTAAATTTGATCTATGGATACGCTCAAAACTTTCAGCAATTACTACTTTTACTCCTAATAATTTTGTTCCCTTTGCTGCCCAATCTCTTGAGGAGCCTGTTCCATATTCTTTGCCACCTATTACAATTAAATCAGTTCCTCTTTTTTTATACTCAACCACTGCGTCGTAAACAGGTAATACTTTTTCTTCTGGATATATTTTTGTAAAACCACCTTCGGTACCTGGTGCCATTTCATTTCTAATTCTAATATTTGCAAAAGTTCCTCTCATCATTACTTCGTGATTTCCTCTTCTTGAACCATAAGAATTATAATCTTTTGGAAGAATTTGATGTTCCATAAAATATTCTCCAGTTGGGCTTTCTTTTTGAATATTTCCCGCAGGTGAAATGTGGTCCGTAGTAACCATGTCTCCTAAAATTAACAAAGGTCTTGCCTCTTTAATTTCTTTAAATCCTTCTGGCTCATCTGGTAAATTGTCAAAGAAAGGAGGTTTTTTTACATAAGTTGACCCCTCATCCCAATTATAAATACTACTCTCTTCTGTTTTAATTTTTTGCCATTGGCTAGGTCCTTCCGAAACATTTGAATACCTTTGAATGAACATCTCAGCATTCAAAGATTGTTTTAAAGTATCTTCAATTTCTTTATTTGATGGCCATATATCTTTTAAATAAACATCATTTCCACTTTTATCTTTACCAAGTGCTTCTTTGTATAAATCAACTTCCATATGACCAGCAATTGCATAAGCAACAACAAGTGGTGGTGATGCTAAGTAATTAGCTTTAATATGAGGTGATATTCTACCTTCAAAATTTCTATTTCCTGATAAAACTGAGACTGCATAAATATTTTCTTTTTGGATTGCATCCACTATGTTTTCAGGTAATGGACCTGAATTCCCAATACAAGTTGTACAACCGTAGCCCACTAAATGAAAACCTAGTTTATCTAAATAAGTATTTAACCCTGCTTTTTTTAAATAATCAGTCACTACCTGAGAGCCTGGTGCCAAAGAAGTTTTGACCCAAGGTTTTACTTCCAATCCTAATTCAACAGCTTTTTTTGCAAGTAAACCAGCTCCAATTAAAACATTTGGATTTGATGTATTGGTACAAGAAGTTATTGCTGCAATTAAAATTGAACCATCTCTTATTTCATAATCAGCATCAGAAACCTTAGAGACAGAATGATCTTTTTTATTAGTTGCATCCTCTAAAACTTTTTTAAATGAAGTGGGCGCATCTGTTAATAAAACTTTATCCTGTGGTCTTTTAGGTCCAGAAATAGTTGGAACCACTGTGGACATATCTAGAGAAATAGTATCTGTAAATTCTATTTCATCACTTGCCCATAAACCTTGTTCTTTTGCATATTGTTCAACAACATCAACTGTATGCTGATCTCTGCCAGAAAATTTTAAATAATTTAAAGTTTCGTCGTCGATTGGAAAAAATCCACAAGTAGCACCATACTCTGGGGCCATGTTTGCAATAGTTGCCCTATCAGCAAGAGTTAAATTTTTTAATCCTTGACCATAAAATTCAACAAATTTTCCAACCACACCTTTGTCTCTTAGCATTTTGACTACTGTTAAAACTAAGTCGGTTGCTGTTGTTCCTTCAGGCATTTTATTTTTAACTTCAAAACCTATTACTTCAGGAATTAACATTGAAATTGGTTGACCTAACATTCCAGCCTCTGCTTCAATCCCTCCAACACCCCAACCTAATACAGACAATCCATTGACCATTGTAGTATGACTATCAGTACCAACTAAAGTATCTGGAAATAAATATTTATCTGCCTGAAAATCCTCTGACCAAACTACTTTTGATAAATACTCTAAATTTACTTGATGACAAATTCCAGTACCTGGTGGAACTATTCTAAAATTATTAAATGCTTGTTGTCCCCATTTTAAAAATGAGTATCTTTCTCCATTTCTTTCAAATTCAATATCAACATTATTTTCAAATGAATCTGGTTTTGCTGATTGATCTACTTGAACAGAATGATCGATTACAAGATCTACAGCTGATAATGGATTAATAGTATTTGGATCTTTATTTTTGTCTTTTATGGCTTCTCTCATTGCTGCAAGGTCTGCAACAGCTGGGATACCAGTGTAATCTTGAAGTAAAACTCTAGCAGGCCTGTAAGCTATTTCAGTGCTTGATTTTTTGAACTTTAACCATTCTTTAATTGAATTAATTTGATTTTTATTAACAGTTAAGTCGTCTTCATATCTTAATAAATTTTCTAAAAGAACTTTTAAAGATTTTGGTAATTTTGAAATACCTTCAAGACCATTTTCCTCAGCTTTTTTAAGTGAATAATACTTATAATTTTTATCATTAATAGATAAACCGGATAGTGAATTATATGAGTTTTTTGTTCCTGGTTTCATAAATTTTATTAGTAATAAAAAGTTGCAATACAACTTATTAGGAGCGTTGACATAACATAATTAAACCATTTAATAAATTTCTCATTTGTCGCGAATTTCCTCATAAATTTTCCTAAAATAGTCCAAAATATTATACTTATAATCGCAAATAAAAAAGCAACCCCCAACATCCATAATGAATAACTCATAAAATTAATACCTGATTCTGTGTAAGTCGAGACAGCGATGACAGCAACAATTAAGCCCTTGGGGTTTAAAAATTGATATAAAAAAGTTTCAATAAAACTAACAGGTTCCAGATTATCTTTTTTATCAGAAGATTTTGAAAATGAAATTTTATAAGCTAAATAAATTAAAAAAATAGTCCCAGTACCAATTAAAACTTTTTGAATAATTGGATAAATATTAAAAACATTAATTAGTCCAAAATTCACTATTGCTAACATTGTTGTAAAACCAAAAATAACACCAAGCATTAAAGGAATAGATTTTTTTAATCCATGATTAAACCCCGAATGTGAGGCAACAACATTATTAGGCCCTGGAGAACAACTAGTAACAAACATAAATAATGAAAGTGACAAAATTTCTGGATGCATTGTTATGCTATAGGTAAACCATTCTCTGAATTTTGTGATGGATGAACTAAAATTACTTTACCTTCTTTATCTATAGAACCTAAAATAAGAACTTGAGATACAACACCTGCAATATTTTTTTCAGCAAAATTACATACTCCTATTACTTGTTTTCCCTTAAGATTTTCTTCATTATAATAATGTGTTATTTGAGCTGAGGATTGCTTAACTCCTATTACTTGTCCAAAATCAACTTCAACTACTAAAGATGGTTTTCTTGCTTTTTCGTTTTTTTTAACTGAGATTACTGTACCAACACGAATGTCCACTTTGTCAAAAATATCAAAGGTAATTTGTTCTTTCATATAATTAATATATAATAAAATTAAAATATGAGTACAGAAAAAAATACAGATTTTTTGTTTGATCAGTCTGTCAAAATTTTAACAGACTTAATAGGTTTTAAAACTATTTCTGGAGAAGATAACAGTTCATTAATTGACTACTGTGATGATATTCTAAAAAGACTAGGTGCAACTTCTTTTAGAACTTATGATGATGAAAAAAAAAGAGTCAATCTATTTGCAACACTCAAAGCTAAGAGTTCAAACAATAAAAAACCAATAATTTTGTCAGGCCATACTGATGTGGTTCCAGTTTCAAAGGGTTGGAGCTCAGATCCTTTTACAGCAACTATTAAAGGAGATAAATTATACGGAAGAGGTTCGTGTGATATGAAAGGATTTATTGCATGTGCTTTGGCTTATGCACCTATTTATTCTAAATCAAATTTAGATAGAGATATTCATTTTTCATTTACTTTCGATGAAGAAACTGCGTGTCAAGGTGCGCCTATATTAATAGAAGAGTTAAAAAAAAGAGATATAAAAAACGGAATTTGCATTATTGGTGAACCAACAAATATGAAAATTATTGATGCTCATAAGGGATGCTACGAATATACAACTTATTTTAAAGGTTTGGCGGGACATAGTTCAGCACCCCATAAAGGGGTAAGTGCTGTTGAATATGCGTCAAGATATATAAATAAATTAATTGAACTAAGAGAAAAACTTAAAAATAGAGCTTCAAAAAACTCTATTTTTGATCCACCGCAATCTACTCTTTCTATTGGTGGTGTGTTTGGTGGTATCGCTCACAATGTAATAGCAGACAAGTGTCATGTTAATTGGGAAACAAGACCAGTTGTTAAAGAAGATGGTATATTTTTAAATCAAGAAATTGATGAATATGCAAATGAGGTCTTATTACCTGAAATGAAAAAAGTTTTCTCTAATGCTTCAATTGAAAAAGATATTATTGGTGAAATAGTTGGTTTTGATAGAGTAAATAAATCAGAAGCTTGTGAATTAATTTCGAGTTTAACAGGAGATAATTCTAGACAAGTTGTTTCATTTGGAACTGAGGCAGGTTTATTTCAAGAAATCGGAATTAGTACGGTAGTCTGTGGACCAGGATCAATTGATCAAGCTCATAAAATTGATGAGTTCATTGTCTTGGATGAGCTTAAAAAATGTTTAAAATTGCTTGATGGTATCAAAGCAGAATCTGTTCCAAATTAATAAATTGTTAACCAACATAAAGTAAATTATAATTTTTGTATGTCTAAAAAAGATCTTCGAGATATGATTGGGTACGGCTCCAAAGATAAAAAAATAAAATGGCCTAATAATGCAAGGATAGCAGTTCAGATAGTTTTGAACTACGAAGAAGGTGCTGAAAATTGTATATTAAATGGTGATAAAAATTCGGAAGTTTTTTTATCTGAAATTATTGGTGCACAACCGATCAAGGGAAGGCATATTAATATGGAATCTCTTTATGAATATGGTTCTCGAAGAGGGTTTTGGAGATTACATAAAATATTTAAACAAAAAAAAATTCCAGTAACTATTTTTGGTGTGGGAATGGCTTTAGCTAAAAACCCTCAAATATGCAAAGCATTAATAAGTTCAGATTATGAAGTTGCTTCTCATGGATGGAGATGGATTGACTATCAAAACATTAAAAAATCTGAGGAAAAGAAACATATGAAGATGGCAATAAAAACTCATCAAAAAATATTTGGTGAGAGACCGCTAGGTTGGTACACAGGAAGATGCAGTCCAAATACAAGAGATTTAGTTTTTGAAGATGGTGGTTTTTTATATGACAGCGACTCATATAGTGATGATTTACCTTATTGGGAGGTAAGAAATAAAAAAAAACAACTAATTATTCCATACACACTTGATAATAATGATATGAGATTTGCAACTAACCAGGGATTTAATACGGGTGATCATTTTTATTCTTATCTTAAAGATAGCTTTGACGCTTTGTATGAAGAAGGTAAAACCCACCCAAAAATGATGTCTGTAGGCTTGCACTGCAGAATAATTGGTAAACCAGGGAGAATACAAGCTTTAAAAAAATTTCTAGACTATATAAAAAAACATAAAAATGTATGGATATGTAAAAGGGTTGATATAGCCAAACATTGGATTAAGAACTATTCTAAATAATGTCAAAAAAAATTATATTTACAAATGGTCTAATTGATTTAGCTCAACCAAGATTGGGCTCAAAAGTAATATTTAGAACAGATGATTTTTTTGCATCTGCTGACAGAATTATTGACCCCTCTACACCTGTATTTAAGGACGGATTGTTTGATAAAAATGGTAAATGGATGGATGGTTGGGAGTCGAGAAGAAAAAGAACACCTGGACATGATTATTTAATTATTAAATTAGGTAAACCTGGATCAATTTCAAAAGTGAATGTTGACACATCTCATTTTAATGGAAATCAACCTTCAATGATTTCTATCGATGCCTGTAATTCAAAATCAAATAATACCAAAAATTTTAAGTGGAAAACTTTGGTAAGTAAAAAAAAAACTAAAGCAAATAGTCCACATATTTTTAAAACTTCTTCCAAATCAGTTTTTACACATATTAAATTAAATATATTTCCAGATGGAGGTGTCGCAAGACTAAGACTTTATGGAAGTATATCTAAAGGAAATAATAATTTTACAAATAAAACTATTAACCTTGCATCTCTTTTAGATGGCGCATCAGTTATTGCTTGTAATAATGAACATTTTGGTAAGGCAGAAAATATTTTAGCACCAGGAAAAGCAAAAAATATGGGAGATGGCTGGGAAACTAGAAGAAGAAGAGATAAAGGATTTGATTGGTTAATATTAAATTCTATTGATGGTGAAAAAATTGATAAAATTGAGATATCAACCCATCATTTTAAAGGAAACTTTCCAAGCCATTGCTCTTTACAGGCAGCTTATATACCGACTAAAAAATCTTCATCTTCAATTGTTAAAAACTCTAATAAGTGGAAAACATTGATGAAAAAAACTTCTTTAAAAGCTAACAAAACACATATGTTTAAAAATAGATTAATGAAGAATGATAAAATTAATTTCATTAAGATTAATATTTTCCCTGATGGAGGTATTTCTAGATTTAGAATTTTTGGTAAAGCTAAATAATGAATATTACAATTACCCCAAAAGAAATAACTAAAGAAAATTTTTCTAAGTTTGGAGATATGATTACAACAGATGGTATCATTCCAATAGAAATAAATGAAGGCTTTGCAAAAAGATTTGATGGTATAGCTAATCTTAATACCTCTAAGGATAATGGAGAGACAACTATTTGTATTTTTTCAGCTCTTAAAAGAACTTTTCCTATGAAAATAGATATGATGGAAAAACATCCTTTAGGTAGCCAAGCATTTATTCCAATGAAGCCAACTACCTTTTTAGCGTTTGTTGCACCTGCAGGTGACAAACCTGATTTAAATAAAGTTGAGTCATTCATTGTTCCGCCTGGCATAGGTGTTAATTACAATGCAGATGTATGGCATTTTCCTTTAATCTCTACTGAAGATATGAATTTCTTGGTTGTTGATAGAAAAGGATCTGGTGACAACCTTGTTATTAAAAATTTTGATAAAGAAGAAATAGTTTTAGAATACTAAAGCCCACCACATTTCTGTAGCGGGCTTTAACTAAATTTTTTTCTATCTTTTAGATATTGCTAAGTGAACTACAGCACCTAATGATGCTCCAATTATCCAAGCATAACCTCCACCGCCACCTAAGTTAGCGAAGAAGTCACCTAAACCTAAAACTAAGATGTTTGGCCAAACAGTTCCTACTGCAATATATCCTGAAAGAACCCAAGCTAAGATTGCTTTATGATTGAAACCACCACTATAATGATACTTAGCTTTTGGGCCAGCATCAAATAATGCATCAACATCTAATTTTTCTTTTTTAATTATGTAGTAATCAGTAATCATAATACCAAATACTGGAGCAAGAATTGCACCTAAAGTATTAACAAATGGAAATAAACCCATTTGAGTAATAACAGCAACCCACATTCCACCAATTACAAAACCAAAACCAGCAGTTATTAGTCCACCAGTTTTAAAATTGATTTTACTAGGCATTAAGTTTGCTAAGTCATACGCAGGAGGTATAAAGTTTGCAACCATGTTAATTCCAACTGTTGCAGCAAAGAAAGCAAATGCGGCAATAATTGTTAAACCTAAGTTGTCAACTTTCGCAACCATTTCTGTTGGACTTGAAACATACTCACCAAAAATCGCAATTGTTCCACCAGTAATCATTAAAGTAATGAAAGAGAATAAAATTACGTTTCCTACTAATCCCCATAGGTTACCTTTTTTCATTTCGTCTTCATTTTTAACAAATCTAGCAAAGTCACCAAAATTGATTACTACGGCAGCAAAATATCCAACCATAATTGAAAATACTGCTAAGAAAGCTCCAAATGATCCCAAACCTTCGAAACCACCAGATCTTTCACCGCCAGAGAATATAGTTCCAACTTCAGAAAATAACCCTCCACCAGCTTTAGCCCAAATAACTAGCATTAAAAGTATCATGACTGCATAAACAGCAGGACCAGCAAAGTTTAAGAATCTTTTAACAAGATCTACACCTTGCCAAAATAAGTAAACTTGGAATGCTGATACAAATATAAATGAAACCCACATTACACCTGTCATACCAAGAAACATAACTTCACCTTCCATGCCTGTAATTCCAGTAATCAAAAGTGCTA
The DNA here is from genome assembly GCF_051201245.1 of Candidatus Pelagibacter bacterium nBUS_30. Lineage (GTDB taxonomy): Bacteria > Pseudomonadota > Alphaproteobacteria > Pelagibacterales > Pelagibacteraceae > Pelagibacter. The sequence continues at coordinate 295,505 of NZ_CP172842.1, read as the reverse complement.
CAGCAGTTGAAGCTGCATAAGTTTGTGCTCCATACCAAAACATTGCAACAAGGCCTCTAGCCATTGCTGGAAAGTTTGCTCCAAATACACCCATACTGACACGAGCGAATACTGGATATGGAATTCCATGTTTTACACTTGGTTTACCTGATAAATTTACAAGCCACATTATAAAAAATCCTGCAAGAATTAATGCAGCAAATACAGCCCAACCATTTAGTCCTGACGCTAAGAATAAAGATGCTGCCAAAGTATAACCAAATAAACTTTGAACATCATTAGCCCACACGTTAAAGATTTCGAACCATCCCCAGTTTTTTTTATTTGCTGGAGTTGGAGCTAAATCTGAGTTGTAGAGTTTTGACGATCTACTCATATTTTTCTCCCTTTTTTTTTGTTACAGGTTAGAGTTATTTTAAAAATTATACTCTTTCCTCTGCGCAACATTATGGATTTTAATATTAGAGTAAACAAAAAATTAGTTCAATCAAGAGTAGCTGTAATAAATAGCTAAATACCTAGTCCATTTAAAAACATAAAACCTAATATGATCACTAATTGAATGATTTATAATAGTTACAAACTAATCGTTCCAACCACTTACTGCTTTAACTTCAAGATATTCTTCAAGCCCTAATTTTCCTGCTTCACGACCAATTCCTGAATGTTTGTAACCACCAAAAGGTGCATCAGGTGCTAACCCAGCACCATTGATATCAACCATTCCAGATCTAAGTTTTCTTGCAACTCGGTTTGCTTTTTCTTGATCTTGAGTTTGAATAAAATTTAAAAGTCCATAAGGTGTATCATTTGCAATCGCGATTGCTTCTTCTTCTGTCTCGAACGGTATAATCGATAACACTGGCCCAAAAATTTCTGTTCTTGCAATTTGCATTTGATTATTTACATCTGCAAAAGCTGTTGGTTTAACAAAGTATCCTTTATCTAAACCATCTGGTTTACCAGTTCCACCAGCAACTAATTTTGCACCTTCATCAATTCCAACTTGAATTAATGATTGAATTTTATCAAATTGAGTTTTTGAAACAACTGGACCTATATGATCACCCTCTTTTGCTGCAACATCAACTTTCATGGAATTAGCAAAATTTTTAACTCTTTCAACTGCCTCATCATACATTGATTTTTCAACCAACATTCTTGTTGGAGCATTACAAGATTGTCCTGTATTTCTAAAACATCTTAGCGCTCCTCTTTCAACCGCTTCAGCATCAGCATCTTTAAAAATAATGTTTGCTCCTTTTCCTCCAAGTTCTAAACTTACTCTTTTAAAATCTTTAGCTGCATTCTGAGAAATTAAAGCTCCAGCTCTAGTTGAGCCAGTGAATGATATCATATTTATATCTGGGTGACTTGTTAAAGCGTTTCCTGTAACCGCTCCATCTCCATTGACTAAATTAAAAACACCTTTTGGTAATTTTATTTCATCAATCATTTCAGCCAATATCATTGAAGATAAAGGAGCTATCTCAGATGGTTTAAGTACCATTGTGCATCCTGCTGCAATCGCTGGAATCACTTTTAGACAAGTTTGATTCATTGGCCAGTTCCAAGGAGTTATTAATGCACAAACTCCTTTTGGCTCATGTAAAATATTATTATTAAGAGCATGTTCACCTAATTTTGCTTCAAATGTATATTCTTTTAAAACTTTTATATAAGATTTTATGTGACTTGCTCCAGTTCCAGCTTGTAATTGATTTGAAAAATCAATTGGTGCTCCCATTTCAAGAGTTATTGCTTGAGCCATTTCAGCCCATCTTTTTTTATACACAACGTAAAGGGCTTCTAAATATTCTAATCTTTCTTCTTTTGAAGAAAATGCCCAAGTCTCGAAAGCTTTTGTTGCTGCATTTACTGCATCATTTACATCATCAACTCCACCTAAAGATATAACTGCACATTCTTCTTCTGTTGAAGGATCAATTACTTTTAAGTCACTAGGTTTTCTTGGAGAAACCCATTCACCATTTATATAAAAATTTTTTTTACCTAACATTTTGAGAAACTATCCTTTCTTTATGATTTTGCAAATAAATTTGTTAATTCGTAAACAATTGTTGCAGCCGCAAGTGAGGTTACTTCTGCATGGTCGTATGCGGGTGAAACTTCGACTACATCAGCAGAAACTAAATTTAATCCAGATAATCCTCTTAGAACATTAACCATTTCTCTTGTAGTCATTCCAGCTATTTCTGGTGTCCCTGTTCCAGGCGCAAAAGCTGGATCAAGAACATCAATATCGATTGATAAATATAAGGGGTTATCACCTACTCTTTTTTTATTCTTTCAGCAATTTTATCCGTACCCTCTGTTTGAAATTCATCGCAGTGAATTATCTTAAATCCAAAACTTTCATCGTTTTTAATGTCATCTCTACTATAAAGTGGGCCTCTAATACCAACATGCATTGAAGCATCATCTAAAAACAAACCTTCTTCTCTAGCTCTTCTAAACGGAGTTCCGTGTGTATAGGGTGCTCCAAAATAAGTATCCCAAGTATCAAGATGTGCATCAAAATGAACTAATGCAACCGGTCCATTACATTTTTTATTAATCGCTCTAAGAAGTGGTACTGCTATTGTATGATCGCCCCCTAAACTAATTATACCCCCTACTTTATTTAATAAATCTGTGGCACCCGCTTCAATTTGTTTTATGGCTTCATCGATACTAAAAGGGTTGCAAGTAATGTCACCTGCATCTGCTACTTGTTGAACTTTAAAAGGTTCCACATCATAACTAGGGTGATAGTTGGTTCTTAAATGTCTTGAGGCTTGTCGAATACTTTGTGGGCCAAATCTTGCACCTGGTCTATAACTTGTGCCAGCATCAAATGGTACTCCGACAATTGCAACATCACAACTTTCAACGTCTCTTAATTCTGGCAATCTTGCAAATGTTGATGGACCTGCAAATCTTGGAACTTTTGTTCCACTAACAGGTTGAACAGGGTTTTTATTTCGTTCTTTTTTCATTTATAAACAAAATGTACCACATTCTTTTTAAATCGAATATCATCTAAATTATGTATATGAGGATTTTTAAGCTGGTTTTAATATCATTTTTTTTAATAACATCTGCAAACTCTAATTCTATTTATAATCTCATTAAAATACCAAATTTAGAAATCTATGAATTAAAAACACCCAATAAACTTAAATATTTCTATGCAACAAAACCATTTAGACTGGGAGTTCAGAAGAATATTGTATGCAATAATTCGGATCAAAAGACTTACGATAAAAAATATCAAATAATATCTAAAAATTTAAATCGATATTCAAAAGAATTTTTGAAAAAGATTAATCTTAAATACATTGTCATGTGTGAAAACCTTTCTATTTCAGGAATAAATACAGCCGGAATTCCAGATCATGTAATGAAAACATTAATTATTGATCTAAAATTTAATGAAAAATATTTTGAAAGAGTAATTCATCACGAACTATTTCATATTATAAACGAAGGGTTTAAGGATTTATTTGATGAGGATGAATGGAAAAAATTTAATGAGCCAAGTTTTAAATATGCAGAATGCTCTACCTGTTCAAAAAAATTGGGGCTTGAAACCTATAAAAAAACTGATGGTTTTTTTACTGAATACTCTATGACAATTCCATCTGAAGATATGGCAGAAGTATATTCTCACTTAATAATGAGAAATTATAAAAATTCAGATGATAAAATTCTGAATAAAAAAATCAAATTTATAAAAGATAAATTAAGAAAAATTGATAGTACTTTTGAATTTTAAACATGATTAAAAAAGTTAAAGCCTCACTACATGAAAAGATAATTTTAATATTTCTAATACTATTGGGAGTTTTTGCTTTAAGTTTTGCAGTAATAATTAAAAATAAATGTTTGTTTGTAAAAAATTTTGATCCACAAAAAATTAATTATTCAAAACCAGAAAATATTGTTGTGCTTAATGCTGAGTGTGGAAATGTTATTATTGAACTTTATCCTGAAATATCTCCAAACGGTGTTGAAAGATTTAAAAAATTAATTAATTCAAAATCATATGACAATGTAGCTTTTCATAGAGTGATCAAAGATAAGCTGGTTCAAGCTGGAGATATTCAGTTTGGTAAAAAAGATCAAATAGATTATGGAAAAATTGGGACAGGTAAATCTGGTCTTGGTAATATTAAATCAGAAATAGATGCTGAATTTAATTTTGATAAGGGCAGTGTTGGTCTAGCAAGATCACTTAAATATAATACAGAGGATAGTCAATTTTTTATAATACTAGATGACGAACCATTATTTGAAGGTGAATACACTCCCATAGGAAAAGTAATCTATGGAATTCATGTATTAGAAAAAATTAAGTACTCTCATCGATCAGAATACATATTAAGACCAGATTTTATTAATACTGTAAGAATGTTTAAATAAAATAATTATCCACTTGTTATTAATTTAATAATAAATTTATGATATATTTTTAAGATGTCAGTTCATATATCAGACCAAACAATTAAGAAAGAGTGGATAGATTACAATAACCACATGAACATGGCTTACTATGTTTTAGTTTTTGATGATGTTTGGGAGATCATTTTGAAAAAATTTCAAATGGGGGAAAACTCAGCTAATTCAACAAAGATGAGTACTATGGTTGTTGAAACGCATACTACTTATAATAATGAAGTTAAATTAGGTGATGAGGTTGAAATCAATCTAACCTTTTTTGATCATGATAAAAAAAGATTACACTTTAAAATGGAGATGATTGAAAAATCTTCAAAAAAATTATCTGCTACACTTGAAATGTTATCTTTATATATTGATCTAAAGAAACGAAAAGTTGCTGAATTTGAGCAAGAAAAAATAGATATTATGGATAAATTTATAACAACGAATAAAGAGAAATTTGAAAGTAATAATTTAGTGATTACAGGTAAATTAAAAAAATAATTAATTTACTAAAGGTTTACCAGTTGCAAGTGTGTGTTTAATTCTATCTTGAGTTTCCTTAGTCTCAATTAGTCTCATAAAAGCATCTAATTCCAGTTTATATAAGTCATCTTCAGTTAAAGTTTTGTCAATTGATGTGTCTCCACCACTTAATACATAGGCTAGTTCTTGTGCTACCTTTAAACCATGATCTAGAATTACTTTATCATTATATAATTTATCTAAAATCTTATTCATTTCAGGAAGAACTGTTTTTCCTGGAAGATTAAATTTTGTCTCTAATGGAGCTTTAAAGTCTTTATTGTTATTTAAAATTTCTTTTGAAACCTCAAGCAAACTATTTCTATTCATAATTTTTTTGTCTTCAGGTTTTAAATATTTCATTGGCTCAGCTTCAATTGGTGAGGTTGCAGTTTTACCATACCCAATAATATCGAATACTTTAAGAGGTGCGTAATTAGGATCATTTTTAGCCTCATTTGTATCAAGCCATCTAGCTAACATTTCTTTACATCCCCCTCCTGCTGGAATTAATCCAACAATAGTTTCAACTAAACCAACAACTATATTTGTGTGTGAAGCTACAAAATTACTTTGAACCATTACTTCAAATCCTCCACCAAGAGTTAAGCCTGAAGGTGCTGAGATTACTGGATGATCTGAATATTTAAGATGTTTACATGTTTCTTGAAAATATTTAATGAATTTTTCAATTGATTTAAAGTCACCTTTATCTGCAAAATCCATTGTGTAAGTCAAATTTACACCAGCAGAAAATTGCATACTCTCATTGATAATAATTAAAGGCTTATCAGTTGCTTTTTTAAGGGCGTCCATTGAATCATAATCAAGTGCGTTAGCTTTGGTGGTAAATTCAACAATATTATAATCATTAAAACGATAAACTTGAGCTGAATTATTTCTATCAATACTGATTGCTTTCTTTTTAACTTTTCCTAAAGTTTCAATCTCAGTATACTTTTGTCTTGAACCATAAAAATCTTGATTTTTACTTTTGGATAAATTTTCTAAAAATTTATTTCCTTTAAAGTTGTCAATTTTATTAAAAAAATTTTCAACACCAATTTCTTCTAACATTTCAAATGGACCTTTAGTCCAGTTAAAGCCTAATCTCATCGCTTCATCTATGTCATTAAAATCTTTAGTAATACCAGGCACTAAAGATGATGAATATTTTATAATTTTTGAAATGACTGACCAAGCGTATTCACCAAATTTATCATCTCTTGAAATTAAAGATTTTAAATCAACCTTTTCAGATCCAATATTAATTTTCTGACTTTTTAAATACTCGCCTGTTTCAAGATTAATTGCTTCCATAACCTTAGTTGCGCCAGTTTTATTCATTCGGTAAAAACCACCTTTACCTTTTCGACCTGTATAACCTGTTTCAATTAATTTTTTAACTAAAGGGATTTCTTTAGCAACTTCTTGAAATGGATCATTTTTTGATAATTCTTTTATAAAACTTTTTAAAACATCGGCCATTAAATCAATACCAATTAAATCATAAAGACCAAAGACGCCTGTTTTTGGAATACCCATCGGTCTTCCAAAAATTGCATCTGCCTCTTCAATACTCAATTTCATTTTAAAAGCTTCGGTCATTGCAATTTGCATTGCAAAAACACCTATCCTATTCCCTAGAAATCCTGGAGTATCATTACAAACAATCGCTCCTTTTCCAAGCTCCACTTCACAAAACTTCTTTAGAGAGTTTATTTTAGTTAAATCATTATTTTCATTTTTAACAATCTCTAGCAACCCCATGTATCGGACTGGATTAAAAAAATGAGTGATGCAAAAATCTTTCTTTTCTTCTGTTGTTAATTTTTCAGATAAAACTTTAATAGGAATAGATGATGTGTTCGATGAAACAATCGCTCCTGCTTTTCTATCTTTAAATATTTTTTCATAAATATTGTGCTTAATATCAATTCTCTCAACTACAGCTTCAACTACCCAGTCGGCTTCTTTAACAACATCAAAATTATCATTAATATTACCTACTTTAATATTTTCAATTTGTGATTTATCTATCAGCAGCGGGGGTTTTGACTTGAATATTCTATCTCTCGCTTTTTCAGATATTTCTGTTGTAAGATCTAACAATGTAACAGGTACATTCGCATTGCATAAATGAGCTGCAATCCCACTTCCCATTGTACCTGACCCTATCACTACTACTTTTTTGATTTTCATAAATCAAAACTTTATAAGAAATTAAATTAAAGACAATTGGTATTATAATCTCTCTATTAATTATAAAATAAATATATATATTGATTGAAAATGTTTAAATCAGTTATAGCAAGTTATTCTAGATCCCCATTTACAATCGCTAAAAAAGGTGAGCTGACTGATGTCAAACCTGATGAATTAATTTCAGAAGTAATAAAAAATCTTATTATAAAATCAAAAATTAATAAAGACGACATAGAAGATGTAATTATTGGTTGCGCTTTCCCAGAAGGTGAACAGGGTTTTAATATTGGTAAAATTGTTACTTTTTTAAGTGACTTGAATGTAAAAACAGCTGGAACAACTGTAAATAGATGGTGTGGTTCTTCAATGGAAGCTATTCACATAGCAGCTGGCAAAATCTCAATGGGTGCAGGTAAAGCCTTTATATGTGGTGGTGTTGAAAGTATGAGCAGAGTAACAACTGGTTTTGATCCTTTACCTTATCCTAAATCAAGTACCGAAAACCCTCATCTTTATTTTACAATGGGCACTACTGCAGAAAATGTAGCAAAAAGATATTCTATTAATAGAAGATCTCAACAAGAGTTTGCTATTTCAAGTCATCAGAAAGCTTACGAAGCTCAATCAAAAGGAAAGTTTCAAAAAGAAATCACAATTATAAATAAATGTTCTTTAGATGGAGGTATCCGCCCTAAATCAAATCAGGAAACATTAGATGGATTAAAAGTTATTTTTGATAAAAATGGAACTGTTACTGCTGCAACCTCATCACCGTTAACAGATGGTGCGGCTACAACTTTGGTCTGTGAAGAACAATATGCTAAAGATAATAATTTAGAAATTTTAGGTAGAATTGTATCGACTGCTGTTGAAGGATGTGATCCAGACTATATGGGGCTTGGACCTATTGGAGCTTCACAAAAAGCTCTAAAAAGAGCAGGCTTATCAATTAAAGATATAGATATTGTTGAGCTAAATGAAGCTTTCGCCTCACAATCTTTGGCCTGCATCAAAGATTTAGAAATTGATATCAATAAAGTTAACCTTGATGGTGGCGCTATATCTTTAGGACATCCTCTTGGGGCAACTGGAGCAAGAATTACTGGTAAAGCTGCAGAATTATTGGTTAGAGAAAATAAAAAATATGCTTTAGCTACTCAATGTATTGGTTATGGGATGGGTATTGCTACTATTGTTGAGTCTATAGATTAATTATCTATTAATTCCTCTTAGTCTCTCTGATCTTCTTCTTAAAAGTTCTGCGCTTACTAAGATTAGAGTAGACATAATAATCAAACATGTTGCAACTGCCATAATAGTTGGGCTTAATTGCTCTCTTAATCCTACCCACATTTGAATTGGAATAGTAGTATTCTCTAATCCAGCCAAAAATAATACAACTACAACTTCATCAAATGAAGTAACAAAAGCAAATAAAGCTCCTGAAATAACACCCGGCATAATTAATGGTAATGTAATTTTCATAAATGTGTTTACTGGATTACTTCCTAAGCTAGCTGCAGCACGTGTTACACTGTGATCAAAACCAGTTAATGTTGCAGTAACAGTAATTACAACAAATGGAGTTCCTAAAATTATATGTGATAATACAATGCCTGTGTGAGTTGCGGCTAAGCCAACTTTTGCCATGAAGAAAAATATTGCTGTACCTGAAATAATTAATGGCACAATCATGGGTGAAATTAGTAAAGCCATGAAAGCAGCTTTATATGGCATATACCTACTGCTTAAACCCAATGCAGCAACAGTTCCAAGAATGGTTGATCCTATTGTTGCAAAGAAAGCAATGATTAAACTATTTTTAGTAGCAAGTCCCCATGGGTTTTTAGTCCCATAAATCATATCTTCGTACCATCTTAGAGAAAACCCTTCTGGATCTAATGCTAACATTTTTGCAGAAAAGTGAATGTATTGCTCAGCATTAAATGAAAGTGGCAATATTACAAACAAGGGAGCTATTAAAAAGAAAAAAACTAAACCACAAAAGAACAGGTATGTGTAGTGCCAAATTCTGTAATTCAACTGTGTATGATTTGGTAGTGCCATAATTATCCTAATTTAATATTATCTATTCCTACAAGTTTATTATAAATCCAATAAATAGTTAGTACTCCAACTAACAACATCGTTCCAAGAGCAGATGCAAACGCCCAGTCTAATGAACTCTTCATATGATAAGCAATTGTGTTACTAATTAATGATCCACTTGCTCCACCCACTAATGCAGGGGTAATGTAATATCCTATCGCTAAAATAAATACCAATAAACATCCGGCACCAATTCCAGGAATGGTTAATGGAAAATAAATTTTAACAAAAGATACAAGTGGTGTTCCACCTAATGATTTTCCAGCTCTCATCAAGCTAGGTGATATAGTCTTCATCACACTATAAAGAGGTAGAACCATGAAAGGTAATAATATTTGGGTCATTGCAACAAACGTCCCTATTACATTATACATCAGCTCTGGCCTATTATCGTCAGCGGCTAAGCCAATCCAAACAATTAAATCATTTATGGGTCCCTGTTGCTGAAGTAAAACCATCCAACTAGAAGTTCTAACTAACAATGAGGTCCAAAAAGGAAGTAAGACACAAATCATTAGTAAATTACTGTATTTCATAGGCAGCGTCGCTAATAAGTGTGATATTGGGTAAGCAAGAATAAAGCAGAATATGGTAACCCAAAAAGCTACGTTTAATGTTCTTAACCATAAAGTTTTGTGTATTCTTCTATCTTCTGGAACTTGAATTATATTTCTATCTTGATCAAATTTTCTATCTATACCTTTTAAATATTTGGCATAAGACCAATTCGGAGCTGTATTTTTTAGAGCTACCAAATATTCACTTTGACCCCACCTTTTATGAACTTTGATAAACTGTTCTTTATAATTACCTTCTTCAAATTTACTAATTTTTCTAACTGTTTTTTTTATTAAGCTACTAAAGCCACCTTTTTCATAATTTAATCTAGCTATAATTTTACCATAAGTTTTATTCTTTTTTAAATAAGATAAATCTTCATAAAGACCTTTGTAAACTGGTTCTTCTGGTAAATCTTGGCCATCCCATTTTTCCATCGCGGCAAATGTCTTAGGAAGCATTTTAGTGATCATTCGATCATCAACACTTCTAAAAAGCATATCTCCAATTGGAAATATATAAATAATTAAAATAAATAAAAACAATGGGGCAACGAGCGCAACGGCTTTGAGTTTATTTTTTCGTTCAGCTTTTTTTAAGCTAACTTCTAAAGGTAATCCGTCAGATGATAATATTTGTTCTTTGCTCATAATAAAAAAGGGCAGTTATAAATAACTGCCCCTTTAATATAGTATAAAAAACTATTCTATAAAACTAAATTATAGACCAGCTTTCATAGCTTCCCATTTTTCACCGATTTCGTCTTGGTTATCTGCCCAAAACTCAGGGTTCATAAGGATATATCTTTTTGTGTTAGCAGGTGCTGTTGGCATATGTGGTACCATGTAAGTCTTACCATCTTTAAACCAAGGCTCTCCAGCTTCCATAACGGCGATTGAAGATTTTCTCCAAGGCGCGTATGCAATGTACTTAGCACTTCCAGCTAAACCTTCTGAGCTAGTCATTTCTCTAAGTACTTTCATAGCTGAACCGTCAGCATAACCTGGACCATCTTTAACTAATGCAAAGTATTCATAGTCAAGAATTTGTCCATCCCAAACTTGTACAAGTGGAGTTCCTTCCATTTGTGCGTTAAAGAATCTACCATTCCAACCAGTAGCCATTACTACTTCACCATTAGCAAGTAGTTCTGGTGGTTGAGCTCCAGCATTCCAGAATACACATCCGCCATTTGGATCTTCACATAAAGCTTTAAGTTTGTTCATAGCTCTGTCAATTCCACCATCAGCATCAAGTTTTCTGTAAGTTAAGTCAGAACCTTTACCAGGGTTTACACCGTCTGCAGTGATAGCAATTTCTAAGTTAGACATTGCACCTTTGTAAAGAGCTCTCTTACCAGGGAACTTTTTAGTGTTAAAAAAGTCTTTCAATGTGCTTGGTTTTTTATCACCAATTGTTGCATCATTGTAAGCATAGTTCCAAGAGTACAGAATGTTTCCAACTGCACATTTTGAAGGCATACCAGTAAAGAAGTCTTGACTTGCAGGTGTTCCATCTGGAGCAGGTGCGAAGTCTTTGTCAAAATCGAATTCATGGAAAATACCTTCGTCACATCCAACGATAGTATCTTTTGCGTATACATCGATAATGTCCCAAGTTATTTTTCCAGCTTCTTTTTGAGCTTTAATTTCTGATAATCCACCAGTGTAGTCTACCCAATTTACAGGTATTCCAAGTTTTGCCGCTGTAGGATCACCGTAACCCAATTTTTGTGACTCTGTGTAAGCTCCACCCCAAGATACTACAGTAACTGCAAATGCTGAAGTTGTTACAGAAAGTACAAAAGAAAGAGCAAGTAATAATTTACTTATTTTTTTCATGTATTCTCCTATTTAACGTTAACGTTTTTTATTTTATAAAGCGAAAGTACAACAAAATTGACTAGTGAAGTCAACAGGTCATTTTAATGCTGATTCAATAAGGTTTTTTGAAATAAAAATAATTATTATTTGGGATCTAAAGCTCTGCAGTCAACACTATTCCAACCGATATTAATTTCTTTACCTGCTTTAATGTCCATTCTATTTGAGCTATTTGGAACTTTTAGAATAAATTGATCATTACCCAAAAGATCCACTCTTAATCTTGTGTGATCACCGTGATATATAACTTCTTCAATCTTACCCTTGTGATTGTTATCCATTTTAGTTTCTGGATCAATCAATGCTCTTTCAGGTCTCAATGATACTGTAGTTTTTTCCCCTTTTGCTTTTGCAACAATTGGATTTGCTAAAATTTCTGAACCTGAAGTTAGTTTAACTTTGCATTTATCACCCGAAACATCAGATACTTCTCCTGCAAAAGTATTGTTTTCTCCAATGAACTCTGCAACAAAAGAATTAACAGGTCTCTCATATAATTCATCAGGACTAGAAAGTTGTTGAACTTTTCCGTCATTAAAAACCGCAATTCTATTAGACATCGTCAAAGCTTCAGTTTGATCGTGTGTTACGTATACAACTGTTACACCAATGCTTTCGTGAATATGTTTAATTTCATACTGCATGCTTTCTCTTAAATTTTTATCCAAGGCACCAAGAGGTTCATCCATCAAAACTAATTGTGGATCAAACACTAACGATCTTGCGACAGCTACCCTTTGTTGTTGTCCGCCTGATAATTGCATTGGCATTCTAGACTCAAAACCCTGAAGAGATACCATTGATAATGCTTTATCAACTTTTTTATCAGCTTCATCTTTTGGAATTTTTCTTACTCTTAATGGAAATGCTAAATTTTCATAAACAGTCATGTGGGGAAACAAAGCGTAATTTTGAAATACCATTCCAATTCCTCTTTTGTGTGGAGGAATATCTGAAATAACTTTGTTATCTAAATAAATTTGTCCGTTCGTTGGAGTTTCAAATCCAGCCAACATCATCAAGCATGTTGTTTTTCCAGAACCAGAGGGTCCAAGCATTGTTACAAATTCACCTTCGGCAATATCTAGATCTAAACCTTTTACGACCAGTTGCTTACCGTCGTAACTTTTATCTACATTCTCAAATCTTACAAAGTGATCATTACCCATACGACTTTAAAACATTTGTTAGATTGATAATCAAGTAATTTATTTAATATGTAACTCTTTACTCATATTACAAAACAATTCACTGCCATTTTCTGTTACTCTAATAGCCTCAGATGCTTCAACACCCCAATCACCAAATTGCATTACTGCTATCATATGAAAACAAACATTTGGCTCTAAAACAGTCATGTCCCCTTTATATATATTAAGAGTATGCTCTCCCCAGTCCGGTGGGTATCCAATTCCAATTGAATATCCAGTTCTTGATTTTTTATCAATTCCATATTTATCTAATATTTTCCAAAACGCTTGCGCTACATCATCTGCAGTATTCCCAGGTTTTACAGCACTAATTCCTGTTTCTAGCGCCTCAATAGTTTTTTTCATTGTATCAATTTTTAATTGATCAGGTTTGCCAAGTAACACTGTTCTAGCCATTGGCGCATGATATCTTTTATAAACACCTGACAATTCAATAATAGTTGCCTCACCTTCTACAAATTTATCTTGAGTAGCAGTTAAATGTGAAGCTGAAGTGCCCTTACCTGTTGGAAGTAAAGTTGCGATACTTGAATACTCTCCCCCAAATTCCTCTGTTCCATAAAATAATGATTTTTGAATTTCACCTACCGCATCACATTGTCTAACGCCTGGATTAATTACTTCCATTGCAGTCTTCATTCCTTTTTGAGAAATCAATGCTGCTGATTTCATAAATCCAATTTCAGCATCTGATTTTACTAATCTTGCCCAGTTAACCAGTCTATCACTGTCTATGATTTTAGCATTTGGTAAACCTTGTTTAATTTTTTCATGGCAGAATGCTGTATAATAATGAGCATCCATTTCGACACCTACAGAAAGTTTATCCCACTTTCTTTCTTTAATTATCTGAACTAAATAATCATAAGGATGTTTTGGCCATGTATGAATATAATTTTCATCATAAACAATAATATTTTCATCTTTTAAATATGTTTTTATATATGCTCCTCCAGAGTCTTGTGCTCTGACAAAACATAATGGTTCTTCAGCATCAACATGAACTATTGCACATTGAGCATAATAAAATGACCACGCATCATAACCCGTTAAATAATTTAAATTATTTGTGTCGTGTGAAATTAATAGTTCGATGCCTTTTTTTTGCATCATTTTTTGAACTTTTTTTAATCTTTCTTTGTATTCTTCTTTTGTAAAATCCATATTTTTAATCTTTAAATAATTGTCCGAAACCGTCAATATTTTTATTATAATTTATCTCTTTTAATGTATCCCAGATCAATGTTTGGTTGCTTGAAAGCACAATCTTACCTAGTTTTTTTTCCAACTTATCTATTATAGATAAAACAGGAAGCGCAGTGCAAGAAACAAACAAAGCATCACTTTTAGATAAATCAATTTTAGATAATATTTCAAATAGATAGTTTTGATCTACTTTTCCAATATCAAGATCAGATGCAATATCAAAGAAAGATAATGAAACAACTTCAATATTCTCTTTTTTAAAATATTCTACAACAGACTGGTTAATTTCATTAGTATAAGGCGTGAACACAGATATTTTGTTAAAGTTAAATTTTTTTAAAGCCTTAATAGCTGATGTGATTGGAGTTGTGACTTTGGTATTGGGTTTTGCAAGATTAACTTTTTCATAAATTGAAGTATATCCAGCAGCTATTGTTCCTGAAGTACAACCATATGCAACACAATCTAATTTTTGATCTGGAAGAATTTCTTTTGTGACATCAGTGATATCATCAGCCATCTTTTTCAATGTTTCGTTAGTCAATGGATTGTAACAATGAATGCGATTAGAAAATAAATCAATTTCCTTTCCATAAATTACATTGTTAAAATCTTTTTCAATTCTAAAGTCACTTGCAAGGGTAATTAGACCAATTCTTGGATTAGGTTTTTCTAAGTATTTTGGGTCAATTTTATCAAGTTTCATACGTCAAAGAGATTAAATATATATTGCTAAAATTGTCTAGTTAAATTAAGGTTTTCATTAATAGCGATACATAACTCGTCGTAAGACTTCAAAGCTATACGAAAGTGGGATCGATCGTCTTAAATTTAATTATTTAGGAGGTTTGAATGAAATTTGGATATTTTTGCAACACAACTAATTGGAATCATAAACCATACAATCAATTATTAGATGAAGTAAAAGAGATCACTACTTATTGTGATCAAAATAATTGGAGCTCAATTTGGTACACTGAACATCATTTTAATCATGAAGGAATGGAGTCGTGCACAAATCCTTTGATGATGGGGGTTGATGCTGCAGCAAGAACAAAACAAATTAGAATTGGACAAGCTTGTAATGTCATTACTTTTCATAACCCCATCCGATTAGCAGAAGATATTGCCTTACTTGACCAATTATCTAATGGCAGAGTTGATGTTGGAATAGGTCGTGGAATTTATGGAAGAGAAGCTATCAATATGAATAAAGAAGCTGATCTTAAAGACCAAGCAAAAAACTTTAGATTGTTTGAAGAAAGTTTAACAATAATGAAAAAAGCTTGGACTGAAAAATTTTTCAGTCATCAGGGCGAATTTTACACTTACCCTTCTCCAAACTTTACATGGCAACACGACATGAGCCCACCGAGTGAAGAATTTTTAGATACAAAAACAAATGAAATTAAAAAGATAAGTATTGTTCCAAAACCTAAACAAAATCCACATCCACCAATATGGCAAGTTGTTGATGGAGCTAGATCAATTGAATGGGCAGCACAAAATGGACTAAACACAATAATGTGGATACCAACTGTAAAAGCATTAAAGAAAAGATTTGAAATTTATCAAGAGGCAAAATCTAAAGCTGAAAATAGAGATATTCCTTTAGGTGAAGGTATTTCGTTAGTAAGAGATATGTTTATTGCTGAAACAATGGAAGAAGCAGAAAAATTAGCTGGTGAACATATAATAAATTATATGAAATGGGTATGTCATTGGAGGGGTTTGGGAAATCACATGGATCCTGGTGAAGAGCTGCCAGAAACAAGACATAAACTAGATTTATTAAATTATGATTTTCTTCACAAAAGAAATTTATTATTTGGAACTCCAGAATATGTTGTGAACAAGATCAATGAGCTTAAATCAGAACTAAATCTTCAAAATCTGCAAGTATGGTCTAACTTTCCTGGAATAGATCATGAAGCTTGCATGCGAAGTATAAAACTGTTTAATGATGAGGTTATACCAAAAATTAATTTTGAAAAAAATGGTGTGGAGAAAGCTAGTTAATGAAACTTGAACTAAGAAAATTTACAAAATTTGTTGATAAGACTTTTGTTGAAGGTGGCAAAGAAGCTAAAGAACCTGTTTTGCTTGTTTCAGTTGCAGCAGTTTTTAAAAACCCTTGGGCTGACCAAGGTTTTGTTGAGGATTTAAAACCAGTTATATTAGATCTTGCTCCTAAGTTAGGAGATATTCTTGTTCCAGAATTAATAAAAGAAATTGGTTCTCCAGATAAAATATTAGCTTATGGTAAGGCTGGAACTGTTGGCCTTAATGGAGAAATTGAGCATGCTTCAGCATTTATTCATACTTTAAGATTTGGAAATAAATTTAGAGATGCTGTTGGAGGAACTTCTTACCTAAGTTTTACAAATACAAGAGGTCCTGCTGGTTCAAAAATTTCAATTCCAATGATGCATAAAACAGACTCTGGCTTAAGACCTTATTATTTAACACATGAATTCACCATACATGATGCTCCATTCGATGATGAAATTGTAATCGCTATAGGTGGCGCATCATCTGGAAGGGCGCATGCAAGAACAGGTGATAGATACCAGGATATGAAAGAAATGGGTATTGAGCCAAAATAAAACTGATGACAACTGGAAATACTGCATCAGGTACCTTTTATTTATATAATAAGAAAGAACAATCATCACCAATAGTTTTTATTCATGGTGTTGGCCTAACTCATGAAATCTGGCAACCACAGTTAGATTTTTTTAAAAATTATAGCACACTTTCTTATGATATTTTAGGACATGGAAAATCAAAGCTAGAAAAAGAACAAATAGATTTTAATGATTTTTCTAATCAACTTTTAGATTTAATAGATGAGCTTAAGATAGACAAGATACACTTGGTAGGCTTTTCAATTGGATCATTAATTGCTAGAAATTTTTCAACAAGGTTTAACAATCGACTGAGGTCATTAATTCTTTTAGGTTCAATTTACAAAAGAACATCGAAACAACAGCAAATAGTTAATGAAAGATTTAACCAAGCCAAAAAGGACTTAAAGCTTTCAAAACAAGCTTTAAAAAGATGGTTTACAGATAAATACTTAGAAGATAACCCGGATACCTATGAAAAAATTAGTTCAATTTTATCTTCAAATAATATTGAAAACTTTTTAAAAGCTTATAAGCTTTTTGTAAAACATCAAAATGATGAAGAATTTGAAAAAATTAAGATTAATACTTTATTAATGACAGGAGAGTATGATTATGGTTCAACAATAAAAATGTCACAAGAATTAAATAAAGTAATCAAAAATAGTGAATTAAAAATTATTAAAGATGGAAAACATCTTTGTGGTATTGAGTGTGCAGATGAGGTAAATTTAAGTATCAAAAATTTTGTTGAAAAGAATGACTAAATTAAAACAGTATAAGATGTTTATTGATGGTGAGTGGATTGACTCTGAAAATAAAAAAACTTTTGAAACTTTAAATCCTGAAAATAATAAACCCTGGGCAGTTGTGCCTGAGGCTAGTGCTAATGATGTTAATAAAGCAGTCAATGCGGCCCAAAAAGCATTTGAAGGTGAATGGCCAAAACTACTTCCAAAAGAAAGAGCAAAATTTTTAAGAGCGATTGGCGAACAACTAAGAAAAAATGCTGAAATGCTTGGTGAGATTGAAACAATTGACACTGGAAAAATTATTAGAGAAACTAAAAAACAAGCAATTTATATTGCCGACTATTATGATTATTATGCTGGTCTAGCAGATAAAGTTGAAGGTACAGTTCTTCCAATTGATAAACCAAATATTCAGGCAATAACAACCAGAATTCCTATTGGTGTAATTGCAGCAATCATTCCATGGAACTCACAAATGTTTTTGACAGCAACTAAGTTAGCTCCTGCTCTTGCTATGGGTAACACTGTAGTAATTAAATCATCTGAACTTGCTCCTGCAGTTATGTTTGAGTTTGCTAAGCTAATAGAAAAAACCGGTATCCCTAAAGGTGTAGTTAACGTTATTACTGGATTTGGTGATCCATGTGGAAAAACACTTACCACCCATGATTTAGTTGAAAAAATTGCATTTACTGGTGGACCAGAAACAGCAAGACATATAATCAGGAATTCGGCGGACAATTTGTCTGAAGTAAGTCTTGAGCTAGGTGGAAAAAGTCCTGTGGCAGTTTTTGATGACGCTGACCAAGAAAATGCAATAAATGGAATTGTTGCTGGAATATTTGGTGCTAGTGGTCAAAGCTGTATAGCTGGATCAAGACTTTATATTCAAAAAGGTATTTATGATGAATTTTTAAATAAACTTTCAAATCGTGCATCAAAAATAAAAATCGGCACACCAATGGATCCAGAAACAGAAATGGGGCCACTAAGTAGTTTTAAACAATTAGAAACTATTGAAAAAAATATAAAAGATACAATTAATCAAGGTGGAAAAGTAAAATGTGGTGGCAAAAGAGACTCGTTCTCTAATGAAGGGTATTATTTTCCACCAACAATTATTGAATGTGACAATCATAATTTGCCTGTTGCAGAAAATGAATTATTTGGACCAGTATTATCTGTAATGAAATTCGATACTGAAGAAGAAGTTGTTAATAAAATGAATGACAATCAATATGGTTTGTCTTCAGGAGTTTATACAAGTAATCTTTCAAAAGGATTAAGAGTGTCTAAAGCGATACGAGCAGGTATTACATTTGTAAATACTTACAGATTAATTTCTCCTTCGGCACCCTTTGGAGGTATTAAAGACAGTGGTTACGGAAAAGAGGCAGGTATTGACTCAATTAAAGATTATACAAGGGTAAAGACAACGTGGTTCTATACATCTGACGAACCATCCTTAGATCCATTTTCAATTAGATAATATTTTGTCTCCTAAACATACAGCTTTAATTGTTTTAGTAATGTTTTTTCTTGGAAGCGCTTATCCTTTGGGTAAATTTGGCTTAAACGCATCAATGAATCCAATTTTCTTTGGGGCGTTAAGAATGGGATTTGTTTTTTTATGCTTAATACCATTTTGTAAAATAAAAATTCCTGAAAAAAAATATTTACTACCATTAATCGGATTTTCATTATGTATGGGAGCTGGAGTGAATATGTTTTTATATTTATCTATTAATGCTGTTTCTATATTAGCACCAATTACAATTGGAGCACAACTGTCAATACCGTTTGCAATATTAATAAGTTCCTTATTTTTAAATGAAAACATTAGTTTCAAAAAATGGATTTTTATATTTCTATCATTCGTTGGAATAATTTTGATAGCCTTTGATCCAAAAATTATGGATGAAATTTTTGGAACATTATTAATTTTTGGTATGGCTTTTTTTTATGGATTGTCACAAGTTTTCTCAAGATATATTAAAAATTTAGATGTAAAATTTACAAACTCAATTATGGGATTGATTGGTTTTGTGGTTCTAATCATTTTTTCTCATATATTTGAAGGAAATGTTGTTGAGCAAATTAATGGCGTTGAGTCTTTTGGATGGCTTGCGGTTATGTACGCTGGAATAATTATTTCAATACTCGGACATATGATGATGTTTTATTTATATAAATTTTATCCAGTTGGAATGGTGATGCCTTTTTATTCACTATTTCCAGTATTTGGCCTTATATTAACTTTCTTTATCTTTGGTGAGGTGCCTTCTTTAATCACAGTATTTGGAGGAATTATCGTTATTACATCAATATATTTACTTCAGAAAACTAAGTAATTTTGTCATTGAATTGTATTAATAATCATCATTTAATTGTCTTTTTATAAATTGTTAACAATATAAAGAGGACGAGAATGAAAAAACTATTTATTGCTGCATTTATGTTTGTTTCAACATTTGGAACTAATGTAATGGCAGATGGACATGCGATTAAGATGGGGATTATTTTAGGATTTACGGGTCCTATTGAATCACTAACACCAGCTATGGCTGGATCTGCAGAACTTGCTTTTAAAGAAGCTTCTGACTCAGGTTCACTATTGGGTGGAAAAAAAATTGAAGTAGTAAGAGCAGACTCAACTTGTGTTGACTCAGCGGCAGCAACTGCAGCAGCTGAAGGTGTTATTTCACAAGGTGTAGCAGCAATTATGGGTGCTGACTGTTCAGGTGTAACTGGTGCAATTGCATCAAACGTTGCTGTACCAAATGGTGTAGTAATGATTTCACCTTCTGCAACTTCACCAGGATTAACAACTCTAGATGACAAAGGATTCTTTTTTAGAACAGCTCCTTCTGATGCTAGAGGTGGTCAAATTTTAGCTGACGTAACTAAGGATAGAAAAGTTAAAAGTGTAGCTATAACTTATACTAATAATGACTACGGAAAAGGTTTAGCAGATGTTTATAAAGCTGCTGCCGAAGCTCATGGTATTAAAGTTACAGCTGTTACTGCTCATGAAGATGGTAAAGCTGACTACTCATCTGAAGTTGCAACACTAGCTTCTGCTGGTGGTGATGCTATGGCTGTAATTGGATATCTTGACCAAGGTGGAAAAGGTATGATTCAAGCTGCATTAGACTCAGGTGCTTTTGACACTTTTGTTTTATCAGATGGTATGATTGGACAATCACTAGTTGATGCATTTGGAAAAGGTTTAAGTAAATCTTTTGGAACAATGCCAGGATCAACTGGAAAAGGTGCCGGAGTATTTGCTGACGTAGCAAAAGCTGCTGGTATTGATTCTTCTGGTCCATACACTGGTGAATCTTACGACGCAGCTGCTTTAATAGTTTTAGCAATGCAAGCTGGTAATTCAGCTGACAGAGCATCAATTGCAAAAAATGTGATGGATGTTGCTAATGCTCCTGGAACTAAAATTTATCCAGGTGAGCTTAAAAAAGGATTGGATTTATTAGCCAAAGGTAAAAAAGTAAATTACGAAGGTGCAACTGGAGTAACTTTTACTAGCGTTGGTGAAGCTGAAGGTTCTTTCTTAGAGCAAGAAATCAAAGGTGGAAAATTTAAAACTAAAAAACAAAGATAGTTAATATCTAATTTTAAAAACCCCAGTGATGAAAATTACTGGGGTTTTTTTAAAAATTATACAAAATTCTTAAAATACCAATTACTGAGACAGTTATCAAAAAATAAAAGACTACTTTTCTATAAGTTTCTTCTCTGCTTTTCACAAAGAATTTATTGCCAATAAAAACGCCTAAAGGTAAAATAATTATAAGAGGAACAGATCTATATATAGTAGTCATATCAACAATCCCTCCAAAATAACTCAAAGAAAATGCATAAGTGTCAGTTATAAAAAATAATGCTGCTAATGAACCCCTTATAAAAATTGGTTGCATGCTTGTAATAAGTAAAAACAAAGCCACTGGCAAACCACCTAAAGTTGATAACCCATTCAATGCACCAGAAATAGTTCCTGTTAAAATTTTTATAAAATTATTATCAATCTTTTTATTTGAATAACCTTTCATTAAAAGAATTGAAAAAAATATTATAATAATGCAGATCAATAAGTGAGTAAAATTTGGGGAAAAAAATTTCAAAAGATAAAGACCAATTGGTGAACCAATTGCAATTCCTATTAAAATTTGAAACACAAATTTCCAATTAATCTTATTCCAAATATAAGGAACCATAAAAATACTAATCGCTACTTCAAGTATCAGAATAATTGGAACAATTTCGACAGCTGGTAATATAAATGCTAGTCCTGAAACAGAAGTGGCCGAAAACCCAAAACCATTAAATCCTCTTATCGTAGATGCAACTAGTATAATCAAGCTTATTAGAAAAAGTTCCAACAAACTGAAATCCAGATAAGTTAAAAAGTTCATCTTTTTTTATCCACAAAATCTGCTCTTAGAGTTGAAATAATAATAATTATTAGAAAAACTACACAAACTAAATTCATTGTTTTCCAGCTAGTTAAGGTGATAAATATACCAGCTGATAAACTTGCAACTGCTTGAACTGAATATACTATAAGATCATTAAACCCTTGTGCCTTAAATTTCTCTTCTTCTCTATAAGACAAAACTAATAAACTGGTACCTGATATAAATAAAAAATTCCAACCAAACCCCAGAAAAATTAAAGCTATTAGATAATTAAAAAAATTTTGTTCAAATAAACTTGTTAAAATTGTAACTGAAAATAATATAACACCCACATACATTATTTTGCTATGACCAAATTTTTTTATCAAGTTTCCAGTTATTAGAGATGGTAAAAACATTGCAGCGATATGAAGCTGAATTACAAGTCCTGTTTTAGTTAAACTAATTTTTTCCATTACATGCATACTTATTGGTGTTGCTGTCATTAAAAATGACATTACCGCATAAGCAAATGCTGAAGCGACCAAAGCTTGTAAAAATCTTGGTTGTGAAACTAATTCTAAATAACTACGAGAAATTTTTTTATTAACATGGTTTCTTTTATGTCCGTCCTTGTAAAATAATAAAAAGATTGTTGAAGTAAGAGTTAAAGCTGCCAATGCAATATAAGATCCAGAATACAAATGTTCAGCTATAATGTTTTTTGTTATATTGGCAACATTTGGGCCTATAAAAGCTGAACCTATTCCTGCTAATAATATAATTGATATTGCCTTAGGTGCCATATCTTTTGGAACTGTTTCAACAGCTGCAAAACGATATTGATGACTGAATGCTACTCCAGCGCCAAGTAAAAAGTTTGCTAAGTTAAATAAGATAAAGCTTTCAATAATAATCGAATATGATGCTAACAATGCTGACAATGAGCTACCAACTGATGCAAATATAAAGCCTGCTTGTCTTCCAATTACACTCATAACTTTTGCTGCAAAAATTGCAAAAATAGCTATTCCCACAATTGAAAGTGCCATCGGTAGAGTTGCTAATAATTTTATAGGACTAAATTGAGAACCAATTATTCCACTTAAAAAAACTGTAACTGGTGCAGCAGTGAATGCAAAAATCTGACTTAAGATCAGTAGCCAAAGATTTTTGTTCATTAAAACATATACTTGTCTGCTATATACATAGCCCAAGCTATCGCGGCACCTAATATAATATATTTCATTGTAATTATTTAATCTCTATTTTTTCTGGAAGTATACCTTTTGGACGGTATCTCATTATTAACAACAAACCAAGGCCCATCATCAAATATCTAAAGTAAGGAACACTCTCAATTAAATGAATTTTCAATGCGTGAGTATCAGCCATTCCAGCTGTAAATAAATTAATTAAAAATAAAGCAATAGGAGCAGCTTCTATCCATAAAAACCAGACTGCAAATCCCCCCAAAATAGCTCCAAAATTATTACCACTACCACCTACTATAACCATGACCCAAATTAAAAAAGTATATCTCATAGGTCTATAACTTCCTGGTGTGAACAAACCGTCTTGAGTGACCAACATAGCTCCAGCAATTCCAACTATTGCTGAACCTAAAATAAATATCAACAAATGTTGTTTAACAACATTTTTACCCATAGCATTTGCTGCTTCTTCATTATCTCTAATTGCTCTCATCATTCTTCCCCATGGAGAATAAAGTGCTTTTTGAGTAACTATTAATAATGCTATTACTACCACTAAAAATAATCCTGAGTAACAAAGTTTTACAAAAACTGACGATCCTTCAATTACTAATTGATTAAGTGCAGCTTGTTTGTCCACTACATTAGAAATTAGATCTAATTTATTTGAATTAAATTTTGCAACTAGATTGATAAACCATTCCGTAGCTTGAAGATTAACCTCGTAAGGTACTGGTCTATCTAATCCTATGACATTTTTAACCCCTCTTGATAACCAATCTTCATGTTTAATTATTGCAATGACAATTTCAGAAATTAGTAATGTGGCAATTGCCAAATAGTCAGCTCGTAATCCAAGTGCAACCTTTCCAACTACAAATGCAAGCCCACCAGCAAAGAAAGCTCCCACTATCCATGAAAACATTATTGGTAATCCAAAGCCTCCAAGAAATCCTGTTTTAGCAGGATTAACTGCTTCAATAGCTTCAATGCCAGGTTCAGCAGTTACTCTAATAATTATAATTCCAGTAATAATGATTGATGCAATTCCATAAGTTCTAAAATTTGATTTAGCAAAATTCTTCAAGATGAAGCGAATAGCCAAAATCATTACGATAATGAGCCATAGGCACATCAAGATGTCGAAGCCACCTGCGCGCCACGCTTCTTGAACAGGATCAACTGATATTAAAACTGCAGCTAAACCACCCAGTGCAGCATAACCCATAAGACCAAAATTAATTAAACCAGCGTAACCCCATTGTACATTTGCTCCCATTGTCATTACTGCAGAAATTAAACACATATTAAAAATTGAAAGAGCAACGTTCCATGATTGAAATATTCCAACCAAAATAATTAAGCCCATCATTATTGTGTAAGCAGCAATTATGTTTAGATTTTTTCTCAAAGTACCTTACCTTTAAATATTCCATTAGGCCTGTATAACAAAACAATGACCAGTATGGAGAATGAGACAGCAAATTTATAATCTGTTGATAATAGTTGCACTAAAGTTTCAGGCTCCATGCTTTCTGGCAACATATACATAAAAAATTTCTTATATGCGTAAGTTATAAATATTTCTGAAAAAGCTATAACGTAACCTCCCAAAAATGCTCCAAAAGGATTTCCAATACCCCCAACAATTGCGGCAGCAAAAATTGGTAGCATGTTGTTAAAGTAGGTAAAAGGCTTAAAGCTTTTATCTAAACCATATAAAGCACCTCCAATTGTTGCTAGAATACCTGCAATAATCCAAGTAATCATGACCACTCTTTTAGGGTCAATTCCTGATAATAAAGCTAAATCCTCATTATCTGAATAAGCACGCATACTCTTTCCTGTCTTTGTTTTATTTAAAAACCAAAATAGAATTGAAACCAATACAAGTGTTACAAATATAGTTATTACCTGACTTGATTTAATTGCTAATCCTTCGTTAAGTCCTGTCATTTCTTTAAATTCACCCGCTTTAATAATAAATTTTTCTCCATCAAAAAATCTTCTATCAGATGGTCCAATTATTATTCTAACAACAGCTTGAGTTACAAACATTACACCAATACTAACCATCGCAAGTTGGACGGGAGGACTTTTGTTAACTCTATAATATCTAAAAACAAATTTATCTACAAAGAGCATGTAGCCAATCATAAAAATTATCGCAAACGGTATTGCAAGAAGAGCTGTTGGTAAAACACCTAAAGAAATTCCAATTGATTGAAAGTACCATGTGAATATAATAGTTACCATAGTTCCAAATGCCATCATGTCTCCAGTTGCAAAATTTGCAAATCTTAAAATTCCATAGATTAAAGTTACAAAAATTGCACCAAGCGCTAGTTGTGATCCATAAGCTAAGGCAGGAACAAAAATATAATTTAACAGTAATATAATTGCGTTTAATAAATCCATACTATCCTCCCAAAAAAGAGCTTCTTACTCTTGGGTCATTTAATAATTCTTTACCAGTGCCTGCATATTTGTTTTCACCAGTAACAAGTACATATCCACGATCAGAAATATTTAGTGCTTGTTTGGCATTTTGCTCAACCATTAAAATTGCAACATTTGTTCTTTTAACTTTAATAATGTGGTCAAATAATTCATCCATAACTATTGGAGAAACACCAGCAGTGGGTTCATCCAACATTAATACTGATGGCTTAATCATTAATGCTCTTCCAAGAGCAACTTGTTGTCTTTGACCACCTGATAATTCACCAACTAACTGACTTCTTTTTTCTCTTAGTATGGGAAATAAATCATAAATTTCCTCTATAATATTTTGAAAGTTATCATCTCTTAGATAGGCTCCCATTTCTAAATTCTCTTCAACTGTCATTCCAGCAAAAACATTTTTTGTTTGAGGCACAAATGAAATTCCAGCTCTAACTCTTTCTTGTGGAGAAAGTTTTGAGATATTTTTTCCATCAATTACTACAGAACCTGATTTTAAATCTAAAAGACCAAGCATAGCTTTCATTGCTGTTGATTTACCAGCTCCATTAGGCCCAAGAATTGAAACTATTTCGCCCCTATTAACATCAACTGAACAAGAATTAATTATATCAGGACCATTACCGTAACCACCTGTCATTTTTATACCTTCAAAAAATGCCATTAATTTTCATCCTTTAGTTTTGATCCTCTACCTAAATAACTATCTATAACTTTCTCATCTTTTTTAACCTCATCAGCAGTTCCTTCAAATAAGACAGATCCTTCAGCCATGACAATAACTGGATCACACAATCTACTAATAAAATCCATATCATGCTCAATCATACAAAATGTATACCCTTGCTCTTTATTTAGCTTAAGGATTGCAGTTCCTAGCTCTTTAAGTAACGTTCTGTTAACTCCCGCTCCTACTTCATCGAGTAATACTATTTTTGCATCAACCATCATAGTTCTTCCAAGTTCTAATAATTTTTTTTGACCACCCGATAAATTTCCAGCTAATTCATTTGATAAGTGGGTAAGGTTTAAGAAATCAACTACGTCCTGAGCTTTTTGTTTTACTGCTAATTCTTCAGTTCTAACTAAACTTGGTTTTAATAAAGCAGTCATTAATTTTTCTCCAGATTGATTTGCTGGTACCATCATTAAATTCTCTAAAACTGATAAATTTGTAAACTCGTGTGCTATCTGAAATGTTCTTAAAATTCCTTTTGAAAATAATTCATACGAAGGAACATCAGTCACATCTTCATTATTAAAAAGAACTTTTCCTTGAGAAGATTTTAAATTTCCAGCAATTAAATTAAATAAAGTAGTTTTACCTGAACCATTAGGTCCAATAATTCCTGTGATAGAGCCCTTCTTAATTTTTAAAGAGCAATCTGAAACTGCAGCTAACCCTCCAAAATATTTGGATAGATTTTCGATTTGTAAAATATTCTGTTGATCCATGAAATTTTATTTATTTAATCTTTTATGTATACTATTGAGAGTTTTCTCTAAAGATTTATAAAAACCAGCTTTTGTTAGTTCTTTAACACCTTGTTCATTTAATCCCTTAGGAGTCTGAGACTCTTTTACCAAATATTTTAAATCCTTTTTTGAATTAACAACAGCGTCTTCTGACAAAGCTAAAAATAAAAAAGTTATATATTTTTGAGCATTATCTCTTTTAACACCTCTTTTAACTAACCAGTTTGTCATTGAACTTAACAATTGATAAAAAGGCGCCATCATTCCTGAAGTAGACCAAAAATTAATAGATAATTTTTCATTTTTTATTTCAACAGTTGTTCCAACTTTGTCAAAGAATGCTTTAACTTTTTTGTTAGGAGGACAGATAGGTACTGGTCCTTTTTTTAGTGAAATTGGCGGCAAAGGTATAGCTCTTACAATTTTAGCTTTAACTTTTATTGCCTTTTTTAACTGAGATAAAGTTATTGTAGAAATAAAACTAATTATAGTTTGTGTTGATTTAAATTTTAACTCTTTGATTATTTTATCTCCTACTGTAGGTGTAACTGATAAAAATACCCAATCACACTTATTAACAATTTGTTGATTATCTTTAGCAATTATTACTTTTTTAAATCTTTTTTTTAAATTCTTGGCAATTCTTTTGTTTCTTGGTGAAATTATAATTTTATTAAATGAAATTTTAGATGTGCAAATACCAGTGATTACTGATGATGCTATTTTGCCCGTACCTATAAATCCTAAATTCATAAATTTTGGTTACTTTATATTGATTATATTCAATTAATTAATAAAAAAAGAGCCTCTAATTCTTAATAATTCTCTACTTAATTCTTCATTTTCTTTAAAAGGTTTTCTCCCATGAAGCCAAAAGTAATTATTAGCAATTATTGCAGATCCAACAGGTAGTTTAGTAATAGTTTTATTTTTACTTTCTTCTAAAGCATCTGATAATCTTTGTAAAAAATTACCTTGTTCCATATTTTTAGGCTCAGGAAATTGATCAATATAAGAAATATTAGGTTTGCCATTTTTATCAGATGAAAAAACTGAATGTTCTACTTTGTAATCTATATTTTTACTTTTAGGTGAGCCCCAAATAAAATTCTGTCTACCTACAGGATCATTATATAGATCCTCACAGTGTTCCCAATCATCAAGGTGTAACATTGCTGTCTCTCCACCTTCTACATTTTGTTCGTCAATTTTAGACATTAATAACCAGTCTGTAATTTCTTTAACATAAGTACCATCAGTATGAAGATCCATATTTCTATATGCTTTTCTTAAATACGAGTCACTTTTGTCTTCATGCTTCACAACAAACCGTGCGTAATATTTACCTGCCATAGAATCATGGTTAGGAATTCCAATTAAATGAGCAATAGCTGTAGAGAGTTTAACTAAAAATTTATCATTAATTTTTGCAGAAATATTTTTAGGGCCAATTACAAAACATCCTGTAGATCTATCTCTAATTATAGAATTCATCAGTTTACTAAGCTTATTTTCTGTCAAATCATCAAAACTTTTTGCAATAGTAAAACGAGTAAAAGGTTTAAGTTCTAATGCTGTTAAATCAAATTTATTGAATGGAAAAATAAGTTTTTCAATGATTTCATTTTCTATATCAATATTAATTATTCTTTTCGAATTATTGTGTTCTGAAATTGTTAAACCAGGAATTTTTTCCATTATAAATACTCACTTAGTAATGCCATCATGATAGCAGATATTACTGTTGGATAAACAAAATTTCTTTTAGATATAAAAAATATAAATAAGCAAAACAGTACTACTGTTCCTCTACTTAAATAGCTTGCATCAGATAACACTCCTACAGGAAAAATAATTGTTCTTGCAATCAATGCAGCTAAAGTTGAGTAAGCTAAACAATTAAACCATCTAAATAACTTTGAAGTTTCCTTTATTCCTTTTGATGAAATAACACCTAATAATCTAGAAGAAAAAGTAGCAAACGATGTAACTATAATTGCAAGAACTACACTAGTTGACACGTAATTCTCCTATAAAGTAAGCAATAGTTCCACCAATAAGTCCACCAAGTAAAATTGACCATTCTGGAGAAAAAAAATAAAAAATTGGCCCAAGTAATAAACCTAATATTACTGACGCCCCTATTTGGATAGTTTTCATTGCACCTACCATCATACATAAGAAATAAATTGGATTTAAAATTGCTAGACCCATCATGATATTTTTATCAAGATAGTCAGAGGTATAAAATCCAATGATAGTTCCAATTACAGCTGTTGTCCAAGTTGCACAACCAATACCAATCCAAAAATCTATTCTATTTTTTTTCTCAATACTTTTATAATTGCTCTTCATTATAAGCCATGCAGACACAGCAATGAAGTGACATGAGAAATAATATTTCCATTTTGGTTGGCTTCTATGAATCATTAATGGGAATAAAGAAACAGCCATTGGATATAATCGAGCATTAACAAACCAAACAGCTAAAAAAATATTTAATAATGATGCTCCAACTAACAATGACTCAGCCATTACCAATGAACCTGGTAAAGCATATGTTAACATTGTTGAAAAAATACTTTCTTGAATATTAAAACCTAAATTTTTAAGTAATGCTCCGATAGCTATAAAACAACATCCAAGGGCAAGTGCTGGACTATCTGGTTTTATTATAGATTTGAAGCCTCTAAAGAAAAATTCTTTATTAATCATTAGCCTCCAAGGAATAATCTACCAACATCAGGATTGTTTAATAAGTCATCCCCTTTGCCAGCGATAGCAGTTTGTCCTGATACAAGTACATACCCAATATCTGCAAACTCTAATCCCTTTTTAGCATTTTGTTCTACCAATATGATTGTTTTTTTTTCATTTACTTGAAGATCTCTTAAGATTTCAAAAACCATATCGATATATCTTGGCTCTAAACCAATTGAAGGTTCGTCTACCAATAACACAGATGGCTTCATAACAAGTGCCCTTGATATTTCTAATAATCTTCTTTCACCACCAGATAAAACTTTAGCTGGTTGATTTCTTCTATTTCTTAATCTTTCATATTTTTCAAAAATTCTTTCTGCCTCTTGATAAGATTCATCTGTATTTTCTTTTATATAACCACCCATCAATAAATTTTCTTCCACTGTCATATCTGAAAAAACAGAGTTATCTTGTAAAATATACGCAATACCACATGACTTGAGTTTTTCTGCTGGCGTTAAATTTGTAATTTCTTTTCCATCAATTTCTATTTGTCCTGAAAAAATATTTGTAAATCCATAAATTGAATGAAGTATTGTAGATTTTCCTGCACCATTTGGTCCAATCAAACATAAAGATTGGGCTTTGTTTACTCGTAGATCAAAATCATGAAGAATTTCCATTTTTCCATAACCAGCAGATAACTTATTAATAGTTACATGATTATTATCAGGAGATAATTTTTGTAACTCTTCTGGTCCAGGTGCTTTTCCTAATACATCATATTGGCTAGACATTATTGAGCCCCCAAGTAAGCATCTAATACTCGCTTATCATTTTTTATTTCTTCAGGTGTTCCATTAGCTAGCATTTGACCATGCGCTAAACAAAAAACTTTTTGAGCTAAGTTCATAATTACTTTCATATTGTGCTCAATAACCAATAAAGTAATCCCATATTCTTTATTTACTTTAATCAAACGATCAATAATTCCATTTATTAATGTTGGATTAATTCCTGCTGTTGGCTCATCCAATAAAAGCATTTTAGGCTCATTCATTAATGCCATAGCAAGTTCTAATAATTTTTGTTGACCAAAAGAAAGGTCTCCTGCTCTAAGCTTTCTTTTTTGGTGAAGACCAACAAATTTTAGTAAAGTTTCAGCTTTATCTGTTAAATCAGACGGTATTTTTTGAAATACAGTTAAAATTCCATCATTTTCTGGCTTATGGCTAATTAACATATTTTCAATACAGTTTAATTTTCCATAAATTCTTGTTTGTTGAAAAGTTCTTAGTAATCCTAATTTTGCAACAACAGGAACTGGTAATTCAGAAACTTCAGTTCCATCAAATTTAATTGAACCCTTATCAATGGGATAGGTTCCAACAATAGAATTAAATAGTGTTGTTTTTCCTGATCCATTTGGTCCAATTAATCCAACAATAGAACCTTGTTCAACAGACATTGAAATATCAACGTTAGCCTTTACACCACCAAAAGATTTACTAACTCCTGTTACATCTAATATAGACATTATTTTAATTCTACCTGTGCCTTTCGATCTGCCTCATCAATTGTTTCACCAAATTTTTCTGGGTATTTTTCTCTTAACCACCCCATTATTCCCTCAGGAAAGTAAACAACGATTACTACAATTAAAACTCCTAAAGCAACATACTGCCAACCTAAAAAGTATGTCCAAAAACCTTCTTTAAACAAATGAAAAACAGTTGCACCAACAAGTGGTCCCCATAAAGTTCCTTTTCCACCAAGAATTGCCATTAAAACCATGAACACTCCAAAAGTTGGTCCAGCAAATGCAATTTCTGTTGGCTCAATGTAACCATTAATATGACCCATTAAACCACCAGCTATTCCAACAAAGAATGCTGAAACCATCCAGCCAATAATTTTATATCTCATTGTATGAATTCCCATTGCCTCTGCTTTGTCTTCATTGTCTCTTATTGCATTTAAAACTAATCCAAACCTAGTGCTGTATGCCCATTTTAAAGTAACAAATGTTATAACTGCTAAAGCAAAACTTAAGTAATATAAAAATTGTGATGAAGACTCGTTAGAACCAAATCCTTTTGGCCAAACAGGAACTGTCATACCTTGACCTGCTCCAATAATTTCTATTCCTCCAGCTATTTCTCCAGCAGCAATTCCTAATGCCAAGGTACAAATTGCAAAATAGTGACCTCTTAAACCTAAAATTCCATAACCTATAACTCCAGCTATAATCATTGGGATTATTCCTGATAAAATTATTCCTACGCCAAAACCTTGGAAAAATTGTGGAATAGTATGCACAAAAGTTTTTTCACCACCAGCATCTGTCCATTCAGCTAATGAAAAAAACATTGCTATTTGAGTGCTCGATGCAACATACATTCCAATACCAAAGAATAATATATTGCCAAATGTATTGTAGCCCATTTGACCACCTTGAACATCCCATGTCATAGCTAGTACAATCAAAATATAAAGAAATGATAATTGAAGTTTGTAAGCTGGAAACAAAAATGCTCCAACTAATCCAAAAACTAATAGTCCTAAATATAAAAGAGTGTTTTTATTCATTATTTTAAATACTCTCTTTTTCTTGATAATTTAAACCTTCTGTAAACTAGTATAATTACTAGTAATGAAAATACTGCTGCTATTCTAAACTCTGTTCCAAGCAAATAGTCTGCCCATTCTTCAAATACCCCTAAACCCATTCCAGATATTGCTACTGCTGGTAAATTTCCTAATCCAGCAATAATTACAATCATAAAAGATCTGACGGTGTAGGGTAATCCCGTATAAGGATGAAGCGTAAATGTAATTGCTATACACGCACCCGCTATTCCACATAGAGCTGCGTTAATTCCAAAAGTTGCTGCATAAACTTTTTCAGTATCAACACCTAAAATCTTTGCTGCTCTTGCATTTTGTGCTGTTGCTCTTATTGCGCGGCCTAACTTAGATTTTCTCATATAAACAACAAGAATAATTGCTGATATTACGCAAACTGCCCCTGAAAATATTTTAGCATTAGGAATTGTAACCATATTATTAAATAACATGGTTGTTCCAAAATTTGACTGAGCAACAACAACATCTGCACCAAATGCAAAGTTCATTAACTGTTGTGCTAGAATACTTATTCCAAATGTTGCAAGTATTGATGTAAATAAATCTTTATCAACTACTTTGTTAATAACAAGTTTGTACATTCCCCAACCCACACAATACATAATAATTGGTGAAACAATTATTCCAAATGCTGGGTGTATTCCAGAAAGATACATAAAGTAAGCGATGTACCCACCCATGATTACTAATTCTCCTTGAGCAATGTTAATTATATTCATTACTCCCCATTGCAATGCCATTCCGTAAGCAATTAATGCAAACAAAATACCTAATAGTATTCCATCCATTGATGCTTGAACCATCAACATTGGTGCTTGGAAAATTAGAAAGTCCATAAATTCTTAAAGTGTTTATTAAAAAATGCCCCCTATTACTAGGGAGCATTTTGTATATTAGATATTATCTTTTAGACCAAGATGGAATTGGGTGTACCAACTCAGCAGATGCCCATTTTGTAGGAGCAACAACTTTGTTTTCACATTTACTTCCATCATCGTTACATGATACTTGGAAAAGCACCATTGGCTTAGATACGTTTTGACCACCTTCAGCAAATTTTATGTTTCCATAAAAAGTTTGCATATCAGTTGCAGCTAAAGCATCTCTTACTTTTTTAGTATCAAAAGAATTTGCTCTTTCGAACGCATCTTTGAAAACTAATAAAGCGGCTGAAGATTCGGCAGCTTGGTAAGGAGGCTCGTATCCAAACTTAGCATTAAAGTCTCCAGCATATTTCATACCACCACCAAAGAACTTATCTTTGTATGATAGAGATTTATGCCATTGAGAAGCACAAAGTGCATACTCAGAAGCTTTACCATGTTGTTTAGATAATTTAGCAGCATCACAGTGAGTCATTGCCAACATTGGTACATCAACTTTCATTTCTGAAATTTGTCTAACCGCTGTTAAAGCACCTTTAGTGTGACCTGAGACCACAAGAACATCAGGTTTAACTGCTTTTACTTTAGATAAAGTAGCAGCCATATCATTTAGCTCTTTTGGTAATTTATCATCAATAATGATTTTTGACTTTGTTCTTTTTGCAGCATCCACGATACCTAATCTCACGTCTTGTGAGAAAGCATCTTGTTCAAATGCCATTGCAATCTTGACTGGTTTACCACCATTTTTTTCAACTGCAAGGTCAATTGCTACATCAAGATATAAGTTTGCTGGTGCAAGCACTGCAAATAAATATTTATAACCTTTAGTAAATAACGATCTTGATGCACCGTTAGCTTCTACCATTGGTATTCCATATTTTTCAGTTACAGGGGCCATAGCTTTAGTTAAACCTGAGCTGTATGGACCAAGCATAAACTGAACACCATCTTGTTTGATTAATCTTTCTGCAAGTTGAGCTGCTCTACCAGAGTTTGACTCATCATCGTAATAAATGATTTCAAACTTGTAATTTTTTCCACCAACTTTAACACCACCCATGCTATTAATTCTCTCAACAGCCAAATTGTAACCGTTTTGAGTATGAACACCATTTGATGAATATTTTCCAGTTAATGAAACAGCTGCACCTAAAACAATTTTATCTCCAACAACCTTCGCGAAAGATACTGTTGAAGCTGAAATTAAAAGTGCAATTGCAGAAACCAATGTAATAATTATATTTCTGATTTTCATTTTACTTCCTTTATTTATTTTAAATTTAAAAACTAATTAAAACCTTTAATTAGACAACAAACAAGCTGGTAATAACAGGTTGCGACTTAATACTTTTGCATAAATACAATAATCATTGCAATAATAACTAAAACGCACGCTGAAATTGTATTTATAACTTTAGGATTAGCTTTTATCCAAACAATTAATTTTCTAGCAAGCACAGCGTAAGCCATTAAAGATAAAAAATCTAAAACAACATAGGTTGTGATTAAAATAAAAAATTGAACAATATAATTTCCATTAAAGTCAATAAATTGTGGAAATATTAATGGAAAGAACATCCATGCTTTTGGACTTGTGCCTGCTACTAAAAAACCATCTCTAAAAAAAGAAAACAAACTTTTTGACAAAATATTATCTGAGCTTACGTCTTTTGGTTTTGATTTATAAAGATCATACGCAAGATATAAAATATAAATTACTCCAACCCATTTAAAAACATTTAAAAAATTTGGATTATCCGAAAAAAAGATCCTATTACAAAAATTACTAGCGTTGCCTGAATAAAGTTTGCGGTAATATCTCCTAAAGCTGTCCATATACATTTTTGAATTCCATAATTCATAGAATATGAAATGATGACAATTCTAGGTGTTCCTGGGGTTATAAATAAAAACAATATTATTTGTAAAAATAAGAAATAATTTAAGGGGTACATTTTAAGGAAGATAGTCCAAAAAAACCGGGAGCTAAAGATGGCTAAGATGGACTATCAGTTTGCATAATATCATGCTCTAAAAAAAATGCATTAATCATTTTTTTCAAATATAAAGGATTTATGAAAAAAAAAGGTCACACCCCCATAACTAGAGTTAAAAATCCAGAGCCAAATGTGGATGACCCAGATTGGATCATTTGGGCCGCCTGGGCAGATCGGATCACTTTTGAGGAAATAGAAAAAAAGACTGGTAAGACAGAATCTGAAGTTATTAAGATTATGCGAAGATCTGTAAAACCTACCTCATTCAGATTATGGAGAAAAAGAGTAAATCAAAAAAGTATAAAACATAGAAAAAAATTTGAATATTCTAGAAAAGAAATTACTAGTAAAATAAAAAAGAATGATTATTTATAAACTATGAAAAATGTAACAATCTATACAGGGCCACTTTGTAATTACTGTGAAGCAGCTAAAAAATTATTAACTAGAAACAACGTTGAATATAAAGAAATAAGTATTGCGACAGTTGAAGGTGCTATGGAAGAAATGATTTCAAAAGCTAATGGTAAAAGAACTATTCCACAAATTTTTTTTGATGATCAACATATTGGTGGTTATGATGAAGCACGGGCTTTAGAAAAAGAAAATAAGCTTCAAGACCTTTTAAAATAAGACGAAATAAATAACTAAAAAAATTAAAGTATATTCAAAAAAACTTTTAAAAGTTGTTATTTGTTTTTCATTAAATCTTTGATTGATATATTTTTTTAATAAATAAAAACTAATATTCACTATCAAAACACCAATTATAATACCAATAACTGTAGATTTAATTGTAAAATTTTTATAACCAAAGTAACAAGCTGCAATTAAACTAAACCAAGAAATTTTTGTAATAAATATTTTAAATATTATTCCAGCCTTTTTACTAAACACTGATTGTGATTTTATTATTGAATAAGACCAAATAATTCCTGTTAAAAAACTAATATATTTAATTATCATTGTTAATTAAATTTTTGCTACTTCATTTTTTTTTAAAAACTAAGCAAACACCGTTATTACAGTATCTTTTTCCAGTTGGTTCGGGACCATCTTCAAAGATATGGCCATGATGCCCACCACATTTTTTACAGTGGTATTCAGTTCTAGCATAACCTAAATGATGATCAGTTTTAGTTTCAAACACATCAGGTAATGATTGATAAAATGAAGGCCAACCAGATCCACTTTCATACTTTGTATTAGAATCAAATAATTTTTCTCCACAGTTAGCACAATGAAAACTGCCTTCTCTTTTTTCGTGATTTAATTCACTTGTTCCCGCTAACTCAGTTCCTTCTTCAAACAAAACTGATTGCTGTTCTTCAGTTAAGTTAGAATTAATTTTTTTTGTCATTATTTATTCTATAACTCTTAAAGGTTTACCATCAATGCAAGCCTCAAGATCTTCAATCATTTGTGTATAAAAAATACTATAATTTTCTGCAGTAACATAACCAATGTGAGGTGTTAACAACGCATTTGGTAAAAATCTTAGTTTATTTCCTTCAGGTAAAGGTTCTTTTTCATAAACATCAATACCAGCTCCTAAAATTACATTGGTTGATAAAGCAATAATTAAATCATCTTCATTTATAATTGGTCCTCGAGAAGTATTAATTAAAAAAGCTGTTTTTTTCATTTGGTCAAACTCTTTAATGGTAATACAGTCTTTATATCTCTCTCCTCCTTGTACATGAATTGAGATATAGTCTGATGTTTTAATTAAATCTTCTTTGTTACATGGAAGAACTTCTAATTCTTTACATTTATCTAAATCTAAATTTTCACTCCAAGCCATTACTTGCATACCAAAAGCTTTTGCGATTTTAGCTACTTGTGAGCCTACTCTTCCAAGTCCAATTAATCCTAAGATTTTTCCTTTAAGTTCAAAGCCTACTGTTGTTTGCCAATAACCTTGATACATATTATCAATTTCAGTTTTAAGATTTTTTGACAATCCTAAAATCAAAGCCCAAGTTAATTCACAAGTAGGATTAAAGTTAATCTCAGTACCACAAACAATAATTTTTCTTTTTTTTGCTGCTTCTAAATCAATTGCTTTATTTCTTGAACCACTTGTGATGATATATTTAAGATCGTTTAGATTATCGATTAAATTTTTAGTAATAGGCGTTCTTTCACGCATAATTAGTAATGCTTCAAAATCAGCTAATTGTTCAATAGCATCAGCTTCATCTAAAAAGGGTTCACTAAAAATTTTAAACTCATATTTCCCTGATAATTTCTTTAAATCCACAAATTCTTGTGAAACATCTTGATAGTCATCTAATATTGCAACTTTAAGCATTTTGAACTTTCCTATTTGATAATAAAATTCCTGTAACAATGAAACAAGCTCCTAAGATATGATAAAACATAAATTTTTCATTAAAAAAAATCATAGCCATTATGGCACTGAATATAGGCATCAAATGCAAAAATACACCAGATCGATTTGCCCCTATCATAGATATACCTTTAATCCACAAAATAAATGATGCTAAACCAGGTAGCAAAACAACATATGATAAAATTAAAATGAATGGTTTATCTAGGTTAATTCTAAAACCAATTTGATACTCTATGAAATAAATTGGAATTAAAAATATTAATCCAAATGTCATCACAACTTGCAATAAACTTAATTGAGATAACTCATATTTTTGTCTTTTTAATAAAGTTGAGTACAAGGCCCAAGAAAACATAGCAACAACCATTGTAATGTCACCCTTATTAAAATCTAAATTTTTTAGAATTTCAAAATTAGCTTTGGTAATTATTATGATTACACCCAAAAATGAGAGTATTACTCCTATTATTTGAAATATATTTGTCTTTTCAATTTTTAAAATAAATGAAAAAAACATAATCATTACTGGAATGGTAGATATCATTAATACTCCACTTATAACCTGAGTAAAATTTAATGAATAATAAACAATAGAGTTAAAAATTGTAATACTTGTGACACCTAAAATTATAAACAATTTATAATTTCGTAATATGTATTCTTTTTTTTTAAAAATTTCAGGAATGGTAAATGGTGCTAAAATTAACCATGCAAAAAACCAACGATAGAAATTTAGTGAAAAAGGAGGTACTTCATAAAGACTTGCAAATTTTCCTACTATAAAATTTCCAGCCCAAAAAGTGACTGTTAATAACAAAAAAATATATGCAAGAAAATTTGATTTTTCTTTCACTTAACTAAATCTTAATGAGCTATAGGGTTTCAAATTTAGGTTTGTGTTTTCTTCAGCAATCATTCCTGAAATTATCTTTCCAGATATTGGTCCTAAAGTCCATCCTAAATGGTGATGACCAAAACAATAGAAAACATTTTTATGATTTTTTGATGGTCCCATAACAGGTAAAAAATCAGGCAATGATGGTCTAAAACCTAACCACTCATCCTCATGTTCGGGCAGATCTCCTAGCATGTATTTTGCATTGTTAATTAAATTTTTTACTCTTGATTTAGATAGAGGGTTATCTAATCCACCAAATTCAACTGTACCAACAACTCTTAAACCTTGTTCCATTGGTGTAATACCAAATCCTCGATTTGAAAATATTACTGGTCTTTTTAATAAGTGATCACAACCTTTAAAATGAACGTGATAGCCTCTTTCTGTATCTAAAGGTATTTTTTCATCTAAATTATCAGTTAATCTTTTAGAAAATGCACCACAAGCAATTACAGCTTTGTCAAATATATAACTTTGTGTTTCAGTTTTAAAAATTGGTTGTTCTTCATCAAAATCAATATCTTTAATATTTACTTTGTTAAATTTTCCACCTTTTTTCAAAAATAAATCAAAAAGTTTTAAAAGAATTTTTTTTGGATTTCTAGCGTGTCTTGCATAAGGATAAAAAACCCCAGCATGATAAAATGGTTTTATATGAGGTTCTAAATCATGAATTTCAGATTTATTTACTAATTGTTGCTCTACACCTAATTCATTCCTAATATTAATTTCTAGTTCTCTACTTTTTAAATCCTGGTCATTCCAGATATAAAGAATTCCTTTATTTTCAACTAATCCTTCTAATTCAATTTCATCAAACAGCTCATCATAAGCTGGCAATGCTAAATCTAAAATTTGATGCATATTTTTTGCAGTATGCATCATATTCTTGCTTGAAGAGTTCATAATAAATTTAATAAACCATGGAATCATTTTAGGAACATAATTCCACTTTAAGGCAAGTGGTCCAGATGAATTTAAAAGCATAGCCGGTACATCTGCTAACACATCTGGTCTATTAAGAGGTACAGAGGCATATGGTGAAAAATGACCAGCATTTCCATATGATGCAGCCGTAGTACCAGGATTATCTCTATCAAAGATAGTTACTTTAAAACCCTTTTTTTGAAGAAACAACGCATTAGAAATACCTTGTATTCCAGCACCTACAATTCCAACTTTAATGTTTTGACTCATTGAGCTCTTATACTAGTTAAAATTTTTTTTTGTAGTGACAAATTATACTTTTGAATATTATAAACCTGTTAGGAAATTGTTTGCTTATGATTAATTTTAGCACTTAATACAATTCCAAAACCAATCATAGTTGCTAGCATTGATGAGCCACCATAAGACATGATAGGTAATGGAGATCCAACTATAGGTAGCAAGCCCAACACCATCGACAAGTTGACTACAATATAAATGAAAATTGCAAACGCAAATCCAAAACAAAAAAGCTTAGCAAAATTACTTCTTGATATTGCTCCAATTCTAATAATTCTAATTATTATAATAATATAAATAAGCAAAAGTAAAACTGAGCCAAAAAAACCAAATTCTTCTGAAAATAAAGTAAAAATAAAATCAGTATGTTTTTCAGGTAAAAACTCTAAATAACTTTGTGTTCCTTTTAAAAACCCTTTACCACTTAATCCACCTGAACCAATAGCAATTTTAGATTGGATAATTTGATAGCCTGCTCCTAAAGGATCTCTATCAGGATCTAAAAAGGTAAGAATTCTTAGTTTTTGATATGGTTTCAAAAAAGAAATAATGAATGGTAGCGAAATTAAAAAAGTTACAAATGATATTAAAAAATATTTTATTTTAACACCTCCTAACCATAAAATAATTAATCCACTTGAAGCTATTAAAATTGAAGTTCCTAAATCAGGTTGAGCTAAAACTAAAATAATAGGAACTACAATCATTGTTAATGCAATAGTAATGCTCAAAAAGGAATTCACATCGTCAATTTTTAATCTGTGATAAAATTTAGCAAGACATAAAATAACACCAATTTTCATTAGCTCAGAAGGTTGAAGAACTATTAGATAAAGATTTATCCATCTTTGTGATCCTGATGCTTTTAATCCATAAATGGAAACCCAAATTAAAAGTAAGATAATAACAAAATAAAAAAAATAAGAGGTAATATGCCAAAATTTTATATTAAATAATGAAATGACTAGCATTAAAGGAAAAAAAATTAATAGTTTTATAAAGTGACTTTTGGTGTGATAAAGTACTTGGCCGCCATCAGTAGAATACATGACAAATACACTTATTACACAAAGTAATAAAATACTAAATAGCAATATATAATCTAAATTTTTAATTTTTTGAAAAAAGGTTAATTCTGAACTAAGTCTGTTGTGATGAAACATCTAAATATTAATTTCTTCAAAGTTGGGTTGTTTTTCTCTAAGTTCATCTCTATCAATTATTAATTTAAAAAGTTTTTTTGCCATTGGTGCTGCTGCTTTACTCCCTGATCCACCATGTTCAACAATTATACTTAAAGCATATCTTGGATTTTTATATGGACCATAAGCTACATATAAAGCATGATCTCTGTCGTTATATGGTATCTGTTCTATTTTAAGATCTAATTCACGCTCTCTTTTACTAATTCTTTTTACTTGTGCTGTACCTGTTTTTCCAGCAAATTGATATTTGGGGTCATCAATTCTTGATCTGTATGAAGTTCCCATAATTTCATTTGTTGAGCTAAACATAGCTTCTTGAATTATTTTTATATTTCTTTGATCTTTAAATAACTGACTATTAGAATTTATTAAACTTTGTTCTTCCATAGCTTTTTTGGCCTCTGCAAAATTTAATGGATTGTTATTCACTATAATTTTTGGCTTTATCGAATATCCACCATTTGCAATTTGAGCTGTCATCAAACATAGTTGTAACGGAGTCGTTTGAGTATATCCTTGCCCAATACCTGTTATTAAAGTTTCTCCTAATACCCAACCTTTTCCAAGGTTATTTTTTTTCCAGCTTGTATTAGGGAAAAGTCCTTTTTTTTCATTTTCAAAATAATCACCTAAAACTTTTTCACCCAGGCCAAATTTTTTTGCAGTAACTTTTAATCGATCAACACCAAGTAGTCTGGCAATCTCATAAAAATAAGTGTCACAAGACTGTTTCATGGCATTATTTAAACTGACAAGTCCATGACCTTTTTCTTTCCAGCAGTGGAAAGTTTGACCATAAAGTTCTGTTTTGCCAGTGCATCTAATTTTAAAGTTTGGATTTACTATATTATTCTCCAAAGCTGAAAGGGCTACTATGGGTTTTATGGTAGAACCTGGGGAATAAAGTCCTGAAAGTGTTTTGTTTATTAGTGGTTTTAAGGGGTTGTTTCTAATTAAAGCCCATTCATCTTTACTAATTCCAAATAAAAATAAATTAGGATTATATGAGGGTGAAGAATACATAGCCACAATTTCTCCTGTATAAATATCCATTACACTGATTGATCCAGCTTGATTTTTTAATAATTTCGCAGATAGCTTTTGGACTTCAGTATCTACTGTTAATCGAATTTTAGAACCTTGTTTTCCTTTTTGATATTCAAGTTGATTAATTCTTTTTCCATATGCATTAACTTCATATCTCTGAATATCGTTAGTACCTATCAAATAATTTTCTAGAGTTTTCTCTAATCCAATTTTTCCCACTTTCATACCTGGTACAAATCTTTCCTGGATTATTTTATTTTGTAAAATATCATTTTCATTTGGTTGACTAACATATCCCAAGACATGAGTATAAATATCATTAAAGGGATAATTTCGTGAGATAGTCATCACAGGTTTGGCCCCTGCTAAATCATATAAATAATTATTTACTTTTACAAATTCACTCCAACTTAAATTTTCAGAAACAATAATACTTTCCCAAGGTTTCAACTGTTTCTTATTTTTTAAGATATTAGAAATTTTTTTATCACTTAACTTTAATAAAACTTTTAATCTTGATAGTAAATAGTTGAAACTTTCTACTTGCTCAGGAATTATATGAAGTTGATAAACTTTTAAGTTCCCTGCAATTACATTTCCAAAATAATCAACAATATTTCCTCTAGTTGGAGGCAACTTCCATTCTCTAATTCTATTTTTATCTGAAAGTGTAAGATATTTTGTATTCTCATTAATTTGTAATGAAAATAATCGAGCAATTATTCCTGTAAATATTATAACTTTAGCGGCACCAATAATAAACATTCTTCTATTAATGATGTCTGCTTTTCTTATACCTGAACCTTCTTTAATCATTTATTATAGTTACTATTTTTTTATTTATATAATTGAATATGACAAAAAATAATGGATAAAATAAAAAAGTAAAACCTGAGTTAATTAAATAGCTCATGTAATTAATCTCAATTAAAAAAATCAAATCTAAAATTGTAATCTGAATTGAATTAATTAATAAAATTGTAAACAAGAACGATAACCAATCATTAATAAAATTTGGACTTAAGGTTATATTTCTTAGGTATGCTGTAACTAAGCAAATTAATAAATAACAAAAACCGCTAATACCTACTGGTGTCCCAACAATAACATCATTTATTATTCCTGCTAAAAATATAGAAACGTAACCAAGGTGATTTGGATTTTTTAATGTCCAGAAAAAAATTAATATATGTACAAAGTTAAAAGAAAAGTATTCAATTTTTAAAAAATTAAAATCAAATTCGTTGAATACTGAAACAAACAAAATTACTATTGGAAAGTAAGAATAAGATAGGTTTAAAACAGAGAATCTATTTAATGATGACATTAATTAGCACCTTGAATGCTATAAGAAATTATATTTACATATTCTAATTGATTAAAATCAGAAAAAAAATTAATTTTTGTAATTTTATCTCTAGCAATTTTTCCTATTGGCAATCCTGGTTTAAATAACCCTCCAAGTCCTGAGGTATAAACGACAATATCACTTGTATTAACTTTATTTTTGTATTCTTTTTTTGTGTACTCGATTTTTCCATAATCCTTTCCTGTTCCTGAAGCTACTGCCTGCAGCCCTATAGGCTCTAGAAGTACTGGAATTTTACTATTTAGATCTGACAAAAGTAACACTCTTGAATTAGTATAATTTACCTCAATCACCTTTCCTACAAGATAGGCTTGGTCTACTACGGTCATACCAATTTTGACTTTATCTTTACTTCCTTTGTTTAAAACAATTGATCTTAAAAATGGACTTTTTTTATCAATTAAAA
Source organism: Candidatus Pelagibacter bacterium nBUS_30 (assembly GCF_051201245.1). Classification (GTDB taxonomy): domain Bacteria; phylum Pseudomonadota; class Alphaproteobacteria; order Pelagibacterales; family Pelagibacteraceae; genus Pelagibacter. The sequence continues at coordinate 251,680 of NZ_CP172842.1, read as the reverse complement.
CTTTAGCTAATATCTTATCTGACTCTATACTTTCATTAATTAATTTTCTTAATTTTTTATTTTCTAATTTTAGATATTCATTTGATAGTTTTTTTTGTTTTAAATTTTCCAACTCTTTTTCAATAATTTTATAATTATCATAAATTTCTAAATGATTTTTTATTTGAGTATCGAATTTTTTAATTCTATTTTCGGGTACTGAAATTAAAAATGAAGATCTATAAACAACTTCATTAATTCCTATTTTTATAAACTTGATAATTTTAAAATCTAAATTACTAAAAATAATTACAACTATTGACAAAAATAATAAGGTTAACAGTGAAAACTTTTGCTTATCTTTTTTTTTTAAAAATGCAGATCTAAAGGCTATAACAAAATCATCTCTGTTTGTAGCCATTTTTTTTAATATTCAGACAACATGGTAGAAAAAGTTTCTTCTTGGTCCAAAGCTTTGCCCGTACCAACAGCAACACATGATAATGGATCATCTGCTATATGAACTGGTAAACCTGTTTCTTTTGAAAACCTTTTATCAATATTTTTTAATAAAGCTCCACCACCTGTTAATGTTAATCCCATGTCAACCAAATCAGCAGATAGTTCCGGTGGAGTATTTTCTAAAGCATCTTTAATTGCATTAACCATTTCTTTCATAATATCATTTAATGCTTCAGAGGTATCTTCCTCCGTAATATTTACTTCCTTAGGTGTTCCTGATCTAAGATCTCTTCCTTTTACCGGATAAGTATTAGATCCTGTTGGTATGGCTGTTCCCATTTCTTTTTTAATTTTTTCGGCAGTAGTATCCCCTATTAACAAATTATATTCTTTTCTCATGTAATTCACTATTGCAATATCCATTGCATCACCAGCAACTCTTAAAGATTTTGAATAAACCAAACCTCCTAAAGACATAACAGCAATTTCGCTTGTCCCACCGCCTATATCAACAACCATCGAGCCTGTTGCCTCTGAAATTGGAAGTCCAGCACCAATCGCTGCAGCAATTGGTTCTTCAATTAATTGAACTCTTCTAGCTCCAGCAGCTAATGCACTATCTTGAATAGCTTTTCTCTCGACTGGTGTTGACCCCGTTGGTACACAAATTAAAATTCTTGGATTGGCAAACGTGCTTCCTTTATGAACTTTTTTTATAAAGTGTTTAATCATTTCTTCTGTTACAATAAAGTCAGCAATCACACCATCTCTTAAAGGTCTTATAGCGCTTATGTTTCCAGGCGTTCTACCAAGCATAGTTTTTGCCTCATCTCCAACCGCTAGAACATTTTTCTTTCCACCTTGATCAACAATCGCAACAACCGAAGGTTCGTTTAAAACTACACCTTGGCCCTTTAAAACAACTAAAGTATTTGCTGTTCCAAGATCAATTGCCATATCTTGACTCCATATCTTTTTAACACTGTCAAATAATCCCATTATATACCTCTTACCTTTTTGTTTTCTTGCTCCATTGGAGCTGTTTTATCTCGTTTAATAATCATTTTATTTAATGCACTTAAATAAGCATTGGCAGAAGCTACTAATGTATCAGTATCTGCTGCTTGACCAACGGTTGTTTTACCTTTTTCTTCAATTCTAACACTAACAGTTGCTTGAGCATCTGTTCCCTCTGTTACAGCATGAACTTGATATAACTGCAATTTGACATCATGAGGGTATAATACTTTTATGCATTTAAAAATAGCATCTACAGGTCCATCACCTGTTTCGGATGTTTTTTTAATTTCTCCATAAACATCTAAAGTCATTTCCGCTCTTTGAGGTTCACCTGTTCCGGCAAATACTTTTAATGATTTTAGATTAATTGCATTTATTTGATTATCTGTAATAAGACTGTCATCAACTAAAGCCATTATATCATCATCATAAACATGTTTTTTTTTATCTGCTAAAACTTTAAATTTTCCAAAAGCTGATTGAATTACATCGTCAGTAACATCTGCATAACCTAAGTCATTTAATTTTTCCTTAAAGGCATGTCTTCCAGAATGTTTTCCCATAACAAGTGAAGTTTTTTTAACACCTACACTTTCAGGAGTCATAATTTCATAAGTTTCTCTATTTTTTAACATTCCATCTTGGTGAATTCCTGCTTCATGTGCAAACGCATTCTTTCCAACAATTGCTTTGTTAAATTGAACCGGAAATGTTGCATTAGATACAACTTTTGATGCTTTGCTTAATAATTCTGTTTTAATCCCAGTTGAAAAAGGCATTAAATCATTTCTAGTTCTGATAGCCATTACAATTTCCTCCAAAGCAGCGTTACCTGCTCTCTCACCTAAACCATTAATTGTACATTCAATTTGTCTTGCACCTGCTTGAACACCTGCCAAAGAATTTGCAACTGCTAATCCTAGATCATTATGACAATGGGTAGATAAAATTGCTTTATCAATGTTTGGTACTTTATTTTTTAATGTTGAAACAATTTTAGTAAACTCAGATGGAATTGTATAACCAACAGTATCTGGGATGTTTATTGTGGTAGCTCCACTTTTAATTGCCAATTCTACAGTTTTACACATGTAGTCCATGTCAGTTCTTGTTCCATCTTCGCAAGACCACTCAACATCATCAGTAAATTTTCTTGCATAAGCAACATGTTTTCCGATTGACTCATAAACATCTTCGGGTGACATGTTAAGTTTGTGCTTCATATGCAAAGGACTTGTTGAAATAAAAGTATGAATTCGAAATCTTGGAGCATGTTTTAGAGCTTCATAAGCTCTATCGATATCTTTTACAGAGTGTCTAGAAAGACCAGCTGGAATAGAGTTTTTTAAAATTTTACTTACTTCAGAAACTGCCTCAAAATCACCTGGAGATGCAATCGGAAATCCTGCCTCAATAATATCAATTCCCAATTCATCAAATACTCTTGCTATTTGGATTTTCTCCTCCAAGCTCATAGATGCACCTGGTGATTGTTCACCATCTCGCATTGTAGTATCAAATATAATAACTCTATCTTTATCGCTCATTACAAAATTATTTTGAGATGTATAATACAATCTATAAGAGAGAATGCAAAATAATAACTAAATTTACTCTTAATATCCGCTCATTTCAGGCCGTTCAAATCTAATTATAAATAGACTCAATTTTAGGCATCAAGTGTAAAAGTTTTTTTGTGTAATCGTGTTCGGGTTTCAAAAACAGTTCTTCAGTGTTAGCCACCTCACATAATTTACCATCTTTTAATACTCCAATTCTATCACACATTTGCCTTACAACTGGTAAATCATGACTGATAAACAGAATAGTTAAATTTAATTGTTCCTGAAGGTCTTTTAATAAGTTTAAAATCTGTGCCTGAATACTCACATCTAAAGCAGAAGTCGGCTCATCACATACAAGAAGTCTTGGCTGGGTAGCTAATGCTCTTGCAATAGAAATTCTCTGTCTTTGACCTCCAGAAAATTCATGTGGATAACGATCTGCAGATTTCTGCGAAAGCTCAACAGACTCTAGTAAATCATAAATATAATTATTTAAATCAGTGCTTGATATCGAGGGATTGTGAAGTTTAATTGGTTCTGAGATTATATCCTTAACTTTCAATCTTCCGTTTAAAGAAGAATATGGATCTTGAAAAATCATTTGAATTTGTTTTCTAAATTTCATCATTTCTGATTTGTTCTTAATTTTTGTAATACAAACATTATCAAAGAAAATATCTCCAGAAGATGGTTTAAATAAATTTACGATCATTTTAGCAATTGTAGATTTTCCACTTCCACTTTCGCCAACTAAACCAAAAGACTCTCCTTCTTTAATTTCAAATGAAACATTATCAACAGCCATCACCGAATTTTTAGAAGTTTCTGTAAAAAAGTTATCATCAAAACTTTTGTTGAGATTTTTAATTTTGACCAAATCTTGTTCAATAATTTCTTTTTTATTCCATCTGTTTAAAATTTTAATATTACTGTCTTGGTTAGTTTTGTTTTCCTTATCAATTATAACAAATCTAGAAATCTTTTTATTAGTTGGGGGCACTGAACTAATTAAACTTTTTGTATATGTTTCTTTTGGTTTTGTTAAAATTTCTTTTGTTTCACCTATTTCAACTAAATTTCCACTTTTCATCACAGCTACTCTATCTACTGTCTCAGCAATTACTCCCATGTCATGTGTAATTAAAATTACCGCAAGGTTTCTTTCTTTTGTTAATCTTTTAATTAAATCAAGAATTTGAGATTGAATTGAAACATCTAAAGCTGTAGTGGGTTCGTCTGCAATTAAAAGTTCAGGTTCACAACATAATGCAAGTGAAATAACTACTCTTTGTCTCATGCCTCCTGAGAACTGATGGGGATAATTATTAAATCTTGTTTCCGCGTCCTTAATTCCAACTTCTTTCAAAAGATTAATTGATTTAATTTTTGCTTCTTCTTTTGTTAAATCAAGATGTGTTTGGATCGTTTCTATTAATTGTTCACCAATTGTTAATATTGGATTTAAAGAAGTTTGAGGATCTTGAAATATAAGTCCAATTTTTTTACCTCTATATTTTACGATATTTTTTGGATCTTCATGAATATTTAGATCACCTAAAATTACTGAACCACTTGATGCTTTGCCAGGTGCATCAATTAAATTAATAATTGCATTCCCAACCGTACTTTTGCCTGATCCAGACTCTCCTACCAAACCAAGTATTTCTCCTTTATTAACCTCAATATTTATGTCTTTAGCTGCATAAACTGTTTCCTTTCTCATTGGATAATCAACGCTCAAATTTTTTATCTTTAAAAAACTCATTTTTTTAACCTTGGGTTTAAAGTGTCTCTCATCCAATCACCTAAAAGATTTATTGAGAAAGCTAAAATTACTAAAAATATTGCTGGGAAAAAAGTAATCCACCACTCACCAGAAAATAAAAAATCATTTCCTAGTCTTATTAGTGTTCCTAAAGATGGAGTTGTTGGAGGCACACCAACACCTAAAAAACTTAGAGTTGACTCAGCTATGATTGCAAGTGCAAGACCAATTGTTCCTATAACTAATACTGGTCTTAAAATATTTGGTAAAATATGCTTAAACATAATAATTAAATTTGAAACTCCAATTATAGTTGAAGCTGAAACATAATCTTTATTTTTTTCTACCAAGGTTGCTGCTCTTGAAACTCTTGCAAATTGAGGCCACTCGGAAATCCCAATTGCAAATATTAAAACATAAATTGCCATCTCATCATGCATCTCTCTTGTAATTAATCCTCTTGCAATTCCATCAACTAAAAGTGCCATCAAAATACTTGGTACTGTAAGCTGAACATCTGTTAATCTCATTACTACCATTTCATATTTGCCACCAAAATATCCTGCTGTTAACCCTAATCCAACTCCAAGTATCAAACTAAATAAGATTGCTGAAAAACCAACAATTAAAGAAATTCTAGAACCATAAAGAATTGTTGATAACATATCTCTACCTTGACCATCTGTTCCTAAAATAAACTTTGCAAGACCGTCCTCAGTCCAAGATGGTGGGGTAAAAGCTTCCATCAATGATAGAGATGAAGGATCAAATGGATTGTAAGGAGTAATAAATTCTACAAAAAAAGAACAAAAGAAAATTATAAATAAAATTACTGATGATATAATTGCAGTAGGAGACTTTATGAAGCTATGATAAATATCACTATCTTTAATTCTTTCCCAAGTACTTATACTCTTATCCACTAGAAACATCTCCTTTAACTCTAATTCTTGGATCTATAAAATAATATAGAATATCTACAATAAAATTTATCATCACAAAAACAAAAGCAATAAAAACTAGATAAGCAGACATAATTGGAATATCAACAAATTGAACCGCTTGGATAAATAAAAATCCCATCCCTGGCCATTGAAAAACTGTTTCAGTAATAATAGAAAATGCAATTAATGTTCCAATATTAATTCCAGCAATAGTAATTACTGGGATCAATCCATTTTTTAATGCGTGTTTATATTTAATACTATTTTCACTGATACCACGCGCACGTGCAAACTTAATGTAATCTGTTTGTAAAATTTCCATCATCTCAGCTCTTACTAGTCTGATTATATAAGTCATTTGAAATAGACTTAGTGTAACTGACGGAAGTATAATTGCCTTTAACCCTGAGATTGTTAAAAATCCTGTGCTCCAAAAACCAAAATCTACTACCTCACCTCGACCAAAGGATGGTAAAATTCCTAAAATTACTGAAAATAAATAAATAAATAATATACCTATTACAAATGTGGGAAGTGAAACTCCAAGCAAAGAGACTGCTAGAATAACGTCACTTAAAAAACCCTCTCTATTTATACCTGTATAAACTCCTAATAATGTTCCAGTTATAAGAGCAATTAAAGCTGAAATCACTACAAGTTCAATTGTTGCAGGTAATCTCTCAACAATTAAATCAGATACTGGTCTTCTTAATTGATACGAAATTCCAAATTCTCCTTTAGTAGCATTTACAACAAATTTTGAAAATTGAACAGGAATTGGATCCATTAAACCTAGTGTTTCTCTTAATTCAGCTCTCTCTTCATCTGAAGTTTCTTCACCAACCATATTGTTTATTGGGTCGCCAACAAAATTAAACAAAGAGAACGATACAAAGGCAACAACTAGCATTACCAAAGCTGATTGAAACAACCTTTTAAAAAAATATTTTATCAATTTGAGATGATTTTAAAGTTACAAGCCCTCTATGCAAATATAAAGGACTTGTAATAATTTTTTTTAGTTAAAGCTAGCAGTTCTGAATAACGGTTCGTTATTCGGTCTGATAGGTACGTTAACTCCACTTTTAGATGCCCAAGAAATTACTTGGTGGTGAAGAGGAAGATAAGAAATATCATCTTTCACAATTTTCCAAGCATTAGCTATTGCAGCATTCCTTTTGTCTAAATCAACTTCACCTTCCATAACTCTTATAGCAGCATCTACTTCTGAGTTACTAAAGTTAACTTTATTCCAGCTAGCACCACTTTCATATAAATAATGAAATACGTAATGACTATCTAGAGTAGGAACACCCCAACCAAGCATATAGAAATCACCTTGATTATCTTTTAGCTCTTTAAAATGTTTACTTTTAGTTTGTGCAAATAAATTTACATTAACACCAATTTTACCAAACATACCAACAACAGCAGTACAAATTGCTTCATCATTTACATATCTGTCATTTGGACATCTTAGCTCAACATCAAAACCATTTGGATAGCCTGCATCCGCTAATAGTTTTTTTGCAGCATCAACATCATAAGGCAATCTTTTATCAAGCTCTGTAGTGTAACCATTTACACCTGGAAAAGTTATAATTCCTGCTGGTTCACTTAAACCTCTCATAACTTTTTTCTTGATCGCTTCGATATCAATTGCTTGATAAAGAGCTTGTCTTACCTCTTTTTTCTTAAATGGGTTATCACCTGTATTACCAGTTCTTAACTGATCAGCAGCTTGGTCCATTCCTAAGAAAATAGTACGCATTTGAGGAGTACTTTCAACTTTATGAGCTGATGAAGATCCAATTCGTTTTAAATCTTGAACTGGAGCGTCTGTAACCAAATCAATTTCTCCTGATAACAAAGCCGCAACTCTTGTTGCTGCATTTTTAATAGGTAGTAATTCAATTTGAGTTACTTTTTTATCAGTCATTTCACCCCACCAATGTTTATTTCTTTTAAACACTGTTTTTGTATTAGGCTCTCTTAATGTAATTTTGAAAGGTCCTGTTCCTAAAGCATTAGTTGCAGAGAAAGTTTCTTGTCCTGCATCCCAGTTTTGAGGAGACATTGCAAAATTCTTTTCAGACCATGCTTTCGACATTATAAAAATGTTCGATAATTGGTTTAAAAGAATTGGATTGGGCTTACTTGTTGTTATTTTAACTGAGTAATCACCAACAGCTTCAACTCCAGAAATAGTACTAATATATTCTTTAAAATCAGATGTTCTTTGCTTAGCTCTTAAGACACTAAATACAACATCATTAGATGTCATTGCAGAACCATCTGAAAATTTTACATCTTCTCTTAATGTAAATACCCATGTGTTAGGATCAGTTGCTTTCCAACTTTTTGCTAGAGCTGGCTGAATTTTCATATCTACAGCTCGTTCAACTAAAGCTTCATAAACCTGTCTTGAAACTTGAGTGGTTGGTCCTTCGTTTTGTGCGTGTGGATCTAGTGTTAAACTGTCTCCTTGCATTGACCATTTTATAGTTTTGGCCCATGCTGAAGAAAATCCAAATACTAGAACTACAGATAGTAGAACTCTAATAAAATTATTAATTTTCATTATTTCCCTCTTTTCTTTAAATTTATTTAAAAAAGTATAAGTGAAATAACTTAAATATTATAGGTAAAATTTTCTAATAAAATTTAACTTTTATCACTATCTACTAATTTTTTCTTACCAATCCAAGGCATCATAGCTCTTAGTTCTGCACCAACTTTTTCTACTGAGTGCTCTGCTAATTTTGCTCTAGTTGCAAGGAAGTTCTTTTGACCGTTTTTACACTCCTCCATCCACTCTTTTGTGAATTTTCCTGATTGGATATCAGTCAAAACTTCTTTCATTCTTTTTTTGGTTTCTTCTTTATTAACTATTCTAGGACCTGAAACATATTCACCATACTCAGCAGTATTAGAGATAGAATAGTTCATGTTCGCAATTCCACCTTCATAAATTAAATCTACAATTAATTTAACTTCATGAACGGTTTCAAAGTAAGCCATCTCAGGCTCATAACCTGCTTCCGTTAAAGTTTCATAACCATTCTTAATCAGCTCAACTAAGCCACCACATAAAACAGTTTGTTCTCCAAATAAATCTGTTTCAACTTCATCCTTAAATGTAGTTTCAATAATTCCAGATCTTCCACCACCCACTGCAGATGCATATGATAACGCAAGATCTCTAGCTTTACCTGAACCGTCTTGATGAACAGCAAACAAACAAGGAACTCCGCCACCTTTTTCATATTCACTTCTAACTAAGTGACCAGGTCCTTTAGGAGCAACCATAAATACATCTAAATCTTTTCTTGCTTTAATTAAATCGTAATGAACATTTAATCCATGTGCGAATGCAATACTTGTTCCCTCTTTTACTCTTTGTTCAATATGGTTTTTATAAATTTCAGCTTGTAATTCATCAGGTGTTAAAATCATCACCACATCTGCCCAAGCAGCAGCATCTGATAAATTCATAACTTTTAATCCTTTAGACTCAGCTTTAGCAGCGCTAGATGATCCTTCTCTAAGAGCAACAACTATTTCTTTAACACCACTGTCTTTTAAGTTTAAAGCATGTGCGTGTCCTTGGCTCCCATAACCAAAAATTGCAATTTTTTTACTTTTAATTAAATCTACATCTGCATCTTTTTCATAAAACATTTTCATTTTTTTCTCCTTAATTAATTGAATATTTCAGCGCCTCTAGTCATAGCTACCGCTCCAGTTCTTGAGACACTTAAAAGACCGTGCGTTTTTAAATTTTTTGACATTTTATCTATTTCTCGTCTTAATCCTGTAATTTGTATTACGGCTGATTTTTTTGATTGATCTAATATAACTGGATTGAATTTTTTACAAGCATTTAAAGCTTTTTTAATTTTAGCTTTATTTCCAACGATTTTAAACAATGCCATTTCTTTAAATATCACGTTTTTGTCATCTCTTTTAAAATTACCTACTTTATGAACTGGTACTAATTTTTTTAATTGTAGAACTATTTGCTCAATTACTTCTGGAGTTCCAGTAGTCACAATTGTAATTCTTGAAAGGTTATTTTTTTGATCAACTTCTGCAACAGCAAGTGACTCTATATTGTACCCTCTTCCTGAAAAAAGACCTACCACACGTGATAAAACACTTGCCTCATTATCCACCCAAACCACAATTATATGAGTTTCTAATTTACTTAGTTTACTTGGAGTACTGTAAGCTGATTTGGATTTTACCATTAAACTAATGCTTTCCCTTTTCCTGTTATTTTATTTTCTTCCTGATCTTTGGGACCTAGCAACATCTGGTTATGAGGTTTACCTGACGGGATCATTGGGAAACAATTTTCTGCTTGATCTACATGACAGTCAAATATTACTGGGCTATCAATATTGATCATTTCCTGTATCTTTTCGTCTAATTCTTCTGGGTTTTCTGCTCTAATACCTACACAACCATAGGCCTCAGCTAATTTTACAAAATCTGGTAGAGCTTCTGAATAACTTTCAGAATAGTTCTTTTCATGGAGTAGCTCTTGCCACTGTCTAACCATTCCCATGTACTGGTTATTTAAAATAAATATTTTAATAGGTAGATTGTATTGTACAGCTGTAGAAATCTCTTGCATTGTCATTAGAATTGATGCTTCTCCAGCTATATCAACAACAAGTTTTTTAGGATGAGCAACTTGCACACCTACAGCAGCTGGTAATCCATATCCCATAGTCCCCAATCCACCTGAAGTCATCCATCTGTTAGGCTTATTAAATTTATAATGTTGTGCGGCCCACATTTGATGTTGACCAACTTCAGTAGTTATGAATGTATCTTGATTTTTTGTTAATTCATACAATCTTTGAACAGCATGTTGAGGTTTAATAATTTTATTACTATTAATAAAATTTAATGAACCTTTTGTTCTCCATTTTTGAATTTGTTGCCACCATTTTGAAGTTTTTTGTTTATTAGATTTTTCTAAATTTAAATTTTTCTTTTTTAAAGTTTTAATTGTAGATTTAATAACATCTGACACGTCTCCAACAATTGGTAAATCTACTTTTATAATTTTATTTATTGATGATGGATCTATATCAATATGAACTTTTTTTGATTTTGGTGAAAACTCATCTATCTTGCCAGTAATTCGGTCGTCAAATCGTGCACCAATATTTATCAATAAATCACAATCATGCATTGCATTATTTGCTTCATAAGTTCCATGCATACCAAGCATTCCTAAAAATTGATTATCATCTCCTGGATAAGAACCTAACCCTTGAAGAGTTGTGGTAATTGGAAATCCAGTCAAAGAAACTAGCTCTTTAAGTAATTCGCTTGCTTTTGGTCCTGAATTTACTACACCGCCGCCAGTATAAAAAATAGGTTTTGAAGCTTTGTTCATTAGTTCAATTAAACTGTCAATTTCTTTTTGATTAAATCTATTTTTATTTTTTGATTCTTTTTTCTTTTTAGGGTTTGTATATTTTGCTTTTGCAAACTGAATATCTTTTGGAATATCAACTAGTACAGGTCCTGGTCTACCAGTTGTTGCAACCTCAAAAGCTTCATGCATTATTCTTGGTAAGTCATTAATATTTTTAACCAACCAATTATGTTTTGTGCATGGTCTTGTAATTCCGGTTGTATCACATTCTTGAAATGCATCTGTTCCAATTAAATGAGTTGGGACTTGACCTGAAATACAAACTATAGGAACTGAGTCCATATATGCATCTGTCAGAGCTGTAACAACATTAGTAGCACCTGGGCCAGAAGTAACAAGAACTACACCTGGTTTTCCAGATGATCGTGCATAACCTTCTGCTGCATGACCTGCACCTTGCTCATGTCTAACTAAAATATGTTTAATAGATGAATGATTTTTTAGTTCATCGTATATTGGCAGAACTGCTCCACCAGGATATCCAAAAATATGTTCTACTTTCTGATCCTCAAGACACTTAAAAACAATTTCTGCTCCTGTATATAATTTTGGCATTTCGCAATCTAGCTGAAGTTGTACTCATTGGTCAAGTTTTAGAATGACTTATTTAAATATTTTTTAAAAATTTATTAATCTTGAGCGGCTGAAGTTTTAACCAGTTGATCATGTTACCTCTTGCCCATGTACTTTGCCTTTTGGCGTATTGTCTAGTCTTTATTGATATTTTTTCTATAGTTTCTTCGAGATCTTTTTCATTATTCAAGTATGCTTTAATTTCACTAACACCGATTGCTTTATTGACGCTCTTATCTTTCTTAATTTTTAATTTAATAAATCTTTTGACCTCTTTTATTGCACCCAATTTCATCATTAACTTTGTTCTTTTGCTAATTCTTTCAATTAGTTCCTCTCGTGGAAAATCAATATAAATTTTAAAAAAATCATCTTCTTTAAACAAAGACTTTGTATTTTTGAACCAATCATGAAGAGATTTTTTAGTAAATTTTTTTACTTCATATGCTCTTATTGTTCTTTGAGCATCAGTTGGATTAATTTTATTTTTTGAAATAATATCTAGCTTTAATAATTTTTGATAAAATTTTTTTTGACCTAATTTTTCATGCTCTAATCTTATTTCATTTCGAAATCGAATTGGAATATTTGGGATACTTACTAAACCTTCTGACAATGCTTTAAAATATAGTCCCGTACCACCAACAAAAATTGGTATTTTATCTTTTTTTTTAACTTCTTTGATTTTCTTTATTGCAAACTTCAACCAATCACCAGTTGAAAAATTTTTTTTAACACTATGAAAACCATATAAATGATGTTTTATTTTTTGATAATTTTTTGGATCTGGTCTGGCTGATAAAATCTTAAGTTCTTTATAAATCTGCATACTATCAGCATTGATAATTTCCCCATTAATTTTTTTTGCTAATTTAATTGCAAAATTAGATTTACCTGATGCTGTGGGTCCAGAAATTAAAATAATCTTGGATTTTAAATCCATTATTAATCTAGTTTGACACCTATGTATCTTCTTTGATTTTGAGTATTATATATAGCAAATAATATTGTTTTTTGATTTGATTTTAAAACTTTTTTTACAATTTTTTCTAAATCACTTGCAGTTTTAATTTTTGTTTTTTGTGCTTCAACTATAATACTATTTTCGCTTATTGAATTTCTTAAAGGACTTGAGTTACCAATTTTAGTTACTATTAATCCTGTTGTTTGATTGGGTAATTTTCTATTTTTAATATCATCTTTGGTTAATGTTCTTACTGTTATTTTTAAGTCTTTTATTATCAAGTCTTTAGGTGTCTCAGATTGTTTTTCACTTACTTTGAAATCATCAGAAGTTTCTAATCTTCCTAACAAAACATTCTTTGTTATTTCTTTTTTATTTCTCCAAATTTTAACTTTAACAGTTGAGCCAACTTTTGTTTTAGCAACAATTGCAGGAAGCTCTTTCATTTGGTTAATTTTAACTCCATTAAATTCTAAGATAATATCACCAGCTTTCACTCCAGCTTTTGCTGACGGACTATTTTCAGCAACACTTGCAACCAATGCTCCTCTTGGTTCATCTAACTTTTCTATGTCTGCAATTTCTTGTGATACTTCTTGAATTCTAACTCCAAGCCAACCTCTTTTGGTTTCCCCAAATTCAATTAATTGATCTATTACTATTTTTGCACTGTTTGATGGAATGGAAAAACCAATTCCAATAGATCCATTTCTTCCAAGAATTGCTGTGTTAATTCCAATTACATCACCGCTCATATCAAACAACGGTCCACCTGAGTTCCCAGAATTTATTGATGCATCTGTTTGAATGTAATCCTCATATCTTGATAGACCAATTGATCTGTTTCTTGCCGAAATAATTCCAGATGTAACTGTCCCACCTAGACCAAAGGGATTTCCTATAGCTATTACCCAATCACCAATTCTAGCTTTATCAGAATTTCCAAAAGCAACTGGTGTAAATTTTTCTTCTGTATCCAATTGTAGTACTGCAATATCTGATAAAGGATCAGCACCTATCACTTTAGCATTAAATTCTTGATCACCATTAACTCTAACAACAATATCTTCTGCATCTTGAATAACATGATTGTTGGTTACAACTATTCCTTTTTCATCAATAATAAATCCTGATCCTAAAGCTGCTGATTTTCTTTCTTGAGGAGTTCCAAATTCTTTAAACATATCCTCAAAAGGTGATCCAGGAGGAAATTGAAATGGAAAAGGGTTGGTGGTTGTAGTAACTGTTTGAGTAGTTGAAATATTTACAACTGATGGCATTAATCTTTCAGCAAGATCTGCAAATGATGCTGGAACAGTTTTTGAATTAGATTGAATTGATAAACCAAAAGTAAAAACGAGGGTGATTAATATAATTTTAATTTTATTCATGTTAGCTCTTTATATAATAAATAATTACAAAACCTAAAACTGCAAAAATCAGCCCACCTGATCTTAATTGACTGTCTTTAATTAGTTCCATTTTTTTTAACATATTTTTCATTTTTGATGGAAATAAGGCGTACAAAATTCCTTCTATAAAAAGAAAAAGACCAAAAGCTATGATCAGCTCCTTCATAAATTATATTATTGTGATTTAGGTTTTATATTTCCAAAAAACTTAAAGAATTCACTGTCTGGAGACAATATTAAAGATGTGTCTCCTCCAATTAATGCAGTTTCATATGCTTGCATCGCTCTATAAAAAGCAAAAAATTCTGGATCTCTTCCAAATGCTTCTGCAAAGATTTTATTTCTTTCTCCATCACCTTCACCTTTCATGATTTCCGAATCTTTATTTGCATTTGCTAATATTACTGAAACTTCTTTGTCAGCTGTTGAGGTAATAGTCACCGCCATCTCAGCACCTCTTGCTCTAAACTCTTTGGCCTCTCTCTCTCTTTCAGTTTGCATTCTTCTATAAATTGCATCACTATTTGCTTGTGGAAGATCTGCTCTTTTAATTCTTACATCTACAATTTTAATTCCAAATTTTTGAGCTTCTGTATTTACGCCCTCTTGAATTAAAGACATTTGCTTAGACCTATCTTTAGAAAGTAATGTTTGTAATTCTTGTTGACCTAAAACGTTTCTTATTCTTGAGTTTATAATTGTTGCTAATCTTGATCTTGCAACCCTTTCATTTCCAACTGAAATATAGAATTTTAAAGGATCTATAATTTGAAATCTTGCAAACGCATCAACAATTAGTCTTTTTTGATCCGATGCAATAACTTCTGCGGGTGGTGTGTCTAAATTTAAAATCCTACTATCTAAAAAAACAACGTTTTGAATAAAAGGTAATTTAAAATTTATACCTGGTTCAATAATGATTTTTTTAGGATCACCAAATTGAAGAACGATTGCTTGATTCACTTCTTTAACAATAAATACTGAAAAGAAAACTAAAGCCCCTAATATGGTTACTATTGGTAATAATATTTTTTGAGCTTTCATTTAATTACTCACTTTCTTTTTTCCTAATTCTGGTAGTGGGAGATAAGGAACTACACCTGATCCTGCATTTTTCTCAATAATTACTTTTTCAATATCAGCTAAAACTTTTTCCATAGTCTCAAGATACATTCTCTCTTGAGTAACTTCTTTCGCTTTTGCGTATTCGGTGTAAATCGATACAAATCTACTTGCCTCTCCTTCGGCTGATGCAACTACTTTTTGCTTATATGCTTCTGCAGCTTGCATAATTTTTGCAGCTTCCCCTCTTGCTCTTGGGATAACGTCATTAGCATAAGCTTCTGCTTCGTTTTTTGATCTTTCCATATCAGCTCTTGCAGCCTGTACATCTCTAAACGCATCAATAACCTGATCAGGTGGATCAGCTTTTTGTGTTTGAACTTGTGTAATTTGAATACCACTATTGTATTCATCTAAAATTGATTGAATAATTTCTTGGGTTTCTATCTCAATCTTTGCTCTTCCTTCAGTTAAAATTGGCTGAATGTCGCTTTTGGCAATTACCTCTCTCATAGCTGTTTCTGCTGCTGCTTTTACAGTTCCTTGAGGGTCTTGAATTTCGAATAAAAATTTGCCAGCATCTTTAATTACCCAGAATACTGAAAAGTCAATGTTCACAATATTCTCATCTCCTGTTAACATTAAACTTTCTTGAGGCACATCTGCTACTCCGCCTCCCGAAGAAAAACCACTATCTCTTTCAGATCTAAAACCAATATCCATTCTATTTACTTTAGTAACCTTAGGAGTTTCTACTGTCTCCACTGGAAAAGGTATGTGATAGTTAAGACCAGGTTGAGTTGTTTTTACAAATTTACCAAATCTTAAAACAACACCCTGTTCATCAGGTAACACTCTATAAAGTCCACTTGCAAGCCACACAAAAAGTAAAATAATTAAAATTAGACCGATTGGCTTTCCACCTGATTTACTTCCACCAGGTAAAAATTTATTAATTTTGTTTTGGATATCCCTAATTATTGCATCTATATCTGGTGGCGTTGGTCCTTTACCTGAACCATTTCCTCCTCCACCTGGGGGAGACCCCCATGGACTTCCACCTCTGCCTTTATAATCATCTGACATATGACAAAGTATATAGTGTCTTTATTCTAAAAAACAAGTAATCATGAAAATATGACTGATAAAAAACCAGAACTAAGTGACGCAATGAAAAAGAAGCTGGAGCCTAGGAAATTCACTAAAAATCCAATTCTTGGAACTAAGTTTACAATTGCAATCTCTAGTGCAAAAGGTGGAGTTGGAAAATCTACATTTGCAACGAATCTTGCTTTAGCGCTAAAAAAAGTTGGATGCAAAGTTGGTTTACTTGATGCTGATATTTATGGTCCATCAATTCCTAAAATGTTTGATATAAATGAAAAACCAAAAAGTGATGGTCAAAAATTAGAACCAATTGTTAAATACGATATTCAATGTATGTCCATTGGTTTTTTAGCAGATCAACAAACACCCATGATTTGGCGTGGCCCTATGGTAACAAGTGCTATTAAAACTTTTACTCAAAAAGTTAATTGGAAAGATTTAGATTTTATAATCGTTGATATGCCACCAGGAACTGGTGATACTCAACTTACATTTTCTCAAGAAATAAAAATGGATGGAGCAATAATTGTCTCCACTCCTCAAGAAGTAGCTTTATTGGACGTCAAAAGAGGTATCAAAATGTTTGATAAACTTGGAGTGAAAATTTTAGGTTTAGTGGATAACATGAGTTTTTTTACCGGAGATGATGGTAAAAAATATAAAATTTTTGGTGAAGGTGGTGTCAGAAAAACTGCAGAAGAATTTGAAAAAGAATTTTTAGGAGAGATCCCAATAAATCCAGAAGTTGGAAAGAATGGAGACGAGGGAAAGCCCATAGTTGAAGCTAATCCTGAACATGAAATTTCAAAAATATATTTAGATTTTGCTAATAAGATTAAATCAACTTATCTTTAAGATCAAAAGCAATCATTAGTTCATTCCATTCTCTTTTTGAAAGTCCTGAGCTATCTACATCAACGTTTTCACCTTTGATAAGCTTTTGAATGATTGTTTTACCTTTGGCTGAAACTTCTGTTCCACCAACTCTATAATCCATAAATGCATCATAAGTTATTGGAACCCATTTTTTAACAGTATCCAACATGATATCTGCATAAACTCTTATTTCATATTGAGCATGACTATCAGCTCTTAATCTTAAAAAATTCATTAGATTTAATAAATCAGTTTTCCAGTACCACTGAGTGTAAGTATTTAAAGTTAAATTCATTCTAGCAAGCTCTCTAGCTAAACCTTTTTT
This sequence comes from Candidatus Pelagibacter bacterium nBUS_30, assembly GCF_051201245.1. Classification (GTDB taxonomy): domain Bacteria; phylum Pseudomonadota; class Alphaproteobacteria; order Pelagibacterales; family Pelagibacteraceae; genus Pelagibacter. The sequence continues at coordinate 234,171 of NZ_CP172842.1, read as the reverse complement.
ATTTTCATCTATAGTTGAGCCGTCAAATCTTTCATTCAACATGGTCTCATAATTATCATAAGTTCTTTCGGCATCATTTTTTAAAAGTTCCAAGACTTCTTTTGCTTGATCACCTTCCAGAACATCTCCTCTACCTTGTCTGTTGCTTGTAGATTGAGCTGCTAAATTTTCTGTACTTGGTAAATAAAACTCTTTATCTAAAATAGAATATCTAGCTGAATACTCGTTTACGTTAGCTGTTCTGTGTCTGATCCATTGACGAGCAATAAAAATTGGTAGCTTAACATGGTATTTAATTTCACACATTTCAAATGGAGTACTATGCCAATGCCTCATTAAATATTTAATCAGACCTGCATCTGTTGAAACTTTTTTGGTTCCTTTACCATAAGACACTCGAGCTGACTGAACAATTGATGTGTCATCACCCATATAATCAATAACTCTTACAAAACCATGATCTAATGCAGGAATTGCTTCGTATAGAATATTTTCAAGTGCAGGAGCTGTAACTCTCTTAGTTTGATTCTGTTGAGACTGTTGTTCTTTAATTTCTTGTGATTGTTCGCTAGTTAATTTCATGATTTTTATTGAATCTCTTGTAATTGCTTTTATATTAATAATGTTGGTTTTCCAACTATGACGATAAACGAATTTCGTAATAACCATTGCGGACGTGGGGGCAGTACCCACCACCTCCACCATTACAACTTATGGGGGTGAACTAGATTCGACGGATGACTAAAGGCTATTCTTTTGTTCGGAATTGTTCCACCGTAACGGGCTAATTTATAATTGCTAACGAAAGTTACGCACTTGCTGCCTAATTAACTTTGTTAATTAAGTAGACGGGGTCCGGGGCACCTGGCAACAGAACGCCCCTAAACTAAAGAAAGGATGTAGATATGGAAAAAGAAATGCTTGCAATAGCAAAGTTTAAATCTGGTGAAGGAAAATTTGAAAAATTCATGGCATGGATGCAATCAGATGAAGGAATGGAAGTAAGGGAAAAAATTGCTCATGTTGAAAAAACAGTTCCAGCAATAGCGCCAGATAAAAGTTATGTTATGTTTAAAGTCTCAGTTCATAATGAAGAAAATATGAAGCTATTTGCTTCTGGTCAAAATCCATTTGCAAAATCCATTTTCGACGAATGTATCGAAAGTATTAAAATGTGGGAAATGAGTTTAGTTAAACTTTAAATATTAAATTAAGGGGTCCAGGACACCTGGCAACAGAACACTCTTCGCTTCTAGAACAGCATAAATGATATAAGAAACAGCATCTATGAAATTTGAATTACTGTTTAACCTACTACACCATATACATCAGACTAGAATAATTAGATATATTAAAAAATTTAAGACACATTATTTTATTGATGTTGGTGCCCACAAAGGCGAATTTTTAACTTATTTATTAAAATTAAAAAATATAAAAAAAATTTATTGTTTTGAGCCACAAAAAAAAATTTACAGGACTCTTTATAAAAATTTTAAAAATAATAAAAAAATAAAATTTTTTAATATTGGGCTAGGAAATAACAATACGAAAAAAAATATTTATATAAACAAACTATCATATACATCTACTTTCAAAAAAAATAAAAAAACATTTTATCTATACTTTAAAAAATTTCTTTTAAGAGCATCCAATGATTATGAGGATAAATATAAGGTAAAAATAAAGAAACTTGATGAAGTATTAAGAAATAAAAATTTGAAGAATTGTTTATTAAAAATTGATGTGGAAGGATACGAGCTAAATGTACTTAATGGATCAATAAATATTATCAAAAATCAAGTAAAGTTTATTTTAATTGAAAGGCAATTTTTTAATCAGTACGAGGATGTCTCAAATAAAAAAATTGAAAAATTTTTAAAGAAACATAATTTTAAATTAATAAAGAAATTCACATATCCCTTATTTCTTTTTCAAGACAATTTGTATAAAAAAGTTTAAATTTGAATTAAATAAAATTCTATTTATTTTTAATTTCTGCCTGTGCAGCAGCTAATCTTGCAACTGGAACTCTGTAAGGTGAACAAGAAACATAATTTAAACCAGCTCTAGAGCAAAACTCAATACTTTTAGGATCACCACCATGCTCACCACAAATTCCAAGTTTTAATTTTTTGTTTTGACTTTTTCCTTTTTCAACAGCAATTTCAACTAAATCAGCAACCCCATCATCTATTGAAACAAATGGGTCAATTGAAAATATCTTATTATCTAAATAGTCGTTCAAAAATTTACCACTATCATCTCTACTAATCCCAAAAGTAGTTTGTGTTAAGTCGTTGGTGCCAAAACTAAAAAATTCAGCATGTTTGGCTATTTCTTTTGCTTTAATTGCAGCTCTTGGAAGCTCGATCATTGTGCCGACCATAAATTCTATCTTTATCTTATATTGTTTTTGCACTTCGCTAGCTATATTAATTACTAAATCTTTCATTATCTTTATTTCAGCTTCTGTTGAAACTAAAGGAATCATAATTTCTGGAAAGGCAGATTTAGTTTTTTTCTTTTTAAGTAAAGCTAACGCTTCAAAAATAGCTCTGCATTGCATTTCATATATTTCTGGAAAAGATATACCAAGTCTACAACCTCTATGACCTAACATTGGATTTTGTTCATGAAGTTCTTCTATTCTAGACTCTACCTCCTTAACTGAAAGACCGACCACATTTGCAACTTCACTAATTTCTTTTTCTGTTTTAGGTAAAAATTCATGAAGAGGAGGGTCTAGTAATCTTACTGTAACAGGTAGACCACTCATAATTTTAAAAATTTCCATAAAATCTTTTTTTTGGTGAGGTAAAAGTTTTTCAAGTGCTTTAGCTCTATCTTCTTTAGTTTTAGATAAAATCATTTCACGAACAGATAAAATTCTTTCTTCATCAAAAAACATATGCTCTGTTCTGCAAAGACCAATACCTTCTGCACCAAAATCTTTGGCTGTTTTTGTATCTTTAGGTGTTTCTGAATTCGTTCGTATATTTAATTTTCTAAAACTATCAGCCCATGACATTAATTTAGAAAAATCACCAGAAATTTCTGGTTTAACTGTTGTAACGCTACCTGAAATAATTCTACCTGTAGATCCATCAATAGTTATAACTTCACCTTCTTTAATTTCCATAGATGGTGTTTTAAAAGATTTGCTCTCATAATTTATATCTATTTCACTTGAACCAGAAACACATGGTCTTCCCATTCCTCTTGCGACTACTGCGGCATGACTTGTCATTCCTCCTCTTGCAGTTAAAATACCTTTGGCTGCGTGCATTCCTTGAATATCTTCTGGAGAAGTTTCAACTCTAACTAAAATTGTATCTTGCATCATTCCTGTTAATCTCTCAGCTTCTTCCGAAGTAAAAACTACTTTTCCACTAGCAGCCCCTGGAGATGCTGGTAAACCATTGGCAATAACGTTTATAGAACTTTTTTCATCTAAGGTAGGATGAAGTAAAGTGTCTAAGGAATTAGGATCAATTCTTAGCACAGCTTCTTTTTTAGAAATTAATTTTTCTTTAACCATATCAACAGCAATCTTTACTGCTGACTTAGCTGTTCTTTTTCCAGACCTTGTTTGAAGCATCCATAGTTTCTTATTTTCAACTGTAAATTCAACATCTTGCATATCTCTATAATGTTTTTCTAATTTTTTTAAAATTTTATGAAGTTGTTTGTAGACATTGGGCATAACTTCCTCCATTGATGGAGCTTTAACTTTTGCTTGCTGTCTTGCTTTTTTAGTAATGTATTGCGGTGTTCTTGTGCCAGCCACCACGTCTTCACCCTGTGCATTGATTAAATATTCACCATATATTTCATTCAGCCCCTCAGATGGATTTCTTGTAAACACTACACCTGTTGCGCAGTCTTCTCCCATATTACCAAAAACCATTGACTGAACATTAACGGCAGTTCCCCATTCGGCTGGAATTTGATTTAATTTTCTATAAACTTTTGCTCTATTGCTTTCCCAAGATAAAAATACCGCACTAATTGCTCCAAGTAATTGCTCATAAACATCTTGAGGAAAATTTTTTTTAGTTTTTTCTTTAATAGTTCTTTTAAAATCTAATATTAACCCATCCCAATCATTTTCATCTAGATCGGTATCTAAAAGAACTCCCTTGGTAAGTTTGTAGTTTTCAATTAATTCTTCAAAATGATAACCCTCAACACCCATTACCACATTACCATACATTTGAATAAATCTTCTATAACTATCTTTAGCAAATCTACCGTTAGAAGTTTTTACAGCTAACGCATTTACAGTTTTATCATTCAAACCAAGATTTAGAATTGTATCCATCATACCAGGCATTGATACTCTAGCACCCGATCTTACAGAGAGTAATAAGGGGTTTTTTAAATCTCCAAATTTTTTTCCAACATCTTTTTCAATTACTTTTAATTCTTTTTTAATTTGAGCAACTAAATTTTTATTCAGTTTTTTTTTATCTTTATAAAAAAGTTCACATACTTTAGTTGAAATTGTAAACCCTGGGGGTACGGGAAGCCCCATTCTTCCCATTTCAGAAAGGTTAGCACCTTTACCTCCTAAAAAATTCTTAGAGTTTTTAATATTTTTGCTATCTTTAGATTTAAAATTTAAAATAAGTTTTTTCATTATTGGGAATCGATTAAAGAAAAATTAACATAATTGTCAAACGTTTTACATAACATTTGGATTAGATCTAGTCTGTTTTTTTTGATTGCAGGGTCTTCATCGTTTACAGTGACGTTGTCAAAAAAATCGAAAACAACTTTTTTTGAATCAGCTAGATTGGTAAGAGATTGCTCAAAATTCTCATCTTTATTGATACTTTGAAAGTATTTTCTTAATTCATTAATCTTTTTAAATAAATTTTTTTCAAGTTCTGTTTTAAAAATACCAGGGTCAGTTGTATTTGATAGATCAAGTTTATTACCTTTAAACTCACTGTCTAATATGCTGGACGCTCTTTTATAGACTGATATTAGATCAGTGCCGATTGGCTTATCAATAAAATTATTCAAACTTTTGGCTTTACTAAAAATCACAACCGATTGATCTAAATTAAAAGAATTTGTTGAAGCCTGAATAATATCATGACGTATTTTCTCATCTTTCATATAAAATTTTAATCTATCCATTAAAAAATTTATTAACTCTTTTTGTAAAAATTCATTCTCAAATTTAAATCCTTGGTCTAGATACAAACTTGTTGAATAGCTTATTAAGTCTCTTATTTTAAAGTCTTTATTATTTTCAATTATTGTTTTTATTATTCCTAAGGCAAGTCTTCTTAACGCAAATGGATCTTTCGAACTGGTTGGTTTCTGGTTTATTCCAAAAAAACCAACTAGAGTGTCTATTTTATCTGCTAATGAAAGTGCAATGCTATAAGGTTTTTTTGGTGTTTTTGAATTAAAACCTGTGGGCAAATATTGTTCTCTTATCGCAAGAGATACATCTTTTTCAAAACCTTGTGCATCTGCAAAATAACCACCCATAATTCCTTGAAGTTCAGGAAACTCACCAACCAGTTCTGAAATCAAATCTACTTTACAAATGGAAGCGGACAATTCCACTTTTTCTTTACTTATCAGCAATTCATCAGAGATCATTCCTCCAAGTTTTCTCATTCTTTGAACTTTATCAAAGTAAGTTCCCAATCCTTTGAAATAATTCATTAACTTTAGTTTAGAAACTCTTTTAACTAAATTTTGAGATTTATCTTTCTGCCAAAAAAATTCAGCATCACTTAATCTAGCTTCTACAACTCTTTCATTTCCTAATTTTATTAAACCTTTTATATCCTTTTTATTTGTTACAACTAAAAATTCATTTGTAATATTTCCCTTTTTATCAAAAGTTGGAAAATATTTTTGGTGGTATTGCATAGTGATAATTAAAATTTCTTTGGGAATATTAAGAAATTTTCTATCAAACTCACATAATATTACATTTGGTTGATCTGTTAAATCCACAACTTCGTCAAGTAACTTAGGATTGTTTTCAATCTTTATATTTTTCTTATTAGAAATTTCACTGAATTTTTTTTCTATTAAATTTTTTCTTTGCTCCTGATCAATAATAATATTAATTTTTTTAAAAAAATTATTGTATTCCTTAAAATTAGTAAATATTTTTTTCTTTTCCTCATATTCTCTATCAATAAAAGTTGAATTTGATGAAGTCAGATGATGAAAATCAAAAATTAATTTTTTTTTATCAAATACTGCTAATATTGATTTTAATGGTCTTCCCCAATTTAAAGCAAACCCACCCCATTTCATTGATTTTTTCCATTGAATTTTTTGCAACAATAGAGGTACCGACTCTTCTAATAAATCGTGTGTATTAATTTTTTTTGATTTCGTTTTAAAAAAATAGAATTCCCCTTTGTCTGTTTTTTTTTTAAAAAGATCTTTTTTAGATAGATCATTTGATCTTAAAAAGCCCTCTAATGCTACTTCTGGAGCATTTATATTAGGTCCTTTGATTTCCTCAGATTTCATAACTATCTGTTTCTTTAAACCTTCAAATAAAATTATTAATCTATTTGGAGTTGAGTATGAGGTGCTTTTTTTGAAAGAAATAAATTTTTGATCAAATAATATATTAAAACTTTTTAATAAATCTTCCCTCAAATTTTTTTGAAGAGACGAAGGTATTTCCTCACTAAATAGTTCTAAAAAAAAATCTGACATCTAACTTTGACTGTCTAACCAAATTCCTGCAGAAGCTTTTGTAATATCTCTTATTCTACCAATATATCCTGCTCTTTGAGCAACACTTATAGCTCCACGAGCATCTAAAATATTAAATACGTGACTTGCTTTCAAACATTGATCATATGCTGGTAATGATAATTTTTTTTCTACCAGAGATTTTGCTTCCATTTCGTGCATATCAAACATCTTAAACAAACTGTCAACATTTGCGTGTTCAAAGTTATATGCTGAAAATTCTTTTTCTGCTTGATGAAAAACATCTTGATACTTTACTCCCTCATCATTCCACAATAAGTCATAAACATTTTTCTGTTTTTGTGTGAACATACATATTCTTTCCAAGCCATAAGTAATTTCTACTGAAACAGGATTACATTCAAAGCCAGCCATCTGTTGAAAGTATGTAAATTGTGTGATTTCCATACCATCACACCAAACTTCCCAACCTAAACCCGCCGCACCTAATGTTGGACTCTCCCAATCATCTTCAACAAATCTAATATCATGTTCATTATGATCAATCCCAATAACAGATAAACTGTTAAGATATAATTTTTTTATATTGTCTGGTGAAGGTTTTATCAAAACTTGAAATTGATAATAATGTTGTAGTCTGTTAGGATTATCTCCATATCTCCCATCCGTTGGTCTTCTTGATGGTTGAACATATGCAGCTTTCCACGACTTTGGACCCAACGATCTCAATGTTGTTGCAGGATGAAATGTTCCTGCCCCAACTTCCATGTCATAGGGTTGTAGAACAATGCAGCCTTTTTTACTCCAAAATTTTTGAAGGTTTAAGATTGTTTCCTGAAATGATTGAATTTTTTGTTTTGGTTTTTTTGTTTTAGAAACCATATCTTTGCCAGATTGACCTTTCATCTAAAATGTTAGCTAATTGATCTACTTGATTGCTTGAAGATGAAAGTTTTTGACTTAACCACCCTTTAGTTTTTTCAAATTTTTTAACAACCACATCTTCTCCAAATTTTTCTTTTAAAACTTGATGCGCATCTCCTATTCCATCTATTAGTCCTAAATCTTTTGCTTTACTTCCTGACCAAAACTCCCCAGAAAAAAGTTCAACCTCAGATTTGTTTAATTTAGATCCTCTGCTTTTTTCTACTACGTCTATAAAATCTTTATGTAAATCTAATTGGATTTTTTTTAATCTTTCAATGTCTTCCTTTTTTTCTTCTAGAAACGGATCTAATGTACTTTTGTTTTTTCCAGCAGTATGAACTCTTCTTTCTACACCAATTTTTTTTATCAATTCTGTAAATCCAAATGATGAATAGATAACTCCAATAGATCCAATAATTGAACTTGAGTTTGCATAAATTTCATCGCCAGCACATGAAATAAGATAACCTCCAGATGCTGCTACATCTTCAGCAAATACAATTACTTTTTTTTTATTTTTTTTAGCTTCTTGTCTAATCAAGCTATAAATTAAGTGTGACTGAACAGGTGATCCACCAGGCGAATTAATACTAATAGCAACAGAAACAGCTTTTTTTAAAGAAAAAGCCTTTTTTATAAGCTCCTCTTGACCCGCAAAATCAATTCCTTGTTTAAATTTTCCAGCATTTCCTATAACTCCACTTAACTTTACATGAGCTACGGTTTTTTTCTTTTTAAAAAGAGAAAACATCACTATTCCTTATAGATTTATTAATTGAATATATAGTCTACTTATAATTGAAGAATTAGGTGCGTCAATTGATAAGTAATATATAAAACTTAATTATATTAATTTAAATTCGTCATGGGAACAGTAATACAGCTCAAAAATCAAATAAATGATTCGTATTTTCAACTTAAAAATTCTGTTGATGACAAACTTGTTCTAACTGAAGAAAAAATAAAATCAAAATTAATGAGCGATGTTGAATTGGTACAAAAAATGACTGGCTACCACATTAAAACAGGTGGAAAAAGACTAAGAGCTCTTTTAACATTAGGGTCTGCAAAACTATGTGGATATTCAAAAGGTTCTAGAGATGTAAATCTTGCAGCTTGTGTAGAATTAATTCATAGCGCAACACTAATGCATGATGATGTAATTGATGAGGGTATCGTAAGAAGAGGAAAAGAAACTTTGAATAAAGTTTGGGACAACCACTCGTCAGTTTTGATTGGTGATTACTTATTAAGTAGATGTTTTGAAATGATGGTAGAAGATGGCAATTTAGAAGTTTTAAAATTATTATCATCGACATCTTCTAAGATTGCTCAAGGAGAAGTCTTGCAGCTTCAGCATAAAGGTGAAGTTGATATGCTTGAAGAAACTTATTTAAAAATTATCTCAGCAAAAACTGCAGAGCTATTTGCGGCTGCAACAAAAGTAGGTGCAATTTTATCAGATGTAGATACAAAAGAAAAAGATGCGCTTGAATTTTACGGAAGAAATCTTGGGCTTACTTTTCAAATCGCCGATGATACACTTGACTATAATTCTGATCTTAAATTATTTGGAAAAAAAGTTGGTCAAGATTTTTTTGAAGGAAAAATTACTTTGCCTGTAATTTTGCTTTTTCAAAAAATAAACCCAGATGAAAAAAAATTGTTAACTGAATTATTCAAAAAAAATATAAGAAATAATGACGACTTTAAAAAGATAATTTCTTTGATAAAAAAATATAAGATCATTAATGAGTGTTATCAAAAGGCTCAACATTACATAAATCTTGCCTCAAATTCATTAATGGTATTTAAAGACTCAAAAGAAAAAGAAATTCTAAAAAATCTTACTTCATTTAGTTTAGGTAGAAATTTTTAAGGATTTAATAGAGATTTAATCCAATTACCATTTTTATCAATCGTATATTTTAATCTTTCGTGAATTCTACTATCTCCATCTAGCCAAAATTCAAAACTTAACGGAGATAAATTCCAACCAGACCAATGGCTGGGTCTTGGAACTTTATTTTCATCATTATATTTTTGTTTAAATTCTTTAATTGAATTCATCAGTTCGTCTCTATTGTTTAACTCTTTACTTTGTTTCGAGGCCCAAGCGCCAATTCTACTTTCATAACCTCTTGAATTATAATATTGATCAGCAACCACATCTTCTACTTGAGTGACTGTTCCACTGACTCTTATTTGTCTTAAAAGACTTTTCCAATGAAAACACATTGCAGCTTTAGGATTTTCTTTTAATTCATTTCCTTTTTGGCTATTTAAGTTAGTGTAAAATACCAATCCATTATGATTAAATTCTTTTAATAAAACAATTCTTACTGATGGAAAGTTGTCTTTAGTCGATGTTGCTAATGAAAGTGCATTAGGATCATTAGGTTCTGATTTTTTTGCGTCATCCATCCATGCTCCAAATAGCTTAATTGGATCCTCTAGATCTAAAAAACAATGATTTAGTCCAAGTGAGTTTTTTTGATTCATAATTTAAACAAAATAATCTATATAATATAAATAATGTCATTTAATACTTTTGGAAAGTTATTTCGTTTCTCAACCTGGGGTGAGTCCCATGGACCTGCTATTGGCTGTATAGTTGATGGCTGCCCACCCAACATAAGTCTTAAAGAAAAAGACATACAAACAGAGCTAGATAAAAGAAAACCAGGCCAATCAAAATTTACGACTCAACGAAAAGAGGATGATAAGGTTCAAATACTATCTGGAGTATTTGAAGGAAAAACAACTGGAACACCCATATCTCTTGTCATTTACAACAAAGATATGAGATCAAAAGATTATGGTAATATAAAAGATAAGTTTAGACCAGGACATGCTGATTTAACTTACTTTAAAAAATATGGAATAAGGGATTATAGAGGTGGTGGAAGATCTTCAGCAAGAGAAACTGCTGCTAGAGTTGCAGCAGGTGCAATAGCAAAATTAGTTTTAGAAAAAAAATTAGGTAAAAAATTCAAAGTCATTGGTGCTGTTACTCAACTAGGAATATTGGGATGTGATACAAGTCAATGGGAAGATAAAATAATTACTAAAAATCCATTTTTTTGTCCTGATAAATCAATGATAAAACTTTGGGAAAAATATTTGCTTGGTGTAAGAAAATCTGGATCTTCTTGTGGAGCTGTAATTGAAATAAGAGCAAGGGGTATACCTGCAGGACTAGGAGCTCCTATCTATTCAAAATTAGATTCTGATATAGCCTCGGGCTTAATGAGTATAAATGCTGTTAAAGGAGTCAATATTGGAGCTGGAATGAATTCAGCACAATTAAGTGGTGAACAAAATTCAGATGAAATTTCTTTAAAAGGTAAAAAATTAAAATTTGATTCCAATAATGCTGGAGGAATTTTAGGAGGAATATCAAGTGGTCAAGAGATTATTGCTTCATTTGCTGTAAAACCTACGTCGTCAATTTTAACAACTAGAAAAACTATAAATAAATTTGGAAAAAATACGACTATATCGGTTAAAGGTAGACATGATCCTTGTGTGGGTATCAGAGCAGTACCTGTTGGTGAAGCTATGATAAATTGCGTTTTATTAGATCACTATCTAATGAATAAAGCTCAATGTGGCTAAATTTTATTTAATTTAACTTTTTACTACTTTAATTGACTCTTTTGTAAATAAAACGTCTAAGATTTTTTTTGAAATATGAGAAGCGTTTAATCCTGCTAACTCATACATATTTTTTGGGCTATCTTGCTCAATAAAAATATCTGGTAACATCATTGCTCTAAACTTTAAACCTTTATCAAATATACCTTTTTCAGCTAATAAATTTTCAACATGAGAACCAAAACCACCTATTGATCCTTCTTCTATAGTTATCATTACCTCATGCTCTTTAGCACATTTTAAGATAAGTTCTTGATCTAAAGGTTTAGCAAATCTTGCGTCAACAATTGTTGTTGTAATACCTTTATTTTTTAATTCTTCAGCAGCTAACTTGCTTTCCTCAAGTCTTGTTCCTAAGCTTAAAATACAAACTTGTTTTCCTTCTTGAACAACTTTCCCTTTACCAATTTCTATTTTTTCATCAATTGAAGGCAAATCAAGTCCAGTTCCTATTCCTCGCGGATATCGGATTGCGCTTGGTTTGTCATTAATATCAACTGAAGTATTTATCATTTTTACCAATTCAACTTCATCACTTGCTGCCATTACTATAAAGTTTGGTAGAGTTGATAAATAAGTAATATCAAATGAACCAGCGTGAGTAGAACCATCAGCTCCTACTAGACCTGCTCTGTCTATTGCAAATCTTACAGGCAGGCTTTGAATAGCTACATCATGAACAATTTGATCATAAGCTCTTTGTAAAAAAGTTGAGTAAATTGCAGCATAGGGTTTATATCCTTCTGTAGCTAAACCAGCAGCAAAAGTTACTCCATGTTGCTCAGCTATACCTACATCAAACATTCTCTTTGGGAATTCTTTTCCAAAAATATCCATCCCTGTCCCACCTGGCATTGCAGCTGTTATTCCAACAATTTTACTATCTTTTTTAGCATGTTTAACTAATGAGTTGGCAAAAACTTTTGTGTATGTGGGAATGTTAGTATTACTTTTAACTTGCTCACCAGTTTCAACATCAAATTTTGAAACTCCATGATAATGGTCTATTGCTTTTTCTGCGTGTAAATAACCTTTTCCCTTTTGTGTTTTTATATGGATCATAATTGGTCCTTCATGTTTAGAGTCTCTTGCGTTTTTTAAAATAGGAACAAGAGTTGTTAAATCATGACCATCAATTGGACCTGCGTAATAAAAACCCAACGAATTAAATAAAGTACCTCCAGTAACAGCTGTCCTTAAAAAGTCCTCAGCTTTTCCTGCATTAGCACTAAATCTTTTTGAAAATGCTGATATAATTAGTTTAAGCGTTTCTCTTAAACTAAAATATATTTTACCAGTAAATAGTTTTGCTAGGTAAGTTCTCATAGCCCCCACAGGTTTTGCTATCGACATGTCATTATCATTTAAAATTACAATCATTTTAGTTTTTGTTGCTCCAGCATTATTCATTGCCTCGTAGGCCATACCTGCACTTATTGCTCCATCTCCAATTACAGCTATTACGTTAGATGATTTATTAGCTAATTTGTTTGCTTCAGCAATACCTAGCGCAGAAGATATGGACGTTGAGCTATGAGCAGCTCCAAAAGGATCATACTCACTTTCTGATCTTTTTGTAAATCCTGATAGACCATTCCCTTGCCTCAAAGATCTAATTTTATCTTTTCTTCCAGTTAAAATTTTATGTGGATAAGATTGATGACCAACATCCCAAATTAATTTATCGTTTGGGGTGTCAAAAACATAATGAAGAGCAACTGACAACTCAACAACACCTAAGCCTGCCCCTAAATGTCCTCCAGTTTCAGATACCGCACTAATCATTTCTTTTCTTACTTCATCAGAAACTGATTGAAGATCATTTTCCGATATCTTCCTTAAATCAGATGGAAAATTTATATTATCTAAAAATTTATAATTTTGTGTCATTTATCTCTATTCAAAATATAGTCTAATGTTTCTTTAATATTTTTAGAATTTGATCCATATTTTTTTAAATCATTATTGATATCAGAAATTATTTTATTACAATATTTAATAGCATTTCCATAACCAAGTAAACTTATAAGTGTTGCCTTACCTTTTTTTTGATCTTTACCTGTTTTTTTTCCAGCTATTTTTGAATTACCCTTAAAATCAATTAAATCATCTGCTATTTGGAATAAAAGACCAATATCAGAACCAATATTTTCAAAAAATTTTATTTCTTTTAAGCTCTTTTTTTTAATAATTGCTGGCGCCACACAACAAAAACTAAATAATTTTCCTGTTTTTTTAATTTCCATATCTATAATTTTTTTTTTAGATACCTTTTTCTTTTCATAACTGAGATCTAAATATTGACCACCAGCAATACCCAAATGACCTGAGCATTCTGATAATTTCTGAATTAAATTAATCTTAATTTTTTCACTCACTTTTAAAGCCGGGTTTGTTAAAATTTCAAATGCCATTGTAAGTAATGAGTTACCAGCAAGAACAGCAGTGGACTCCCCAAATTTAATATGGGTAGATGGTTTGCCTCTTCTAATTTTATCATTATCCATACAAGGTAAATCATCATGTATAAGAGAGTAAGCATGAATACATTCTACTGCTGCACCAATAGCAATTAATGTTTTATATTCAATTGACAACAATGAACCAATATCAATTAAAATTTTGGATCTAATTTTTTTTCCTCCTGGAAATAAGCCGTACTTCATAGCTGAAATTAATTCAGAGTTATTCTGCTTATTAAGAAATTTATTTAAGTAAAAATTTGTATCTTTTGCAATTCTAACAAGCTTGGAATTCATTTTTTTTTAATAATTTCATTAACTTTTTTATTGGTTTCTTCACCTATAGATTTAAAATTTTTATGAAATTTTTTTTCAATAATATTGTTTAACTTCAATAATTGCTGATAACTATCTATAGAATTACTTAGATCTTTTTCATTTTCTAAAGACTCGATTATCTGATTTGCCTGATCTGTTAATTCCTCAAGGGAGACCAAATTATTATCAGGTGGTAAATTTTTATCTTTCATATAATACTAATTATTAATACATGAAATCTATTCAATCAAATATCAAAAAAGCAAAAAAATATTTAGATAAAAATCATTGTGTGGCTGTACCTACTGAAACAGTTTATGGATTAGCTGGAAATGCTTATTCAGACTTATCTGTAAAAAGGATATTTAAGTTAAAAAAAAGACCAATTAATAACCCATTAATTGTTCATTATTTAAATATTAATAAATTAAAAGAAGATTGCCATATTAATGATAATTTTATTAAGCTTTATAATGAATTTTCTCCTGGACCAGTTACATTTATATTAAAATTAAAAAAAACTTCTAAAATTTCTAAATTAGTAACTAACCGACAAAAGAGCCTTGCAGTTCGTTTTCCTAAACATCCTTTATTTAGAAAGCTACTTAAAACTTTAACATATCCTTTGGCTGCACCTAGTGCAAATATATCAACTAGGCTAAGTTCTGTTCAAGCATCTGATGTTTTTGAAGAATTTAGATCAAGAATTAAATATGTTTTAGACGGAGGTAAATGCAAAATAGGTATTGAGTCAACGATCATTAATCTTTTAGATAAACCAACCATACTTAGATTTGGAGGATTAGATATTTTAAAAATAGAAAAAATATTAAAAAAAAAAGTTTTAATTAAAACTAATTCAAAAAAGAAACTTGCACCTGGCCAGTTCCATTTGCACTATTCTCCTGGTATACCATTAAGAACAAATGCTAAAAAACCAAAAAAAAATGAAGCCTATGTGTTGATAAAAAAAAGAAAAATTTCTTTTAAAAATTATTACTATTTAAGTAAAAAAAACAATCTTAAAGAATCTGCAAAAAATCTATACTCATTATTAAGGTTAATTAAAAAAGATGGTTATAAAATGATTGCTGTAGAAAAAATTCAAAATAAAGGAATCGGTAAAACGATAAACGATAGATTAAACAGAGCATCAAAATATTGAATAAAACATGCAATTGAAATAATTAAAATTAGGAATGAGGTGGCGCGCCTGCTAGGAGTCGAACCCAGAACCTCCTGATCCGAAGTCAGGCGCTCTATCCAGTTGAGCTACAAGCGCATATAGTATTAATATTACATTTTATGAAAAAAAACATTAATTTTATAGTTGAAGAAAATGAAAACAATCTCAGAGTTGATGTTTTGATTAACAAAAGAGAAGAGTTAATTAGTAGAACTAGAATTAAGAACTTAATTCTTAAAGAAAAACTAAAATTAAACAATGAAATTATCAAAAGTCCTTCAAAAAAAGTTTTGACTGGTGACAGATTGATCTTGAGTATACCAGAGCCTGTAGAAGCTTCGTTAAAACCATATGATTTTAAACTAGAAATAATTCATGAAGATGAAGATGTAATGGTTATTAATAAACCAGCTGGAATAATTATGCATCCAGGAGCTGGAAATTATGACAAAACGATTGTTAATGCTTTAATGCATTACAATAAGGACTCCCTCTCAACAATTGGAGATGAGCTTAGACCTGGTATAGTTCATAGAATAGATAAAAATACATCTGGGTTAGTGGTCATTGCAAAAAATAATGAGTCTCATGAAAACTTATCACAGCAATTTAGCAATCACACCATCACAAGAGTTTATCAACTTTTAATATGGGGTAAACTTAGACCATCAAAAGGAAAAATAGATACTTTTTTAACTCGTAGTTCCAAAAACAGACAACTAATGGAAGTTAGCAGTTTAAAAGGTAAACGAGCTATAACAAATTATAAAACTATAGAAGTTTTTGAAAATGATAAAACGCCAACATTAAGTTTGGTAGAATGTAAATTGGAAACTGGTAGAACTCACCAAATACGTGTTCACATGACACATTTGGGTAACAGTATAGTTGGAGACGATAAGTATAAAAAAAAATATAAGAAACTTAAAAATATAGATATTGGATTAGAAAGTTTAATCTCCAAGTTAAATAGGCAATTTTTACACGCAAAAATCTTGGGCTTTATTCATCCTAAAACTAATGAAGAAATGGTTTTTTCCTCAATTTTGCCACAAGAACTAAATAATTTATTAAAAATGCTCAGAAACACTAGTGAATAAATCGTTGAAAATTTAATATAGTTAATTAAATAAATATTGCTATGAGTAGAACATTTAATAATAACCTGCCAGCTCTCTCCAATGAAGGAGGACTATCAGCATATTTAGAGCAGATCAAAAAATTTCCAATGCTCGCAGCAGAAGAAGAATACATGTTAGCTAAAAATTGGAAAACTACAGGAAATGTGAAATCTGCAGAAAAGTTAGTTACAAGTCATTTAAGATTAGTTGCTAAAATTGCAATGGGATATAAGGGATATGGTTTGCCTGTTAATGAAATGATTTCTGAAGGTAATGTTGGTCTTATGCAGGCTGTTAAAAAATTTGAACCTGAAAAAGGTTTTAGATTAGCTACTTATGCAATGTGGTGGATCAAAGCTTCTATTCAAGAATATATACTAAGATCATGGAGTTTAGTTAAAATTGGAACAACAACTGCACAAAAAAAATTATTTTTTAATCTTAAAAAAATAAAAAATCAAATTGCACCACAGACGGAGGGTGATTTAAGAGACGAACATGTAAACGAAATATCTAATAAGCTTGATGTAAGTAAAGAAGAAGTAATTTCAATGAATAGAAGACTATCTGGAAAAGAATTTTCATTGAATGCTCAAGTTGGTGAAGATGGAGACGAATGGCAAGACTGGTTAGTAGACAAAGAATTAGATCATGACTTAAAATTTGCACACCAAGAAGAAATGGAACAAAGGAAAGACCTTTTAAAAAATTCTATTAAAGTGCTTAATGATAGAGAAAAAGAAATTTTATATTCAAGAAGATTGAATGATAACCCAACAACATTGGAAGACTTAAGTAAGAAATATAAAATTAGCAGAGAAAGAGTTAGGCAAATAGAAAACAAAGCGTTTGAAAAATTGCAGAAGCACATGCTACTTTTAGCAAAATCAAAAAACCTGTTACCTGTTAACTAAATATCAAAAGGATTTTCGACCAAAATAGTATCGTCTCTCTCTGGGCTAGTCGATACACTTGATACTTTTGCACCAATAAAATCTTCTACAGCAAATATATACTTTTTTGCATTTTCAGGTAAATTTTCCATATTTTTAATTCCGTTAGTAGAAGTTTTCCATCCAGGAAAAGTTTTGTAAATTGGTTTTATCTTTAATTGATCTTCAACTGCCGCAGGTAAATAATCTATTTTTTTTCCATCAAGTTCATATTCAACACACATTTTTATTTCATCTAATTCATCCAAAACATCTAATTTTGTAAGTGCAACACCATCTATTCCAGAGATTTTTATTGTTTGTCTAACAAGAACTCCATCAAACCATCCACACCTTCTTTTTCTGCTAGTAACAGTTCCAAATTCTTTTCCTCGTGTACCCAATAATTCTCCAATATCATCTGTTAGTTCTGTAGGAAAAGGGCCTTCTCCAACTCTTGTTGTATATGCTTTTGTGATACCAAGTACATAATTAATTGAATTTGGACCACATCCTGTGCCAGTTGCAGCACTCGAAGCAACAGTATTTGATGATGTAACATAAGGATAGGTGCCATGATCAACATCTAGTAAAATTCCTTGTGCGCCTTCAAATAATATTTTCTTTTTTTGTTTTTTAAAATCATCAATTTTAAGCCAAACAGGTTGAGAAAATTGCAATATTTTAGGTGCAATTTTTAATAAATCTGATTTCAGTTGCTCTTTTTCAAAAATTTTTTTTCCTAAGCCTTTTCTAATTGCATTATGATGAACTAGTACAGACTCTAATCTCTGATCCAAATTTTTTTCAGATCTTAAATCCATTACTCTTATTGATCGTCTACCCACTTTATCTTCGTAGGCTGGACCAATTCCTCTTCTAGTTGTTCCAATTTTTTCTTTCCCAGCAGCATCTTCTCTAATTTCATCCATTTCTCTGTGGAAGGGTAATATCAAATTTGCAGCCTCAGAAATAATAAAATTATTAATATTTACATCAACACCTTTTAATTTTATTTCATCAATTTCTTCAAGTAATGCCCATGGGTCAACGACAACACCATTTCCAATAATTGAAATTTTATTTTTTCTAACAATTCCTGACGGTAACAATCTTAATTTATATGTTACTCCATCAATAACCAAGGTATGACCAGCATTATGACCTCCCTGAAATCTAATTACAACATCTGCTTGTTCTGAAAGCCAGTCTACAATTTTTCCTTTTCCTTCATCTCCCCATTGGGATCCAACTACAACTATATTTTTCATTATCTAAATTTTTTATCTATACTCATTGTGTTAAGGTGATTAATTGGGCCATGACCTTTACCATAATTTGGATTTGTTAGTATCGCTGAACTTACATACTTAATTCCAAGCTCACAAGATTTCTTTATAGGTTTTCCACATGATAAAAAGGTAGTTATTGCTGAAGATAAAGTACAACCAGTGCCATGAGTATTCTTTGTTTTATGCCTATAACTATTAAATACTTTTATTTCAGATTTATTAACAAATATGTCTTGAACAGTTTTAGACTCTAAATGACCACCTTTAATTAAAACATTTTTTGCACCAAGCTCTAATAATTTGTTAGCTGCAAAAATCATGTCCTCTTTGGTTTTTATTTTAGTCTTTGTTAAAATTTCAGCTTCAGGAATATTGGGAGTAATCAATATTGTTCTCTTAATTAATCTTGATTTAAGTAATCTTATTGCTTTATTGTCTATCAATTTAGCACCACCTTTTGCAACCATTACAGGATCAAGCACTATTTTTGTAATCTTGCTTCTATCTAATGACTTTACAACAACATCAATAACTTTTGTTGAGCACAACATTCCAATTTTAATCGCATCAGGTTTAATATCTTTTGAGGTAAATACAATTTGATTCAAAATTTCTTTTGGAGAAATCGGCACTATTGATTTAACACCTGTAGTGTTTTGGGATGTAACTGCAGTAATAGCTGTCATTGCATATGAACCAAGTGCAGTGACAGTTTTTATATCTGCTTGAATGCCAGCTCCTCCCGACGAGTCTGAACCAGCTATAATTAATATTTTTGAATTTGGTTGCAATTTATTTAATTTTTTTTGAAATTATATTAATACAGTTATTAAGAAGTTTTTTATTTTCACTTTCACCCATTACTCTTATTTTTGATTCGGTTCCTGATTTTCTTACTAGTATTCTTCCTTGGCCTTTCATTAATTTTTCTGCTGTTTTTATAGATTTTTTAACTTCAAAATTATTTATTATCGATTTATCTTTTACTTCAATATTTTTTAAAATTTGTGGCGTTTTTTTAAATTTATTAAAAAAATTACTAGCTTTCATTCCTTTTCTTATTGCATAAAGTACCTCTAAAGAAACAAGCAAACCATCACCGGTAGTTGCAAATTTTCCTAATATAATATGTCCAGATTGTTCGCCCCCTAAATTAAAATTTTTTTTTTGCATTTTTTCTTTAACATACCTGTCGCCAACATCTGCTCTGATAAATTTTATATGTTCTGATTTAAAAAATTTTTGCAAACCATAATTTGACATTAAAGTTCCCACAACACCTCCTTGTAACATATTTTTATTTTTCCATCTTAATGCTAAAGCCGCAATTATTTGATCACCATCAATTATATTTCCCGTCTCATCACACATAATAATTCTATCTGCATCACCATCTAAGGAAATGCCTATGTGTGCCTTATGTTTCTTTACAGCTAATTTTATTTTATTAGGATATGTTGATCCACAATTTTTATTAATGTTAAGACCGTTAGGACTTACACCTAACGCAATTACTTTTGCTCCAAGAGACCTAAATAATTCAGGTCCTGCTTTATAACCAGCGCCATTTGCACAATCAATTACAATTCTTAATCCTCTTAAATTAAATTCTTTAGAAAAATTTTTTTTTAAAATTTTTAAATAATCTTTTGTTCCACTTTCTAATCTTTTTACTCTTCCCAATTTTTCTGGGTTTGATTGATTTTTTGTAATTTTTTTATCAATTAAATTTTCAATTTTTTTTTCAATTTTATCAGATAATTTCATGCCATCTGGACCAAATAGTTTTAATCCATTATCATAATGTGGATTATGAGAAGCTGTAATCATAATACCCATATTTGCTTTCATTGCTTTTGTTAGCATAGCCAAACCATTTGTTGGTAAAGGTCCCAATGTATAGACATGCATTCCAGCTGATGTTAGTCCTGAAACTAATGCTGGTTCTAAAGTATATCCAGACAATCTAGTATCTTTTGCAATAATTGCGGTTTGTTTTTTTCTCTTTTGTGATTTGAAATATTTACCTGATGCTAGTCCAAATTTAAAAAACATGTCACCATTAATATTTTTGCTATTAATTGCACCTCTAATACCGTCGGTTCCAAAATATTTTTTTTTCATTAATTTTTTATTATTTCTTTAAAGACTTTTAATCCCTGCAACAATTCATTAACATCATGAATCCTTAATATTTGAACTCCTTGAGTCATTAAATAAATCGATGAAGCAACAGTACCACCAATTCGATTCTTAGTATCATTTTTTCCAGACAATTCTTTAATAAATCTTTTTCTTGAGTTCCCTACAAGTATAGGAAAACCTAGTGTATGAAAAATAGAAATATTACCAATTAAATTCATATTATGTTTCAAATTTTTTCCAAATCCTATGCCTGGGTCAATAATTATATTGTTATGTTTTATACCAATTGATCTTAAAAACTTTATCTTCTTTTCAAAAAAATCATAAATATCTAATAATTCATTTTTGTAGCTTGGATTAATTTGCATATTTTCTGGTGTCCCTTTCGAATGCTGAAGAATAAACGGAACTCTGTATTTTTTTAAAATATCTATAGTATTATTATCGTAATTTAATCCAGACACATCATTAATAATCTTAACTCCTAGTTTAATACCTTTTTCCATAATTTCTGATTTTCTTGTATCCAATGATACTGGAACTTTTTTGCAAATTGATTTTAATATTTTATGTATTCTTTTCCACTCAAGTTTTTTATCTAAAGTTTTGGATCCAGGTCTTGTAGACTCTCCTCCAACATCAATTATACTTGCTCCTGACTTATACATTTCCATAGCATGTTTAATTCCTATATTTTGAGTATTAAATTTACCACCATCAGAAAAACTATCTGGTGTAAGATTAAGTACTCCCATGAGATTTGGTAATTTATTAAAATTAAAATTTGCAAAATTTTTTTTTTTTGAACTTATAGATTTTAAATCTAATGTTATTTGTTTTTTTAATAATTTTGATAATTTATTTAGATTATTTATTGAAATTTTTCTTTTAAATTTTCTAGATATTATTTCAATATGACCAAAAGATATTTCTTTGTTACCATTTAAAGGAAGCGTTTTTTTTTTACGGACTAAAGATATAGACTCATTACCGTAATAGAAATTACACGCACGTGTGTAATATCTTTTCATATTTAAATTAATGTACTATTTTTGGTTTAAGTCCCATCGACCCTAAAGCTGAGTTTTTGTCTTCTTCTGTAGGATCTTTTTCTTCATTTCGTTCAATAGATTTATTGTGTAATATTAAATCTCTTATCTCATCACCTGTTAAAGTTTCATAAAGAAGTAATGTTTTTGCTAACTTATGTAAATCTTCAATTTTTTCATTTAATATTTTTTTTGCTCTATTATATCCTTCGTCTACTAATTTTTTAACTTCTGAGTCTACTTTTTTTTGAGTTTCTTCTGACATTTGTTGGTTTCTTGCAACAGACCTTCCTAGGAATACTTCATCCTGGTTATCCCCATAGCTTAAAGGTCCAAGTAATTCACTCATACCTGCTTCGGTAACCATATGTTTTGCTGTTGATGTTGCTGCTTTAATATCTGACATTGCCCCTGAGGTAACCTTTTCATGTCCAAAAATAATTTCCTCAGCAACTCTTCCACCCATTGCTTTCGCTATTTGTGATTTCATATATTCTCTATTTTGAGAATACTTATCTCTTTCTGGCAAAGTCATTACCATTCCTAATGCTCTTCCTCTTGGAAGTATTGTTGCTTTGTGTATAGGATCATCAGCTTTTTCATTTAGAGATACAATTGCATGTCCAGCCTCATGGTATGCTGTCAATTTTTTATCATCTTCAGTTTGAACCATTGATCTTTTTTCAGCTCCCATCATTACTTTATCTCTAGCCTCTTCAAACTCTAATATTGTTACTATTCTTTTGCTTTTTCTTGCTGCAAGCAAAGCTGCTTCATTGACTATATTTGCTAAATCTGCTCCTGAAAAACCAGGAGTTCCTCTAGCAACTGTTCTTAAATTTACATCTGGAGCCATTTTTATCTTTTTAGCATGTACTTTTAAGATTTTTTCTCTACCGATGATGTCTGGTAAACCAACAACAACTTGTCTATCAAATCTACCTGGTCTTAATAAAGCGGGGTCAAGTACATCTGGTCTATTTGTTGCAGCAATTATAATAACACCTTCATTTGTATCAAAACCATCCATCTCAACCAAGAGTTGGTTTAGAGTTTGCTCTCTCTCATCATTTCCCCCACCTAAACCAGCACCTCTACTTCTTCCAACAGCATCTATCTCGTCAATAAAAATTATACACGGCGAATTTTTTTTACCCTGTTCAAACATATCTCTAACTCTGGACGCACCCACTCCAACAAACATTTCAACAAAATCTGATCCTGAAATAGTAAAAAATGGAACCCCTGCTTCTCCCGCAATGGCCCGTGCCAATAACGTTTTTCCTGTACCAGGGTTTCCAACTAAAAGGGCTCCCCTTGGAATTTTTCCACCCAGTCTACTGAATTTTTTTGGGTCTTTTAAAAACTCCACAATTTCTTCCACTTCCTCTTTAGCTTCTTCAATACCAGCAACATCATTGAAAGTAACTTTGCCCTTTAGCTCATTCATCATTTTAGCTTTAGATTTTCCAAATCCCATTGCTCCACCTTTGCCACCTTGCATTTGTCTCATAAAAAAAATCCAGACAGCAATTAATAACAACATAGGAAACCAAGAAAGCAAAACTCCAAATAACGATGGCATCTTCTCCTCTAATGGAGAGGCTGAAATACTTACGCCTTTGTCTGATAATTTTTCAATTAAATTTGGATCACCAGGAGAGTAAGTTGAGAATGAGTTGCCGTTTGAAAAAACACCCTTAATATTATTACCTTGAATTTCAACTTTCAAAACCTCTCCATTGTCCACAGAGGTTAAAAATTCTGAAAATATAATTTGATTTCCACTTCTAATATTGGACTGAGGGTTTTTAAACATATTATAAAGACCAATAGTTAAAAAAACTATGACACCCCACATTGCAAGATTTTTTAAGTTCATGTGTATAAGATAAGAATTATTATAAATTTAACAAGTGACAAAATATCATTATATAAGATAATTTATTACTCTTTTGACACTATTATTGTTTCATTAACCTTTTTAATAACACATCCACCTAAAGTTACTTTAAATGAAGATTTATCATTTATTAGCTGAATAATCATGTCAATTTTTTTACCTCTTGTAGGATAATATTTATTTCCAACAATCTTAACTACTTCTGTAAATGATCTAAAAACTACCTCTGTAGAATTTTGAAAAAAAATATTTTTTATAACAACTGATTTTTTTTTTTGTAAAATAGTAGTATTTTCCTCTAAATTTTTTTTGGTATAAAATTTTATAGTTTCGTTAGCAAATTTTAAATTTTTTATTGTTAAAAGAAATTTATTTTTATCTAATCCTTCAGCCTCTAATTGTTTTAATAAATTTCTTATTTTAATTCTTTTAAATTTATCATTCTTATTTGAAGGGTCTTCAATAAATGAACTAAAAACATATTTACTAATATAAATTAAATCTTTTTTATCAAAGTTTAATAGAGGTCTAATAAAATTAATTTTTTCATTTTGTGTTCTTTGATCTAAGGAAACTAATCCTTTAAGACCACTTCCTCTCAAAATTCTTATAAAAAAATTTTCAAATAAATCATCTAAATGATGTCCTAAAAGAATATTTTTGATCTTAAATTTTTTAGATTCATTTACCAATAATTTATATCTTTTTTTCCTAGCGATAGATTGAATATTTTTTTTTGGCTTAATTCCATTCCATGTTAAAATATTCGAATTTATAAAAAACTTTTTTAACTGTTTTTGAACATATTTAGCTTCTGAAGTAGAATTTTTTCTAAGTTTATGATCAACAATAAAATATTTTATATTTAGAAAATTTTTGATTGAATAAATTTTTGCTAAAAAGGATAACGCAAGACTATCAGGGCCTCCTGAGACAGCTACAGTAAAATTTTCATTAATATTTAAATAATTTTCAAATTTTTTATAAATTTGAAGAGTTCGTTTATCTTTTAACTTATCTAATAAGAGTTTATGAGTCTTGCTTGATACATTCAAATTTTTTGGACTCATATTTTGCTTTTTGAATTACAGATTGGTTAGCATTAGGATATTGTTTCTCAACACCATTAATCATTTTACAACCTTGATCTTTTTCTCCTATCTGTACCATTGATACACCAAGTTTTAATAAATTTATAGGAGCCTTATTTCCTTTTGGATATTTTTGATAACCTTCTAAATAAGCTGATGCAGCATCAGTATAAAGTTGTCTAATTCTAAATGTTTCTGCATACCAATATTGAGCACTACCAGCTAACTCATGATCTGGATTTGACACAACAAACTCTCTGAAAGCTCTTTCAGCTGTACTATAATCTCCAACTTTTAAGAAACTTGTTGCAAACTCATATTGTTTTTTAGGTGAAAAATCTTGTGGTAATATTTTTTCTTCTGCACGAAAAGTTTCCGTCACAACTGATGCAGTCGTATCTACTGACTGGATTTGTTGAGAATTTTCAGAAGACTCTGTATCTTTATATGATATAGATCCTAAATCTTGGGGCTGTGAGCTTCCTGGCAATACTTCATTTATATCTTTTTTTGGTTTTGATGTAAGTTGTTCCATGCTACTACTAGAGCTCATGGCAGTCTCAATATCTTGAAATCTTATCTGATTATCAGCTTGGATTTTAGACAATCTACTAGATAATTTATCTAATTTAAAATTTATTTCTTCAAACTTATTTGTTAATTGTCTAAATTGATCTTCAACTTCAGATAACTTCAATAAATGTCTTGTAAGCACATCTTCAGAATTGACATCTAAATCAAGGCTTGAATTTTCACTAACTGATGTTTTAACATCAACTGAACCAGAATAAACTGCTCTTTCAAGAGTTTTGAGATCATTTTTAATAATTTCTAATGTTTCATAAATATTATGATTGTCTGCATAGGCAATGTTTGAGAAACTAAGACTTAATAGGAAGAATAACTTAGGTATTAAAAATTTATTTATAAATTTCATTAATAAATTAATTTATGATTATAAAAATGGCAAAAAAAAGACCCCAAAACTTTGAGCTTTAGGGTCTTTAAATTTAAATTATTAATTTGCTTTAACTGTTACAGATCTTCTGTTTTTTGACCAAGCTAAAGGATTTGAACCAGCATCAACAGGTCTTTCTTTACCATAACTTAGTACTGATATTCTGTCTGAAGAAATTCCATAAGTCATTAGATAATCTTTTGCAGAGTTAGCTCTTCTTTCGCCAAGTGCTAAATTGTACTCTCTAGTACCTCTTTCATCAGCATGCCCTTCAAGAACTACATTAATACTTGCGTTCTTTCTTAACCATGCTGCTTGAGCTCTTAAAGTTTCCCTTGAAGCTGTAGTTAAAATTGTTTCATTTGTTGCAAAGAAAACTCTGTCTGGAACTCCATCGGCTAAATATTCAACTGTGTCTGTTCCTGTGTAAACATCACTTTGCATTTGACCACTTACTGTCTCAACTTTTTTTGTTGCACATGCAGTTAGTACTAGGCAACCTGCCAATACTAAAAGTGTGTTTTTTAAAATTTTGCTTAATATCATTAAATTGCTCCTTGCTGCTAATTTCAAATTGTACTTTTTCACAACTAAATAGATGTTTCAAGTCAAAAAATCAAGATATTTCAGTGAATTGCCCTTTTAATTGCTTAATAAAGATGACCAAGATGGGTCTGACGCATCTGTCTCAGTTTTTACCAAACGTTCATTGTAGCCTGTTAAATCAATAGACCAAAGCTTTGCTGAAAAGCCCTCTCCTTTACTATTTGTCTTTGTTTCTCGATAAAAAATCAACACTCTACCATTAGGAGACCATGAAGGAGCTTCTTGATAATAGTTTTCAGTTAGCAATCTTTCTCCTTTACCATCTGTTCTCATAACGCCAATATAAAATTTACCTTTATGTAATTTTGTAAAAGCTATTAAATCTCCTCTAGGAGACCATACCGGTGTTCCATATATACCATTACCAAATGAAATTCTTTTAACATCGCTCCCATCACTTTTCATTATATAAATTTGTTGATACCCACTTCTATCAGAATTAAATGCTATAAATTTTCCGTTAGGAGAATAAGATGGAGAGGTGTCTATTGAAGGATGGTTTGTAATTCTATCAACTATTCTATTTTCTAAATCCATCGTATAGATGTCTGATTTACCATCTTTTGCAAAACTCATTATTATTTTTTTACCATTTGGAGAAAATCTTGGCGCAAAAGTCATTCCAGGAAAATCACCAACTACTTCTTGCGTTCCTGTTTCAATATCTAAAAGATATACTCTTGGTAAATTTTTAAAGTATGACAAGTATGTAACCATCTGACTTGTAGGGTTAAATCTAGGAGTTAATACAAGTTCATTACCCAGTGTTAAAAATTTATTATTAGCTCCATCTTGATCCATAATAGCTAATTTTTTTTTTCTTTGTGTTTTTGGGCCTTCTTCAGCTACATAAATTATTCTAGTATCAAAGTATCCTTTTTCTCCTGTCAGTCTTTCATAAACTTTATCTGATATTATATGTCCTACTCTTCTCCAATTATCTGGGACTGTGGTAAACGCTAGCGCCATCATTTCTTTAGCTGCTAAAACATCCCACAATCTAAACTCAACTCTTAATTTTTCATCAACATAACTTACTTTGCCTGTAATCAGCGCTTGAGCTTTTATCAAATTCCAATCTTCAAATCTTGGCTTTAGATTAGCAATTTCTGCTCCTTGTAAAAAAGCATCTTTACTAAGAGGATTAAAAAGCCCTGAAGCTCTCAAATTATTTTCAACTATTTCTGAAATTTCAGATCCAATATTTTCTTTTTTAAGAATTTTTTCAAAACTTTTTTTAGATTGCTCATCAATTGATAAGGGTGACACTGCTAATGGAAGTGGATTTAGATTCCCTCGGGTAATATCAACTTCAATTAAAGCAAAAGCATTAATTGGAAAAATTAATATTAAAAATAAAGTTATAAATTTTTTTTTCATATTACTATCTTAACCTTCTAGCATCTCTCTTGCATCAAAATTTAATTGTAACTCTTTCCATCTTTCATATCCTGTAGTTGGAACTCGAAGAGGTTGGCATAATTTCACTGCTCGCAAAGCACTTTCAGCTAATACTTTGTAAAAGCCTTGACCAGGCTTGTTCATTCTAGCGTGGTCTAAAATCTCTGTTTTTGTAACTGAGCCATCTGGCTCTAGCACTAATTTAATTCTAACTAATAAGTTCTCATTGAAAGGTAGCCCCAGTGGAATACTCCAACATCCAAAAATCTGAGCTTTTAGAGCATCTTCTTCACTTAAAGTAAGCCCAGTGTTTTCAATGTTTCTATCTTGATCTTGAGTAATATCACTGTTCTTTTTAACCACATCAGCACTATCAATTTTTGATTTATCAATTAAAGCTGCAATATTATTTGGATCAAATAAATCTTTTTTTTCAAATTCTGAAACTTGTTTCACCTCTTCATCTAGTTTATCAGGGTTTTGTTTTTTTTCCTCTTTAGTCTTGATTTTTTTTATAGTTTTTTCGGGTAATGGAACGGCTGCAGGAGTTTGATCTTCAATTTTCTCATTATTTTGATCAAGAGAAACTACTGTTTTTGTTTTTGTTTTTTTTACTTTTTTTGGTGGAGCTTGTTCTGACACTAATTTCTTTTCTTTTTCTTTTATTTTCTCAATTATTTTTTTTGCCTTAGGTGCAAAAGGTATATTAGTTTTTTCAGCAATCTGGATTAACTCAACAGATACAATTGGTGGTATATCTAAGGGTTTTTTTGATAAAAATGGAAGACTCATAGCTGTAATGAAAATTAAAGCCAAATGCAAAACAGAAGATATAATTATACTTCTATTCATTTTTTAATTACCTTTGCTTATAAGGTTCTGATATTAGAGCAACTTTAGTAAAACCTGAACCCGATAACAAACCCATTATCTCTAATACTCTTCCATAGTTGATAGTTTTATCACCTCTTACATAAATTCTAGTATCAGTTCTATTTTTTGAAACTGCCAAAACTTTCGCAATGATACTGTCATATTCTACTTTCGCTTCTTGAATAAAAATTTCACCTTTGGCATTTATTGATAGTGTTAATGGTTCTGTTTCTTCTGGAAGAGAGTCAGCTGAGCTTTCTGGTAGATCTACTTGAACTCCAACTGTAAGTAATGGTGCTGTAACCATAAATATAATTAGTAACACTAACATGACATCAACAAATGGTGTTACATTTATTTCGCTCATTGGTTCCTTTGATGAGCGGTTTAATTTAAAAGCCATTTAAATTATAGTTAAAAATCTTTTTGAAAAATTTTCTAATTTTTGAGAATATTTTTTTGAGTCTGTATTAAATTTATTATACGCAACAACTGCAGGTATCGCTGCCAATAAACCTAAAGCTGTAGCAAATAATGCTTCTGCTATTCCAGGTGCAACAATAGCCAAACTAGTATTTCTTGATATAGCAATCGATTGGAAAGAATTCATAATACCCCACACTGTTCCAAAAAGACCAATAAAAGGAGCTGTGGATCCTACAGTTGCTAAAAATGTAAAACCTTTATCAATTTTAAACATTTGTTTTTCAATACCAACTTCTAAGAAAGTGCTCATTCTTTCACTTAAATTATTTTTAGATTTTTTTTTTAACAGACTTTCCATTGCATCCTGAAATACTACAGCCATTGGGTCGTTAACTTTAGCTGGCAAACCATTGTAAAAAGTCTCTGCAGATTTTGAATTCCAAAACTTTTCTTCAAATTCTTCTGATGATTTATTGATTTTTTTAAATAATCTATATTTATCAATTATTACAGCCCAAGAGTAAACTGAACAAACTATAAGAATTATAATCACAGATTTAACAATTATGTCTGCTCTAAAAAATAAGCTCATTAGAGAAAAATCTGTATTTGTTCCCAATCCAACTGCCTGTGATGCAATATCAGCTTCCATAATTACTATTCACACTTAAATGTGTCATGAATTTGTCTTATATTTTTTTGATTATTCCTTTAATTGATAAGTTTCATAATAAAAACTAGCAATTAAAATTGCATCTGCTTTGTTTGAATCTTTTTTTCTTGATAATTGTCCTGAAAAATAAGGAAAAATCTCAATTGCTCTTGTTCTACTTGCATCTTTTTCTGAATTTATAAGATTAAAGTATTTTTTCCATTTAGCAGGTCTTACAAAATACATTGGTAATTGCATTGCTGAACATATTCCTTTTAAAATTCCAAATGATTGACCAAAATTAAACATACTGGTTACACCTTGACCTGGCATAGCTGACACTTGTTCGATAATTACTTTAATGTCACCTTTATCTAATTTTTTAATTCTTTCGGAAATTTCGTTAAAAATTTGAGAACCATTAACTTGTTTTTTATTTTTTTTTCCTTCATTCATTGTTGGCATTTCAACTACATCAATTATTTTTCCATCTTGAAAAAAACAAATTGATCCTGAAATACCTGGGTCAATACCAATAACCAACATTAGTTATTACCAAAGTTAACATTTGAAAAAACATTTTGCACATCATCATCATCCTCTAGATTTTCTAAAAAGTCGATAACTGTTTCTTCCCTGTCTTTTTCGACATTAACACTATTTAAAGGAATCCATTCAATGTCTGTTGAAATAAAATTTGAAATTATTTTTTCTAATTTTTTCTTTACATTATAGATCTCACTCATAGGGCATTGTATTTCATGAAATTCATCATGAGAAATACATTCATCTGCTCCAGACTCAATAGCTAGTTCAAATATATTTTCTTCAGAGATTTCTTTTTTATCAATCTTAATTATACCTAGTTGATTAAAATTATGTGATGCAGACCCTTGTGTACCTAAACTTCCACCACTTTTTTGAAATACAGTTCTCACATTTGATGCTGTTCTGTTTTTGTTATCAGTTAAAGTTTCAACAATAACAGCAATTTTGTCTGGGCCAAACCCTTCATATCTTAAATTTTCAAAATTAGACTCTGCATTAGCTGAAGATTTATCAATTGCTCTTTCAATATTGTCTTTAGGCATATTTGCTGATCTAGCAGCTTGAATTGCAGATCTTAGTCTTGGATTCATTGCTGGATCTTTGTCACCAAGTTTTGCTGCAACACTTATTTCTTTTGATAACTTAGAAAATATTTTAGATCTCTGCTTATCAGCTTTACCTTTTGAATGCTTTATACTTGCCCATTTCGAATGACCTGACATAATTTTTTCTAAGTATTTTTTAACTGACCTCCACAAATATAACTTTCAATATTATTTGCTAGTCCAGTTTCTATATTACAATCAACAATTACGCCACACAAAGAAGCCTCACCTACAGCTGGAAAATGCTTTGTTGAATTTTTCTTTAAAAATTTATTCAATGAATTATCTGTATTCATACCTATAACAGAGTTGTAATCCCCACACATTCCAGCATCTGTTTGATAACCTGTGCCACCATTTAATATTCTTGCATCATTAGTTGGAATATGAGTGTGAGTTCCAACAACTAAAGAAGCCTTACCATCAAAAAAATGGCCAATTGCATTTTTTTCACTAGTTATTTCGCCATGAAAATCGACTACCAATAAATCATAATCTTGTTTAAATTTATACTGTTTCATAAATTTTTCTGAGGTTTCAAAAACGTCTTCGCATTTTTTCATAAAAACATTTCCCATTAAGTTAAGTACCCCAATTTTTATATTTGTTTTTGTAGTATAAATATTAAAACCTTTTCCAGGAGCTGGCTCAAAAAGGTTTTTTGGACGTAATAATCTTTCTTCTTTTTCTATAAACTCCATTATCTCTTTTTGATCCCAAACATGATTACCCGTAGTGATTACATCTACGCCACAATTAAAAAAATCTTGGCATATCTCTTTAGTTAAGCCCACACCTTGTGATGCAGCATTTTCACCATTAACAATTACAAAGTCTATCTTTTTTATTTTAATTTCATTTAAAAGATTGTTCATTAATTTTGAACACCCCGAAACACCAACAACATCACCTAAAAATAATATTCTCATTTTAAAATTTCCTTTTCTGTAATTATAAAGTCTAATTTTTTATCATGATGATTTACTGGAACATTTTTTAGTTTTTGGTAAGAAAAAGCTAGACCAATTTTAATGACTTTTTTTATTTTTTCAATTTTTTCAATATATCGATCATAAAACCCACCACCATAACCCAATCTATTTAAATGATTGTCATAACCAACCAATGGAACTAATAAAATATCTGGATAGAGTTTTTTTGATGAAATAGGTTCGGGTATACCATATTTGTTAATTTTTAATGGATCGTTGTAAGACCATTTAAAAAAATCCATCTGGTTATTTTCTTTTATAATTGGCAGTGATATTTTAAAATTTTTTTTTTCTAATAATTTTAAAATTTCCAAATCATCAATCTCAAAATTAGAAGGATAGTATCCACCTAGATTTTTAAAATTATATTTATTTGTTTTTAAAAAAGAAAAAAATTTTTTTAAACTAATCTTAACGTTTGTCTTAGCATCATTTTTTCTTAATTTTATAATTTTACTTCTTATCTTAGATTTATTCACAAAAATTTATTGAGATATGTTTTCTAACTTTGCCTTTTCAACAAAATTAGATATTTCATCTGCAGCTTCGTCTATCAATTGTTCATATTTTTTATGGTTAGCTTCAATTTCATTTTTGAAATTTAGATGATTTGTGTTTAATTCTTTAATCTCTTCCTCTTTTTTATCTCGGTAATCGTAAATAAGCGATTTCAATTCTTTAAATTTATTTGAAAGGTCTTTTAATTCATCTTTTTTTAAATCAACTTTTTTTTTAGTTTCATAGTATTCATCCATGATTTTCACTGCTGTAATTAAAAGCAATTTATTTTCACCTAAATTACCAAGCTCATTTTTTAAATCATTAAACTTTTGATTAATATGAATTAGCAGTTCTTCAAGGTGCTCCTCTTGCCCATCTTCACATGACAACAAAAACTCCTTGTTATTAAATTTAATACTTACATTTGCCATTTATCAATCTCATCCAATAAAGTATCTGTTTCCTGATTTAATTCATCAATTTTTTCGGAAAACTCTGCATGTTTTTTTTGCTCTAACTTTTCTTTATTTTGAATATCATCAAGTTTTTTACTTAAACTTTCGTGCTCGTCTAATAACAATTTGTATTTATCTTCTAATTGAGTTTTTTCAATTTCTAATTGAGTTTTTTGAGAACTTAAGTTTTCAATATTATTTTGCAGATCAGGATTACTTAAATCTAGATTTTTTAATTTATCTAAAGCGTTATTTAATTTTTTTTCTTTTTCGTTTATAGAATTCATATATATATGTTTATATTATTAAATAGAATCTTCTTAGTCTAGTCAGGATAATTTTGAATAAACTACACAATGATTTAGCAAATTGCATCAGATTTTTATCAATTGATGCTGTACAAAAGGCAAATTCAGGTCATCCAGGTATGCCGATGGGCATGGCTGATGTTGCAACGGTTTTGTTTAAAGATTTTTTAAGATTTAATCCTAAAAATCCAAATTGGCTCAATAGAGATAGATTTGTTTTATCTGCCGGTCATGGCTCCATGTTGCTCTATTCTTTGTTGTATTTGACTGGATATAAAAGTATTTCAATCAATAGTATAAAAAAATTTAGACAGCTAGACTCAATTTGTGCAGGTCATCCAGAATATCATCCTAAAACTGGCATTGAGACTACGACAGGTCCACTTGGTCAGGGAATTGCAAACGCTGTTGGCTTTGCGATTGCTGAAGAAATTTTAAAAAAGAAAATTGGTAAAGAAATCATAAATCACAAAACTTATGTTCTTGCTGGAGATGGTTGTTTAATGGAAGGAATAAGTCACGAGGCAATGAGCTTGGCTGGGCATTTAAAACTCAAAAATTTAGTAATGCTTTTTGATAATAATTCAATATCGATTGATGGACCAACTAGTTTGGCGGTTTCAGATAACTTTAAGAAAAGATTTGAAAGTTATGGCTGGGAATATATTCTTATCGATGGGCATAATGAAAAAGAAATTTTTAAGGCTCTAAAAAAAGTACAAAATGCAAAAAAACCAACTGTTATTTCGTGCAAAACTAAAATTGGTTATGGCTCG
The DNA here is from genome assembly GCF_051201245.1 of Candidatus Pelagibacter bacterium nBUS_30. GTDB lineage: Bacteria > Pseudomonadota > Alphaproteobacteria > Pelagibacterales > Pelagibacteraceae > Pelagibacter. Next base: position 200,278 of record NZ_CP172842.1, on the reverse strand, counting down.
CCAAATAAATCGGGCAAATCATCATCTCATGGAAGTCCTCTAGGTTTAGATGAAATTAAGCTTGTAAGAAATGCTCTTAATTGGAATTACAAACCTTTTGAAATTCCAAATAAAATTTTAAATGAGTGGAAAAAAATTGGTAAAAATGGCCAAAAACTAGAAAATAATTGGAACAAAATTTATAAAAAGAAAAAAGCAATAGTAAATAATTTACAAAAAAATAATTTCACAAAAATTCTAAAAACTGAAAAACAAAATACAATTAAAGAGATGAAAAGTTTAGCAACAAGAAAATCCTCAGAACTTACTTTAAATGCATTAACTAGTGTTGGTAATAACTTAATTGGTGGTTCTGCTGATTTGGCAGGATCAAACAATACTAAAACAAAATATCATAAAATAATAAAGCCAGGTGACTTTAATGGTAATTACATTCACTATGGTGTGAGAGAACATGCAATGAGTGGGGTAATGAATGGGCTTGCACTTCATAGTAATTTTATTCCTTATGGTGGAACTTTTTTAATATTTTCTGACTATTGCAAACCATCAATAAGATTATCAGCACTAATGGAACAAAGAGTTATTTATGTTATGACACACGACTCTATTGGTCTTGGTGAGGATGGTCCAACCCATCAACCAATAGAGCAATTGTCAGGCTTACGTTCAATACCAAATCTTAATGTTTTTAGGCCTGCAGATAAAATGGAAACTATTGAATGTTGGGAACATGCATTAAAAAATTCAAAAACACCAAGTGTTTTGTCTTTGACCAGGCAAAACCTTGATCCAATAAGAAAAAAACTTTCAAGTATCAATAAGTGTTCTTTTGGAGGATATGAAGTTTTACGAACAAACAAAAAAATCCATTTAACAATACTTGCAAGTGGTTCTGAGGTTAATTTGGCAATCGAGACCAGCCATAAATTGGCCAAAGATAAGATATATTCAAAAGTGATATCGATGCCTTGCCAAGATCTTTTTGACTTACAATCTAATTCATACAAACAAAAAATTATCAATGAAACGAAAATAAAAATTTCTATAGAAGCAGCATCAACAGATTGTTGGAAAAAATATGTTGGCAATAATGGTTTAACTTTTGGAATTGATACATTTGGTAAAAGTGCACCATACAAAGAAATTTATAAACATTTTGGTTTAACAGCAACAAACATTGCAAACAAATCAAAAAAACTAGTTAAAAAGAAAATATGACTATAAATGTTGGAATCAACGGAATGGGAAGAATTGGGCGAATGGTTATTAGAGCGATCATTGAAAGTCAAAATAAAGACATAAAAATAAAACATATTAATAACAGGTCTAACTCTGAAGCAAGTTGTGTTTTAATTAAATACGATTCTGTTCATGGAAAATTTAATGCAGACCTTGATTATGATGAAAACCACCTAATTATAAATAAAAATAAGATTACTTTTTCCCAAGAGTCAAAAATTGAGGATATTAATTGGAAAAAGTTTGGTGTTGATTATGTTTTTGAATGCACTGGAAAATTTAATTCAAAAGAAAAGCTATTAACACACATTAATAATGGTGCAAAAAAAGTTATAGTTTCTGCTCCATGTAAAAATGCAGATAAAACTATTGTTTTTGGTGTTAATGAAGCAGAACTTACAAAAAATGATCAAATAATTTCTGCTGCTTCATGCACTACAAATTGTTTGGCACCTGTTGCGAACGTACTTCATGAAAATTTTGAAATTGAAAAAGGTTTTATGACAACGATTCATGCTTTTACAAGTGATCAAAGAATTTTAGATAATTCTCATAAAGATCCAAGAAGAGCAAGATCAGCAAGCCAATCAATTGTTCCAACATCTACAGGGGCTTCAAAAGCTATAGGAGAAATAATTCCTTCATTGAAAGGGAAGTTGGAGGGTGTAGCTATGAGAGTTCCAACTCCTAATGTATCTCTTATTGAATTAGTTTTTTGTACTAAAAAAGAGATCAGCAAAGAAAAAATTAATGATGCTTTTAAAGAAGTAACAAAAAATCAATCTAGAAAAGTGCTAGAAATAATTTCAGAAAAACTAGTTTCTATTGATTTTAATCATAATTCATCATCAGCAATAGTGGACTCATCTCTTACTAGTGTTGTTGGTAAAAATATGGGAAAAATTTCAGCCTGGTATGACAATGAATGGGGATTTTCTAATAGAATGTGTGACATAGCAGAATATGTCCACAAAATCACTTAATGAAAAGTATAAAAGAGGAAATAAATCTTGATAATAAAAAAATATTATTAAGATTAGATTTAAATGTTCCTTTAGATGGTTACAAAATCACTGATACAACAAGAATTGATAAAATTCTACCTACTTTAAAATTCTTAATCTCTCAAAATTCAAAAATAATAATTATTTCTCATGTAGGAAGACCAAAGGGAAAAGTTGTTGACGAACTTTCACTTAAACCAATATGTAAAGATTTAGAGATAAAATTAAGCCAAAGTATAAAACTAGTTTCAAAAAATGTTAACGAGATAACCTCTAAAGATTTATTTCATAGTGACAATGAAAAAATAGTTATGTTAGAAAATATAAGATTTTGCCCTGAGGAAGAAAAAAATAATCAACAATTTGCAAAACATCTTGCAACTTTAGCTGACATTTATGTTAATGATGCCTTTTCATGCTCTCATAGAGCGCATGCATCAATTCACGGGATAACTAATTTTTTACCTTCTTATTCTGGATTACAACTTAGTTTAGAAGTTGATGCTTTGAAAAAAATTACTTCTGAAATAAAAAAACCTATAACCTGCATAATTGGAGGCTCAAAAATCACAACTAAAATTAATATAATTAAAAATTTAATACCTAAATTTGATAATATTATAATTGTAGGTGGAATGGCTAATAATATAATTAAATATATGGGCAACAATATTGGAAAATCCTTACAAGAAGAAAACTCCGATTCAATTATTGAAGAAATTTTTTCGCTTTCACAAACAGAAAAATGCAAAATAATTTATCCCAAGGACATTGTTGTAGGAAAGAATTTAAATGGAGTTCCTCAAATAAAAGAATTAAATGAAATTTTATCAGATGAAATGATTTTAGATATTGGTCCAAAAACTATTAATATTATTAATAATATTATTGATGAAAGTAGTACTATTTTATGGAATGGGCCTGCGGGATATTTTGAAAATCCAAACTTTGCTAATGGTAGTATTAAAATTGCTAAAAAGATAATTGAAAATAATAAATCTAATAAAATTTATTCGGTTGCAGGGGGTGGGGATACAGTTTCATTATTAAATAGTTTAAATGCAATAAAAGATTTTAATTTTATTTCAACTGCTGGTGGAGCCTTCTTAGAATATCTTGAAGGTCAAGAACTTCCTGGTATAAAAGCCTTAAACTAAAATGTCAGAACTTAATAAAATTGCTCTAAAAATTCTTTCAAACGGTAAAGGCATACTTGCTGCAGATGAAAGTAATGGAACTATGACTAAAAGATTGGAGTCAGTAAATGTTCAATCATCACCAGAAAATAGACTTCTTTTTAGAGAAACACTTTTTGCAGCAGACACCATGAAAGACTGTATTGGTGGTGTTATTTTGTATGATGAAACGATCAATCAAATTTCAAATTATGGAAAAACAATCCCAGCTATGATCTCGGAAACAGGGGCAGTTCCAGGAATTAAAGTAGACACTGGTGCAAAAGATTTAGCAAATTCATTAGAAGAAAAAGTTACCGAGGGTTTAGATGGATTAAGAGAAAGATTAAAAAAGTATTATGAAATTGGTGCTAGATTTACAAAATGGAGAGGTGTTTATAATATTGGAGAAAAATATCCTAGTAAACTTGCAATCAACTCAAATGCGCACGCACTCGCAAGATATTCTGCTCTAGTCCAAGAATGTGGCATGGTTCCAATAGTTGAGCCAGAAGTTTTAATGGATGGTGAACACTCAGCAGAACACTGTTTAATTAAAACATCTGAAGTAATTCAAAAATGTTTTGAAGAACTTATAGTGCACAAAATTGATCTCACAGGAATAATTTTAAAACCAAATATGATCCTGGCAGGAAATAAATCAAAAAATAAAATTTCTAATGAAGAGGTTTCATCCAAAACGCTTGAGTGTCTTAAAAAATCTGTTCCAAGTGAAGTACCCGGAATTGCTTTTTTATCAGGAGGCCAATCAGAAATTCAGGCAACAGAAAATTTACACTTAATAAATAAAAATAATGATACTAATTTTTTAATGACTTACTCTTATGGAAGAGCGCTTCAACAAAGTGCTTTGAAATTCTGGTCAAAAAATACTAAAGATATCAAAGGAACACAAAATATTTTTAATCATAGAGCAAAAATGAACACTTTAGCTGCTCAAGGAAAATGGTCTAGCGAACTTGAGAATAAGTAAAAAAAAATTTGTTTATCTTATTTCTCCCAACAACATATACCCTCAATTCTATCAAGATTTAAAAGAAATATTAAATACTGGTAAGGTAAGTCTATTTCAACTGAGGCTTAAAAAATATTCATTTGAAGAAAAAATTATGATTGGGGAAAAAATTAAAAAAATTTGTAAAAAAAATAATGTTAAATTTTTAGTAAATGATGATCCTAATCTTTCAAAAAAATTAGATGCTGATGGCTGTCATTTAGGACAAAAAGATATGAGTTTAATTAAAGCAAGAAAAATAGTTGGAAATAAGATTATAGGAGTCACTTGCCATAACTCTATCAAATTAGCAAAAGATGCTATTAAACATAAAGCAAGCTATATTGCATTTGGAGCTTTTTTTTCTACTAAAACAAAAATAGTTAGATTCAAAGCAAAAATTAAAATTTTAAATAAAGCAAAAAAGTTAACCAAAACCCCGATAGTTGCTATTGGAGGAATTAATATTAATAATTATAAGAAACTGTTATTGAACAATGCTAATTTATTGGCTATTTCAGGTTACGTTTGGAATAATAAAAAATATAAACCCTTAGAAACTATAGAAAAACTTAAATGAAAATTAATGCAGGAGAAATAAGAGTGGGAATGCTTTTAGAATACAAAAATGATTTATGGCAAGTCCTAAAAACTCAACATGTAAAACCAGGTAAAGGTGGGGCTTTTGCACAAGTTGAAATGAAAAGTGTTGGGAAAAACACAAAACTAAATGAGAGATTTAGGTCTAGTGAGACTGTTGAAAAAGCATCGCTTGAAGAAACTAATTTTAATTATTTATATGAGGATGAAAACAATTATGTTTTTATGGACCCTAAAACATTTGAACAGATTGAAATTAAAAAAGAAATTATTAATGAAAAAGGAAAATTACTTACAGAAAATCTTGAAGTATCTATAAGTTTTTATAACGATGACCCAATTTCAGTTGAACTTCCAAATCAAGTGACATGTAAAATTGAAACAACAGATGTAGCGCTTAAAGGTCAAACAGTTTCGTCATCGTATAAACCTGCAACTCTTGATAATGGTTTGAATATTCAGGTTCCACCTTTCATAGAGTCGGGCGATGATGTAATTATTGACACAAGAACCTTCGAATATATAAAAAAAATATAACCATAATGATTTCTATATCTGCAAATCTAAATGTAATGATCAAGGCTGCAGAAAAAGCTTCTAAATCTGCAATCAGGGATTTTGGAGAGGTTGAAAAATTACAAGTATCAAAAAAAGGACCTTATGATTTTGTGACAAAAACAGATAAAAATGTAGAAAAAATTTTAATTGAGGAATTATCAAAAATTAAAAAAAACTACTCGTTTATAACTGAAGAAACTGGTGTGATTAAAAATAATGATAAAGAAAATATTTGGATTATTGACCCAATTGACGGAACAACAAACTTTTTACATGGGATACCTCACTTTGCAATCTGCATTGCTCTTCAATCCAAAGAGGAAATTGTGAGTGGTTTAATTTTTGACCCAATCAAAGATGAAATGTTTTTTGCTGAAAAAGATAAAGGAGCTTTCTTAAATAACCAAAGACTAAGAGTATCAAAAAAGAATTCCATTAATGATTGTCTATTTTCAAGTAACCATGAAGGTGTTAAATTTAGTGATCTTAATATGAGATATAGTGGGTGTGCTGCCTTAGATTTAGCATACGTTGCATCTGGTAGACTTGATGGTTTTTTTCATAATAAGATTAACCTATGGGATGTCGCAGCTGGAGAGATATTGGTCAAAGAAGCAGGGGGAATAGTAAACGATATTCATAAATTTGATGTAAATAAAATTGATATTAAGGCCTCAAGTGCTGCAATTAATGACAAAATGTTAGAAAATTTAGTTAACTTTTAATTGTGTTATAAAATTCTTTTGCTATAAGTCTCGATATGAAAAAAGACATACACCCAAACTACCACACAATTAAAGTTGAAATGACTGATGGAACTCAATTTGAAACAAAATCAACTTGGGGTGCTGAAGGTGATTTACTTAAATTAGAAATTGATCCAAAATCTCATTCTGCATGGACTGGTGGAAAACAAAAATTAATGGATAAAGGTAGAATAAGTAAATTTAATAAAAAATTTCAAAACTTTAAATCAGATAAAAAAAATTAAATGTCAAACGCACCTTTGATGCCAATGGCTACAGCTGTTTGGTTAGTTGAAAATACGACACTTACCTTTAAACAAATTGCAAATTTTTGTAATCTACACGAAGTTGAGATTCAAGGAATTGCTGATGGTGAAGTTGCAAAAGGAATTAAAGCTTATAACCCTATAATTTCAGGTCAACTTTCTAGAGAAGAAATTGAACTATCATCAAAAGATGAAAATAGACCCCTACTTATCAAGAATACTGATATCGAAATATCTTACACTGAAAAGAAAACTAAGAAATACATTCCTTTATCTAAGAGACAAGATAAGCCAGACTCAGCTTTATGGTTAATTAGACAACATAATATGCTTAAAGACTCACAAATTGCAAAACTTGTTGGAGTAACAAAAAATTCTGTTACCTCTATAAGAAACAAAAGCTATTGGAACTATAATAATTTAAATCCAAAAGATCCTGTAGCTTTAAACCTATTTACACAGAAAGATTTGATAGAAGCACTAGAAAAAGCTGAGAGAAGAATAAAAAGAGAAAAAAAAGAAAAAGAAAAAGCAAAACAAACTAAAGAAATTTCAAACATTGAATAAATTTAATAGACATCAAAATTTTATAGTGATATTCACTGGCATTTAAAAATATTTATGAAAATAGAAGTTAAAGATAATAACATTGAACAAGCACTTAGAGTTCTTAAGAGAAAACTTCAGCGTGATGGTTTTTTTAAAGTCATAAAATTAAAAAACACTTATGAAAAACCTTCTGAGAAGAAGAAAAGAATCCTACAAGAAAATATTAAAAGAGTTAAAAAGTTAAACAAGCTTAAAAATAGAATTTAAGTATACCGCGGGGTGGAGCAGTCTGGTAGCTCGTCAGGCTCATAACCTGAAGGTCGGCGGTTCAAATCCGTCCCCCGCAACCAATTCCAGATTAAATTTTAAAATTAGATTTTTTGCTGTCTACTAAAAAAGCTTTAACTGTTTCTTTTGTAAGTCGATCGAATGATTTTCCAAAATTTTCAATTTTTTCAATAATATTCGGTGGAACAGTAATAATATGACAGCCTAGTTGTTTTGCTTGCAAATAATTATAAGGTTCACGAACACTAGCCCACAATAACTCAACATTTTTAAATTTCTTAGCTAATCTAATGCTCTTAACAAATTCTGGTACCGGATCTTTGCCTGTATCACCTGCTCTTCCTGCAAAAATGGAAATAATTACTTTTGTTTTTTTATTAATTATCTTTAAAATCTTTTCAGTTTGTTTGGCGCTATATACAGCTGTTATGTTAAGTTTTATATTTTGATTATTTAACTCTTTAATAATTCGACCCATAAACTTACCCTTAGAATTAGCCACTGGCACTTTTACATAAATATTTTTTCCCCAAGTATTAATTTTCATAGCTTGAATTTTCATTTCTTCATATTCATCAGCAAATACTTCGAGTGATACTGGTTTATTATTACAAATTTTAAGAATTTCTTTTGAATATGCTTTATAATCTTTTGCTCCAGCTTTTCTCATTAAGCTTGGGTTGGTTGTAAATCCTTTAACAATTTTTTTTTGATTGAATTTTTTAATTTGATTCAACTCTGCGATATCACAAAATATTTTAATATTCAAATTTTTACCTATAGATTTTTAGTAATGTCTTCTGTCATTTTTTTGGCATCAGCAAATAACATAAGAGTATTTTCTTTATAAAATAGATCATTATCAATTCCAGCGTAGCCAGGGGACAAGCTTCTTTTTACAAATAAAACCGATTTACATTTTTCAACATCTAAAACTGGCATACCATAAATTGGGCTTTGTGGGTCTGTTTTTGCAACAGGATTTGTTACATCATTAGCACCAATTACAAAAGCAACATCTGCATTTGCAAAATCATTATTGATCTCTTCTAGCTCAAATACTTCATCATATGGGACATTTGCTTCAGCAAGTAAAACGTTCATGTGACCTGGCATTCGTCCTGCGACTGGATGTATTGCATAGGAAACTTTTATGTCATTTTTTTTTAATGTATCAACCATTTCTCTTAAAGCATGTTGTGCTTGAGCAACTGCCATACCATACCCTGGAACAATTATTACTGATGAAGCATTTTTCATTAAAAAAGCAGCGTCATCAGCATTTCCACTTTTAACTGGTCTTTGTTCTTTATTTTGTGCTGTAGCTGATTGTTCAGTTGCACCAAATCCACCCAAGATTACATTAAAGAATGATCTATTCATTCCTTTACACATTATGTAAGATAAAATTGCACCAGATGACCCAACTAATGCTCCCGTAATAATTAGTGCAGTATTTTCTAAAGTAAATCCAATACCAGCTGCAGCCCAACCAGAATAAGAGTTAAGCATTGAGATAACTACTGGCATGTCTGCACCACCAATTGGAATAATTAGTAAAAAACCAATTAAAAAAGATATTGCTAATAATATCCAAAATAAATTAGAGGATTGTGTTGAACAAAGAAGATAGGTAACAACAATTATTGAAATTAAAATTAAAGCATTGAGTGGATGTTGGCCTTTAAACGTTATTGGTGATCCTGACATTATTCCTTGAAGTTTTAAAAAAGCAATAATTGAACCTGAAAAAGTTATTGCACCAACTGCTGCACCAATTGACATTTCAATTAAACTTCCAAGCTTAATATTTCCTGGAGATCCTAGATTAAAAGCTTGTGGATTTAAAAAAGCAGCTATTGCAACAAATACAGCTGCGAGCCCAACTAAACTATGAAAACCAGCTACTAATTCTGGCATAGCTGTCATTGGAATTTTATAAGCTATAAAAGCACCAATTAATCCTCCTATCAAAAGAAAGATTAAAACAACCACAAATCCAGTTGAAAAATTACCAATTGATAAAAAAGTAACTGTAACTGCAATAATCATTCCTAAAATTCCAAAAAAATTTCCTTGTCTAGATGTTTCTGGTGAAGAAAGTCCTCTTAACGCAAGAATGAACAAAACACCTGAAATTAAATAAAAGATTGCTGATAAATTTGCTGATAACATTATTTATCCTTTTTCTTTTTTTTATACATTGCAAGCATTCTTTGAGTTACTAGAAAACCCCCAAAAATATTAATTGCTGCTAATGATATTGCTAAGAAACCAAAGATACTTGAAGTATTAAATATAGTATTAGAGTTTCCAGCTAAACCTGCAATAATTGCCCCAACAATAATTACAGACGAAATAGCGTTAGTAACAGACATTAAAGGTGTGTGCAACGATGGGGTTACACTCCAAACCACGTAGTATCCAATAAAAATTGAAAGAATAAAAATGCTTAATCTGAATATAAAAGGATCTATTTCCATAATTTTATTTTATTAAAGTTTTTTCAATTATCTCGTCCTCTAAATTTATATTAATCTTATTGTTTTCTTTATCATATAAATTTGACACAAAATTAAATACATTTTTTGCGTATAAATTTGATGCTGAGATTGGAAGTTTGTTTAAAATATTACTTTCCCCCAATATTTTAACGCTATTTCTATCTACAATTTCATCAACTTTAGTAAAGGCTGTATTCCCACCTTGAATTGCTGCTAAATCATAAATAATTGATCCAGATTTCATATTGCTAATCATATCTTCTTTTAAAATTACAGGTGCCTTTTTTCCTGGAATTAAGGCAGTGCAAATTACAATATCTATTTTTTTTAATGTCTCTGATAATAATTCTTCTTGTTTCTTTTTAAAATCTTCTGATGCTTCTTTGGCATATCCCCCTTCAGTCTCTAAATTTTCAGCGCCTTCAACTGTTAAAAATTTACCTCCCAAACTTTCAACCTGTTCTTTTGAAGCCATTCTTACATCCGTTGCAAATACTATTGCCCCCATTCGTTTCGCAGTTGCAATTGCTTGTAATCCTGCAACTCCTGCACCAACTACCAGTACCTTTGCTGCAGGAATAGTTCCTGCCGCAGTCATCATCATTGGAATTGCTTTTTCAAAATGAGCAAACGACTCTACTACTGCTTTATAACCCGCAAGGTTTGCTTGTGAGGATAATATATCCATAGATTGAGCTCTTGTTATTCTTGGAAGTAGTTCAAGTGAAAAAGTATTGATATTTTTTTTAACTAAATTATTTATTTTTTCTTTATTATCATGTGGATTCAAAACACCAATAAGTGTTTGATTTTCTTTTAGTAAAGAACTTTTATCATCATCTAACAAACCTAACTGAACAATAATATCCGCACTAGTTATGATTTCTTTTTCATCTTTTGAAATTGATGCACCTAATTCTTTGTACTCTTCATCTTTAATTCCAAGATGACTCCCATAATTTTCAGGTATGGAAACTTCAATACCAAGGGATATGTATTTTTTTGCAATCTCAGGGGTGATTGCTATACGTTTTTCAATTTCTTGATTTTCTGATATAGAAACAATCTTCATAGATTGATCTTATAGTAAGAATATTGCCATTAAAACTAAAACACCAATAACTGCGACAGTTCCCCATAACACAAATTTTGTAAAATTATTCCAGGTATTTTTATGGTTTTCATTATCCATAAAAACTACTTCTGTCTTGCTTTAAATTTAGGATTAGTTTTATTAATTACGTAGACTCTACCTCTTCTTCTCACTAGCTTAGAGTTTAGATCTCTTTTTTTTATAGACTTTAATGAACTTTTAATTTTCATAATAATTTTTTTAATGCCGGCAACGTCCTACTCTTCCGTGCCTTAAGACAAAGTACCATTGGCGCTGAAGGGCTTGACTTCCGAGTTCGGAATGGGATCGGGTATAACACCTACGCAATAATCACCGGCGATAGTGTTATACCTAAATAATTTTTATTGTAAACAAGGAAATAATAAGAATTTATCTCTTAATAACGATATTTTTTATATAATCTCTTAGCTGTATAGACCCAAATAACTTATACACTTTATTTGATAAATTCATGCTTGTGAGCGCTGAGGCATACCTTTCACCTGGTCTATTTGGTAAAAATTTTATTTTAGCATTAAACATTTTTGCAACCTGAGTAATGCTATAACTTTTTCTATTAGAAATACTGTAATGTCTACATTTATTTTTTTTCCAAGCATAATAACATGCTTCAACCGTATCATTTATATGTGTGAATCTTCTGGATTGTGTTCCTGGTTTCACAACTGTTAATGGTTTATTTTTTTTATATTGATTTTCAAAAATTCCAATTACTGTCGCCATACTTCCAGTGCTTATCTGCTTTGGTCCATAGACATTATAAAAATAAACAATTTCATATTTAAATTTAAACCATTTTTTTAGATTTTCTAACATTTCAAGATTTTTTGCTTTTGTAAATGCATAAGGGGATAGATCTTTATCTAGTCCATTATTTCCAATACTTGCTGATGTTGCTGAGTAGATTAATTTAATACTATTAGAAAAACAGAAATTAAAAACTTCATGTGATCCTATAGAATTTGAATTGATACATTCATTCATTTTTAGGAAACTTTGGTAAATTCTTGCAAATTCACCAAAATGAAAAAGTGAATGAATTCTTTTTTTATAGTTATTGAGAGTTTTGGATATATTTTTAGTGTCAGAATTTAAATATTTAACTCTTTTGTTTTTTACATGATTTTTTTTAGTTCCCGTTGAATAGTTATCTAAACTAATAATTTTAAAATCTGTTTTTTTTAAAAAGAGATGAATTAAATTTGAGCCAACAAAGCCTGCACCACCAGTTATTATTATAATATTTTTCAACTTACTTTCTCATTTTTAAATGCATCATATGATTTTAAAATTGCGTTTTCTAAACTTATTTTTGGTTTCCATCCATATTTTTTTGCAATCGATATATCCATTACTTTTCTAAAAATACCATTAGGTTTTGATTTATCATATTTTATTAAAACTTTTTTTCCCAAGATAAGTTTTGAAATTAGTTGAGCATAGTAAGTTATAGAATAATCTTTTCCAGATCCAATATTAATCAATTTATGTTTTGTTTTTTTTTTCATAAAATAAATACATGCATCAGCTAAATCATCTACATACAAAACTTCCCTCTTAGCTTTTCCATTTCCCCACAATACCAATCTATTAGAATTTTTTTTTCTAATATTGTGTATTTTTTTAATTAATGCTGGAAAAAAATGAGAATTAAGTCCATCATAATTATCATTTGGTCCAAATGAATTTGTGGGCATTAAACATTTATAATTAAGACCAAATTGTTCATTATAACTTTGGCACATTTTAACTCCAGCTATCTTTGCAATTGCATATGCATCATTAGTTTCTTCTAGCTTACCATCTAGCAAATAATTTTCCTTGATAGGTTGTTTGCAATTTTTAGGATAAATACAACTTGAGCCTAGAAATATTAAGTCTTTAACCCCTGCCAAATAAGCTCCATAAATCAAATTTGTCTGTATCAATAAATTTTGTGTAATGAATTCAGCTTTATTATTTTGATTATTAAAAACTCCCCCCACTTTTGCTGCAGCAATAAAAATGAATTTTGGTTTATTAATTTTTAAATATTTATTTACCTCTGATTGATTAGTTAAATCTAATTTCTTTCTACTCGTATAAATAACATTTTTATACCCTAATACTTTCAATTTTCTTAAAATTGCACTTCCAACTAAACCTTTATGCCCAGCAATATATATTTTGGATTTAAAATTAATCATTATTAGTTAAAAATTTTAATTCAGATTTAACCATGTCTTTTACAAGTAAATGAATGTTCATCTTTGGTTTCCAATTAAGTTCTTTTCGTGCTTTTGTTGAATCTCCAAGTAAGGTGTCTACTTCCAATGGCCGGAAATACTTTTTATCACACTCAATAATACATTTACCTTCATGATCATAACATTTAGATTGAATTCCTTTACCTTTCCAAACATATTTTATATTCAATTCATTCAAAACAATATTCGCAAAATCTTTAACTGAATATTGTTTTCCAGTTGCTATAACATAATCTGAAGGAGTTTTTTTTTGTAACATTTTCCACATTGCTTCTACAAAATCTTTTGCATGTCCCCAATCTCTTTTTGCATCAATATTTCCCAAATATAATTTTTTTTGAAATCTAAGCTTTATTTTACATAAAGCATTAACAATTTTTTTGGTTACAAATGTTTCACCTCTCACAGGACTTTCGTGATTAAATAAAATTCCATTACATGCAAAAATTTTATATGCTTCTCTGTAATTTATTGTTATCCAATGAGCATAGACTTTTGCTACACCATATGGACTTCTTGGATAGAAAGAAGTTTTTTCATTTTGAGGGATGGTTTGAACTTTTCCAAACATTTCTGACGTCCCAGCTTGATAAAATTTTGTTTTTTTTTCTAAACCATGAAATTTTATTGCTTCCAATATTCTTAAAGCCCCAATCGCATCCGCATTAGCAGTATACTCTGGCACTTCAAATGAAACTGCTACATGTGATTGTGCTGCTAAATTATAAATTTCTGATGGTTGTACTTTTTTTATAATTGTTGATACAGATATTGCATCCGTTATATCTCCATAATGTAAGAAAAAATTTCTCTTTTTTTCATGAGGATCTTGATAGATATGATCTATTCTGCCAGTATTTAAAGATGATGACCTTCTTTTAACACCATGAACTAAATATCCTTTATCTAATAATAAATCAGCAAGATATGAACCATCCTGCCCCGTAATTCCAAATATTAAGGCAATTTTTTTTTTCATTTTTTAAAAAACATATTAATCATTTTTAATAAAATTAGTAGTCCGTCCTTAAATGCATTTACCTTCTTTTTTCCACCTATCCTATTTCGTTCATAAGAGGGTGTTGTTCCCAAACTATATCCATTTCTTTTTGCTTTAATTGGAAACTCAACACATAAAGTAAAATCACTTGATTTGAGTTTCAAATTCTTAAAAGATGAAGTTTTGCCTAACACAAATGTATATAAAATATCTGAGATATTGAGTGAAAAAAATAAATTACCTATTTTTGTAAAAATATAATTACCAATTAGAGTTATTATATCATCATCATCACTACCACCACCTGGCTTTTCATATCGACTAGCAAACAAAAAATCTAAATTTTTATCATTAGTAATTTTTAGCATATCTTTTAGGTAATCTGGATTCATCGATCCGTCTGCATTAATTATGCAAAAATGATGGGTTGTACAATTCTCAACCCCCTCAATCAAAGCAGCTCCGTAACCATTTTTTGATTGATATAAAATATTTATATTCTTAAAATGTTTGATTGAATTAATTGTATCTTTATCACTTTCCTCTAAAACTATTAATTTTTTACAGTCTAAATTTGATAATTCATTTAAAAAAATAGGGAGCGACTCACTTTCATATTTAGCTGGAATTATTAAAGTCAAATCTTGCATTTTTAATTATATTAATTATGGTGATAAATACTTAATAAACCATATATTCAAATTGTATAATAAATATATCGCCATAATAACAGCTGAAAATAAAGAAAAATATATAGCTAACACTATTAATTCTTGTTTAAAAAATTCTATAAATGCCAGATTAAAAATTATAATTATTTATACACACCTATCAAATGAAAAGTTTTTAAAACATAAATTTAAACATTTTAAAAATGTTATTTTTCTTAAATCTTTTTTAAAAAAAAAATATCCAACACAAGACCAGCTATATAAAATTTATAAGGCACTTAAATATGTAAAAAATGAATGGGTGTTATTATTAGATGGTGATGACTTATTCAAATATAATAAAATAAAAGTTTTAGATCAATTGGAACTTGATTCTGAAAAAATATATCTTCATAGTCATGAAACTCAAGTAGGAAAAATAAAATCAGTTCCAAAAGATAAAATTTATAAAAAAATATTTTTATATAAGAAATTGTTTAATGATTGGCCAGAAAAAATTAATACAAGTTCAATAGTAATCAAGGCAGATTTACTTAAAAAATTTTATAAAAATTACAATCCATATAAATGGAAATATTTAGCAATAGATGTTCAGTTAATTCTTTATTATTTTTACAAAGATAAATATAAATATTTAATAGAAAAATTAACAACAAAAATAGAAAGTATAAATAATTTAGATAAATCTTTTTCAAATATTTTTAAAAAAAAATATTGGGTTAGACGTATGGAGCAGCACGAATTAACAAAAAAATTATCTGGTAAAATTAATTGTCTTGATAGGTTAATAACTTTTTTATTTTTAAAAACTCTTAGATAAAAGAATTCTTATAAATATACTCAAAAGATTTTCTAAAATACATTTTAGATTTATAAACTTTTTTAAATCCATAATTTTTTAAAACAAAATTAATATCTGAAAATGTATAATTTTTTCTTATCATATCATCATAGTGGTGTTCAAAATAGATAAATTTAATAATTTTATGATTTAAAGTTAACCCCTTAATTACATTCAATTCAAAACCTTCAGTATCAATCTTTAAAATATCAATATTTCTAATTTTTTTTTTGGAAATGTACTCATCAAGAGTAATGATTTTTATAGGTATTTTTTTATAAAATTTATTAATTTCTTTAATATTTAAAATTTTTAACTTTTTTTGGAAATATTTTGAGTCAAAATTAAATTGATTTATTGTTGATGATGAAGACTCTTCTGTATGATTTATAAAAGTATCATGACTTCTAGATCCAATTCCAATGTTGTTTATTTCATGGTTGAAATTAAGATTATACTTTTTAATATTTGTAGACAAAATTTTAAAATTTAAAGGACTAGCCTCAAAACAATGAAGATCTTTTATTTTAAAATTATTAAAAAATAATTTAACTGTTTCTCCATAATGAGAACCAACATCAAATAGAGTTAAATCATTTTTTAAACTATGTTTAAAAAATTTTATAATTTTTTTTTGTTGAAAAAAATCAAAAAAATTAAGTATGCTTCTGATTAGTTTTATTAAGTGCATTAAGGTGCGCTTATTTTAATTTATTAATAAAAAAATAGCCATTTTTTTTTGTAACAACTATTTTTTCATCCACATGTCCACAAGGAGAAGGAGTTGCCCAACAATGGTGTGCGGAGTAAATAGTTAAATTAGAATTGAAATCATATGCTTTATAGTCTTTTTCTTTTATAGCGTAAAATGGAAAATTAGAAAACTTGAAAATGTCATCTCTACTAAATTCATTTATAATTCTGTCAATATTTTTAAAGTTAAATACTACTACTACAAATAAAATAAAAAATTTTAAATTTTTATATAACATTTTTCGATTTTCAAAAATTTGGAATAAAAAAGCCATTGGAATTGACAAAACTAAAAATACTATTGAGTATCCACCGTATCTTAATGTTGGATGGTTTAACAACCATATAGAAAAGATTACTAAAATCATTAAATAGAAAAATAAAATTTTTTTGTTTATTAAGAAATCAATATTTTTATATTTAAAATTTTTAGCTAACAGATAAACAACAAGAAAACTTGAAAATAATATGCCTAATTGGTCTAAAAACTTCACTAAAAAATATTTTTCTATCCAAGTTGATATCCAATTTAAATTTGCAATATATTCAGCAACATTTTCGACTCTAAAATTTGGTCCAGCTCCTGCTTTAGCCCATTGCTCAAGCCATATTGATAGATTAATCATGTCATTTATATCTCTTGCCCAAATAAGTTTTTCACCAAAACAAGTTGCTGGTAAAGGTGAAATAAAGCATCCTGTAGAAATAAAATGATGGGTAAAATAAAATATTAATAATAGAATAAAAGACAAAAAGGATTTAGTAAAAAAAAATTTTTTTAAAATTACAATAAACTTGATATTCATAAAAAAAATTATTAATCCAATGATTACATATGGAAGAAAATATGTTTTTAAACTTATACAGTATGCCATGAGTGGTAATAAAAATAAGATATTTTTGATTTTAAATTTCTCTTTATCAAAACATGTATGCTGAAATAATTTGATCACTAAAATTACAATTAATAGTTGGCCTGATTTATCAGTCCCATGCTCGGCTAATCTGTTGAATGATAAATTAAAAAATGCAAATGAAAATATATATAAAAGATTTATTATTTCATGATTTTTTTTTGAAAAAATTTCCTTTATTAAAAAATAATTAAAAAAAACAACAAAAAATAATATCCCAAAATGGAAAGAAAAATATTTAATAAATGGTAGATAAAAGGTTGAATTTAAAAAAAATAGAGATGATAAAAGATTATAGCCATGATTTAAATGACCCATACCAAATATAATCTTTTGTTCTGTAAGATATTTTGTAAAAGGAAGATGGTAATAAGATAGATCATCATTTGTTTTGGAAATTAATAAAGCTGAAAATAATAATAGAGAAATTAAAATTATATTTTTTAAATATTTATCTTTATTTTCAAAACTTAATGAGACAAAAAATAAAATTCCTAAAACATGTAGAAATATATTAAAAACAAAATTATGGGCCACAAATAAGCTTGATATCAATGATAATAAGGTAATAAAAAATAATCCATAAAAACCAATATAAATAGATCCCTCATTATCTGATAAATTAGCCTCATTAAAACATATTCTTCGAAAAAAAATTCCATAACCGATAACTGAAAATAATAATAAGTAAAAAAAAACTGTAAATATAATTATGTTAATCATTAAATTTTTTTTTCAATTTATAGTAAATAAATAAATAGATTGTAATATTCGTAAATATTAAAAAAAGCTGGAGCTTGGTATCAGAATAATTATTAAAACCAATCAAATAAAATATGAGAAAATAACTATTTATTAAAATTCCTGTAATTGAACTTAGTATGTACTTCTTATTAAAAAATTTTTTATTATCTAAATATTTGTATAATAATTGATGAAGATGAAAATTGTCAGCTAAATAATTTTTTTTATTTAAGAGAATTCTTCTTAATATGCTAAATAAGTTTTCAAACGCAGGATACCATAATAAATTAGCAATAAAATAAGGTGATACCTGAGAGCTATTTTGTGTAATTTTTATTGCTACTATTCCTATAAAAAAACTTAAGCCATAAACACCACCATCACCTAAAAAATTTTTTCCAAAAAAATTAAAAATAATAAAGATAAACAGTACTAAAGATAAATTATTAATCAAAGTTTCAAATTCAAAAAAGCCTATATCTTTAGTTATAAAGTATAAAAATATTAAAATTATCAAAATATTTAATGAACATAGGTTATTTGTACCATCGATAAAATTAAACCCATTAATTAAAACTAAAAGAAAAAATGATATTATCAATATTCTAAAAACTTCATGTTCCATTAGCAAATTAAGGTGCTCTATTCTTGTATCAATTTGGAGATTTTTATTAAAAAATAAAAAAAGTAATAATATAGAAAATTGTATTAATAATCGTGATTTTGGTGAAGTTGTAATTTTAAGATCAGACAAAAGTCCAATACAAAAAAAAACTAAACTAGCAATAAAAATAGATATATGTTTTTCATAAGTTAAAAAAAAAATTATTAGTATAAAATAAAAACTACCCGACAGTGGAACTTTTTGATTTAAAGAAAGTAATTCTTTATGTTTTTCTTCAGTTGATGTTTTGTCTAAACAAAAATCTAATCTCTTCAGAATTGTGTTTAAAAAAGTTAAATATATAAAACTAATTAAAGCTAAAAATAAGTTAAAAATCATCTAATTTAGACAATATATTATTGACTTGCTTTTCTAAAGAATAATTTTTTTTAAATTGAAATGGAATTTTTGTTTTTTTGGCAGATAAATAATCGGTCTCTTTATCTCCAATCATAAAACATTCAGATGGATCAAGTTTAAATTTTTTTATAGCATTTAATAACATGCCATTATCAGGCTTTCTTAAATTACTTTTTTTTGAATATTTCTTTATTTTGCCTTTAGGGTGATATGGGCAATAATAAAAAATATCAATTTTTGCGTTATATTTTAAAAGCATTTCATTCATAAAATTATGAAATTCTTTTAGTTCATTTTCAGTAAAAAAACCTCTTGCTACTCCTGATTGATTAGTGACGATGACTACTTTTATATTTCTTTTATTCAATATTTTAATTGATTGAATTGCACCTTTTAACCATTTGATTTTACTTTTATCAATAAGATATCCATAATTTTTGATAAGAACGCCATCTCTGTCAAAAAAGAAACATTTCATTATTAAAACTTTTTTAATTTATCATAATTTGAATAAATAAAAGCAAATACAGTCCAAAAAATTATTGCATTCCAGTTTGTAAAAAAACTACCTCTTGGTAAAAAGGGAACAAAATATACTAATAAAATAAAACTACTAAAAATTAGATAATAATCATTCGTCTTGATAAAAACTTTAGAAAAAATATAAAAAGAAAAAAGAAAAAAAGAAATTAATAATAACAATCCAATCATCCCAATTTCAGATAAAATTTCTAAGTAAAAGTTATGAGGGTGTGTTGAGCATTTTTTTTCATGAAATGAGGGATGTATTCCACCATTAAATTCATCGTTATCACAATAATTTCTGAAATTTTTTAAACCAACCCCAAAAAGCTTATTTTTTTTATATATCTGATATGCTACTGAATAATGTGCAAAATAATGTGAGTCTTTATTAAAATAATCCTTATTACTTTCTATTTTCAAATTTTTAAACTCTTTAAAAATTATACTAGAAATCATTCTTTTTGAAATTTGCTTATGATCATTGCTAACTAATAAAGTTACTGTCATTACTGAAAAAATTGACAATATTATTAATGACAATTTAATACTCTTAAAGCCTAAAAAGAAAATAATAAGTAAACTAAAAAAGAATATTGTCACAAAGTTTGACCGTTCAGCTGTCAAAAATACAGTAGTAACCAATAAAACTAAAAATAAAATATTTACAAGATTATTTTTAATACTATCTGAATATTTTTTTAAAAAAAAATATGAAAATACTAGAGCACCAAAATGAAAAATTAAATTTGCAATTTTTAATTCTTCACCCATAAATCCTCCTAATCTATATATTTTTCCCTGCAAAACAGCTTCGTTGCCAATAATATTTTTTAGCGTAAAAAATTGAAAAAATATATCAACACAAATTATTGTTATTATAATCATCCAGTATCTAAATATTTTATCTAAATCTATATTTAGTTTATTTATAAAAAATGAGATGGATAATATTAACAAAGGAAACCTAATAAAAAAAATAGTTCTCTCTAAACTAGGATTGTTTTCATAGTTTATTAGATAGTTAAAAATCAAATATAACCAAAAAATTAATAATAATACTATTAGTGGATTTTTTAGAGTGGTTAAAAAAAAATTTGGTTTAGGAAAGCTTATATAAAATAATATTAAAATTAGTATTATTAATTCTGATAAAGCATTACTCAATAATAAAGTAATTGGAAGAATAATAAAAATTATTTCAATTATCTTTTTTGATAACGAAAAATTATTTTGTACCATGATTTAATCTATACCAATCAACAAATTTTTTGATACCTTCTTCTAAAGTAATTTTGGGATTCCATTTAATTAAATTCTTGGCTTTTCGAGTGTTTGAAAAAGTTTTTTTTATATCACCAATAGGAATATTTTTTGTATAACTAATTTTAAATTTTTTGTTATAATTTTTTTGAATTAAATTTACTAAATCCATTAAATTATCAGGTTTTCCCTTACCAATATTTATCACTGCATAATCTTTTTTAATTCTGACTTTTGTAATAGCAATAATTGCTTTGACCACATCATCTATAAAAGTAAAATCTCTTTTCATTACTCCTTTATTAAAAACTACAATTTTTTTATTTTTTCTTAAATTTTCTAAAAAGCTATAATAAGCCATATCTGGTCTACCGAACGGTCCATAAACTGTAAAAAACCTTAAACCAATACATTTCATTTTAAAATTTTTAGCATAAGCTTGGGCAATAATTTCATTAGAAAATTTTGTTGCTCCATAAACTGAAGTTGGAATATTTTTATAATCTTTTTCGTTAAATGGATAAATTTTTGTTTCACCATAAACAGAGCTAGAAGATGCATAAATAAATTTTTTTACATTTTTTAGTCTTGATAATTCTATTATATTTGAAAATGAGATAAGATTTTGACTAAGTGTGTTATGAGGGTTGGCTACAGAAATTCTCACACCTGGTTGTGCTGCTAAATGTATAACTTTATCAATTTTATATTTTTTTATTTTCTGACTTAATTTACTAAAATTTTTAAGATCTAATTTTAAAAATTCAAAGTTTTTATTTTTTTTTAATATATTGAGTCTTTTTTTTTTAACTTTACTGAATAATAATCATCTAAAGAATCTATACCAATAATTTTTTTATTTTTTAGTAATTCTTTTGCAAGATGAAAACCTATAAATCCTGCACAACCTGTAATTAATATCATACTAATAAGTTTCTATAGGCTAAAAAAAATAATTTAACAATAAATAAAAGATACATAATTAATTTTATTTTAGATTCAAATTTATAAAAACCTAAATTAAAAATACTTTTTTATAAATGCATTAAAATACAGTCTACAAGTATAAATCATTGAATGAAATAAACTGTAATTATTATAAATATAATAAATCTTAAAAGCGTTTGAAATTTTATTTAAATATTTAGATGATAAAGTATTACTTCTTAGGGTATATTCTGTTAGGTAACGATCAATACCACCAAAAGTATAATTTTTTTTTGATATTCTGAGCCATAATTCATAATCTTCTTTTGTTTTTAAATTAGAAAATTTATATTTTTTTAAAATATTACTTTTAGCAACAACTGAAGAACAACAGATTGGGCATGCTTTTATTAAATCTTCATAATTTATTTTTTTTGGAGATTTAACTTTGTAAATAACATTTTTATTTAAATCTGAAGCTAAATAATTTGTATAACATATATCAAGATTCTTATTCTTAATTGCTTTAATTTGAATTCTTAATTTATGTTTTTTCCAAACATCATCGCTGTCTAAAAATGCAATTAAATTTCCTTTAGAATTTTTAATTCCCAAGTTTCTTGCAAATGAAACACCTCTATTTACATATGTTTTAATTATTTTAATTTTTTTACTTTTTTGGGATAATACATTTAATATCTTATCTGAGTTTCGAGAATTTTCATCATTTACAATTATTATTTCCGTTTTCAGGTAACTCTGCTTTAAAGCAAAGTCTATACTTCGGTGAATGTTTGCTGGATCATTGAAATATGGAATTATAATTGATACTAACATTATATTTTTTTACTATTTAATTAACATATTACATAAAGTTCAGAATGAAGAAAATTATTTTTTTTATGCCCAATATTGAAAGGGGTGGTATTGAAAAAAATCTGATACTGCTAAGCATGTATTTTATCAATAAAGATTACGGTGTTGAAATAATTTTTTCTAAAATATCAAAAAATATAAAAAATCAGTTAGATAAAAGAATAAAACTAAATAAATCAAAAAATTTTATAAAAAAAAAATTTTTTTCTGAACGTATTATCAATTCTATAAACTCATTTATCAACTTAATATCATTAAATACCAAAGGCAAACCAATAGTTATTTCAATGCAAGATCATCCATTTGCAATAGTCGCATCCAAAAAACTTAATTTAAAATGTATTTTACGAATTGCAAACCATCCAGGTAATTCCATTAAATTTTTTAATAAATTTTATAAATTTAAATTCAAATTATTTATTAAGTTATTTTTTTATAAGTTTGCAAATGGCATTATATGTAATTCAAAATCATCAGCCTCGTATTTAAAATCAAAAACTAATAACAAAAATATTACTAGTATTTATAATCCAATTTCATTAGATAAGAATAATAAAAAATTTCGTAGAAAAAATTATCTTTTAACTGTTGGAAGACTTGAAAATCAAAAAAATATAAAAGGAATAATATTAGCTTTTAAAAAAATTGAAAAAAATTATCCAAAATTTAAATTAGTTATAGTCGGAAGTGGTCGTGAAGAAATTGAGCTTAAAGAACTGGTTAAAACAAATAATATATCTCAAAAAGTTAAGTTTATTAAATTTAAAAATCCAAAAAAATATTATAAAGAGTCAAAATTATTTATCCTAAATTCATTGTGGGAGGGATTACCAAATGTTTTAATTGAGTCTTTAAATTACAATTTACCAATAGTTTCAACTGATTGTGAAAGTGGCCCAAAAGAAATTTTGTTAAACGGTAAGTATGGTTTTCTCACTCAAGTAGATAGCCCATTACTATTATCAAGAAAAATATCATTCGTTCTAAATAACTATAAACTAGCAGAAAAAAAAACTAGTTTAGGTTTTCAAAGTTTAAAGCGTTTTGATATAACATCTCAATGTCAAAAGTATGAAAAATTTATACATAAAATAATATAATGATTAAATTTTCAATTGTAATTCCAATTTTAAATGAGTCAAAAAATATTAAAAAACTAGCCTACCTTATAAAAAAAGAATTACATAAAAAATTTAAATATGAAATAATATTTATTGATGATAATTCTAAAGACGGAAGTGATATAATTCTTAAAGAACAATCAAAAAAAAATAAAAATATAAAATTTATAATTAGAATAAATAAACAGCCTGATTTATCTAAATCTTGTTTGATTGGAATAAAAAAAGCAAAGTATAAATATATTGTAATTATGGATGGTGACTTGCAACATAACCCTTCTGATATACCAAAATTGATAAATTTTTTACACAAAGAAAACTTAGATATTGTAATAGGTTCAAGAAATTTTTCAAAAGTTTATGAAAAAAAATCTTTAAATTTTTTAAGATACTATGCTTCTATCTTTATAAAAAAAATATTAATTTTTTTTCTAGGTTATAAAACAAATGATCCTCTAAGTGGATTTTTTTGTTTTAAAAAAAAAATTATATACAAAAAAAAATTGTTTGGGAAAGGATACAAAATTCTTTCTGACATAATTTATTCATCTAAAAATTTAAAAATGAAAGATTTAGAAATTAAATTTAATCATAGAATTAGAGGCGAAAGCAAAATGAATTTAAGAATTTTAATTCTAATTTTATATTTTATTTTTTTTAATTTTATTAAAAGTTTTAAATTTTGACAACTTTATCTAAATATTTTTTCAAATACTCTCTGTGAGTAGTTAAAATTATAATTTTATTTTTTTTATATTTTTTCAAAAATTTGATCAATATTCCCTCATTTTTTTTATCTAATGCAGCTGTTGGTTCATCTAGAATCATTAATTGAGGATCGTTATATATACATCTAATTATTGAAAGTCTCTGTTTTTCACCTCCAGATAATTTTTTATTCAATGACATATTATTATCAATTAAAAATTTTTTATTAGAATATTTTTTTAAGTTAAATTTAATTAATAATTTTTGTATTCTTTTGTTATCCAAAATATTATTTTGGCCTGTATTTCTAAAATTAAAAATTATATTATCCAAGATCGAACCTTCTATCAGATAAGGTTCTTGATTTAGCAGACTTACTTTGTAATCTTTATATATATCTTGAGATTTAATTTTTTTGTTATTTATATAGATATTACCTGATTTTGGATTTATTAGTCCAGATAATATGTTTAGTAAAGTTGTTTTACCCTTTCCACTCTTTCCAAATAATCCATAAATTTTTCCTCTTTTAAAATTTATGGAAAAATTATTTATAATATTAATTTTTTTTTTATTTTTAATATAATAGTAATTAATTTTACTCAATCTAATGCTTAATAATTTTTTATTTTTAATCTTACTTGTTACAAAATCTTTACTTAAATTTTTTTTAATTAAATTGAGTGACTCATGATAGTTTAAGCAACTATTCAAGTTTAAATTAATTTTATTTACAGGAGGCAATATTCTCATGAAAATAAAAGCTAAAATTGAAATTGAGGATATAAAACTAACCGCATTACCTTCAAAATTTGAGTAACTAATGACTAAAAAAAGAAATGCCGAAATTTCAAAAACTGTTTTTGGTATCAAATTTATAACTCCTGAAATTGTTCTTATTTGATAAAACTTTTTTGCTTTGTAAAAAAATTCTTTAGAAAAATGATCAATTTTATTGAAAACTTTTATCTCTTTTATTGCTGATAGGGTTTCATTTATATGAACAAATATTTTTGTTTCAAATAAATTTCTTAATGTTCCAAATTTAATACTTAGTTTCCAGATAAATATAAGCATTACTATTAGAGCTATAACTAAAATTAAATGAGAATAATAAAAGTCTATCTCAATTAATTTTAATGAAAAAAAAATTAATGCAATTATATATATTAAATCCCCAGTAATTGAAATTATGGACTGAAAAATTCCTCCAACAACATTGTCTAAATCTCTTGTTAAAATTTTTGTATATGTTGAAATATTTAAATTAATAAACTTTTCATAATTTTTATGTAAAAAATTTCTTAAGAGTTTTTTAGAAATTTCTGCTGACATAGAGTAAATATAATTAAAGAAAAACCAATTTTGAAAAATAAAAATTAAATTTTTAAATATTAATGTGGATATTAAAAGAAAAATTTTTGCATATAGGATTGAAGTATTGAAATTCTCTGAAATATCTAGAATTACAGAATTAGTTAAATTAATGAAAAAACTATCTTGAGTAATATTTTCTGTAAAATTAATTATTAAAAAAATTAAAACTATAAATAGTAAATCAAATAAAATTAAACCAAAAATTAGTATGTAATTAAATAAAATCTTTAAATAGTCTAAAAAATTTAATTTTGAGAGGAAAAATTTTATAAAATTTAAGAAAATCATTTTTCAGCAATAAAATAATATCCTATTGGGTAATTATTTTTTAAATTTTTACTAAATAAACTTAAAATCTTATCTAAAAGTAAACACATAAAAAAAAGAGGAATATTTATCAAAAAAGCTAGGGGAACTTTATTTAAAATTGTAAATATATTTGAATAAAATGAAATAAAAATTCCACCAATTAAGACATCTACTTTGTATTTTGAAAACCCAACTTCTTTAAACTTTTCCAACAAAAATTGATCGGTAAATCTCAAATAGTCATTAGGAGAGGAATGCACTCTAAATAGGAATGGAGTTGAACCTATAAATTTTCCACCTTCTTTAACTAGATTAAACGCATTTTTTAAACAATTATCAAAATTTTTAATATGCTCCATAACATTAAATAAAAAAACGTAATGAAAATTTTTATTTATATTGTTTGGAAATTTCTCTAGGTCAACTTTAATAACTTCATTTTTCTCAGAAAATTTATCAGCAAATTTAATATTTTTTACTGTTCGATTATATTTTAAAATATTATTTGATGAATTTGATGATCCTAGATCTAAAACGTTGCCATCAACTTTTAGTTTAGATGTCTCAATTATTTGAAAAATTCTAAGAGGACTATATTTCTTATATGTAAATAAACACAAAAGAAATAAATATTGAAATAAAGAAATTTTCATTAGATAAAACTAAGTTTTTTATTATAGTAAAAATTAATAATTGATATAAAAATTTTAAATGCAATTTTCATTAGATAGAAATCAATTCGTAGCAAAAAAACTAGGTATACTCAATGGAGATACAATATTAGATATTGGCTGTAGGGATATGGTGCTTAAAAGATATTTGAAAGGTAATTTTAAGTATAAAGGACTAGATTTTCAAGTTACTCAACAATTAGAAGAAAATAATGATTTAATAAATCATAATCTGGAAAATGGATTACCGAAAGATTTAGGCAAATATGATATAATTAATGCTCTTGATGTCTTGGAGCATTTGGAGAATATTCATGATATTTTTCAAGATTTGTTTGTCCATTCTAATAATCAAATTATTATAGCTTTACCAAATATTGGCTATTATAGATTTAGGCTAAGTTTTTTATTTAATGGAATTTTGAGTAAAAAATATACATTCAACAAAAATAAAACAGATGATAGACATAGATGGATACCTAATTATTACACTATACAAGAATTTGTAAATCATAATATCAATAAAAAATGGATTGTGAAAAAAAAAATTTTATTTTTGAGAGAAAAAGAAACTTTATATTTTTTTATATTGAAAAAATTTTAAGTTACTTTTTTCCAAATTTATTTGTTTATGAAATAATATTTTTTTTTAAAAAAAAAAATGAGCAAAATTTTTGATTGTTTTTGCTATAGCGGAGAGAGAATTATTGATTTAAGGCTTAGTTTGCTAAAAAATAAAGTTGATTACTTTATAGTTGGAGAATCTGAAATAGATTTTAAAGGTAATCTAAAAAATAGACACTTTAAAATTTCTAGATATCCAGATTTAAAAGATAAGATTATTTATCTAAATTTTAAAAAAGAAGAATTCAGTGATTGTAAAAATGCTTGGGATATTGAAGCAAAATCAAGAAATTTACTGATGAAAGGCCTAGGTGCCGCAAATGATAATGATATAATTTTATTAAGTGATTGTGATGAAATTTTCAATCCAGAAAAAATACAATTAAGCAATAATACGTTTAATTTATATGAACAAATTAATTTTAGATTTTATGGAAATTATTTAAATATTTATCACCCACTATGGACAAAAGCAGTATCTTTCCCAATGCATAAATTAAAAAAATTTAGCTTATGGGATATTCATTGTCTTCATAGAGATGGATATAGAAAAAAAAAATTTACCAATGAAACTGTTAACAAGATACAATATGGAGGATGGCACTTTTCTTATTTAGGCGGATATGAAGAAATAAAAAAGAAATTTAATCAATTTCACAATGCATTCATTGGAAGAAAAAATATTCCTAATATAAATAAAAAAAATTTAATAGAAAAAAAAATTCAATTTGGTGTAGATCTTTTAAATTTTAATCATTTTTGGAATGTTGTTGAAAATTATCATTTGGGTAATAAAGAAATTAAATATTGGTTTTGTAAAAATAAACTTATACTTAAAAAAAAATCTTATAATTATAATATTGATAGTTTGATAAACTCACAAAAAAAGAGAAGTTATATTATGATTAGACTTCTTAACATATATCTTTTTATAAGAAAAAAAATTGTTGGATTTTATTTGGATAATTTAATTTAATTTAATTTTAAAATAATTAATTTAGGAAAATCTAAATTATTTCCTTTAGTTGTTTCTTCTGTCATCATGTAAATATTACCTGAAGGGCCTTCAATAATATCTCTAATTCTTTTATTTATTTTAATATTTTCTATCGAATAAACTTTTCCTTCATCGTAACTATAACCCAATAAAGTTATTTGTTTAGAGTATAAAGTGGAGATTATAATTTTTTTCCCCCATTTTTTAAATTTTTTTCCAGAATATACCAATAAATTTGATACTGCATATTTAGGTCCCCATACAAATATTGGTTTTTCATAAAAATCATTATTCGTATTATTTATATCTAATGGCCAAAAATATGTTTTTTCGTAAATATTATTATATTTTGGATGCTTAGTATAATTTACTCCATACGTTGCAAATGGCCATCCATAATTGGCATTTTCCTTAATAATATTTAATTCATCACCTCCTTTTGGACCATGCTCAACAGAAAATATATTTTGATACTCATCAATAAATAATCCTTGTGGATTTCTATGTCCTAATGAAAATATTTCATTATCAGAATTGAAAATGTTTATCTTTAAAATTTTTCCAAAATGTGAATTTGTATTCTGAGATAAAATTGGACCATTTACACCATCTGCAGAAAAATCTCCTATTGTTAATAAAACATTCTCTTCATCTAATTTAAATATTCTTCCACCTGAACTTCCACCAGCAAACCCTATCAATGGAGTAAGGTCTTTTTTTAGACAATCTTTAGTAGAATATATTAACTTAGTATCTTCAATTTCTAAATTTGAACTAATTTGCGATTTATACAAGTTAATTTTGTGACATTTTAATTTTTCATCAAAAAAATTAGAAGAAAAAAAAATAAACTTTTTTTTATTAAACTCATTAACATGAATATCTTTTATATTAAAAAGTAGAGATATATTGTTTGCCTGGTCTGGGTAATAATTTATAAAATTTTTCCTATTATTGATTATTTTTTTTGAGAGAGAATTTTTTTTTTGGATAAATTCTTTTTGATCAATTTTATATAAAAAAATTTGACCATCACCATCTACATATATTAGATTATTTTTATCTAAAAAATCAATACCTCCATATCTAGATTTAGATGGTAAATCAAAAATTTCTAAATTTATTTTATAATAAAGGCTATCAATAGATTGAGCTAATGATGTTTTTTTTACTAAAAAACTAAAATTGGATTTTAAAAAATTTTTTGTTTTGTAATTAAAAGGAAAAATTTGGTAGTAAAAAAAAACAGCTCCAAAAATAAAACTAGCAAAAACTAAAAAAGTAAGTTTTAAGTTTTTAATTATTAATTTTGTCAAAAATTTCATTAACTTTAATGTTAAATTTAATATTCGTAAATCTTTTTGTTAATTTTTTCATCTCTAATTTTATTTGATAAAGTTTACAGCTATTAGTTTTTTCAAAGTCTTTAATCTTTAAATATAAATCTTCTAAAGAATTATCTACAAAAACAAAGGCATTTTTTTTATGAATATATAATTCTTTTGGACCATTAGGACAATCGCTAGTAATTATTGGAAGATTTAAATATCCTGCTTCTAAAATTGAATGACCTGGCTCCTCCCACTTTGAACACGAAATATATAAGAATGATTTTGAAATAAACTTATATGGATTTAAACAAAAACCTTTTAAATAAACACTTTTAGTTAATCCATTTACTTTAATATATTTTTCTAATTTATCCCTATCCTCACCTTCACCTATAATTAATAAGTTATAATTTTCCCTAATATCTTTTTTGTTAAATGCTTCTAAAAGTAAAAGATAATTTTTTTGACGAGTTAATCTCCCTACAGAAATAATTACTTTTTTTTTAAATATAACCTCATCAGATTCATTTATTTTTTCATATGATAAGAGTTTAATTTTTTGACTTATTATTGGATTATAAACTGTGGAAATTTTACTTGAATTATAATTTAATACATTAATTATTAAGTGCTTAGTTTTATTTGTCATAGTAATTATGTAATTGGCTCTTGAGTATAATTTCTTCCAAAGGAGTAACCTAAAATTATTTAATTTTGGATATCCCTGTATACTGCAAACTATTTTTATCTTTTTAAAAAAAATTCTACCCAAAAATAGTGGAACAATACTTACAAGATATGAAAATATAAAATCTGGCTTATGTTTAAAAATTATAAACGTAAGTTTTGGTATCGCCAAAATAGAAAATAAATATAAAAATAATTTTGAAAAGATACCTGTTTTAGGCAAATATTTACTTACATTAAAAATTTTTAAAAAAATAATATTTTTAAATTCATCTTTATTAATATTGCTAAATTCTCCAAGGACATCAATTACAAAAATTTTATGATTTGATCCATTGCATAATGATAATGCTGATTTTAAAACCGCATTGATTGTACCTACGTGACTAATCAAAGGTGACCAAAAAATAATTTTTTTATCCATTAATTATAATTTAAAAGATTAAAACAATACTACTTAATTGATTTAAAATGTAAACTCTTGTAGTAAAAACAAAAATCAAATGAAATTTAAACTTGCAATTGTGGTATTAACATGGAAAGACTGGAGAAATACCATAACATGTTTAGAGTCTATTTATCAGCAAAAATATAAAAATTTTAAAGTATTTGTAATAGATAATAATTCACAAGATAACACATTCGAAAAAATTAAGCAGTGGAGTAATAATAAAATTAAAATAAATGAGCGCTTAGTAAAACACAAAAATAAAAAAATTAATTTCTTTGATTTAAGAAATAATCGAAAATTGAATAGTAATAACCTCATTAAAAATAAGTATTTTTTCTTGGAAAATAATAAAAATTTAGGCTGCGGTTATGGTCATAATACTGGATATAAAATTGCTACTAAATTTAATTTTAAATATGTGGCAAGAATAGACAATGATATGATTATGCCAAAAAATTTTTTTTCAAATATAATTTCAAAAATAGATAATAAAGAAAATATTCAGGCTATTAGTCCAAAAATTTTATACAAATTTGAAAAAAATAAAATTTGGTGGCGTGGAACAACTATTGGGAACAATCTTAAAATTCAGAGACACCTAAGAAATTATCCATATGGTGAAAAAGATAACAGAAAATTAAAAGGTTTAGTTGAAACAGATGCTATAGCGGGTTGTGCTAGTATTATGAGGGTTAAAAGACTTAAAAGAGTTGGTTTAAGCGATCCAGATTTTTTTTATGGACCAGAGGATATAGAATTTTCAAGACGGATATATGATAAAAAAGGATCTCTTAGAGTTGATCTAGATACAAAAATTTTTCATGCTGTAACGCAAAGCTTTAAAAATTTAAGTAAACGAAGAATGTATTTTGAATATAAATACAGATTACTTCTAATAAAAAAAATTGGAACCTTTTATGATAAGTTGTTTGGGTATTCTGTCTCAATAATTAAATGGTTCATTTATTTAATTCTTTTTATTAATCCAAAACATAGAATAAAAATTTTTCCTGTAGGTAAGGCTATTTTAGATTTTTTTTTAGGAAAACTTGGTAATTTTGATAGAAATAGATTAAATTAATCTATAATGAAAATCCTGGTAAATTTTCTAAGAAATTTAATTTTAAAAATTTTTTATAAAAATATAAAAATTTAGTCACCAGCTATTAAAATAAATAATTTTACTAATTTTTTATTACCCCATGAAAAAAATCTATGGTTTCAGAAAATTAAAATATTATCAAATAATCTTTAATTTTTTAGATACATAAAAATCTTTAAAAAAATAGAATGGGTATAAAATTAAATTTTTCTTTTTAAGGATTATTTGAGTGTCATTATTAAAAACACATCCATGAAAATAATATTGAGCTCTAAAAGTTTTACAATTACTGTTTATTTTTTGATTTATAATCTTAAAATCATTAGTGAATGAGAATGGAATAGGGAAAATTGCAATACATTTTTCATTTGTATTGATTTTAAAAGTAAGTTCTTTACCAATAATTTTTCTTGATATTGTGCAAATTTTTATGTTTTTATTTTCAAATTTATTATTTAATACATAAAGATATTTATCAAAATTTTTTATATCTTCTAAATAATTTTCAAAGTTAATAATTTTTTTAACTTCGAGAAATTCATTGATTTGGTCTTTATTGCTTTTATAGACATAAAGGTTAAATTCATTAAAGTTAAATATTTCATCTATTGATAAATCATGTTTTTTATCACTGAAAATATAATCAATTTTGTAAAGATTAATCAATTTTGAGTCAACTTGTAACCCTGGAATTCTTTCTTTACGGTATAAAATATTTTCTTTTGTCTGATTTGCTTTAAAAGTAGATATATCTAGAAGCAATGAATGTCCCAAATTTGTTATTATTGAATTGGAATGATATTCAAATTCATTCATTGAGTGATTAAATTTTGTATTAAAAACCTGATAAGACATGAAGTCATCAAATTTATTATTTTTAAGAATGTGTTTGGAGTAATCTGTCTTTGTATTCGGAAAGTCTATTAGTAATTTTTTATTTTCATATTTTGTTTTTAAAAAATGATTTGAATTTTTTTCCCAAAAATTTCTTTTTTGGATTGAATGATAAGAATAGTATTTTTTTTCATAAATTAGATTATCATTTGATAAAAAAATTTTGTAATAATTGACTGATTTAATAATTACTAAAAAGAATAAAATTATTGAAAAATATAATTTCTTGAAATTATCAAAAGAAGAAAAAATTAAAGCAATTGAAAATACGTAAATATACTGAAGTGAATAATCTATATAGATTGGACTTGGAAGTAACCATTTTATAATTTTAAATTTATAAATTAATCCTAAAAATAAAGATAAAAATAAAAATCCATAAATTATAAAGGCAATTTTTTGATATGGAAAAACCCTTTTTTTAAAAAAATAAATTAAATTTGTAATAATTAAAGTTAAAAACGCTATTTGAAGTGATTGTGAATTAAAAATTGCAAAATTATAATGATCTTCAACTGGTAGAAGATAATTTCCAAGTGAAAAACGTGCTGTGCCTATTGATAAGAGCACAAACATTAAACTGAAAGGTATATTTATTATAATTGCAATTAACATTTGCTTGTAATTTTTTTCAAAGATAAGAAACAATAAAAAATACAAAAAAGGTCCAAAGCAAGTAACAAAAAAATACATTGGATTTATCAAATAAGAAAATAGATTTCCTAAAATTAAAATAGTCGAAAATAATATAAACCTTTTTTTAAAAAAAAGACTAAGACCTAAAGAAATATTAAAAATAATAATAGGTAGATTAATATAAGATTGATGATCGAAAATCGTAAAAGTATTTAAAAATAATAAATACAATAAAATAGCAAAAACTAAGAAATTCAAAATTTTTTTTTTATTTAAAAAATAGATTGCAAAAATTAATATTGATAAAAACTCTAAAGTTCTAAGAAAAGACAAATATATTAAATAATCTTTTTGAGAATTTAAATTATAATTTAGTTCTGATAAAAAATTTAAAGAAGGATTATGAGGTGTTATAGCAATCCCATTTATACTAAATATATTTACAATTATATCTAAAATTTTTTTATCTTTGCTTAAATTATGTATAAAATTGATCAGCAAATTGTCTGTGTAAAAATAAGTAATCTCAGAGAAGTAAAAATTACTTACAAAAATTGTTGGAATAAAAATAAAAATTACAATACTTGATAATATAGAAAAAAAATTAATTCTGTTCATTTTTTAATTAATATACATTGCCCTTGAAAATTTTTAATAAATAAAAAATTTTTTGAAAATTTGTTGTAAATTTGATCTATAAACTTTTTAATACCATCGGCTCCATAGATTCCATAATCATCGAATATAATTATTCCTCCTTTTACAATTTTTTTTTCTAGAAAATAAAAACTTTTTTTTGTAGATAGAAATGTATTTACATCTAAATGACATAATTTAAATTTATAATTTTTAAATTTATAAGTGAAATTATCTGGAAAAATACCTTTTAATATTTTAGTATTTTTAAGTTTTAATTTATTTTTAGTTTCATTAATTTTTTTTAAATTTTGAAATATGAAAGTATTTTTTGAATAAAATTTTTCTTTATCAACATAACCCTCAAATGTATCAATTAAAAATACTTTACCTTTTTTATTGGCTCTGGAAATAAGAAAACCAGCCCCGCCCATTAAACATCCAACATCTAATATATGTCCATTAATATGCTTAATTTGATTTGACAGATACCAAAGTGTATAAAGTCGTCTAACATCAATTACAGTATATTTTTTTATTTTTTTAAATATTTTAATAAATTCTTTATCTCTTTTCCAGGGTGCAAAAAATGCATTAGAAATAATTATTTCAGACTCATTTTTTTTAATATTCAAAAAAAACGATATAATAAAAATCATAACACTATTAAGTAAAACAGAAAAATTTTTAAGAATCGATATTTTAAAATTTCCGACAGGGTGATTAATTGTATTCATTTTATCCTATTCCAAACTTTATATAATCCAAAAAAGAATAATATGAAAAGAAATATAAATTTTTCTTCTGGACCTTAATTAAATCATTTTTATCTAATATAACTGCATGAAAATAATGTTGTAATTTAAAAGTATCAATTTTTTCATTATTTTTGTAAAAGTTATTTGTGTATGAAAATGGTATTGGAAATATAGCTAAACATTTTTTATTTTCAGAATCAATTTGATATAACATTTCATTTTTAATGCTAAAAAGATTATTTACCCTACAAAACTCTTTTATATTTTTAAATTTGTTTGGTTCTTTATTTTCAGTGAATACTACCTCATTAAAATATTTTAAATCATCTGTGTAAGATTTTTTTATTTTTATTTGATCAATTTTATAACTTTGTCTACGAGGATACTCATACAAAAATAGTTTAAAATCATCATATTTATAGCTACTAATTTTTTTTAGATCTACTTCTCTATCCGAAAGTATTAATCCAAAACCAAAAAAATTATTAAGATGATTGATATTTGAATTGCTGCCTATTGTATTTTTACTTCTTTTTAACTTTTTTGGATTTAGAGCCCAAAAAGTATTTATATTAAGTAATAAAGAGTGTCCCTCATCAATTAAAATTTGATTTTTTGCAAACTCATTCCAAGTTAAAGAATGCTCAAGCGACTTATTATAAAATATTCTTGACCTATAAGTATCTGGCTCATTATTGTTATTTTTAAATATATATCTTGTAAAATCTGAATTTTTATTTGGAATATCAATTAAAACTGATTGTCCTTTTGTATCATTTCTAAACTTAAATTCTTTATTTTTTTGCCAAAAATATCTTTGAACAAGATTTGTATTTTCATACAAAAAATTTTTTTTAATTAAATAATTATAATTAATTATATTATTGTTAACAGAATAAAATTTTAATATTATTAAAAAAATAAAAATTGAGTACAAGAATATTTGAATTTTAAAATTTTTACATAATCTAATTAATGCTACTGCTATCAAACTTATATAAATATATTGAAGTGAATAATCAATATAAGATGGATGTGGAAAATTTTGAAAGAATATATCTAATTTAATTAAAGCGCCTATAATTAAAAATATTATTAAAATAATTGAAATAGATTTATATTCTTTTGAAATATTAAGATATTTTTTTTTGTAATTAAAGAGATATAAAAATAAAATTAATAATATAAAAATAATAAATAATTTTGAATTATAAATGCTAAAATTATAAAAAAAATCAGTTTCATTTTTAATTAATTTACTGAGTGCAAACCTTGCTGTTCCAGAAGTTAAACCAATATAATGTAAGGTAAAAGGAATGTTGATTAATAAAGATAAAAATATTTTTTTATATTCTTTATTAAAAATCAAAAAAATTAAAAAAAATAAAAATGGGCCAAAAACTATGATAAAAAAATAAGATGGATTTATTAAATATGACCAAAAATTACCTAAAAGAAAAACTACTGAAAATAATTTAAGATTTTGTTTTAAATAAAGTGAAATAATAATTGTTAAATTAAAAATAATTATAGGAAAATTAACATATGATTGATGATCAAATACGTTGAAATGATAAACAAAAATTAAAAAAATAAGTGATGAAATTAATAAGTTTGGTCTTTTACCCAAAAAATAATTAACCATTAAATAATAGGTTATGAATTCTATTATTCGAAAAATTGTTAAATATAATACATATCCATATTGACTATTTAAGTTATAGTTTAGATCAGAAAGAAAATTTAATTTAGGATTTATTGGAATAAAAGGTATCCCAAAAATGTTGAATTTATTTATTAAAATCTCAGAAATTTTTTTATTAGAACTAAGATTATGAAGAATCTCCATAAATACATGGTCTGAATAATAGTAGGTTATTAATGATGAGTTTAAAATATTTATTGCTAAGCCGAATATTATTAAAAACGTGAATGATATTAAAAAAAAACTACTCTTTCTCATAATTAATAGAATTAAAAAATAATTCTATTTACTTTAGATTTAATATTTTTTTGTCTTATATATTGAGCTATTGAGTGCATCAGAATATGATGACAGTCTTCTACTAATCCATAATTATTTGCGTTTATATGAATATTGATATCTGAATTGTTGTTTAAATAACCTCCTTTAAAACCACAAAAACCAATTGTTTTTATTCTTTTTTTTTTGCAAACTTAACTAAATTTATTATATTTTTAGAGTTCCCTGATGAGCTTATAATTATAATTAAATCATTTTTTTTACAGTATGTTTCTGCCTGATAAGTAAATACACTCTCGTAATCTATATCATTTGAAATAGCTGAAATTAAACCTGAATTAGAATTTAAACTAAATAGTTTTGGTTTAAGTTTAGTCTTTGTTCTAATCATTTTTGTAAAATCAGTGACATAGTGATTGGCAATTGAGGCTGATCCTCCGTTTCCACATACAAATATATTATTATTTTTTTTTATTTTTTTTTCTATTATCTCAGCTGCCATTTCTATTTTATTTAAATCTACATTTAACAAAGATTTTTGAATATTGTTTCTATATTCAAGAAAAAATTTTTTTAAGGAAAAATATTTTTTTATTGGAAAATTATTAGACATATTCCTTTATTAAATTACTTTTCATTGAGTCTTTTTTAATTTTTAAAATTCTATTTATCTTTTTTACATTATTTGAAGAGCTTACTTTAATTTCCTCCAAAGCAAAATATATAGTTTTTTTTTCTAATAATAATTTTTTAAAAAATTCATCAATTTTTTTTAATTCAAAAATCATTTCAATACTATAAAATATTATACCATCAATATTTTCAATATTTTTTATTAAAGAGTTGAGCATTAAAAAACAATTTTTCATGTTATATTCTGTAGAACTTAATTTAAAGAAAATTTTATTTCTCTCGGCAAAATCTCTTATTACAAGATTTTGAACTCTTTGAGGTATGAAATTTGCACCAATTGGTCTAGAAAAAATATAGCCCCTAAAACCTTTCTCATTATTTTTTTGTTCTTGGTTCTTCATAGTTCATTCCATAAATTGTTGCTGGCCTTACTGAGATTGGCAAAAAAGTTTCTGCAATGTCTTTTTTATCATAGGGAGACATTAAAGATTTAAACCTACAATTAAAACTCCATCTTGTTTCATTTGTCATATTTACTTTATTCCCATGGACTAATTGATGAGAGAATATTAAGCCTTGTCCATAATTAATTTTTAACCATTTTATTTTTTTATCTATTGATTTTTGAAGCATATAAGAGTCTTCGTATTTGTAAAAATTTTTATAAAAGTGTTTGTTTTTGTTCTTATCTAAAATAAACATTGACTTTGTTTTATCAACATTAACAAGCGGTATCCATAAAACTACCTCATACGGCGAACACCCAGACCACACATCAGAATGTATTGGTAAGAGAGAGCTATCATCTCTAGGAAACTGAATACTTAAGTTTACTTTTCTTTGCATTGCAAGTTCATTTCCACAAATTGTTTCTATTAAATCCCTAGCCAGCTCAAAATAGTTTTCTAAAAACCAACTTTTATTGTTCAAGTAATTGTAAACATTCATTCTAAATCTATTTAAATCAGAGAATGATAAGTATTTATGAAAAGAATTTAAAATATCTTTTTTATCAATTTGATTAATCTTGACTCTTTGTTTTGACAATTCTTTTAAAATAATTTTTTCAACTTCTTTTCTAATCTTATTTAGTTTATTAACATTCTTGATATCAAATACTATAAATCCACTATTATTAAATTTTTGGATAATTTTTTTTTCTTTAATGGGAATATTATATTTGAACATTTAAGAATAATTGTTAGAAGGTTTCATAAAAATTACAACAATTTTAACAAATACTGATATACATCAAATATGACAATACTTATTACTGGCGGAGGTGGCTACATTGGGACTTTACTTGTAAGTAAATTAATCAAACAAAACAAAAAGGTTAGGGTTATAGATAACTTTTGGTTTGGTAATTTTTTAAAAAAAAATAAAAATTTAAGCATAATTAAAAAAGATATACTTGATTGTACATCCAAGGATTTAAAAGGTGTAAAATCTATTATTCATCTTGCATCTGTTGCTAACGATCCTGCTTCAAATCTTGATCCAAAATTAACTTGGGAGATTTCTTGTTTGGGTACAATGAAGTTATGTGAACTTGCAAAAAAAAATGGTGTTAAAAAATTTATATTTGCATCATCAGGCAGTGTTTATGGAATTAAAAAAGAAAAAAAAGTCCATGAAAAATTAGATTTAGTTCCAATAAGTGATTACAATAAAACTAAGATGATAGCAGAAAAAGTTATCGAAACTTATAATAAATATTTTAATTTTTATTTAATAAGACCTGGGACTGTTTTTGGATACTCTCCTAGAATGAGATTAGACCTCATGATAAATATTTTAACATTTCAAGCTTTAACCAAGAAAAGTATTACTGTGTTTGGTGGCAAACAAATTAGACCTTTTATACATGTCAATGATATGGTCGATATTTATCAATTTTTTTTAAATAATAAAAAAAAATCTGGAGTTTATAATGCATCAGCTGGTAATTTAAGTGCATTAGAAACAGCAAATGAAATTAAAAAAATTATCCCTGATTGTAAAATTAATATCCAAAAATCAAATGACCCAAGATCATATAGGTTGAGTAATGAAAAAATTTTGAAATCTGGGTTTAAATTTAAAGTAAGATTGAAAGAAGGAATTAAGGATTTTATTACTAAATTTAATGATGGAAAAATAAAAAAAACTCCAAGTGCATATTCTATAGATTTTATAAATAAAATTAAGAAAGCATGAATAAAGTTTTAATTCTTGGGAGCAATTCATTTGCGGGCTCATGTTATGTTGATCACCTATTAAATAATAAATATCAAGTGTATGGTGTAAGTAGATCTAATGAAAGGAAAATTGCCAAATATAAATTTAATAAAAATATAAAAAATTTTAAATTTATTAAAGCTGATATAAACAAAAACATAAGTATATTTAAAAAATTAATTCTAGAAAATAAGTTTAAATATATTGTTGATTTCCTGGGACAAGGAATGGTCGCTGAAAGCTGGGAAAATCCTCAGGATTGGTTAAAAACAAACATCACTAGCAAAACAGAATTGGTAAATTTTTTATTAAATAAGAAATTTTTGAAAAAATATGTAAGAATTTCTACACCAGAAGTTTATGGATCTTCATCAGCTAAAATGGATGAAAAAAAATCATATAATCCGTCTACACCTTACGCAATTACACACATGACAATAGACAAGTATTTAGAAATTTATAATAAACAATATAAATTTCCTTCTGTAATATTAAGACTAGCAAATTTTTATGGTGAAACTCAGCCTTTGTATAGAATTATACCAAAAACAATATCCTCAATAATAAATAAAAAAAAATTACCTCTTCATGGTAATGGAAAATCTTTAAGATCTTTTATATATATAGACGATTTTTGCTCTGCAATTTATTTAGCAATGAAAAAGTCTAAAAATGGTAAAATATATAATGTTTCTTCAAAAGAAATAATTTCTATCAAAAATATTATAAAATTGATTTGTTTTAAGATGAATTATAAATATAAAAAATTAGTAATAATAAAAAATGATAGAAAAGGTAAAGATTTTAAGTATTTTATGAACAGTAATAAAATAACAAAAGAATTAAATTGGAAAAATAAAACAAATTTAAAAAAAGGATTACAAAAAACAATTCAATGGCACCTTGAAAATTTAAAAGTTTTAAAAAAAGAAAAAAATATTTATATACATAAAAAATGAAAAACTTTTTAACAAAACAATATACCAAAGATAAAAGATTTAAAATTCGTCACAACTATTTGACTGAACAATTCAAAGATTATCCAAAAATATTTAAAAAAATTGAAAAAGTTATAAAATTCAATGATTTTACTTTAGGCTTTGAAGTTGAAAAATTTGAAAACAACTTTAAAAAATTGATAAATGCAAAATATTGTATTGGAGTAGGTAGTGGGACAGATGCAATTTATATGGCATTAAAATCTCTTGGTTTGTCAAATAATGATGAGGTAATAACAACTCCTTATACGTTTTATGCAACTGTAAATGCAATTGTTCAAGCTGATTGTAAACCAGTCTATGTAGATGCTAAAGATGATTTTAATATTGATCCTGATCTTATTGAAAAAAAAATTACAAAAAAAACAAAAGCTATTCTAGTGGTTCATTGGGCTGGAAGAATATGTGAAATGAATAAAATAAAAAAAATTGCAAAAAAACACAATCTTTTTATAATTGAAGATGCTTGTCACGCTGCTTTAGCAAACATGGATGGCATATTTGCTGGCAACTTTGGTGATATTGGTTGTTTCAGCCTACATCCTTTGAAAAATTTAAATGTATGGGGCGACGGTGGTATGATCGTGACCAAAAATAAAAATATTGAAAAAAAACTAAAACTCTTAAGAAATCATGGTCTAATTAACCGAAACGAGATTAAAATTTTTGGAATTAATTCAAGACTGGATACAATACAAGCAGTTGTTGCGAACCACTTGCTTGGTAAATTAAAAGTTATAACAGAAAAAAGAAGGTCGAATGCTCAACTTTTAGATGAAGGGTTAAAAGATCATGGAAACATTATAATTCCAGAGAGAATAAAAGGTTTGTACGAAGTATTTCATTTATACTGTATGAGAGCAAAACAAAGAGATAAGTTGATAGCCTATCTTAATTCAAAAGGCATTGATGCCAAAAAGCATTACCCTATACCAATGCATTTACAAACACCAAGTAAAAAAATTGGCAAGTATAAAAAAGGTGATTTTCCATTTGCAGAAAAGCTTTGTGATGAAACTATATCTTTACCAATTCATGAATTTGTAACAAAAAATGCAATCAAATATATTATTAACACTATAAAAAAATTTTATTCAAAAAAAATTAATTCGTAATCACCAGAATAACCAAATTCTTTAAATAACCATTCCCATTCCTTTGGGCTAAAAAAAGATTCACATGTGAGTGCCCAACACTGTAAGTTAAATAGTTCTTTATTGTTCCTATAACTTTCAGTCATTACATATTGCATCTTGCTTACTCTAGAAATTTCTTTTAAAAAAATTTTTATCTTATTAATTTCTAAATTATGGATACAGCCTAGTGAAATAGCTAAGTCAAATTGTTTATTTTTGAAATTTAATTTTTTTCCAGCATCACCAATTTTTAAGTATTTTTTGATACTTTTGGGAGATTGTTTTATTGCATAATTAGAAATATCAATGCCGGTTATGTTGATACCAGGTAATAACTTTTTAATTTCAAATAACAAGAAACCTTTACCACATCCAATATCTAAAAGTTTAGATTTATTTGTTAAATTATATTTATTGATAATTTTTTTAGCAACTGGTGTCCAATAATTTTCAATATATTTATATCCACCATATCCAGATTTACGACTTCCATCCCAATAATCTTTAGAATATTGTTTAGCCAATTTCATGTAAAAAGGTTTATTATCAATCATCCTTTTTAGGTAATTTCTGTTTGTAGATTTGTGAATAGAT
This sequence comes from Candidatus Pelagibacter bacterium nBUS_30, assembly GCF_051201245.1. Taxonomy (GTDB): domain Bacteria; phylum Pseudomonadota; class Alphaproteobacteria; order Pelagibacterales; family Pelagibacteraceae; genus Pelagibacter. The sequence continues at coordinate 157,548 of NZ_CP172842.1, read as the reverse complement.
GTAAATAATTTAAGTATTTTCATTAAACCTTTTAATCACTTTAGCATAAATTTTTTTTTCACTAATTCCACAATAGTTTAATAAATCTTGTTGACTTCCATATTTTTTAACAAAAGCATTATTAATACCAATTCTAAGAACATTATTAATTATTTTTGATTTTCCTGAATTTAATACTTCTAATACTAAGCTACCCAAACCTCCATTTACAAGATGTTCTTCTACAGTAACTATAAGTTTAGTGATTTTAGAAAACTTTAATAATTTCTTTTCATCAAATGGTTTTAGTGTGTGATTATGTAAAACACCTGCTTTTATACCTTCAAGTTTTAATCTGTTTGCAACAGTTAAACACTCTTGAGTTGTTATGCCAGTGGTCACAAATAAAATATCCTTTGGATTTCCAAGTAATATCGATTTACCAAATTGGATTTTTTTAACTTTATTTGTAACTATTTTGTCACCTCCCCGTGCTAATCTTATATAAAGAGGTCCTTTTATATTAACTGTTTGAGGCATTAATTTTTTCATCTCATTTGCGTCACATGGAGCAATTATTCTCATATTTGGTATTGTCCTCATTATTGCAATATCTTCAATTGCTTGATGTGTGGGTCCCAACGGAGCATAAACTAACCCACCTCCATTACCAATAAGTCTAACTGGTAGATTATGTAGACCTAGATCAATAATATTTTGTTCAAAATTTCTTCTGGTTATAAAAGTCGCAATAGTATTAAAATAAGGTATAAAACCTTCTTTAGCTAGGCCAGCTGTCATACCAGTAATATATTGTTCTGAAATACCTTCCATAAAAAATCTGCTACTTATTTTTTTTTTAAATTCGTTTAATACGCCAGCACCTAAGTCGGATCCAACAAAAATTATTTTTTTATTTTTTTTTGCAAGTTGATAAACCATATCTAAACAAGTTTTTCTCATAATTATTTTCCTAATGAATTTTCAATAACTTTTAAATCTGATTCAGAAAGTAAAGATTTATGATGCCAGGCAGGATTACTTTCTGCTTCTTTAATTCCTTTTCCTTTAACCGTATGACAAATAATTGCAGTTGGAAATATTTTGCTTGAATTTGCTTTTTTTAATGCATTGTCAATTTCTTTTATAGAGTGCCCATTAATATTAATTACATCAAAATTAAAACTTTTTAACTTATCAGTCAAAGGCTCAAGGTCTAAAATTTCTTTTGTAAAGCCGTAAGACTGAAGTTTATTATAATCAATAAGTAAAATAAGATTATTTAAACGATGCTTGGAAGCAGACAGCAAAGCCTCCCAAATAGAACCTTCATTAATTTCACCATCTCCACAAACAACATAATATTTATAATTATTTTTTTTTATTTTACTACCTAACGCCATACCAACAGCAATTGGTAATCCATGACCAAGTGCACCAGTAGAAATTTCAACTCCATTTATCTTGTCATGTTCAGGATGGCCACCTAATATCGAGTTAAATTTTCCTACACTTTCGAGGGCTTTTCTTGATATAAATCCATTGTCAAATAAAACAGCGTAAAGTGCCAAGCAACCATGACCTTTACTCAATATAAATTTAGATTTTTTTTTATCAATATATTTTGAGTATAAAACTCTTAATATTTCAACTAATGACATTGCTGGCCCCACATGTCCTCTCTTTTCGTGCTTTAAACACATTAAGATTAGTTTTCTTAAATAGATTGATTTTTTATCTAGTTTAATTTTTTTTGAACTGTTAATTTTACTTCTCATTAAAAAATTCTCTTATTTTTTTGCAAATATAATTAATTTGACTAATCGTCAAGTTTTCATTTATTGGTAAAGATAAAATTGTTTTAGTTTGTTTTTCTGTTATTGGAAAACTTCCAATTTTGTAATTTAAATATTTTGAGGCCTTTTGCAAATGTATAGGAATTGGATAGTGCACCCCTGTCTCAATGTTATTTTTCATGAGATATTTTTGTAGTTCATTTCTTTTTTTTAATTGGATCACAAAAAGATGATATGAATTATACTCACCTTTATTTTCATAAGGTAATTTAATTGGCAAATCTCTCAATTTTTTAAAGTACAAAGATGCAACTTTTCTTCTTTGTTTAATTTTATGATCAAGGTTTTTTAGTCTATAATTTAAAATCGTTGCTTGTAGGGCATCCATTCTAGAAACATAAGCAAATGTTTTTGACATATTTCGATCTTCAAGACCATGATTGATTAAAGTTTTTAATTTTTTATGATATTTTGCATCATTTGTTGTAACAAAACCTGAATCACCACATGCATTTAAATTTTTTAAAGGATGTGCTGAAAAACATCCAATTTCACTAAGTGATCCACTCTTTTTTCCATAGTATTTTGAACCTATTGCTTGAGCAGCATCTTCAATAATTGGTATTTTAAATTTTTTTGAGATTAATTTTATGCTTTTCATATCAGCAATTCTTCCAGATAAATGGACAACCATAATCGCTTTTGTTTTTTTTGTAATTTTTTTTTCTATTTCTTTAGGATCTATTAATTGATCGTCCTTTACATCTGCAAAAACAGGCTTGGCACCCAGATGTGCTATTGTTGCAGCAGAAGCAATAAATGAGTTTGGTGCCGTAATAACCTCGTCTCCTTTTTTAACACCCAGCAAAAATAAAGCTAAAGTTAGTGAATCAGTACCTGAATTTGTACAAACAGCAAATCTTGTTCCACAATAATTGGCAATATTTTTTTCTAATATATTTATAGTTTTTGAACCAACATATTCACCAGACTCTAAAGTTTTTATAATTAAGGGTAATAAATTAAATTTTTCTTTTTTCCATTGTTTTGCAAGATCCACTCTTTTTATTGTTTTCATTGTTTACTTTAAAATATGCATTATTGTTTTTAACAGTTCATCTCTATTTAAAAAAATTTCATTATTTAATATTCTTGTTTGATTTGCTGCGGATATGGAGGAGATAAATATTGCCAAATCATCACTCATACCAACAAATCTACACAACGAGAATATTGTTAATAGAGCATCTCCTGCTCCAACTTTGTCAGTTGTATTTTTGGCAAATGCTGGACATTTAATAAAATTGTTACTACTACTTAGTACTATTGCACCTTTTGATCCTCTAGTAACTACAACTGTTTTAGCATTTAATTTCTTTTTTAAAGTAACCATCAAATTTTCAGTTTTAGTAAATCTATCTTTAAATTCATACCTTAATTCACTTAAATTTATAATTATTGTATCTGGGTTTTTAAATTTAAATAATCCATGATAACCTCTGTTTGCTGAATTAATTTGTGCATTTAAACAATATACAAATTTATTTTTAGATATGAACTGGGCTATTTTATCAGTAACCAAACCATGACCATAATCTGAAATAATAAATTTATTGGATTTTTTTTTATATTTTTTTAAAAGTTTGATTACTTTATTTTCACTATTTTTTGATATTTTTTTTTCATTAATTTCATAAACACCAAAAATTTTTGAATTTGTATTTATATCAAGATATCTTTTTTTAATTATATCTTTAAAATCACTATCAATAACACAATCTAAAATAAAATTTTTTGACAATTTGCTTTTAAAAAATGACTTATATTTCTTCTGATTTGAAAAAATACTAATAAGATTAGTTTTTTTTGTAAAGTTAGTTGAATTTTTTGCTATAGCAAAACTTCCTCCAGCAAAATTCTTTTCCAAATTATTCTTAAAAACTAAAAATGGATCTTTGCCAGATATGCCAATTGGTTCACAAAATTGATAAGTATCTAAAATTATTTCTCCAAAAATATTTGGCTCAATTTTTTTTATTTTAGAAATATATGATTGAATTTCTTCTAAAGAATATTTTTTTTTCAAACGATCTAAAAAAAATTTTTGTTTTTCATCAAAAGTAGTGCTAAATGAATTTACTATTGCACTTGAACTAAATTGTTGGCCTTTAGTAAAATAAATTTTTCCATTAAATTTTTTTATAATTTTTTTTTCTTTTATCAGATTATGAGTTATGTCAGGTTTGTGTTTATAATCAGGTCCTTTAACATAAAAATTTGGTTTTAATAAAGTTAAATTTTTTTCTGCTGTTGGAAAGTCGCTTGCAATTACATAATCAACACAGCTTAAAGATGAAAGAGTTTCCATTCTGGTCTTTAAATCAAAGTATGGTCTTTCAAATCCTTTATTAACATATTTATTAGATGTAACTGAAATTATTAAAATATCTCCAAGTGATTTTGCTTCTTCAAAATGTTTTATATGTCCTAAATGCAAAATATCAAAAACTCCATGACACATGACTATTTTTTTTTTTGATTTTATCAAATCATTAATTTTTTTTATAATTATTTTTTCTTCTTTTAATATTTTCATATTCTAAATTTCTAAATTAATTCTCTATTTTTTTCTAAAAAATAATTTGATATATTGCCCAATCCATAAAAACATCCAATTCTTTTATTAAGTAAGCTTTTATAATAACTTTGTAAATCTGATGAATTTATATTCTTATTTTTTAAAATTAAAATCATTTCTTTTATACCATTTAGTATTTCCTCAGGGTCATTTGAAATTGTTCTTAAATTTTTTCTTTCTAAAGCTCTCGAGCTTGCAACAAAACATAAATCTGATGAAAAAATTTTACTATATTTAACGACTTTATTTTCAACTATGTCATAAATTTTCTTTGGAATAGTTATGTCGTTCGACTTGTAACCGATAGATTGTGAAAGTGGAAAAAAATTGGTATTGACGGACGGGGTATTGAATAAATTTGCAACAAATGCAGGCCCTGATGCAGAATTAATGTAAAAATAACTTATTGATATTAAATATATTTGAAGTTTTTTATTAAAAGTATCTGATGTATTAAGCTCAAAAACGTTTGGTAAATTTAAATTTAAATTTTTGTCAGAAAAAATAATTACACAATAATTTCTAGATGTAAGATATTTAATCGCTAAGAGATAATCATTTATATCCGAATTTCTACTTGTAAAGTTTTTATCACTATAAAAAGAATTTGTACGTGTGTGTAAAGTAATTATTTTTTTATCAAATATATTTTTAAAATTTTTTTGGATATATTCATTATATCTAATTTTTCTTTCTTTTGAAAAATTAAATAAATTTTTATTAAATCTATTTTGATAATTTGAAAAAATTTTATGTGCACTTGAGTTTGGAACATTATGTTCTAAAAAAAATGGATTATAAGTTAAAAAATTTAATTGTAAAAATGGATTTAAAAAAAATATAATAAAGTGATTTTTTATTATTGATATTTTTTCTTCGTATAATGTAACCAATTCAGAATTAGCAGATAGATTTTTTGGACACAAGTAGACAATTTTTTTTAAATCATTATTATTCTGTAGAATCTGATTTTTTAACATCAAATCAATTTGACATGACAATGTTCCAATTTGCCAATATGCTACATGAAGAAACCTATAACCAAGTATCCATATAATTAGCGCAAATGGCATTAATAATATTGCACAAATATTTAACATCAAATGTTTTATAAAATGAACAAACATTTTTAAAGACTCATAAAAATGAGATACATCTTTTTCATAAAGAAACCTTTTTAGGCAATGACAAACTATATACAATCTAAATAATAATGAGTATTTTTTAACTATTTTATAATCCCAATAATCTATAGGGTTTAGTGGTTTAATCAAATATTCAAAAAAAAAATTCATGAAGTTACTATTTACATAAATACTTGTTAATTGAAACTATTTCTTGAAAATAGATAGCTGTGTGATAATAGATTTTTTTTAAAATGCCAAATACTAAAAACTCATTTTCACAACACGGTTATAAAATAATTAGGAATGCAATTAATCCTAAAATACTTAAAAAAGCACAAATTACAATTTTAGAAAAAATAAATCTGGGGAAAAAAATTTCTAAAACAAGTGAGACAAATTTATATAATGAATTTAAAAAATTAGTGGAAAAAGTCAAAAGTGATGAGTTTACATTTCTCTCAAAAATTTCAAGTCAACTTATTCATTTAGATATAGTTTCTGAAATTCTTTTGGAAAAAAAAATTATAAAATTTTTAAAAGAAATTCTTGGAAGTGACCTAAGCCATGTCAACGATACACATATATTATCTTTAAATTTTCCAAATAAAGCTGATTCTAAAAAAAATTATTTTTTTAAAGATTGGCATCAAGAAATATGGTCAGGATCTAGTATCAGAACTGTACAGTTTTGGACACCTATTTTCCAAAAAGGGTCAGATGAAGGTCAAATAGAACTAATAGAGGGATCACATGCTTGGGGTCATGTTCCACATAAAAATAGATCACCAATTACTTTACCAAGCAATTATAAATCTAAAATAATAAAACTAAATAAAGGAGATGTAATATTTTTTTCTACTTTATTAATGCACAGATCTTTAGAGTGTAAAAATCTAAGATTAGCTTCACCGATCTTAATAAAAAATTTTAAAGATAATTCTTATTCTTTTGAAAACAATAGAAATTGGACAATATTCTCCTATTCAGAAATAACAAAAATAGAGAGAATACTTGGAAATCACTATCTAAGTCCATTTAGAATTGAAAATACAAATGTTAATAGTTTAATTGATGGTACATTAAAAAAAAAGTAAATATGAAAAAAAAAGTACTAATAATTGGTGGTGGTATGTCAGGCTGCGCGTCTGCAGAATTATTAAGTGAAATTAAAAATTTAGAAATAACTTTAGTAGAGCAAAATAGTTTTTTAGGTGCAGGAGTTAGAACTCATTTTTATGGTGGTCATCCTTATACATTTGGACCAAGACACTTTTTAACAAAAAAACGAGAGGTTTATGAATATTTAAATTCAAAACTACCTCTGAGAAATTGCAGTGAACACCAATTTATAACTTATGTTGAAAAAGATAACCAATTCTACAATTATCCTTTACATTTAGAGGATGTGCAAAAAATGCCTGATAGAGAGAAAGTTATGAAAGAATTAAATGATAGAAGCAAAAGTTTTACGTCTACAAATTTAAAAGACTACTGGATACAATCAATTGGACCTACCTTATTTGGAAAAGTAATAGAGAACTACAATAAAAAAATGTGGCAAGTAGAAGATTGTAGCGAAATAGATACATTTTCGTGGTCTCCAAAAGGTGCTACTATTAAAACAGAGCAAGAAAGTAAAGCGGCTTGGTCAGAGGCAATTTCAGCTTACCCGATTGCAGAAGATGGTTACAACTCTTATTTCGAAAATTCTGTAAAGAATATTAAAGTGATGCTTAACACTTCGGCTAAAATAAAAGATTTAAAAAAGAAAATATTCACAATTAATAACGAAGATATACAATTTGACATTGTTATAAGCTCTACGTCTCCAGATATACTTATGAATTTTGAACTTGGGGAACTTCCTTATATTGGAAGAGATATACATAAAATTGTTTTTCCAACAGAATATGTATTCCCAAAAGATATATATTTTTTATACTTTGCAAATGATGAAAAATTCACAAGATTAACAGAATATAAAAAATTTACTAAGCACAAATCACCAACAACATTAATCAGTTTAGAGATTCCATCTAAAAATGGGCGACATTACCCATTACCTCAAAAAAAATGGCAAAAACTTGCAGAGTCTTATATTTCTGAATTTCCAGAGTGGATGTACTCCGTTGGAAGAAACGGTAATTATTATTACAGTGTAGATATTGACGATTGTATTTATCAAGCAATGTTGATTAAAGAAGATATTTTAAATAATACATTTTCAAGTAATATTCCTGGGGAAGAATATAGTTTTGAAAAAAGAACATAATGTTTAGTTTAAAGTACTCAAATTTACAAAAAAAATTTATCAAACAGGGATATGCAATATTTAAGATAGATAATATTCAAAATTTAAATTACATAAAAAAAAAAGTAGAGCAAATCTTAACTGGAGGGAAAATTAATTTAAATAACTTTCACAAAAGCAAAGATAATATAGATTTAAACAAGACTAGACTAAAGATAATACAAAAAATTAACATAAACAATAAATTTAAATTAAAATACTTTAATATTTTTGAAGCAGCTTTAAATGAAATAGTGGGTAGCGAAATATCCATGCAAAAAAATATTGGTTTAAATATTCAGACACCAAAAGATTCTAACTCCTTAATTGAAATGCATGCAGATACTTATGCTGGTGAAAGTAATTTCGAAGTTGTAACCTGGCTACCTTTAGTAAATGTTTTTAAAACTAAATCGATGTATATTTTGCCTATAAAATATTCTAGAGAGGTTGAAAAAAATATTTTGAAATATAATGAAAAAGGAACTGATACAATTTTTAATAAGTATAGAAAAAAAATTAAATTTTTGAATTTAAAGTTTGGAGAAGGTTTAATTTTTACATCAAATGTATTACATGGTAATAAAATTAATCTTACTAATCAAACAAGGTTTAGTTTTAATTGTAGATTTAAAAGTATATTCTCTCCACAAAACTTAAAACTAACAAATAAGACAAATTCAAATATGTATTCTAGCGTTTCTCTTAAACCTGCTTCAATCATTGGATTGGAATATATAAATAAATTATAAATGAAGAAAAAAAATCTACAAGGATATACATTTACAAGAAATAAAAATGGTCTTGCAATACCAACTAACATCCAAAGTGGGATAATTAGAAATTATTGTGAAAAAAATAATTACAATTTTAAATTACATCTTGATGAATTCTGTCTAGATGGATCATTTATCCAATTGTTTCAAATCTTAAAAAACAAAAAAGGAATTAATGCCATAGGAATGTGCTCAATTTATTTTTTACCTGAAAACAAGGACTTACTCCAAAAAATTTTTTCTATTAGTAAGAAAAGAAAGATAGAAATTATTTTTATTTTTGAAAATATTATATTTAAAAGTCAAAATATAAATATATTTATAAAAGAAATTATGCAAATTAAAAAAATTAATTTTTTAACAAAAAAATGAAGAAAAAATTTTTATTAAATCAAGTTAACAAAGAACCTTATATTGATCTTAATATTAAAGATCTTCAGAAATGGAATAAATTAGATGAGATAACCTATGCTCAAATGCAAAGACAAAAATATAAATATGAATTTTTTCAGAAAGCTTTTGATTTAATATACGATAACACAATTGTAGGTGATTATTTTGAATTTGGAGTTCATAGAGCAAGAACTTTTAGATTTGCTATGTCGCAAGCAAAAAGAAGAAATATGAAAAAAATTAAATTTCTAGCATTTGACTCATTTGAGGGTCTTCCAGATGTGAATAACAATATAAAACAAAATGATAAATTTAAAAAAGGATTACTTATTACCTCAGAAAATAAATTCAAAAATTATATAAAAAACTTCAATTTTTATAAAAATAATGTGAAAATGATTAAGGGTTTTTATGAAAAATCATTAAATAAAAAATTAATATTTTCTTTAAAAAAACAAAATACAAAAGCATGTTTAATTAATTTTGACTGCGATTTAACTCAATCAGTTGATCAAGCACTTAAATTTTCTATGAATTTTCTGCAAGAAGGCACAATCTTATATTTTGATGATTATTTTTCTTCATATAAAGGCAATCCAAACAAAGGTATCCCAAATATTATAAAAAAAAGATTTAAAAAATCAAAATTTAATATTGTGGAGTATTTAAATATTGGTTATGCGGCAAAATCATTTATTGTCTACAATAAGTAATTTTAAATAAGTGAATTATAAAAATATTTTTTTTCCATTGTACCCGGTTGAACACAATGGATATACTTGGGGGGAAAGACTTACACTTTTCTCAAGATTAATAATTGGAATAAGAGAGATTTTAATTGGTAAAAATATAAGATACAAATTTATAGTATTAATTAATATAATTAAACATTTGTTATTTTATTTTTATAATTTACTTTTATTTCCAGTAACCATTTTAATTTACTTCTTTAATTTTAGGTTTGTTCATATAAGTTCTTGGCAAATTGGTTCGTATGTTCATCAACTTGATACAATTATAAAACAAAATAAATTAAACAATAAATTAAGATTAATTTTATTATGTCCAAATTTTATATGTTCAAACACATTTATATCGAAAATATATGATGAAGAGATAATTTGTATTAAAAATTTAATATCTTATTTTTTATTTTTGCCATTTATACACAATCCATTAATATCAATAGTGCCTTGGGATTTTGAGACACAAAATAGAAATTCAATCTTTAATAAAATTCATAGAGATTTTTTTAAAAAATTTAAAAAAAATACTATACATGTAAAAATAAATAATCTTCAAAAAAAATATTTTAAACGAGAATACAAAAATACTATATGTATTCACTTAAGAGATAATTATTACAAGTCATCTAATACTGATAGAAATGTAAATATTTTTACTTTAAAAAAAACTATTAATTATTTATTAAAAAAAAAATTTAAAGTAATTCGATTTATAAATAACAAATCAAAAAAATTACATATTAAAAATAAAAACTACTCTGAATTAGTAATCAAGACTGAAGAAGATAAATTAAATCAGTTTTTAATTATTAATTCTAGTAGGCTTGTTATTGGGTCTCAAAGTGGTGTTTTAAATTATAACTTAATATCAGAAACACCTTTCCTACTTACGAATGCTATACCTATAAATAATATTATGGTTGTTAAAAAAAAAGATATGTATATTTTTAAAAAATTTAAAAAAAAAAATAATTTTTTAAGTTTAAAAGAAATTATAAGTCACAACTATCATATCAATCCAGAAAAAATTAAAAAAGGTATTAAAATAATTGATAATAATGAAAATGAAATTTTAAATTCCACAAAAGAAATTTTAAATTTAAAAAAATTTACAATTAACAGTAAATTGAAAAAAAAATACTCTTCATCAATAAAGAAAATTGGGGCATCTTATACAAATGCTAAAATATCAAATTATTTTTTATCCAAAAACAGGATGATTATTTAAAAAGATGAAAACAGTTTTAATAACAGGAGCATACGGATCAGTTGGAACTCAACTTTGTGAAAGTTTAAAAAAAAAGTATAATTTACTTTACATTATTAGACAGCCTAATAACAAAAAAGACTATTATACTTTCAATACAATCAAAAATTACAATAAAAATATAGATATATTAATTCATTTGGCTGGATTTAACCCCAAGCCTTTTCTTAAACTAAAAAATGAAAAATTAATGTATAAGAAGAATATTGCTATACATAAAAAAGTAATAAAAATTATTCATAAAAATAAAGTCAAAAAAGTTATTTTTTTTTCTTCATTTTCTCTTTACGACCAAAATAAGATAATTACGGAAAACTCAAATATTAAAATAAAGAACTTATACTCAAAGTCTAAACTTTGGATGGAAAAAAAATTATTAAAAGAAAATATTTCAGCTTACATTTTAAGATCTTCAGCTATTATTTTTAATGGAACGGCTAATAATTGGATATCACAAATAATTAGTAAAATATCCTTAAATGAAAAAATCGAATTATTTAATAAAAATAATTTTTATAATAATTGCCTAAGTTTTAATGATTTAAAAAAGGTAATTTTCAAATTAATTAATAGAAAAAAAATTAATGAAAAAAAAATTTATAATATTTCATCTAATTCTCCAATTACTATTAGTAAGTTAAAAAAAATAATCAGTAAAAATAGATATTACACAAATAATGTATTAATTAAAAAAAAGCTATCAATTAAGGATTTTTTCAACGATTCATCTAAAATACAAAAAGATTTAGATTTAAAATTTGAATCTACCTATAAAACATTATCATCAATATTATCTGAAGATTTGAGAAGAAAATTAATAATTTTTGGATCTAGTGGATATTTAGGTAAATTTTTAAAAAGAAAGTTTGAGAAAAATTTTAAAATAATATCTGTTAATAGAAAAAATTTTAAATTTTTAATAAATAAAAAAAATGATAAGATGTTTTATTCAAGCATAATCATCTATTTAGCTTTAATAAATTCTAAAAAAAATTTTTTAAAAGAAAATATAAATAACTTAAATAAAATTATAGAAAAAATTCCAACAGATAAAATTTACAAGTTTTTACTAATTTCTTCTGCCCACTCTCACAATACTGAATACTTGAAATTTAGCAAAATAAGAGAAAAAAAAATAAAAGAAAAATTTAAGAATAAAGTTTTTACATTATGCCCTGGCAAGATTTATGGTAATCAAATTATAGATTCTAATTATGGAATTAATTCTTTTTTAAGTGATATAAAAAAAAAGAAATTAATATTTATGGAAATGGAAAAAATTATTGTCCGCACACTTACATTAATGATTTGGCCAATATTCTAAGTTATTTTATCAAAAAGAATTTAAAAGCAAAGAAGTACTATATTTACGATAAAAAAAAAATAAATTTTTTAGATATTGCAAAAAAAATCAAGTCATATTCCAAAAACAAAAATAAAATTAATTTAAATTTTTTAGGCAAATCACTAAAATATAAAATTGAAAATCCAACATTAAATAATAAATTATTCACTTACACTGACATGTTTAGAAATCTAAACAAAATTATTTATGAAAAAAAATTATAAAAATATTTATCGTTGTAGAATTTGTAATAAAACAGCTTTAGAGAAAATATGTTCACTCTCGGATATTCCAATTCCTGAGATTTATGAGCCTTTTAAAAAAAAAGCACTTAAAAAACAGCGATTTTCGCTTACTATTGTAAGATGTAAAGGATGCAAACATGTCCAAATTAAAGAAACAATTGATCAATCAAATTTATGGAAAAATTATACTTATTTTTCTGGTCAAACGAAAGCTATAGATAATCATTTTAAAAATTTATCAAAGAGGATTATTAGGGACTACAAGTTAAATAAAAGTGATTTAGTTGTTGATATTGGAAGTAATGATGGATCTTTTCTAAAGAATTTTAAATATAAAACGCAGGTTCTTGGAGTAGATCCTGCCCCATCTGTCGCTAAATATGCAATTAAAAAAAATAAGATTAAAACTTTAATTAGTTATTTTGATAAAAAAACATCGGAAAAAATAAACAATAATTTTGGGAAAGCTAAAATAGTATTAGCGTTTAATGTTTTTGCCCATACACCAAGTATGATTTCATTTGTAAGAAATTTAAGAAAGATACTGCATCATGATGGTATATTCATTTTTGAGGCTCAATATCTCAAAGATATCTTGCAAAATAATATTTTGGGCACTTTTTTTCATGAACACATTAGCCATCATTCAGTTTACAGTCTTGTAAAATTATTTAACTCTTTAGATTTAAGATTAATAAAAGTTGAAAATATAAATATACAAAAAGGATCTATATTAGGGTTTGTAACTCACAAAAATAATAAATTTGTATTAGACAAATCTGTAAATAGTTTTATAGGGAATGAAATAAAACTCAAAATTAATACCAAATATAAAATCAATATTTTTAAAAAAAATATTGATTCAAACCAAAAAAAAGCCCTATCATTTATTAAGAGATATAAAAAAATCTTTGGATTTGGGGCTGCGAGAAGTGGCCCAACATTATTAAGAAATTTTAAAATTGAGGATCACATTAAATTTATACTGGACGATCACCCAATGAAGGTTAATAAATTTACACCTGCTTCAGCTATTAAAATAATAAGTTCAGATAATTTAATTAAATTAATGCCAGATTTGACTATAATATTAGCCTATCTGCATAATAAAAAGATTATAAAGAAAAATTTGAATTATTTAAAAAAAGGTGGAACATTTATGATCTTGTATCCGAGGCCTAAATTAATAACAAAAAACAACTATCAAAACTTTATCAATGATTAAAAAAAAAATAGCATTTATTGGAGTTGGCTTTATTGCTCAAATTTGTCATTTACCAAACTATGCAAATAATAAAAAAATTGAAATTGTGGCTATATGTGACAACGATTTAAAAATTGCAAAATTTGTAGCTAAGAAATTTAAAATTAAAAATATATATAAAAATTACAAGGATCTAATTAATTATGAAAAGAAAATTGATGCAATAATCCTAACGGTACCGAGACATCTAACATATGAAATATCTAAAGAAATTCTTAAAAACAAAATAAATCTTTTTTCTGAAAAGCCTATGGCTTTATCAAAAAAATCTGCTCTAGAGTTAACAAAAATTGCAAAAAAAAATAAGCTGATTTACGTGATAGGTCATATGAAAAGGCATGATGAAAAAATCAAGTACTTTAAAAATTTATTAAATAAAAAGGATTATAATATAAATTCGCTTAAGAGTATTTATTATGAGTCTTTTGCTGGAGACTCTTTTGGAAAATTAAAAAATTTAATTAAAAAAAACAAAAAATATAAATCACATTTTTTAAATTTTGATGTTAACAAAAATAAAGTTCCTAAAGATAAAAAAATAAGATTTTTAAAATTTTTAAATACACATTCTCATGCAATTAATCTTTTAAGATACTTATTCGGTGAGTTAAAACTAGAATTTAATTATCTGAATCTTGATGGGGAGGGAATAGTTGGTTTTAAAAAAAATAATAAAATATTTTTATTGAATAGCAGAAAGATTTTTTCGAATAATTGGCATGAGAATATATCTATTAATTTTAGCAAATTTAAAGTTAAAATTAATTTTCCTATGCCAATGAAAATTAAACACCAGAATACTATATCAATTACTAATTTAAAAAACTCACAAACTAGGATAATAAAACTTAAAAATAATTGGTCATTTAAAAACCAAGCAAATTCTTTTGTTCAAAATCTTTACTCAAAAAAAAACCTAATATGCCAAGGTAGTGACTGTGTTGAAGATTTAAATATTATTGAAAGTATTTTTTTGTAAAGTTCATGTCAAGAAATGTATAATTATATTTATAATCGATTTTTTGAATTATCCTCTCCTTATTTTGATACTGGAAAAAATAAGTTCTTATGTAAAAATAGATTTACTAGAATTTTAAAATATTTGGATTTCAAAAAGAAAAAAAATAAATATTATTATGCAGATTTATTAATAGAGATATATTTTTTATTAATATATCCAATTTTTTTTCCAATAGCAGTTTTTTTATATTTTAATAAATATAAAATTTACATCATTGACAATAAATCTTTTGGTGATTTTCTGTGGGAAATGTCAGTGTTAAACACCAATAAACAAAATAAAAAAATATTAATACCAGTCAATTCTAATTTTTATTTTGAAATTTATCAAAAAACTTTATTTTCAAAATTGATAATAATTAAGAATATTTTTTTTAGTCACGGATTGTTAATCTTAAACAATTACAATTTTTTACATATAGACATTCTAGACAAGAAAGTTGTTATTGAACCTAAACATTATATAAACTACGATTATCCATTAGATCACTACAAAAATCTCAAGGAATATATATTAGCAAAAAAACTGAAAAAGATTGATTTTTCCAGAAAAAAATTAAATTTTAAAAAAATTAAAGAGTTTAATTTAAGATTAAAAGACAAAAACTTGGCAATTATAAATCCCAGATACGTATTGGGAAGAAATGACGAGATAAGAAACAGTAAAATTAATATTTTCTTAAAATCAATTAATTATCTAAAATCTCAAAATTATTTAATTATAATTTTTGATGACAATAAAAAATTTACTAAATTTTCCAAGATTCATAAAATAGAGTGTATAGATATAAGTAAAGAAATAAATAAATTGAAACAAATTTGTGCTTTTTACCATTGTGATATTTATATAGGATCTTACAGTGGAATGGCTCATTTAACTGATTTATTTAAAAATAAAAGCATTTATACAGATGAAGTATTTTTTAATTCAATAATAGCTAACGAAAATTGCTATGTGCTCCCAAAGAAAATAAAAATTAAAAAAAAAATTTTTCCATATGTGGATAACATATATAATCAGTTTCCAAATGTTAATCGAAATAAAAATGTTTTAAAAAATATTTCTTTTATTAATATTTCAGCAATTGATCTTTTAAAGACATTAAAAGTTACTTTAAATAATAAAAAAATAATAAAACCAAATAAAAAAAATCAAATAAATAAAGCTTTTAATTTTATACCAAAAAAAATACTATAATTTATTTCAATGAATAAAAATTATTGTCCTATTTGTGGCAGACAGCACAAAACTAAAAAATTTACTTTTAATTCTAAATTAAAATTAATTTCAAGTAATTTTAAAAAAATTAATAATAAAAAAAACTATTATGTTTGCAAAAATTTTGAATTTATTTATGCAAAACAGACAGCAAAAAGAAGAAAGATAATCAATGATATATATAAAGATTTTACTTTTAAAAATAATTTGATTAAGCCATCTAGAGAAATAATAATAGCAAACGAAATTAAAAAAAAATTTAGGAAAAATATGTCGGTTCTTGAAATTGGACCTGGAAATGGTGAATTAATAAATTGTTTATCAAAATTTAAAAATATAATTAATATTGATGCATATGATATTAATAAAAATAAATTTTTTAATTTAAATAAAGTAAAAAAATTTAAAAATTTATTCATAAATTTAAATAAAATTTATCATAAATATGATTTAGTTATAATGAATCAAGTTTTTTTTCATTTAGATAAATTAGATAAAACTATGAATAAAATCTCAGAATTATTAGATGATAATGGACATTTATTTTTAATTACACCCAATCCTTTTAAACATAAAGTAATATATTATGTTTATGACATTTTTTCAATTTCTTCAAAAAAAAATATTATATCCTACCTGAATAGATATAATTTAAATCTAAAAAATGATCTAAGTTATTTATTAAAAAATCAAATAAGTTTGATCTTTAAGAAAAATTTTTCGAATAGAGTTAGAGGTGAAAAATTTATATCTAAATACAAAAAAACTCAGATTAGTTTCGCTAGTGAAATTTCAAAATTAAAACATAAAAAAATTACTATCAATGGAATGGGTCTGAAAGGTAATTTTATATTTAATAATTATAAAAAGAGTGTTTTTCAAATTAAAGATGAATTTCGTAAAATTAACAAAGTTTTTAAGAAAAATTTTAAGAAAAAAAGTAAACTTTTCGAATTAAAGACTTACTAGTTTATTTATATTTGAAATAAGTTGTACATCTAATATTAATACAAAATGAATATTAATAAAAAAATATATAAAAATATTTTATCAAAATATCCAGATTTAATCTTGGGAAAACATTTGTCTGAAGCTTGGATGAATGATCCAAAACATTTATTATTTTCTCTATCTAGATATAAATTTGTTAGTAAGCTTTTGGAAGGATATAAAAAAGTTTTAGAGGTTGGAGCTGGTGACGGTTTTTTAAGCAGAATAATTGATCAAAATGTTAATAGACTTGATCTTTGCGACATCGAAATTGCGAATATTGAATATTTCAAAAAAATTAAATTTAACAAAAATAAATATTTCATTCATGATTTTTCAAAAAAGATCTCATATGAAAAATACGATGCAATATATTCTATCGATGTAATTGAGCATATTTCACCAAAAAAAGTAAATAAATTTATGAAAAATCAAGTTAAATCACTCTCTAATAATGGAACTTTAATTATTGGCACCCCTAGCCGAGAGTCTCAGAGATATTCATCAAAATATTCAAAAATGGGACATGTTAATGTTTATACTAAGTCTGAGTTAAAAAAATTTTGTTATAAATACTTTAACAATGTTTTTGTGTTTAGTATGAATGATGAGATAATTCATACAGGTTATGATAAGATGTCTCATTATCTCTTTGCGTTATGTATAAAGTAATGAAAATTTATGAAATCAGATAATATTCAAAAACTCCTTAACGATGGATACTTTGTATTAAAAAATTGTATAAGTAAAAAAATCATAAATAATGCAAATACAATTATAGAGACAGAAATTGAAAATATATTAAAACAAAAAAAAATTAAATTTAAAGAAAAAGATTTTAAAAATAACTATTTCAAATTAAAACAAATACTTCCAAAAAATAAAATCCAAATTAAGTTGGGAGAAATATTATATAAAAAAAATTTAATTAGAGATTTACTTTTAGAAAAAAAACTAAAGAATCAACTAATTTCAATATTGGGTCCTGACATTGAGTATGAAGAAGATAATGAACTTTTGATTAATGAAAAAGAAAATATTGGTAATGATCATTTATTTAAAAAATTACACCAAGAAATATGGTCAGGTGCAGGTATTGAAAATATTTTAATTTGGATACCTTTGAATTTAAAACAAGGCATGGGTACACTTGAAATTGTAAAAGGCTCACATAAATTTGGCTTCATTGAAAATCAAAATAGAGAGCCAATTAATGTAAATTCCTATAAAACCTCAAAACTTAATATTCAAAATAGATCTGTTCTTTTTTTGACTGCATTAACTTTGCATAAAACCGAAATCAATAAAAATAAAATACCTAGACTAGCAATTCCAATATTAATTAGAAACTTTTATTATAAAAATACAGGTAACTCTGATCTTAACAATTATCGAAAATTAAATTATTCCTTTGTCTCTATTTTTAGAAAAATACTGGGTAATCCATTTTATAGTAGTTTTAGAACATTAGGTCAAAAAAGAAAAAGTATTTTTGAAAAAGACAAGCACTATAAGAAATAATCCTAAGAGTTGATGATTAAAGATATTATTATTTTAAGCTCTTTTTTTAAAAATGATATTACAAAGGGTATAATCAATAGTATTGATGATAAAAATGAATTGTCTTCTGAAAGCTTAGTAAAAGAAATTAATAACAGATCTTTTTTTTCTAGGATTGATTTAAATCAATATATATCAAAATTTTTTTCCTCAAAAGAAATTTTTTTAGGGGATAAATTTTTACTAAACAAATTATGTTTAGAGGAGTGTATTAAATATATCGATGAAGATAATATTATTGCAAATATAATCAAAAATTATAAACCAAAAATTATCATTCTTAGAGATATAGGGACTTATTCTATAAAAAAATTAATTCAAATTAAAAACAATTTAAAAATCAATTTTAAAATTATATTGTTAAATGGATTTCCAATTAGAGATATTAGGGATTATTCTTTATTTGATTTAGTTATATTTAGAAACCCCTGGTTGATAAAAAAATTTGGTAAAAATTGTAAAAATTACGAATTAATTTATCATTGTTTTAATTCAAATATTCTTAATAATTTAAAAATAAATAGTTTTAATAATAGAAATAATTTAGTTTCATTTGATGGTTCTTCATATAGCCACGGCATGTATGATCACAAAAAAAGGTATTTTTACTTATATAAATTAATAGAACAAAAACTAATTTCTTGTAATATATATGAAAATAATTCAAATTTTCATTATTTCATCTATTTTATATTTAAAATAACACAAAAGAATATTTATTCTAAAAAAATTATTCTAGCAATTTTAGAATGTACTAAATCTATAAATAAAAAAATTTTTAATAAATATTATAAAAAAATACAAAATATTATTGATATAATACAAAATTTTAATTCAGATAATTATAATTTTTTTTATAGAGGTCCCCTAAAAAAAAACTTTCCTAAAATTGTAGGTGAGCCTAAATTTGGCCTTGAGTATTATGAGAATATTAATAATTCAAAAATCTCAATTAATATTCACACCGAATCTATGTCAAATTATATTGGCAATATAAGAACTTTTGAAATTACGGGTTTAGCTAGTTGCATGTTAATCGAAAAATTTGAAAATTTAAGTGATTTATTTGAAGATGGTAAGGACGTAGTTAGTTATACTAGTTTTGAAGATTTAA
Organism: Candidatus Pelagibacter bacterium nBUS_30; assembly: GCF_051201245.1. Lineage (GTDB taxonomy): Bacteria > Pseudomonadota > Alphaproteobacteria > Pelagibacterales > Pelagibacteraceae > Pelagibacter. Next base: position 137,779 of record NZ_CP172842.1, on the reverse strand, counting down.
AAGATAAGTTGTATTTTTTGAAACAAAATCCAAAATTTGTAGAAAAAGTTGCTCAAAGTGGATTCCAAAAAACTTTAAATCACCATACAGATAAATCAAGGGCAGATATTTATATAAATATTATTAATAAAATAATTTAATAAATATTTATTGAATCAATTTGTAAAATTCTTTAAGGTTTATTCTCTTTCTTTCATCATAAGCAATACCAGCTTTATGAGTTGTTGAGTAAATGCTTGTGTAAAAGTCACAATTTTTGCAAATATCAGGGTAATTTTCATTTTCATGATTTTTTATAATATTTAAATATTTTTTATTTTTATATGAAAGTATTTCTTTTAAATTTGAGTTTTTAGTATTTCCAATTCTTAGGCTATAATTTGCATCTCTACAAGCGCAAGCATTAACTGTATTGTCTGCTCCAATAATTAGCCTAGAAAATAAAAGAGAGCATGCACCAACTTTAAATACTTCTTTGCCATCATTAAGCTGCAAGTTGAGACCCTCTAGATCTTTATTGTTTATCATGCCTCCCCAATTATTATAATTAGTTTCAAAATTATATTTAATATTATTTTTTTTTAACGAGAGAATTTTTTTAATTATCAATGAAAGATCGGAGTTATCATTTTCAATTTTAAACGTTTTCGAGTCTCTTTGATCAATTCCTAGCGTAAAATTATTTACATTATTTTTTAATTTTTCATAAATATATTTCAAATTATCAATTAAACGAAAATATGATACATCATTTGAATCACTTATTTTTTTAAAGGTTTCTAAATCATGCCCATAAATACTAATTTCTATAGATTTTAATTTTCTTAAAGAAAAATATTCATCAATATCATTATGCTTCGTTGCAATAAAGTTGGTAACAAAATAAAATCCATCTATATTTGAATTTTCTAAAATTCTAAATTTATTGGATAAATTTTTATCCATATAAATATCTCCAGTAACAGGAGACAATCCAATATTTTTAAATCCATAAATTTCTGCTTGTTTAACATTTTCATAGAAATCCTCATCCGACATAACTTTAAAAGGATATTTATTTTCATCTCTCTTAGTGTAACCACAAAACTTACAACCCAAATTACAAACACTAGACGTCTCTATGTTTATATTATTAAATATGTCAGGTATGTGCTGAATTTTAAAAATCTTTCTTAAAACCATTTTTAAATTTTCAATGGAATAATAAGCTTTAGTTTTTATTAATAAATAAAGCTTAACTAGTTTGAATTTTTTAAGATAATTTTTTTTATTAAAAGATCTCATTTTTTAGTTTATCAAATGATATGCATTTACATACTTCCAAAATTTATTAACCGTATAATAGTTATCAGACTTATAATTTTTTTCTATTATTTCTGAAATTTTTTTTACTTGATTAAATAAATCTTCTTTGTTTAAACTTTGGGAAACTATACCTATAATACCACACATTAAAAAATTATACTGTAATTAAGATTGATATTAAATAAAATTTAAAATATAAAATTTTTTTATAAAATGTTAATTAGATACAGATATTTAGAAAGACTTGATGTTAAAAAATATTATAAAGGTAAAAACTTTAATTTATTTTTAAAATCGGGATACTTTATAAATGATAAAATAAAAGAAGATTTTGAAAGAAAAGCTGGGAAATATTTAAATAATAGAGAATTTATGGGTGTTTCTTCTGGCACAAATGCAATTTATCTAATATTTAAAATGCTTAATTTTAAAAAGGATGATGAAGTAATAGTTCCATGCCTTTCATGGTTTTCTTCATTTACAGCAATTAAAATGGCTGGTTGTAAAGTCATAGGGTCTGATATTGATGAAAATCTTCATTTAGATTTAAATGAAATTAAAAATAAAATAACAAAAAAAACAAGAGCAGTACTATTTGTACATTTTGGTGGATTATGTGGAAATTTAAAAAAAATTAAAAAATATTTACAAAAAAGAAAAATAATTTTAGTTGAAGATTGCGCACAATCTTTTGGCACAAAAATAGATAATATCAATTCAGGATGTTTTGGTGATTTTAGTGCATTCAGCATGAATCCCATGAAAGTTTTTGGATCCCTTGGTGAGGCTGGTGGAATTAGTTTTAAACAAAAAAAAATAAAAGATAATTTTAAATTATTAAGATATGCAGGAATACATAATAAAGAATTTTGTAAAATTGCTGAATTAAATCATAAAATAGATAATATACATTGTAATGCATTAGAAAAAAATCTTCATAATTTAAAACAAATTATTAATAGAAGAATTAAGATAGCAAATTTATATGATAAATATCTGACTAATAAAATAGAAAAACCAGTTTTCTATAAAAATTTTAGTCATAATTACTATAACTATACAATAAGAACAAAACAAAGATCAAAATTGATAAAGTATTTAAATCAAAATAATATAGAAACAAAAATAAATCATAAGCATTTAATATGTGATTTTCCTCCATTTAAAAAAGAAAATAAATTAAAAAATTTTAGTAACGGTAAAAAAATTGTAAATGAAATATTATCACTACCAATAGATGAAAATTTAAAAAAAAAAGAAATTTTCTACGTTATAAAAAAAATTAATTATTTTTTTGAGAAAAAACTATAATTTATATTTTTTTGTATAGAAATTTTTAACAGGTCTGTGACTTGAAATAATAATAGTTTTATTTTTAAACCTTTTTTTAATATTTTGAACAATTTTAATTTCAGATTCTCTATCTAATTGATTAAATGACTCATCCAATAAAAAAATATCTGCTTTTTTAAATAAAGCTCTAGCAATTAACACTCTTTGTTTTTGTCCACCACTAATATTTTTAGCATCAAAATCTACTAGTTTATTATTAAATTTATTTATATTTTTTTCTATTTTGTATAATTGTACTAAATGAAATATTTCGTTGTAAAATTTCTCTTCTTCACTTGTCAACTTATCTTTCAATGTGATATTTCTTTTTAAATTATCTATCATCAACAAACCATCTTGAGGTAGGTAAGAAATTTTTTTCCAATAATTTACTAAATTTGAATTTATATTTTTTTTATCAACTATAACTTTATAGGGTTTTTGTAATTTTATAATTCCAGTAATAATTTTTATTAAAGTTGATTTACCTGAACCAGAATCACCATATAATAATATTCTGTCCCCCCTTTTTATATTGAAATTAAAATTAAAAAACTTTTTGTTATCATATGTAAATTTTGATTTTATCTCTAATTTTTCAATATCACCAAATTGTATATTCTTATTTTTTGTTATAATATTCTTTTTATGATAACCTTTTGATGAAAAATAATTTTTTAATATTCTTAAATTTATGTATTCTTTATAAATTGAATAAAAAACAGGCATTATCCTAATACCAGCTAAAGCTAGAACACCAATTTTAGCAAAATTATTTTGTATTTCACTTCCTTCTAAAAAAAGCACCACAATTATTGCAAAATATAGAAAAAATTCAATGAAAAGCCTTGGTATATGGTTCACGCCACTTTTAATTACTTCTAAATTTATCTCTTTAATCTTGTTAAATCTAAAATTTTCAGAAAATTTTTTTTCTAATCTATTCATTAAAATTTCATACTTAGAAAAAATATATGAAATGTTAATGTAATTATAATTTTTATATATTTCATACTCTTTTTTATAAAAAGACTTATTGAAATTTTTCAATATGATATAGAAAATTGATAGAACAATACCAAATAAAACTAAAAGTGAAGCAATTTTTAAATCTATAATTAAAATTACGATAGATAAAAATATACAGTTAAAAAAATTATTAATTAAATTTAATATTGATTGAATAAACTCTTTAAATTTTTCTGCTCTAACATTTAAAGTTGTTAAAATATCAGATTTTGTAACTTTAATTTCACTAGAATAATCTAATTCCAAAAAATCTGAGTAATATTTCATTTTAAGTGACAAGTTTCCATAACCTGAAAGCTTTATATTGGATATCAAGAATAATAATCTTGAAACAACAAATAATAATAAACAAATTAAAAAAAATAGAGATATTAATTTTATTTTATTACCATCTAAATTTTGCAAAAAAGATAAATTGATTATTTGATCAGAAATCTTTTCATTACTATTTATATAATAAAAAACTATTGGATAAATTAAATAAATGATTAAAGATTGTAGTAATGCAGAAAAAAATGAAATTATCAAAGTTTGATAAAACAATTTTTTATTAATTTTTTTAAGATAGTTTAAAACTTTAAATATCTCTTTTTGCATTATTATAATATATCTATTTTTCTACTCTTAATGAATGGTATCAAAATCTTTTTTTCTAAGTAAAAATTTTTCTCATTGTTTTCTTGTGAAGCATTTTTAAAATAATGACTATTATTTTTTTTATAATTCAAATCCATGCCCGTGATAGTAAATTTTATATCATTTTCAATAAGAAGAAGAGAAACTATTGTACCTATAGTGATTAATTTTGGATATATAAGATTAATCCATGTGCCACGATAATGCAAAAATCTTAAAAAATTCTTAAATGGTCCATACTTATATCTTAAAAATAAAATTGCATTTGGATCCAGTAAAAAATGATCTTTAAATTCTGGTTTAAAATTATTAAAATTTTTTTGCAAAGAATTATCTATTAATATGATTTTTTCATTTTGATGTGGTTTAAAAGAGGGATAAACTCCATTATTTATAAAAACTAAATCAGTTTTTTTTCCAATATGTTTTTCATAACCTTGAATCTGATTATCATTGAATCTGATGACTGTTTTAAATTGATCTATAATATTACCATTTTCTTTTAAAAGGTTTGATGGAGAATTGCCAACTAAAATCACTGGCTCTGATATAGATAACTCGGGAAATATATAATTTATTTTTTTCAATTTTGAGACAAGTTTATGATAAATAATAAAATGTTATTATAATTAAAGTTTTCCTAAATACAAAAATTATCTAAACTATTTTTAATTAATAAAATAATTAAAACCTCATTTTGATAGTATTTAGTATATAAAAATAATATTTTTCAGTATCATAACTTATACTTTGCAATTTTTTATTCTCACTAAAATTCTTTTTATCATTTTCATTATATTTTTTAAAAGAATGAAATCTAAAAAACTATTTAATGATCTTAAAATAAACAAAAAAAATAATCTTTGTTTACGGTTTAAAAGTTTTATAACTACTATTGGGTGAATGATCTATAAATCTACTTACAAGATAACTTACAAGTAAATAAATCAAAATAGAAAATTTATAATTAATATTTTTTAATTTCATTTTCAATTGTTTTAAATTTATATTTATTTATAAATTTTTTTAATTTTTTATTGTCAAAAATTAAATCAAACTCCTCATGATGCTTTATATATTTAATAACTTTTATTTTTTTTTTATTATTCATAAATAATGAAAAAATGTTCTTTAACTTAATTGATTTACCTGATGTGATGTTGAGTAAATTAATTGATGATTTCTTTTTATTTAATATTTTTTCTATAATCTTAACAAAATCTTCAACATGTAAATAATCTCTTTTTTCTTCTGCTGAAGAGTGCCATATTGGGTTTTTCCTCAGATAAGTCTTATAAATTTTATGTATTATCGAGTCTTTATATTTTTTACCATAAATACCTGGAATTCTTAAAATTAAATAATTAACTCTTTTTTTCTTACAGTAATTTGAAATTAATTTTTCTTGAATAATTTTACCCTCTGCATATTTGTTTAAAGGTTTTGTAAAAGTTTTTTCGTTAATTTTTTTTTTACATTTCCCATATACTTCAACCGTACTTACAAAAATAATAAGTCTTGGTATATTTTTTTTTATAGATGATAAAAAATTTTTTAACATTTTGATATTCTGCCTTTTAAGGTTCAAAGTATCACCATGTTTTCTGTGTTTGGCTGCAAGATAGATAACTTTTGAATTATTAAAATTTTTTGAAATTTTTAATATTTGATTACTTAGTAAATTTCCATTTTTAGAATTTACACAAAATATATTATAATATTTTTTTTTGGATAAATAATTATTTAAATTTTTTCCTATATAGCCACTTGAACCAATTATTGAAATGTTATTTTGCAATTTTATTTTTAAAATGATTTATTCCACTTACTTTATTACAATAAGATATAATTTTATTATTTGTTGAATTGTAATCTGGTGATGTTTGATCAAAAATAATAAATTTCTTATTTTTTTCAAAAGGTCCCACCGAAACTTCGTGCCAAATAGCTATTTTTGAGATTGGAACAATTAAATGGAAAATATTTGGATCTATATGAAAAATTTTTGTATCTGTTTTTGATGAAATTATTTTTCTTTTAAGAATTTTTCTACTATCGTCAATTAAACAAATAATAATTTTTCCTTCCATTATATGATATGTTTCACATTTATTTTTTGGATGTTTGTGTGTTCTAAAATATCTAAACCCTTTTGTTGCTATAATGCTTTCTTGTATTAAATCTTTCTCCGATTTATGGAGGCAATATCTTACCATTCCAACATTTTTCATCTCAATTTTTTTTTTTATAAAACTTAAATTTAAATCGTGAAATTTTTTTTTATTAAAATAAATTTTATACGATTTTCCATCACTCAATTTGACTTTATTAGTTTTTATCATTTGAAATTACTCCTAAAAAACCATTATTATCCTCTATTGCTAAAAAAATTAATTCTGTAGAGTTATCATAAATTATATCTCTTATTCTTCTATTAATGTAAATTTTTTCATAACCAATTACTCGATTGTAATTTTCTGAAAAAATTACTCTATATAGAGAGCCAGATCTTAGTGAAGATAATAAATAAATGTAGTCTTCGCTCCATTTTTTAGAAAAGCTTGACTCTATTTGAATAATTTGACTTGGAGCTATTCCTATTAAAAAGGAAAAAATTGGTTGTTCATACGAATGATTGGTATATTTTTTTTCATACTTTAATGGATCTGTCTCACTAAAACTTTCAAGATATTCCTCTCCATATGAGGCATATGGCCAGCCGTAATTTTTTTGATATAAAATTTTATTTATTTCATCTCCTCCTCTTGGTCCGTGATCAGAAGCTAAAATCACATTTTCTCGTGTAACTAATAATCCTTGTGGATTTCGAAATCCAGATGCAAAATCTATTTTTTCTTTATTTTCAAAATCAATAAAATAAATTTGATTTGAAGATAGTAAAATGCCTTCTTTTTCTTTAAAATTATAAATTTGTAATCTTCCACCGAGCCCCCAACTCATATTTGTACAATCTTCAAGTTTGGTAAAATTAAAAAATTCTTTAAATAAGAGTTTTTGATTATTATAATCTGCTTCTAAAATGATATAGTTATTACAAGCATTGTTACGTGAAAAAATAGATAAATAAACTTTATTTTCCAACAGAAGTGCATCTAGTATTTCTATATTGTTAAATTTATCTAAGTTATTTAATATTTTTTTTTTAATTAATTTTTTTTCTTTAATCTCATTTATATTTGCAAAATATATCTGACCTTTTTTTGAAAATAAAATTAATTCGTTCTCAAAAATTTCTAAGTAATAAGGCGATGCTTTTTCTCCATCCTTCAAATAATTGCCATCAAAGGAGTCTAAATCTAATTCTAACTCTGAATAATTTACTTTAATCAATTGAGTTTGTGGAAAAATTAATTGATTTACAAAATTTTTAGTCTTTTGAAGTTTGATAATTTCTAATTCACTTAAGTTAATTTTTTTTTTGTAATTCTCTAAATCAATTTCTTGATCATTTATTATTTTTTGTAAGGCTTCGATTTCTTTATTTGTTGATGAATAATAGAAAATTGTCTTTTTTAAATAGCCTTTAATATTTTCTGGTATTTTCTTTTTTATAAAATCAAAGTCGTAAAAATAATTTAAAATATTTGCAGAAATAAAAATGACTATGATTACCAAGATATATTTTGAAATATTTTTTGCGATCATTAATTTATTAATAGTAAATTTCGTAAACTTTGTTTATTTAAATACCATATTAATTTTTCTTGAAAAAAATTATTATCGTATTCTAAAGAAATAACTAGATATAATAAAGCTAAATTTTAAAATATAACTAAGTTTTTATAATTTTAATATGATTAAAAAAAAAATATTTTTTATACTTACCTGATTGCAATATTTATATAAGTTTATGACTTATGAAAAAAATTAAAATTTCTATTTATTATTATCTTGTGAGCAAATATCATTTTATCATTTATCATATAGTAAATATTTTGTTGTTAATTATGCCTACTAGAATTATTTTTAACATCTTCCTTGATATTTGGAGAAGAAAAAAAGCTAAAAAATTTTTTCTCAATATAAAAACAAATAAACAAAAAAGAATATTTTTTTTTTATGATTTAAAAGTCTCATCCATATCTTATGGAGAATTTTTTTATTTTTGCATGTTAGTAAGACAATTAAGATATAATGGATTTAATATTAAATGTGCAATTATTAAGGATTATATTAGAGAAGACCTATATAAATATTTTAGTAAAATTAAAATTGAAAAGACTATAAAAGAACTTACTAATATATTTAAATTTTTGAACAATGATCATATTGAGATTGTGAATTTTAAAAATTCAGAAAAATTAATAAGATTAAACGATTATGTTTTTTTAAAAAAAAACTATCTTAAAAGAAAAAGAATTTATGAATACTTTCCGCTACTTAACAAAGAGACCTTTAGGTTTTTTAAAAATAAAAATTTTTTAATTAAGTCTCAAAAGAGTAATATAATTACATATGTGGTAAGATTTAAATATTCTCACTCACATCCAGAGAGAAATCAAAGTATAAAGGATATACTAGCTGATATTGAAATACTTAGAAACAAATTTCCAAAAGATAAGATATTTTTAATGACTGATGATAATTCTAGAAAAAAATTAAAAACTCATCATATTATTAAAAAAAATATGAAACTAAAAAAAATCAACTTTTTAAAAAATAAAAATTTTTTGGATGATTTAAAAATTTTAATCAAATCTAGATATTTTTATTCAAGCACAAATACTGGCTTGGCAACAATAAATGTGTTCATTAATAGGCCTGGTGAATTTGTATGCAATAATATTGATTTACTAAACAGAAATATCTCTAATGACTTTTTCTATCCAACCCAAAAAGAAGTAAACAACTTTTGGCCTTGGTTAAATAAAAAAATTGTAGTTAATTTTAAAAGCTATTATTCTAAAAATTAATTTTCAATGAAAAAAAATAAAATAATTATAGGAAAAAGTATAATTGGTGAAAATATTAAAGATCTAATAGGAGATAAAGATTTTTTTAGTTTTTAGACGATAATAAAAAAGGGGGGAATATTATTGGAAAATTTCTGATGTAAATTTCATTCGTACCTACTATTTATATTCACCTAAAAGCTTAACTTTTTATAAATGTTTTAAAGTTTAAAAAACTTTTTTTATATTTATTTAATTTTTTTAAATCATCTTTTGTATCAATATCGATACAATCATTGGTTATCATTCCATAAATTTTTTTTCCATTAATCATATTATTTTTAAGTAATTTAGCTTTAAAGATATCGTAAACAGCATTTTGAGTGTAAGTATTTCGTAGCATTTGTCTTGGGGCATTAAAGGACTCTATGAATTTTTTTTCATTAATTACTGGCTTAATTAAAGAATTGTTTTTATTAAAAATCCACATTTTGTAAGGTATTGATTTATTTAATGATATTGATCTTAAAGAGTCTAAATTCTTATTTTTATTCATAATATTTATTGCTCTCTTTAAGATTTTAATTTTTCTAAGAGGTGTGGTTGGTCTTAAGTGCACAATAAGATCTGGTATATAATTTTCATTATTTTTTAACCATTTTATTGTATGTTTAAAAATATCAATATCCAAAGATGTATCTATTGAAATTTTTTTTGGTCGTAAAAATGGAACTTTAACTCCATATTGTTCAACAATTTTTTTATATTTTTGTGAATCTGTTGAAACAATTATTTTATCTATGAATTTACATTTTTGTGCAAAAATTATTGAATAATAAATCAGCGGCTTTCCAAAAATATTTAAAATATTTTTATTTTTTATTCCTTTTGAACCTGACCTGCATGGTATTATTGCTAAAATTTTTTTTTTCATAAATTTAATGAAATAAAACTTTTTCTTGAAACATTTTTATTAATTTTTTTATCAATATAATATGAGTCATTCTTCAAGCTTTTAGTGCTAAGCTCTTCTATAATGCAACCATCTCTAGACATTCCAGTAAAACTATGAATTTCATTAGGTAATATAGTTGCTAAATCTCCAGCTTTAAGAATTTTTGAGATTATCTTCTTATTTTTTTTAATTTGCAATCTTACTTTTCCGTGCAAAACAAAAAAAGTTTCTTGTTTCCTTTTGTGGTACTGGGCAGGATGTTTTTGGTTTTTAAATATAAAAATTAATTTTTTACAATATTTCAAATTGAGAATAGTTATCATGCACATTCCAAATTTTTCAAATTTATCTAAACCGTAATGGTGTGATATTTCAAGTTTAGAATTTTTGTTAATAACCACTTTTGAAATATTAATTAAATTTTTTATTTTATCTCTTATTTCCTCTATTTTTTTTCTATGATCAAAAATTTTCACATAACTATTTAAAATTGGTGTATTTGGATCAATATTTTTATGCGCTATAATTTTATTAAATTTTGAAAAACTATCCAAAAAAACTTGGTTTTTTATTGAAGGAAAAGCAAAATAGATATCTTTGATATTTATCTCTTCTCCTTTTGTTTTTTTTTTGTTTTTTTTTAAAAAAACACCTCTTTTAAACTGTTTCAAATTTTCTTTTTCATTTTTTAAAAATTTTTCTCGATTTTCTGGTTTTCCAATTCTATCAATTGTCTTTGATAAATTACTCAACCATATGTTCATTTGTGAAGAATTAACTGAATATTTGTTTAATTTAAATTTTTTTGTCTCTAAACCAATATGCTTTTCAAAAATTCTCGCTCCCATCGCATAAGCTATGGCTCCAGTTAATTCCTCATTTGTTTCTTCATGAGATGAAAATCCTGAAATAGAATCTCCATATAAATGTCTTAATTTAGAAAAATAAGATAAATTTAAATTTTCAGGATTGGTAGGATACTTAGCTACACAATATAGATATTTAATATTTTTTTTTTTGTTTTTAAAAAAGCTTATTACTTTTCCAATATCGTCAGGTGTTGCTCCCCCTAAGCTACAAATAATTTTTTTTTTTTTATTTTTTTTGAAAAATATTCTAAAAATGGCCACTCATTCATTGAGCAACTTGGAATTTTTATAATATCGAATTTAAATTTTAAAACTTTATTTACTGATATTTCATCAAAAGGGGTACATATTAATTTAAAGTCTTTTTTTGCATAATTAATAAGCGATATCCACTCATAATCTGAAAATTTTGTGCTCTCAAAACGATTTACCTGACTATGGTCAGTATTTTTATAACTTTTATGAATATATGTATCTAAATCTCTAAATTGAAATTTTAAAGCAAAATCAATTTTTTTTGAAAAATTTTTTTTTAATTTTAAACATTCTGAAATAATTTTTTTTGCATGTTTAAAATTACCCATATGATTATTTGCTATTTCAAATATAACTAATGGTTTTTTTATGTTATTTTTCATTGTATTATTATAAGACTTATAGTTTAAAAAATGCAATTAAAGAATAACGATTTTTTGTTTACTTCAAAAAAATGGCACAGATTAATTAATCAATTATATAGAATAAATATCCAATATTTTTCTAAAGATAATTATGAGATACCATTTATTGAACATAAAGACTTTATTTCGAGGAGATCTATTTCACTCCCAAATACAGATTTTTCATATTTCTCATTGAATGATAATATTAATTTAAATTTATCTAAATATGATTTTGAGCAAAATACTATAAAAGTTTTATCGAAAAATAATCTTAATTATGAAGGTAAATTTTCAAATTATTATTATTTGGAAATTGATAATTATGAAAATTTTCTAAAAAATCTAAATTCAAATTTTAAAAGAAATTTAAGAAAAGATGTTTGTGTTAAGAACGAATTTAAATTAAAAAAATTTTATAAATTATACTTTAATACAAAAATAAAATATTTCAGCCAAATGCCTTACCCTTACAAATACTTTCTTTTGTTAAAAAAAATATTTAAAAAAAATTTAATTTTATTATTTAGTTATCATCAAAATAAAATGCTTGGAAGTTCACTTTTTTTAGATTACAATAATTCTCTTTATTATATTGCTGGGGCATGTAATAAATCTGATTTACCATGTCATCATAAAATATTTTCTGAAATAGTTAAAATTTCAATTGATAGACAGATAAAATATATATTTCTTGGAACAGACGCAGATTCATTCAAAAAATCAATGGGAGCCTCAAAATTAATATTAAATAATATTAATATTTTTAATTTAAAAAAAAAAAAAATTCAATTTAGAAGAAAATTTTTGCAAATAATTATCCAAATTTATATAAAAACTTTACTAAAATTTGGTTTTGGAAAAAAATATTATAATAAAATGTATAATTATTGTAAATGAAACATAATTTTTTTATTATTTGCGGCGGATATGCTTGTGGTACAACTTTTTTATCTGAAAGTTTGAAACAACATCCTCAGATAAGATTAATTAAAAAAGAGGATGGACGAGAATATAATTTTTTTGTAAACGATTTTTTATACCAAAAAAAAGGAATTGAGTGGTACAAAAAATTTTTTAAAAAAAATAATAATAAAATTATAATTGAACACTCATCACAATTATTTTCCAGCAAAAAAGGATTAAATAGATTGTATAAATTCGATAAAAAAGTTAAATTAATCATAGTTTTGAGAGATAGAATTTCAAGAACTTGGGCCGATTATAGATATTCTGTTTTAAATGGTTGGGAAAAACTTTCCTTTTATAAAGCAATAACTACTGAGAGAGAAAGAAATAAAAAATTAAATAAAGTTTTAAAAAGAATTAAGCCATTTTCTTACCTGGATAGAAGTAATTACACTAAATATCTCAAACATATTTTTAAAAAATTTAATAATACAAATATTTTGATAATTAATTCTGAAGATTTAAATAAGAATCCAGATATAAATTTTAAAAAAATTTTTAATTTTTTAAATGTAAAAAATATAAAATTAAAAAAAGTTCCAAGCTTTTCAAGTTTCTATGTTAAGGATAAGTTAAAACAATCTTTATTAAGAAAACAATTTAAAAATAATTTAAATCCCATCATTGAAAAAATTAGATCAAGAAAAAAAATTGAAACTAAAAACTTTTCATCATTACAAAAAAAGAAGCTTTTAGAATTAAAGAGAAATATTCAATATAAAGTTCCAAAAATACCAATAAATAGTGAGAAGTACCTAACTAAATATTATTTAAAAACTAAAACAAAATTAAAAAATTTAACTTCATTTGATTTGTAAATAAATGAATAATAAATTACCAAATAAAATTAAAAATTTAAGTAAAGCAAAAAATTTTGGTTTTGATGTACCAAAATTTATTATTATAAACTCAAACAATTTCAAAAAAAATCAAAAATTTATTTTAAACACAATCAATTTAAATTTTTTTAATGAAAAAAAATTAATTTTAAGATCAGCTGCTTTTGACGAAGACAATCTTTTAAGTAACGCAGGAAAATACGACAGTCTGATAGTAAAAAATGATAATAAAATTAATGAAAAAATTAATACAATTTTTTCAAAGTACAAAAAAAAAAATGGATATATTATTGTCCAGAAGTATATTAAGGATTCTTTTTTCAGTGGAGTTGTATTTACTCAGGGTCTAAGCGGATTTGAAAATTACTTAACAATAAATTTTTTTAAAGGTAAAGCAACAAATAAAATTACTTCAGGCAGCATTAATGGAAATTACTTTGTATTTTTTTCAAAATTAAAACCCTCTATAATTAAAAATTTATATATAAAAAAAATTATACAAACCTCACTCGAGATTCAAAAAAAATTCAAGTCAAAAAATCTTGATATAGAATTTTCAATAAATAAAAAAAAACAAATAAAAATTTTTCAAATAAGAAAATTAAATTCACAGAAAAAATTTAACAATATTTCATATAAAATTTTATATGATTTGAAAAAGAAACTAAAAAAAATGCTAAATGATAAAAATTTATTAAATATAAATAAAACAATTTACTCAAATATGACCGACTGGAATCCTGCAGAAATCTTAGGTCTTAATCCAAAACCCTTGGCCACTTCGCTCTACAAAGAACTAATTACAAATCAAATATGGTCAAAAAGTAGAAATGAATTAGGATATTCAGATTGTATGAATTTACCTTTAATTCACGAATTTATGGGTAAACCATATGTTGATGTTGGGCTATCTCTGTATTCATTTATACCTAACGATTTAGATGAAAATTTAAAATACAAACTTCTAAACTATTATTTAAAAAGTTTTAAAAAAAAACCAGATTTTTATTACGATAAAATTGAGAGTAAATTAGTTTTTTCCTCTATTGATTTTTCATCAAACGAAAAAATTAAAATATTAAAAAAATTCAATTTTTCTGATGAAGAAATTTTCCAAATTAAAAAATCGTTATTAAATCTAACTAATAAATCAATTAAATGTCTTAATGAAAACATTAATATTTCAAATCAAATAATAAAAAAGACAAAAATAATAATCAAAGAAAAATTACATCCTATTAACAAAATTCATAAATTAATAAATTTATGTAAAATTTATGGAACTCTCCCATTCGCTAACATTGCTAGATTGGCTTTTATTTCAGTACAATTTTTAGACAGTATGAAATATAAAAAAATAATTTCCTCAAAACAACATTATCAATTTTTAAATTCCTTAGAAACTATTGCAAGCAAACTTAATAAAGATTCAATTAAACTTAATAAAAAAAAATTTTTAGATATATATGGACATATTAGACCTAATACTTACGAAATTAGTTCAAAAAATTATAAAGATAATTACAGCAATTATTTTGCTAATAGCAATAATAAAAATCTCTCCCCAAAAAAAAAATTTGA
The DNA here is from genome assembly GCF_051201245.1 of Candidatus Pelagibacter bacterium nBUS_30. GTDB lineage: Bacteria > Pseudomonadota > Alphaproteobacteria > Pelagibacterales > Pelagibacteraceae > Pelagibacter. The sequence goes on along the minus strand of NZ_CP172842.1, from coordinate 122,692 downwards.
GTTTGATCCTAAAATCAAAAAAAATATTTCAAAGTATTTAAAAAAATATAAAATTAATCATAAAACTGATGAGTTTTTAAGTTTTTTGAAATTAAGTATTATTTCTAGAGAACAATCAAAGTTTAATTTTACATACTGTGTTAATGAAATTTTTAAACAAATAATTTTGATTAGTAAAAAAGCTAAAATTAACAAAAGTGATTTATCATATTTAAACATTAGTGTTATTTTAAATCTATATAATAATTTTATATATAGACAGATAAAAGATATTTTGAAAACAGAAATTAAAAAAAACAAAAAAGATTATTTTTTTAATCAAAACATAAAATTTCCAAATATAATTAAAAATGAAAATGATGTTTTTTTATTTACTGAAAATAATAGCAAAGCAACATATGTTGGAGCAAAAAATATTTTTGGAAAAACAGTCCTTCTAGATGAAAAAAATTTAAATTTAAACTTAAATAATAAAATTGTTCTCATTAAAAATGCAGATCCAGGTTATGATTTTATTTTTTCTAAAAAAATTCGCGGATTAATAACTGCATACGGTGGACCGAATTCACATATGTTCATAAGATGTAATGAAATTGGAATACCTGCTGCAATTGGTATTGGGGATAAAAATTTTAATAAATTAACAAAAGCCAATAATGTGTTTCTTAATTGTGAAGAAAAAGATTTGCAGATAATTTAAAAATGAAAATTGGAATAATACCTACAGTAACAGAAAAAAATAAATCAATTTATTACTCGATAAACAAATCATTATTAATTTTTTTAAACAAATTATTTAATAAGCCTAAAATAATAGTTTTAAATGATTTTAAAGTTGAATTATTTGATTTAATTGTAAGCTCAGGAGGTAATGATCTTTTAAAATTTTCAAAACAAAAAAAGGACAAAGAAAGAGCAAAAATTGAAAACTATTATCTAAATCTTGCAATTAAAAAAAATATTAAATTTTTTGCCATATGCTATGGTGCTCAATTTTTAGCATTCAAATTTAGAGGAAAACTTACTCTGGACAAAAATCATGTAGCTAAAAATCATTTTATTTTCTCAAAAAATGAAAATAAATTCTTAGTAAACAGTTTTCACAATTATAAGATAATAAAAATTAGTAAAAAATTTAATATTTTATTTAAATCAAAAGATGGCTCTATAGAAGCATTTCGGCATAAAGAAAAGGCAATGCTTGGGATTATGTGGCACCCGGAGCGATATAAAAAAATAAAAAAATTTGACATTCAATTTTTAAAAAAATATTTATGAATTTTATAGTATTGGCTTCAGGTAGAGGTTCCAGGTTAAATGAGTTAACTAAAAAAAAGCCAAAATGTTTAACAATTATCAAAAATAAAAAAACTTTATTAGATTATTTAATCCTTAATTTTGATGAGGGTGATAACATAATTATTTCAACAGGCTATAAAGCAAATTTAGTTGAAAAACATGTTGGCAAAAAAAAAATAAATTATGTAAGAAACAAAAACTTTTTAAATACAAACATGGTAGAATCTTTGATGCTGTGTAAAAAAAAGCTAAAACAAGGTGATATTGTTATTATGTATAGTGATATTTATTTTGATCAAAAGATAATTAAAAAAATAAAAAAGCTTAGAGGAAATATAATAGCTGTAAACGCTAATTGGTTGCAATCATGGAAAAAAAGATATTCAACAATAAATAAAATAAGAGAAGATGCTGAGGATTTAATAGTTTCAAAAAGAAAATTAATAAGTATTGGTGATAAAATTGGAAAAAAACTGCCTAAATATCAGTATATGGGTATCTTAAAATTTGAAAAGAAAACTTTTATCAAATTAGAGAAGTATTATAAAAAAATGAATAATAAAAAAATTAGCCTGACACATTTTATTAATGAAACAATAAAAGCAAAAGTAGCAACTTATAATTATTCAATTTTTAAAAATTATTGGTATGAAGTAGATAATATTTCGGATCTAAAATATTTAAAAAAGAGTATATGATTTTATGAAGTTTTTTGCAACAACCAACACTTATTTACATACTCTGCGTTAATACCCTTTTTTGGAAAATTTGAATTTAACCACTTTAAAAATATTTTGTAATTTTCGTTTCCTAACTTGTTTCTAAATTCATTGGAACTCTCCCAAACTGTAAAATATCTTTTTTTTGAAAATTTTTCAAAATGTGTAAATTCAAAATAAATAGGGCCCCGAAGTTTGGATTTTTTCATAAAGTCATTTATTTTTTTTTTTACAAATTTAGATTGCCCACTTGATATTCTTGATTTAAACTTTTTATTCAAATTATAAATTTTCTTTTCTACTTTTTTTAAAAATGAATTACTGGAAATTTTTCTAGAATTATAACAAATGATAAAAAAGCCATTATCTTTTAAGTTTGTATTTACAAGTTTTGTAATTTTAGAATTATCAAACCAATGAAAGCAAGAGGCAGATGAAAAAACATCAAATTTTTTTTTGAGTTTAATATTGTCAGCTGATGAATTTAAATATCTAACATTACCAATTTTATAAGCATTTGCTATCATTTCTTTACTCAATTCAACACCGATGACTTGCTTTGAAATTTTTGAAATTTCTTTTGTAAATAAGCCCGTACCACTTCCAAGATCTAAACTTGTAATCTTTTGTTTCCTTGAAGATAAAAGAGATTTTAATAAAAAAATAATTTCTTTTGAATAACCCGGTCTACTTTCTCTATAAGCTTTAGCTAATTTGTCAAAGTTTCCTAATTGAATTATACTAGACATTCAAATTTACCCTACCAGAGTTATTGAAAATTTCACATTTTAATTTTGGTTGCTTAATATATTTACCTACAACGTTTTTTTTATTTCTTAATTTTTGATTTATAAAATTTTTTGACCGAAATACATTAATCACTCTAATTTTTGCTTTTTTTGCTTCTGCAAAAATTTTAGGATCTAAATAGACGCTTGAAATTATTGGATAATATTTGTTTTTAATTACAATTTTAGCTAAGCCAAGAACTCTTTTGTTCTGTTTTATTCTATCAGATCTTTTATAACCAAGATCAACACTTATAAGCTTTCTTATTTCATCTCCATCAATAATAAATGGATTTTTTAGTTTTTTTGAAATTTTTTTTGATAAATAAGTTTTACCTGAACCAGAAAGGCCAAAAAGCCATAATCCTTTAGTCATTAAAACATTTTAAACTAATATCTATATTTTTGAATTAAATTAAAAATTTTTTTCAGTGCATAAATCAAGCCAATTGAGCTATTAGTACTGGTCAGCTGCACGCATTACTGCGCTTCCACATCCAGCCTATCAACGTGGTGGTCTACCACGGCTCTATAGGAAGAACTAGTTTTGAGGTGAGTTTCCCGCTTAGATGCTTTCAGCAGTTATCTCGTCCATACTTAGCTACCCGGCACTGCAGCTGGCGCTACAACCGGTCCACCAGTGGTATGTTCAACCCGGTCCTCTCGTACTAGGGTCAACTCCTCTCAATTCTTCTACACGCATAGCAGATAGGGACCGAACTGTCTCACGACGTTCTGAACCCAGCTCACGTACCACTTTAATTGGCGAACAGCCAAACCCTTGGGACCTGCTCCAGCCCCAGGATGTGATGAGCCGACATCGAGGTGCCAAACACTGCCGTCGATATGAGCTCTTGGGCAGTATCAGCCTGTTATCCCCGGCGTACCTTTTATCCGTTGAGCGATGGCCCTTCCACTCAGAACCACCGGATCACTATGACCGACTTTCGTCTCTGCTCGACTTGTCAGTCTCACAGTCAGGCAGGCTTATGCCATTGCACTCTACGAACGATTTCTGACCGTTCTGAGCCTACCTTCGCACGCCTCCGTTACTATTTGGGAGGCGACCGCCCCAGTCAAACTACCCACCATACAATGTCTCGATGCCGGATGACGGCAATCGGTTAGATACCAAGAAAAACAAAAGAGGTATTTCACTGGTGACTCCACAAAAGCTGACGCTTTTGCTTCAATGTCTCCCTCCTATACTAAATATGTTTTTCCTAATACCAATGTAAAGTTGCAGTAAAGGTGCACGGGGTCTTTCCGTCTAACTACGCGAACTCCGCATCTTCACGGAGAATTCAATTTCACTGAGTTGATGTTGGAGACAGCGGAGAAATCGTTACGCCATTCATGCAGGTCGGAACTTACCCGACAAGGAATTTCGCTACCTTAGGACCGTTATAGTTACGGCCGCCGTTTACTGGGGCTTCAGAAGTTAGCTTGCACCAACCGCATTAACCTTCCAGCACCGGGCAGGCGTCAGACCCTATACATCCACTTACGTGTTAGCAGAGCCCTGTGTTTTTGATAAACAGTCGCTTCTCCCTGGCTTGTGCCACCCTTTTATAGTTGCCTACAAAAAGGTCTTCCTTATCCCGAAGTTACGGAAGCATTTTGCCGAGTTCCTTCAACATCATTCTCTCAAGCGCCTAAATATACTCTATTAATCCACCTGTGTCGGTTTAGGGTACGGTCTAATGATGGAGCTATTTCTTGGAACCTTTTCGCGGCAAGTTCAATCCATTAAGAACTCACAACTTACAAGATCCGTCACTACCATCTGGTTAAGGAATATTAACCTTATTTCCATCGACTACGGCTTTCGCCCTCGCCTTAGGTGCCGACTAACTCTGCGCGGATTAACCTTGCGCAGAAACCCTTGGATTTTCGGCGAAGAAGTTTTTCACTTCTTTTATCGTTACTTATGTCAGCATTCGCACTTCTGATACCTCCAGGATCCCTCACGGGTATCCCTTCACAGGCTTACAGAACGTTCCGCTACCGCTTATAAAACTCGAAAGTTTTATAAACCCACAGATTCGGTATATGATTTTAGCCCCGTTACATCTTCGGCGCAGAAACTCTATTAGACCGGTGAGCTGTTACGCTATCTTTAAAGGATGGCTGCTTCTAAGCCAACCTCCCGGCTGTTAAGGAATTTCCACATCCTTTCACACTTAATCATAATTTTGGGACCTTATCTGGTGGTCTGGGCTCTTTCCCTCTCGACCATGGACCTTAGCACCCACAGTCTGTCTGTTGAAGAACAATGTCTAGCATTCGGAGTTTTATTAGGTTTGGTAAGAATCTCTTCCCCCTAGCCCATTTAGTGCTCTACCTCTAAACATCTATTTATTCAACGCACTACCTAAATAGTTTTCGCGGAAAACCAGCTATCTACGAATTTGGTTGGCCTTTCACCCCTTACCACAAGTCATCCAAAGACTTTTCAACGTCAACTGGTTCGGTCCTCCGGTTGGTGTTACCCAACTTTCAACCTGCTCATGGTAAGCTCATTCGTTTTCGGGTCTAATTCATTAAACTAATCGCCCTATTAAGACTTGCTTTCGCTGCGCCTACACCTAGATGGCTTAAGCTTGCTTAATAAATTAAGTCACTGACCCATTATACAAAAGGTACGCCGTCACTCTAAAAAGAGCTTCGACTGATTGTAGGCATGCAGTTTCAGGTTCTATTTCACTCCCCTAATAGGGGTTCTTTTCACCTTTCCCTCACGGTACTAGTTCACTATCGGTCACTGAAGAGTATTTAGGCTTAGAGGGTGGTCCCCCTATATTCGAGCAGGATTTCACGTGTCCCGCTTTACTCAAGAATTTTGTTAAACATTACTCATACGGGACTATCACCCTCTATGGTTAGCATTTCCAAACTATTCAAATTTTTTTAACAAAACTACTGGCCTAGTCCGCGTTCGCTCGCCACTACTAACGGAATCTCAATTGATTTCTTTTCCTCTGGTTACTTAGATGTTTCAGTTCTCCAGGTTGTCTCTTTAAACCTATGTATTCAGTTTAAAGTACCACATAAAGTGGTGGGTTTCCCCATTCGGAAATTTTCGGATCAAAACTTACATACAGCTCCCCGAAACTTATCGCAGTATATCACGTCCTTCATCGGCTTTCAGTGCCAAGGCATCCACTACACGCCCTTAAACGCTTGATTTATGCACAGAAAAAAATTTTTCTATGTTGAATCAAATTTTTATTTTGAACATTAGCTAATAACATTACTAATGTTCGGATATAGATATTGATATTAATTATTATTTATATTCACAATTTTATATAACTAAATGTTTCCTGGTGGAGGATAGCGGGATCGAACCGCTGACCTCCTGAATGCAAATCAGGCGCTCTCCCAGCTGAGCTAATCCCCCAGTTAAGTATGGTGGGCCGAGAAAGACTCGAACTTTCGACCCCACCCTTATCAAGGGTGTGCTCTAACCAACTGAGCTACCGGCCCTACAAGAAGGAAACATTACTTTAAGAAGAGAAATGAGGACGGTCAACATTACCGATGTATATTATTTAGAATAAAATTTTACTTTCATTCATCCTTAGAAAGGAGGTAATCCAGCCGCAGGTTCCCCTACGGCTACCTTGTTACGACTTCACCCCAGTCGCTGACTATACCGTGGTCAAGGGTTTAAAACCTTGCCTTAAGGTAGAACCAACTCCCATGGTGTGACGGGCGGTGTGTACAAGACCCGGGAACGCATTCACCGTAGCACGCTGATCTACGATTACTAGTAATTCCAGCTTCATGCACTCGAGTTGCAGAGTGCAATCCGAACTGAGGTATCTTTTCGGGATTTGCTTAACTTCGCAGTCTTGCTTCCTGTTGTAGATACCATTGTAGCACGTGTGTAGCCCAACACGTAAGGGCCATGAGGACTTGACGTCATCCCCACCTTCCTCCAGCTTATCACTGGCAGTTCTTTCAGAGTGCCCAACTTAATGATGGCAACTAAAAGTGAGGGTTGCGCTCGTTGCGGGACTTAACCCAACATCTCACGACACGAGCTGACGACAGCCATGCAGCACCTGTGTTTCGTCCGGCCGAACCGAAAACTCTAATCTCTTAGAGTCGCGACGAACATGTCAAGTGTTGGTAAGGTTCTGCGCGTATCTTCGAATTAAACCACATGCTCCACTACTTGTGCGGGTCCCCGTCAATTCATTTGAGTTTTAACCTTGCGGTCGTACTCCCCAGGCGGTGTGTTTATCGGTTTCCCTGCGACACTGAAAATAAATTTCCAACGTCTAACACACATCGTTTACGGCATGGACTACGAGGGTATCTAATCCTCTTCGCTACCCATGCTTTCGTTCCTCAGCGTCAGTAATGATCCAGAAAGCTGCCTTCGCAATTGGTATTCTTTCTAATATCTACGAATTTCACCTCTACACTAGAAATTCTGCTTTCCTCTATCATACTCTAGCTGAAAAGTTTTAATGGCAGTTCCAGAGTTAAGCTCTGGGATTTCACCACTAACTTTTTCAACCACCTACGAACTCTTTAAGCCCAGTAATTCCGAACTACGCTAGGTCCCTTCGTATTACCGCGGCTGCTGGCACGAAGTTAGCCGGACCTTCTTATTCGGGTACAGTCATTTTCTTCCCCGACGAAAGAGCTTTACAACCCAAAGGCCTTCTTCACTCACGCGGCATCGCTGCATCAGAGTTTCCTCCATTGTGCAAGATTCCCCACTGCTGCCTCCCGTAGGAGTTTGGGCCGTGTCTCAGTCCCAATGTGGCTGATCATCCTCTCAAATCAGCTATTGATCACAGTCTTGGTAGGCCATTACCCCACCAACAAACTAATCAAGTGCAGGCTCATCCAATGGTGCATAAAGCTTTCTCCGTAAAGACTTATCCGGTATTAGCACAAGTTTCCTCGTGTTATTCCAGGCCAAAGGGCAGATACCTACATGTTACTCACCCGTCTGCCACTAAGTATTGCTACTTCGTTCGACTTGCATGTGTTAGGCGTGCCGCCAGCGTACGTTCTGAGCCATGATCAAACTCTCAAGTTTAAAAACGGCGCACACTAGCTTCTATATAAATTCTAAGAATAAAATTTATATAATGTTGAAGTGTGTACGACAAATTTTGGTAACCTTAACCGTCCACACTTCTCTTCTTAAATTTTTACTTTTTAAATAGCTAATTGGGTAAAAAAAGCCCAATAATCCTCATTAATTTATTGTTGAACAATAATTTTTCTGAGAAAGTCCAGTGCTTATAGGCTAAAATAAAAGTAAATCAAGCAATTAAGAATAAAAATATAGGCAAAAAATAACGTTTTTATTGGGTTTTTTTTGATTTTTTGAGATCTCTAATCTAATAGTAATGTGCTGAATTATTTTAAATGTTAAAAAATTTTAAAAAAAAAATTATTAAACAAAATATAGAAATTTTTTCTCTAGTTTTTCTAATTATTATAGCAGTTATAGCAACTAGACACTTCAACTATAATAAAAATTATAATCAAATGAACTATAATAATTTTATAGATAATGTTTATTTAAAAAAAAGTCTTAACCACATAATTAATAATTTAGAGCCTAAATATAAAACCATTAAACATAAAATTAAAGCAGGAGAAACTTTTGTTAAAATATTAGAAAATTATAATATTGATCAACAGGAAATAATAGAAATAAAAAACTCTGTATCTAAGAAAGTAAATCTCAATAAAATGAATACACAACAAATTATTCAATTTAGTTTGGATCAAACAAGTAATAAGATTAAAGAATTTATTTTCCAAATTTCTAATACTCAAAAAATTTATTTAATAAGAAATATTGATGATAATAAATTTAACCAAAAAATAATATCTATTAAATTAGATAAAAAAATTTTTTATAAAGAAAATGTAATTTTACAAAGTCTATATAAATCTGCGACTGATGAAAATATACCTGCTAATATTATAATTGAATTTGCAAGAATATATGGGTTTCAAGTTGATTTCCAAAGAGATATTAGAAAACAAGATAAATTTCAGATGATGTATGAAGTTTTCTCAAATGAAAAAGGGGAAATTATAGAAACTGGAGAGATACTTTTTGCAAACTTAAAACTTAGTGGTCAAGATAATACTTTATATTACTTTGATAACGAAGGACACGAGGGGCATTATGATAAAAATGGAAAAAGTGTACAAAAAGCTTTGATGAAAACACCAATCAATGGTGCAAGACTCTCATCGTCATTTGGTATGAGAAAACATCCAATAGATGGATTTAACAAAATGCATAGGGGAACTGATTTTGCAGCACCAAAAGGAACTCCCATTATGGCATCTGGAAATGGAATAATTAAAAAAGCTGGTTGGTGTGGCGGAGGAGGTAATTGTGTTAAAATTAGACACAATTCAACATATGAAACTATTTATGCTCATATGTCAAAATTTGCTAGAGGAATTAAAAATGGAGTAAGAGTAAAACAGGGTCAAACTATAGGTTATGTTGGTTCAACTGGAAAATCGACTGGGCCACACTTGCATTATGAGGTAATTGTAAATGGAAAAAAAGTTAATTCACAAAAATTAAAACTTCCTTCAGGTAAAATTTTAAAAAGAGAGCAAAGAAAAATATTTGAAACAAGCAGAATAAAGCTAGATGTTCTTAAATCTGAAAAAATTATTGGTTTAAATTAGTTAATTTCTTGCTGAGACTTAGCTATTTTTTTTTCTTGAGTTTCGTCTATAATTTTATCTTCGGAAGTGCTATTCACACTAACATTCTTTTCTTTAGGGGGCTGATCGTTTTCTATTTTATTTTCAGCAAATTTTGCTTTTCTTAAGGACTCTTGCTCATTTAAAATTCTAGTAAAATGATCTGCGTGCTGCAGATAATTTTCAGATAAAATTTTATCTCCATTTGATTGCGCCTCTCTAGCCAAATCATTGTATTTTTCTATTAATTTTGGAGCATTATGGTTATTTCTACCAGGAGCTTTTCTTTTAAAATTTTCGTTATTAGAGTAATTTGAACTGAATTTAGGCCTGTCACCATTACTTTTGAAACTTCTATCGTTTCTTCTATAGTTATTTCTTCTTATGTTATTGTTGTTGTTTCTAAATGTCACCATAAATCTAATTGATTATATTTTTGTACTGACAATGCATCGATCATTCTTTGCAAAATCTTTCAAAGTACTGTTTATATAAAAACCTTCTTTTTTTAATAAATTAATTACTTTATTTTTTTGATCAAAACCAATCTCTAAAATAAATTTACCTTTTTTTTTAATCAGTTCAGATGATTTTATTATAACTTTTCTGATTTCTGATAAACCATCTAATCCACCATCAAGAGCTAGTTTTGGCTCATATTTAGCAACATCTCTTTCCAAATATTTTAAATCATGTTTATTAATATAAGGAGGATTAGATACAATCAAATCATATTTGCCTAAAGAGAATTTGTCAACATTTGTTTTATAAAATTTTGTTCTTGTTTCTACCTGGAGATTTTTTGCATTTATTTTGCTTATATTTAAACAGTTTTTACTAATATCTATTCCAGTTCCATAAAATTTTTTTCTTTCTTTTAAAATACTTAAAAGAATACACCCTGATCCAACACCAATATCTAGTATATTCATTCTATTTTTATGCTTAGATAACTTTAATATTTGTTCTATCAATAATTCTGTATCTGGTCTTGGTATCAAAGTATCACTTGTTATAAAAAATTCTGAATTCCAAAAAAACTTTTTATTAATAATTTGAGCGATTGGTTTTCTATAAGAACGTTCTTTTACCAATCTTTTAAAATATTCTAAATTTTCATCTAGCAAATTTTTATTATTATTTAAAATAATATACTTTCTGTCTTTTCCAAGTGCTTTAGCCATTAAGATTTCAGTATCTAATTGGGCAGTTTGAATGTACTTGCTATTTAAAATATTTACACCCTCAATAATTGCTGATTGAATATTCATTTATTTTAAATTACTCAAACTATCTTCTTGTGCTTGCAAAGTTAAAGACTCAATCATCTCATCAAATGCCTCCCCTTCTAAAAATTCTTCTAATCTATGTAGTGTTAAATTAATTCTATGATCCGTAACTCTTCCTTGTGGGAAATTATAAGTTCTGATTCTTTCTGATCGATCTCCTGTACCGATTTTTGTTTTTCTGTCTTGTGATCTTTCTTGATCTATTCTTGATCTCTCAAGCTCATATAATCGGGATCTTAAAATTTTCATACCTTTTGCTTTATTCTTATGCTGAGATTTTTCATCTTGTTGTGAAACAGATAAACCTGTTGGAATATGAGTGATTCTTACTGCGCTATCAGTTGTATTTACAGATTGTCCTCCAGGTCCTCCAGCTCTAAATACATCTATTCTTAAATCTGAGTCATTTATTTTTAAATCTACTTCCTCTGCCTCAGGTAATACAGCAACTGTTGCAGCAGACGTGTGGACTCTTCCTTGAGTTTCAGTATCTGGCACTCTTTGAACTCTATGAACACCACTTTCATATTTTAATGTAGAATAAATATTTGTTCCCTTAATAGATGCTATTACTTCTTTCAAACCTCCAGCATCACTTCTGGAAATAGAGATAAGTTCTAGTACCCATTTTTTTTTATGACTAACTTTTTCATACATTTTGAAAAGATCTGATGCAAACAAACTAGCTTCTAATCCACCAGTTCCAGCTCTAATTTCTATAATTGCATTTTTTTTATCAGCCTCATCTTTTGGTAATAAGAATAATTTTAATTTTTTTTCGTTTGTTTCATATTTAGAAGTTAATTCTAACAATTCTTGTTCTGCCATACTTTTAAGTTCTTCATCAGTCGAGCTATCCTCTAAAATTTTTTCTAATTCTCTTTTATCATTTTCAAAAGATATATAATTTTTAGCATTTTGTATAATCTCGTTTACATCTGAGTATTCTTTGGATTTCTCTGCAAATATTTTTTTATCTATATCACCAGAAGACAAATCTTTTTCTAACTTGGAATGTTTTGAAATAAGTTCTTCAATTGTCTTTATGGGGATCATAATTTTTTTTCTAATTGAGAAGCTTTTTTTTCAACTTCTGAAACAACTTTATTTATAATTTCATCTGTTAAAACTTTTTCACTCTGGACTCCAGACAAATAGAGCATATTATTACCATTTCCACCACCCGTAATTCCTACATCTGTCATGGCAGCCTCTCCAGGGCCATTAACAACGCATCCAATAATTGAGAGTGTAACTGGTGTTTTAATATGAGCCAGTCTTTCTTCTAATACCTTAACAGTATCAATTACTTGAAAAGCTTGTCTAGCACATGAAGGACAAGATATAATTTTTACACCTCTATTTTTCAAACCTAAAGATTTTAAAATCTCATTTCCAACTTTAACCTCTTTAACTGGGTCATCTGAGAGAGAGACTCTAATCGTATCGCCAATTCCATCTAAAAGTAAAGATCCTAACCCTATAGAAGATTTCACACTTCCTGATACAAAACTTCCTGCCTCGGTTATTCCTAGGTGCAATGGATAGTTAGTCATTTTTGAAAGTTGTCGATAAGCAGCAATCGACAAAAAAACATCTGAAGATTTAACGCTAACTTTTAAATTAAAAAAATTTTGATCCTCTAGAATTTTTATATTTCTTATTGCACTCTCAACTAGCGCTTCTGGACATGGTTCTTTGTATTTTTCTAAAATGTCTCTCTCAAGAGAGCCTGCGTTCACTCCAATTCTAATTGAGCAATTATTATTTTTAGCAGCACTCAGCACATCATAAATTTTTTTTTTGTCTCCAATATTTCCAGGATTTATTCTTAAACATTTAGCTCCATTTTCTGCTGCTTCGATTGCTCTTTTGTAATGAAAATGAATATCAGCAATTATTGGGATTTTAACATTTTTACTTATTTCTTTAAGAGCATGTGAAGATTTTTCATCAGGACATGAAACTCTAACAATATCTGCACCCTCTTCATGAATTGCATTAATTTGTTCAATAGTTGATTTTATATCGGTAGTTAAAGTATTGGTCATTGACTGAACAGAAATAGGATTGTTTCCTCCAATTTTTATATCACCAACACTTATTACTCTAGTTTTTTTTCTATCAATACTTCTGAAAGGCCTAAGGCTCATAAAATTTAGTCTAGTTTAAATTCTTTGTGCAGAACAGCTACTGCTTTTTTTACATTTTTGGATGAAATTAAAACAGAAATTTTAATTTCTGATGTCGAGATCACTAAAATATTTATATTTTTTAAGGCTAAAGCTTGAAACATTCTATAAGTAATGCCTGGTGTAGTTATCATGCCCACTCCAATTATAGAAACTTTTGATACATCCTTATCAAAAGATAATTTTTTATAAGATATTTTTTTGTTTTGTTTAATTAGTTTTTCTGTTTTTTTTAAATCTTCAGATTTAATTGTAAAAGTTAAATCTGTTTCTTTCCCATTTAAAGAAATATTTTGAATTACCATGTCTACATTAATTAAATTTTGAGACATAGGTTTAAAGATAGACGCTGCAATTCCTGGTCTATCTTTAACCCCAACAATTGTAATTTTGGCATCATTTTTTGTTGACGAAATACCAGTAATAATTTGGTCACTAAAAGCTTTGGTAGAGCCAGTTATCAATGTTCCAGATTTATTGACAAATGAAGATTTAACCTGAACATCAATGTTATTTAATTTAGCATCCTGAACTGATGTTGGCTGCATTACTTTTGAACCTAATGATGCCATCTCAAGCATTTCATCATAAAAGATTTTTCTAATTTTTTTTGCATTTTTATATTGTCTGGGATCAGTTGTATAAACTCCATCGACGTCAGTATAGATTATACACTCATCAGCTTTAATAAATTTAGCTAACATTATTGCTGAGGCGTCTGAACCACTTCTGCCAATAGTTGTTAATCTAAGTTTATTGTTAATACCTTGAAAGCCAGTAATAATTGGAATACCTCCATTTTTTAAATAACTTTGCAATTGTTTCACAACTACCTTGCTTATTCTTGCATTGGAATGTGGTCCCTCTGTTAATATTGGTAACTGCCATGACATCCAAGATCTTGAACTAAATCCATTATGATTTAACCTGCCAGCAATCAGGGCACAAGATGCTTGTTCGCCTGTTGACAATAAAGTGTCATATTCTGCTTTATCAAAATTATTGCTTATTAACTTAGATTTATTGACCAGATCATTTGTAACCCCGCTCATTGCAGATGAAATTACCAGAACTTTATTTTTTTTCTTTTTGTAAGCAGCAATAATCTTACAGACTTTTTTAATTTTATCGATACTTCCTACAGAAGTTCCACCAAATTTTAGTACAACAGTTTTCATTGATCAAATTTAATTATTATTTAAATAATAATTGATAAAATACATCTTAATTGTTATGTCAACTAATTATCTATCATGAGTAGTGTAAATAAAAAAGAAATAGAAAAATTTTCAAAAATAGCCACCGAATGGTGGAATCCAAAAGGAAAATTTAAGCCACTTCATAAATTCAATCCTATTCGGATAAAATATATCAAAGAAAATATTGTTAATAATTTTAAATTAAAAAATAAAACTAAACCTCTAAAAAAAATGAATATTCTAGATATTGGATGTGGAGGTGGGTTATTATCTGAGCCCATGCAAAGATTGGGGGCCAGTGTAACAGGAATAGATGCCTCGATTAAAAATATTAAAATTGCAAAATTACATGCAAAAAAAAGTGGGCTTAATATTAAATATTTATGTTCATCTCCTGAAAAATTAAAGATCAATAAAAAATTTGATGTTATCCTTAATATGGAAATAGTTGAGCATGTTAAAGACCTTGATTTTTTTTTAAAATCTTGTTCCAAACTCCTAAAAAAAAATGGACTTATGTTTGTTGCAACCATCAATAAAACTTTAAAGTCTTATATTTTTGCAATTGTTGGTGCTGAATATATCTTGAAATGGTTGCCTATAGGAACGCATGAATGGGATAAATTTGTAAAACCAGAAGATCTTAAAAATATTTTAAAAAATAATAATTTAACTTTATGCGAATTAGATGGAATGCATTTCAATATAGTCAAAGACGAATGGAATATCTCAAATGATTTATCTGTAAATTATATTGCTAAGTTTAAAAAAAATTAATTATTTTTATCATCTATCCAAGGTATCATTTGAGTTTCAATACCTTCTTCTTTTAATTCTTTGAGATCTTGTTTGGTTGCACTACCATAAATATTCTTTTTTTTCTTTTTTTCATCGTAGTGAATAGATCTCGCTTCATAAGCAAAATTTTCACCAACATATTTAAAATTATCTTGAATAAATTTTTGATAATTCATTAGAATCTTATTTGTATTTTTATATCTTATGGAATCTAAATGATCTTTTGATTTTTTTTTACTATTAATTAGTTGTGGTGCCATTAAAGATTTTTCAACTTTTTGTGAATTACAATTGTAACAAACTAAAAAATTTTTTTTCTTTAATTTTTCATATTTACTGGAAGAAGCAAACCAACTATCAAAAGTAGTTTTACAATCTTTACATATAAGTTTGTATTTAATCATAACTGGTTAAGTTCTGTAGTCAGCATTAATCTCTATATATTTTTTTGTAAAATCCATCGTGTAGGCGGTAAAAAATTTTTTTCCCATATTCATCTCAATAGTTATATCAATTTTTTTTGACTCTCTCATATAGACGGTTGCATCATCTTCTATATAAGATTTAAATAACTGACCTTTCTCAATAATTTTTATATGGCCAAGTTTAATTGATAATTTTTTAATATTAATATCTATACCAGCTTTACCTATGGCCATTATAATTCTTCCCCAATTAGGATCGTTACCTGCTATAGCAGTCTTAACTAAAGGCGAGTTAGCAATGGAAAAAGCAATTTTTTTCGCGTCATTATCTGTTTTTGCTTTGGCGACATTAATTGTTATAAATTTACTAGCACCTTCTCCATCATTAACCACTCTTTTTGCCAAGTTTAATAATACAGAATGTAAAGCTTTATCAAAGTTAGATATTTTTTTATCATTAATGTTATTTATCATTGGATTATTCACCTTACCTGTAGAAAAGATTGAGACCATATCGTTTGTGCTAGTGTCTCCATCACAACTAATTGCATTAAAAGTTGTTTCAATATTTTTTTTAAGCAATTTGTTTAAAATATCATTCGAGAGTGTCGCATCTGTAAAAATATAGCCTAACGTTGTTGCCATATTAGGGAAAATCATTCCCGAACCTTTTGCAATACCATATATTTTCACTTTTTTAGTACCAATCTCGCATTCTTCCATTGCAAGTTTTGGCTTCGTGTCAGTTGTAATTATTCCCATTGCTGCTTTAACCCAAATTAGTTTATTTTGTGTATACTTTATTTTGCTAATTAAATTTGGAATGCTTTTTATTATTTTATCCGTTGGATATTTTTCACCAATGGTACCCGTACATCCAAAAAGGATTTCGCTAGATTGAATTTTTTTTGGATTATCTTCATCCTCTACTTGCTTTTTTGTAAGCTGTAGAGATGTCTCTTCTGCTATCTCTTTGAGACCCTTATACCCCATAAGACCAGTAAAAGCATTAGCATTTCTTGTATTAACAATAAGAGCTTTAATTTTTATTTTCCTTACGTTTAAATTCCACTTAATATTTTCTGAAACTATTTTTGATTTTGTATAAACAGAAGCATGATTGGCTCCATCTCTAAAATAAAACATTACCAAATCATCTCTTACGGATTTGTATAAATTTGCACAAACTGCAGATATTGAAATGCCATCAATATGGTCTAAATCCTGAAAGTCATTCATTTTTAACTTAGAAGAACATGACTCTACAAAGTTTTTTAAATTTATTACCATGCTATTTAAAATATTTATTTAATACTTATATTAAAAGTTGTAATTAACTATATATCAAAAAAATCAAATGCTTAATCCTTTAAATTTTCTCTCAAAATTCATTAAGTCAAGTAATCAAAAAGAGCTTGAAAGAATTGAAAAAATTGTAGCAAAAATTAACTTATTAGAAGATAGTTTTAAAAATTTAGATGATTCAGACTTTCCAAAAAAGACATACGAATATATTGAACAAATTAAAAATGGAAAAACTTTAGATGAACTTTTGCCTGATGCATTTGCTTTAGTAAGAGAGGCATCAAAAAGGACTCGCAATGAGAGACATTTTGATGTTCAGGTAATTGGTGGTGTTGTCCTTCACGAAGGTAAAATAGCTGAGATGAGAACAGGAGAAGGAAAAACTTTAACTATTACTCTTGCAGCTTATCTTAATGCATTAACTAAAAAAGGAGTTCACATTGTTACTGTTAATGATTATTTAGCAAAAAGAGACTCTATTGAAATGGGGCAGATTTATAATTTTCTGGGTCTTACTTCTGGCTATATCAATAACGATCAGGATGATAATGAACGTAAAAAAAATTATGAATGTGATATTACTTACGCAACTAATAGCGAGTTAGGGTTTGACTATCTAAAAGATAATATGAAATTTTCTGAAAAAGAAATGGTGCAACGAGAACATTCTTTTTCAATTGTTGATGAAATAGACTCTTGTTTAATTGATGAAGCTAGAACACCTCTAGTAATCTCTGGATCAGCAGAAAATAAAAGTGATCAATATTTTGCTATAGATAACCTAGTTAAGCTTTTAAAAGAAAAAGATTATGAAATTGATGAAAAAGAAAAAAGTATTCTTTTATCTAATGACGGCATTAATAACATAGAAAAACTTTTATCTGAGGTTGGAATATTAAAAAATGACAATTTCTATGATCCTGAAAATTTAAGTCTGGTCCACTACGTAAATCAATCATTGCGTGCTAATCATTTGTTTGAAAAAGGAAGAGATTATATAGTTAAAGATGGAAATCTAAAAATTGTTGATGAGCTTACTGGAAGGATTCTTGAAGGCAGAAGATTTGGTGATGGCTTGCATCAAGCGCTAGAAGCAAAAGAGAAAATAAATATTCAAGCTGAAAATCAAACTCTAGCTTCAATAACTTATCAAAATTATTTTAAACTTTATAAAAAAATATCTGGTTGTACTGGTACAGCAGCTACAGAAGCTGAAGAATTTTTTGAAATATATAATTTACCAGTAGTAGTTATTCCAACCAATAAACAAATGATAAGGAAAGATTTTAATGATCAAATTTTTAGAACTGAAATGGAAAAAAATGATGCTATTATAAATAAAATTGTTGAGCTTCATAATTTAGGGCAACCAGTTTTAATATTCACATCAAGTGTTAATAAATCTGAAGTTTATTCAAATTTACTACTTAAAGAAAAAATTAAACATGTTGTTTTAAATGCAAAAAACCATGAAAACGAAGCCGAGATAATTGCAAATGCTGGTAAAGAAAAATCTGTAATAATTACAACAAGTATTTCTGGAAGAGGAGTGGATATTCAGCTTGGTGGAAAAAAAGGATCCATTAAAGACGATCAACTTAAGGTCGATAAAAATAAAGTTAAAAATTTAGGTGGTTTATTTGTAATTGGCACTGAAAGAATGGAGTCTCGTAGGGTTGATAATCAAGCCAGAGGAAGAGCGGGTAGACAAGGAGATGAAGGAAGCTCAATATTTTATGTAAGTCTTGAAGACGATTTAATGAGAATTTTTGGATCTGATTCTATGAATAATATGCTGGAAAAACTAGGACTTAAAGATGGAGAAAGTATTGACCATCCATGGATTAATAAAGCTCTAGAAAGAGCACAGCAAAAGGTTGAAGCTAGAAATTTTGATATTAGAAAAAATTTAATTAAGTTTGATAACGTTCTTAATGATCAACGTCATGTTGTGTTTTTACAAAGAAAAAATGCAATGAATAGTAATAATATTTTTGAATATTCCGATGAATTTTTAAAAGAAATAATTCAAGATATAACGAGATTAAAAACTCAAAAAATATCAAATCCAAAAAATGTTGAATTTGATAACCGCCTAAAACAAATTGTAGGAAAAAGCTTCAATAAAGATGAAATTTATAAATTAATTTCAGCAAAGGATGATGATCTAAAAGATAAAATTACTCGCAAATTTCATGACTCGAGAAATGAAAGAAAAAAAATACTTGGAGATGATAACTCGAAAGAAATAGAAAAAAGAATACTTCTTCAATCAATTGATCTTAATTGGAAATCACATATTCAATATTTAGAACAATTAAGACAAGTTATTGGATTAAGGTCTTATGGTGGAAGAGACCCTTTGGTGGAATATAAACAAGAGGCTTTTAACTTATTTTCAAACCTTTTAGATAAGTTAAAATTAGATTATATAACAATTTTAATAAACTTAAGAGTTGTAACGGAACCATCCCAAAAAGAAGCAACCAAATCTTCAGAAAAAATAAAAACAAAAACTAATAATAAAAAAATAGGAAGAAACGAGCCTTGCTTTTGTGACTCGGGAAAAAAATTTAAACACTGCCACGGTGCTTTATAAATATTAAAAAAAGATATAGGCTATTAGTGCCACACCAATTAAAGCCGAAACAATTAAAAAAAAAGTTGGGTTTAAAATTTTTTCTAACTTATTATTTTTAATTGTTAATGTGCTTAAATCCTCTGAATTACTAATAAATCCCTTGTTTCTTCCAATTTTTAAAAATTTATTTTTTCTCTCATTAATTATATCTTCTGATGTTAAATCTTTAAAGTAATCTAAATTTTTAGATATTGAGCCTCTTAGATTTTTTATCATTAAATCTCTATCTCTATGAGCGCCGCCTAAAGGCTCTGGAATTATTTCATCTATAACTTTTAACTCTAATAAATCTTTTGCAGAAAGTTTCATTGCTTTGGCTGCATCAAGCATTTTTTTGGGATCTCTCCATAAAATAGTTGCACATCCTTCTGGAGAAATAACAGAATATATTGCATTTTCTAACATGATTACTTTATTTGATGACGCTAAAGCTATTGCTCCCCCCGAGCCCCCTTCACCAATTACAATAGCTAATGTTGGAACTTTAAGTTCCATGCAACACTCAATTGACTTAGCAATTGCCTCTGCTTGACCTCTCTCCTCAGCACCAACTCCTGGATATGCGCCTGGTGTATCAATAAAAGAAATAATAGGAATATTAAATTTATTTGCCAAGTTCATTAACCTTATTGTCTTTCGGTAGCCTTCTGGTCTCATCATTCCAAAGTTTCGCTCAATTCTACTTTCTAGGTTTTCTCCTTTTTCTTGACCAATTACTAAAACTGAGCTCCCATTAAATTTTGCAAAGCCAGTTAATACTGATTTATCTTCACCATAATATCGATCGCCAGATAAAGAGATAAAATCTTCAAATAAGTTATCTATAAAAAATTTTGACTTGGGTCTATCTTCATGCCTTGCAACCATTGTGGTTTGCCAAGGGTCTAAATTTGAATAAATATCCTTAAGTTTTTTATCTAATTCAGCTTGAGTGCTAGATATTTTTTGGGTGTCTACTTCTGTCAGCCCATCTTGATTATAAGGGTCTTTTAACTTTTCAATTTCATTTTCCAGATTTTTAATATCAGTTTCAAAATTAAGATAATTTTTCATGATTTATTTATAATAGATACTTTAACTATAAAAAAGGCAATAAAATGAAAACTAAAAAATTAATAAATGATATTAATTGACATAATATTTTTGAAAAGATACAAATTTCATATCGGGAGAGACTAATTAGCCAATTTTAGCGCCGAAGGAGCAACCACCCCGGAAACTCTCAGGCAAAAGGACCGTTAGAAGCACAACACTCTGGAAAGAGATTTATTTCCGCCGAAGGAGCAAAACTCTCAGGCAAAAATACAGATGGGGTAACAAGTGTGCTATGCAAGAAAAATATATTAATATCAACAGTCTCAAAGTTTCAGAGAGTTTAACAAAATTTATAAATGATGAACTATTGATAGGTACTGACATTTCACCTGAAAAATTTTGGCTAGGGTTTGAAAAAACTATCAATGAATTAGAGCCTAGAAATAGAAAACTAATAAATTTTAGGGAAATATTACAGAAAAAAATTGATGATTGGCATATTCGAAATAAAAGTAACGAGTTTAATTTAAAAGATTATAAAAAATTTTTAGATGAAATAGGATATCTAAAGAAAGAAGGTCCTGATTTTTCAATTGAAACAAAAAATGTAGATGAAGAAATAACAAAAATAGCAGGACCTCAGTTGGTTGTACCAATTATGAACGCCCGGTATGCTCTTAATGCAGCTAATGCAAGATGGATGAGTCTTTATGATAGTTTGTATGGAACAGATGTTATCGAACAATCTGAAGATAGTGTGTCTGAAAGATATGATCCTTTAAGAGGAGAAATGGTTATTAAATATGGAAGAGATTTTTTAGACAAATATTTTCCACTTAATAATTTGAGTTGGCATAAAATTACAAGTATTGCAGTAAAAGAAGGAAATTTAAAAACTTTAAAAGGTGTTGATATTTTTGATCTAACTGATGAACAAAAATTTATTGGCCATAGAGGTGAAGCCGATAACCCATCGGCAATCATATTAAAAAATAATAACTTACATGTTGAAATTTTAAGAGATCCAAGAGCTTTTAGCGCACAACAAGATCATGCTGGAATTAGTGAAATAATTTTAGAGTCAGCTGTATCAACAATTTGTGATAACGAGGATAGTGTTGCTGCAGTAGATGCTACAGATAAAATTGTTTGTTATAGAAACTGGCTAGGTTTGATGAAAGGAAATCTAAAAACTCAATTTGAAAAAGACGGTAAATTATTTGAAAGAAAACTGAATCCAAACAGAAGCTATATTTCAAAAAATGGCAAAGGTCTTAAACTACATGGAAGAAGTTTGTTATTAGTTAGAAATGTTGGACACTTAATGACTAACCCTTCAATAATTTTGAGTAATGGAAATGAAGTGCCAGAAGGTATTATGGATGCATTTATAACTGTAGCTGCAGCAATTCATGACATAAAACACAAAACTAATTCAAGAACAGGGTCTATCTATATTGTTAAACCAAAAATGCATGGACCGGAAGAAACTAAATTTACTGATTTAATTTTTTCTAAAGTTGAAGAAGTTTTGGGTTTAGAACAATACACTTGTAAAATAGGAATTATGGATGAAGAAAGAAGAACGTCATCAAATTTAAAAGAATGTATTAGAACTTTAAAAAATCGGGTTTTCTTCATAAATACTGGTTTTTTAGACAGAACTGGTGATGAAATGCACACCTCTATGGAAGCAGGTCCAATGATCAAAAAAGGAGACATGAAGTCTTCTAAATGGATTTTAGCATATGAAAATAACAATGTTGATATTGGTTTAAAGTGTGGCCTATCTGGAAAAGCTCAAATAGGAAAAGGAATGTGGGCAATGCCAGATAAAATGAAAGATATGATGGAGCAAAAAATAGGACACTTAAAAGCAGGGGCAAACTGTGCGTGGGTTCCCTCTCCTACAGCAGCTGCTTTACACGCATTACACTATCATGAGATAAATATTTTTGATCAACAAAAAGATATTATTAAAAGAGAACAGGCACAACTTGATGACCTTTTAACAATTCCAGTTGCAGATAGGCCAAATTGGTCGATTGAGGAAATTAACAGTGAAATATCAAACTCTGCACAAACTTTATTGGGCTATGTAGTAAGATGGATAGATCAAGGTGTTGGATGTTCAAAAGTTCCAGACATTAATAATATTGGACTAATGGAAGATAGGGCAACACTTAGAATATCTTCACAACATATTGCCAACTGGATACATCATGGAATTACAACTAAGATTCAAGTTATCAATATTATGAAAGCAATGGCAAAGATAGTAGATGAGCAAAACGAAAAAGATCCTGCACATGTTCGAAGTGGAAGATCTGGTTATACAAAAATGTCTGATGACTTTGATAGATCTTTAGCATTTAAGACTGCATGTGATTTGATCTTTAAGGGAAAAGAGCAACCTTCAGGATATACCGAACCTTTATTGCATCATAATAGATTAAAAAAAAAACTTAATCTGAGTTAAAATTTAAATTAGATCTATTTTTAAAAGCAGAAAATAAGGTTCCATCATCTAAATTTTCTATCTCACCACCCACTGGTAATCCTTGTGCCAATTTAGTAATTTTTGTATTAGTATTTTTCAAACTATCTTGAATATAATATGCTGTAGTTTGCCCCTCCACAGTAGCACTTGTTGCAAGTATTACTTCTTCGATGCCTTCTCTATTTACTCTTTCTACTAATGAATTAATTAAAAGATCTTCTTTTCTTTGTCCTACTGAGGAAATAGTGCCTCCTAAAATATGAAAATATCCATGAAAAATATTTGAATTTTCAATCGACCATTGGTCAGCAATATCCTCAACTACACAAATTTTTGTATATTTTTCTTTTGAACTCTCACAATTAATACATCCATTTAAATTTGATTTTAAAGATCCACAAGAATTACACCTTGTTACATTTTTATAAACCTGAGCTAATGTACTTGCCATAGGTTTTACTAATTCGTCTCGGTTATTGATTAGTTTAAGAACAATTCTTTTGGCTGACTTAGGGCCCAAACCAGGAAGCTTTGAAATTAATTTAATTAATTCCTCTATCTCGCTAATATTTTGCATTAATTATAATGGCCATTTAAAACCAGGTATTCCAAAACCTCCTGTAGCTTTTGAAATTTCTTCAGTGGTTTTTGTTTTTAATTGTGATTTAGCACTATTATGGGCAGCTACAATTAGATCTTCTATTATTGTCTTATCTTCTTTAATAATTTCATCAGATAATTCAATTTTTTGCATCTCACCTTCACCGTCAAGAGTAATTTTAACTGAGTCAGAACCTGAAATTCCCTCAGCTTTAATCTCCTTAATTTTTTCTTGGCTTTCTTTCATTTTTGCCTCTAATTCTTTTGCTTTATCTAAAATCTTTGTAAAATCAGTCATTAATATCCTCTTTTTTTTTATTCAATACAACGTCTGTAAGTTCTGCATCAGGAAATTTTTTCAGTATCATCTTATAGATTTCTGAACTTTTTACCTCATTAACCAATTCATCTTTTTTATTGTTTTGTTTTTCTTTGACTGACATTTCCCCTTGAGATTTACTAAAAGTAATAATCCATCTTTCAGCAGTCCATTCATAAAGTTTTGAAGAAAGATCTTTTACAAAATCTTTATCTAAATTATCATTAAATGAAATTTCAATTCTATTTCTTTCAAATTTTACAAGATTTACATTTTTTTCTAATTCATATTTTAGTTTAATTTCTTTTTTTTGAGTACAAACATCAAGAAGGTCATCAAATGAATTTATCAAATTTTTATCTATCGTTTTTATCTCTGGTTTAACTTCTGGTTTGTGCTTTTCTTCTTGGGCAATATTTTTGATTTGACTAATAATTCTTGAGCTACCACCAATTCCTTGTTCTTTATCTGTATCTTTATTGTCTATTTGATTATCTACAAGATTATTATTTTCTTCTTGAACAATATTTTTCTTTAACTTAATTGAACTTAAATGCATTAATCTTATTAAAAACATTTCAATAGATAAATGCTGATTAGAAACAATATCCAATTCTTCAAGCGATGATATTGCAAACTGCCAAAATAATATTAAAACCTCAGAATCTACTTGGTTAGAAATATCTTTGATTTTTAAAAACTCTTCATCATTAAGTGAGAAATTTGTACTTTCTAAAGATAACGAATTTATATTTTTAAAGTAATAAAGTATTTCTAAAAAATCATTAATAAATACTTTTGGTTCAACACCCTGATCGTAAATTTTTCTGTAAATATTAATTACTTTTTCCTCTTCTCCCTTCAATATTAATTCAAATAAACTAATTAATTGAGACTTATCGAAATATCCAAAAATTTTTTGTGCTGCATTAAGATCTAACTCTGTTTTTTCATCTAAGCTTAGCAGAGCTCTATCTAGTAAAGACAATGCATCTCTTACAGATCCTTCTGAAATTTTTACAATTAACTTTAGGGCTTCATCTGATGCCTTACCATTTTCTTTTTCTTTTATATCTTTGATGAACTCAAATAATTCAGTCGATTTAATTCTAGATAAATCAAATCTTTGGCACCTTGAAACTACTGTAATAGGTATTTTTTTTATTTCTGTAGTCGCAAAAATAAATTTTAGATATTCTGGTGGTTCTTCAAGTGTTTTTAACAAAGCATTGAATGCTTGTTTACTTAACATGTGAACTTCATCAATTATAAATATCTTGTATTTTGCTGACGTAGGGCCATATCTAGAAAATTCAATTAAATCTCTAATATCATCCACTCCTGTTTTGCTAGCCGCATCCATTTCAAGGACATCAATGTGCCCTGAGTCAGCTATTGATTTACAATTATTACATAAATCTTCTTTGCATAAATTTTCAATGCCGTTCAAACAATTAAGTCCTTTGGCAACAATTCTAGCAGTTGTAGTTTTACCAATTCCTCTTATCCCAGTGAAGAGATAGGCATTAGGAATTTTGTCTGCTTTGATAGAGTTTATTATAGTTTCTGCAACAACTTCTTGACCAATGAGATCACCAAAAGTTTGTGGCCTATATTTTAATGCTAGTACTTTAGAGTTATTGTTCATTATATTTATTTAAAGGAGACTAGAACCTGAATAACTGTCTCTACGACTGCTTCCGTTAAGATCTGGTCGGGTTCAAGCAGCATACACCTCTAGCCTCCAAAACTATTATAGCAGGTATATTTTCTATTCTACAAGAAAAGATTATTTTTTTTTCTCTCTTAACTTATCAGCCTCAAAAACACCTAAGACGTGAAAATCCTCACAATGAAGCCCTAGCTCTTCTAAAGATTTTTGAACTTTCAAGTCCTCTATATGCCCATCTAAATCACACAAAAAAAAGAAAGAGTCGAATGTGTTTTTTTCAGGATAACTTTGTAGCTTTGTTAAGTTCACTCCGTTAATCGCAAATCCACCTAAAGATTGATAAAGAGCTGCAGGCTTACTTTTAAGTTTAAATAAAAAAGAAGTAATATATTTTTTTCTTTTATATTCAGGTTGAGAGATATTTTTACCCATTACTAAAAATCTTGTTAAATTCCCACTTTCATTTTCAATATTTTTTTTGACAATATCTAATTTATAAATTTTAGCACTTAAAGATGATGCGATTGCAGCTTGCTTAACATCTTTTGTTTTTGAAATCATTTCTGCAGAGCCAGCTGTGTCTGCTCTAATATGCTCAATAATATTATTTTCTTTTATAAATTTTGAACATTGAGACAATCCTTGTGCGTGAGAATATACTTCTTTTATATCACTAAGTTTTGCGCCAGGTTGGCCTAATAAATTATGTTCTATTTTTTGAAAATGCTCTTTGTAAATATTTAGTCTATGCTTGAATATTAAATATTCAATACCAATATTTCCTGTAATTCTATTAGATTCAGGAATAATTATTTTACAATCCGGATCCAGACTTGCTTTATTAAAACATTCATCAAAAGTTTTACATGGCATTATTTCTGCATCTGGATTAACTGACAATGCAGCTAAATGTGAGTATGCTCCAAAAGTACCTTGAAAATAAATTTTTGCCATTAAACTTTATATTCCATAATTTTTTTTAAGGCTAGATAATCTTCCTCTGTATCAACTCCTATTGGAGAAGACTTTGCAAGAGCAACGTTTATAATAATATTATTGTCCAATGCCCTCAGCTGCTCTAATCTATTTTCAATTTCATTTTTTGATTGATTTAGTTCAACAATTTTTTTTAATGTTTCGATTGAATAGCAATAAATTCCTATATGGTGATAAATATTAGCTATTTCTGATGATCTTCTTAAAAAATTCTTTGCTTCAGAAAACTCATCATTGTTTAAATTTTTGTTAGTTATAACTTTTACAATGTTTTCATTTTCTAAGTCTTTGAGATCTTCAATTTTGGCAGCAAGAGTGCCCATTTGAGATTGAATACTAACCATTTTTTTATTTAAACTTACAATGTCCTCAATATTAATTGCTGGCTCATCACCTTGTAAATTCATTATCAAATCTGCATCTTTTACTTCTAATTTTTGCACTGCCTCATGAATTCTATCAGTTCCTGTCTTATGATTTTTGCTGGTTAAAATGGCTCTACCTCCATTTTTAACAACATCATCTACTATTTCTTGATCCTCTGCTGCAACGACTACATCGCCAATATTTGCTTCCTGAGCTCTTCTAAATACATGCGATATTATCGATAAATCATTTATTTTTAATAAAGGTTTGCCAGGTAGCCTGGTTGCTGACAATCGTGAAGGTATAATAGTTAACGTTTTCATTAATAATTGAATTATTATTATACCTGTTAAATAGCAATAGAGGCAAATTTATACATTAAATTTTAGTAATTTTTTTATTTATCATGATATATGTTCCAGTTAAATATTTAAAAAAATGGATTCTTTTGAAATTAATAAAATAGTAGCTGCAATATTAATGGTAGCACTTTTGATCATCGGTATTGGCAAATTATCAAATATCATATTTCATGTAGAAAAACCTAAAACTCCTGGATATGCAGTTGAAGTAGAGCAAGCTACAGCGGTGGCGGTATCTACAGAAACAGCTGTGGAAGAAAAAATTGATATAGCAGCATTAATGGCAATGGGAGATTTGGCATCAGGGGAAAAAATTTTCAAAAAATGTGCAGCTTGTCATTCAATTATAAAAGGTGGAAAAAATAAAATTGGTCCTGCATTATATAATGTTGTTGAAAGAAAAGTTGGAGGAGTAGCAGATTACAAATACTCAAAAGCTTTATCTGCTTATGATAAAAACTGGACGCTTGAAGAGCTAAATGGGTTTCTTAAAAAACCTGCCAAATATATTAAGGGAACAAAGATGGCTTATGCTGGACTTAGAAAAGAAAAAGATAGAGCTTCGGTTATAAAATACCTAAATCAAAATTCAGATAATCCAATAACACTACCTTAATTTTTCAAAACAATACAACAAAATACTTTTTTGAACATGAACTCTATTAAGAGCTTGTTGCCAAACATGAGATTTTTTTCCTAAAAAAACTTCGTCACTTACTTCAGATCCACGAGGAAGACAGTGAAGAAAAATGCAATCTTTTTTTGCATAACTCATTAATTTCTTATCTATCTTAAATTTTTTAAACTGTTCAATTTTTTTCTTTTTATTCACTTTATCATTCAGAGATATAACTTTATCTGAAAATATAACATCAGCTCCCATAGCAGCTTTTTTAGGGTCATTATAAATAAATATTTGTTTTTTATTTTTCTTTACCCATGCCCTTACTTCTTTACCTGGTTCAAAATTTTTTGGACATCCTATACTAAGTTTAAATGAAAATTTTACTGACGCAGCTATTAAGCTATCCAAGACATTGTTGGCATCTCCAATCCAACAAATGTTTAATTTTGAAATTGGTTTTTTCTTTATTTCTTCGGCAGTAAAAATATCAGATAAAACTTGAGTTGGATGTGAAGATGGACTTAAACCATTTATTATTGGAATTGATAAATAATTTTTAAAATTTTCAATTTTTTTATCACTGTCTGTTCTTAACATAAAACCATCCCCATAAGTTGACAGTATTTTAGCTGTATCTGATATACTTTCACCACCTTGACCAAGATGTAATTCATTAGATCTAAGTGTTAAAGTTCCTCCTCCAAGTTGTTTAATTGCTAAATAAAAGCTTATTCTTGTTCTCGAACTTGCTTTTTCAAACATTTGGATAAGCATTTTACCCTTTAATGGAGACCCCTTATCAACCTCCAATGTATTTAACTTTCTTCTAAGGTTTTTTCTTTTTTTTGCATCAACAATAATTTTTCTAAGATCTTTAGCAGGAATATCTTTTAAATTTATAAAATGTTTCATTTTAATTTAATTCTGAACAAACTTTTTTAATAATTTTTAGTGATTGATTAATTTCATTCTTTTTTACATTAAGTGGTGGCAAGACTCTAACAACATTTTCAGCTGCTCTTATTGTTAATAAATTATTATCCATAAGTTTCTTTATAAATTCTGTCTGGTCTTTTTTAAGTTGTATTCCAATCAATAAACCTCTTCCTCTTATTTCTTTAATAATATTAGGGTATTCAATTTTAATTTTATTAAGATTTAATAAAAAATATTTTGAAATACTTTTCACATTCTTTAAAAATTTTTTATTTGAGATTATATCCATTACTGAATTACCAACAGTCATTGCCAATGGATTCCCACCAAAAGTTGACCCATGAGTTCCAGCTATCATTCCTGAGGCTACTTTTTTATTCATTAAGACTGCGCCAATTGGAAATCCACCTCCAATACCTTTTGCAATTGGAACAATATCAGGTTTTACTTTAGATTTTTCAAAAGCAAAAAAATCACCTGATCTTCCAATTCCACATTGGACTTCATCTAATATTAATAGAATATTTTTTCTATCACAAATTTTTCTAAGTTCTCTTAAACACCAGTCAGGAATTACTTTGATACCTCCCTCACCCATAATAGTTTCAACCATTATTGCAGCTGTGTTTTTTGTAATTTTATTTTTTAATGAGAGATGATTACCAAATTCAAAATGATCAAAACCAGATACCTTTGGTCCAAAACCTTCTGTCATTTTTTTTGAACCACTTGCATATATTGCTGCTAATGTTCTTCCATGAAAGCTATTTTTAACACATAAAATTCTATTTTTTTTTGGCTTTCCAATTGAGTAAAAATATCTTCTAGCAACTTTAATTGCTGCTTCTGTCGCTTCTGCACCACTGTTTTGAAACATAATATAATCAGCAAAAGTTTTTTTAGCTAATTTTTTTGCTAACATTTCTCCCTCTGGGATTTGAAATGCATTTGAGACATGCCAAAGTTTTTTTGATTGTTTATTTATAGCATCTACTAATTTAGGATGTGCATGTCCTAGAGAGTTTACGGCTATACCTTGAACAAAATCTAAATATTTTTCGCCATTGGTTGAATATAAAAAACTTCCTTTTCCATATTTAAATGAAATTTTTTTTCTATTATAATTTTTTGCTAAATAACTCATAATTTTAATCAGTATTTATAAATTTTAATTATTAGACACAAGTTATGATTGAAAATACCTATAAACCAATTCTTTTTTTTTTGTTGATAACTTTGAGTTTTTGCTTGTTTAATTTGTCTAAGTATCAGTATATTGTTATTTTTATAAACTTTAATACAACATATAGATCATGAGCTGGACAGAAGAAAAAGTAGCAAAATTAAAAGAGCTTTGGGGTAAAGGGAATACCGCAAGTCAAATTGCTGAAATTATTGGTGGCATTAGTAGAAACGCAGTTATTGGCAAAGCACATAGATTAAACTTATCAGCAAAAATCAAAACTAGAACGGCAATTTCAAGTCAAAATTTTGAAAATTCAATAGAACAAAAAGGTATTAAATCTAATAAGGGACGTAAAAGTAAGTTTAAATCTTTAATTATTGAGAAAGATTTTGAACCAGAAAACCCGAAACATCTAGAGCAACTTGATGAAAGCTCATGTAAATGGCCAATTGGTCATCCAGATGAGAGTTCATTTTACTTTTGTGGAAGATCTTCATTAAAAGACTTTTCATATTGCAAGCTGCATCTTTTGTATGCATACCAACCTAAAGGTAAAAAAGAAGAAACAACAGACAAAGAAGAAGCACCAGATTTTATTAAAGAAAAAATACAGTCTGCTTAAATTTTATTAGCTTCGTTCTTTTCAAAATCTTTTGTTATATATTTTTCTGTAGAAAATTGACCACCTTCTCTCCACATATAGCAATACTTTTTAACTTCTTGATCAAAAAATCTTACACTAGGAATTCCTATTTCTGCATTAGTTTTATACTTACCAGACGGGATATTATCATATTTTAAAAGTCTTAATTGATCCCTTGTCACTAAAGGATTGGGTAATATTTCAAACAACTTTGCTGAAAAATTAGCTAACGTTAATGGAAAAGGTATCAAAATTCTTTTTTTGCCTATTAGCAACAATAATCTTTCCAGTATATCTTTAAAGGATATTGTTTCTGGACCTATGCACTCTATTATTTTAGAGTAAATATTTTTTGAAATCACATAAAAAATTGTATCTGTTAGATCAGAACAATGAATTGGTGAAAATTTTGTTTCTCCCCTATAATAAAGTGGAAATATAGGCAGTCTATTCAGTAGTGTCATAAAATTAGTAGTAAAATTATCATCTACAGAATAAACAATTGAAGGTCTTAATATTGTAGCTAGAGGAAAATTTTTTAAAATATTGTTTTCCCCTTCTAATTTGCTTTTGGCATAATCCGAGTCTAACGCTTCATTAATACCTAATGCTGATAAATGTATAAAATATTTTAAGTTATATTCTTTACATAATTTTGCTAATAATGATGGGAACAAGGTATGAATATTTTTAAATGTATTTCCATTTTTTTTTTCAAACAAAATACCAATTAAATTAATGCATATATCTGCTTTTTTAAAAAGCATTCTAATCTTTTTTTCATCAAAAATATTTGATTCTACAATTTCAATATACCCTGCATTTGCTTGGGTTTTAATGACGTAGCTTTTTTGATGTATATTTCTAGTGACTACAGTAACCCTATAGTTATTTTTTGTGAGCTTTCTTATTAAGTTACGTCCGATTTGACCACTGCCGCCAAAAATTAGACAATTTTTTGCTTTCATATATATATGTTTAGAAATGAATAATAATATTAAACTTCACAAAAATGATTTACCAGATGATTTGAAATTAGGCAATGTATTAGCTATAGATGGAGAGTTTATGGGCCTAAATGTTAGACGTGACCCTCTCTGCCTTATACAAGTATCTTCAGGCAATTCAGATGCTCATATAGTTCAATTTGATAGAAAAAATTATAATGCCCCTAATTTAGCTAAATTACTTGAAGATGTCAGTATTACTAAAATTTTTCACTATGGAAGAGCAGATTTAGCGCATATTAAGTATTACTTAAAAACAGATACAAACAATATTTTGGATACTAAAATTGCTTCAAAACTAGCAAGATCATATTCTGATAGTCATTCTTTGAAAACACTTATCAAAGAATTTGCAAATGTGGATGTTAGTAAACAATTTCAAAGTTCTGATTTTGGAGGTGAGCTCTCTCCTGCCCAACTTAAGTACTGTGCTAATGACGTAATATATTTGCACAAAATTCATGAGGAACTCAATAAAATTTTAGAGAGAGAAAATAGAATTAAATTATATCAGGATTGTCTAAAATTTTTAAAAACAAGAGTTGATCTTGATTTAGCTCTATTTAAAGACGATATTTGGTCACATTAATGAGTAAAAAAAAATTTATATCTATTGCTAAAGAAGTTATCACTCTTGAAATACAAGCATTACAAAAACTAAAAAAAAATATTAATAATCAATTCAATGAAGCTGTAATTCAAATTGCTAAGTGCCAATCTAAGGTAATTTTATGTGGTGTTGGAAAAAGTGGACTTATAGCCTCAAAAATTGCAGCTACTCTTTCGTCAGTTGGCACTCCTGCATTCAGTCTATCTGCAAGTGACTCCTCGCACGGGGATCTTGGAAGTATTTCAAAAAAAGATATTTTAATTCTAATAAGTTATTCCGGACAAACAGAAGAACTTAAAAATATAATTAGTTATGCAAATCGAAATAAAATATTGTTGATAGGAATTGTATCAAAAAAAGACTCAATTTTATATAAAGCTTCCAATATTAAACTTTTAATACCTCAAACAAAAGAAGCTGGTGGTATAATTCCAACAGCAAGCACAACTTCACAACTTGCTCTCGGTGATGCTTTAGCAATTTCTTCTATGCAATATAAAAGATTCACTAAGTTAGATTTTAAAAAAATACACCCTTCTGGTAGTCTTGGAACTCAATTAAAAACAGTAGAAGATATAATGTTAACAGGAAAAAAAATTCCATTTATTAATGAAAAATTAAAAATGAAAAAAGCACTAAATATATTGAGCAATAAAAAGTTAGGTTTTTTAATTATTAAAAATAAACAAAATAAAACTATTGGAATTATTACAGATGGTGAAGTTAGAAGGTATAATGAAAAAAAAATTAATATGCACTTAAAAAATGCCAGCGATATAATGACTAAAAACCCCGTAAGTGTTAACAAAAATATACTTGCTGTAAAAGCGCTATCTATCATGAATAATAAAAAAATTACCTCTTTACTTGTTCATGAAAAAAAAAATAAATACAAAACAATAGGCGTGATTCACATTCATAATATTTTGCAATCCAATATTTCCTAAATGAAAAAAATAACAATTGCAGTAGTTGTAATAATTATTTTATTTTTATCTTTCTTCAAAATTTTTTATAAAAAAAAAACACTTTAGTCGATCAAATTAGCCAAAACGAAAAAACTTATAGCGCAAATATTATTGAAAATGTTAAATACTCTTCAAAAGACTCCAAGGGTAATCAATATATTATTACTGCTGATGAAGGTGAAATTGATATTAATAACAGCAACATCATATTTTTAAAAAATGTAAATGGGACTATCAAACTAAAAAATGCAAATAAAATATTAATATCCTCAGATTTTGGAAAATATAATACCATCAATTTCGATACAATTTTCTCTCAAAATGTAATAATTAATTATTTACAAAATCAAATAAAGGGAGGATATTTAGATTTCTCTATTTTAAGAAATTTAATGATTATATCTAGAAACGTAATTTATACTGATGCAGAAAATACTCTTAAAACTGATGTAATTGAAATAAATATTGAAACCAAAGATACAAAATTTTTTATGTATGACAATAACAATAAAGTTTCTATAAAGAAAAAAAAAGAAAATGGGAATAATTAAAAAATTTCGAATTAAATCATTTAAAAACAAAAATCCAATTATTGAATTTGAAAATGTATCACTTTCTTATGGAAATAGATTAATCTTAGATAACATTAATTTTAAGATCAATGAATCAGAAATATTTGGTATGTTGGGACCAAATGGAGTTGGTAAATCTACAATTTTCAATCTTTTAACAGGATTAATTACACCAAGTTCTGGCAAGATTAAGATTAATGGTAAAGAAGTTAACAGCTATCCTGTTTACTTGAGAACTAAGATGTTTAAAATAGGATATGTCCCTCAATATGGTGGCTACTTTGGTGATTTATCACTGGCAGATAATTTAAAAGCTATTGGCGAAATTGTAATTGAAAATAAAAATTTAATGAATGATCGAATTGATTATCTAACTTCAAAATTTGAACTTGAGAATATAAAAAGTATTAAAGCTAATTTTTTATCTGGTGGACAAAAAAAAAGCTTGTTATTGCTTTGGCCTTACTTAGTGAACCTAGAGTACTTCTGCTAGATGAATGTTTTGCTGCGCTTGATATTTTAACTATTAAAATGATACAAGAAATAATAGTAAATCTACAACAAGAAAACCAAATTACAATTTGTATATGTGATCATCAGGCTAGAGATTTGCTGGCTTGCGTAGATGTTGCAATGATATTAAGTAACTGTAAAATTGTAGCTCATGGATCCCCGTCCAGCTTAATTAAGAATATCAAGGCCCAAAATGCTTACTTTGGTGACTCATTTAAAATAAGCTAATTTAAATGACAAAAACAATCATCATAGATAAGAAAATCAAAAATTATAATAAGATAATAAATGTAAGTGGAGACAAAAGTTTAAGTATTAGATGGGTTTTACTTTCATCTCTTGCTGATGGCACTTCAAGAGCAAAAAATTTATTAATGTCTGAAGATGTAACTGCTGCAATCGCAGCTATTAAAAAATTAGGTATCAAAGTTAACCTGCATAAAAATTTTTGTGAAATTCATGGCAGAGGTATCAATGGATATAATTATAAAAAAAATCTTAAAATAAATGCAAAAAATTCTGGAACACTAGGAAGACTAATACTTGGATTACTAATTAACACACCCTACCCCATAAAACTAATTGGTGATAAGAGTTTATCTAAAAGAGATTTTAAAAGAATTTCAGATCCATTAACAAAATTTGGAGCTAAATTTAAGTTAAAGAAAAATAGAAACTTACCATTAACTATTTATGGGTCAAAGAACTTAAAACCTTTTTATTATGAAGAAGATAAAGGTTCTGCACAGTGTAAAAGTGCAGTAATTTTTGGAGGTATGAGAGTAAAAGGCTCAACAATAATTAAAGCTAAAAAATCAAGAAACCATACAGAGTTACTGTTAAAACACTTAAAATTACCAATCAATGTAAAAAATAAAAAAAATTATGATCTTATAAAAGTTAACCAAGTAAAAAAAATACAAGCCTTAAATTATGAAATTCCCTCCGACATAAGCTCAAGTGCTTTTTTTATTGTGCTTACTACCCTTTCTAAAAACTCAAAATTATTAATTAAGAATATCAATGTTAACCAATCAAGAATTGGAGTGATTACAATTTTAAAAAAAATGGGAGCAAAAATAATTTTTAAAAATAAAAAAATTTATAAAGGAGAAAAAAAAGCAGATATTCAAATCAAGTCAACCAACTCCCTGAAAGCAATTAATTGTCCAATTAAATTAAATAGTGGAGCTATAGATGAATTTTTGGTTATTTTTTTGGTTGCAGCTAAAGCAAAAGGAATATCTTATTTTAAAGATTTAGCAGAATTAAATCAAAAAGAAAGTCCACGACTAGAATGGGGAGCAAAAATTCTTAATAAAATGGGCATCAAAACAATCACAACCAAAAGTTCTATTAAGATATTTGGCAATCCAAATTTAGATGTTAATAAAAACATCATAATTAAAGATTACTTAAAAGATCATAGAGTTTTCATGACAAGTATAATTGCTGCCTTGAGTTTTGGAGGCAAATGGAGAATTCACGATTCGGATTCTATTAAAACATCTTTTCCTAACTTTTTAAATATAATAAATGACTTAAAAAATAATGATTAAGAGAAAAAATATTTTAAAAATCGCAATTGACTCTCCCGCAGCAGCAGGAGCAGGCACTCTAGCAAAAAATATATCTAAGCACTATAATCTTTTTTATTTAGACACCGGAAAAATTTATAGAATGATAGCTTATTTTAAAATAAAATTTCCAAAAAAATATAATCAAAAATTTATAAAATCAAAAATTAAATCTCTAAAAGTTAAGGATCTCACAAATAAAGCGCTGCTATCAGATGAAGTTGGCACAGAGGCCTCTATTATATCTAAAGTTAAAAGCACAAGAAAACTTGTGCACTCTTTCCAATTAAATTTGGCTTACAATCCACCTAGAAAATATAAAGGTTCTTGTCTTGATGGAAGAGACATTACTTATAATATTATTCCAGATGCAGACTGTAAATTTTTTATAACAGCTAATGTAAAAACAAGAGCATTAAGAAGATATAAAGAGCTAAAGAGCATAAATAAAAAAATTTCATATCAAGATGTACTAAAAAGCATCCAAAAACGCGATAAAAGTGACTATAATAGAAAAATTTCGCCATTAAAGAAAACCAAAGATTCGGTGTTGCTAAATACATCGAAACTTACTAAAAGAGCGTGTTTTTTAAAAATTAAAAAAATTATAGACAGGAAACTAATACTTAATGGAAATTTATAAAGATCTATCAAATCCAGCGTCACAAGAATTCGAAAAATTACTTAATAGCCAACTCTCTAAAATCCAAATTGAAGAAGGTAAAATCATAGAAGGTAAGATTAATAAAGTTACTGAAAAATTTGTTTTCTTATTTGTAGAAGGTTTAAAGAGTGAGCCAGTACTTGATGTTAATGAGCTAAAAAGTATGGGACTTGGTGAAAAAATAAAAGTAGGTGAAACTATATCGGTATTATTAGAAAAAATTGAAGATAAAAATGGTGAAGTTCTAGTTTCTGCTAGCAAAGCTCAAAAAATTAAAGGTTGGGACAAGCTTGTTGAAGCTTACGAAAAAAAAGAACCAATTATGGGTAAAATCACATCTAAATGTAAAGGGGGATGTATCGTTGAGCACATCGATACAGGTTCTCTTATGTTTTTACCTGGATCGCAAATTAGTGACAAACCATTAAAAGACATTAGTCATTTAATGAATGAACCTCAAAAATTTGCTTTAATAAAATTAGACAAAATTAGAGGTAATGCCTGTGTTTCTAGAAGAGAAATAATTTCTTCATTTAAAAAAGAAGATAAAGCTAAAATTATTGAAAAATATAATGTTGGAGATATCATAAAGGGTGCGGAAGTAAAAGGCTATAGCTCTTTTGGATGTTTCTTTAACGTTAATGATGAACTTGACGTTTTGGTTCACTTGCAGGAAATTTCATATTCAAGAGTAAATCATCCAGATGAAGTTTTTAATATTGGTGAAAAACATGATTTAAAGGTAATTACTGTAGATAAAGAAAAACTACAAGTTGGCTGTTCTATAAAACAACTATCCCCAGATCCTTTTGAGCATATTGAAAACTACGAGTTAAATAAAATTTATAAAGTTAAAGTTGTTAAGTTAATGGACTTTGGTGCATTCTGCGAATTAGAGCCAGGGCTTACAACTTTGCTTCACACAAGTGAGCTAAGTTGGTCTAAGAAGAATTTATCAGCTAAAAAAATGTTTAAAATTGGTGACGAAATAGACTGTGTTATTACTGAAATAGATAAAGAAAAAAGACGAGTTGCAATTTCACATAAATTAACTCAAGAAAATCCATTTGAAACATTTGAAACTAAATACCCAATTGGAACTATAGCTGAAGGAGAGGTGGTTAACAAAAATGAATACTCTCTATTTGTTAAAATTGAAGATATAGATGTAGATGCTTTTTTACATTGCAATGATTTAACTTATTTAAATAATAACGAAGAAGAATTGGCAAAATATAAAAAAGGTGACAAAATCAAAGTTAAAATTTTAGAAATTAAAGCTTCAGAACAGAAAATTAGAGTTGGCTTAAGACAAACACAAGCTGATCCATTTGATTGGTTCAAAGATAAGAATAAAAATCAGACTATAACTGTTAAAGTTGTATCTACTGATAATAAGGGTTTGGTTGTAAGACCAGAAGGCTGTGAAATGGACTTTCAGATTAAAAAAGCAGCAATTGCAATAAATGCTGCAGATGCAAGGCCAACTAGATGGACAGGTGGTGAAAAACTTGACTGTGCAATAGCAGATATTGACCTAGATAAAAGAAAAGTAACTTTAAGTATAAAGCTCTTAGAGGAGATTGAAAAGAAAGAAGCATTAGATAAATATGGATCTGAAGGTTCGGGTAAAAATTTACCATTTTCATC
This sequence comes from Candidatus Pelagibacter bacterium nBUS_30, assembly GCF_051201245.1. Classification (GTDB taxonomy): domain Bacteria; phylum Pseudomonadota; class Alphaproteobacteria; order Pelagibacterales; family Pelagibacteraceae; genus Pelagibacter. Next base: position 84,525 of record NZ_CP172842.1, on the reverse strand, counting down.
ACTTTCTGATGATTTAAAGAAAAAAGAAGAAGACAAAGAATAGAAGATTTAAATTGGCTATTGTAAAATCAAAGCTTTTAAAACAACTCTCGAATAACTATCCAAATTTTCTTAAAAAAGACCTTGAAAAGTTTACCAATATAATTTTAAGTGAAATTAAAAATGCCCTTAAAAGAGGTGACCGAGTTGAACTTAGAGGATTTGGCGTTTTTTTGACAAACATCCAGAAAGCTAGGATATCGCGAAATCCCAAAACTGGTGAAAAAGTCAATACACCAGAAAAAAAAACAATTCACTTTAAAATGTCAAAAGATTTGTTTAAAAAATTGAACAATGAAAAATAAAAATATTTTTGTTGCATGTGATACTTCCAATTTAAGTGAAATAAAAAAAATTATAAAACAAACTCAGACAAACAAACTCAAGGTTATACCAAAATTTGGTTTACAATTTTTTTATTCTAAAAATGGAAGGAAATTTTTAGAAAAATTTAAAAAAGACTTTTGGCTTGATTTAAAAATTAACGATATTCCACAAACAGCTTTATCTGCAGTAGATAGTTTAAAAGATCTAAAAAAATGTAAATATATGACTGTGCATGCAAATGGTGGTCTTGAAATGTTAAAGGTTATAAAAAAAAAAACTAGATCAATCAATAAAGATTTAAAAGTGCTTGGAGTTACAATTCTTACAAGTCTTAATAACAAATCACTTAATGAGATAGGACACACAAGGTCTGTAGAGCAATTAGTATTAAAACAAGCTGGTTTGATAAAAAAATCAGGTTGTGATGGTATCGTTTGCTCTGCACAGGAAGCAAAAATAGTCCGAACGAAATATAAAAATTTATTTATTGTAACTCCTGGAATAAGATTGCCTGGAGATAGCACTAATGATCAGTCAAGAGTAATGACTCCTAATGATGCTTTTAAGAATAAAGTATCTGGCATTGTAATGGGAAGATCGTTAATTAAAGGAAATATCAAAAATAATATTCAAAGATTAATTGATCACTTAAATAAATGATCAATGGGTCTAAAATCTGTGGGATCTCAGATCTCAATACTCTTGATTTTATAATAAATCATCCCTTCCCACCTCAATATATTGGTTTTATTTGTAATTACAAAAAAAGCTCAAGATATGTTGAGGTTGGAAAGTTAAACGAATTGTTAACTTTAGATAAAAAGAAATCTAATTTTGTAGCTGTTCTTGTAAAGCCTGATGAAGATATTTTAGAAAAAATTAAACACCTTCCTTTTGATTATTATCAAATTTATGACTGCACGCCTAAAGAAATAATAGAAATTAAGCAAAAGTATAATAAAAAGATTATTTCAGCTCTTACAGTTTCTAATCAAGATGACGTTAATAAGTACAAAAATTTTGAAGATATTTCTGACATATTACTTTTTGACTCTAAAGGTTATGAAAAAACTAAGCCTTTTAATCATAATTTTTTAGACAATATAAATAGTTCAAAGCCAATTATGGTTGCTGGGGACATCAAAACTGATGATTTAAATAATTTTAAAGATAAGCCTTTTTTGATAGATGTCAGTGGCAATTTAGAGTCAGAAAAAGGTATTAAGGATATAAATAAAATTGATAAGTTTTTAAATACAGTCCATAATATAAATTCTTAAAAATTATCTATGAAAAAAAATTCGTTAAAAACAGGTCCAGATGAATTGGGTTATTACGGCGAAGGTGATGCTGCTATGGGTGGAATGGCAGTTGGTGAAACACTTATGCCAGCACTTCATGAATTAAGTAAAGGGTTTGAAGAAGCTGTTAAAGATAAGGATTTTTTAGATGAATATGCTTATTATTGTAAACACTACATTGGAAGACCTTCACCATTGTATTATGCAGAAAATCTAACAAAAAAATTAGGTGGTGCAAAAATTTTATTTAAGCAAGAACATTTAAATCATACTGGAAGTCATAAAATCAATAACAGTCTATTTCAGGTCTTGCTTGCAAAAAGAATGGGTAAAACTCATTTAATTTGTGAGTCTGGAGCTGGACAACATTATAGTGCGACAGCTGCAGTTGCTGCAAAATTCAATATGCCTCTAATAGGTGTAATGGGTGACGTTGATGTAAAGAGAGTTAATCAAAATATCATCAAAGCAAAACATTATGGTGCAAAATTAGAAACGGTTCCTGGTACTCTTAAAGAAGCTATTACATCTGCAATTAAAATTTGGTCTAGTAATCCAGATTATGCTTACATATGTGGGTCTGCTGTATCATCAGCACCCTTTCCTAAACTAGTTGCATTCGCTCAAAGTATTATTGGAAAAGAAATAAGAGAACAATCAATAGAGCAAGAAGGAAAAATTCCAGATATGATTGTGGGATGTGTTGGAGGTGGTTCAAATTTTGCAGGAGCTATTTATGAATTCTTAGATGAACCTAGTGTTATAAAAATAGGAGTGGAAGCAGCAGAAACTGCTGCATTATCAAATGGTACACCAGGAATTATGCAGGGTATGAAAACTTATATGTTGCAAACTGATGATGGTGCTAAATCTTTAGGTGGAATGAGTTTGGGTGCTGGAATAACATATTTTTCAGTTGGACCTATGCATTCATATTTAAAAGATCAAAAAGCTGTTAGCTACTCATCTGCAACTGATCAAGAAATGCTAGATGCATATAAAATGATTGCACAAACAGAAGGGATTTGTTCAGCTTTAGAACCTATGGCAGGTGCTGCTGAAATCATTTTTAGACAAGCAAAAGATAAGCCTAAAGATTATATTATATGCCTTAGCCTTTGCGGCAGAGGTGAAAAAGATTTAGACACAATTCAAGAACATATTGGTAAAGATTTTGAGTGAACGATTAGATAAAATTTTTAAGTCACCTACTCCTAAAACAAAATTAGTTTCTTATTTTGTAGGCTGCTACCCAACTCCAAAAATAAGTTTAGAGTTGATTAAGCAAGCAATTGATAATGGGGTGTCAATATTGGAAATAGGATACTGCACATCTGAAGCAAGTGCAGAAGGACCTATAATTAAAGCTGCTCATGACCATGTATTGAACAATGGAGATAATCTTAATAATATTATTAAACTAGTTAAGGATATAAGAGATTATAATCAAGATGTAGGAATTGTATTGATGGGCTATATTGCTAATTTATACAAGTACCCTATTTCAAACTTTGTAGATGATATTAAGGTGGCTGGTGCTGATGCTGTTTTAGTTGTGGATGCCCCTCATGAGCTGAAAGAAGAAAATCAACTAAGAGAAGCTCTAAATAAAAATGAATTATCACTTATTAAACTAGCTGCTCCTACCACCGATGATAACAGACTAAAGGATATTATTAATATAGCCTCTGGATTTTTGTACCAGGTCAATGTTTCGGGTGTAACAGGAGTTAAATCAGCAAACGAAACTGATGTTGCAAATTTTGTAAAAAGAATCAGAAATTTAACTGACATCCCTATTTGTTCTGGATTTGGAATTAAGAGTCCTGAAGATGCTAAAAAAATGGCAAATAGTGGTTGTAATGGCGTTATTGTAGGATCAGCATTTGTGAAATATATTCAAGATAATATTAAGAACAAAGATTTACCACAAAGTTTAGGCAATTTAGTAAAAAAATTTACGAAAGAATTAAATTAATATGGTCAATTGGATAACTAAAATAATCAAGGCAGGTGAGAAGATTAAAACTGCCATTCATGAAAGAGCCTCTAAAGATGATATTGCAAAAAGTGATTGGACAAGTTGTTGTAGAGGTCCAATTCTTAAAAAAGATTTAGAGCAAAACTTATGGGTTTGTCCCGATTGCAACAAACATCATAGAATTAAACCCAGCCAAAGATTTGATATTTTATTTGGCAAAAACAACTATGAAGTATTTAAAACACCAATTCCAAAAGATGATCCTTTAAACTGGACTGATTCTAAATCTTATAAAGATAGATTAAAAAGTGCTCGTAAAAAAACAGGAATGGAATGTGGAATGATGGTAGCTTGTGGAACTATCAATAATATTAAGATTACAGCAGTAGCATCAGATTTTGACTTTCTAGGTGCTTCAATTGCTGCAGCTGAGGGAGAAGCTTTTTTATATGGCATTCAACATGCTATAGAAAATAAAACTCCTTTTATATGTATTAGCGCTGGTGGTGGAATGAGAATGATGGAAAGTTTAATTTCATTATCTCAAATGACCAGAACAACCCTTGCAATCAATGAATTAAAGAAAAATGGTTTACCTTATTTAGTATGCATCACCGATCCTACAGCGGGTGGTATTACAGCTTCTTATGCAATGTTGGGTGATATTCATATTGCAGAACCTGGTGCATTAATAGCATTTGCTGGTGCTAGAGTTATTCAAGGTACTGTTAAAGAGGAATTACCTGATGGATTTCAAAAAAGTGAGTATGTTGAAAAAACTGGTTTTGTTGATGTAATAGTAGAACGTAAAGATCTGCGATCCAAAATTGGAACTTTATTATCAATATTGTTGAAGAAAAATTCTGTTATAAGTTCTGAACAAAATGAAACTACAGAAGATAGTCAATCGCTTACAAGAGCTGCATCCTAAAGAAATAGATCTAAGTTTAGATCGTATTCAAGATCTCTGTAAAAGATTAGGAAATCCCCAAGATAAAATAAAAGCAATTTCAATTGTTGGCACAAACGGCAAGTATTCAACAATCCAAGCAATGTTTGCTGTTTTAAAAGAAGCTAATATTAAATGTAATATCTACACAAGCCCTCATATAAAAAGTATCAATGAAAGGTTTGTTTTTAATAATGAAGAACTTAACGATGAAGAATTAGCAAAATTATTTGAAGAAATTGAAAATGCCAACAATAATGAGCCAATTACTTTTTTTGAAATATTAACTGCAGCTTATTTTTTAAAAGCTTCTCAATATCCAGATAATATAAATTTAATAGAAACTGGCCTATTTCATAGGTTTGACGCTACTAATATTTTAAAGAATAATCTAGCAAGTATAATAACCTCAATTGGTCTTGATCATTTAGATTGGTTACCTGAGAACGAACAAACTGTTGAAAAAATTATTTATGAGAAAACTTCAACTCTTTTAAATTCAAATATTATTATAGCTAAACAAAGTGATAGAGAAATTACAAACCATATCAAAAAGACAATCTCAAGTAATAGTTCGAACAAAATTTTTTATAATGAAGATTATAGCTTTACCATGAAAGAAAATGACTTCTTTTATTATGAAGATCGATTTGGAGGAATAAAGTTACCAATGCCAAATGTAAAAGGTCAATTTCAATTAGAGAATGTCTCAACAGCTATAGCAACTCTAAGAACTTTAAAAGATTTTGATATAAAAGATGATCACATTCAAAAAGGAATTACAAAAATAAATAGTATTGCAAGATTACAAGAGATTAAATCTGGCAACCTTAAAGAGCTTGTTAAAGCTCATCAGCTTTTTGTTGATGGATCTCATAATCCTTTAGGTGCAAAAGTGTTAAATGAATACTTGGAAAGTTTAAATTGTAACAAACATATTATTCTTGGGATGATGGCTAACAAAGATCATAATGAATATATGAGTTACTTTAAGGATATTACAACCTTGACCACTATTGATATCCCTAATCAACCTAATTCAATCAAAGGTAAAGAGCTTAAAGATAAGCTTAATAGCTTTAAAAACATTAATTACAAAGAAAGCATAGAAGAAGCTATTAAATCAATCCCTGTTAAGGAGAACGACATAATACTTATTACAGGATCATTATATCTTGCTGGGGAAGTATTGAATTTAAATTAGATATTTTTATCTAAAAATTCTTTCATGTGACTTTCAGGAACTCCACCAACTTTTCTGTCTACTTCAACACCTTTTTTGTAGATTATAACTGTCGGTACACCTCTAATCCCTGCAGCACTTCCAGTATTAATTCCACCATCTTCAATGTCTGCATAATAGAAACCAGCTTTATCTTTATATTCGTCCGAAAGCTTGGTCATTACAGGAACAAGTGCTTTGCAAGGTCCACACCAAGCAGCACTGAACTGAATAACTGAAATATCTTCGTTTTTTATTTTACTATCAAAATCGTCGTCTTTAAAATCATTAAGCATATATCTGATATAATTGATTCAATTGATTATTCAATGGGCAAAAGTAAACTTTTTTTGATTTATTAAATTACGCGTCTGAATACTTTTGCTCTAAATTCATCACATAATCATTAATTCCATCAAGAAATTTCAGCTTTTCATCTACTGTTTTGAAGGAGAACATCTTGTCTTCATTTTCTCTAATCTCATCGCATTCTGAATAAAAGGCAGAAATTGTCCACCATTTCTCTTTATTGGTACTTAAAATTCTTGAAGCTATTCGACGTTTAATTTTTTTATGAATTTCTTTAGGTAAAATTTCAGGTGCCTCATTAAATATCAATCCATGGCCAAACGTAACAAGTCTTTGATCATCAAACTTATCTAATAATGCAAATTTTTGTTTCCAGTCACCAGTATGAAATTTAGGAAATAAAGCTTGGTCTTTAGCAGAGGTAAATCCTCCAGAATAAATAGATTCTTCTGGTTCAATATCTTCTTGTGAAGAAATTTCCATTTTCTCTTCTGCGGCTTCTCTTAAAATATTACAAATATCTTGTGAAAACTTTTCGTTAGTTTTAACTAACTCAGCCCTTTTTTTAATAAGATTTGGATCTAGTTTACTATAAGGCTCAACTTTCATTCCAAAACTTTGATCTAAAATGATTGGTGCTTTATTTGATCTAATAGTTCTTAAAAACTTAGGAGATTTTTTCATCTCTTTTTTTAAGTCTTCGTAATTTAATTTCTGAATAGCTTCAACATCAACTCTAAGATCTACCGCTTGACCCCATTTATACACTGGATGCATGCAAGCATTTGGATGTAGTGGTGCACATAAGTACAATCGGCTTGTTCCATAGAAATACTCATTTAATGTAAATATTTTTTCCTGCTTGATCATATTCTCAACAATAACTTTACTGCTTGTTTTAAAATATTCTTGCCACAGTGTTGGTTGTTTTTGTTTAATTAAATCTAAAACTTTAACAGTAAGTTCAGTATCAAATAATGCGGAGTGAGCACCAGCAGACTCGAAACCATTTAATCTCGCTAAAGACTCTAGCTTCATTGATTTATTTCCTTTAGGATTTAATTCTGTTTTTAAAACATCGTCATCGATTGCAAATGCTGCTCTAACAATATTTAAAGCATCATGACGGACATTTCCCTCAGTATTTGTTAAATATGGCTTTCTTAAAGATTTAAAAAATTCTTTTCTAATTACCTCATCATCAAAGTTAATACTTGAATATCCTAAAAAGGTTGCAGGTGACCATTCTCTAAATTTTTGTTCCACCTGAGTTAACATTTCGTAATGACTTAGATTGCCTTTGGTCAATAAATCGACATTTGATTTATTAATACAAAGAGCGGTAGCACTTGGAACTCTATCTTGGGGTAGTCTACATCTTGCTGAAAAACGCTCTAGTTCTTTAAAGTTTTCGTCTAATAATATTCCACCTATTTCAATAATAGTTGCCCAATCTGTTTGAGCAGAATCTGTTTCAATATCCCATACTACGTAATTCAATTTGCTCTCCTTTGTGCATAAAATTGTTCAACTTTTTCTAAAAATTTATTTTGATAATCTTTTAATCTTTCACCATCTATTAAAAACCTTTGAAACATATTGTCTTTTGTACAAAGTAAAATAACAGCCTGAGTGATATTAGATCCATGTACAGTATCATGTGCTAAAGCATAAGCACTACATTGCAAATAGTAATCGTCAATCCACTCATCTTTTTTGGGCTTATTACTTTGTTTAAAATCTATAATTGTCTCTTTATTTTCATAGACACCAACACAGTCTGCAGCTCCTGCATATTTACCTGGGTAATATAATGTTGCTTCACAGCCCCAAATTTCATCCAATTTATTTCTTAAACCATTTTCAATGATTTGATCAGCCATCATTCGCTCTCTAGTATTATCTCCTAGTAAATCTAAATTTAACTTTCCAAGCAAAAATTTTTCCAAGTACTCATGCATCGAACTACCTCTACTGCTTGCTTCTTGAGTAATAATTGCTGCTTGCTTATGACCTACTCTTTGCTTCCAAGCTTGAAGAGATGCTTTTTTTTCCTCAGACTCAGTTGCTTTTAAAATAGTTGTCACTGAAGGTAATCTTTCTTCATTTACAGAGTAATGCCTTGAGCCATCTACTATTGATCTAGTTGATTTTGGATAAATATATTTATTATTCCACTCCATGTGATTTCTTATATTCGCTATTTTAGAAAAAAAGAAATTAATTATTTGCTTGTTTTGAACGATCAACAAATTTTTCTACATTTTCTGTTTGGACTGCTTTTTCAAGTTGTTCAGGATCTTTAATACTTTCAAGTGTTCTAGTAATTGATCTTGCGTCTGTTCCAAACTTATCCACAACAGACATGGCCTCTTCTAATTTTTTTCTAAGAGAAACTATGTTTTCAAAATGTTTTCCAAATCTTGAACTTATTGTTTTTAAATGATTATAAATTTCTGTTGCACCTTTTTGAACTTTTAGTGATTGAAATCCCATATGCAAAGATTGCAGGTAAGCTGAAAGCGTATTAGGTCCACAGATTACTACTTTATGTTTTTTCATTAATTCTTGAGTTAATAACTCTTTAGTGCTTGGATCTTGGTATTCAGTTAATTCTTTGTATAAGCTTTCTGTTGGAGCGTATACAATTGCAAAATCTGTAGTTTTTGGTGGAACAATATACTTTTCATTAACACTTTTAGCTTTAGCTTTAAAAGCAGTGGCCAATTTTGCTCTAGCATCTGCAACAGCTTTTTTGTCTTGCGCGTCATGACCATCGGTAATTGCTTTGAATTTTTCAACTGGAAAATGACTATCAACTGGAACTAAAACATCGCCTTGAAGCTTAATTGCAAATTCAACATTTTCACTTGTGTCCTCTTTCATCTTTACATTGGTCATAAATTGAGTCGCTGGTAATAAATCTTTAATCAAAGCATCCAAACTGAACTCAGCAAGAGTTCCATACTTTTTAACACCAGCTAAAATTTTAGTTATACTCTCTTGGCTTTTATTTAATAATTCAACCTGACTATTAAAATTTCCAACTTTTTCGTCAACTTTAGTCAAAGCCTCTGTCATATCTTTAGTAACACCAGTAGATAAGTTGTTAAATGAAGTCGACATTGAACCCAGCGAGGTATTAATAGTATTGTTTAAGGTGTCTTTTAAACTTTGTATTTCAGTCTTTAAATTAGCTATCTCTTCAGCTTCCTTATTTTCATTCTCGTCTTTAGGCTTGGATCTTAAATTTAAATAAAGAATTACCGAAGCAATTCCTACTAGTAAAACTAACAATGAGATTAAAATTATATCCATGATTCTATTATTTTATTTTATATGAAAATTTGATTAATATATTAAAATATTTAAAATTTATCCGATGGAATTATTCTTAATATTAAAAATTGTATTTATTATTGGGGCTGTTGTAGCACTTTATGCTGTTGCTAGAAACCTTGATATTATTAAGATTATTTTAATTTATTGGAAAGACTTAATTCTTAGAAAGTAATCCAATTAACCTTTTAACTTCTAGTTTTTTTGTAGATGATTTTGATGTCATCATACAAGCTACAGACTCTAAAATCTCACCATCTTTTAAAATACGAAGATTGTTAGCTTTTAAAGTTTCACCGGTTGACGTTATATCTGTAATTATCTCACTTGATCCTGTAAAAGGATAAGCTTCTGTTGCCCCTAAACTTCCTACTAGTTTAAATTGAGTAACCCCTTTTGAAAATAAAAACTCTCTAGTTAGGTTTGGATATTTAGTTGCTACTCTTAATCTTTTCTTCTTTTTATCTTTAAATTCAAATGCAATTTCTTCTAAATCTGCAACTGTTTGAACATCAATCCAAGGATCTGGCACAGCCACAACTAAAGTTGCTTTTCCAAAATCATATCTTTTAGATACATTAATTTTATTTTGAATATTTACTTCACTCTCTTTTAATAAATCGTATCCTGAAAAACCAAGATCTAATGAGCCATCTCCAAGTCTTTCAACTATTTCTCTGGCATGGAGATATAAAACTTTAATATTCTTTAATTGTTTTATTGATCCTAATAAATCTCTTTCTCCTCGTTCAGATATCAGATCTAATTTATTTTTTTTAAATATTTTTAAAATATCTTTTCTAAGTCTACCTTTACTTGGAATACCAATATTAATTATATTTTTTTTCATTAGTAATTTAAATTTAAAGCAGCTCCTACTGCAGCTACTTGATTTTTAGAGCCAAGATCAGAAATTAATTTATCGTATCTTCCACCATTAATTATATTTATGTTCTTTGACTTAGATTTAATGTCAATTTTAAATACCATTCCTGTGTAGTATTCTAATTGTCGTCCAAATGAAGCAGAGAAGACAACATTAAGTTTTGAAATTTTATTCTCTGAAGTTGGAAAATATTTTTGGTCTACTAATAAATTAATCTTATTTTTTTTAAAAAATTTATTCAGTTCATTTGCAGCTTTATTAATCGGGCATTTAATTTTAAGAAACTCTTTTATAATCTTTGATACATTTTTGCCTTTGCTGGCTCCTCTTGGGTCTCTGATTTTATTATCAAATCTTTTTAAAATTTCGTTAATTGACCTTCCTGCGATAACTTTAGATAGATCTTCTTTTAACATTTTAAAATATCGTTTTTTATCAATCTCAACGATAGTTGGATCTACATCTGAATTAGTTTCTAATCTTTTTAATAGATCATTAAAATATCTCTCTCTCCAAAAATGCCTTGATAATCTTAACTTCCAACGTTTTGGGATATCTAGTTTTGAAATTAACAAATTAAAGATTTCAACATTGCCTATTGTTAATGTGCCTGAGGTATATTTAATATTTTGTAAAGATTTTAGAGAAGTATTTATGATTTCTTTGTCATCATTCTTTTCATCCTTGGATCCTATGATCTCAAATCCAACTTGGTCTCTAATTATAGAGTCTTTTTTGTTTTGTGATTTTCTATAAGCCTGACCGCTATAAAAAATCTTCTCTTTGCCTTTCAAATTATTCTCTAAATATCTAAGACATGATGCAATAGTTAAGTCGGGTCTTAAGCAAAGCTCACTACCATTTTGATCAATGAAAGAGAAAATAAACTTTCTAAAGTTTTCACCTGATCTTTGAACAATGTGATTAGCCTCAATTACAGAGGGTAAATCTATATACTTAAATCCTTTAGATTTTACCGATCTAAGGATATTTTCAGATAAGTTTTTTGACTTCATTAATTAAATCAGCTTTTGGAATTGTTTGGTTGTTTTCACCCTTAACACCTCGAAGGTTCTTAATGGTTACAGTGTTATCATTAAACTCGTTTTCTCCACAAATAATTGCAACTGGTAATTCACGTTTATTTGCAAAGGTTAATTGCTTACCTAGATTTTTTTTACTATCTAAAAAAATTTCAGCATTAATATTATTGTCTCTTAATTGATCAACTAATTCATAATAATTCTTCAAATATTTTTGATTCATGACACAAACCAAAACTGGTTTTTGATCCTCAACCTTAATTTGATCTAACTGCATTAAAGCAAATAGCAATCTATCTACACCAAAACTTATTCCTGTTCCTGGAATATCAACTCCTCTAAATCTTGATATTAATTTTGCATAAGCTCCACCTGAACATATGCTTCCAATATTTACTTCTTTACCTTTGTTGTTTGTGACTTTAAAATTTAAGTTGGTCTCTACAATAAAATCTGAGTAATAAGCTAAGCCTCTTACAATTGTAAAATTTGTCTTAACTTGATTTAAGTTTGATCCATATCCAAGTATTTCAAATACATTTTCTAATTCACTTATACCTTCTTGAGATAATGGATTTTTTAGAGTTTCTTTTAATTCTTTTAAATCTTTTATTTTTAAAAAATTTAATATTTGTTCAGCTTGATCATCTGATAATTCTGCACCTTTGGTGATAGCTCCACTTTGGTCTTTTCTCTCTTTTTTGAGTAAATCCTCAACTCCTTTTAATCCAAAACCAGGTTTGTCTAGTTTATCAATTGCTCTAATGACTTTAGTTTGTTTTTCTTCAGAGATTTTTAATTCATCAATTAAGCCTTGAACTATTTTTCTATTACTCACATTTATTGTGAATTGATCTTTGTTTAGGCTACAATCTGATAATGTGCTTGATATTAAGTTACAAAGTTCAGCATTTGCTTGTGCAGAATTAACATTTCCAACAATATCAAAATCAGCCTGCATAAATTCCCTGTAACGGCCATTTCCAGCTTTCTCGTTACGAAATACATTTTGAATAGCATAACGTTTATAAATAGAAGGTAGCTCTTGATTGTTTTGAGCAACAAATCTTGCAAGTGGACTTGATAGATCGTATCTAAGAGTGATGCTTTTTTCACCATCTTGAAATGAGAATACATCAGACATAGGATTAGCTTCGTCTTCTGCAAGAAAAGATCCTATATTTTCACTAATTTCAAACGAAGGGGTTTCAAGAGCTTCTGCTCCAAACTTGATAAAATTATTCTCAATAGCTTTTAATAGCTTTTTTTTGAGAAGAAGTTTTTTATCCCAACGATCTTCAAAACCTGAAGGTAACCCAGGTACTAATTTATTTTCTTTATTCATTTTTTGGTACCCGGGCTGAGAATCGAACTCAAACTTAAAGTTCCACAAACTTTCGTGCTAACCGTTACACCACCCAGGCATTCCTTGTTTTTATATTATTTTTGTGTGGATTAAAAATTATATTATAAATAAATAGCCTACAGGCTATGGAAACAAATTCTATGAGTACTTCTTGAAGTCTCTCTATATGTAATATTTATAATCATGAGCAGTCTTTTAGACAAAAAATATGATTATTCAAGGCTTTAATTAAAAAAGGACGTTAATCAATTTTAAAGATTTAACGCCCTTTGCAATATTTTTAATATTAGTCTATTTTTTTTAGATTAACTGCAGAAGGCCCCTTTGGACCATCCTCAAGTGAAAACTCAAGTTTATCACCTTCATTTAGATATCTCATTCCAGCTTCTTTTACTGCTGATGCATGAACAAAGGCATCTTTTTCTTTGTCATCTCTTTCGATGAAACCATAGCCCTTTGCTCCGTTATACCATTTAATTTTACCAGTTAGTGTGCTCATCTTATTTCTTAGTCCCTATGTTATTTATTATTTTATAAAGCTAATTTGATTTTTTAATAATTTCAAGATGAAAAAAGTTGATGATGGTGGTGCCTCGGGAAGGATTCGCACCTCCGACACAAGCCTTTTCAGGGCTCTGCTCTACTCCTGAGCTACCGAGGCAAAAAATTAACCTCTAAAGATTATTCTGCCTTTTGTAAGGTCATAAGGTGTCATCTCTACAGTCACGTTATCCCCTTGCAATACTCTAATTCTATTTTTTCTTAACTTACCAGCAGTGTGGGCTGTAACCGTATGCCCATTCTCCAGCTTAACTCTAAACATTGCGTTTGGAAGTAGATCCATGACCTTTCCTTTAAATTCAAGCAAATCTTGTTTAGACAATTTTATTTTCTCCTAATTCTTTTTTTAACAGATTGAGCATGTCCCGCTAATCCTTCATAATTTGCAAGTGTTATAACTGAAGGACCAAGACTTTCAATACCCTTTTTAGATAAGTTTATATAAGAAATCCGTTTATAAAATTCATTCACACTTACTCCACTTGAATATTTTGCTGAACCATTGGTTGGCAATATGTGGTTTGAACCAACATTATAGTCTGTCATTGCCATTACAGCATATTTTCCAAGACAAATAGATCCTGAGTTTTTAATTTTTGGCACAAAAGAATTATAATTTTTAATGTTTAGTTCTAAGTGCTCAGGGGCTATTTTATTCACCACATCAATTATTTTTTTATCTGAACTAATATGCATTAAAATCCCATTGTTTGATAAGCTTTGTCTTGCAATAGAAGATCTTGGAATTTCCTTTAATTGTTTAGAGATTTCATTTTTAACTTTATCAATTAAGGATTTATCTTTTGAAATTAATATACATTGAGCAAGATTATCATGTTCTGCTTGTCCGATTAAATCACTTGCAACCCATTCTGGATTTGAAAATTTATCACTTACAATAGTGACTTCTGAAGGGCCTGCAGTCATTCCCTCAATTCCAACATCACCAAAAACCTCTTTTTTAGCAGCTGCTACATAAGCATTACCAGGGCCTACTATTTTATTAACTTTATTTATTTTCTTTGTTCCATAAGCTGCTGCTGCAATTGCAGAAGGTCCACCTATTGAATAAATTTCTTTAATTTTACATTTACGTGCTGCATATAATACTGCTGCATTTTGTTTTCCTTTAAATCCTGGATTAATCATCACAACTCTTTTAACTCCTGCAACAATTGCTGGGATAGCATTCATTAATACACTAGATGGATATGAAGCTGTTGAGCCAGGCACATAAATTGCAACAGATTCTAAGGGAATATATTTATACTCAAGTTTATTTTTATACTTATCTACGTAAGCGATATTCTTAAATTTTTGAAGTGAATGAAATTTGTAAATTCTATTATAGGCAATATCAATTGCTTGCTTCACTTTTTTATCAAGTGATTTTATTGAATTAGAAATCTGTTTTTGAGAAGGAATAATTACAGTGTTTTGATTAAATTTTTTTTCATATTTTACTAAAGCTTTATCTCCATTTTTTATTACATCATTAATAATACCTGAAACTGAAACTGAATTAGATTGTACTTTTTTCTTTCTTTGTAAAAGCAAACTATCTAAGTTTTTATTAAAATTTTTACTATTACTATTTAATATTTTCATTAATCTTTGATTTCGTTTTGATCTTCCAGTCTTACTTCAATTGTTTCTGTAGTCAAAGCAATGTGAGCATTATTGTTGAAAATTAAATTAATCTCATAATCATCTTTATTTTTTAGATAATCTATTGCAATTAATTCTAAAACTAAATCTTCATTTTTTTGATCTATATTTTTAGATTTAACTTTATCTACGCAATCAAACCTACAAATGCTGTTAATTTTCTTATCTTCCTGATCAGTTTCAATTTTGGTTCTCTCAATCGATATCAAGAAAACTTTATTTTCTGCTAGGTATTTTATATCTGAAACTTTAACTTTTGCTCCAGCAGTACATGCTGAAATCATTTGTAAACCTTCATTATCCGAAGCTATAATTTTTGCTAAATATTTCTTATCCATTAATTAACTCTTCTAATTTTTGCTCCAACCTTTTTTAGTTTCTTTTCTATATTTTCATATCCACGGTCAAGATGATAAATTCTATTAATCACTGATTTTCCTTTTGCTGTTAATGCTGCAAGAATTAATGAAACAGAAGCTCTTAAGTCTGTTGCCATTAATTCAGCTGCTGCAAAATTAATGTTGCCAGCTACTTTAGCTGTATTACCAGCAGTTGAAATTTTAGCACCCATTCTATTCAATTCAGCCACATGCATAAATCTATTTTCAAAAATATCTTCTTTAATCACAGATTGTTTGTTGGCTTTACACAACAACACCATTATCTGTGCCTGTAAATCAGTTGGGAAACCAGGATATGGTGCTGTTTTAATATTCATACTTTTAATCTTTTTATTGCCAATAATATGAACTTCGTCTTTCTTAACATTAATTTTTGCACCTATTTTCTTTAAAGTATTAATTTCTGTTTGGATTATTTTTGGGACAATATTTTTTATCTTTAAATTTCCTGCTGTTACAGCTGCTGCAACTAAATAGGTTCCAGCTTCAATTCTATCAAACATGACTGGATAAGTAATTTCCTTTACCTCTGATACTCCTTCAATTTTAATTGAACGCTTGCTTGTCCATTCAATATTACAACCCATGTTTTTTAAAAAATTAACTAAATCTTTTATTTCAGGTTCAATTGCACAATTACTTAAAACTGTTTTTCCTTTAGCAAAACTTGATGCAATTATTAAGTTTTCTGTAGCACCAACTGATATTTTTGAAAATCGAATTTTGTTACCAATTAATCCTTTCGGTGCAGTTGCATACACATAACCTTGAACAATTTTGTATTTAGCTCCTAACTTTGATAAAGCATCCAAATGTATATTAACAGGTCTAGTACCAATCGCACAACCTCCTGGAAGGGATACTTTAGCTTTACCAAATTTTGCCAATAAAGGTCCTAAAACTAAAATACCTGCTCTCATAGTTTTAACCAAACTGTAAGATGCAAAACTTTTACTTTGTTTTATATTATCAATGACCAAGTTATTCTGATTAAATTTAATTTTAGATCCTAAGGATTGTAACAAACTAACCATCGTCTCAATATCTTTTACCCTTGGTAAATTTTTTAAGTAAATTTTTTTTCTTGAAAGTAATGTTGCAGCTAAAATTGGTAAGGATGCATTTTTTGATCCTGATATTTTTATTTGTCCTTTGAGCTTACTAACTCCAAAGACTTCTAGTTTTTGCATAACTAAACTTTAGGTAATGTTACCCCAGTTTGACCCATATACTTTCCATCACGATCAGCATAAGTCACTTCTGGTTTTTCATTTCCCTTTAAAAATATAAATTGAGCAACGCCTTCATTTGCATATATCTTAGCAGGAAGAGGTGTGGTGTTTGAAAATTCAAGTGTTACATACCCTTCCCAACCAGGTTCTAGAGGCGTAACATTTACAATAATTCCACATCTTGCATAAGTAGATTTACCAAGACAAATAACCAATACATCATCTGGAATTTTAAATTTTTCAACTGTTCTAGCTAGTACAAATGAATTTGGTGGAATAATACATTCTGATACATTTTTTGTAACAAAGTTTGTTGGTTTAAAATTTTTGGGATCAACTATTTCTGAGTTCACATTAGTAAAAATTTTAAATTCATCAGAAACTCTTGCGTCATAACCAAAAGAGGATAGCCCATAAGAGATGCTATCACCTCTAACTTGTTTTTCTTCAAAAGGAGAAATCATACCTTGTTCTTTTGACATTTGTCTAATCCATTTATCTGAAAGAACTGACATTATTTATTTTTCTTCTTCATTTTTTTTTGGAAAAGTTTTCTTTTCTTTAAATTTTTTCTTAATGCTAAGCGTAAACACTCATTTTTATCTTTAGAATTCATTCTTTGTCTGGATTAGTAAGAAAGTCTAATGTAATTGGTTTTGAAGCGTCTAAAGTTTTTGGCTTAGGTTCTTCTATTTTTGGTCCTTCTTTAGCTAAACGTTTAGCCTTTTTTTCAGCAAGCTTCTTTTCTCTTTTAGCTTGCTTCTCCATAAGCTTATTTCCTTTAGTAGATTTATAATCGTAATGAATTCCCATAAAATTTTCCTCACATAGATATAAAGCATATTGTTCAAAAAATTAAGGCAATATTTTGAAAAAAATGCTCTATTATCATTTATTAATATTTTGATCAAAAGCTCCTATAGATAAATGGTATATCAAGTCATTGGTAATGACTAATTTCCTGGTCAGTACAGGATGGGAGCACCAAATTTAATTATTTTTATAAAATATTCTTCTAACAATAATTGTAAGAACAACCAATCCCAAAAATATAATTAATGGGATATAAATATTTGGAGTAGTAATTACATCTATTACACCTGGAGCTTCAAGATTTTGGTCAATAATTTTTTCCAATCCACTTGCAATTGAAGTTACAACAAATAATTGAGGAATCATTCCAATTAAAGTTGCTAAAAAAAAATTATAAGTTTTTACATTAAATATACACGGTAATACATTTGATATTGCAAATGGAATACCTCCTACAAATCTATAAATTAATAAATATAAAAATTCTGATTTTTTAAATTTAAATTCAAGATTTTTAAACTTATTTAAAAATTTTTCTCTTATTAATTCTTTTAAAAAATAATTTGCAAAAATATAAAGTCCTGTTGCGCCAATAGTCATTCCTATAATTAAAAGTAAAGTTCCAACCCAACTTCCAAATACAAAACCAGCAAATAGTATTATTGGACTGCCAAAGCCACCTGCTAAGGTCCAAACTATACAGAACATGATAAACAAACCTGCAAATAAAATTGGATTTGATTGTTTTAATTCAAAAAAATAATTTCTATTATTTTTAATAAATTCATAGCTAGTTATTTCTTGAAAGCTAAATTTTGAAAAAAAAAAGTACAAAAACAAGCAAACAACTATTAAGTAAAATAACCCTGCAAATGTTTTAATTTTTTTGGTTTTTTCCATTAAATACAATGCTAATTGCAAAATCTTCTATTTGCTATTTATATATTTAATTACTATAAAGGGCGAAAAATTAATAAATTTAATCACATTTATGAAGCGAACATATCAACCATCCAATGTTAAAAGAGCTAGAAAACATGGCTTTAGGTCAAAAATGAAAACCAAAGGTGGTCAAAAACTTTTAGCTAGAAGACGAGCAAGAGGAAGAAAATCGTTAACTGTATCGGTCTAGATAAATGAAAAGCAAAATACTTGCTCTTTCAAAAAACGAAGAATTCAAAAATTTACTTAAGCAAAAAAAACTATCCAACAAATATGTTACAATTTTTTTTGGCAAACTAATCAATAAAGATAATAAAAAACTTAACATAAGCTTTGTGACTAAAAAGAAAATTGGAAATGCTGTTAAAAGAAATAAAATTAAACGTAGATTGAGAAATATAGTTAATGAGGCAGTTAAAAAAGTAACAGTTAAATTTGACTATTCATATCTTGTTATTGCTAAGTCAACTATGCTAAACAATGAATACAAAAATATAAAAGAAACTCTATTTCAGGATTTAGATAAAATTAGATAATGAACATATTTACAAATATTTTGGTCAAATTCATTGAAGGTTATAAATTTCTTATTAGTCCATTGCTTGGTCAATCGTGTAGATATTTGCCAACTTGTTCTGAATATAGTGTTGAAGCTTTAAAAAAATTTGGTTTAGCCAAAGGAAGTTTTATGAGTATCAAAAGAATTTTATCATGTCATCCTATAAAATTTTTAGGAGGTGGTGAAGGTTTTGATCCAATTAAAAAAGAAATGAAAATAAAAAAATAATGGAAACTAGAAACGTTATAGCAGCAATATCTTTGTCAGCGGCTGTTATCATTCTATACAGTTTATTTTTTGCCCCACCTCCAATTACAAAAGAAAATTTAGCTGAAAAAAATAAAACTGAGCAAAATGCTGATACACCAAGTATAGAACAAAAAGAAAATGTAGCAGAAATTTCAAGAGAAGAAGCTTTAAGTCAAAGTAAAAGAATTCAATTTGAAAATCAAAGTATAGCTGGATCTATATCGTTAAAAGGTGCTGCAATCGATGATTTAACTTTTAAAGAATATAATATCAGTCTAGATAATAAGGAGAAAATAAAACTTTTAGCTCCAAGAAATGCTACAAATGGATATTTAATTGAAAGTGGTTTTATTACTACTGATAGAAATATTGATATTCCAACAGCTGAAACTATTTGGTCGGTATTAGGAAACAATAAATTAACAGACCAATCTCCTGTTAAATTATCATGGACCAATAACCAAGGTTTAATATTTCAAAAAGAAATCTCTCTAGATGATAAATTTTTATTTACTATTAAACAAAGTGTAAAAAATTTATCAGATAAATCATACGATTTTTATTCGTATGGACAAATTATAAGAAATAAAATTCCTGAAATTTCTAATTTTTATATTTTACATGAGGGTCTGATTGCAGATTTAGATGATGAACTTATTGAGGAAGATTACGACGATATCCAAGAGAAAAAGTTTTCTAAAACTGCACAAAAAGGTTGGTTGGGTATAGGTGACAAATATTGGATAACATCTTTAATCCCACCAAGTGGAAAAGAATTTAAGACAACATTTGATTATAAAAATAAATTTAGAGCAAACTTTGTATCTACAGAACCTTTAGAACTAGGAAAAAACTCAAGTATTGAGGATAAAATGCAGGTCATAGTAGCTGCCAAAAGAGTAGAAATAATCGATGGGTATGCGGAGTCTTTAAATATTGATAAATTTGATTTAGCAATCGATTGGGGATTTCTCTACTTTATTACTAAACCACTATTTCATGGAATAGATTATTTCTTTAAATTATTAGGTAACTATGGTCTTGCAATTATTGCAATAACATTTTGTATTCGATTGGCATTCTTCCCACTTGCAAACTTCTCATTTAAAAGTATGGCAAAGATGAAGGCTCTTCAGCCGGAAATGGCAAGACTAAAAGATCTTCACAAAGACGATAAAATGAAGTTACAGCAAGAAATGATGGCTCTTTATAAAAAAGAAAAGGTAAATCCGATGTCAGGATGTTTGCCAATACTTGTGCAAATTCCAGTATTTTTTGCGTTATATAAAGTTTTATTTGTAACTATTGAAATGAGACAAATGCCATTTTTTGGGTGGATACAAGATTTATCTGAAAGAGACCCAACGTCACTTTTTAACTTATTTGGATTGTTGCCATATGATGTACCTTCATTTTTAATGATTGGTGCTTGGCCAATTGCAATGGGTGTTTCTATGTTTATTCAACAAAAATTAAACCCTGCCCCAACAGATCCAATGCAGGCAAAAATATTTATGTTCTTTCCATTATTCCTTACAGTTATATTAGCTCCATTCCCCGCAGGACTAGTAATCTACTGGACTGTTAATAATATTTTAACTATGGCTCAACAAGTTTTTATTATGAAACGAACTACAGTTAAAACAGCAACTTAATGTTGGAAATCAAAGAAGAAGAATTAAATAAAATCCTACCATCAGATGGTCCTTCAATTGATGAAGTAAAAAGATATCTGGAAAAATATAACGATGAATACATAGTTATTAAATGTGGTGGAAGTGTTTTGGTTGATCAAAATTTATTTAATATTTTTATAAAAAATATTGCAACACTTAATAAGTTAGGTTTTATTCCAATAGTTGTTCATGGCGGAGGCAAAAGAATAAGCAATAAGTTAAATGAATTAGGAATCAAAAGTGAATTTATTAAAGGTCTTAGAGTAACAGGTAAAGAAACTATTGACGTAGTTGAACAAGTATTGATAGAATTTAATCAAGAAATAGTCGAAGCTTTAAAAAAACAATCTTGCAATAGTGAAACTATTAATTCTAAAAATAACAATATAATTAGTGCAATCAAAGAAACTGATGAGCTAGGTTTTGTTGGAGCACCTACTAATATTGATAGAACTATAATTGATAAAATTGTTAATAATAAAAAAGTACCAGTGATTGCTCCTCTAGGCTTAGATGATAATAATCAAACTTACAATATTAATGCGGATACAGCAGCAGGTTCGATTGCAAAAAAAATTCAAGCAAGAAGATTAATTATTATGAGTGATGTTGAGGGAGTTTTAGATAATAACAAAAAACTGATCCCTGAAATTAATTCAAGCTCCATCAACGATTTAATAGAAAATGAAACAATTACAGGAGGTATGATACCTAAAATTAACAATTGTTTAGATGTTGCGAGTAATGGAGTAAAAGGTGTTGTCATAATTGATGGTAGAAAAAACCACTCCATACTTTTTGAGTTATTATCTGACAAAGGATCAGGAACCCTAATTAGACAATGAAAGATTTAGCCGATATAAAATACTGGATATTTGATCTTGATAATACTCTTTATAGTGGTCAAACTCAGGTTTTTTCTGAAGTAGACAAAAAAATGTCCTCTTTCATCTCTAAAAAATTTAATGTTGATCTTGTAAAAGCAAAAGAAATTCAAAAAAAATATTTTTATGAATATGGAACAACACTTTCAGGTTTAATGAATCATGACAATATAGATCCACAAGAATTTTTAGAATTTGTTCACGATATTGATATTAGCTGGTTACCAAAAGATGAGATTTTAAAAGAAGAACTTATAAAAATAAAAGAAAAAAAAATTATTTTTACCAATGGATCGCATGCCCATGTTGAAAATGTTACAAAACAACTTGGTATTGATGGATTATTTGATGGTGCCTTTGATATTACAGATGCAAATTATGTCCCTAAACCTCACTTAGATCCATATCAAAAACTTATCGAAAAATTTGATCTAGATCCAAATCAATCAATTTTAATTGAGGATATTGCACATAATTTAGAACAAGCTAAAAATTTAGGAATGAAAACTTGTTGGTTGGAAAATGAAGAAGTATTTGCAAAAAAAGACTCTGACAAACCATATATTGATTACAAGATTAAGAACTTGCCTTCTTTTTTACAAGAAATTAATATATTAAAGAATAATTAAATTAACTATCTAAAAAAGAAATATGAATGATATTGAAAAAATTATAAATGAAGCATGGGAAAATAAAGATAATGTTAACCAAGATTCTGACCAAAGTTTAAAAGATACCATCAATCAAATGATTGATGATTTAGATAGTGGTAAAGTAAGGGTTGCAGAAAAAATTAATGATGAGTGGGTCACTCATCAGCATATTAAAAAAGCTATTATGCTTAGTTTTAGAATATACCCAATGGAAAATTTAAATGGTCCATATAGCAGTTGGTACGACAAAGCACATTTGTTAAAGGGAAAAACTGCCGGTTGGACTAAAGAAGATCACGAAAAAGCTGGATTTAGAATGGTACCAAACTCTCCAGTTAGAAAAGGATCATTTGTTGGAAAAAATGCAGTACTGATGCCATGCTACGTTAATATTGGTGCTTATATTGATGAAGGCACCATGATGGATACTTTTAGTCGTGCTGGTAGTTGTTGCCAAATAGGTAAAAATTGTCATATCTCTGCTGGAAGTGGAATTGGTGGAGTATTAGAGCCTGCTCAAGCATTACCAACTATTATTGAGGACAACTGTTTTATTGGAGCAATGTCAGAGGTTGTTGAAGGAGTAACTGTTGGAGAAGGATCTGTTTTAAGTATGGGAATGTATATTGGACAATCAACCAAAATAGTGAATAGAAAAACTGGAGAAATTACATATGGAAAAATTCCTCCTTATTCTGTAGTTGTTCCTGGATCGTTACCTGACAAAAATAATGCGTCTGCACCCTCACTATATTGTGCGGTAATAATTAAACAGGTAGATGAGAAAACAAGATCTAAAACTTCTGTTAACGATCTACTAAGAGAATAAATTTTTAATGAATACTATTAATGAACTTCAATTAGCTAAGGAGCTGATTAAATTTCCAACAGTAACACCTGTTGATGCTGGTATTATGAAATTTTTAGAAAAAAAACTTAAAACTCTAGGCTTTAAAACTAAAATTTTAGAATTTAAAGAGAAAGACAGCAAGTCAGTAAAAAATCTTTATGCAAGACTTGGCAATCAAAGTCCAAATTTCTGTTATGCAGGTCACTTAGATGTTGTTCCAGCAGGAAATTTAAAAGATTGGACAGTAAACCCATTTAAACCCTCTGTTAAAAAAGGATACTTAATTGGAAGAGGTGCGAATGATATGAAAAGTTCAATTGCTGCATTTGTTTCAGCAGTGAGTAATTTCGTTGCAAATAAAAGGAAATTTAATGGCTCTATTAGTCTTTTAATCACTGGTGATGAAGAAGGAGTTGCAATTAATGGAACTAAAAAAGTAGTTGAATATTTAAAAAAGAAAAAAGAAAAGATAGATTTTTGCTTAGTAGGTGAACCTACTAACCCTAATAAATTAGGTGAAATGATTAAAATTGGGCGAAGAGGAAGTATGACTGGAAGACTTTCAATTATAGGTGTTCAGGGCCATGTAGCTTATCCCCAAAGAGCAAATAATCCATCCACAGCTATTGTGCAAATATTAAAGGAATTGAAAGAAATTAAATTTGATAATGGTACAAGAGATTTTCAACCAACAAATCTAGAAGTTACCAAGATAAACATTAATAATTCTGCAGACAACGTAATACCAGGATTAGCAAATGCAACTTTTAACATTAGATTTAATAATAAACACAGTTCAAGTTCTATAAAAAAGAAAATTGATAAAATAATAAAAAGAATATGTAATAAAAATAAATCAAAATATAAAATTAATTACAGTGTCTCTGGAGAAGCATTTCTTACAAAACCAAATAATACGACTTTTATGATCAGAGATATCATTAAAAAAATTACAAAAATTAAACCTCAGCTCTCAACAACTGGAGGTACTTCTGATGCAAGATTTATTAGAAAAATAGCTCCTTGTTTAGAATTTGGTTTGGTTGGTAAAACAATGCACAAAGTAGATGAAGCTGTTTCACTGTCTGATTTAAAAAAACTTACATTGATTTATTCAAATATTTTACAAAATTATTTTTAGTGAAAACTGGTCTAGTTACCTCTAATACTTATCAAAATCATAATACAGGTGATGGGCATCCAGAAAAAATTGATAGAGTTACAGCTATTATTGATAACTTTAAAAAAATTGATAACAAAGAATTAATTTGGAAAAAACCAGTTAAATTTGATCAATCTTTTTTGGTTAATACACATTCTTCTGAATATATAGGTTTAGTAAGTAAATCATTTCCAGAAAGTGGTTTAGCTTTTCTTGATGGAGACACAGTTGTCTCACCTGGAAGTAAAGAAGCAACAAAAGATGCTGTAGGATCTATAATCACAGCAATCGATGGTGTTCAACAGAAAAAATTTAAAAATGCGTTTTGTGCTGTAAGACCACCAGGACATCATGCAGAAAAAGATAAAGCAATGGGATTTTGTATATATAACAATGTTGCTGTTGGGGCTAATTATCTAATTGAAAAATATAAGTATAGTAAAGTTGCTATTATTGATTTTGATGTTCATCATGGAAATGGAACACAAGATATTTTCTATGATAATGAAAAAGTGTTATATATTTCAACACATCAATACCCTTATTATCCTGGATCAGGATCAGAACAAGAAAAAGGTAAGTATAATAATATTTTTAATATTCCACTTGAAGCTGGCACAACTGCTGAAGAATATCTAAATGCATACGAACATGTTTTGAAAAAATTAAAAGAATTTAAACCTGAATTTTTATTGTTTTCTGCAGGTTTTGATGCACATATTGATGATCCTTTGGCACAACTTAGACTAGGTTCGGAGGATTTTTATACGATAACCAAAAGAACATTAGCGCTTTCTAAATCATTTTGTAATGGAAATGTTGTTTCTATTCTTGAAGGTGGATATGATCTTAAAGCATTACAGGACAGCTCCAAACGTCATGTCGATGCTTTAATAGAATTTGATTGCTAATTCTAAATAACTCTCTAAATAAAAACTTTATGAAAATGTACAAAATTAATAAATCTGTAATTGATAAAAAAGGTAGAGGACTTTATGCTACAAGAGACATCAAAGAAGGAACAAAAATAATAGATTATATTGGAAAATTAATTACAAAAAAACAAACTGAAGAGTCAGATAAATATGATAATGGAAAACCAATTTATTTATTTACTATAAACAAAAGATATGATCTTGATGGAGACTTTCCTTGGAATACAGCAGGTCTTATTAATCATTCATGCAATAATAACTGTGATTATGATGGCAAAGGACTCAAAATTTGGGTTAAAGCCATCAAGGATATAAAAAAAGGTGAAGAATTTACTTGTGATTATGGATTTGGTTATGATGAAAATTACAAACAATTTCCTTGCAAATGTAAATCAAAAAATTGTTGTGGGTACATTGTAAGAGCAGAGTCTAGATGGCGAATAAATAAAAAATTTTCAATGAGCAATAAGAAAAAACTAATAAATAACTTTTGCTAGAAAAAGTCCTTCTGGTGGTGCAGGTGGTGCACACAATATTCTTTTTTTTGATCTAAAAGCTTTATTAAAGGTTTTTAAATCCCATTTTTTTTCACCTAAATATTTCAAACAACCCACCATAGATCTCACCTGTTGTTGTAAAAAAGATTGTGATTTAAATTCTATTTCAATTTTATTTTTTAAAGATCTAATTTTGATAGATTTAATAGTTTTAATCGGACTTTTAGCGTGACAACTTGATGATCTAAAAGTTGAATAATCATTTGTTCCAATTAATTTTTTTGCACCTTTTTTAATTAATTCTAAATCTAACCGTTTCCTTACATGCCACCCTCTATTTTTTTCAATCACAGGCTCACTGATTTGGTTAAATATGATGTATTTATAAATTCGTTGCTTTGCTGAATACCTTGAGTGAAATTTATTGCTTCTTTTTTTTATTTTAGTTATTGCAATGTTTTTATCATTTAAGAAATGATTAATCGATTTCAAAAATTTTGTTAAATCTATTATATTATTTATACAGTCAAAGTGAGCAGATTGTGCAATTGCGTGAACACCCGTGTCTGTTCTGCCCGAACCATTTAAAATTATTTTTTCTTTTAAAAGTTTTGTAAGTTTTTCTTGAATAAGTCCTTGAATAGTTGAGCCTTTTTTTTGAATTTGCCACCCTCTAAAATTTGTACCCACATACTCAATAAGTAACTGATATCGAGCCATTTATATTACAATCCCTTTTTTTATTTGTGAGCCGAGCATAAATTCACCAATATTTTGAGGTTTTTTTCCCTGTCTTTGAATTTCTTTAATTTTAATTGATTGCTTGTCTCCGCAGGCAATTTCCAAATAATCTGAAACAACCTCACCTGGATTTCCAGCTCCATAAGCAATTTCTCCTTTTAAAATTTTGTATCTTTCCCCTTTATGTATAAAAAAAGCACCTGGCACAGGGTACAAACCATTTATTTTACCATTTATTTTTTGTGCACTATCATTCCAATTAATTTCACCTTCAGCTTTTTGGATTTTAGATGCATATGTTGCTTTTGAGTGATCTTGATCAATAAATTTTGCTTTATCCTCATATATATTGTCAATATTATCTAATATTTTTTCAGCAGCTATTAAGGATAATTTATCAGCAACATCACTCGCATTTAAATTATTATCTAAATCTATTTTATAAGTATTGCATACTGGGCCTGTATCTAATTGTTCAGATATTTTCATGATACTAACCCCTGTTTCTTTATCAAGATTCATTATAGATCTTTGTATAGGAGCTGCTCCTCTCCATTTAGGAAGTAAAGAAGCATGAATATTTATAAATCCTTTTTTAGTTAAGTTTAAAAACTCTCTTGGAATTATTTGACCATACGCAACTACAATTGCAAGATCAGCATTTATACTTTTGAAATACTCATATTCTTCATTGTTATCTTTTAAATATTTTGGTGTTCTGAATTCTAAATTTAAAGTTTCAGAGATACCTTGAATTGGTGATTTATTAATTTTTTGACCTCTCTGAGATTTTTGTGGAGGCTGAGTATATACATCTGATATTGGATAGCCATTTTGATATAAAGATTTTAAAATAGGAACAGCAAACATGGGTGTACCCATAAAAACAATTTTTTTTGCCATCAATTAAAGTACTGTAGTATTTGATTTTAATTTTGATAATTTTTTAATAATCATAGATCTTTTTAATTTTGA
Source organism: Candidatus Pelagibacter bacterium nBUS_30 (assembly GCF_051201245.1). Taxonomy (GTDB): domain Bacteria; phylum Pseudomonadota; class Alphaproteobacteria; order Pelagibacterales; family Pelagibacteraceae; genus Pelagibacter. Next base: position 56,965 of record NZ_CP172842.1, on the reverse strand, counting down.
AAGATAATCAATAAACAGGATGCCCTCTAAGTGATCCATTTCATGTTGAATACAGGTTGCAAGTAATCCGTCTGCTTTTAATAACTGTTTTTCTCCGTTGTAATCAAGATATTCAACTTCACATTTACTAGGTCTATCAATTTCTGCAAATTGATCAGGCACAGACAAACAACCTTCTTCATAAGTTGCTTTTAATGTATCTTTATTTTTGATCACTGGATTTACAAAATATCGAGGTTCTTTTTTTCCCTCTTCTTTACAAATATCCATCACTATAATTCTTTTTGGAACGCCAATCTGAATTGCAGCAAGACCTATCCCAGGTGCCGCATACATGGTTTCAAGCATGTCATCCATTAATTTTTGTTCTTCACTACCAACATTTTCAACAGGCTTTGAAATTTGTCTAAGCAATTTGTTAGGTTCAGTTATGATAGTTTTAACAGTCATTAATGAGATTATTTTATTATAATTTTTATACTTTTAAAGGAAGAACTTTTAATAAAAGTTTGTTTCTAATTAAATCAACATTTAATTGGTTTAATGTATTGATTATAAAATAAACCGTATCATCATCAATATCCTCTATTTTTTCAGGGCCAATCACTTCAATAACCCTTAATAATGCAGCACCTATTTCATTGTTATCGATCATTAATTGAATATCAGCTGGCATTTCTGATTTATTAATTTCATAAAGATTATCATATTTTTTTGAAATCTTAATTCCATCTGATTTAAGTGCTTCAATAAAAATTATGTCTTTTTTAGATAAAAAATATTTTTTATCTTTTTTTATTTTTTTTAAAAACTTATTTAATTCTTCCTCAATTTTAGATTTTGCATAATCTCCATTAAAATAGTTTACTAATTTAGATTGATGTAAAATTTTATTGTTATACTTAATTTTTTTATCAATAATTTTATCAGTTTTACTATAATTATTATAAAAAGTTGTAAAATTGGAAGGAACTTCTTCTTCATTAATTTGATTTAAAAACTTTTTTAATTCTTCGTCAAATGCATTACCAATATCATCTGCTTCAAATATATTCTTTAAAGTTTTAATTAATTTTAACTTTAACTTAGGTTCTTCTGTTAGAAGTAATCTTTGGTATACCAAAGCTCTTCCTTCTATAGATGATAAAGATTTATATACTTCTTCGGTATTTAGTAATTGATTAATATTAAACTGAAATCGTTTATAAAATTCAAATAACTCCTTTTCTGAGTAATTTTTATCATGTGTAGCTTTTTCAATTGTTGATATTTTGTCTATATCTGTAATTTCAATATCCTGTATATTATACAACAAATTAGATGCTGATAGGTATTTCCAAATTAATTTTGGAGTTTCTTTTGTGGGTTCAAATGCAAATTCAGGATTTGTTCTATGAGCTAAATGAAAATCTAAAACAGAATTTTCAGATACCTCATTATTAACTTCATCTAAATAACCAAATAAATAATTAATTTTGTTTTCAAAATAATCGTCTTTGAAACCTAATTCTTTTTTTAAGTCTAAAATTAATTGAGCTTCCTCATTTTTGCCATAGTTAATTAAGCAATATAAATTAAATTTTGATAGATATTCATTTTCAATAGGTTTTATAATTTTAGAGAAAATTTCACATGATTTTTTGATATCTGATTGAGACAAATATCTATCAACAAGATATTTCATTAATTCAGGATGTAAGTTAATAATTTGATTTTTAAGAAGATACTCTTCTATTAATTCAAAGTTAGAATCTTTAATTAGCCAATTTGATTTTATTTTTAAGAATTCTTGTTCTGTAATATTTTGATTTGGATAGTAAGCATTTGTCAGCATTGAAATATTGAGTATCTCAGATGCATCTTTTGAAAGTTCATACTTATCTATATTTTTAAAAAGACTTTTTAATTTTAGACCATCAGAATTTGCCCACATGTTAATATCTAGGCCATAATCACCAGGATCATATAGTCCAGCAATTGTAATCTTTTTAGATATTAATTCTTGATCTAGTTTTATCTGATTTTTTTTTTTATCTGACTGCATATCATAAACACTATTCTCAGAAATTACTTCTAATTTTTCAGTTGATGATTCTTTCTCGATAACGTCTTCTGTTTCTTTTTTATCTATATTCCAAATATCTATTGGCTTATCTTCAGCAATTAAAGAGAGGGATGATAATAAATAAATAATTATAACTGATAAATACTTCTTATTTAACAATCTTAAAATTTTCATTTGAGATAATTTTTTCTATTTCTTTTTTTGGGGCTGGAAAATCAATTTTATTGAGAAAAAAAACAATTCCAAGAATAACTGCTAACCCTACAATAGATTTAACAACTGCTCCAATAATGTTAAATTTACCTGAACTTGTATTTTTATTAAATTGCATATAACTTTAGTTAATTTCAAATTAAGACATATTTGTGTTTTTTCAATAAAGAAACTTATGAAATCAAAAGAAAATCTTGTTTTTTTAGGAATGATGGGATCTGGAAAGAGCTCTATTGGCCTACTAATTGCAAAAAAATTAAAAGTTGATTTCATAGATGTGGATAAAGAAATTGAAAAAGAGTTGGGTATATCTATTAAAAAAATATTTGAAACTAAGGGAGAAAATTATTTTAGAAAAATTGAAAAAAAAATTACTTTAAGGAAATTAAAATCTAATTCTTCTGTAATAGCCCTTGGTGGTGGCGCTTTTACAAATAAAGAGATAAGAAAAAATATTTTAAAAAATCACTTATCTTTTTGGTTAAATTGGAATGATGAGATATTATTAAATAGAATCAAAAATAGCAAAAAAAGGCCTTTGGCCTTTAATTCATCAGATAATGAATTGATTGATTTAATAAAAAACCGAACTAACGTCTATTCAAAAGCTTTATATGAAATTAAGTGTGATAATTTATCAAAAAATCAAATAGTTAAGAGAATTTTAGAAATTTATGAAACCTATTAAATTAGAGATAAATACAAAAACTCAAAAATATTCAATCATGATTGGATCCAATCTAATGTTTAATATTTCAAAAATAATCAAAGGTAATTCAATTAATTTTAAAAAATGCCTTGTAATTATCGATAAAAATATTTCTAAGAAAACTATTTCTCAAATAAAAAAATCATTAAATAGAAAGAAAATTTATATTCACTTTTTTAAAGCTAGTGAAATTAATAAGAATATAAATAACGTAAATAAAATTTTAGATATTTTGCTTAATAAAAATTTTTCAAGAGAAGATTGTTTAATTTCAGTAGGTGGTGGAATTACTGGAGACATAAGTGGATTTGCAGCTAGTTTATTTAAAAGGGGATTAAAATTTATTAATGTACCAACTACTCTTTTATCTCAGGTAGACTCATCTATTGGAGGGAAAACTGGTGTAAATACTAAATATGGAAAAAATTTAATCGGCAGTTTTTATCAACCAAATTTAGTTATTTCTGATATTCAATTTTTAAAGACACTACCTAATAGAGAAGTAATTTGTGGCTATGGTGAAATTTTAAAACATTCTCTTATTGCCAATAAAAAGTTTTTCAATTTTTTAAATAAAAATTATAAAAAAATTATTTATCTTAAATCACCATTTATTGAAAAAGCTATTTTTGAAAGCTGTAAAATTAAAAAAAATATTGTTGAAAAAGATGAAAAAGAAAAAAATTTAAGAAAAATTTTAAACTTTGGTCATACTTTTGCTCATGCCTATGAAGCTTCTTTGGGTTATACAAAAAAACTTAACCATGGTGAGGCTGTAATTCTTGGCATGAAAACAGCATTAAGTTTTAGTTTAAACAATAATTTATTAAAAAAAGATGAATATTATTTAATTAATAATCATATTACCAACTCTAAATTACCATTTAATATAAAAAAATTCTTTAAAACCCAAGATTTAAAAAAAATTATGTCTTTTATGCTTAAAGATAAAAAAAATTATTCAGATAAAATTAACTTAGTTTTATTAAAAAAAATTGGTTCCCCAATCATCAATAGAGAATATGATAAAAAAAACTTAAGCCTTTTTTTAAAAAAAGAATTAAGCAATTAAAATTTGTATTGAGTGGATGAATTCTTTTAACTCTTTATCTAAAGTTTTATAAATTTTTTTAGTGCTTTCTATTTTAGACATTTTTTTTAGATCAATAGATTTTAAAGTAATTTTTAAATGAAATTTTCCTTCTTCATTACCTTGATGATTTTTATGAAGAAAAGATTTGTCTTCAATATTGATGCTTTCAATATTTATTTGATTGTGTAGTTTTTTTTTTACAATTGCAATTAGCTCATTTATATCCATAAGTATTATTATATATCATGAAAAATATTTGTGACTGGAATAATTGTAATGAAATTGGTGATTATAAAGCACCCGTTGAAAAAGATAATAGTAAGAAATTTAGAATGCTTTGTCTAGAACATGTAAAAGAATTTAACAAAAACTGGAACTATTTTTCAGGAATGAATGATGATCAAGTTTTAGATTTTTTAAAATCTGATATGATTTGGCATAAACCCACACAAAGCTTTAGTTCTTCGGATAATTTTTTTAAAGTTCTTTGGAATAACACATTAAGAGACGAATTAGACAAAGATAAAATTAATGGTGATTATGATCATATGCGTCAATTTAAATTTAATCACAAAGATATAAAAGCGTTTGGAATATTGGGTATTTCTGTAGGTTTAAAATGGAAAAAAATACAAGACAAGTTCAAATTACTTGTTAAAAAATTTCACCCCGATATAAATGCAGGAAATAAAAAATATGAAGAAAAGTTAAAACTAATTACTTTAGCTTACACTCAACTTAAAAACACATATAGAGAAAAAATTGACACCAAATCTTAACATACAACCAGATATTAAGGTTTCTCTTAAACAGACTTTTGGTATCGATTCTGAAATGGAAGTAGATGCATTTTCAAAAAAAAATGAATACGTTCCTGAGATAGATAAAAGTTATAAATTTGATAGAGATACTACTCTAGCAATAATTTCAGGTTTTGCTTTCAATAAGAGAGTTCTTGTTCAAGGATACCATGGTACTGGCAAGTCCACCCATATAGAACAGATTGCTGCTAGGCTTAATTGGCCATGCATACGTGTAAACTTAGACAGCCACGTAAGTAGAATAGACCTAATTGGAAAGGATGCGATTGTTCTTAAAGAGGGAAAACAAATCACACAGTTTAATGAAGGTATCTTGCCTTGGTCCATACAAAACCCTGTAGCTCTTGTTTTTGACGAATATGATGCTGGAAGACCTGATGTGATGTTTGTGATTCAGAGAGTTTTGGAGGCGGAGGGTAACTTTACTCTACTTGATAAAAATAAAGTTATTAAACAAAACAAATATTTTAGATTGTTTGCAACATCCAATACAGTTGGTCTTGGTGATACAACAGGCCTTTATCACGGCACTCAGCAAATAAACCAGGGGCAAATGGATAGATGGAATATTGTAACAACACTAAATTATCTAAGCCTTGAGAGAGAGCTAGATATAGTTTTGGCAAAAAATAAAAATTTAAACAACACTAAAGGTAAAGAAAAAGTTGCAAACATGATAAAGGTGGCTTCTTTAACAAGGAAAGGTTTTATTGCAGGCGACATCTCAACAGTAATGAGTCCAAGGACTGTTATGCATTGGGCAGAAAATTCAGAGATTTTTAAAGACACTGGATATGCTTTTAGAGTAACTTTTTTAAATAAATGTGATGATATTGAAAAAAATACTATCGCTGAATATTATCAAAGGTGTTTTGGTGAGGAATTACCAGAGTCTTTGATAAATATTCAAATCTAAATGAGTAGCAAAGATATTAATTTAAAAGAAAAATTCAGAATTGCTTTAACATCAACAGCAAAAGTAATTTCTGATGATTATACTTTAGACGATAAATCTTCAGAAAATAAAAAAACTAAGAGCTCAGAGATTTTAGAAATTAATGATCTCACAAATCCAAGTGATTTTATCAAACTGCGTGCTGAAACAGACTCTGAAGCTTTAAAAAAAAAATTTTCTAACGATACAATCTATAGAAAAAATTTACCCACTAATAATTCCTCGCGATCTCTTTATAATATTGCTGAAAAAATTAGATATGAGTCCTTAGGTGGAAAAATGCTTAAAGGAATAGAAAAAAATTTTACCGAAAATTACACTCAAATAATAAAAGGTAAAAGAAAAGAACAATTGAAAACTAAAGAAGATGTTTCTGTTGCTGAAGCATTTGAATTATATATGCTTAAAAATTTTCACCAAATTAAATTAAATACTCTGACTTCAAAAATGTTAAATTTTTGGGAAAAAGACTTTGAAAAATCAATAGATAAGCACAAGAAATTTTTACAAGAAAATTTAGAAGATCAAAACAATTACAGTTCTAGATTTTCAGAAATTTTAAATGAAATGGATATCTTTCAAAGTGAACAAGAGGATGAAAGACAAGAGGAAAATCAAGATCAGGGGCAAGATAATCCTTCAAATGATGATCAAGACAAAGAAACTGAGGATAATAAAGATGATAATAATGATCAAGAGACTCAAGCTTCTTTAGATGCTGATTATAATGTTGATGAATTTAATCTAGATGAACAACTTTCAGATAATGAAGCAGATGAGCAGAGTTCAGAGCAAATTATTCAAAAAAATATTGATAATATTAATCTTGATTATAAAATTTTTACTACTCAGTATGATGAAATTACAAAAGCTGAAAATTTAGAAAACGCTGATGAAGCAACAAAACTAAGGAGGTCTTTAGATCAACAATTAGTTGGATTTCAAGATGTTATAACTAAACTTGCAAATAAACTCCAAAGACAGTTGCTTGCTAAACAAAATAGAGCATGGGAATTTGATCTAGAGGAAGGTTTACTTGACAGTTCAAAATTACCAAGAATTATAATGGACCCCTACAATTCTCTTTCATTTAAAAAAGAAAAAGATTTAGATTTCAAAGATACGATAGTGACTTTGCTGATTGATAATTCTGGATCTATGAGGGGAAGACCCATCACTATTGCAGCAATTTGTGCTGATATATTGTCTAGAACTCTTGAAAGATGTTCCGTTAAAGTTGAAATTTTAGGTTTTACTACTAAAAACTGGAAAGGTGGCCAAAGCAGAGAATTATGGAATAAAAATTCTAAACCTAAAACTCCAGGAAGATTAAATGATTTAAGACACATCATATATAAAAGTGCTGATACTCATTGGCGTCAAGCTAGGAATAATTTAGGTCTTATGCTTAAAGAGGGTTTACTTAAAGAAAATATCGATGGAGAAGCTATTTTGTGGGCTTACAATAGAATCAAAAAAAGAAAAGAAGAAAGAAAGATAATGATGGTAATTTCTGATGGTGCACCAGTTGATGACTCAACTCTTTCAGTTAACTCAGGTGACTTCTTAGAGAAACATCTAAAGAAAATGGTAAAATTCATAGAAAACAAAACTGAAATTGAAGTTTTAGCAATTGGTATTGGTCATGATGTTTCAAGATATTATGATAAGGCAATAAAAATAACAGATGTAAATGAATTAGGAGATGTAATGATATCTCAATTAAGCTCTTTGTTTGAAACTAAAAAAAAATTTCATTAAATATTAAATAGATCCTTATTATTCCATTTAATAATAACTTCTGCTCCACTTCTTGTTTTAGAGTTTCTGCAATTTATTTTAGCAAAATTTTTTTCTAAAAGAGTTTTGCCTATAAACAGTCCAAGACCTAAGCCTGATTTTGATTTATCCTTGATGTCGTTTGATTTCAAATAAGGTTCACCAATTTTTGACAAAACATCTCTTGGATATCCATCTCCATCATCTTCAATGATAATTTGGGTTATTTCACTATCACTTTTAAGACTAATATAAATTGTATTTTTAGCAAATTTATTAGCATTGCCTATAAAATTTCTTAAACCATAAACAATTTCAATTGATTTTGTTATTCTTTTTTTATTAGAGTCTTGATCAAAATTCAAAACAAAACTCTTCTCGCTTATCTCTTTAAATGATGAGGCAATTTCACTTAGATAATCTTTCATAGTTAAATCTTTATCAATAAAATTGTCTTCTTCTACTGGGTTTAAAGTCAAACGTTTTAAAATTTCATTACATCTTGTTACTTGACTAGATAATAATTCTATATCCTTTTTTACATCTTTTTGAGTTTTAAATTGTTTCTCAAGATCATGAGCAATTATTTTAATTGTAGACAAAGGTGTTCCAAGAGAATGGGCCGCAGCTGCAGCTTGTCCTCCTAAAGACAAAAGTTCATGCTCTGTAGCCATTACTTCCTCCATTTTTGCTAACGCTTCTCTCCTCAATCTAGATTGTGCTCCAAAAGACATTGCTAAATAATTTAAAAAAATTAAAGCAATAATTAAAGAAATTGGAATTGAATAAAAATAATATGAACTTACATGAAAATGATCACTAATTGGAGAAGGTAAATCCAGAGAATAGAATGTAAGTATAAAAACTATAATTAAAGTAAGTAATACTAATAAAAAATTTGTTTTAAAACTTAAGTTTGATGACGAAAAAATACTTGGAATTAATAAAAAAATTACAAATGGATTTGTAACACCTCCTGTTAAATAAAGTAAACCACCTAGCTGCAATATATCTATTACTAAAAAAATAAACGCTGATCTATCTGATAATTGAGTTTTTTTATAGATAAAAATTAAAAATAAATTACTTAAAATACCTAAAAATATAATTAGATTTGAAATAATAAAATCAAATTTAAAATTTAAAAAAAAATAAACAAAATTAATTGATATTAATTGCCCAATTATACCAATCCATCTTAAACTTATATAAGTTGATTTTTTAAAAAAATGATATTTTGAAGTTTCAAAAAACTTCATTATTAAATATCGAGATTCTGAACATTTATTGCATTAGAAATAATAAAATCTTTCCGTAATGCAACATCATTACCCATAAGAGTATGGATCAAGCTCTGATCTTTTTTTAAATCTTTGGAATACTGAACTTGAAGTAAATTACGTGTTTCAGGATCAAGGGTTGTACTCCATAATTCCTCCGGATTCATTTCACCAAGACCTTTAAATCTTTGTATGTTCATTTTAGATTTTTCTAAATCTAATTCTTTTAAAAACTCTTTAGAACCTTTTTTGATTTTCTTTAAATTTTTGTTATTGCTTACTATGTAATCCTCCAACTCTTTTTCGTCTTTAATATAAATACCTTTGGAACCCTTATTAATTTTAAACAATGGTGGCTGAGCTAAATAAACATGTCCGTTTTCAATTAATTTATTAAATGGTTTGTTGTTAAAAAATGTTAATAATAAAGCTCTAATATGAGATCCATCAACATCAGCATCAGTCATAATAATAATCTTTCCATATCTTAAATCTTTTAAGTCTATTTCTTGTACTTTAGGATCTAAACCAAGAGCATTAATTAAAGTAACTATTTCATTAGAAGAAATCATTTTTGATAAAGCTTTTGTTCTTTGTTGATCTGAACTATCTCCATTTCCATTCTTTTTGACTGTTAAATCTTCAACATAGGTATTTAAAATTTTACCTCGTAAAGGTAAAACAGCTTGATTGGCTCTATTTCTTCCTTGCTTAGCTGATCCACCCGCTGAGTCACCCTCTACAATAAACAATTCTGTGCCTTCTTGTTTACCAATTTGGCAATCTGCCAATTTTCCAGGAAGGCCACTCAATTCTAGAGCACCTTTTCGTCTTACATTCTCTCTTGCTTTTCTTGCAACATCTCTTGCCATTGCAGCCTGAATAACTTTAGCTAAAATTATTTTTGCAACAGATGGATTTTGATCAAACCAGATAGAAAGTTTTTCATTAACAACTGTCTCAACTATCATTCTTACTTCTGATGAAACTAATTTATCTTTTGTCTGTGATGAAAATTTTGGATCTGGTATTTTAGTAGATAATACACATGTTAAACCTTCTTTAATATCGTCTCCAGAAATTGCCAATTTATTTTTCTTAAGAAGGTTATTTTCATTTGCATATTTGTTTATAACCCTTGTTAAGGCGCTTCTAAAACCTAGTAAATGGGTTCCTCCATCTTTTTGGTATATATTGTTAGTATATGCAAAAATATCTTCAGCGTAGCTTGCATTCCATTTTAAAGAACACTCTAACTCTATATTATTTTTTTTACCTTCTATATAAATTGGTTTTTTGAATAAATCATTTCCATTTTTATTTTGTAGCTTTTCTCTTTTTTCATCTAAAAAATCTACAAATTCAAGAACTCCTCCATCAAATCTAAATTCTGTTATTTTTTCTTTTTTTTGACTAGCGTCAGTAAAAATAATTTTAATTCCTTTGTTTAAGAATGCCAATTCTCTCATTCTTTTAATCAAGATGTTTGCACTAAATTTTATTGAAGAAAATATTTCTTTTGATGGTAAAAAAGTTATTTGTGTTCCTGTATGTTTAGATTTTCCGGTAACTTTTAATGGAGATTTAGCTTCTCCATCTTTGAATTCAATGAAATGTTTTTTTCCATCTCTGTTGATCTCTAATTGTAGTTGTTCTGACAATGCATTTACAACTGAAACACCAACTCCATGTAATCCACCAGAAACTTTATAAGAGTCGTGATCAAATTTACCTCCAGCATGAAGTTGGGTCATTATCACTTCAGCTGCAGATTTTTTTTCACCTTTATGCATATCAACAGGAATCCCTCTACCATCATCATTAACGGTTATAGTCCCATCAGGATTAATTTTTACATTAATATTTTTGCAATGCCCTGCTAAAGCTTCATCAATAGAGTTATCAACAACTTCATAAACCATATGGTGTAAACCAGTTCCGTCATCTGTGTCACCAATATACATTCCTGGTCTTTTTCTAACTGCCTCAAGACCTTTTAAAACTTTAATTGAGTCTGCTTGATATGTATTTTTATTTGTCATTTTTTTAATTTTAGGAAAGAAAAATTATAACATTTTTTAAAAAAAAAACTCACTTATATTTATATGGCTAATATAAAAACATTAAATAAGCCCTTTAAAACAAAGATAATTTTATGGAATTAAAATATTCAATTTATTTTTTATTGAATAGATAATTTAAAAATTTTAAAGTACCTAAAAAATAGCAAAAATTTATTATCGTTTTTTTCTTATTAAGTAATAAGATATATAAAATCACACGTAATGGACACAGATATAAATGTCTTATTACTTTTATTTTAGATAATTTTTTATATTTATAATCAAAAACAAGTTCTCCATATTTAAAATTTAAACCTTTAATAATTTGAACATTAAAGGAATTGATAGTCGATTTACTCTTGTCGTGAGTAGCGTATGCCTTATTAACTGTTATCATTTTATATTTTGAATTATTAACTCTTGTTAATAAGTCAATATCTTCCCAGTAAAATGAAAAATCTTCATCATAGAATTTAAATTTTTTTACTTTTTTTACATCAAATAAAAGGCATGAAAAATCAAATTTATTTGTATAACTAATTGGTTTTTTTAATATTTTTTTTGTTAAGTTGGGCCCTACAAATAAACAATCTTTCTTTGTAATATAAGTTCTCAACAAATTAACTGATTTATTATTTATCTCAATATCAGGTTCTACTAATAAGCAATATTTTGTTTTTACTTTTTTAATTAATAAGTTCATTGCTTTTGAGAGGCCAATATTTTTGTTTGAAGATAAATACTCAAAATCAAAACTTAAAATTGTTTTAATTTTATTTTTTTGTTTTATTTTTACATCTTGATCAAATACTAATAATTTGTGTTTTTTTAAATTGTTTAGATATTTGATTCTTTTTAAATCAGTTTTATATAAAACAATTATGATTGATATATCACTTCTCATCAAATTATTTTAATTCTTTTAATTATCATAGTAAATATATATATGATTTGGATGTGGCGGAGAGAGTGGGATTCGAACCCACGGTACCTTTGACAGTACACACACTTTCCAAGCGTGCGCCTTAAGCCACTCGGCCACCTCTCCTAATAAAATTTTACTATAATATCCAGTCTTTAAACTTTTCTTTATTTTTAATAATATAATCTGGGAAAGATGTGTCAAAAAATATTTTTTCAAAGTTTATTGGTCTATCAAATAAATCAATCTTATTATTAATAGAATAATTGATTTTTTCTAAACTGTTAAAATTTTCATTGTTATACTCTGCATGAGCATATGCAGCTAATTTAGATTTTATCTGTTCTGCATTCATTAGAAATGAAAAGTGCCATCCTCCATTCTTAATAACATTCCACTTTATTTTATAAATTTTCCAAAAAGGAAATTTTTTTACCTTCTGATTTCTAATCCACTGAGGTGTTCTTAAATATTTTTTTTTACAGATTCTGCTTCCGTGCCAAAATGGATTTGTTTTATTTTGAAGATTAATTTTGTAATAAAACATTTTCTGTTCAAAGACAGTGTATTTGTAGTTTTCTATGTCATTTAACTTTGTTAAATCAGGGATTTCATCTATATCTGATATAATAATGTAATCATCATCTTTTGCCTCAAATAGACCCTTGGTTATATAGTTTCTTTGATAGTTTTCTCTTTCCCAATTTGAAATATTTTCTGGAAACTCGTCTATAACCAAATAAATAATCTTATCTTGAAAGGTTTTAAAATTTTCAATTTTAAAATTAAGATTTTTTTTATTTCCTTGATGATCAAATCTTGACTCAACTATTATAAATTTATCTATATGTGCAAACATAGTGTTTAGTCTTACATCTAAAATGATATCTTCATTATGATATAAGAAACAATCAAATATTTTCATCTACTTTTCTTTGCTTATTTTCAAAACACCTATAAATGCCTCCTGTGGAATTTCAACTCTTCCAAACTGTTTTGATCTAGCTTTACCTTTTTTTTGCTTTTCTAGAAGCTTTCTTTTTCTATCTGTGGCACCACCACCATGGATTTTTGTTAAAACATCTTTTTTAAATCCTTTAATGGTTTCTCTTGCAATAATCTTACCTCCTATTGCTGCCTGAACTGGTATCATAAAGTTATGCCTCGGTATTAAATCTTTTAATTTTTCACAAACTTCTCTGCCTGTTCTTTGAGCAAAGTCCTTGTGTATCATCATTGCTAAAGCGTCTACAGGCTCTGCATTCACCAATATTCCAAGCTTAACTAGATCACCTTCTCTATGTTCAATAATCTCATAATCAAAACTTGCATAACCACTTGTCATTGATTTTAATCTATCATTAAAATCAAAAACAACCTCATTTAAAGGCAATTCGTAATTTACTACAGCTCTATTTCCTGAATAACTTAAATTAGTTTGTATGCCCCTTTTATCCTGACACATTTTCATTATTGATCCTAAATATTCATCAGGTGTAATTATTGTTGCTTTTATCCAAGGTTCTTCAATTAGCTTAATTAGTGTTGGGTCCGGTAAACTTGATGGATTGTGCAGGTCTATAGTATCTCCATTGTTCATGTATACCTTATACACAACACCAGGTGTAGTTGTTAATAGGTTGACATCAAACTCTCTTTCTAATCTTTCAGTAACTATCTCCAAATGTAATAATCCTAGAAATCCGCATCTAAATCCCAACCCTAAAGCAGATGATGACTCGGGCTCAAATGAAAAACTTGCATCGTTTAATTGTAATTTTGCTAAACCATCTTTTAATTTTTGATATTCCGAACTATCAACTGGAAACAATCCGCAAAAAACTACTGGCTTACTTGGTTTAAAACCAGGGAGCGCTTCTTTTAAAGGTTTCGCAGCATCACATATTGTGTCACCAACTTTTGTTTCTGATAAAACTTTTATTCCAGTCGTTATAAAACCTATTTCTCCAGCATTTAATTCATTGATATCTGTAGCTTTTGGAGTAAATACGCCAACTTTTTCGATAACATATTCCTGATTGGTCGAGATCATTTTAATTTTCATATTTTTTGAAATTTTACCGTCAATAACTCTAACTAAAATAACAACCCCAAGGTAAGTGTCGTACCAACTATCAACCAACAAACATTTTAAATCTCCTAAACTTTCACCTTTAGGAGCAGGTAATGTTGTAATAATTTGCTCTAAAATGTCCTCTATACCTTCACCTGTCTTTCCAGAACATGGAATTGCACTCTCCGTATCAATACCTATCACTTCTTCGATTTGTTTTTTTGTTCTATCTAAATCTGATGCTGGAAGATCTACTTTGTTTAAAACTGGCACAATTTCGTGATCAATATCTAAAGCTTGATAAACGTTTGCAAGAGTTTGTGCTTCTACTCCTTGAGTACTATCAACAATTAAAATTGATCCCTCACAAGCATAAAGAGATCTACTAACTTCATAACTAAAATCTACATGACCTGGGGTATCAATAATATTTAAAATATAATCTTCACCATCTTTTGCTTTATAATTAAGTTTTACCGTCTGAGCCTTGATTGTAATTCCTCTTTCACGCTCAATATCCATTGAGTCTAAAACTTGAGCTTTCATTTCTCTTTCTGTAAGTCCACCACAACTATGAATTATTCTATCTGCTATTGTAGATTTACCATGATCAATATGAGCAATAATCGCAAAATTTCTAATATTATCGATATTACTCATTTACTTTAAGATCGTATCTTGGCACCAGTTTTGTTTTCAACTGTTTTAATTATAGAATTATTAATATTTTCTAAATCATTATCATTCAATGTTTTTTCAGATGATTGTATAGTTACACTAATTGCTATTGATTTTTGATTTTCTGGAATGTTTTCACCCTCATAGACATCAAAAACTTTAATATTACTTATTAGTTTTTGATCCACACTTGAGACAGCATTAATTAAATCTTGAGCTTTAACTTCTTTATTAACTATAAACGCAAAGTCTCTTTCAGATTTTTGATAATCTGAGACTTCAAATTTAGTTTTTTGATCATTTAATGTCTTTTTTGGTAATTTTAAATTATCTAGAAAAATTTCAAAGCCAACTAAAGACTCTGTTTTAATATCTATCATTTTTAAAATATTGGGATGAATTTCACCAAAATAAGCTGCTATTTGATCCTTGCCTCTATTTAGAAATAATCTACCTGACTTGCCTGGATGATAATAATTTGGTGTTTCGCTATCTATAAAAAATTTGTCTGAATTATAACCAGCCTCAGCTAAGGTTTGAACTACATCTTTTTTAACATCAAATACATCAACATTTCTCTCTTTTTCAATCCATGACGATCTTGATCTTTTACCTGCTGACAAACCACAGACTACGGTATTTTGTTCACCTGGGTTTGAACCAGTAAAAATTGGTCCTATTTCAAATATTGATAAATCTTTAAGACCTCTGTCCAGATTTTTATTCATATACATGATTAAATTTGAAAATATTGAGTTTCTCAAAACTCCTAATTCTGAACTTATGGGATTTACAATTTTAATTTCTTTATTCTTATTTTTAAAATGATCATTATAATTTGAGTCAGTAAATGACCATGTTATTGCCTCTAGATAACCTTTTGAAGCAACCGCTCTTTGTAAAAAATGAAATAACTTTTGGTTCTGAGTTAAAGTAGATTTGGTTCTTTCTTTAATTGGATCTATAATTTCAATCTTATCATAACCAGTTATTCTTACTAACTCTTCGACAATATCTATTTCTTGTGAAATATCTGGTCTCCATGTTGGAATTGTTAATTTTAAATATTTTTTTTCTTTTTTAATTTTAAAACCAAGATCTTCTAAGATTTTAAACATTTCTTTAGTTGAAATTTTAAATCCAGTTATTTTTTCAAATAAATCAGTGTCAAATTTAATATTTTTAATTTTGTTTGTTTCAATTGTTTGAATATCAATTTTACTAATTTCTCCACCACAAATCTCTTTAATTAATAATGACGCTTTATTTAAACCATCTTCAATTGATAATGGGTCAATACCTCTTTCAAATCTAAACTTTGCGTCTGTATCTATATTAAGTCTTTTTGATGTGCTTCTAATTGATCTAGGTTCAAAATATGCTGACTCTAATAAAATATTTTTAGTATCAAATTCTGTACCAGACCTTATGCCTCCAATGATTCCACCTAATCCCAATACACCCTTACTGTCACTAATTACGCACATTCCATCTTCTAGTTTGTAATTTTTATTATCTAAAGCTGTAAACTCTTCTCCAGATTTTGAATTTCGAACTATGATACCTTTTTCAATTTTATCAGCATCATAAGCGTGTAACGGACGATTGATATCAAACATAACATAATTTGTAATATCAACTATTGCTGAAATTGGTTTTTCACCAATTGAAACTAATCTATCTTTTAACCATTGAGGGCTTTCAACATTTTTTACATTAGTAATTAAGCAACTACCAAATGCACTACATCCTTGATTTTTTTCCTTATTAATTTTTACTTTTACAGTTTGTTTAAATTTTGATTTTATTTTTTTCTCTTTTAAATCTTTTAATTTACCAAAACCTGAAGCAGCAAGATCCCTTGCTATCCCTCTGACACCAAGACAGTCTGGTCTGTTAGGGGTAATTGACAGATCTATAAGATTAGAGTTTGATTTTGAAAAATAACTTTTTCCAATACTCTTTTTAAATTTTTTTAAAGATAATTCTGTTATTCCATCGCTTTCGTCAGATAAATTTAATTCAGACTCAGAACAAAGCATTCCATATGAAGTAACATCTCTAATCTTAGCTATCACTAACTTTACTTTACTTTTTGGAATAACAGCTCCAGGAGGAGCGTATATTGTTATCAATCCCTCTCTTGCATTGGGCGCACCACAGACAACTTTTTTTATTTCTTTTTCTCCTACATCAACTTCACAGACTTTAAGTCTATCTGCGTTTGGATGCTTTTCTGTCTTTAAAATTTTTGCTATTTTGAATAAATCAAGACCAGCAGATAAATTTTCTACACTTTCAACTTCTAGCCCAACACTTGTTAGCTGCTCTAAAAGCTTATCTTCTTTTAATTTTGTATCTAAATGATCTTTTAACCAATCAAATGTGATTTTCATCTACTTAAGCCTCTATAATTTGTTGGTACATCCAAAGGGTCAAAACCGAAATGATTTAACCACCTGTAATCACAATCAAAGAAAGCTCTTAAGTCATTAATACCATATTTAAGCATCGCTAATCTATCAATCCCAATTCCAAATGCATATCCTTTATACTTTGATGGATCAACTTTCACATTTTTTAAAACATTAGGATGAACCATTCCACAACCTAAAATTTCAAGCCATTGATCACCTTCTCCTATAACTAATTTTCCATCTTTAATTTCATAACCAATATCTACTTCAGCTGATGGTTCAGTAAATGGAAAGTGGCTTGGTCTAAATCTCATTTTAATTTTTTCAACTTCAAAAAACTCTTTAATAAAATAATTTAAACAACCTTTTAGGTGTCCCATATTTATATCTTTGTCTATATGTAAGCCCTCTACTTGATGAAACATTGGTGCATGTGTTTGATCACTATCAGATCTGTAAGTTCTTCCAGGTGCAATAATCTTAAATGGAGGTTTATCTTTTAACATTGTTCTAACTTGAACTGGCGATGTGTGAGTTCTTAACAGAATTTCTTTATTCTCATCAAGATAAAATGTGTCATGCATATCTCTTGCCGGATGATTGTCAGGAGTGTTTAACGCTGTAAAATTATTATATTCATTTTCAATATCTGGACCCTCTTCAACATTAAAACCTAACTCAGAAAAAATCGACGAAATTTCATCTATAGTTTGTGAAACGGGATGAATTTTACCTCTAACAAATGATCGTTCAGGAAGAGTTATATCAATTTTTTCTTTTTCTAATTTTTCATTTATTTTTTTTGATTCAATTTCATTAATTTTATTAGTTATTAAATTCTGTAATTCATCTTTAATTTGATTTAAATCTGATGCAAATTTTTTTCTGTCTATCTCTGGTATAGATCCAATATTTTTGAATTGAGAAGAAACAAGACCATTCTTGCCAAATAACTCTGTCTTGATTTGATTAATTTCTTCTAAACTTAAATTGTTATTAAGCTTAGCCGAATAGTCACTTTTAATATTTTTTATGTCTGACATATTGGTAGATTATTTCCTTAAGAAATAAAAACAATAGCGAAGATTAATTTAAAGCTGATTGAGCTTTTTGTACAATTGTTTTGAATGCTTCTGGGCTATCGTAAGCAATTTCAGCAAGAATTTTTCTATCAATTGTAATACCACATTTTCCAAGGCCATTGATAAATTTAGAATAAGTCAAACCTTCAGCTCTAACACCAGCATTGATTCTTTGGATCCACAATGATTTAAATTCTCTTTTTTTATTTCTGCGGTCTCTGTATGCATATTGCATAGCTTTTTCCATCGCTTGCTTAGCAACTCTGATGGTATTTTTTCTTCTGCCCCATTGACCTTTGACAGCTTTTAAAACTTTTTTATGTTTTGCTTTGCTAGTTACACCTCTTTTTACTCTTGCCATTATTAACCTCTTAAACTGTAGGGCATGTATGATTTAACTATTTTGCCATCTTGCTTGGACATAGTTGTTGTGCCTCTTAATTTTCTTATTTGAGAATTCGTTCTTTTGATCATGCCATGTCTTTTGCCAGCTTGAGCTGTCATAACTTTACCCTTTGCGGATATCTTAAATCTTTTTTTAGCTGAGCTTTTTGTTTTTAATTTTGGCATAATTCTGCGGTGTTATACAAAGATTGATATAAATTTACAACCTATATTAAAGCCTATAAAGGCTGTATTACCATGATCATTTGCTTGCCATCAAACTTAGGATGTAATTCTACCTTGCCAATATCCTTCATGTCCTCTTTGATCTTGTCCATCAATTCTTTTCCTAAATGAGAGTGTTGGAGTTCACGGCCTTTAAATCTTACCGTAAATTTTACCTTATCACCCTTAGCTATAAATTTTTTTGCATTTTTAACCTTAAAATCATAATCATGAGTTTCTGTAACAGGTCTCATTTTAATTTCTTTTAATAAAACAATTTTTTGTTTTTTCTTTGCAATATTTGCTTTCTTTTGAGCATCATATTTAAATTTACCCATATCCATTATTTTACAAACTGGAGGATTTGCATTAGCTGCTATTTCTATTAAGTCTAACCCTTGATTTTTTGCCATTGATATAGCTTCATTAGTATTCATTACACCAAGATTGTCTCCATCACTTGCTATAACCTGTACATCTGGAGACGATATTCTATTATTAGATCTTGGACCTCGATCTTTGGTTCTTCTTTGAAAGTAATTTTGTTTAAAATCTGCCACTTAGTTTGATGATGCTTTATTCAAAGCGGAAAAGGTTTTTAAGAATAATTTTAAATCCATATTTTCTTGTTTGTTTGTGTCTAATCTTCTAATCGTTACCGAGTTAGAGTCAACTTCTTTTTTTCCACAAATAAGTAAAAGGGGTACTTTTGCTAATGAATGATCTCTTATTTTATAATTTAGATTATGCTTTTTTAAATCAACATTAGAACTTATACCAGCCTGTTTAATTTTTTTTGAAACCTCTATTGCATACTCATCAAACTCTTCAGATATAGGAATAACAACAGTTTGTAATGGAGAAATCCAAAACGGAAACTTACCTGCATAATGTTCTATTAATATTCCAATGAATCTTTCTAGAGAACCAAATAATGCTCTGTGAAGCATAACAGGAACTTTTTTTGTTCCATCATTATCAACATAAGAAGCATCAAGTCTACCTGGCAAGTTAAGGTCAACCTGTAAAGTACCACATTGCCAATCTCTTCCAATGGCATCTCTTAATACAAATTCAATTTTGGGACCATAAAAAGCTCCCTCTCCTTTATTGATACTGTATTCAAGTTTGGATGCTTTAACAGCTTCTAGTAATGAAGCCTCTGCTTTATCCCAAACTTCATCGTCTCCAACTCTTACTTCTGGCCTATCGGCATATTTTAATATCACATTTTCAAAACCAAGATCTTTATAAATATCTAAAATTAAGTTAGTTACATTAAGACATTCACTTGTTATCTGATCTTCTGAGCAAAAAATATGGGCATCATCTTGTGTAAAAGCCCTCACTCTTAAGAGGCCATGTAACGCACCAGATGGTTCATATCTATGCACTTTACCAAACTCAGTTATTCTCAATGGAAGATCACGATAACTTTTTAACCCTTGGTTAAAAACCTGAATATGTCCTGGACAATTCATAGGTTTAATTGCAAATATTTTTTCATCTGGAGTTTCTGAGGTATACATGTTTTCTCCATATTTTTCCCAATGACCAGATTTTTCCCACAATAATCTATCTAATACCTCAGGTGTATTAACTTCTTTATATCCAGCATCATCTTGTCTGCTTCTCATATAATTGATTAATTTTTGAAAAAGAGCCCATCCTTTTTCATGCCAGAATACTGAACCTGGACTTTCTTCTCTAAAGTGAAACAAGTCCATTTCTTTTCCTAATTTTCTATGGTCTCTTTTTTCTGCTTCCTCAATTCTTTTTAAATATTCATCCAAATCTTTTTGAGTTGCCCAACTCGTACCATATATTCTTTGTAACATTTCATTATTAGAGTCACCTCTCCAATAAGCTCCTGAAACTTTAGTTAACTTAAAAAATTTTCCAATTTTACCTGTCGAAGAAAGATGTGGTCCTCTACAAAGATCGTGCCAATCTCCATGAAAATAAATAGATACATCCTCGTTTTTAGGTATTGCTTCAATTAATTCTGCTTTGTAAGTTTCACCTCTTTCTTTAAAATGTGAAATTGCCTTATCTCTCTGCCAAACTTCTTTTTTTGTAATCTCATTTCTATCAACAATATCTTTCATTTTTTTTTCAATTTTTATTAGATCATCCTCGGTAAAAGGTTCTTTTCTTGCAAAATCATAATAAAAACCATTTTCAATAACCGGGCCAATAGTTACTTGTGTTCCTGGAAATAATTCTTGTACAGCCATTGCTAGAATATGCGCTGTATCATGTCTTATAGTTTCCAAACCCTCAGGGTTTTTTGATGTGAATATTTTAAGAGAACAATCTTTTTCAATTAGAAAATTTAAATCTTTTAAATCGCCATCAATACTTATTACCATGGCCTGTTTAGCAAGTGATTTGCTAATTTTTTCAGCTACTTGTAGACCTGTAACTTTGTCTGGAAAATTTAGATTATTTCCATCTGGTAGTGTAATTATGGGCATTTAATTTATTAATCTTTTATACTCTGAATAAGTAGAAAAGCACATTTTTTCAACATTAAACTTTTGTATTATATTTTTTCTTCCTTCAATTCCAATTGATTTTAACGATGTTTCATCCATTGTAAGTACTTTTAAAATTTTTTGACTTAATGATTTTGCACTACCAGAGTCAAATAAAAAGCCAGTTTTTTCATCAACTATAGTTTCATTGGATCCACCGATATTGCTAGCTATTATTGGTTTTTCCATTGATTGTGCTTCCACAGAGACTCTTCCAAAAGCTTCAGGTTCTATAGAAGCTGAAACTACTATATCAGAAACTTTATATGCTAGAGCCATATCTTTACAATGATCAATAAATCTTATCTGGCCTGTCATCCTGTATTGTTCAGAAAGTCTAATTAGTTTTTTTTTATATAAATCTCTACCCTGATCACTACCAAGAATAACAGCATGAAAAGCCTCATATCCAAGTTGGAGATTTACTAAATTGACTGCTTCAATAAAAACTTCCTGTCCTTTCCAAGCTGTAAGTCTTCCAGGTAAAAGTAAAATTTTCTTATCTTTTTCTATACCCCATTTTTTTAACAACTTTTTTTCATCACTTTCAATTTTTGTTGAAGAGTCAAAGTAATCAACATTTATACCTCTAAAAATTACCATAAGCTTTTTGCTGGCACTAAGATTTTTTGAGTAGTTTTCTTTAACATGAGAAAAAATAAAATTTGATCCCGCTATAATTAGATGGGATCTGACCATTACAGAATTATAAAATTTCTTAAGTATATTTTTAAAGTTGTAAGTACCATGAAACGTCGTGACAAATTTTCTTCTTGTAATTTTTGTTGCTAATAAACATGACCATGCTGGAGCTCTACTCCTAGCATGAATAATCGAAATATTATTGAACAAAATAATTCCAACTAAGGCAACAAAATTTATTATAATTAATAATGGGTTTTTACTGTGAACAGGCAATCTAATAACTTTTACTTTTCGTTTATCAATAAATTTTAACAACTCTCCTCCACTAGTAACAATAAAAGATTCACAATTATTTTCTGGCAGATAGTGAGCAACATCATAGCAGCCCGTTTCAGCTCCTCCGTATCCTAATTTAGGTATTACTTGTAAAACTTTCAAATTAGATGACATTTGATATGATTATATATTAATAGACAATACATATAAACGATTATGAATAATTTTAGATATCATCAAATTTCAAAAAATAAGAAAATAAGATACATATACAGTGCATATAAAAATACCCCATTTATTGTTTTTTTGCATGGTTTCATGTCTGATTTAGAGGGTAAAAAACCAAATGTATTTTTAAGGTTTGCAAAAAAAAATAAGATAAGTTTCTTAGCATTAGAATATTCTGGACATGGAAAGTCATCAGGAAATTTTATTAACGGAAATATTACTAAATGGAGCAATGAAACATCAGCTCTAATTAAAAAATATGTAAAAAAAAATAATTTTACAATAATTGGATCTAGTATGGGAGCTTGGATAGCAATTAAACAATTTCAAAAATTTAAAAATCAAATTAATAGTTTTCTAGGAATTGGATCTGCCCCAGAATTTTTAGAAAATTTAATGTGGAAAAAATTTACAAAAAAAATGAAAGCGGAAATTATTAAAAAAGGCATATACCATTTAAAACATGGAAATTATGAATATCCTATTACACATCAATTAATTAAAGATGGAAGAAAGAATAAGGTTTTAAATAAAAAAATTGATTCTAAAATAAAGATTACTATGGTGCACGGTCAAAAAGATGAGGTTGTACCAGTGTCATATTCTAGAAATGTTTTAAAAATTTTTAAAAATGCAAAAAAAAAACTACTAATAATTAAAGGTGGTGATCATAGTTTGTCAGAAAAAAAATGGCTTAAAAAAATACTACAAGAGCTTCGGTTGATTATCTAGCTTACTTCTCTAATTTTAGATTTAAGACTTATTTTATTTTCTAATTTATTTACCATCTCTTTAGGACACACTTGAACAAAATTATTTAATTCTTCATTAAATTTTTCTATTAATTTTTTTGATAAATCTGATCCAGTTTCGCTAAAATGTTCTGTAAGTAAGTTTTTAAGAAATTTTTTCCAATATTCAGTTTCAACATTTTGCCAAATAACAGACTCCTGATTAACTTTTTTTTCAAACTGTCCAGACTTGTCATAAATAAATGCCATACCACCAGTCATTCCAGCTGCAAAGTTGTCACCTACCTCTCCCAATACTACCACTGTACCACCAGTCATATACTCACATCCATTTGAATCACAGCCTTCTATCACTGTAGTAGCGCCTGAATTTCTAACTGCAAACCTTTCACCTGCTTGACCAGCTGCAAATAATTTTCCTGAAGTTGCACCATATAAAACTGTATTACCTATTATTGTGTTTTCATTAGAGATTAGATTGCTTTCATCTGATAATTTAATTGAAATTGTTGCACCAGATAGTCCTTTGCCCACGTAATCATTGGCGTCACCTTTAAGGACAAGTTTTAAACCTTTTGCGGAGAAGGCACCAAATGATTGTCCAGCCGATCCTTTAAAATTTAAAACTAAAAAATTTTCATCAAGTTTTTCATATCCAAACTTTTTATAAAGATGATGAGAAATTCTTGTCCCAACAGCTCTATTAGTATTTTTAATATTATATTCTTTTTCTATTTTTTCTGAATTATCTAAAGCTTTTTCTATTTCTGGCCAAATTTCTTGATCAAGTGTATTTGGCACATAATTAATTTCCTGATTTTCACAATATCTTTTATTATTCCCAGAATCTGCTTGAACAAAAAGAGGGTTTAAATCCAAATCATCTAAATTGGGAGAGGCTTTACTTACTTGTCTTAAGAGGTCTGTTCTTCCAATTATTTCATTTAAAGATTTAAAACCTAGTTTTGCTAAAATTTCTCTCACTTCAGTTGCAATAAAAGTAAACAAATTGACAACTTTATCAGGTGTTCCTGTAAACTTTTCTCTAAGTTTTTCATCTTGTGTGCATACGCCAACAGGACATGTATTCGAATGACATTGTCTAACCATGATACATCCCATTGCAACTAGCGCTGTAGTTGCTACACCATACTCTTCAGCACCCATCATCGCAGCAATAACTACATCTCTACCAGTTTTAATTCCACCATCTGTTCTTAAGGTAACTTTATGTCTTAAATTATTCAAAGTTAAAACTTGATTAGCTTCTGTTAATCCCATTTCCCATGGAATACCAACATACTTAACGCTTGTTTGAGGTGTAGCACCAGTTCCACCATTGTGACCTGAAATCAATATTATATCAGCTTTAGCCTTTGCTACTCCAGCAGCTATTGTTCCAACACCTGAAGAAGCTACAAGCTTAACACCAATTCTTGCCTTGGGATTAATCTGCTTTAAATCATATATAAGTTGCGCAAGATCCTCTATGGAATAAATATCGTGATGTGGTGGTGGAGAAATAAGAGTCACTCCTGGAGTTGAGTGTCTTAATTTTGCAATTTCATCTGTAACTTTAAATCCGGGTAACTGTCCACCTTCTCCTGGTTTTGCACCTTGGGCAATTTTAATTTCAATTTCATTGCAATTATTTAAATAATTTACTGTTACACCAAATCTTGCTGAAGCTATTTGCTTAACTCGAGAATTAGCGCTATCTCCATTTTCTAATATCTTAAATCTACTTTCATCTTCTCCTCCTTCTCCACTGCAAGAAGCTCCTTTAATTCTATTCATTCCCTTAGCTAAAGTTTCATGGGCCTCTTTTGACAATGCTCCATGGGACATACTCCCACTTCCAAATCTTTTAAGTATATTTTGAATTGGTTCAACTTCTGAAATTTCTATAGATCTTTTTAATTTTTTTTTTCTAAAATCTATTAAATCTCTTAAATTTATTGGAGGTAAATTATATATTCCTTCGGCATATCTTTTGTAAGCATCGTAGGAATTAGACCCCACTGCGCTTTGTAATAAATGAATTAATTTACCTTGATATTGATGTGTTTCACCATTTTTACGATATCTATAAATGCCTCCTATTGGTAAAATTGTTTCTGAACTTTCAAATGCTTCATTGTGAATAGATCTAATTTTTTTTTCTATACCTGTTAGCCCAATTCCAGAAATTTTAGATACTACTCCAGGAAAATAATCTGCAACAATTGTTCTGCTTAAACCTACTGTTTCAAAATTACATCCACCTCTATAAGAACTTAAAACAGATATTCCCATTTTAGACATAATCTTTAATAAGCCTGCATTTACTGATTTAATATAACGAGCTACACACTCATCAAAACTAAATTGACCAAATAGTTTTTTTTTATGTCTTTGATATAAGCTATCAAAAGCTAAATAAGGGTTAACTGTAGTTGCCCCAACACCAATTAAAGTAGCAAAAGAGTGGGTATCTAAAGCTTCGCCAGATTGTACATTAATAGAAACATATCCTCTTAATTTTTTTTCAATTAAAAAAGAATTTATTGCACCAACACACAACAACATAGGAATTGGAAGTTTAGAATTTGATAGCTCTTTATCACTCAGGATTAATTGTGTAACACCTTGTCTTACTGCAATTTCTGCATCTCTTTGAATTTTTTTTAATGACTCAAAAAGAGTTTGTTCTTTTGAAAAAATACAATCGATTGTTAGAGAATTTTTTCCAAAAAAATTAATAAATTTATTAAATTGAGAGTTTGATAAAATTGGACTGTTTAAAACATAGATGTTTTGCTTAGTTAAATTATCAAAATCTAAAATATTTCCTAGATTTCCAAATCTAGTCTTTAAACTCATAACTTTATTTTCTCTTAAAGAGTCAATTGGAGGATTTGTTACCTGACTGAAGTTCTGTCTAAAGAAATGATACAAAGGTCTATATTTATCTGACAAAACAGCTAACGGGGTATCATCGCCCATAGAGCCTATTGCCTCTTTAGCATCTTCTGCCATGGGCTGCAAAATAAGCTCTAAATCCTCTAAACTTATTCCAAAAGTATACTGTCTTCTTCTTAAATCATCTCCAGAAAAAGTATTTTTTTCTGCTGAAATTGTAATTTTGTCATCTAAATCAATAATCTGTGAATTAAAATGCTTATACTCTTTAGCTAAATAATCTTTAATTTTACTATTAGTAAATACCTTTCCTTTCTCAATTCTAACACCAATGATTTCACCAGGACCAAGCCTTCCTTTTGTTATAATTTTTTTTTCATTAAGTTCAATCATACCTGTTTCAGAACCAGCAAATAATAAATTATCTTTGGTGATTGCATATCTAAGTGGTCTTAATCCATTTCTATCATTAGCGGCAATAACCCACTCGTTATCTGTTCCAGCAATTGCAGCAGGACCATCCCAGGGCTCCATAGTACTGTTCAAAAAATTAAATAATTGTTGATGATCTTTAGATAAAGTTTTATTTTTTTTTGACCATGCATCAGGTACCAGCATTAATTTAGCTAATGGAGCTGGCTGACCTGAAATATTTAATAATTCAAAAACGTTATCTAATGCAGCTGAGTCTGAAGCTCCTTGTTGTATTACAGGTTTTAAATTTTCTATATCATCAAAAAGAGGACTATTCATTTCCTGCTCGTGAACTTTCATCCAGTTTTTGTTTCCACGATATGTGTTTATTTCTCCATTATGTGCAATCGCTCTAAATGGTTGTGCTAAATTCCAACTAGGCGCAGTATTTGTAGAAAATCTCTGATGAAAAATTGCGTACCTTGAAATAAATCTTTCATCTTTTAAATCTAAAAAGAAATCTGAAATAGCTTCAGCCAAAAACATTCCTTTATAAATAATTGATTTTGAGCTCAGCGAACAAATATAAAAATTATTTAAAGAAATTTGAAAAGCTTTATTTTCTATTTTCCTTCTTGTCTCGTAAATTTTTCTTTCAAGCTCTTTATTAAGTAATTCTGGATTATTAGATTTAAAAAGAACCTGAATAATTTCAGGCATAGTTTGAAATGCTTTCTCACCTAAAACTTTTGGGTCTACAGGAACTTGTCGCCAACCATAAATACTAAAATCATTTTTTGTTAATTCACTCTCAACTATTGTTTTACAACTTTCTTGAGCAGCATAATCATTTCTTGGTAAAAAAATCATTCCAACACATATCTCTGAACTATCATGAGTGTGACCAGTAACTTCTATTTTTTCTATAAAAAAATCTTTTGGTATTTCAACATGTATTCCTGCACCATCTCCTGTTTTTCCATCAGCATCAACTGCACCTCTATGCCAAACAGCTTTTAAAGCTTCAATGCCATATTCAACAACTTTTCGTGATTTCTTTCCTTCGGTGGAAGAGATTAAACCAACTCCACAAGCATCGTGCTCCATCTCCTCGGAATAAACATGATTCTTTTTTAATAATTTAAAGTTTTCTTTATATTTTTTCATTATGCTACTTTTGGCTGTTTTAAATACTTATTCTTTAAATACTCTTTAATTGAAGTTGCTGCATCTCTTCCATCTTTTATTGCCCAAACAACTAATGATGCACCTCTAATTATATCTCCAGCTGCAAAAACTCCTTTAAGGTTTGTTTCCATCGTATCAAAATCTGTTTTAATAGTTCCCCATTTAGATACTTGTAATTCATCGGACTCAAATAATGTTGGTAAATCTTCAGGATCAAAACCTAGTGCTTTTATAACCATATCAGTTTTTATTTCAAAGCCTGAACCTTGTTGTACCTCAGGCTTTCTTCTGCCACTTTCATCAGGTTCACCTAATTCAATTTGGTCTACTAACAATCGTTCTATTTTATTTGTTCCTTGAAATTCTCTTGGACTTGATAACCAAACAAATTCAACGCCTTCTTCTTCAGCATTAGCAACTTCTCTAGCAGATCCAGGCATATTTTCTTTATCTCTTCTATATAAACATTTAACAGATTTTGCTCTTTGTCTTATAGATGTTCTTACACAATCCATCGCTGTGTCGCCACCACCAATAACCACTACATCTTTACCTTCTGCGTTCAAAATTCCTTTATCAAAAAGCTCTACATCATCACCTAAACCTTTTTTATTTGATGCTGTTAAAAAATCCATTGCTGGAAAAATATTATCTAAGTCATTTCCTGGTAATTCAACTTCTCTTGGCTTATAAACGCCTGTCGCAATCAGTATTGCATCATGTTTTTTTCTTAGCTGTTCTAAATTTTTATCTTTTCCAACTTCAAAATTTTGAATAAATTCTATACCACCATCTCTTAAAAGTTTAGTTCTTCTTTCAACAACTTCTTTCTCTAATTTAAAATTTGGAATTCCATATATTAATAAACCACCTGCTCTATCATATCTGTCATACACTGTGATCTTATAACCATCTTTTCTTAATTGTTCTGCTGCAGCTAATCCAGCTGGTCCAGCGCCAATAATTCCTACACTTTGATTTTTTTCGTTTAAAACTTTAATCGGTTTTACCCAACCTTGTTCCCACGCATTATCAGTAATGTATTTTTCCATAGAACCAATTGTTACAGTTCCATGACCAGATTGTTCGATCACACAATTTCCTTCACACAATCTGTCTTGTGGGCATATTCTTCCACACACTTCAGGCATATTATTTGTGCTTTGAGATAACTCATAAGCTTCTTTAAGTCTTCCCTCTGCAGTCAATTTTAACCAATCAGGTATATTATTGCTTAATGGACAATGAACTTGGCAAAAAGGGACTCCACATTGAGAGCATCTGCTAGACTGTTCTTTTGCCTTTTCACTAATAAATTCATCATATATCTCATTGAAATCTTTTTTTCTTCTATCAACCTCTCTTTTAGGTGGGGTTTGTTGACCTATTTTTACAAATTTAAGCATTTTGTCAGACATAATATTTATTAATTATTGCAAATTATATAATGATTTTATTAATTAAAGCTTAAAATAGGTCAGTTATTATGACCTTATTTTATCAAATATATTAATAAAATTAAGAGTTTTTTAATAAATGCATACCTAATATGTTTAAATCGAATTGTTTTAAATGAATATTTTATAAGTTACGTAGGAGTAATGTTAGAGAATATTATAGAAGTTTTATTACTGGCTGCAATTCAAGGTGTGTCAGAATTTTTGCCTATAAGCTCTTCAGCTCACCTAATATTAGTTTCAAGTTTATATGAATTTAAATCAAGCTCTTTATTAATAGATATTAGTCTTCATTTAGGTTCTTTATTTGCAATTCTCTATTATTTTAGAATGGATTTATTGGATGTTAAAAATAATAAGAGACTATTAAGTCTTATTGTTGTGGGATCAATTCCATTAATTATTTTTGGATACGTTTTATATTCAACAGGTATTATTTATGAATTACGAAATGTTAAAATAATTGCATGGACAACTTTAATTTTTGGAATTATTTTATATATAGCAGATAGAAATCGTTTTGATAAAAAAATATCTTCAAACTTAAATTTTCAGTCAATTCTTTTTATAAGTGTATTTCAGATTCTTTCATTAATACCTGGAGTTAGTAGGTCAGGCATAACAATTACAGCTGCCAGGATTTTAAAATTTAATAGATTGGACTCTAGTAAAATTTCATTTTTACTTTCTATCCCTGCTTTAAGTGGTGCAAGTTTTTTAGGGTTAAAAAACATATTTTATCAGTCAGTTGAATTTAATTATTTAGTGTTTGTTGCAATATTTACATCATTTGTTTTTTCTTTTGTAACAGTAAAATTTTTTTTAATTTATATAAATAAATTTTCGATGAATGTTTTTGTAGCTTATAGAATTATCATAGCATTAATTTTATTTTCTGTGATTTATTAAGAATATTTTTTTTAATTAAAGGTAATAGTTGAGATAACAAAACACCACAGAGAATGAAAAAGCATCCAAGTAAATTATTTATATCTAAAATTTGATTTAAAATATACCACGCAGCAATAGTCGCAAATACCCCCTCTAGAGAAAAAATTATAGCTGCAGGGGCAGGGGTTATATTTTTTTGAGCATAAATTTGTAAAACAAAAGCAAAGCCTCCTGATAAAATACCAGCATATAAAATGGAATTTATTTCTTTAATAATATCAGCATAAATAAACTCTTCATAAATAAGTCCTATTACAAAAGAAAATAAAGAAACAATAAGAGTTTGAATAGCACCAAGAGTTAAAGGAAGATCGTATTTTTTTACAATTATTCCTGTGAATATTATGTGAGTGCTCCAAAATAAAGCTCCAAGAACTACCAAGCTATCTCCAAGTCTAACAGTGGCATCTTGGAAATTTGTTAATAAATATCCTCCAATTAAACATAAAACTACTGACGGCCATACACTCCAATGAATAGACCTTCTTCTAAATAAGAAAATTATAATAGGAACCATAGGAACATAAAAAATTGTAAAAAAAGCTGCATTTGCAACATCTGTGTAAAGAAGTGCTACTTGCTGTAAAGCTGAACCTAAAAAAAGCGACAGTCCTATTAGAAATGAGAGATTAACAAATGATTTAATATCAGATTTAAATTCTGATTTAAATTTTTTTAATTCAAATAAGAAAACTAAAGGCGTAATAGCTAGAAACCCAATGAAAAATCTTACTGCATTAAATGTAAATGGACCAATGTTATCCATTCCCGTGTCTTGAGCTATAAAAGTAGTTCCCCAAATAAAAGTACATAACAGTGCACTTAGTAATGAAGTAGTTTTCGACATGATTTTTTAGATAGCTAGCTTGTAAGCAAAATTTTTGCCTATGTTTTCTTTCAAATCATTATTAAATCTTGCAGCTTCAGCGCCATCAATAATTCTATGATCATAAGATAATGATATTGGCAACATTGTTCTAGTTTGAAATTTACCATCTATAAAAATTTGTTTTTTTTGTGACTTACCAATTCCTAAAATTGCAACTTCAGGATAATTTATTATAGGAGTAAAAAACGACCCGCCAATTCCACCTAGGCTAGTTATTGTCATTGAGCCACCAAATAATTCTTTTTTATCAATTTTAAGATTTCTACAAAGCTCACTAACTTCTCTTAACTCTTTGCTAAGCAACGATATTTTTTTATTATTAGCATTTCTAATTTTTGGAACCATTAAACCATTTGGTGTATCTACAGCAATTCCAATATGGTAATATTTTTTTTGTGTCATTTTTCCAGTTTCAATTTCATCAATAGAAGAATTAAAACTTGGGAATTTTTTTAAAGATGCCACCAATGCTTTAATAATAAATGCTAAAGGAGTAATTTTAATTTTTTCTCCAGTATATATATCTGTTAGAGAACTTCTAAAACTTTCCATCTCTGTAATATCTGCCTCATCATGATTGGTAACATGGGGTATAGTAGTCCAAGAATTAGTCAAGTAAGTTGAAGACAATTTTTTCACTCTTGGAATATCTTTTATTTCAATTTCTCCAAAATCAGAATGCTCAAATTCATTCTTAATTTTTTTAGACTTACTTTCTATAATTTGATTGTTGTTTTTAGGTTTAGAAGAAACAAATTTTTTAATATCTTCCTCAACAACTCTTCCATCTTTTTCACTTCCAACAACTTGCGTAATATCAACTCCTAGTTCTCTAGCAAATTTTCGAGCTTTTGGACTTGCGGAAGAAATATCTATAACTGATGCTTTATTTTGATTGGGTGAAATTTGGTCAATTTCTGGTTTTGTTACTTTAATTTTTTTTAACTCTTTTTCTATTTCTTTGTTTTTTTCAGTAACTTCATTTATTTGTGATTTGCTCTCTAAAATTAATATTAGGTCACCTTCTGAAACTTTATCTCCTACTTTTATTTTTAGAGATTTGACTTTACCATTGTGGTTTGATGGAATTTCTACACTAGATTTATCACTTTCAATCGTTATTAAAGGATCATTTTTTACAATTATTTTACCCTCTGAAGTTAATACTTCTATAACCTCTACATCTTCAAAATCTCCAATATTAGGTACTTTAATTTCAATTTCTGACATTATAATTTGGTTGGCATTGGTTTTTCACCATCAATATTATATTTCTTTATTGCTTCTTTTGCATATTTTGAAGCTATCAACTGTTCTTTAGCCAAAACACTCAAGCTATAGGCAACTAAATGCTCTTTATCTACTTCAAAAAATTTTCTTAAATTTTTTCTTGTATCACTTCTACCAAAGCCATCTGTTCCCAGAGAATAAAAACTTTTATTGGTATATGGTCTAATTTGATCTGAATTCATTCTCATGTAATCTGATGCTGCCATAATAGGGCCCTCAGATTTTCCAAGGCATTTCTCAACAAACGAATTTTTTTGTTCTTTATCTGGATTTAAAAGATTATATCTTTCAACCTCCATTCCATCTTTTCTTAATTCATTAAAACTTGTTACACTCCAAATTTCACTATCAATTTGATATTCATCTTGAAGTACTTCAGCCGCTGCCATCATCTCACGTAAGATTGTGCCTGATCCTAAAAGTTGAATTTTTGTTTTCTTAAACTTATTAAATTCTCTAATCTTGTACATTCCTTTAAGAATGCCTTCCTCACAATTTTTGTCTTTTGGCATTTCTGGATGAGAATAATTTTCATTCATTGTAGTAATATAGTAAAAAACATTCTCTTTCTTTTCATGCATTCTTCTTAAACCCTCTCTAAAAATTACAGCTAACTCGTAATGAAAAGTTGGATCATAAGTTACACAATTTGGTATTGTAGAAGCTATTAAATGACTATGTCCATCCTGGTGTTGAAGCCCTTCTCCAGCTAAAGTAGTTCTACCAGCAGTAGCTCCGATTAGAAATCCTCTTGCTTGGCTATCCCCCGCAGCCCACGCAAGATCGCCAATTCTTTGGAATCCAAACATAGAATAAAAAATATAAATTGGTATCATTTCTATATCATGGTTTGTATATGCTGTTGCAGCTGCAATCCAAGATGACATTGCTCCAGCTTCATTAATTCCTTCCTCTAGCACTTGACCACTTTTATCTTCACGATACGAACTTAGCTGTGCAGCATCTTCAGGTTCGTATTTTTGACCTTCATGTGCATATATTCCAATTTTTTGAAAGAAACCTTCCATTCCAAATGTTCTTGCCTCATCTGGAATTATTGGAACCAATCTTGGCGAGATATTTTTATCTCTCAATAAATTTGTAAACATTCTGACCATTGCCATTGTTGTTGACATCTCTTTTTCACCTGTTGAAACTTTCATAAAATCAAAAATATCTTTTGATGGAGCCTTAATTGGTTTTGCGTAAGTTGTTCGTTCAGGTAAAAAACCACCTAGATTTAATCTTCTCTCTTTTATATATTTAATTTCAGGAGATTTTTCATCAGGTTTGAAATATTCAACATTTTTAACTTGTTCATCTGTTAAAGGAACGTCAAAACGATCTCTATAATATAACAAATCGTCTACATCTAATTTTTTTGTTTGATGGGTTGTGTTGACACTTTCACCTGTCTTACCCATTCCATATCCTTTAATTGTCTTGGCTATGATAACAGTTGGGCTACCTTGGTTTTTTGTAGCTTTATCATAAGCAGCATATACCTTATGTGGATCATGGCCACCTCTATTCAATCTCCAAATATCTTTATCTGATAAACTTGAAACTAGCTCTTGTGTTTCAGGATATTTACCAAAAAATTTTTCTCTAACATATGCACCATCCCTGGCTTTCATTGCCTGATACTCACCATCGACTGTTTCGTTCATAATTTTTACCAAGTGACCTGTTTTATCATTCGCTATCAGTGAGTCCCAATATGAGCCCCAAATTACTTTTATTACATTCCAGCCAGCACCACGAAAACTACCCTCTAATTCTTGAATAATTTTTCCATTTCCTCGCACAGGGCCATCTAATCTTTGTAAATTACAATTCACTACAAATATTAAGTTGTCTAATTTTTCTCTAGCCGCCAAACCAATTGCCCCTAAAGATTCCGGTTCATCCATCTCTCCATCACCCAAAAATGCCCAAACTTTTCTTCCTTCATCTTTAATTAATCCTCTGTTGATTAAATACTTCATGTATCTTGCTTGATAAATAGCAAGCATTGGACCTAATCCCATTGAGACAGTTGGAAACTGCCAAAACTTTGGCATTAACCATGGATGTGGGTATGAGGAAAGTCCACCAGGTTTTACTTCTTGTCTAAAACTATCTAATTGTTTTTCATTTAATCTTCCTTCTAAGAAAGCTCTAGCATACATTCCTGGAGCACTATGACCCTGAAAATAAACTAAATCTCCACCGTATTTGTTATTTTTTGCTCTCCAAAAATGATTCATTCCAACGTCATATAATGTGGCAGCGGATGCAAACGTTCCTATATGTCCACCAAGTTCAGGAAACTTTTTATTTGCTCTTACAACCATTGCAGCAGCATTCCATCTTATTAAAGACCTAATTCTTCTTTCAATATTTTGATCTCCATTTGATTTAACTTCTGCTTCTGGTGGGATTGTATTTATGTATGGTGTGTTTTGTGTATATGGAATATTTGCTCCTTCACGATATGCTTTATTAATTAATTCTTTAATTAAAAAATGAGCTCTTTGATTTCCATCTTTTGAAATAACTGCCGACAAAGACTCTAACCAATCTTGAGTTTCTAAAGGATCAATATCACTACCATTGGTCACTTGAATAATTGATTGTTCCTTTTTTTGAGCTGGTTCTTTAGAAGCTACGACCTCTTCTTTTTTTTCAGTCATAGCTACTTCGGCTTGTTTAATAATACTTTCAGTATCTTTTGGGATTGAGGCACTTTTTTTGTTTTCACCTGATGAGGTAATGCTTAAGATCAAGTCTCCCTTCGAAACTTTATCTCCTACTTTGACTGCAACTAATTCTATTTTACCTGAAACTGTTGAAGGAATTTCAACACTTGATTTATCACTTTCAATCGTAATTATTGGATCATTTAAGTTTAAAAAATCTCCTTGTTTTACAAGAATTTCTATAACTTCAACTTCTTCAAAATCTCCAATATCTGGGACAAGTAATTTTTCACTCATTTTTAAAACGGTTTATATACCTAAAAAAAAGTATATTTAATGTTATTTTAGCACATTAATTAAGCATTTTATGCAAACCTACATTTTAATTAAACAAAAAATGTTAATAAAATCAAAAAATACAGTAACTTTGAGATATTTAAAAAATTAAACAAACACGGACCGCTGGCCAAATTGGATAAGGCGCTCGGCTACGAACCGGGAGATTCCAGATTCGAGTTCTGGGCGGTCCACCAAAAAGGAAATTAAAATGTTAGATTGGCTATTTAAAGCATCATTACAAAAATCGGTTATATATTTTTTTATAATTATTTTAATTATTTTATTAATCTTAGCTTTTATATTATAAAAAATTATGAAAAATGAATTTGAACAAATAAGTATTAAGCCTGGATTTATGAAACAAAATGGGGGTGTTTTATTTAGAACAATATCTGATACAGAATATGAATTTAAATCTAGGATTAATGAAAATCATTTAAATGCAGCTGGAATAACTCATGGTGGTTATTTATCAGCACTAATTGACGCTGGAGCAGGGACTGCAGCCCACAGAGCTTCTGGTAATGCACCATGTGTCACTATTTCTTTAGATTTAAAATTTATTGGTGCATCTAAAGTAGGTGACGAATTAACAGGATTTACAAAAATACTAAAAAAAACGAATACACTTGTATTTTTATTTTGTGAATTAAGATGTAATGATAAAATCATTACTTCCGCCTCTGGAGTTTGGAAGATTTTAAAAATCAAACCTTCAAATTTAGGTCCTGGTGGTTAATTATTCTTTTCTTCTATAATTCAAATAACCAAAAATTATTAATAGTAAAATTGCTATAGGATAAATAACTCTTTTGTTTGGTCTGTCTGTATTTTCTATCTTAAATTCACTTATATAATCACCCATTTCAAAACCACTTTTTTTAGCTTGTCCGTTCCACTTTAAATTGTCAACTATAGTTCTATTTTCTTCTTTAACTAAGATAATTCCATACTCTTCTAAATTATATTCATTTTCAAAAGTATTTTTATCAATCACAAATAGTTTATATCTTTCACCATACAGACTTGGTCTTGTAATTTTAAATCGTACTTCTTTTTTTGGGTCCAATATTACTGAATTAATTTTATCAATATCTTGATAATTATACTTAGGATAAAATTTATTAAGAACAAACTCAGGAGACAATAATGAAAGAGAAATTATTAAAAAAATAATTATTTCATGCCATTTTAATTTATTAATAAACCAGCCTTGAGTTGCCGAAGTAAATACTAATATTCCTGCTAAGGAAGTGATGATAACTACTATTGCATGCCAAATATTTTCTACCCCTATTAGAAGTAACTCATGGTTAAATAAAAAAACAATGGGTAATATTCCTGTTCTTAAACTATACCAAAAAGCTTGCAAACCAGTTCTTAGAGGGTCTCCACCTGAAATAGCAGCAGCAGCATAAGATGCAAGACCTACAGGAGGTGTTACATCTGCCATTAATCCAAAATAAAAGACAAATAAATGAACTGCAATTAATGGAAAGATAAATCCTGATGCATTTCCAACATCAACCAAAACAGTTGCCATTAGTGATGCAACAACCACATAGTTTGCTGTTGTTGGTAATCCCATTCCTAATAACAAACATAATATTATTGTTAAAAATAATAATATTGTAACATTGTCTTTTGCAATAGACTCTATGACGATAATTAAATTTGTACTTAATCCTGTAGATCCAACAGCTCCAACTATTATTCCAGCTGTTGCTATCGCTATACCCACACCAACCATATTTAAGGCACCTTTTTCAAAACCTACAATAGTTTGATTAAACCAAATTTTAATTGGTTTTTTAAAACCTTCACCTTTAAAAAATAGATAAATTAAATTAACAAAAATAAGTGAGATTGTTGCATAAAAAATAGAGTATGAAGCGGTAAACCTTAGATAAACCAGCATATAAATTAATACAAAAATAGGTATTAAAAAATGAAGACCTGAAAGAAATGTTTTTTTTAAATTTGGCACATCTGCATTATCCATTCCTTTTAAATTTAATTTCAAAGCTTCTAGGTGAGAAATATAAAATAGTGCTACATATGAAATAATTGCTGGTAAAAAAGCATGTTTTACGATTTCAAAATAAGTAACCCCAATAAAACTTGCCATCACAAATGCTGCTGCTCCCATTACGGGTGGCATCAATTGACCATTTACAGAAGATGAAACTTCAATGGCTCCTGCTTTTTCTTTAGAAAAACCAGTTTTTTTCATAATTGGAATTGTGAAAGTTCCTGTAGTAACTGTATTTGCTATGGATGAACCTGAAATTAAACCAGTCATTCCTGAGCCTAGAATTGCAGCTTTTGCAGGTCCACCTTTCATTTTTCCTACCATTGCAAAAGCTAAATCTAGAAAATATTTTCCACCACCTGCTGTTTCTAGAAGAGCTCCAAATAGTACAAATAAAAATATAAAATCTACAGAAACTCCTATTGGAATTCCAAAAATAGCTTCTTGATCTAGCCATTGAAAACCAACTAATCTATTTAATGAAAGCCCACCATGGGAAATTATTTCTGGTGCGTATCTACCAAAGTAAGAAAATAATAAAAAACATATTGCAATAATCACCAAAGGTAAACCTATTGCACGTCTAGTTGCCTCAAGTAAAATTATAATGCCACAACTACCAACTATTAATTCAATTGGAAGATTAATGCTGTCTCCAATTTGAAGATTTAAAAGTACTCCACCACGATCAACAAGCTGATCATAAAAAAAATATATATAAAGACATGAAAAAGCAGCAACCAAACTAATTATAATATCAAATATTGAAATTTTTTTATTTTTGGTAATTGGAAAAATTAAAAATGCTAAAGTCAAAGCAAAACCTAAATGAATAGCTCTAGCTGGTAGACCTTTAAACATTCCAACATTAAACATAAAGGGAAATGGTGATGCATACCAAAGTTGAAATAAAGACCAAATGATTGCAATAGCTGCAACCACTTTTAAATGAAAGCCTGTAAGATTTTTAGTTGGTGACAAATCTTCGTTAATCTTACTTTTTACATTTTCATTAATACTTTGATTCATTATGAAAAAGATACTCTATTATAAAAAAAAGGCCCGATAAAAATCAGGCCTTTTAATTAAATTATTCAATTGGATTACATTAATCCAGCTTCTTTGTAATATTTAATTGCACCTGGATGTAGTGGAGCAGATAAGCCATCTTTAATCATGTTTTTCTTTTCCAAAAATCCAAAAGCAGGATGTTGTTTTTTGAAATCATCAAAATTTTCCATCACAGCTTTTACAACTAAATACACAAGTTCATCAGAAACATCAGCAGAAGTTACTACAGTAGCTTTTACACCAAAAGTTGTAGCATCTTTTTTCTGACCTGTATAAGTTCCTTTAGGAATAATAGCTTGTGCATAATAGTCAGCACCATTTATTAAACCTTGAACTTCAGAACCTGTTAAATTTATTGGCGATGCTTTAGCAGCACAAGTTGCAGCTTGTTCCATGGCACCATTAGGAAAACCTACTGAATAACCAAAAGCATCAATTTTACCATCACACAAAGCTTTTACTTGTTCAGAAGATGTAAGTTCAGTTGTTGATTTGAAATAACTATTATCAACACCCATTGCTTTCATTAATTCTTCCATAGTTCCTCTTTGTCCTGAACCAGGGTTACCAATGTTAACAACTTTTCCTTTTAATCCAGCAAAATCTTTAATCTTTGCTTTTTTTCTAGCCCAAATTTGAAAAGGCTCATTATGAACTGAGAAAACAGCTCTTAAATCACTGTACTGTTTTCCTTCCCATTTGCTAGATCCATTTACAGCATGATATTGCCAATCAGACTGAGCTACACCAAATTGAAATTCACCAGCTGCTATTTGACCAATATTATAATTTGATCCTCCAGTTGATGGTGCAGTACATCTATATGCCTTAGCTGTACCTTTTTTTCTTCCGTGTTCAGCACTTATTGCTGATTTGTGTAACATTTTACAAATAGCATTACCTGTTTGGAAATAAACTCCAGTAGGTCCACCAGTTCCTATCGTGAAGAACTCAGCTGATTTTGCTACACCAGTTAAAGACAAAGATGCAACCAATATCAGTAAAGCACTTGATAGAGATGTAATTATTTTTTTCATTATTTCTCCCTCTATATCGTTATTTTTATAAGTTAATTTTAACAGAAAATGTTTAGATGTGTATAGTAAGATTTTATATTGATTCAGACCATTTTTTTAACTTATCAACACCTCCAATAATTTTAGGTGCAAATTCATTTATAAGATCATTATCAATTTTTTGATTTACATCAATTTTATTCATAAATTTTTGACCATCAAAATCAGTAAAGCTCAATCTTGCCAACATTTTGTTTTGATCAAAACCAAAATCAGATCCAGGTAACAAGGCTACACCTGTACCATTCAATATGCTACCACACATTTCTGATGAAGTATTAAATTTTTTATTTAAAAACTCAGGCATTAAATAAAAGCCTCCTTGAGGCTCATTGATCAAAATTTTATTAGATTTTAGATTTTCATAAACATAGTTACCAACTGCACTTAAAATTTTTCTGGATATATTAATATAGTTTGAATGATCATTGTTATAAGCTGTTATCGCTGCATATTGAATAGGTGCACTAACAGCAGAAAAAGTTTCGCTAGCTAAGACATTAATCATATCTCTAATTTGTATTAATGAGTCTGGTACTAAAAAATAACCTAATCTCCATCCTCCAGCTCCACACCATTTGCTTAATCCAGTACTAACAATTGTTTTATCCGGGCAAAAATTAGAAATAGATTGATAATTATCTTTAAAACTTAATTCTGAGTATATTTCATCAGACAAAATAATAAGATTATACTTTTTAGCAATATCAGCAATTTCCTCTAAATTTTCACAAATTTGACCTGATGGATTATTTGGTGAATTTAAGAATAATAAATAATTTTTATTTTTATCCTTTAAAATAATCTCCTCAATTTCCGAAGCGGTTGGAAACCAATTATTCTCTCTTTTTGTTTGTAAAATTTGTGTTTTATTTCTGCCCAGTATTGCTTGTGGAGCATATGAAACCCAACTAGGAGCAGGTAAAATAATTTCTCCGTCAAATATAACATGTAATAAAAACATTAATTCTTTTGAACCAGGTCCAATAATTACATTTTCAGATTTATAATCATGATTTTTTCTTTTTGATGTGTATTTTGCTACTGCCTTCCTTAATTCCAAAAGACCTTGCATTGGTAGGTATTTATTTTGATGTGCGTTATTTTTAAGTTCTTCAACAACATCCTCTGGAACTTTAAATGGTGACTGTCCAAAGCCAAATTTATATATATTTTTTCCTTGTTCCTCTAATTTTCTTGAGGTTTCATTGATCAGTAAAGTAGAGGATGGTTTTAAATCTTTAACTAAATTTTTTAGCATTCTTTTTTTTTAAATTACTATTATAGAATTAATCTTAATTATGCTAATCTAAGTATAGTTTGTAGCAAAATGAGAACTTTTTATCCTCCGATTCGGTCATGTTTTAGTCTATCTTTGTTCTTTAACACCAACAATATCTGGTAGGTATAAAAAAAAGTACACCAAAGGTAGAAATGACTAAACACAAAATTACTGCTGTTCTCGGACCCACTAATACTGGCAAAACACATCTGGCTATCGAAACTATGCTTTCATTTGAGTCAGGCATGATTGGTTTTCCTTTAAGATTATTAGCCAGAGAAGTTTATGACAAAGTCATAAAAAAAGTCAGTGTAGATAAAGTTGCTTTAATAACTGGTGAGGAAAAAATTATTCCAACCAATGCTAAATATTTCCTATGCACAGTGGAGTCCATGCCAATTGATAAACATTTAGATTTTGTTGGTGTTGATGAAGTTCAAATGTGTGCTGATCACGAAAGAGGTCATATCTTTACAGATAGACTTTTAAACATGAGAGGTGAAAAACTTACAATGCTTATGGGTTCTAATACTATCAAAAATATAATTTCTAAATTAGATGGTGATATAGAATTTATAAATAGAGAAAGATTATCAAAATTAACATATGCAGGACATAAAAAAATTTCAAGAATAAATAGAAAAACAGCAATTATAGCTTTTTCAGCTGAAGAAGTTTATGCAATAGCTGAATTAATTAGAAGACAAAAAGGTGGAGCAGCAATTGTCATGGGATCTTTAAGTCCAAAAACTAGAAATGCTCAAGTAGAACTTTACCAATCTGGTGATGTTGACTTTTTAGTAGCAACGGATGCCGTAGGAATGGGCATTAATATGGACTTAGATTATGTTTATTTTTCTAATCTTAAAAAGTTCGATGGAAAAAAATTAAGAAAACTAAATTTATCTGAAATAGGTCAAATTGCTGGTAGAGCTGGAAGATATTTAAATGATGGTAGTTTTGGTGTTACTGGTGATTGTAAAGAAATTGCAGCTGAAGATGTAGAGCTATTAGAAAACCATAAATTTGAAGATATAAGGACTTTATTTTGGAGAAATTCAAACTTAAATTTTAATAATACCTTTAGTTTGATAAAATCTTTAGAAGAAAAACCACAGATGGGATGGTTACGTAAAATTCATGAATGTGAAGATGAAAAAGCTCTTAAATATTTTCTAAAAGATAAAAACCTATTAAATTTAAATTTTGATAAAAAATTACTCAGTCTTTTGTGGGAATGTTGTCAAATTCCTGATTTTGTCAAAAAAACATATGGAAATCATTATGAAGTCATAGGAAATGTTTTCAAATACCTCAGTAGCGGAAAACACCAAATCACAGATGATTTTATGAGATTACAGCTTATAAAGCTTGATAAATTGGAGGGAAATGTTGATTCTTTATCAAATAGAATTGCAAATGTTAGAACTTGGTCATATGTTTCGAATAAAAATAATTGGACAGAAAATCAAGATTATTGGATTGAAAAAACAAAACATTTAGAAGATAGACTTTCAGACAGACTTCATGAAGAACTTACCAAAACATTTATTGATAAAAGGGCAAGCGTTCTTGCCAGAGGCTTAAAACAAGACATGGAATTTAAAACAGAAATTTTAGAAAATAATAATGTTATGATTGACAACCATTTTATTGGGAAAATAAATGGTCTTAAATTAGAGCTAGATTTAAAAAAAGGTGCACTAGAGACAGATATTAAATCATTAAAAAAGGCTGCAAG
The DNA here is from genome assembly GCF_051201245.1 of Candidatus Pelagibacter bacterium nBUS_30. Classification (GTDB taxonomy): domain Bacteria; phylum Pseudomonadota; class Alphaproteobacteria; order Pelagibacterales; family Pelagibacteraceae; genus Pelagibacter. The sequence continues at coordinate 14,455 of NZ_CP172842.1, read as the reverse complement.
ACAATCAATAGGCCCTGAGCTTGAGAAAAGAATTCAAACAATTATTGATACAGGTTTGATTAAATTAAATGATGACTTTAAAATTTACTGGAATGATTTTCCAATAGCTAAGTTAATAAGTGGTAATGACTATCTGAATCCTAACTTTGAGCTTATTATCGACGAAACTGTTGAAAAAACTCAAAAACAAAAGTTAAGTGAGTATATTGATAAATGGATACAAAATAAAATTAATACTATTCTTAAAAGCCTAGTTGATTTGAAAAACCTAAAAGAGAATAATTCATCAGTAAAAGCTTTAGCATATCAACTATATGAAAATAATGGTGTTTTAAAAAGAGAACAAGTCACAGAATATCTAAAAACACTTGAGCAGAATGAAAGAAAAATTTTGAGAGAACTTGGTGTAAAATTTGGAAGGTACCATGTTTTTTTATATCAATTAATTAAACCAGAAGCTGTAGCATTAAGAACACTACTGTGGAAAAATTTTCATCAAAAATATTATAATTTAAAACCACCTACCTTTGGTTTAAATTTTTTAGAAGACAAAGATTCTAAAAATAAAAGTTTTATGTTGCTTTGTGGTTTTGAAAAATTTGAAAATTTATTTGTTAGAATAGATATTCTTGAAAGATTATTTATGTTAATTATAAATTCTTCAGGTTCAAATGAAAAAAAAGAGATAAAAATGATACCAGAAATGTTAAATCTTCTAGGTTGTAGTAAAGATAATTTCAAAAAACTTTTACAAAGAATGGGTTATAAAGTATTTAATAAAGATGAAGAAACCTTCTTTAAGTACAATCCCGTGAAAAAATTTAAAAAAATATTCACAAAAAAAACTGCAAATGAGAATCCATTTGGAATATTAAAAAATTTAAACTTTAAATAACTTTAAATGTTTTTAAAAAAAGATAATAAAAAAACTGAAGATAATTTTTTAATTAAAATTTGTGCATTATTAATTCATACTGCTAAAATAGATGAAAATTATAGTGAGAAAGAAGAGAAAATTATTAAAAAGACACTTTTAGAACTTGGCTCTTCATTAGAGAATTTAACTAAAATAATTAATGAGGCAAAAATTATTGAACAAAACTCAAACCAAATTTTAGATTTTACAAGAGAAGTTAAAAACTTGCCTGAAAATGATAAAATCAAAATAATTGAGTCTTTGTGGTCAATTATTTATTCAAATAATGAAGCGGATATTTATGAAACAAATTTAATGAGACGACTTGCGGGCTTGCTGTATATTGACAACAAAACTATGGGCGATATTAAAACCAAAGTTAAAACTAAAAATTTGTAATGACTTATATTGTTAATGATAAATGTATAAAGTGTAAACTAACCGACTGTGTTGATGTCTGTCCAGTCGATTGTTTTTATGAAGGTAAAAATATGCTTGTAATTAAACCGGATGAGTGTATAGATTGTGGCGTTTGCGAGCCAGAATGTCCTATTGATGCCATTACGGCAGATACTGAGCCTGGTAGTGAAAAATGGTTAGAAATTAACACAAAGTTTTCAGAGATCTGGCCAAACATAAGTGAAAAAAAAATCCTCTAGAGGATCATGAAAAATTTAAAAATGAGCAAAATAAGTACGAAAAATATTTTAAAGAAAATCTTTAAAGGTAAAGACAAAAACAAAGTGAAAAAAAAAGTTACTAAAACTAAAAAAGTCGTAAAAGCTAAAACTAAAGTTAAAAAAACTAAAAGAAAAGTAGTTACAAAAAAAAGTAAAGTTATTACTAAAAAATTACCTTCGAAATTAAAAAAAAATACTAAAATAACTGAGTCAAAAGAACAAACAAAAGTTGATAACTTAAGAATTTCTAAAAACAATGAAGTAAAACCTGAGATCAAAAAAGTAAAAAAACAGGAATCTGAAAAAAGAGAGTACAAAATTAAAGATCATATTGTTTATCCTAAACATGGTGTTGGTCAAATTACAGAATTCAAAAAAATAAATATAGGTGGAATAGATGTTGAGACCTATGTAATAAAATTTGAAAAAGATAAAGCTAATGGCATGGTCCCAGTCAATAAACAATCACACCTAAGGCCTTTAGCAACTATTAACCAAGTTAATAAATGTATATCAATTTTAAAAAGTAAGCCAAAAATTAAAAGATCTATGTGGAGTAGAAGAGCTCAAGAATATGAAGCTAAAATTTCATCTGGTAAAATTTATGAATTAGCAGAAGTTGTAAGAGATTTAAATAAAGGTGATGATCTAATGGTTGATCAATCTTACAGTGAGAGACAACTGTTTGAAAAAGCCTATGAGAGAATTTTATCTGAATTTCAAATTGTTCTCAATGTATCGTTAGAGGATACGCAGAAAAAACTGGATAAAGCTTTAAAAAGAAACTTAGGTGGTCAAGCGGCGCCTACAACACAAGCTCCAAAAAGTACTTCTACGGAATTACCTGTAGAAGAGCCCATTCCTGAAAACGACGAAAATATTGAAGAATAAAAAAAACGCCTCTCACACAAATTGTAATGAGAAGCGTTTTTAATAAAGATTAGATAATTACTATCTTTTTCTTTTCTTAGCTTTTTTAGCCTTTTTTGCTTTTTTCTTAGTTTTCTTCTTTGCTGCTTTTCTTTTAGTTTTTTTAGCAGCTTTTTTTCTTTTCTTAGGCATCTTTAGCTCCCTGTTTAAGTTAAACGAATCAATTTGATTCGCTATTACTATATTTTTATTTTTTTATATAAGTTATGTCAATTCTTTAATTAAAACTTAAATTTAAAAAAAAATAATTTTTATTTTTAATTTTTTTTAAAATTTATTTAATTAATTTAGTTAATGTTTATGCGGATAATATACGGTTTATAAATTATGCTTTAATAGAGTTTTTCTAATTGATCTTTATATTTTTCTGTAACTTTTTTTCTTTTTACTTTCATTGTTGGTGTCATTAAACCGTTTTCAATAGAAAAATTTTCATCTATCAATTGAATTTTTTTAATTTTTTCTAATAAAGTTAATTTTTTATTTATTTTTTCAATTACAATTTTTATTTTATCTTTTTCTTTTGCAAAGTCTTTGCTGGGGACTATTAAAGCAACTAAATAATTTTTTTTATCTCCATAAACCATACATTGATCAATTTCTGTTTCATTTGTAATCAAATTTTCAATTTTAGCTGGAGAAATATTATCTCCTCCTGCATTTACAATAATATCTTTTTTTCTATCTGTAATTTTTAAATAACCATCTTCTTGGTCAATTTCTCCTATGTCACCCGTATAAAGCCACCCATCAATAATTACTTTGTCGGTTTCTTCTTTTTTATTCCAATATCCCAACATTACATTTTCACCCTTAACTAAAATTTCTCCATCATCAGCTATTTTAACTTCGTTTCCTTTAAAAGGAGGACCAACAGTTTCGACTTTAATCTTGTGTATAGGATTACAACTTACTACTGGTGATGTTTCTGTTAAACCATAACCTTGAAGTGTGGGTAGCCCTACAGAATTCAAAAATTCTCCTATCTCTCTGTCCAGAGCACCTCCACCAGAAACAAAGGCTTTTAAGTTTCCACCAAACTGCTTTTTTATTTTTCTTCTAACTAATATTTCAACTGTTAAATCTACTAACCTTTCATAAAAAGTCATTTTTTGATTTAATAATTTTTTATTACCAAGTCGAAGAGTTGCATTAATTAACTTTTCTTTAAAACCTGTTTGTTTTTTTAAATTATTATTAATTTTGTTATAGAGATTTTGATAAAATCTTGGAACAGCCGTCATAATTGTAGGTTTTGACTCAGACATATTTTCTAAAAGTTTTTCTATTCTTTCAGCATAAAAAACCTTTGCTCCTACAGCAATCTGAGCAAATTGTACGCAGTGTTCATAAGAATGTGAAAGAGGGAGCCAAGTTAAAAACACTGGTCTTGAATTAAATAATGGCTTCATAATTTCACAAGCTCCTACAAGGTTGTTTAAAATACCACCATGACTTAAGATTACACCTTTTGGGTTTCCTCCAGTTCCTGAAGTATAAATTATACAAGCAGGCGAAGTTCTTTTTAATTTATTATTTTTAATTTTATCTTCTTCTAATAAATTATTTTTTAATATTGCACCAAAATCTATATATTGTTCTTTATTAGTTAAATCTAAATTATTAATGACTTTATCGATTTCATCTAATGTAATAACTTTTTTAATATAATCTTTTTTATTAATAGTGTTGCTTAATTTCCTTAGCATTTCATTGTTTGAAACTATTACTAAACTTGGCTCACAATCTTCAATTAAGTACTTGTAATCCTCTTCTGTATAAGTTGTATATGCTGGGACTGTAATTCCACCAGACAACATGATTGCTAAATCAGAAATAAACCACTCAGGTCTATTCTCAGATACTAATAGACATCTATCACCCTCTTTTATATTTTGTTTTATCACTTTGGATAATTTAAAAATATTTTTTTGAGTCTCTTCCCATGTATATGTTTTTTTATTATTTGGGTTTAACCACTGTAAAAAAATACTTTCTTTATTTTGTTTATCTACTTGATAAAAAAATAATTCAACTAAACTATTAAAATTATCTAAATTCATAATCATTTGGTGGGCGAAGAGAGAATCGAACTCTCACTTCTTGCGAAACACGATTTTGAGTCGTGCGCGTCTACCAGTTCCGCCATTCGCCCTTTTATTATTAATTAATTAATATTTTAAATAGTATAAGAACTCAAATTATAATAAAACCAAAAAATGTTTAAAACTCTTTACAAAAAATGTTTAAACTTAGCTGCCCATAAAAGTTCAAATTTTTTCTTGGGCGTTGTATCATTTGTAGAAAGTTCTTTTTTTCCTATACCACCTGATGTCATGATTATCCCTATGGTTATAGCTAAAAAGAAAAATTACTTAAAAATCTTTTTAATAGCTTCAATATTTTCAGTCTTGGGAGGTATTTTTGGCTACATGCTTGGTGCTATTTTTTTAGATACGGCAATGAATATAATTGAATTTTATGGGTATGAAAAAAAGGTAGTCAGCATAAAAAATAATTTGTCTCAAGGTGAAGGTTTTCTTGCTTGGCTGAGTATTCTTTTTTTAGCTGGCTTTACTCCTCTACCATATAAAGCATTCACTATCGCAAGTGGATTGATTGGTTTTAACATATTAGTCTTTATGATAGTGAGTTTGATCTCAAGAAGTCTAAGATTTTTCCTTATCTCATATCTATCTTATAAATTTGGTGATTTGTTTTCTGAATTTATGGAAAAATATGGTTCAAAATGGTTTACCTTTTTAGGTTTATTGATAATTTTGATATTTTTTATCATGCTTATAATTTTAAAATTTAATGCTTAATCAAAATAAAAAAAAAATTCTTATACTTACGTTTTTAATAAGTTTATTTGCATTAATTTCTGCCTACTTCATTGAATATATTTTAGGTCATCAACCATGTAATCTATGTTTGATTGAGAGAATACCTTATATTATAGCTTTAATTATAATTACAATTAACTACAAGTTTAATCATTTAGAAAGGTATTTAATACTTTTGTTGGTCTTTGTTTTTTTGACTAGCACGCTAATATCTTTATATCATTTGGGAATTGAGCAAGGTTTTATTAAAGAGTCTCTTGTCTGTGATCTTAAAAATAGTTCAAAAATCTTATCTAAAGAAGAAATATTACAGCAATTACAGCAAAAAATAGTCAGCTGCAAAGATGTAACATTTAAAATTTTAGGTTTTTCACTTACAACGCTAAATATAATTATATCTTTATTAATAACAATAGTTTTTACTAAAATATATTTTTCGTATGACAAAAATTAATAAGAAAAAAATAGAAGAGTTTATAAGAGTGGATCACGCTGGTGAACGTGGAGCTATAAAAATATATGAAGGCCAATTACTAGCTCTTAATACTTTTATAAAAGATGATGATTTAAAAAAGACAATTGAAGAAATGAAGAAACATGAAAAAGAACATTGCGATTATTTTGAAAATGAAATTAAAAAAAGAAATATTAACCCAACTAAACTATTGCCTCTTTGGGATTTAATGGGTGTAGGGTTAGGTTTTGGTTCGACAATATTAGGAAAAAAAGCAGCAATGCTTTGTACAGCTTCTGTTGAAGAGGTAATAGATAAACATTATTTAAATCAAATTAAACAACTAGGTAATGATGAAAAAAACCTTAAGAAAAAAATAGTAAAATTTAGAGAAGATGAAATAAATCACAAAGATATAGCCTATGAAAAAGGGGCAACTAAGAAAGGTATTTATTCAATACTAGATAAAGTTATTAAAACAGGATCAAAAATCGCAATAAATATTTCTGAAAAGATTTAGGACTCTAGTTCCACATCCCAATATAGATAATCCATCCAACTTTTATGTAAAAAGTTAGGAGGAAAGTTTTTACCATTTTTGTGTAAATCTTCCGTTGATGGTCGATAAGGGCTTTGATTTAATTGCATATCTGAGTATTTTAGTAATTTTCCACCCTTCTTAACATTGCATGATGAACAAGCTGTAACAACGTTGTCCCAATTGGTTTCACCACCCTTAGATCTCGGCAGAAGATGGTCAAAAGTAAGTTCTTCATTACTTCCACAATATTGACAAGAAAACTTATCTCTTAAAAAAACATTAAACCTTGTAAAGCTTGGCTTTGTTTGTGGCACAATATAATCTTTTAAAGCAATAACACTAGGTAATTGCATACTAAATGAAGGGCTTCTTATTGTCCTGTCATAATTACTAACAATAATAACTCTATCAAGAAAAACTGACTTTACAGTATCTTGCCAAGACCATAAAGATAAAGGATAATAGCTTAGTGGTCTATAATCAGCATTAAGAACTAATGCTGGACACTTTTGTAATGATACATTTTGCTCAAAAAAATCATTCATGATCTAATGTTAACTCAGTTAAAGAATTTTTTCAATAATAAGAAAGATTATATTTTTTTTAAAATATAATTAAGTGCTGTACTTGAAGCTTTCAGAGGAATATGATGATCACAATCTTTAATTAGTAGTGTCTCAACCTCAACACTATTTCTAATTAAAAAATCTTTTGCCTCTAATAAATGTATTGAAGGCACAACCTGATCAACATCACCATGTATTAATAATGTGTCTGTCGAATTATTTATTCTTTCTTTTAAATTATCCTGATTAATAATTTTTCCCGAAAAACCAACTATACATAAAAATTTTTCTCTAGAAGTGAGACCAACGTTTAATGACATCATGCATCCCTGACTAAATCCAGATAAGCAAATTTGATTATGTGTTAAATTAAATTCTTTTTTAATTTCTTCAATAAAATTTTTAATCTTATTTTCAGCTATAATTGATTGATCTAATATGTAACTAGGATCCTCCTTAGTTAAATCAAACCATTGATAACCTGTAGGATTTACAACACATTTCTCGTGCCCATTTGGACATATAAAAACAGTATTGGGCATATGTCTCTTCCAGTTTAAAGACAGCATACTAATATCTTTTCCATCTCCTCCATATCCATGGAGTAAAATCACTGCATTTTTTATCTCGAGTCCATTTTCTGGTCTAATTATTATTGAGTCTAGGCAAAATGTCATAGTTAACTAATTATGTTTTTTATTTTTAAAAACACTCTACAATAATTAAATGATTTCAGGAATATTAGTTAAAATATTATCAATAGTACTTTTGATATTGGTTGCCGTAGTACTAATTCTAGGAATAGGAACTCTTTTTAAAGGTGGAGAAACTAGCAAAAAATATTCAAATAAATTAATGCAAATGAGAGTTCTGCTTCAATTTATAGCTATACTAGTTCTTGTCAGCTTTGCATATTTTTTTAAAAATTAATTATACGTCTTAAGCCAACTAATAAATTTTTTATCATCGAAATCAATTGAACCAATTATTCTCGCAAATTCTTCACCGTTTTTATTAATTAAAATTGATGTTGGAACTCCACGTAATGAAAATTTTTTAGCAAGTGTTATTGGTGGATCAAAATATGGTTCAAAATTTTTTATATTAAAATCCTCAAAAAACTTATTAACTTTTATTTTATTTTCTTTTCCAATATTTATTGGAAAAACTTTTAAATTAACTAACTCTGAATTAACTTGTAATCTATCTAATGATGGCATCTCTTCTTTACATGGCTCACACCAGGTTGCCCAAAAATTTAATATAATTAAATTTCCATCAAAATTTGAAATGTTAATTTCGTGATCTTTTTTATCTAAAAAAATAACATTATTATGAGTTTTTACGTCTTTATGAATAACTATATTTTTTATCTCAGATACATCATTAGCAAAGACATTTGTAACCAAAAAAGTAAATAATATTAAAAATCTCATGGTAAATAGGTATAATTAAATATCATGGTAAAAAATAAAAACAACCAAGCAATATGGAACACTCGTATTAAAAAGAGTGCCTCTTCTTTATTTCAAAAAGTTGGTAATTCAATAGACATTGATAAGCGACTTTACAAAGAAGATATCCAAGGATCTATTGCTCATGTGGAAATGTTATTTAAACAAAAAATAATTTCTTTTAAAATTAAAAATAAAATTATCTATGGTCTAAACAAAATAGAAAAAGAAATATCAAATAAAAAATTTGAATTTAATAAAAAATATGAAGATATTCATATGAATATTGAAAAAAGACTATTTCAAATAATTGGTGAAGAAGCAGGATATGTTCACATTGCAAGATCAAGAAATGATCAAGTAATTACAGATCTTAAAATTTGGATAAGATTTTCAACAAAAGAGATTAATGTTTTAATAGATAAAATTATTAACAGCACGTTAAAACTAGCTGAAAAAAATGTAGACACTATTATGCCTGGCTTCACACATCTTAAAAATGCTCAAGCAGTTTCTTTTGCTCATTATTTAATGGCTTATGTTGAAATGTTTAATAGAGATAAAAAAAGATTTATTAATAATTTAGATAGTTTAGATGAAAATCCTTTAGGTGTTGCTGCTTTAACTGGAACGTCTTTTAATATTGATAGAAATTATACAACTAAAAAGCTTGGTTTTAAAAGAGCTACTAATAATTCAATTGATACTGTTTCAGATAGAGATTTTGTTTTAGATTTTTTATATAGTGTATCTGTATGTTCTATGCATATTTCAAGAATTGCTGAGGAACTTATTATTTGGAGCTCCGATGGTTTTAATCTAATAAATTTATCTGATAAGGTGGTTACTGGCTCATCCATAATGCCCCAAAAGAAAAACCCCGATCTTTTAGAATACTTGCGAGGAAAGACCGGAGGCGCCTATGGAAATTTATTTTCTATGCTTACAATTTTGAAAGGGTTGCCACTTTCATATTTTAAAGATCTTCAAGATGATAAAGAAATTATTTTTAAATCAAATGATACTCTTGTCAATTGTCTTAAAATATTTGATGAAATTCTCAAAAATTCTAAGCCTAATAAAAAACAAATGTTAAAACTTGCAAATTCTGGATTTATTACGGCAACAGACCTAGCTGATCATCTTGTAAAAAATCACTCAATGTCTTTTAGACAAGCTTATCAAAAAACTGCTGCTATTGTTAATTTGGCAGAGAAGAAAAATAAAAATCTTAACGAATTTACCCTAGAAGAATTAAAGAAAATTGTGCCAAAATTGACAAATGATGTTCTAAAAGTGTTTGATTTGAGGAATTCTATAAATTCTAAAAGATCATATGGTGGAACATCTTTTGATAATATTAAAAAAATGATAATTAAATATAAAAAACAAAAATGATAAAAAAAATTTTTTTAACATTAATATTATGCTGCATTATGATTTCCTGTGGTAAAAAAGGAGACCCTGAATATAAAAATCCAGATCAAAAAGCTAGAATACAAAGTACCCTTATAAATAAGGCTTAATGAAATATATTAATAAAAAACTTACAATTGAGAGAGTTAGTGTACAAAATATTGCAATCAAATATGGTACACCAACTTATTGCTACTCCTTTAAAAAGCTAAATAATAATATTAATAATTTTAAAAAAAATTTTAGATCTTTTAATCCTTTAATATGTTTTGCTGTTAAATCTAACACTAATGTAGGTTTAATTAGAGAAATAAAAAAATTTGGCCTTGGAGCAGACGTAGTATCAATGGGTGAATTAATGATGGCACTAAAAGCAGGTATAAATCCAAAAAAAATTGTTTTTTCTGGAGTTGGAAAAACTTCAAATGAAATTAGTTATGCAATTGATAAAAAAATATTATTAATAAACGCTGAGTCTAAAAGTGAAATTATAGAAATTCATAGAATTGCAAAATTAAAAAAGAAAAAAGTACAAATTGGTATTAGATTAAACCCTAATACAGACGCAAAAACTTTAAGTCAAATTTCAACTGGAAAAAAAGAAAATAAATTTGGTGTTAATGAAAAAATATTTTTTGAGCTTATCAATTATTGCAAAAATTCAAATTATTTAGAGCTTAAATGTCTAAGTGTTCATATAGGAAGTCAAATTTTAGATCACAAACCCTATGAAAAAATGCTCAAAGTAATTGATAGAATTATTAAAAAAATAGATTATCAGTTCGAATTTATTGATTTAGGTGGGGGTATGGGTATTTCCTATAATGATAATGATAAAAAACTTGATTACACAAAATATAATCTTGCTATTAAAAAATTTTTAAAAAACCACAAATCAAAAATAATATTTGAACCTGGCAGGTCAATTGTGGGTAACACAGGAACTCTTATTTCAAAAATTATATATATAAAAAAAAGTGAAAGAAAAAATTTTATAATTCTTGATGCTGCAATGAATGATTTATTAAGACCTGCTTTATATGGTACAACCCATAAAATGCTACCTTCAATAAAAACTAACAAAAAATCTAAAAAAATTTATGAGTTTGTTGGTCCAATTTGTGAAAGTACTGATAAATTTACAACGTTAAAAAACTTCCAAGAACTTAAAGAAAAAGATCTAGTTGCTATTTGCGATGTTGGTGCATACGGAATGTCATTGAGTTCAAATTATAATGTTAGACCTAAACCTTTAGAATTATTAATCAAAGGTTCAAAAATAAAGATTATAAGAAAAAGACAAAAGCATAAAGATTTAATGTAGCTTTTGATAACAATGATTAGAAACTCAATATTTTCAATTTTCTTTTTTTCTGGAATAATAATTATTTCATTAATTTTTTTGCCTGCATTTTTTTTACCTCAAAAGGTTATTCTTATTGGTGGAAAGTTAATGGGCTATTGGACTAGCTTTTGTCTTAAGTTTTTTTTATCAACAAAAATCGTAATCAAAGGAAAAAAAAATATCATTAATAATGAAAAATTTTTTATAGCCGCATCACATCAATCAATGTTTGAAACGTTTTTTCTACAAACAATTTTTAACTCACCTGTATTTATTCTCAAAAAAGAATTACTTATGATACCTATCTTTGGATGGTACTTAAAAAAAATTGGATCTATTTCAATAAAGAGAAATAAAGTTACTAAAGATAATTTAAGTTTCTTTGACGATATTTCAGAGGTTATAAATAAATCAAAGCGACCCCTTATAATCTTTCCTCAAGGAACGAGGGTTTTACCAAATGAAAGACCGCCATTTAAAAAAGGTGCTTCAAGAATTTATGAAGAATTAAAAATAAACTGTCAACCAGTCGCTATCAACTCTGGATATGTTTGGCCCAAAATAGGACTAAAACATAGTCACAAAACTATTACTATTTCAATTTTAGAACCAATTGTTGCTGGATATTCAAAACAAGAGTTTTTAAAAATTTTAGAGAATAATATTTATTCTGAACTTAACTTTTTAGACTAGCCTTTCATTGGCATAACAACAAATATACTATCAAAATCTCCTGGGTCTTTTATTAAAGCTGGTGAACCTGTATCATTAAAAAATATCTCAACTTTTTCTCCATCTAATTGGGACGCAACATCAATTAAATATCTTGAATTAAAACTTATTTCTAAATCATGATCAAATTTTACATTCAATGTCTCTTTACCATCACCACTGTTAGTATTATTTACAGAAAGATCCAAAGTATCTTTTGATAAGTTAAATTTTACTCCATCTTTTTTATCTAGCGATACTGAAGCAACTCTATCAACAGAGTTTAAAAATAGTTTTAAATCTATCTCTAATTTTTTTTGATTATTTTTAGGTATTACCTGTATGTAATTTGGAAATTTTCCATCAATAAGTTTTGAAATCAATACACTATTATTTAATTCAAACTTGATTTTAGATTTTATATTAGAGATTTTTACATCTCCATCATAACTATCCAATAAAGAGCATAACTGAAAAATAGTTTTTTTGGGTAATATAATTGGTTCAAAATCAATTTTCTGATCTAGTCTAATTTTTGAAATTGACATTCTGTGGCTATCAGTTGCAACAGCTGTTAAATAATTTTTATCCTCTACTTCAGTTTGATGTAAATAAATTCCACTTAGATAATGTCTTGTTTCATCATTTGAAACAGAAAATTTACATTTATTTAATAATTTTAAAAGTTGTTTTGATTTCATAACAAACTCATTTTGATTGAAATTTTCATCTGTTAATGGAAACTCTGTTGCACTAATACAATTTAGATTAAAGATAGATTTTTCAGACTCAACCTGTAATTTACTAATGTCCGTTAAAGAAAGATTTATTTTTTTACCTGAAGAAAATTTTCTTATAATATCATACATGATTGAAGATGTTGTTGTTGTTCTACCTTCTTCTAGTATCTCCACATTATTTAATTGATGAATAAATATCAAATCTAAATCTGTAGCTGTTATCGTCAAATTTGAATTACTTACATCCAGTAAGATATTAGACAAAATTGGAAGAGTGCTACGTTTTTCAATTACACCCTGACAATAATTTAAAGCTTGCTGCAAATCTTGCTGATTAACGTTAAATTTCATTTTCTTTGTTATTATATAATATCTGGTTTTTTAACTTGTCAATATTTTGAACCGTTTCAGGGTCTTTTTCTTTAATTTTTTCAATAGTTTTTACCGAGTGGATAATTGTCGTATGATCTCTATTAGAAAATTCTCTCCCTATTTCAGGTAAAGACTTAGATGTTAAAATTTTAGTAAGATAAATAGCTGTTTGTCTTGGTCTAACAAGATATCTAGATCGTCTAGATGACAACATTTCATTTTTACTAATTTTAAAAAATTTACAAACTACAGTTTGTATTAAATCTATCGTTACTTTGTTTTCTGATAAATTTAATAAGTCTTTTAAGATAGCTTTTGTCTCAGTTAAATTTGGTACTTTGTTATAAATTCTTGAAAAAGAAACTATTCTATTTATAGCACCAACGAGTTCTCTTACACTTGCAGTAATTTCATTGCTTATAAAATCTTCAATTTCTTTAGAAACCTGAATTTGATTCACATAAAGATTATTTAATTCTTGAGTTTTATTTTCGACAATTTTCTTTCTAAGCTCATAGTCTGGTTTTTGAATATCAACAACCAGACCACCTGAAAACCTAGATTTAATTCTTTCTTGAATTCTTGATAATTTATTTGGTGCTCTATCAGCTGATATAACTATTTGAGAACCTTTATCCAATAATGCATTAAAGGTATGAAAAAACTCTTCTTGCATAGCTTCTTTGCCACTAATAAATTGAATATCATCTATCAATAAAATATCTGTATTCCTAAAGTATTCCTTAAACTTAACCATATCATTCGATTTGATTGATTTTACAAACTGATACATAAAACGTTCAGCTGATATAAACATCACTTTGTTATTTTTTTTTAGTTCAAGACCAATAGAATTTAGAAGGTGTGTTTTACCCATTCCAACTCCACCATAAATATAAAGTGGATTATAATGAGATATGTTTTCTGATATTTTTAAAGATGCCTCATATGCAAGTTTATTACTTGAGCCTGTTATAAAATTATCAAATCTTTTATTTGGATCTATTCGGTTGTACTGTAGATAAGAATCTTTTATAAATGAGATATTTTCACTTCTATCTAAGGGTTTATTGGTGGTCTTCTGTTCTAACATCACACCCTGATCAACTATATTAAATTCAATTCTAATTATATTTTTTTTGTAAACTTTAATAATTTGTAAAATCTGATCTAAATATCTTGAAGTTATCCAGTCTCTAATAAATCTTGTTGGTACAGACAATAATATATAATTATTAAATTCATCTACAAACGAAATTTTTTTAAGCCAACTTTCAAAAATATCTTCTCCCAACTTATTTTTCATTTCAGCTTGGACTAACTTCCAATCAAAAATTTCTATCTTTGAACTATTTATATTTTTTATATTTGTAGAATTATTCATATTATTAAGAGAAAAACTTAGTTAGAACTAATATAAAAAATTTGCAACAACTTATTAATTATAAATAAAAAAAAATAAAATCTATGATTGTAGTTTTGTG